>CAWBSN010000009.1:0-83347 GCA_963791445.1 uncultured Acidobacteriaceae bacterium
TGCACTATTCTACGGGACTAAGTCCAGACCGGTCAAACGCTTGAGCTTCATTACTAGCGCCCATTGACTCCCATCCCGGCCCGGGGTAGGCTTTACTTAATGGTAGTGACTTGCCTCCTGGGCATGAGCATTCCGGCTGGTCCCGTCTCGAAGCATAATCCTGTTTTGTCATTTCCTGTCGTCAAGAGGTTGATCGTCAAAGAGATTGAATGAAGAAAAGCATCGGGATTAGTCCCAACATCGAGACTTTATTTGGCACGCGCGATGAGAATGTGCGCGTGCTGGAAGATGGCCTGAACGTCACCATTGACCTGCGATCGAATGCGATTGAACTGGAGGGCGCGGCGCGCGACGTGGCTCGCGCCGAGCAGGTGTTTGCCGATTACGAGAGCCTGCAGAAATCCGGTTACAGCTTCAACAACGGCGATCTTAACAGCATGCTGCGCGTGCTGACGGCGGATTCGACTGCAACCCTGCGCGGATTGGCCGATGCCGGACGGCAGCGTTCGCTCGGTCGCCGCATGGTGCAGCCGAAGAGCGTGAACCAGCGCCGATACGTGGAAGCGATCGAGACGCACGACATGGTTTTTGGCGTTGGTCCGGCAGGTACGGGCAAAACTTATCTAGCTGTGGCTATGGCGATTTCTGCGCTGCTTGCGAAGCGGGTGAACCGCATCATCCTTGCGCGGCCGGCCGTAGAAGCTGGCGAGCGGCTGGGCTTTCTGCCCGGTACGCTGCAGGACAAGATCGATCCTTACCTGCGTCCACTGTACGACGCGCTTTATGACATGCTCGATCCGGAAAAGGTGGACCGTTATCTCGAGAAGAATGTCATCGAGATCGCTCCCATCGCATTCATGCGCGGACGCACGCTAAACGATTCGTTCGTGATTCTTGACGAAGCGCAGAACACGACTTCGGAGCAGATGAAGATGTTCGTTACCCGCCTTGGATTCAACTCCAAGGCGGTGATTACCGGCGACATCACCCAGATCGACTTGCCCAACGCGCGCCGCAGCGGGTTGCTTGAAGCCATCGACATTTTGAAACGCGTCGAGGGTTTAACGTTCGTTCACTTCGATGAGTCCGATGTCGTGCGGCATCATCTGGTGCAACGTATCATCCGGGCCTACGATGAGCACAGGATGCACATTGCCGAACAGCAGATGCTGCTGCCGGCAGTGGGAAAAAACGGCGAGGCGAAGGGCGTTGATGGGAAGAGCGGTGACGGGAAGAACGGCGACGTGAAGAGCGGTGAGTTGAAGAGCCCGGAGTCGAACTTGAAGGACAGATCCAGAGAAGCATCGGCAGAATAAAATTGCAAACTGCAAGGAGGGCTGAAACCGGGCCCTCCTCTTTATTCTGCAGGCGTTATGAAAAGCGCGCTGGGAGCGAGTTGGTTATCCTCCGAAAGAGAATCGCGGGGTTGAGTTCATCCACGCTGGAGCGGTTTGTGCTGCGGGCGAGGCGCGCGGTCCGTTTGCGCGACACGGTGAATGTACTGGTGACCAGCAGTTCCGAGTTAAAGTCTCTCAATCGCCGATTCCTCGGGGCAGACAAGGCCACGGACGTACTATCGTTTCCAGCGCCGCCGGTGACGGCACGGCAGGCTAAGCGAATTGCCGGGGAGGTGGCGATTTCCGCCGACATCGCTCGCGAGAACGCAAGGCGCATGGGTCATTCGATGGCGGATGAAGTGAAAATTCTGGTGCTGCACGGCATTCTGCATCTGGCGGGCTTCGATCATGAGCGCGATAATGGCGAGATGGCCCGCAAAGAGAGCCGGTTGCGGCGGCAGTTGAAGTTGGAGGGTGGTCTGATCGAACGCGCGCATCTACAGCATCGAACGTCTGCCGCAAGGCGGAGCCGCGCATGAACTGGGCCGTCGCAATCGCGCTAATCCCGCTGCTGGGCCTGTTGGCCTTGGCTTCTTACGTCGACCGCGTCTATCAGGAGATCGGCAAATTCCTCTCGCGCGATTTTCAGGACAACATCGATGTCTTCGAGCAGAGGGTTGAACCCTACCTGCACGTGAGCCGCGCCCGGGCATCGCTCTCCATGGCGGTGCTTAAGCAGATCACCACGGCGACGATCGCTTTGCTTGTTGGCTTTGCAGTCTTCGGCGATCAGCGCTGGAGTATCTACGAGATTCTGCAGGCCGCGATCAGCTTGATTCTCATCATCATTGTGTTTAACCAATTCTTGCCTTTTGTTTTCTTCTCGCGCACTAACGGTGCATGGCTCATCCGGTGGACTTGGCTTTTGACCGCGCTGATTTATCTGGTGCTGCCCGTGACCATTGCCCTGGGTTTCCTGCAATCGGTCGCATCGCTCACTCGGCAAAACACAGGCGAGCAGCCGGAGAGCGCTTCCGAGGCTGTGGACGCGCTGATCGAAGCGGGCCAGGAAGAAGGCATTATCCAGGAGGGCGACCGCGATCTCATTCAGTCCGTGGTTGAATTCAGCGGGAAGACGGTGCGCGAAGCCATGAAGCCGCGTCCGGAAATGTTCGCAGTGCCAGTCGACACTACGGTCGAGCGCTTCATCGAGATGCTGCGAACCAAGCACTACTCGCGGGTTCCGGTGTACGCGGAAAGTATTCATAACATCCGAGGCATCGTCTACGCTCAGGATGTGTTGCAGGTGCCGGACACCGAGGCTTCCAAACGCACTCTCGAAACGCTAATGCGGCGCGACGTATATTTCGTGCCCGAAAGCAAACTCGGCAGCGACCTGCTGCGCGAGATGCAGAAGAACAACATACGCATGGCGATCGTGGTCGATGAATATGGCGGCGTAGCCGGCCTGGTGACGATCGAAGATCTAGTCGAAGAAATCGTGGGCGAAATCCGCGACGAGCATGAGAAACCCGAAATCGTCAGAGAGAACGATCAGTCGTTCATCGTTTCCGGAGGAATGGATGTCGACCGCCTCGCCGAACTGTTTGGCTCGAAGCCGGAAGGAAAGGAATCGGCCACGGTGGCGGGCCTGGTCAGCGAATTGGCGGGACATATCCCGCAGCGCGGCGAAACGGTGGATGACGACGGCCTGCGCTTCGAAGTTCTGGAATCGACCGACCGCAAGGTGGAACGCGTGAGAATCACCGCGATGCAGCCGCGGCAGTTGAAGCTGATATAAGAGGTGTTAGGCCTTGGGTCTTAGGTGTTAGGCTCTGATGGCGGCCTTCGGGACTCTTCACTTCTTTGCCTAAGACCTAACACCTAAGACCTGAGACCTTACCCTATGCCTTTCCGCTCCGGTTTTGTCTGCATTCTCGGTCGCCCTAACGCCGGCAAGTCTACCTTGCTCAATGCTCTCGTGGGCGAAAAGCTGGCTATCATCTCGCCCAAACCGCAGACTACGCGCAACCGGATTCAGGGTATCGTCAACCTTCCCAAGGCCAAGGGCAGGGATGCGGCGCAGATCGTCTTGATCGATACTCCGGGCGTGCACAAGCCGGATAGCTCCCTCGGCCGCAAGATGATGGTCGAAGTGCGCGAGGCGCTGGAAGGCTGCGATCTTGTTCTTTTGATCATGGATGCCACACGCAAGCTGGATCGGCGCGATGAGTTTGCTATACAAATGCTGAAGCACTCGTCGACCAAGGTTTACCTCATCCTCAACAAAGTCGACCTGCTGCGAGGCGGAAAAGGCCAACTGCTGCCATTGATCGAGGAGTACAAGAAGCTGCATTCGTTCCAGGAGATCATCCCAATCTCTGCGCTGAAGCGCGATGGACTCGAGATACTCCGGAAGCAGGTGACGGCCGCGCTGCCAGCGGGCCCGCCTTATTTTCCGGCCGACCAGGTCACCGACCAGCCGTCGCGCTTCATGGCTGCCGAAATCATTCGCGAGCGGGTGCTGGTTGAGACCGAGGAAGAGCTGCCCTACGCAACCACCGTGATCGTCGACTCGTTTGAGGAGGGCGCGAAGCTCACGCGCATCGCCGCCACCATCTACTGCGAGCGCGAAGGCCAGAAGGGCATCCTGATCGGCAAAAAGGGACAGATGCTCAAACGCATTGGCACTTCGGCGCGTCTGCAACTCGAGCGCATGCTGGGGATGAAAATCTTTCTCGAGCTCTACGTCAAGGTGCAGCCCAACTGGCGCGAATCGCGCGGCTTCGTGGAAGAACTCGACTGGAGAAGGCAGTTGGAGCATCTAACAGACGGGCGCGTTGAGCCGCCGAAACCACTACCTAAACAAAACAATCGACGTCAGAAACGAGGGACGACAATCGCGACGGCATAGCGGACATGCGCCATCTGTGTGCGTTTCAGCGTAGCGGCGATCCTGTCTCATGCCCCAGAGTTTGTCGGATTGAGCTTTCACAGCTAGAATAGGCTGTCCACTGCATTAAATAGCAGGACGAGCCAAAACATGTCCCAGGCGGATTCCACCGAGGAACCACTTCCCGAAAAAGATTTTGATCCCGACCAACTACATTTGCTTTTGCGGGTAACGCTCTCCGCCGACCGCCGGGCAGTCGATCCCGTGGTGCAGGAAGTGATGGGCGTGGTTCGCCAGATGAAGGGTGTGAACGGCAAGGAAGACGCCATCGAGCTATCGGTGCAAGAAGCATTGGCCAACGCCGTGATTCACGGGGCCAAGGAAGATCCCACCAAGACGGTCGAGTGCCTGGTGAGCAGCGACGATGAGCGCGGCGTGCTGATCGTGGTGCGGGACCCGGGTCCTGGTTTTCGTCCGGACGCCATCCCCACGTGCACGGTCGGGGAAAATGTTTATTCCAATCATGGTCGCGGAATTTTTCTGATCAACCAACTCATGGACAAAGTGGAATTCAGAAAGAATGGCACGGAAATTCGCATGGTGAAGCGGTAGCGCGAACCTGCAGTATCCCACCTAAACTAGCTATCCGCCTGAAACTATCACACCCGAACTTGTCATCCCGAGCGACGCGAGGGATCTTGGTGTTTGCCTGGGGCGAAGACATACATGATGCAAGCAAAAGCCAGGATTCCTCGCTTCGCTCGGGATGACAGATACGTTTCGGGCCCAGCCGTCTTTTGCGCGGCGATCCTATTCCTTCACCGTAATTCCCAGGGTTTTCATCTTACGATAAAGGTGGCTGCGTTCCAGGCCCAACACCTCCGCCGCGCGAGTGACGTTGCCGTGGTTCTCGTCGAGTTTCTTGAGAATGAAATCCCGTTCATAGGCGTCGCGCGCCTGGTGCAGCGTGGAGAACTCGCTGCGTGCCGCCCGCCGGTGGCCGTCGCGGTAGACCAGCGTCGGCAGATGCTTCAAGTCGAATTTCGTAGTCATGGGATTCATGATCACAATGCGCTCAATCACATTGCGTAATTCGCGCACGTTGCCCGGCCACGAATAACGCATCAGGGCCTCGACGGCGTCATCGGTAATCTCCCGCGGCCGTCTCCCATAGGTTGCGGCCAGGTCTTTTAGAAAGTACCGGGCAAACAGCGGAATGTCTTCCTTGCGGTCGCGCAGCGGCGGCACGAAAAACGGAATCACGTTCAGCCGGTAAAAGAGGTCTTCGCGAAAATTCCCCCGCGAAATTTCCTCCTCCAGATCTTTGTTGGTAGAGGCGATGATGCGCGCATCCACGACAATCGTCTTCTCGCTGCCCAGAGGAGAGACGCGCTGCTCATCCAGCGTGCGCAGCACCTTCGACTGCGTTTTCAGGCTCATGTCGCCCACTTCGTCGAGAAACAGCGTCCCTCCGTTGGCCTTCTGAAACTTCCCGTCCTTGTCGACGGCTCCAGGGAACGATCCTTTGTACTGGCCGAACAGTTCGCTCTCGATCAGGTCCTCGGGAATGGCCGCGCAATTCACCTCGACGAAAGTCTCATCCTTGCGCAGGCTTTGCGCGTGGATCGCGTGGGCCACGAGTTCCTTCCCCGTACCGGATTCTCCATAAATCAGCACTCGGCCGTTGGTCGGGGCCATCAGGCCAATCTGCTGGCGCAGCGCCTTCATGGGAATGCTGTCGCCCACGATCATGCTCTTGCCGTGGAGCTGTTTCTTCAGATCGACGTTCTCGTGCCGCAGTTTCTTGGATTCGATCGCGTTCTTGACCAGGATCGACGTCTTGTCGATGGAGAGCGGCTTTTCCAGGAAGTCGTAAGCGCCGAGTTTGGTGGCGCGCACCGCGGTTTCGATGGTGCCATGTCCGGAAATCATGATTACTTCGGGCGGGTTGTCCATCTCGCGGATTCGTTCCAGCGTCTCCAGGCCATCGATGCCGGGCAGCCAGATATCGAGCAGCACAACCTCGTAATTGTGCTCGCGCCGCAGCAGCTTGAGGCATTCTTCACCACTCTCAACCGACGCAGTTTCGTAGCCCTCGTCCGTTAGCACTCCCTGCAGAGATTCGCGAATGCCGGTTTCGTCGTCAACAATTAGAATTTTATGCATGCTGCGCCGTCACCGCGGCCAGCGCGGGTTCAGGAACGACCGGCAGTTCGACGATGAAGCGCGCTCCCACTGGCTGGTTTTCTTCCACCCGAATGGATCCATGGTGCTCTTCGATGACGCGGCTCACGATCGCCAAACCGAGCCCGGTTCCGCGTTTTCTGGTGGAGAAATACGGCAGAAAAAGTTTTTCCTTCAGCTCCCGGGTAACGCCATGGCCAGTGTCTCCGATCGTGATTTCTACCGCGTCGCGGCTGGCTACCAGCGAAGTTGAAATCTGGATCTCGCGCACCAGAGAATCCTGCAAAGCCTCGGCGGCGTTGTCCACGAGGTTCGCCACGGCCCGCTTAATCGCCTCCGCGTCGGCCATGACTTTGGGCAAGTCTGCCGCCAGCGACTTGTGGAGAGCGATGCCGTCGAGTCTGCCATTGAACATGGAGAGCGCACTCTCGATGACCGCATTAATGTCGGCCGGGTGTGGATTCGACGCCGGGAAGCGGGCCAGCGCAGAGAAATCATCCACCAGCCTCCGAACGGTTTCGACCGCGCTCGCCACTGTTTTGGCGCAGGAACGAACGATATCGAGCGAGGTCTTGTCGAGAGGCATCCCGCGTTCCAGATGACGTTGAATGCGTTCCGCGGAGAGTGCGATGGGCGTAAGAGGATTCTTGATCTCATGCGCGACGCGCCGCGCGACTTCACGCCACGCCGCCTGTTTCTGCGCCTTCAACAGGTCCGAGAGATCTTCGAACACGATCACGTAGCCCGAGCGCTCATCCTGATGGCGGAGGGTGGCCACAGTCACTGCCACGCTGAGAGACGTGCGTTGCAAAGTCATCTCCATTTGGCTGGTGGTCATGCCCATGCGATCGGCGCGGCGCAAAAGCGGCTCCAGGTCCTGCAACACTTCCGGCGGAAATACGTCGGCCAGTTGTGCTCCGCGCAATATTTGCTCTCCCTCCGCGAGGCCCTGGGGGTGGAACATTCGCAGCAGGGCGTGGTTGGCGTGAGTCACCGAGCGGGTGGCATCGAGAGAAAGCACTCCGGTGGGAATGCTCTCGAGGACCGTTTCCATCTGGCGGCGGCGCTGGTCGAGTTCTTCATTGGCCACGCTGGCATCGCGGCTGGAAGCTTCATTCTGACGACGGCTGGTTTCGAGCTCCTCTGCCATCCGGTTGAAGGAGCGCACGAGATCTCCAATTTCATCGGCGGCGCTCACGTCGATGCGATAGTCAAGACGTCCGCGAGAGATCGCCTGCGTCGCCTCGGCCAGCGCAGCCAGCGGACGAGTCACCAGCTTCGACAGAAACAGCGCCAGCCAGGTGGTCACGAACAGAACCATCATCGTGAGCAACAGAAGCAGCCCCATGTAGGTCTGCCGCACGTGTTTGCGCTCGCGGCTAAGTTGCAGATAACGCTGTTGGCTGGCTTCGATCTGCCGCACCGTCCTCGAAAACTCTGGCGGCAACGGCAGCGCCACGAGGATTAGTCCGTCTTTCTCAACCGCAGCGCTGCCCAGCGTGTACTCAGTTTGCTCCCAAGTGAAGCGTGCGGGCTGTGCCGCGGCGGCCTGGGCCAGCGGCAGCTTCTCCTTTAATTGCGGCCAGGGCGCGGGGACTCCGAGGCTGGCCTCTGGAATCCCGTTTTCAATTGCGAGGGCAAATCCGCCCTGTAAAGTGGGCTCGTGGCTGCGAAATTCTTCGACTGCGGAGGAGAACCCGTGGCCTTCGAAAGCCCGCTGCACCTCCGGCGAGGCAGCAATGGAAACCGCCTCGGCGCGCGCGTTCTGCGCGGCGTAGTTGGCCAGCAGAGAAGCCATGGCATCCGTATCTTCGCGCACCTCTTCGACCGGAGTGGAAAACCATATGTTGATCGAGCGATTCATCAGCCCATAGGCAAACCAATACATCACCATTACTGGAACAAATGAAAGCAGCAGCGCTCCCACCACCATGCGGGTGCGGAACTTCGACCCCAACACTCCCAGGCGGCGCTCGGCAAACAGTTTGAGCAGATTGCGCGCCAGCACAAAAGTAAGAGCAACGAACAAGAGAGAAATCAACAACGAAAGGGCATAAAAAACGACTGCCTGCTGGTTGGTATCGGGACGCAGTATGGTTTGATTGAACGCGGTTTGTGAAACCAGGATGGCGAACAAAAGAAAAACCGAAACCGTCAGCACGATAATGAGCCGCTTGCGCTGCGAGGTCTCAGGAGGTCGAGTTGGAACGGTCTGCACCACGCGGATCCAGGTGGTCCAGTCTTTTACGGTCGATCGCGGTCAATCGAGGCCAGTCGCGATCTGCGAGCGGTGAATGGACCGAACTCATTATAGATGCAGGCGCGGCCCGCTGGAGATGACTCAAAGGCTGCGGGGCACTCAATGCAGGGGATCCACGCGAGGTTTAGAGTCGGGCATCCGTCCCGCCGAAAGCTCCTCCCACACCGCGCGGTAGGCGGGCTTGGGTTGGTACGCTCGATCAAAGAGCAGCGCGTGCCCGCGAGTGCCGTGCGAATGGGATCCGATCCACGAATACTTGTCGGTAAATCCCCAGGTCTGGATCGCGGTGCAGCCCACGTCGTTTAAGCACGCCCTCACGATGCTGCGATAGACCTCGGCCTGGCGAGTCAAGTCATCGGACTTCGGCATGCCGTTGGAATCCAAAGGCACGGAGACGTCCAGTTCCGTGATGTGAACCTGCACGCCCAGCGCTGTGAGCCGGGCGATGTTCGAGGAGATGCCCGCGATCGCCGCCATGCCCGCGTCAAGCGTGGGTATGTGCAACTGCAATCCCACGCCATCGATGGGAACGCCCCGGCGCTTGAAATCCTTGACCATGGCGTAGATCGCATCCGACTTGCGGTTCATCCCTTCGCCCTCCGCTTCGTTGTAGAACAGCAACGCGTGCGGATCTGCCTTATGCGCCCAGCGGAATACCTGCTCAATGTAGGCGGTTCCTTCGGTCGAGAATCCAATGCCGGGCTGGTTGTACCAGAGGGAATCGCGCGGGTTGCCGTTTTCATCCAGCGCTTCGTTCACCACATCCCACGCGAAGACCTGCCCGCGGTAGTGCTTCATCACGCGCGTAATGTGTTCGCGCAGCAGCCGCGACAGCCGCCGCGGAGTGAAGTGACCCTGCGTCAGCCAATCCGGGTTGTAACGGCCCCAGACCAGGCAATGGCCGCGGACTTTCATCTGATGCGCCTCGGCGAAGCGAACCACTTCATCACCCTGGCGAAAATCGTAGGTGGCACGATCCGGCCGCAGCACCCACCACTTCATGGCATCTTCCGCCTCAACCATGTTGAACTCGCGAGCTAGGGTAGAAGCGTAGGCGGGCTCCGAAAGCTGAGGGGGACGGACGGCCGTGCCGATGAGCAAGCCTGCGTTTTCCGCCTCCTGCCGCAACGATTGAGCGCAGCACACAGAAGCCAGCGCCGCTGTGAGAATTGCTGACTTCCAACAATGGATAAACAAGAAAGCTCCTTAGGACCGCACACCCATGAGCGAACGGCGATTGTCATCCCGAGCGACGCGAGGGACCTTGGTGTTTTGCCTGCGCCACCAGTGTCGCCGCAGCGGGCAGGAACCAAGGTCCCTCACTTCGCTCGGGATGACAATCCCAAGACCCGGGGATCCTCCTACTTAGACCGAAGCAGGAACTTCTGTAAAGGGCACTCGTCACATTGAGCCTGTGATTTTCTGCAGCAGGCCCGAAATGAAGCGCGGTGGTGTATGCCCCCAGCAAACCGCGCTGCACCGACCTGCCGCGAAGTCTGTGGCGCTTACCGAAGTGCATGTACCTGAGCCTGAAATTCAGGTTTTTCTGAGGAAAAAGCTCATCTGGCGCGGGTTCTGAAATTTAGCTGGCAGTGTATCGGAGATAGCGAAAAGTCCAAGTACCACGGTAACTGGTACGGTAATCGACTTGCTGTGACAATTTGTGTCACCACAGAGACACTGCGTTTCTCCCCAGTAAAAGCAGTGATTTGTGTAAATGCCGGCGACGTTTCGCCGGGCAGCGTTCCACTACGTGGATAGGAGATCGACGTATGTCTCAACGGCTGGGTGACCTTCTCGTCAAAGAGAAGATCATAACCCCGGAGCAGTTGGAACAAGCCACCAAGGCCCAGAAGGAGCAGAACTGCCGCCTGGGGTCTGCCTTGGTGAAGCTTGGCTTCCTCACGGATGAGGATGTCACCAATTTTCTCTCCCGGCAGTATGGCGTCCCAGCCATTAATCTTTCGTATTTTGAAATCGATCCCGCTGTAGTCAAGCTGATCCCGTTTGAAACCGCGAAGCGCTACCAGATTCTTCCCCTGAGCCGCGTCGGCGCATCGCTCACCATCGCCATGGTCGACCCGACCAACGTTTTCGCGATGGACGATATCAAGTTCATGACCGGCTTCAACATCGAGCCCGTCGTGGCCTCCGAAAGCTCCATCCTGACGGGCATCGACAAAGCCTACGGGGGCAAAGCGGAGGAAGATCTCGAAACCGTAATGCAGTCGATGTCGGAGATGAACGAAAGCGACATCGAAGTGCAGGCGGAAGAGCAGGAGATGGAGCTGTCGCAGCTGGAGAAAGCGGCGGACGAAGCTCCCGTGGTCAAACTGGTGAATCTCGTGCTCACCGACGCGGTGAAGCGCGGAGCCAGCGACATTCACATCGAGCCCTACGAAAAAGAATTCCGCGTGCGCTTCCGTATTGACGGCGTACTGCAGGCAATCATGTCGCCGCCGATGAAGTTAAAGGACGCGATCACGTCTCGTCTCAAGATCATGGCCAAGCTCGATATCAGCGAGAAGCGTCTGCCGCAGGACGGCCGCATCATGCTGAAAATGAATATCGGCGGCCGCAAGAAACAGCTCGACTTCCGCGTCAGCACGCTGCCCACACTGTGGGGCGAGAAAATTGTGCTCCGGTTGCTCGACAAAGAAAATCTGCGGCTCGACATGACCAAGCTGGGTTTCGAGCCCGAATCGCTGGTCAAGTTCGAAAAAGCCATTCTCAAGCCTTACGGCATGGTGCTGGTCACCGGCCCCACGGGTTCTGGTAAAACCAACACACTCTATTCGTCGATCTCGCGCCTCAACCAGCCCGACACCAACATCATGACCGCGGAAGATCCGGTCGAATTTCAGTTGGGCGGCGTCAACCAGGTGCAGATGAAGGAGCAGATTGGATTAAACTTCGCCGCGGCTCTGCGCTCCTTCCTGCGGCAGGATCCCAACATCATTCTGGTCGGCGAAATCCGCGACTTTGAAACCGCGGAAATTGCCATCAAAGCCGCTCTCACCGGCCACTTGGTGCTCTCCACTCTGCACACCAACGGCGCGCCTGAAACCATCACGCGCTTGATGAACATGGGCATTGAGCCTTTTCTGGTAGCGACCTCGGTTCACTTGATCTGCGCCCAGCGCCTGATTCGCAGGATTTGCAAAGACTGCTCCGAGACCGTGGAGGTTCCGGTCCAGACCTTGATCGAAGAAGGATTCTCGCCCGAGGAAGCCAAGACCATCAAGATTCAGAAAGGCAAAGGCTGCGGGGTTTGCAACAACACCGGATACAAGGGCCGCTGCGGTTTGTACGAAGTGATGGAAGTGGACGATGAAATCAGGGAACTCGTGCTGGTCGGCGCTTCGGCGGTCGAATTGAAGAAGAAGGCCATCGAACGCGGCATGATCACGCTCCGGCGTAGCGGTCTGATCAAAGTGGCTGCGGGCATCACCACGTTGGAAGAAGTTGCCCGCGAGACCATTCACTAGTTCGTGAAGATTAAGTTCGTAAAGATTTAAGACGTAGGGAAGGGAACACGATTATGGGTCTGTCATTAAGTGATTTGCTGAAACGGATGCTGGAGATGAATGGCAGCGATCTTCACATCACCACCAATTCGCCGCCCCAGATCCGCGTCCACGGCCACCTGGTGCCGCTGGACCTTCCCCAGATGACGCCTGCCGAGACCAAGCAACTGGCCTACAGCGTCATGACGGATTCCCAGAAGCACCGCTTCGAGGAAAGCCTCGAACTCGACTTCTCTTTCGGATTGAAAGGCCTGGCCCGCTTCCGCGCCAACGTCTTCAACCAGCGCGGCGCCACGGCGGCCGTGTTTCGTCTGATTCCTTTCGAGATCAAGTCGTTCAACCAGCTCGGCCTGCCCGCCGTGGTCAGTAAGCTCTGCGACAAGCCGCGCGGTCTGGTGCTGGTGACGGGACCCACCGGCTCCGGTAAATCCACTACCCTGGCGGCCATGATCGACAAGATCAACAGCGAACGCCACGACCACATCCTCACCATCGAGGATCCGATCGAGTTCGTGCACATGAACAAGAACTGCGTGGTCAACCAGCGCGAACTGCACGCCGACACCAAGAGCTTCACCGACGCATTGCGCGCCGCGCTTCGTGAAGATCCCGATGTCGTTCTGATCGGCGAAATGCGTGACCTGGAAACCATCGAGTCGGCGCTGCGCATCGCCGAAACCGGTCACTTGACCTTCGGCACGCTGCATACCAATTCGGCGACTTCCACCATCAACCGCATCATCGACGTGTTCCCCGCGCACCAGCAGCCGCAGATTCGCGCCCAGCTTTCGCTGGTGCTCGAAGGCATCATGTGCCAAAGCCTGGTGCCAACACCGAGCGGCAAGGGACGCGCCATGATCATGGAAATCCTTATCCCCAACCCGGCCGTTCGCAACCTGATCCGTGAAGACAAGATTCACCAGGTGTATTCGGCCATGCAGTCGGGACAAGACAAGTTCGGAATGCAAACGTTCAACCAGGCTCTGGCTACGGCGTACTTCCAGAAACAAGTCACGCTGGAAGTGGCTCTGGCTCGCTCCAGCAATCAGGAAGAACTGCAGGAAATGATTAACCGCGGCGCCAGCTTGTTGAACCGGGGCGGCGCGGCGGGAGCGGCAAAAGGGGCAGCTTCGAAATAGAACATCTGACGGCGCATCGCGCATGCGGCTGACGCGATGGGCAGGGCACAACAAGTTTGAGCCGCAGGAAATTCAGGAATCAGGGACGACACTGAGGAGAGGCCAAGACCATGCCAGTTTTTACATTTTCCGGCAAGGACGCCTCCGGACAGAAAATCTCCGGAGAGCGCGTAGCACCAAACAAGCAGGCGCTGCAGCAGGCATTGCGGCGCGAGCGCATTACACCGGGCTCCGTCCGGGAAAAGGGCAAAGAGTTTTCCATGCCCACTTTCGGAACCAGCCAAGGTCAAGGTCAAGGACATCGCGATTTTCTTTCGCCAGTTCTCGGTCATGATCGATGCCGGTCTGCCGCTGGTGCAGTGTCTCGAAATCCTGGCCGCCAACCAGGAAAACCCGTCCTTCCAGAAGACGCTGACCGGCGTCCGCACCACGGTAGAAGGCGGCGCGACGCTGGCCAATGCCATGCGGCAATATCCCGTCGTCTTCGACGATCTCACCACCAACATGATTGAAGCCGGCGAAACCGGCGGTATTCTGGACATCATCCTGCAGCGTCTGGCGGTCTACGTCGAGAAAGCGGTTCGCCTGAAGGCTGCCGTCAAATCGGCGTTGATCTATCCCGTCGCAGTCGTCAGCTTGGCGGGCCTGATCGTCGGCGCACTGCTGAAGTTTGTGGTGCCCATCTTCGCCAACCTGTTCGCCGGACTGGGTGTCGCCCTGCCTCTTCCCACCCGCATCGTGATGGGGTTGAGCGGGTTCATGGTGAGTTTCTGGTGGGTTTTCCTCGTAGTCGGGGCGGGAGCTGTATTCGGCCTTAAGGCGATCCGCAAGAGCCCGCGAGGACGCTATTACTTCGACAAATTCCTGCTCCATTTGCCCATCGTCGGATCCCTGCTTCGCAAGATCGCCGTGGGCCGGTTCACCCGTACTCTGGGCACTCTGATCACCTCGGGCGTGCCGATTCTAGAAGGCTTGGCCATCACCGCCAGGACCTCAGGCAACGCCGTGCTGGAAGAAGCGCTGATGAAAGTGCGGAAAGCCATCGAAGAAGGCCGCACCATCGTCGATCCGCTCCGCGAATGCGGAGTGTTCCCTAACATGGTGACCCAGATGATCGGCGTCGGCGAAGCCACCGGCGCCATGGACAGCATGCTGCAGAAGATTGCCGACTTCTACGAAGAAGAAGTGGACGCTGCTACCAAGGACATGCTGGCCATGCTCGAACCAGTCATCATCGGCCTGCTCGGCGTAACCATCGGCGGCATCGTAATTTCACTCTACATGCCGCTGTTCGCCATGATCGCAAAATTGGCAGGCTAAAGGCGGCTTAAACGCGAGGTTTCAAGGTGGAAAAAGGTTTCAAAGTTTCAAGGAGAGCTGCTTCTGAAAAACTTCGAAACCTTGAAACCTTGAGACTTTGAAACCTGGAAGCGTTGAACCTGGATTGACCATGCAATCGACTTTCGACGAGCGGAATTGGCTGGCCTGGCTGGTCAAAGTACGGATCCTGATCCTCACCTTCCTGCTCGGAATTCAGTTGGCAGTCGCCGAGCTGACGCCCACCCGCCTGCCCCTGCGCCTTTTCCTCGGCACCATGGTGCTGTGGTATACCGTCTCGCTCTTCTATGTAGTCCTGCTCTCGGTTCTGGCGCGAGCACCGGTTGCAGGCATCCTTGCAAGTCCTCACTGACCTGATCATGGTCAGCCTGGTCGTGCACGAGACCGGAGGCTGGGACAGCTCGCTGAACTTTCTCTACCCTCTGGCCATCATCGTCGCCGGTATCCTGCTGCCCCGGGTGTGGGCGCAACTGGTCGCGGCCCTCGCCTTCATTCTTTACGGCACGGTTCTCGAACTGAACTATTACGGACTCGTGCACTCCTACTGCACCACGCATCCCGAACTGAAGGTGCTGCAGGCGATCATTTTCGTGAACTTGTTTGCCTTTCTCGCGGTCGCCTACCTGGCTGGCCTGCTGGTCGCCAAGCTGCGCCAGGCGCGGGTGGAGCTGAAAGACACCAGCGGAGCGCTCGAAGATCTTCAGATCCTCCACGAAAACATTATTCAGTCCATCAGCAGCGGATTGATCACCACCGGTCTCGATGGGCGCATTACCCTGGTCAACAACGCCGCGCTGAAACTTCTGGAGCGCGCCTCTGACCAGTTGCTGGGAAAACCGGTCAGCGGAATATTCCTCGATCCCCTGCCCAATGGCGAGTCCCAGACCCACGCCGAAGTTCGTTTCGACACCGTAGGAAGCTTCCGCAGAACGGTTCGCGTGCGAGTAGCCGCCCTGAGCGGGCCGGAGCGCGGAGCTCTCGGCTACGTCTACGCCCTCGACGACCTTACCGAGATCCGGCGGCTGGAGCGCGAAGTCCGCATGCAGGACCGCCTGGCGGCCGTAGGCCGTCTCGCGGCCGCCATCGCCCACGAGATTCGCAATCCGCTCACCTCCATCGCCGGCTCGGTCAGCATGCTTTCCGGCATTCCGGAAATGAGCGAGGAGCATCGCAACCTGCTCGCCATTGTCACCCGCGAATCGCAACGCCTGAATGGCATCATCACCGATTTTCTGGCTTACTCCCGCGGCAAGCAGTATCACTTCGAAAAGACTGACCTGGTGCGGTTGGTCGAGGACACGCTCACCCTCATGCGGCACCGCATGACCGCGGAAAATATCGCCATCACGATTGAGAGCGGGTTCGCGGTTCCGCAAGCCTGGGTGCTCGCCGACGGCGACAAACTCAAGCAGGTTTTCTGGAACTTCGCCGAGAACGCGGTCCGCGCCATGCGCAACGGCGGCACTCTGAAGGTCGGCATCGAACGCCTGGGAGACGACTGGCAGGTCAGTTTCGCCGACACCGGAACCGGCATGACCCCGCAACAGACGGAAAAGATTTTCGAGCCCTTCCAATCGAACTTTGAAGGCGGCACGGGACTCGGCCTGGCAGTCGTCTACCAGATCGTGCAAGCGCACGAAGGCAAAGTGTGGGCACGCTCCAAGCCCGGCCAGGGGACGACTTTCGTCCTGCGGCTGCGCCGGCTCGATGCCGAACGTCAGCGCCGTCCGCACTACTTCACCCGAAACTTTCGCCGCGCCCGCGCAATTCGCCGCCGTCGCGGGGGAAGGGAGGCTGCGTGGCTAACATTCTGGTTTGCGACGATGAGCGCTCCATCTGCGAAATGCTCGACATCGCCCTGCGCCGCGATGGACATCGCGTCGAAACCGTGCAATCCGGCCAGGCAGCCAAAAACAAGATCGACGGCGCACTTTACGATCTGATCATCACCGACATCAAGATGCCGAATATCGATGGCATCGAAGTGCTGCGCCATGCCCACCGCGTTTCGCCCGATTCCCCGGTCATTCTCATCACGGCCGTCGACGACTACGAAGCCGCGGTGGAAGCCGTGAAAGCCGGAGGCGCCTCGGATTACATTCGCAAGAGCCCCGGCCTGGTCGACGAAATCAAGCTGACCATCAACCGCGTTCTCGAGAAGCTGTCTCTGAGCAAGCAGAACTTCGCCCTGCGCCGCGACGCCGCTTCCCACAACTCGCTCGACAACATCATCGGCTCCAGCGCAGCCATGGAGAAGCTGAAACAGACCCTGCGCACCGTCGCTTCCACCGCCAGCACCGTCCTGATTCACGGCGAGAGCGGCACCGGTAAAGAGTTGGTAGCACGCGCCGTCCACATTTGTTCGCCGCGCGCCACCGAACCCTTCGTCTCGGTAAACTGCGGAGCCTTCCCGGAAACTCTGCTGGAAAGCGAACTCTTCGGCTATTTGAAGGGAGCCTTCACCGGAGCCAACCAGAACAAGCGCGGACTGTTTGAAGTAGCGGGCGGCGGCACCATCTTCCTCGACGAAATCAGCGAAATGACTCTGGCCATGCAGGTGAAACTGCTCCGCGTGTTGCAGGAGCGCACCGTGCGCCCGGTCGGCGGCACCAGCGAAATTCCCATTGATGTGCGGGTCATCGCCGCCACCAATCGCGATCTCGACAAAGCCGTCGCCGAAAATCTCTTCCGCGAAGATCTCTACTACCGTCTCAACGTAATTCCGATCCGCGTGCCAAATCTGCGCGAACGCCGCGAAGACATTCCGCTGCTTGGCGAATCACTTTCTGAAGAAATACGCGGCCGCGGCGAACCGAAGCATTCTGCGCGTCAACAAAAACTCACTCGACGCGCTCTGCGATTACGAATGGCCGGGCAACGTCCGCCAGTTGGAAAACACAGTCGAGCGCGCCGTCGCCCTGGAGATGACAGACGAATTGCACGTCGAACTCCCGGCGGAACGTCCCAAAGCCCGCGCCGCTGCCGCCGGAGTTGCTGCAGGAATGTCCGAAGTAGCGCCCGGGCGCAGTGCTTCCCGAAGGTGTCGGCATGGAAGGTCTACGTAGCCAACATCGAGCGCACGCTGCTGCAAAGCGCTCTCGACCGCTCCAATGGCGTGCAGACCAAAGCCGCCGACCTGCTCGGCATCTCCTACCGCTCGTTCCGGCATTTGATGAAGAAGTACGAGCTGTAGCTGTCAGCTCCTCAGCTCTCGTGAGCCGCGAGCGTATCACGAATCTTCATGAACATAAACGAGCTGGAATTGCTCGAGACTGGGAGCATGAGAGCTAGACAGCTGGAAGCTAGCTCTTCTTCAACTGCTGCTTCCACCCCAGCACCCGCGCCTTCGCTCCCTCGGCCTCAGCCTCTGGAATCATCCCTTTCTTCTGATAAAGCACCGACAAGCTGGTGTGGGCGAGCACGTCATCGGGATCCAATTCCGTAATCTGCTTCGCCACCGCGATGGCCTCATCGTAGCGCTGCAAATCCTGCAGCGCGCGCGCCAGCCCGTGCATGCACTCGGTGAATGAAGGATCGACCGCCAGCGATTCCCGGTAGGCTGCGACCGCTTCTTCCAGCTTCCCATCCGCCATCAAATCGAGCGCGGCATAGTAGTGGTCTTCGGCTTTCTGGCGGGTGTCTGACGGGCGTTTCTGCGTCGGACATGAAAGGAATTTCCTGGCGGAGACAGGATTCTAACATGGGTTATGATGCTGCCATGCGCTACCGGCTCCGCTTTCTCTGGAACGCCACCAGGGGCCATCGCCTGGCTCCGTGGCGCAGCCCCTACCTGCTGTGGCGCATCGAGACTTACTGCGGCGTCAAGATGACGCAGATCGGCTTCCTTGAGTTTTGGGAATTTCTGTGGCGGGAGCGCACCAGTCTCTGGCGTTTTCTGAAGTGGACAGGCGAGATGGACCGTTACGCCCACCCCAAGCCGAAAAGCTAAGACAGTGGCCAGTGATCAGTGACCAGTGGTCAGTAAAATCGGTCGGCGCGCACGCTACTGGCTCTTACTGGCCACTGACCACTGAGCACTGGTCACTGCCTTATGCGCCCTTGCCGGCAGCGGCAGCCTCGCCGAGAATGATGCTCACTTCGTTTCCTTTGCCGGCTCCGGTCAACTGCGCGGCGGCGCCGCGATTGGCGGCGATCTCCAGAAAGCCCATGCTTCCGAGAATGGCGATCACTTCTCCCGGAGCGCCCTCGGCATAGGCATTGCGGATTTCGGTGATCTCGCGGCTGCCTACGACAATCTTGAACGCCTTGCGCTCTGGCTCCGAAAAGCATGGGAGCGTCTTGCGGAGTGATGTTGGTGATGAGGTTTCCGAACCGGTCGACTTTCAGCACAACCCCGCGCAGGCGGTTTCCGTCGACGGCTTTCGGCTTCGGGGCATTAAAGCGAACATAGTCTTCAATCTCTTCGCCAAACTTTTGCGAGTCGACTTCTTTGGCCAGCCACGCCGCCACGGGAGCAAAAATGTCGCGCGCGTGGAAGGTATTGCTTACCGGCTGCAGATAGTAATGTTCGGAAGTGATGTGCCGCACGTGCATGCGCTCCTCGCGCGCATACACCAGCGAAAGCACGCCGTTGTCGGGCGCCACGAAATGATATTTGTCGCACGAAGCCAGAATCGGCCGCCGCTCCGTGCCCACGCCGGGATCGACCACCACGACATGCACGGTGCGGGTTGGGAAAGTAGGAATACGCCTGCGAAATGGTGAGCGCTCCATCCAGCACGTCAAAGGCCTGTACAGAGTGGCAGATATCGACAATCTGCGCCTCCGGCACAATCTCCAGAATGACGCCCTTCATGGTGCCTACAAAATGGTCGTTGCTGCCGAAGTCGGTGGTCAGAGTAATGATCGGACGGGCCAAGGTTCTCCTCGCGGGGGAAGACGGAGTGCTCCCAGAATCTCGAAAGTAATTGTTGGTGACTGCAGAGTCAAGGCACGGAGGTAATAAGGAAAGCAGGGGTCAGGCGAGCGGTCAGGGGTCAGCAGAGGCCTCGTTTCCGTGCTCGGTTCTTACCGCCCCCTAGCCACCTGATCCCTGCCTATTCGATGTGTATATCGCCCGATCCTGTATGCAGCGGTCAGCAACGGGCCCGCCGCCGCGCACTTTGCCTTCGATCTGCTTGCGCGTCTCCTGCACTCGGCCCTGCACTGTCATGGTGATCGGCGCACCACGTCCAGCGTGCCCGAACTGGTCGAGATGTCTGCATCGAAAGCGGCATTTGCAGGCAACCGCACGCGCACATTGCCCGATCCGGTGCGAATCTCCCATGCGCCCGTCTGCGTGCCCTCGGCGGTAATGTCGCCGCTGCCCGCCTCGGCATGAAATGCGCCTTGAATGCCGCGAACCGTGACGTTGCCGGAACCGGTGTGCAGGTCAATATCGCCCGCTGCGGTTTCTTCCACCTCAATGTCGCCGCTGCCCGCGCCTCCGCGCACCGGACCTGCGATCTGGCGCGCCCGCACATTGCCCGACCCGGTCTGCACCCGAATCTCCCCGGTAAGCTGCGAGAGTCTCATGTCTCCCGATCCACTCTGCAGGTCGGCATTGCCATGCACGCCTTCAATGGTCTGATCTCCCGATCCGGTGTGGGCGTTGACGGTAGTGTCGGCGGGCACGGTGATCTCATAGTCCACCGAAATGTCGTGAGCGTTCACGTAATCAATGTGAATGTTGTTCCCATCCTGGCGCAGTGGAGGATTCTGTTCAATTTCGGCGACCTCCGCGTGCCGGTTTCCGGCCAGCCAGTGGTCGCTCACAAAGATTTTTCCTCGAATCGAGACCGAGCCCGCCGGTCCGCTGCGCACAATAATGTCGCCGGAGTGGGTTTGCACTTCCAGATTCACCGGCCCGCTGACCTGAAAGGTTTTGTCGAATGTTCCTTGCGGCGTGGAAGCAACCGCAAAAGTGGAAGCCAGCAGCACGACAGCGCGATCGCCAGGAACGAAGGCCGCGCCAGAATAGAAGCCGAGAATACGGGAGATTCGCCGCTTATTCATGTCGAGTGACTCCTCACAAGTGATCGAGGCCGCAGCCCGAAAGCCGAAGCCCGCCCTACTGCAGCACCACCTCTTGGCCTTCCTTCAACCCGCTAAGCACTTCCGTCTTCGCGCCATTCGAAATCCCGATGTTGATTGCGACCTTATCCTTGCCGTCCTTGCCCTTCGGATCGGGAATCTCCACCGAGGCTTTCTTGTCCTTGTCGTAAAGAATCGCGCCTTCCGGAATCTGCAGCACGTTCTTGTGTTCTTCGAGGATGATTTCGGCGTTGGCAGTCATCTCCGCCTTAAGTTCGCCGCCCGGATTCTGAATCGAAACCCGCACTTCAAACGTGGTGACGTTGTCCTTCTCCACGCCCATCGGAGAAATCTTCGTCACCTTCCCGGTAAAGGTCTTGTCCTTGAACGATTCCACCTTGATCCGCGCCGGCTGCCCCAGATAAACCTTCCCAATGTCGCTCTCGTCCACTTTGCCTTTCACATAGACTTCGCTGGTATCGCCCAGCGTCATCACCAGCGTGGCCGAAGAACCCAGCACCAGAATCGAGCTCACCGCATCGCCCATCTCCACGTCGCGCGAGAGCACAATGCCATCGATCGGCGAAACAATGTCGGTATAGCTGAGCTGCTCCTCCAACTGCGTAAGGTTGGCCTGATCCTGCGCCACTTGCGCCTTGGACTGCGCGATCTTCGCCTTCAGCACCGTCACCTGCGCCTTGGCGACGTTCTGCTTATTCAGCGACATTTCATAATTCTTCTCGGCATCGTCGAGCGCCGAGGCGGAAACCACGCCATCTTTCGCCATACCCTCCGCGCGGTCATAGGCGCGCTTCAGCAGCGGCACATCCGGACCTTCGGCGTCCACTTTGGCGCGCTCGTAATCCGCCTGCGAACTGGTCATGTTGGCCGCAGCCGCATCCAAAGCCGCGCGCGACTGCGCCACCTGCGCCTCGATCTCCACCTTGTCGAGCTGCGCCAGCAACTGTCCCTTCTTGACCCGGTCGCCGTAATCCACCAGCAGCTTCTTCACGATGCCGCTGGCCTTCGACTTCACTTCAACCTTGGTGATAGGCGTCACCTTGCCCGTCGCCACCACGCTCTTGGCCAGGTCGCCCTTTTCCACCTTCGCCAGCTTCGTCGGATCAATCTTGGTTCCGCCACGCGTAGCCGCGAACACGCCGATCGCAATCAGCAGGACAATCCCTACTCCGATTCCGCCCCAAATAAACAGTTTGCGGCGCTTCTTCTTATTATTTCCGTTTCCGTTCACAACTGCCTCCTGAATCCCTGCTGGAAATGCTTGCTGAAATTTGCCGAATTGCTCGACCGAAAAAAGCGCCGTCCCGCGCTCTCATTATCCTGTACGCAGCCGAAGTTGTCTTTGTTCCAGAGATTTCAACCCGAGCCCGAACGACTCGCGGCACGCTTAAACCACGAGCCACCTGCCAGTTAGACCACGCTAAGAGAAAAAAGGTAGCCCAGCAGCCCCAAAAGTTTTACCCTGTGCTCCCCCGTGCCCCCTGTGGTAAAGATCTTAAGACGCCATCCCAAAGCCCGCGCAGCCCTGCCAGCCCCTTTGGAATGTTAGAATTACCCCATTAGAACCAATCCTCAATGATCGCCTTCGTGCTGCTCCGCGTGCTCCTGATCCTTCTCCTGGTGGCGGCGAACGCGTTTTTCGCGGCTGCGGAGTTCGCCCTGGTCAGCGTCCGCGACACCCGCATCCAGCAGCTCATCGACTCCGGCCGCAGCGGCGCCCGCATCGTCCAGCGCCTCCACCAGCACCTCGACGAAGTCGTCAACGGCGTTCAACTCGGCATCACCATGGTCAGCCTAACCCTGGGCTGGATCGGCGAACCCATGGTCGCCCGCCTGGTCGAATCTCTCCGCTTCGTGCACGAAGTCCCGCACGCCGCGGTCTACGCCCACGGCATCGCCATCGTGATCGCCTTCAGCCTCATCACCTACCTGCACGTCCTGCTCGGCGAGCTAGTCCCGAAGACTCTGGCCCTGCAGCGCTCCGAACAGATCGCCCTAGCCGTCGCCGCGCCCATGGAAGCCTTCCTCACCCTAACCCGCCCTGTGCTGTTCTTCATGCGCCGCTCCGGCGGCCTGGTCCTGCGCCTCTTCGGAGCGCGCGACGCCCGCCGCGGCGGCGCCGTCCACTCCCCCGACGAACTCAAGCTCATCGTCACCGCCAGCCGCCAGTTCGGCCAGATCCCCGAGTCGCAGGAAGAGATGATCCACAACGCCATCGAACTCGACAGCATCACCGTCCGCGAAGTCATGGTCGCCCGCCCCGATATTTTTTCCCTGCCCTCGGACCTCGACCCTCGACGAAGCCCTGAACCGCGTAGTCGAAGGCCAGCACTCCCGCATCCCGGTCTACGACCCGCAGCGCGGCCCCGAACACATCGTCGGCGTCCTCTATTACAAAGAGCTGGTCCGCTGGGTGCGGCTTCGGCTGATCAATCTTGGAATGCCCCTGGCCTCGCGCATCGCCCGCACCCAGATCGGCCAGATCATGCACGATGTCCTGGTCGTTCCTGAAACCAAAGTCCTGGCGGAACTGCTGGCCGAATTCAAGGAGCGCCGCCGCCACCTGGCAGTAGTGGTCGACGAGTTCGGCTCAACAGCCGGCGTAATCACGGTCGAAGACATTCTCGAGCAGCTGGTAGGCGACATCGAAGACGAATTCGACGTGTCCCCGCCGGAGCCGGCGCTCGAAGACGAGTCAGTCCTGGTGCTCGAAGGCGCAGTAAACATCCGCGACCTCGAAACCCAGCACGGCTTGCTCCTGCCCCGCGACGCCGGATTCGAAACCCTCGCCGGATTCGTCCTGGCCCGCCTGCAACGCATCCCGTACCTCGGCGAGTCTTTCGAATACGAAGGCCACCGCTACACGGTAGAAGAGATGGAAGGTCACCGCATCGCCAAAGTAAAGATCGAAAAGGTGGAAAACGTAGAAGACAAAGCAGAGCCAGCCAAGCACGCGGGAGATTAAAGATGCGAACTGCTGTCATCCTGTGTGGAGCCAGTCGCCCTCGCAAGCTGACCATTCGAGCGAAGGACTCGCTTACCCGCGAGCAGCGCCACCAGCTCCGCAAGGAGTTTCAACTACGCCCTCGCGACGAGAACTGGCAACTGGCAACTGGTACTGGCACTGAAAGCCCTCCTCCAACGCGTCCTCTACACCCTCCCAGTAATCTGGCTGGTAGTAAGCCTCGTCTTCCTGCTAATCCACCTGGTCCCCGGAGACCCCATCCAGCAAATGCTGGGTGAAGGCGCCCCGCCCGCCGACATCGAAGCCACCCGCCACGCCTACGGCCTCGACGCCCCGCTCGGCGAGCAATACCTCCACTACTGGAAAGGCGTCCTCCACGGCGACCTCGGCCCCTCGTTCCGCTACAACCAAAGCGTGACGCGCCTGCTCGCCCAGCGCTATCCCTACACCCTGCAACTAACGCTGGCGTCGCTGTTCGTAGCGATAATCCTGTCGATCCCCGCCGGCGTGCGCTCCGCCCAGCGCCGCAACCGCTGGGACGACCGCCTCCTCAGCGTAGTCAGCCTCTTCGGCCTGTCGTTCCCCAACTTCGCGCTGGGCCCGATCCTGATTCTTCTCTTCGCCATCAAGCTCGGATGGCTCCCCGTCTCCGGCGCCGGCTCCTTCGCCAACCTGATCCTGCCCGCCATCACCATGGGCGGAGCCCTGGCCGCCATCCTCACCCGCATGGTCCGCACCTCAATGCTCGAAGAGCTAAGCCAGGACTACATCCGCACCGCCCGCGCCAAAGGATTACCGGAGCGCACGGTCGTCTACAGACACGCGCTGCGCAACGCCATGATCCCCATCATCACCGTCCTGGGCCTGCAATTCGGCGCGCTACTGGCAGGCGCAATCGTGACGGAGACAATCTTCTCCTGGCCCGGCATAGGCCGCCTCACCATCCAAGCCATCTCGAACCGCGACTACTATCTGGTCCAAGGCTGCATCCTCGCGATTGGCTTGACCTACGTCGCGGTGAATTTCCTGACGGACGTGCTTGTACTCGGTGGCGAACCCGAGGATCAGACAGTAGACCACGACCAGTTTTCCACCGCCGCAAAGTTCATCCGTCACAGACATCCCACCCCAGACTTGTCATCCTGAGCCCAGCGTGCTCCAGCGCGGCCGGAAGCACCACGCGAAGGACCTATGTATTTTGTCTACATCATGACGAACCGCTCAAGGACTCTGTACATCGGCGTCACCAACAATCTCATGCGCGAGTGCGCGAACACAAAACAGGAATCGGCTCAGGGTTTACCGCGAAATACAAACTCGACCGGCTCGTCTACTTCGAGCGCTTCGAGGACGTCCACAACGCAATCGAACGCGAGAAGCACATCAAAGGCTGGCTGCGAATCAAGAAAATCTGCCCTCATCATTTCGATCAATCCGGCTTGGAGAGATTTGAGCGAGGGGTGGTACGAGCGTCATCAATACCAACCGCGGAGTGCTTAAGGGGGCTGAGGCGGGGCATGGCTGCCCCGCCTCTGATCCAAATCAACTACGCTGCCGGCATCATCTTCTTCATCCGTTCTTTCATCTCTTGGGCGACACATCTTCCACGTGAGTGGCAATGCCCCACAGATGTCCGAATGGATCTCGAATGAAGCCGTTGCGGTCTCCATAGAACTGATCCTGCACCGGCTTCAGGATTTTCGCGCACCTTCCGCCGCCGCCTTCTTAACCACGCTGTCGACGTCGGGAAGGTATACATACAGGCTCACCGGGCTCCCGCCAACGGTGGTCGCGCTGGTGTGTCCCTCCCCCATGCTGGGATTTTCGTCGGCCAGCATGATGTGCGAGTCGCCAATCTTCAACTCGGCGTGACCGACCTTGCCGTCCGGGCCATTCATGCGAACGGTTTCAGTCGCTCCGAAAACTTTCTTGTAGTATTCAATCGCCTGGGCAGCGCCCTTGACGATTAGGTAGGGAGTGACGGAGTTGTAGTCCTTGGGAATG
This sequence comes from uncultured Acidobacteriaceae bacterium, assembly GCA_963791445.1. Classification (GTDB taxonomy): domain Bacteria; phylum Acidobacteriota; class Terriglobia; order Terriglobales; family Acidobacteriaceae; genus Sulfotelmatobacter. Next base: position 25,702 of record CAWBSN010000009.1, read on the forward strand.
TACGAGACTTTACTCATGATTTTTCCTCCTTGGAATGTAGGCTAGAGGTGGAGGTTTACGGCGCGCATGCGGAACGCAGATACGATCCCGGCACTCCCTATGGAAACACAACTTGTGAGCGATCTCAAGGCCGGGATTGTCAATCTTCCACAGCCCCGTTGTGACATCTAACCTTGCCATCCATTCGCAATTAGCCCATCATGGTCAAGGCGGAGGCGGTACAGCCCGCCGGGAGCGAAACGGACGTAAGTCCCGTGTTCTCTAGATTTTGACCTCTAAGCTCTTTTGCGCTCCGGATTTTGCAGAGAATTTTTGCTAACCCCGATGATTCCAGCTAGACTCCCAGGTGGGAGGGGGTATCGATAATAATCGAAAGAGTTTCCCATGCTCGCAGTACTTCGGAAGCAACTGAAGAGCAGAATTATTAACGAGTAGAATTCCACAGGCGAACGTGTCGACCGCTTCCATCTCGCTCCGCCGATCAGTAGCAGGAAATGCCCGCCACAATCCGCTGGCGGCAACCGGCGTCGTGTTGGTCATAGTCTTCGTGATCTTCGCCCTGTTCGCTCCCTGGATCGCGCCGCAGGATCCCGCCGCCATCAATCTTCCCGCGCGCCTCGACACTCCATCGCACGCGCACTGGTTCGGCACCGACGAACTCGGCCGCGACATTCTCTCGCGCATCATCTACGGCGCGCGCATCTCGATGCTGGTGGGAAGCTGCGTCGTCGTCACCTCGCTCGCCCTCGGCCTCATCATCGGCTCCATCGCCGGCTACTACGGCGGAGGCATCGACCGCTTCGTCAACGTAGTCCTGATGAACGCGTTCCTCTCGTTTCCCGGAATCCTCCTGGCCATTGCGTTCGTAGCCTTCCGCGGCCCCGGCATCTTCAATCTGGTTCTCGCGCTCTCGCTCGGAGGCTGGGTCGGCTACGCCCGCCTGGTCCGCGGACAAGTCCTCGCCGCGCGCGAGCGCGAATTCGTCGAAGCCGCCCGCGCTCTCGGCGCCAGCGACCTGCGCATCATCGTCCGCCACATTCTGCCGAACATTATTCAGCCCGTGATCGTGCAGGCCGCGATCGGCATGGCTGGAGCCATCCTCGCCGAAGCCACCATGAGCTTTCTCGGACTCGGCGTGCCTCCACCGACGGCAAGTTGGGGAACGATGCTCAACGACGGCCGCGCCCATCTGTTCGACGCGCCACATCTCGTGCTGTTTCCCGCGCTCGCCGTGATGCTCGCCGTGCTGTCATTCAACTTCATCGGCGACGCCCTGCGCGACTACCTCGATCCCCGCTCCCGCATCGAAGCCGGACTCTGATGATTGGAATTAAATGCCACGCTGCCGAGGGAAGAACAAAAGCAATGGGGATCGAAGCGACGCCGCCTTCCTAAGCGGAACACAAGATCCGAATTGATCCTGCATCAGGCGGCCGCTGCTTCGATCCGCGCATCGGAGGGCGCGCTGACATGGCGATCGCGATAGCGCAGAAGGGGCCGCTCCACCAGGTAGTACGACACGCACGCCAGCGCCAGCGCCCAAAGCAATCCAAAGCGCATGGGAGAATCGGGGTTGGTGAAGGGCTGCTGCCACAGATAGAGGCTGTAGCTGATTTGCCCTAACCACACCACGGGCGCAATGTTCAGAATGCGATACGGGTTCTGCACCACATGAATCAGGATTCCGCCGACGGCAGCGGAGTGTAGCGGATTCAGAACGAACAAGAGGAAGAGCGTTCGCCCAGGAGTGTCGGCCGTATACAGCGGAATCAGAATCACGGTGGCGACGAGCGCAGCGAAGACCGGTCGCGAAATCCTCGGCCATCGTGCCATAAACACAGCTGCCAGACAGCCGACAGCCAAGTTGTCGGCAACGCCCGGCAGCGTCCCAGTGCCCAGCCGTTGGATCCATTTGAAGTAATACAAAGCCGCGGTGTAGATGGGACTGAACGCCACTACACCAATAAGAATGGGCACGAGGTGCTGATGCCACTTCTTAAGCACACTCGGCCACAGGAAATAGAACTGCTCCTCCACGCCCAGCGACCACAAATGCCCAATCACCCAAGGCCGCGGAAAATAATTCACGACATACAGCAAAGCTATCGTTATTTCGTACCAATGCAAGGTCCGCCAGTACACAACGAAAATGATCAGCATGAAGAACAATGCTGCGGGGAAAATCCGGTAAGCCCTGCGGAGATAGAATCGCCGCAAGCAGATCGTGGAGGTCCGATTGCGCTCCTTCAGCAGGATGCCAGTGATCAGATAGCCGGAGATGACGAAGAACATTCGCACGCCGGTATTGGCGTATGGCCTTAGAAACTGGGGAGCGAAGCCGGCTTCGGCAAAATGCGCAGCGAGCACCGTGGCGATGGAAACGGCGCGCAGACCGTCGAGGGAAGGTATGCGGTTCACGCCAGTACACTAGCATAGCCAGCAGATTCGCCGAAGGCCGCTCGTGGGGCGGCCGCAAGCTCCTCAAAACACGCCAAATCCGTTTCTTGACAGACATTGCATATTGCAATATAAATATAGCGATCTGGAGATATGAAACTGGGAGAGAAAATCCGTTACCTGCGCGAGGTGGAAGGCTCACTGCGCGGTCTGGACCGTCCTATGACGCAGCAGGAGATGGTGAAGGCGATTCGCCAGGAACTGCGCAAGAGCATCAGCCAGTCGTACTTGTCGCAGATCGAAAACGGCGCGCGGCCGCACATGACGCAGGCGTCACGGGCGCTGCTGGCGAGGTTCTTCAAGGTTCATCCTGGCTTTCTGGTGGATGATCCTGAGGGTTATCACACGGAGCTGACCTCAGACCTGCGCACGACTGAAGGCCAGCTTGACGTCTGGTTGCTGCAGGGATCGGAGCGTTTCGTCAGCGATCCGGAAGTGAGCGACGTGCTGATCAAGGCCGCGCGCGAGAAAGACACGAGGCGCAGTTTGCTGCTGCTTGGGCGCGATTCTCGACACGCCCGGACTGGCCGAACGTCTGCTGGAAGCACTGCGGCCGGAGTTAGTGGCGAGAGGAAATCATCACCGCGTAAGTCGGGGTCAAGAGAATCACGGTCGTGCCGCGAAGGCAGAAGGGAGGAGAATCCGATGAACGACTCCATGACCTGGGCGAACTTTTACCTGATCTGTTTCGCGGTCGGCTTCTGCTTGAGCTTTTTTTCCTTCGTGTTCGGAGGCTCGCGCACGGGCCGCCTGCATCTGCCGCACTTTCACGGGCACGTCAGGCAGCGCACATCTGCCTGCAGCCAGTGGCGGCGCGGCGCATGGTCCGGTTAGCGCTGGTCACGCGCCGGTTGCGACTGATTCATCGGCTGCCGCGGGCAATGCGCATGCGCAACGAGGCGGCGGGGTTTCGCCATTCAACTTCGTCACGCTGACCGCGTTCCTGGCCTGGTTTGGCGGTACGGGCTATTTGCTCACTCGCTACTCCGGCCTCTGGGTCGGCTTCGGGTTGCTGGCCTCGGTCACCAGCGGGCTGGTTGGTGGAGGCATTGTGTTCCTGTTTCTGAGCAAGGTGTTGATCTCGGAAGACGAGAACATGGATCCCGCGGATTACGAAATGGTGGGAGTGCTGGGTCGAGTCTGCAGCCCGATCCGCGAAGGCGGAACCGGGGAAATCATTTATACGCAGATGGGCACACGGCGGGTGTGCGGCGCTCGCAGCGACGACAGCAGCGCTATCGCCAAAGGGACTGAAGTTGTGGTCACGCGCTACGAAAAGGGAATTGCCTACGTGCGGCTGTGGAGCGAGATGTCCGGGGAATGAGCAGTAAAAGCGCGGATGGCGTTCAATTTCAGTGGTTCGTGGAGGAGGCTATGGAACAAAAATTGTTTCAAGTGGCGGTCGGGTTGACCTGGCTAGCGCTGCCGCTGACCCTCCTGAACTATTGGAGGGCGTGGGATCAGCTGCCACCGCGAGTGGCAGTGCATTTCGATATCAATTGGCAGCCGAACGGCTATACGTCACGGGAAGGCTCTTTGATGCTTGCTTTAGGGACCACGGCCTTCCTGCTGCTGATTTTCACGATCGCCGGGTATGCCACGCGGGGTGCGGCGGTTTCGAGTTTCGCGAAGTGGTCGATGGTGGCCGTTTTTTATGTCGTGCTGGGTTTCGTTTACTACGTAAATAACTGGATCGTGGATCGCAACCTGAGCGGGTTGCAACCTGTACAGCATTCCGAGTTAGGCAGCGGCGCGGCTCGAGGCCGCGCACCTTCGAAACTGGATTCGTAGCAAAACTGCATTCGTAGAAGGAGGCGTTATGCCGGAGATGTCACGCATGGTCGAGATTTGGATTTTCGCCGGGCTGGGAGTGATGGTCCTTCTGTTCCTGATGAGCGGAATGGCCAGGCTATATCGCAAAGCGGGGCCGCACGAAGCACTCATCGTGTATGGCCTGGGCGGAACGCGCGTGGTGCAGGGACACGGCACGCTGGTTCTTCCCATGGTGCAGATTTGCCGGGATCTGTCCCTGGAGTTGATGTCGTTTGACGTGGCGCCGCAGCAGGATCTTTACACCAAGCAAGGCGTCGCAGTGACGGTGGAAGCAGTTGCGCAGATCAAGGTGAAGTCCGACCGCGAGTCGGTGCTGACGGCTGCCGAGCAGTTTCTCACCAAGACTGATCAGGAGCGTGAAGGACTGATCCGGCTGGTGATGGAAGGCCATCTGCGCGGGATCATCGGCCAGCTTACGGTGGAAGAAATCGTGAAGCAGCCGGAAATGGTTTCCGACCGGATGCGTTCAACGTGTGCCGAGGACATGAACAAGATGGGGCTCGAAGTGATCTCGTTCACCATCAAGGAAGTCCGCGACAAGAACGAATACATCACCAACATGGGCAAGCCAGATGTGGCGCGCATCAAGCGCGACGCCGACGTAGCCACGGCGGAAGCCGACCGCGACACCGCGATCAAGCGCGCACTGGCGCAGCGGGAAGCGGCTGTGGCCAAGGCGCAGGCCGATCAGGAGCGGGTGCTGGCGGAAACTTTGTCGTTGGCTAAGCAGGCCGAATCGCAGCGGGATCTGGAAGTGAAGAAGGCGCAATTTCTGGAAGTCACAAAGCGGCAGCAGGCGCAGGCCGACAAAGCTTATGACATCCAGACCAACATCATGCAGCAGCAGGTGGTGGCGGAGCAGGTGAAGGTGCAGCAGATTGAGAAAGAGCAGCAGGTCAAGGTGCAGGAAGCGGAAATCAACCGCCGCGAGAAAGAACTGATCGCAACCGTGTTGAAGCAGGCGGAGATCGAGCGTCAGCGGATTGAGACTTTGGCCGCGGCCGAGAAGCAGCGCCTGATCGCGGAAGCCGAAGGCCACGCTTCGTCGATACGGGCGCAGGGCGAGGCAGAAGCGGAGATTATTTTCAAGAAGGGCGAATCCGAAGCCAAAGCCATGAACGTGAAAGCCGAGGCTTATCAGGAATACAACCAGGCCGCGGTGATCGACCGGCTGTTCACTAGCGATGCCGGAAGTGGTGAGGGCGCTGGCCAGTCCGCTGGCGAACGTTGACAAAATCACCATCGTATCGACTGGAAACGGCGATGCTTCCGGGATGAACAAAATTACCGGCGACATCGCCAAGATGGCGGCGCAGGTGCCGGCGTTGTTCGAGACGCTCTCCGGCATGCCGCTGGCGGAGTTGCTGGGGAAGGTGCGGCAGATTGGGGATAAGACGGCGAAGCCGGGGGCTGGCGCGACGAAGTAATGAACGGAGGGACGGGTTCCGACCAGTCCCTCGTTTCTTTTGGCAGCGAGTTTCAGGAGCATTGTGATGGCTAGCAAATCGAAACATACAGGATTGGGTATCGCGCTGGGAGCGGCCCTGGGAGCGGTCGCCGGTGTTCTGGCCGGGCACATTGCGATCTGGCTGGGCATCGGAATTGCGATTGGGATGGTACTTGGAGCGTCGGTTCGCCGTTCGGAGAAGGTATGTCCCGAGTGCGCGGTGATCCATCAGAAGCATGAAGGGAGACGCGGGCAGTTGGAGAGCTAGGAAGGCGCGAGTCAGTGGCGGAAACGCCCTGTGGAGGCGACGGATCCGTTGACAGGTAAGGGATCCTTCGACTCCGTGACTGCTTCACTTCGTGAACCAGTCACTCCGCTCAGGATGACAATTTGCAAAAAAGGAGTCCACTATGGCGTTACTGGAGCGTGTTTCCACATTAGTCCGGGCCAACCTCAACGACCTGATCGATAAGGCCGAGGAGCCGGAAAAGATGATCAAGCAGGTGATTCTCGACATGCAGAACCAACTGCTGCAGGTGAAGACGCAGGTGGCGATCGCCATCGCCGACCAGCACCTGCTCGAGAAAAAGCAAAAAGAGAATGAAGACAAAGTGGCGGAGTGGATGCGCAAGGCCGAACTGTCGGTCGACAAGAAACAGGACGACCTGGCGCGGGCTTCGCTGCAACGCGTGGAAAGCTATCGCGAAATGAGCGAGAGCTTTGCGCAGCAGGTGGGTGACCAGAAGGCGCAGGTGGAGAACTTGAAGTCGGCCCTGCGCCAGCTGGAGCAGAAATTGGCTGAAGCACAGGCCAAGGCCGATCTGCTGATCGCGCAGCATCGCCGCGCCCGCGCCGTGGGCAAAGCCAGCGACGCGCGCCTGGCCATGGGCGATGGCTCGAAAGCCGCGGCCTTCGACCGCATGAAGCGAAAAGTCGCGCACTCTGAGGCGGTCGGACAGGCGAAGGCGGAGATTGCGGGAGACAATATGGAAGACCGCCTGGCTGCGCTGGAGAAAGAAGATCGCATTGAGCAGTTGCTGGCGGAGTTGAAGGGGAAGCGCGGGGCATAGTCGGACCGATCCGTCTGCGCGCGCGATTCGGTTGAGGGATTAGGGGTCCCCTCGACAAGCTCGGGGCAGGCTCTTCGACTCCGCATCCACTCCGCTTTCGCGAAGTGGAGCTCCGCTCGGGATGACACTACATCAGGATGGCCTGTAACCGAAATCGTCACGCCGGCTTACATCCATTGACCGGTCAGGGCGCATCTCTGTAGTCTTGATTGTGCAATTTCGGATCGGATTTCTGGCTCAAGGATTATTCATGAAGCAAGGTGCAATTTTACTGCTGCTGGCGATGGGGCTCATGCTGGGCGGCTGTGGCAGCAATCAGGCGTCGGTTCAGAAGGGGGCGAGTGGAATCTGGCTGGCGGAGCTGACCGGAGGCACCGGGGAAGCATCCGGGTTCAGCTTTATCACGGACTTCACCATCAACGGCAATTCCACGCTGACCATTGAGAGCTTTCAGTTCCTAACCACGAGCAGCAGCGGCTCGGAATGTTTCCCGCTCAACGGAGGAACGGTTGTCGGGGCTATGCCGCTAACGGTTGAGTCGAACGATAGCGTGATGGGCACCATTTCCTACGCTGTTACGAATAGCGGCAACACCCTTACTCTCACGGGAAACGTGACCGGAACGGCGACTCAGAACGGGAGCGGAACGAATGTTACGTATACGCTCACCAGCGCCACGATCACGGGTAACTGGACGCTGAAAGGCAGCTGCGCCAGCACCGCCACCGGCGGCAATTTCTCCATGACCCAGTCCACCTGAAGTTTTTTGTTTAGAACCAATCGCTGCGGTAGGCGACCCACCAGGATGCAAAGAGGATGGGAACGGTCGCGGCCACGCCCCACCAAATCGGCAGCAGAAAGTCCGCCAGCAGGCCGAGCACCGTGAAGGTCATCCAAAAGACTTTCTTTTGCATAGAGTAATTGTAGGCCGGAGGCTGCCGGAAGGCAGCAGTGCGGTTGGGCCAGCACTTTCGTCACCTGCTTGGTCTGCTATAGAGTGGGAGCCATGAAGCGCTCGCTGCAAGAGATTGCCGAGGCTGTTGAGGCCCGCCTGCACGGCGATGGGAAAGTGGAGGTCGAGGGCGTGGCCAGCATCGGATCGGCTTCCAAATGCGATCTGGTGTTTGTGGAGGAAGAGAAATATCTTGCGCGGGCGCTGCAATCGGGAGCGGGTGCGGTGATTGCGGGAGAATTCGCGGCGGCTGCATCCGGCAAACCCTTGCTCATCAGCCGTCATCCCAAACTGACCTTCGCGCGGGCGGCGCGGTTTCTGCGGGATGGAGATCGTGATGGGAATAACGCCGGTGTACATCCGACTGCGGTGGTTCATTCTTCGGCTCGTCTGGCGCCGGGTGTGGTGGTGGGGGAGTACGGCGTCATTGGGGCGGATGCGGAAATCGGCGAGAGCACGCGGATTGGCTCCGGCTGCTCGATTGCGCGAGGGGTGAAGGTTGGACGGGACTGCGAGATTTATCCGAAGGTTACGATTTATGCGGGGACCACGCTGGGCGACCGCGTGATTGTGCATGCGGGCGCGGTTCTTGGAAGCGATGGTTTCGGGTATGTGCGCGACTCCAAGAGCGGACGCTACGAAAAATTTCCGCAAGTCGGACGGCTGGTGATCGAAGATGATGTTGAGATTGGCGCCAACACGACGATTGACCGCGGAGCACTTGACGAAACGCGCATCGGGCAGGGGACGAAGATCGACAACCTGGTGCACATCGGGCACAACTGCCGGCTGGGACAAAACGTAGTGATCGCGGCGCAGACCGGGCTTTCCGGAAGCATTGTGATTGAGAACGAAGTCGTGCTTGGAGGCCAGGTTGGCATTGGCGAACATGCGCGGATCGAAGAAGGAGTGATGCTGGGCGGGCAGGGCGGCGTGCTGCCGAACAAAGTGCTGCGCGGCAAGGGCGTGGCCTTCTGGGGGACTCCGGCACAACCGGTGCGGGAGTATCTGAAGCAGTTGGCGGCGCTGGCGCGGTTGGGGAAGAAGAGGTAGATGTGGCGATCGTCGTGATTGGCGGGCATTCGCGAAGCGTGGGAAAGACCAGCGTGGTGGCGGGACTGATTTCCGCGTTGCGCGAATACGATTGGACTGCGGTGAAGATCACGCAATATGGACACGGAGTTTGCTCGGCCAATGGAGCGCCATGCGACTGCGCGACGGAGGATCACAGCTGGGCGATTTCCGAAGAGAAAGATCGCAGCGGAGAGTCGGACACCTCACGCTTTCTGGTGGCGGGCGCGGCGCGATCTTTATGGGTGCGCACCGAGCAGGGCAGGCTGGCGGAAGCGATGCCGGCGCTGCGGCAACGGCTGGAGCGGGCGCGGCATGTGATCGTGGAATCGAACAGCGTGTTGAAGTTTCTGCGGCCGGACTTATATCTGACGGTGCTCGATCCGGACACGGAGGATTTCAAGACTTCGGCGCGGGAATTTCTGGATCGCGCCAGTGCGGTGATTCTTCATGACGCGGCGAAGAGCGGAGCGGTTTGGCAGAGAGTTTCGTTGAAACCGGTGGCCGGACGACCGGTGTTTCGCATTACGCCTCCGCCTTATGTGACGCCGGAGATTGTCGAGTTCGTGCGGGGTGCTGTGGCACTGCACGCCACAGCGGATTCCTCTGCGCTGCGCGCTTCGGAATGACAAAGTTCGCGCGCTTCGAGACAAAGTTGGCGTTTGTTATCCTTGACGGTGCGGCAAATTCATTTCAGCGCCTGGTTGCTGGTTCTGCTCTCGTCCCTTCTGCAGGTTCTGATTTTTCCTCTCGCCGGTATCTATGTTCTTTCCTGGGTGGCTTTTGCTCCTCTGATTGTGGCGCTCTTGCGTGCGCGGCCCGCGGGAGTGTTGGAGATCGATGGCTCGGTCAATCTTGAGGCTGCGAGACCCGGGCAGGCTTTTCTGCTGGCGTATGTTTCCGGAATGCTCTGGTATGCGGGGACGTGTTACTGGATTTACGACACCATGCACGAGCATGGCGGCTTGAGCGTGCCGTTGGCCCTGCTGGCACTTTTTCTCTTTTGTCTTTATCTCGGGCTTTATCACGGCCTGTTCGGTTTGTTGTTGGGCTGGACGGTGGGACCGGGCGGCGATTATCGCCGCGCGCTGATGGCCGCGCCGTTTCTGTGGGTCGCGGTGGAGTTGGCGCGCTTCCACGTCACCGGCTTTCCGTGGAACCTGCTGGGTACCGCGCAGGTGGATAACATTTCGCTCAGCCGCATCACGACCTGGACAGGAGTTTACGGAGTTTCGTTCGAGATCATGCTGGTGAATGTCGCGGTCGCGGCGGCGTTTCTGGTGCCAAGAAAAAAGCGAAGCACGCTGTTGGTGGCCGCGCTGGCTGCGGCTGCGGTGCTGCAGGCCGGGAGGTTGGTGGACGCGCCGGCGATTCCGGCAGATCATGCGGCGCTGCTGGTGCAGGAAAATATTCCGGTGGATGAAACCTGGACCCGCGAAACTTTCGAGCGCACGCTGCGTGAACTGACTGAGCTTACTGTGAAAGACTTCAGTGCGGAGCGCAGCGCTTCGACGGTGCCTGACGCGAGCAATTCCAAGCGGGCAGCTCGATTTGATCGTCTGGCCGGAATCGCCCGCGCCTTTTTTCACGAGCGATCCGCTGTTTCGCGAGCCCGTGAGCGAGATGGCTCGCGACACGCACAGCTGGGTGGTGACGGGCGCCATCGGCACCGCGCCGGCTGCGCAGAGCGGAAAGTCAGATTCGCAAGTTTTCAACTCGGCCGCGCTCATCAGTCCCGCGGGCGAGTGGACGGCGCGTTACGACAAAGTGCATCTCGTGCCGTTCGGAGAATACTTGCCGTTTCCGCGCCTGTTTGCGTTTGCCGGAGGGTTGACCAAGGAAGTCGGAGGGTTTGAGCCAGGAACTTCGCGAGCGCCACTGGATGCCGGAGGCGAACGGCTGGGAGTTTTCATCTGCTATGAGTCAGTGTTTCCCGGTGAAGTTCGGCAGTTTGCGGATCAGGGCGCGCAGGTTTTCGTGAATATTTCGAACGACGGCTGGTATGGCGACAGCGGTGCGTACGCGCAGCATCTGAATCAGACGCGCATGCGCGCCATCGAGAACGACCGCTGGATCTTGAGCGCGACGAACACCGGAGTGACGGCTCGATCGATCCCTACGGGCGAACCGTGGCGCGGCTGCCGCGCAAAGAGCGGGCCGCGCTGGTCGCGCCTTATGCCCTCACCTCCGTAACCACGTTTTACACGCGTCACGGCGACTGGTTCGCGTGGCTGTGTGCGATAATTTCAGTAGGGGCGCTGGTCACGCGCTTCGTCATTTTCTAAGAAGGAGAAAGACTCCTCATGAATCAAGAGTTCGAACAGGAATACGGGTCGCTGAACAAGAAAGTGCGCGAACTCCGGGAGTATCTTTGACGCGGACAAACTCCGTCCGCAACTAGCCGAAATTGAAAAGCAGGCCGCCGACCCGAATCTGTGGTCGAATCCGCAACGATCTCAACAGGTGATGCGCGAGAAGAAGCGTCTGGAGCATTTGCTGGCCACGGACGCCGATCTGGTGCGCCGCGGCGAAGACATTGCCGCCTACTTCGAACTGGCGAAGGAAGGCGAAAATGTGGATGCCGATTTGCGCCGCGAAATCGATTCGCTGCGCGAACTGGTCGACAAGCTCGAAACCGAAACGCTGCTCTCCGGCCCGAACGATGCGCTCAATGCGATCGTGACCATTCATCCCGGCGCGGGTGGAACGGAATCGCAGGACTGGGCCGACATGCTGCTGCGCATGTATTTGCGCTGGGCCGAGCGGCAGGGATTCGAGACCGTTCTCTACGATTACCAGCCGGGCGAAGAAGCGGGACTGAAGTCGGCGACCTTCGCGGTGAATGGCGAGTATGCTTTCGGGCTGCTGAGCAGCGAAATCGGCGTGCACCGCCTGGTGCGGATTTCGCCGTTCGATCAGGCCAAGCGGCGGCATACTTCGTTCGCCAGCGTTTTTGTCTCTCCGGAAATCGACGACAGCATCGAAGTGGTGATCAAGCCCGAAGACATTCGCACCGACACTTACCGCTCGAGCGGCAAGGGCGGGCAGCACGTGAACACGACGGATTCGGCGGTGCGCATCACGCACATTGCCACCGGGCTGGTCGCCAGTTGCCAGAACGAGCGCTCGCAGCACAAGAATCGCGAACGCGCCATGAGCATGCTGCGCTCGAAGCTCTACGAATTCGAGATGGAGAAAAAGCGCGCGGCCACGAAGAAAATTGAAGATTCGAAACTCGACAACGAATTCGGATCGCAGATTCGCTCCTACGTGCTGCAGCCCTACCGCATGATCAAGGATCACCGCACCAAGACCGAAGTGGGCGACGTGGATCGCGTGCTCGATGGCGATTTGCAGCCGTTCATTCGGGCATATTTGCTGGCGCGGCGCGGGGAGAAGTCGTGAAGACTGTCGTGATCGGCACAAAGCATCAAAACACAGGGGACACAGGGGAAGCACAGGGTAAAGCTTGGGCCGCGATTCTTGCGCGCGTTTCAGTTTGCGGCGGAGAAGCATGCCGGGCAGACCCGCAAGGCTTCGACGATTCCCTACATCGCGCACCTGATGGGCGTTGCTTCGCTGGTGCTGGAGTTTGGCGGCGACGAGGATATGGCGATCGCGGCGCTGCTGCACGATGTGGTGGAAGACTGCGGCGGCGCGCCGATGCTGAAAGAAGTGCGGCGGCGGTTTGGGAGCCGCGTGGCTAAGATCGTGGATGGCTGCACGGACTCGGATACCGATCCCAAGCCGCCGTGGCGTGAGCGCAAAGAGACTTATATCCGGCATCTGAAGAAGTGCGGATGCGGAAACCCGGCTGGTTTCCGCGGCGGACAAACTGAACAACGTGCGCTCGATTCTTTCCGACTACCGCGAGGTTGGGGAGTCAGTTTGGGAACGTTTCAATGGCGGGCGCGAGGGCACTCTTTGGTACTATCGGGCTTTGCTGGAGGAATTTCTTCGGGGCAAGCCGAACCGGTTGATTCGCGAGTTGGAACTTGCGGTGCGGGAACTGGAAGCTCAGCGCGAAGTTCTTCGCCTGGCTCGTGAGTCCGAGCGCGGGAGGTGAAGTGATGCCGCGCAGATCGATCTAATTCGCGCCTCCAAGCTGCCGTCGAACATGATGCAGTTTGCGGCGAAGGGCGCGCTCTCCGTCCCGCCCGACGAAAATATTGAGATTCTGGTTTACCTCGCCAAACACAATAAAATTTTCGGCGACCTTGCCCGGATGACGTTGGCGGGATGGGACGAGAAGGCTTCGCTGGCGGCGGCTTCCGATCCGAAGACTGCGCGCGAGGTGCTCGACTATTTGGTTTCGCCCGAGAATCTTCGTCCCAAGCTGCTGCCGGCGCTGCTGGAGAATCCGTCGGTTGCCGACGAGCGAGTTAGCCAAGTTAGCCATCTCCGCATCTCCCGAAGGAATTGCGGCCATGCTGCAGAGCCCGCGGGTGCGGGCTTCGGCGGGCATTCTGGAGTCTCTCCGCGTCGAATCCGTACTTGAAGGCAGCCGAAGCATCCGAAGTCGCTGCACTGCTCGGAGGCGGCAAGAGCGAGCCTCCCTCCGTTCCAACTGGGGACGGCGCGCCGCAAGTTGCTGAAGCCGTTGTTGCGGAAGCTGGCGAGCCCGTTCAGGAAGCGGCTCCCGAGGCAGTCGATGAAGCCGGAGAAGTTCCCGACGAAGCGATTTCCGCTTACCTTGCCGAACACGCGACAGAAATTGCCGGAGAGAAGGATAAGCCGTTCAAGCCGGTCGGCGGCATCGTGGAATTGCTGGGCGCTGATTATTTTCCCGTGTCGGAAAACAAAGAGATGACGGAGCCTGCCGCCGAGAAAGCCGAGGCTGAGTCCGCCGCGCACGGCTTCGGCAGCTGTGGCAAAGGCGAAACTCGCCGCAGCCCAGCCTAAGCCGGGCAGCGCGACAACACGCTGCAGAAGATCAACCGCCTTGATGTGAAAGGCCGCATCCAGCTGGCGATGAAAGGCAATAAGGAAGAGCGGTCGATTCTGATTCGCGACGGCACGAAGGTGGTGGCGCTGGCGGTGCTCGATGCGCCCAAGCTTTCCGACGGGGAAGTGGAAAAGTTTGCCCTGCAGAAGAATGTGCTGGAAGCGGTGCTGCGGCAGATTCCGTTGAAACGCCGCTTCATGAAGAATTACATTGTGGTGCGGAATCTGGTGTCGAACCCGCGCACGCCGCTCGATCTTGGATTAGGGTTGATGAAGCATTTGCAGCCGCAGGACTTGAAGAACATCTCCGGCAACAAGGAAGTCTCCGAGACCGTGCGCAAGCTGGCGCTGAAGATGTACAAGCAGAAGATGGATGCGGCGAACAAGAAATAGAAAGGAATCCATGGCTTCTTTCCCGCAAACAGATCCCGTTACCGAACTCTTGAAACGCGAAGACGATCGCGGTGGTCGGGCTCTCCGACAATCCGCTGCGTCCCAGCCACGGCGTGTCGGCTTACATGCAGAGCCAGGGATATCGCATCATTCCGGTGAATCCGCAGATTGAGTCTTGTCTGGGCGAGAAGGCTTACGCTTCGTTGCTCGATGTGCCGGAGAAGATCGACATCGTGAATATTTTCCGGCGGCCGGAGTTCGTGGAAGAAATTGTGGACCAGGCGATTCAGTTGAAGGTTCCGGCGATCTGGATGCAGGAAGACGTGATTCACGAGAAGGCCGCTGAGAAGGCGCGCAAGGCGGGAATCTTTGTGGTGATGGACCGCTGCATTCTGAAAGAACACCGGGCGCGATTCCGATGAGCTGAATCCCTAGCGCTTGACTTATTGCTTGGCTTATCGCTTAACCCCGACGAAGACCACGGTAGCATCGTCGCGCACGCCGGAGCCATTCGCGAATGCGCGGACATCGTCGACAATGCTGACGGCAGACGCCTCAGCGCCAACCGCGTGTTCGGCGAGCCGTTCCAGGCCATATTCCTGTTCGTCCGCGTTAACCGCTTCGGTGATGCCGTCGCTGTAGAAGACAAGCCGCGAACCCGGAGAGAGAGTTATGCAGGTTTCGGAATAATCTCCGCAGCTCAAGCCGAGCGGCAGTCCGCGCTCGGTGTCGAGGAAGTGCGCTCCCTGTTCATCGATAAAGAGCGGATGCAAATGCCCGGCATTGGCGAAGATCACAGTGCGAGTCGCCGGATCGAGCACGGCGTAGACCAGAGTGACGAACTTGCCTGCCGGAAAGTCCTCCACCAGCAAGCCGTTGAGCTTGGTCAAGACCTCGCCGGGAGTGCAGCAGGCTTCCGCCAGAGACCGCAGCATTCCGCGGGTAGCCGACATGAGCAGCGCGGCGGCCGTGCCTTTTCCGGAGACATCGGCCAGCACCAGTCCCCAGCGGCCATCGGGAAACGGGATGAAGTCGTACCAGTCTCCGCCAACAGCGCCGGCCGGGACGCTGAGACCGGAAATCACAAAGCCCGGGATGTAAGGCGAACTCTTGGGCAACAGCGCCTGCTGCATCACCCGGGCTTCCTGAGCCTCGCGGCTCATGGTTTCCCGCTCCGCGCGTTCTGATTGAAAGCGGCGGGCGTTGTGTACCGCCACGGCCACGTGGTCGCACAGCGCCTGAAGAATTCTCAGCTGCTGGCGAGGAAAAGCATCCAGTTCGGGATGCGATGCGGTGAAGACACCCACGAGGCGTTCGCCGACGTGAAGCGGAATCACCACTTCGGAGAGCGTGTCGTGCTCGCAGCCAATGTAGTAGTCGTCCTTGCGCACGTCGGGCGCATAGCGCATCTGGCCGGTCGAAGCGACGTAGCCGACCATGCCTTCCTTGCCAATCTTCAAACGATGGCCTTTGTGGTTGACGCTGCATCCATGCACGCCGGCGAGCACCATCTCGCCGTGTTCCTCGTCGTGCAGGTAGATGCCGGCTTCCACGCAGCCGAAGGAACGGGCTACGTCATTCACGATGTTGTCGATGAGTTGATCGAGGTCGAGGATCGAGGTGATCTTCTGCGCCGCTTTCTGCAGCTTTTGCAGATCCTCCACCTGATCGAAGCACGGCGGGCGCACAGGAACGGCGGCAGCGACAGGTCTGGGGATCGTGGCCATAGGATTCAGCCCCTCTTAACTAATAGGCGGGCACAAACCATACACGTTTTGCTGCTTTATAGGATGCCGAGCGGCATCTCTAAGATTCTTTCCCTGGGTGTGAGGCTTTGCTTGCGGCGGCGGGCGCACGCAGTTTCTTGATCTCTTCCATGCGCTCGCGGATGCGCTTCTCGATGCCCTCATTGGTGGGTCGGTAGTAGACGCGGTCCCGCAGATTGTCGGGCAGGCATTGCATGTTTGCGACTTTGCCTTCGACATCGTGCGCGTATTGATAATTCTTGCCGTAGCCCAGGCCTTTCATCAGTCCGGTGGGAGCATTGCGCAGGTGCAGCGGGACGGGTTCGGCGGCGGTTTGCTCGATATCCTGCTGCACGGCGCCGTATGCGGTGTAAAGCGCATTCGACTTGGGCGCGACCGAGAGATACACCACGGCTTGCGCCAGGGCGAGATTGCCTTCGGGCATGCCGATGAAATCGACGGCATCGCGCGCGGCCATGCACAGCGAAAGCGCATTGGGATCGGCCAGGCCGATGTCTTCCACGGCCATGCGCACGACGCGGCGCGCGATGTAGAGCGGATCTTCGCCGGCTTCGATCATGCGTCCGAGCCAATAGAGCGCGGCATCGGGATCGCTGTTGCGCACCGACTTGTGCAGAGCTGAAATCAGGTTGTAATGCTCTTCGCCGGCCTTGTCGTAGAGCAGAGTGCGCTTCTGCAGCGCGTCGCGAACAATGTCGTCGGTGATTTCTGCGGGCTGGGTTCCGGCTTGGTGCGCCAGTCCGGCCGCGACTTCCAGCACGTTGTAGGCGCTGCGCGCGTCGCCGCTGGTGTAGCTGGCGATTTTCTTGAGAACATCGTCCGATGCGCGCAATTTCATTGTGCCCAGACCGCGATCTTCATCCGTCAGCGCTCGCTTCAGCAGTTGCACGATCTGATCTTCAGTCAGCGGCTGCAACACATAGACGCGGGCGCGCGAAAGCAATGCGGCGTTGATCTCGAACGAGGGATTCTCGGTGGTGGCGCCGATCAGGCGGATGTTGCCCTTTTCCACATGAGGCAGGAAGGCATCCTGCTGAGCTTTGTTGAAGCGGTGAATCTCATCGATGAAGACGATGGTGCGCGTGCCGTACTGGCGGGCGCGTTCGGCGTCAGCCATGACCTGCTTGATCTCTTTGATTCCGGCGAGGACTGCGGAGAATTCGATGAATTCCGCCTTGGTCATGCGGGCGATGATCTTTGCCAGCGTAGTTTTGCCGGTGCCGGGCGGTCCCCAGAAGATGAGCGAACCGGTGTCATCGCGGTCGATCTGCGTGCGCAAGGGCTTGCCGGGGCCGATCAGGTGCTCCTGGCCGGCGAACTCCTCAAGCGTGCGCGGGCGCATGCGGTCCGCCAGCGGCCGGGTGCGGTCGGTGGCGGAGTCGGCGCTTGGGGTGGGCTGGAAAAGTCCCATGGGAACTTATTTCCTTTGCCTCGCCGCTTCGTACAGCACGATGCTCGCGGCTACGCCGGCGTTGAGAGATTCCACCTGCGCCGTGTGCGGAATGGCGATGAATTCATCCATTTTGGCCATCACTTCGCGCGGCAGGCCGGCGCCTTCGTTGCCGAAGAAGATTGCTGCTCGCTCCCTTCAAATCTGCCTGATCCAGCGGCGTTCCTTTGTGCGAGGACGTTGCAATCAGGCGCACGCCTTTGGCTCGCAGCTTATTTGAAACTTCCTCCAACTTTGCTGTGGACGACTTTTCCCGCGCGTGAGATTGCCCGTGAATTACGGGCAGGCGGAACACCGATCCGGCCGAGGCGCGAATCACTCTTGAGTTGAACGGGCTGACCGTGCCCTCGCCCAAAACCACTCCCGCGCTGCCAAATGCTTCGGAGGAGCGCAGAATTGTGCCCAGGTTGCCTGGGTCCTGCAGTCCGGCCAACACAACGATCGGGCCGATCTGCAGCCGTTCTTTTTCCATGACATCGTCGAGCGAGAATTCTTTCAGGCGCACCAGCGCGGCTACGCCCTGCGGCGATTCGCTGGGCACGAGGCTGTCGAACAACTTGTCAGGCAGCAGCAGAGTTTCGACCTGAGCACCAAGTTGCGGCAGCAGGCGTTCAGCCCGGTCTTGCGCCGACTCGCGAAAGAACACTGCGCTGAACCGCAGGCCGCTGCGGATGGCCTCTTCCAGGATGCGCAAGCCTTCGATCGCGCAATCTCCGGCTTCCGTTAGTTCCGCGCGCGAAAATGCCTGGCGCAGTTGTTTGACCAGCGGGTTGTGGCGCCCCTCAACGCGGCGCAGCCGATGCTGGGCGCTGAGCGCGGTTTCTGGCTGCCTTTTCATCCGGATAATCTTCACTGAATGATACGCCGCCCACCCGTCTTGCGGCCCTTTGCCGTATTATGGTAGGTTCCACGGACAATATTCCAAGCGGAATCACTCAGGAAGGGAGCGCCGTGCGCGCCGAAATCCTAAAAATCAATTGTGAGACTCCGGAGATTTCACTGGTAAAGTACGCCGCCGATCAAATTCGCGCCGGCGAAGTACTGGGGATGCCGACGGATACGTTTTACGGCCTGGCCGCCGATCCCTTCAACCTGCGCGCCGTTGACCGCGTGTACGACATCAAAACCCGCTCGCGCCACAAACCGTTGTCGCTGCTTATCGAAAGCGTGGATCAGGCGGAGGAGCTGGCCAAGTCGTTGCCTGAAGAATTTTACGCACTGGCGCGGCAATACTGGCCGGGACCGCTGACCATCATCGTAAAAGCCGGATCGCGTCTTCCCCTGAAGGTGACAGCCAACACCGGCAACGTGGCCCTGCGCGTGCCGAATGCCAAGATTCCGCGCGCGGTGGTTGCGGCCGCGGCGATTCCAATCACGGCTACGTCGGCGAACTTGAGCGGGGCTTCGGAATGTACCAGCGCCGAGCAGGTGCGCGACCAGCTGCAGGGCCGCATCAGCATTATCGTGGACGGCGGAACTTCCCCCCGTGACATCGCTTCCACCATCATTGATCTGACCGACGAAGGGGCGCGCTGGCGGGTGATCCGCGAAGGTGCGATCCCTGCCGAGGAGATTTCCACGTTCTTTGCTAAAGGATGACTCACGCCAAAGGATGACTGAAGATTCTGTGAACGAGCATCCGCGACGCCGCTGGCTGCAGCGGCTGGAGGCGCTCGGGCTGGTGGCGTTGGCCGCGCTGGTTTCGTTCCTTACCCTGACCATAATCGGCATTGTGCATGAGGGAGCGCTGCAGGAAGTCCATCCGGCAGATGCAATTGTCGTGTTCGGCGCGGCGGAGTATTCCGGCCGTCCCTCACCGGTGTTGCGGGCGCGGCTCGATCATGCCTTCGATCTTTTCGAGAAGGGGATCGCTCCCGTCGTCATCACGACCGGCGGGGCAGCTTTGGATCCGAGCTTCAGCGAAGGCGGTGTGGGCAGCGATTATCTGAAGCATCGCGGGATTCCGGAGCGCAACCTGATCGCCGAGACCCAGGGCTCCGACACCGCTCAATCGGCGGTGCGGGTCGCTGTGATCATGCGTGCCAACGGACTGCACAGTTGCGTGGCCGTCAGTGACGCCTATCACGTGTTCCGCATCAAGAGGCTGCTGGAACATGAGGGCATCGGTCCGGTGTATGTTGCGCCCCGGCCTGATTCGCGTCCGCGCGGCGCCGGGCAGCGCGCATACGCGGTAATGCGGGAGGCGACCAGCTATTTGTTGTGGAAGTTGGGCATGACATAGGTGGCATTCTGAGTTTCACAGTTACTCATCTCTCACAAACCGTCCATTACAAACCATCCATCACGAACTGTCATCCCGAGCGAAGCGAGGGATCTTGGTTTTTGCCTTTCCGACCAGCGTAGTTGCCGCGGACAATGAAACCGTGGTCCCTCGCTTCGCTCGGGATGAAAAGGATAAGGGGGGCGACCTCACGAAACTGGGCACCGCCTCCTACCAGCCGTTTCTTTCCCGCAGCGATGTAATGTGGGCCACGTGATGGCGTCCGTGCCAGGCGTAGAGTGCCAGGTTCTTTTCCAGACTCACCAGGCCGAGTTCGGGATGGCGAAAGGTTCGCTTCCAATCTTCTGGCTGGAGCGAGCGCAGCAGGCGAACCCAGCGGTCGTGCAACGAATCCAGCATCGCCAGCGAGACTTCCACCGGAGTCGCCTGCGTGTCAGCCAACTGCGCCCAGCGGTCTTCGGCGTAGGGCTTGATCGTCGGTTCCTCTTCGGTGAGGGCCAGTTTGAAGCGCACGTAGGCGTTGAGATGGCTGTCCGGGACGTGGTGCGCGACTTGGCGCACGGTCCAACCATCGGGGCGATAGGGCGTGTCGAGTTGTTGTTCGGAAAGCCCTTTCACCGCCGCGCGCAGGTTGGCCGGGGCTTGGGAGATGTCGTCGATAAGCTTTTTTCTCTGCTCTTCGGTGGGTGGTCCGTCGAAGTGGAATTTGCCGATGGGGTAGCGCAGGTCGGTCATTTTCGTCTCCAAAACGAGATTGTTGTTTCAGAGATGATCGATGGAACGGGGAAGGTTCAAGAAGGCTGAGCCCGCCGCTTCGGGGTTCCTAGTGGCTAGAAGGGAATCACGGGTTGGGGCGGGAACCCTTTCTATAACCACAACCCCTAGGGCCTGCACGAGGCTACCCCATTCCCTCCGGCTTCGCATTTCGGTTCCCTCTGCCCTAAGATTTGTGCAACTAAAAGCTCGTTTCTAGGCTAAACTCCCAATTCTGGGCGGTTTATGTCTCCACGGGTGCAGTAGATGCATCCCTTTGAGCGAGGGGGATTATGGCAGCGTCAGTCTGGTCTGGACACTTAACTTTCGGACTCATCTCCATGCCGGTGCGCTTGTTCTCGGGCGCGCGCAGTAGCGGAATCTCTTTCAACATGCTGCATCGCACCGACAAGGCGCGGGTGAAGCAGCAGTACATCTGTTCGCTTGAAAACATCGTGGTCGATCGCAGCGACATCGTCAAAGGCTACGAATTCCGCAAGGACGAATACATCATTATCGAGCCGGAGGAGATCAAGAAGATCGAGCCGCTAACCGCCAAGACCATGGAGATTCTGGAATTCGTCAAGGCGAGCGACGTGGATCCCGTGTATTTCGAGTCTTCGTATTACATGCTGCCGGAAGAGGCCGGGCGGCGTCCTTACGCGCTGCTCACCAAAGCGCTAGAGGAGAGCGAGTACGTCGCCATCGCCAAGATCACGATGCATAACCGCGAGTACACGGTGTTTCTGCGGCCGCATGAAGGCGGACTGATGCTGCACACCATGTATTACGCCGACGAAGTGAAGAAGGTAGAAGGCTTTGGCGCGCCGGATGTCGAGTTGAAAGAAGCCGAGGTAAAAGTCGCGCACCAACTCATCGAAGCGCTGGCCGACAAATGGGATCCGGAGAAGTACAAAGACAGCTTCCAGGAAAATCTGAAGAAACTGATCGAAACCAAGCTCGAGGGCGGGGAAGTCGCGGCGGTCGAGAAGCCTAAGAAGCTAGCTCCCGTCATCGACTTGATGGCCGCTCTCAAGCAGAGCCTCGCGCAGATGGAAGGCAAGAAAAAGCCTGCAGCCGCGGCCAAGTCAGAGGAACCGGCCGCCGCGGCCGGCGGCAAGTCCCGGCGCGGCAGATAGAGCGAGACCGGGGCCTTCGGCTATTGGGTGTCTGGTCTTTGGCGAAACCCGAATCGCCTAACACCTGCAGAACGCCCAACACCTCAGACATGCCTAGCACTTAGACCGCTTATTCGTCCCGTCCAACTTGGCATTCGAAGATCTGCATCCCACCGGGTTAGAGCACTGGCACAGATCGCGGCCAGCCGTTAGAATGTTTAATTCCTTCTGTAATTAGAATCGTGTGACCAGAACTTTTCCCTTGGGGTGCTGATGAGTCTTCGACGTGTGGGCCGATTGGCGGCCATGGTGGTTGCCACCCTGCTGATGATGGCGTGTGGCCAGGTCTACCGTCCCGTGGTCATTCCCTGCTCGGAGAACGGAATTCCCGGGTGTCCGGTGCAAACCCCTCCCATTCCGGCAAATTTCCACGCTGTCTTTGCCATCAGCACCAACACGCCGAACAACCCGGGCGGAGCCCTGCAGATTGACGTTTCGGGAGACTCGATCATCGCGGAAACTCCCACTTCCAATCCGAGCGCGCCCAACCTCGGCGTTATGCCCACGCATGCCGCCATTCTTCCCAATAATTCGAGAGTGTATGTCGCCAGTGCGGGTAGTGTTTCGGGCGGGATCGACGGTGTTTCCTCTTTTAACACGGCAGCTCAGGCGCCATTCGCAACCGGATTTGGCCCAGTAACCACACCTTCCTTGCCGAGTCAGGCGTCTGGCATCACGGCGATCAGCGAAGCTGGCAATCTCGTGACGGTGACGATGAATACCCCTTGGACCAACGTCGCGGTGGGATATGCCATCGCTATCGCGGGCGTAAGCATTCCGGGATGCGAGCTGCCTGCCTGTAACCCCGATGCCTACAACGGAGGCTTTACCCTTGCTTCGATCGACGGGGCGGGCACCACCATCCAGTATGTGAATCCGTCCTCCGGGCTCCCGCGCTGCCATCCGGTGGGACAGCAACGTTTCCGCCGCAGCCTGTGTTCGTCAACAGCACCCAGAACAACGCCATGTATGTGGCGAACTACAACTCCAATTCAGTCTTTGCTCTCAATGTTTCGGCGAATGCCGTGACGAACAGCGCGCCCGTGGGAGTTCATCCGGTTAGTCTGGCCGAGCTTCCGAACGGCAACAAGCTGTACGTGGCAAATCAGGGAACCAGCCAGGCGACCAGCTCGGTCAGCAGCTTGAACGCCGTAGATCTATCGTCGAACCCGGTGACCGGTTTTACGGGAACGAATCCCGTCTGGATAGTGGCTCGTGGCGACAGTCAGAAAATTTATGTGCTTACCCAGGGTGACGGACAACTGGTGACGATCGACACCGCCACGGACACGGTTTCGAGCAGCCTTCCGGTGGGCGCCGGAGCCAACTTCATTTTCTTTGATCCTAACCTGAACCGTCTTTATGTGACGAATCCTCTGACCAGCACGGTCTATGTTTTTTCTGACACCGGAGGAGCCGACGACACTCCGGTTCAGCTGGCGGCTATCTCATTCGCGGCGGGGTCAGCTCCATGTCCGTCGGGATGCGCGCCCACGTCAGTGACGGCGCTGGCCGATGGAACCCGATTTTACGTAGCCAGCTTGCAGACGCCTGCGGGAGCGTGTCCTGACCCAACAGTGACGGGTGCCTGCGTTATCCCGGGTCTCACCGTATTCAACGCCAATAGTCTCAGCTTGCAGTATCCCAGCGCGCCAACTCTAACTTTGCTGAGTTACCCGTGTCCCGCACTACCTGGCAACAACTGTCCGTTCGCGGCGGGTCAATATGCCGTTCCGCCGGTTGCCACTTGCGTTTCTCCGGTGCTGCCTGCTCTCTACGCTCCCGGCGCCACTCGCTTCCGCGTCTTCACCACCGCGTCTCTGGACAGCAGCCATGTCTACGTGAGCATGTGTGACGCGGGCTTTATCGCCGACATCATTACAACCGGCAGCAACACGAACGGCAGCGGCGGCGGCCCTGTTGCCCCCGATACCCTGGTCACCGACTTGCCCACAGCCTTCGGTGCCGGGCCGATACAAGCCGAACGGCTACCCGGCGAATCAAAATCCGATTTTCATGATGCCTGGGCAGTAGCGGGGCGCGCACCGAACGGTCCTGTCACCACCCCGAGCAAAGCGAGGGATGACAGAACAGGTGAGATTGAGCTGCGCACGGGATGACAGGCGCGCGGGATGAGAGGGTTGATTAAGCCGGACGACGCTAATTCCTGGCAGCCACTTCTTCTTTTTGGGTCTCTCTCGCCGCGTAGTGTGAGTCGACATATTCATCGAGGATTCCGATGAACTCGGCGACGATGCGATCGCCCTTTAGCGTGGTGAACAGGCGTCCATCCACGTAGACCGGGGCTTTCGGCTCCTCGAACGTTCCGGGCAGGGAGATGCCGATGTTGGCGTGCTTCGATTCGCCGGGTCCGTTGACCACGCAGCCCATGACGGCGAGCTTCATTTCTTCCACGCCCACATACCGGCCTTTCCAGGTTGGCATTTGCTCGCGCAGGTACGTCTGAATCTGCTCCGCCATTTCCTGGAAGAAGGTGCTGGTGGTGCGTCCGCAGCCGGGGCAGGCGGTAACCTGCGGCGTGAAGCTGCGAATTCCCATGGACTGCAGAATCTGCTGCGCCACGCGGACTTCTTCCGTGCGGTCGCCTCCCGGCGCGGGAGTTAGCGAAACGCGGATGGTGTCGCCGATGCCTTCCTGCAGCAGAACCCCCATGGCGGCGCTTGAAGCGACCACGCCTTTAGCTCCCATGCCCGCTTCAGTCAGGCCGAGGTGCAGCGGATAATCGCAGCGCGCGGCCAGCGCGCGGTAGACGTCGATCAGATCCTGCACGCCGCTGACTTTCGCGCTCAGGATGATCTGATCGGGGCGCAGGCCGAATTTCTGCGCGAGATCGGCGGAGTTCAGCGCGCTCACTACCATCGCTTCCATGGTGACTTCGCGGGCATCCTTCGGATCGGCGAGTGCCGAGTTCTCATCCATCATGCGGGTGAGCAGGGTCTGGTCGAGAGAGCCCCAGTTCACGCCGATGCGCACCGGCTTCTGATACTTCACGGCCACTTCGATCATGGTGCGGAAATTCGAGTCGCCAGTGCGTCCAATGCTGGCGTTTCCGGGATTGATGCGGTACTTGGCGAGATCGCGGGCGCACTCGGGATACTTGGTGAGCAGCACGTGTCCGTTGTAGTGGAAGTCGCCGATGATGGGCACGCGCACGCCCTGCTTGTCGAGTTCCTCGACGACGCGGGGAACGGCGGCTGCCGCCTCTTCATTGTTGACGGTGACCCGCACCAGTTCCGACCCGGCGCGAGCCAGGGCCGCACATTGCTGGACGGTCGAGGGCACGTCCGCGGTATCGGTGTTGGTCATGGACTGCACCACAATCGGTGCATCCGAGCCAACGCGCACGCCTCCGACAACGACGGTAACGGTTTTTCTGCGTGGAATCATAGCCATGGGAACCTATAGTTTACCACGGAGTTTCAGGGGTTCCGCTTTGCGAGATCGGTCTCGCTCAGGCTGGGAAATAGATGCGGCCTGTTGCTCCCCGGTTGGAGGGCGCCAGGCCACATGCTCTTACTTGAAGGAGATCTTGAGGTTCAGTTCAACGGAAGCGATGCGCATCAGTTTCCAGAGAACCGGTAGAAATAGGGAGGCCGCGACTTTGTACAGCATAAAGTCTAGCTCCATTTTGGTTTGGATTTTTACCGCCAGGCGAGCTCTTGCAGTTAGCAAGAAGGCCTCTTCAGGACCCGGGGGTCCTGGCGCTGAAATCACTGTAGCAGAAGGGAGTGTCGTCAGCCGAAAAGCTCACTGTGCGAACCCATCCGAACAAGTTGCAAAACCTTCGCATCCGGCTTGCGGTAGATCAACAACAGGTCTGGTTTTAGATGGCATTCGCGGTGTGATCGCTCCAGTCGCCGGACAGCCCATGGTTGCGGTTTTTGTCCGATAGAGACTTGTCGTCAGCCGGGAGGGAGACGATGTCAAAAACGAGGAAGTCAATGTCGCGCCGGTGTTGACCGCTCTTCTCGCGCCTGAAGTCGCGGTGAAACGCGCCGGTGCGCTCAATCCTCCGCATTCAAGTCGCTCATCAGTTCGGAGACACTATTGAACGAGGTCAGGCCCCCTTTGCGCGCATCCCGCATTGCCGCTGCGGTTGCAGCGTTGGGAACTTTCACTTCAAAGGGCAGCGCCTTCTCCACCGCCACGCGCGTCAACAAAACGCGCACTGCGTCGGATACGGACAGTCCCATAGCAGCCAACGTCTTGGCGGCCTGGGTCTTGATCCGCTTTTCCACTCGAACATGAACCATCTCCGTCGCTGCCATAAGCCCTCGCTGAGATACATTGTATCTCACATCAAGTCAAGCGTCAACGCTGTCCCAAAGCCTTCTGGTAATCTGCTTAAACCATGCGCCTTCCCCAAAGCCTCTTATTTCTCGTCGCCATGACCGGTTCCATCTTCGCCCAAAACAACCTTAAACCCCTTGCCGATCGCCTCGCCGCCCAGAACGCGCTGTTCGATGAGTACTACGAGACCGATCTCCGCAACTTTCCCGAGCGTGCCACCGCCTACGGCGACTACCGCTACAACGACAAGCTCGCCCAGTACTCACTCAACGCAATTCTCCAGCGCCACCACAGCGACGAGACTTTCCTTGCGCGGATTGAAGCCATCCCAAGCGCCGGCTTCTCCGATCAGGACCAACTCTCCCACGATCTGCTGGTTCGAGTGCTGCAGCAGCGCATCGCCGACTTCGATCTCAAAGAGTACGAGATGCCGATCAATCAGCAGAATGGTATCCATACCAGCCTCGCGGATATGCCGCTGTCGATGCCCTTCGACTCCGTCAAACACTACGAAGACTACATCGCGCGCCTTCGCCAGATCCCGCGCGTCCTCACCCAGACCACGGAAGTGCTTCGCGCCGGCATGAAGGACAAACTCATGCCCGTCCGATTTCTCGCCGAGAAACTTCCCGTCCAGTGCCAAGGCATCATTGATGCTGACCCATTTCTGCTCCCGACGAAGAAGTATCCTGCGGACATTTCGCCCGAAGACCAGAAGCGCCTGACCCAGCAGATCACGGACGCCATCAATACCGATGTCATTCCCGCCTATAAGACGTTCGCCGGGTTTCTGAGCACGGAATACGCCCCTCGAGGCCGTACCACTCTTTCCATCACTTCTCTGGCAGACGGCGAGAAGCGCTACGAAAACAACATCTACGCCCGCACGACTACCCGCATGAAGCCGGATGAGATCCATCAACTCGGCCTCCGCGAGATCGACCGCATCCAGGCCGAGATGACGGCTATCGCCAAGAAGGAAGGTTTCGCCGACCTTGCCTCTTTCCGCGCCTCACTCAAAACCAATCCCAAATACATTCCTACATCCGCCGATCAGATTCTCGACGACTTCCGCCGCTACATCGCCCAGATGGAGCCGAAACTCCCGGAGCTCTTCACACTCCTCCCGAAATCGCCGGTCACCGTAGAAGCCATCCCAGCCTTTCAGTCCGCTGCTGCAACCCATTACGTCACCGGTACGCCGGACGGCAAGCGGCCCGGCCGCGTCGTGGTCGCAACCTCTAACTTCGCCGAACGCTCGATGATTGATGATGAGGCCGTCGCCTACCACGAAGGCGTTCCCGGACATCACATGCAGCTATCGGTGCAGCAGCAGCTCACGGGATTGCCCAAGTTCCGCCTCCATGGTCTTGGCTTTAACGCCTACATCGAAGGCTGGGCGCTGTACGCTGAGGAACTCGGCAAAGAGGTCGGCTTCTATCAGGATCCCGTCTCGGACTACGGCCGGCTTTCCTCCGAACTCTTCCGCGCCGTGCGTCTGGTGGTCGACACCGGAATTCACTCGAAGGGATGGACCCGCGATCAGGTCGTGGAGTTCATGCGCAAGTCCGGCGCGGTCGACGAACCCACCATCCAGTCCGAAACTGACCGCTACATCGCGTGGCCAGCGCAGGCCCTCAGTTACAAGCTCGGCCAGCTCAAGATCCGCGAACTCCGCGAACGCGCCAAGAAAGAATTGGGACCGAAGTTTGACATCCGCAAGTTCCACGATGAGATGCTCGACGGCGGAACTTTGCCGCTCGATCTTCTCGAGGCCCGCACCGACAAATGGATCGCGCAACAAAAAGAAAAGTGACGGCAAGTTAGCGAGTAAGACGGCTTTCGGGCAGTCGAGCGCAATGCAAACCCATTGCGCTTCGAGGGTCGACACTCTGAAGATAGCCCTACTGGAGCCGGTCCATGAGCCCGGGCAGCGTCTTCATCAGATCGTTGTAGATGACCATGACGGCGAACAGCACCAGGAAAACGAATGCCGCCTGGTAGACGCGCTCTTTGATGCGCAGGCTGACGTCGCGCCGCATGAGCCCTTCGATAAAGAGGAACAGGATGACGCCGCCGTCCATAATGGGGATCGGCAGCAGGTTAAAGATGCCGAGGTTGAGGCTGATCCCGGCCGTCAACTCCATCAGCGGAGTCCAGCCTTTTTGCTGCGCCGCGTAGCCGGCATCCTGCGCGATACCGATCGGGCCGGAGACGGCTTTAAGCGATACTTTCCCTTGCACAATCTTTTTCGCCAGCTCCAAGATGAGCAACGAGTATTTCTTGTTCTGCTCCAGCGAACGACTCAGCGCCTGGCTAAACGGCAGTGTGGTGACCTTGGTTTCGCTTCGGGCAACGAATCCCAGGCGATATCTCTGCTCTTTCGGGTCTTCGGTTTTCCCAAGCACGGGCTTCAGGCCCGTGAAGGCTTAAAGTCTGGCCGTCCCGCATCACGGTGAGATCGACCGGAGTTGTCCTTGGTCTGCTGGAGGCGCTCAATCATGGCTTCGATGGAAACCAGCGGCTTGCCATCCATGGCAACAATTCTGTCATCTTCCTTCAGGCCGCCCTTGGCAGCCGGCGTGTTGGGCTCAATCTGGCCGACGATGACAGGATCTTCCGGAAACCATCCCGCGGAACCCACTTCAGAGGTAGTCACCGGCTGGGGCACAATGGTTTTCTCGAAGGTCTGATCTCCGCGCTGAACGGTGACCGTCAGAGGCTGATTGGGACTGAGCCACACTCGGGGCTGCAGTTGTTCCCAGGTCGGGTTCTCAATGCCATCGACCTTCACGATCCGGTCGCCCGGCTGTAAGCCCACGCGATCGGCAGGCGAGTCGTGCTTCACTCCTTCGATGACCGCCGGCTTGTCCAGAAACACCGGATACTCGTAATGCACCATGTAAACCGCGGTGAGCAGGAAGATGGCCAGCAGAATATTCATCGCGGGACCGGCAATCGCGATCAGGAAGCGGTGCCAGCGCGGGTGAGACATGAACTCGCCCGGGTCGCCGGTGCGCTCGTCCATGGGATTCTCGCCGCTCATCTTTACGTAGCCGCCCAGCGGGATGGCGTTGATGCGATAGTCCGTATCGCCTTTGCGGAAGCCCACCAGCCGCTTGCCGAACCCAATGGCAAACTGCTCCACCCGGACACCCAGCAGCTTGGCCACGGCATAGTGGCCGAACTCGTGGATCAGAATCATGAAGCCCAGAACCACAGCCACGGCAGCGACAGAGATGAAGAAATCAGACATAAAAGAAGTACGGAACAGCTCCCCTGTTAGATTAGCTACTAAACCACAGATGCCGGCCGCGAGTGCGAGGTTCGCCGGCTTGTCTCCAAAACTCGCTCTTGAGCATATCGGCGGGCTTCGGCGTCGGCTTCAAGCACCTTTGCAATCGACTCCAGTGTCCCAGAATTAGATGCAGAAACCGCGTCTTCGATGATCCTGGGAATTTCATCAAATGAAATGCTGCCTTCAAGAAACGCAGCTACCGCGACTTCATCGGCGGCATTCAGCGCCACCGTCTTGGCCCCGCCCGCCTCCGCCGCTTCGTAGGCCAGACGCAGACAAGGAAATTTACTCATGTCTGGAGGGCAGAAGTCCAGATGACGCAAGTTACCGACCGGAAAGCGCATATCCGATTGAATCCGCTCCGGATATGTTAGAGCGTACAGAATCGGCAGCCGCATGTCGGTCACCGAAAACTGGGCCAGTATGCTGCCATCGATGAACTCAACCATGGAATGAATCGTCGACTGCGGATGCACCATCACTTCCACTTTCGCCGGCGGCAGGTGAAACAATCGGCAAGCCTCGATCACCTCGAAACCCTTGTTCATCAAGGTCGCCGAGTCGATGGTGATGCGCTTGCCCATCTTCCAGGTGGGATGATTCAGCGCCTGCTCCACCGTGATCGAGCTGAACTCCGAGCGCGGCGTGTTCAGAAACGGGCCGCCGGAAGCCGTCAGCCAGATGCGTTCCACTTCCTCCATCCGCCCGCCCCGCAGGCATTGGTGAACCGCGTTGTGCTCGCTGTCGATCGGCAGCAGCGGCTTGCCCTGCCGGCGCGCCTCGGCGGTGATCAATTCTCCCGCCGCGACCAGGCATTCCTTGTTGGCTACGCCGACAGTCTTCCCGGCCTTCACCGCTTCGTAGGTGGCCTCAAGCCCAGCCACGCCCACGATGGCGCTCACCACGAAATCGGCCTCGGGATGGGTCGCGACCTTCACCGTGCCGGCCGCTCCGTAAACCACTTCAATTTCGCTAAGACCCGCTTGCTTCAGGCGCGCGCGCAGCGCATCGGCATCGGGCTCTGCCGCGATCGAAAGCACGCGGGGCCGCCAGCGCCGCGCCTGCTCGAAGGCCGCCTCCAGATTGGCGCCCGCGGCCAGCGCGACGATCTGAAAGCGCTCGGGATAGGACTCAGCCACGCTCAGCGTGCTGCGGCCGATCGAGCCGGTGGACCCAAGGATGGCAATGCGTTTCATGCGAAAAGTTCTTCAACGAGCCAAACCTCTATTTTACGCGCTACCAGGGGCGGGCGGGTGGGAAGAGTGCCGCCGCGTAGAACCACAGTACCGGCGCGGCAAAGAGCAGGGCATCGATGCGGTCGAGCATGCCGCCGTGGCCGGGAAGAATCGTGCCCGAATCCTTCACTCCCGCTCCGCGCTTGATCAGAGATTCCACCAGATCGCCCAGCTGCGCCGCGATATTCACCGCGATCGTCAGCAGAATGATCGGCCACAGTTCCGGCTTCTCCAGCCCGAACAGGCCGTCGCGACGCTCGATCAGTCCCACGCGCAGCAGGAACGAACTGATCTGCAGGGCGTGACTGAAGAGCAGGCTTCCGACCACCAGGCTCGCGGCCAGCGAAGCTGCCGCGCCCTCCCAGGTTTTTTTCGGGCTGATGCGCGGCGCCATCAGGTGCCGTCCCAGGGAGCGGCCCACGAAATAGGCGAAAATGTCTCCCGCCCAAACCACCAGAAGCAGATAGAGCAGCCAGAACGCTCCCGCCCATTGCTGGCGAAGCTGCACCAGCATGGCCATGGGCAGGGCGATGTAGGCGAAAGCGAATGCCGAGGCCGCCGCCGCCGGATATGCGCTGCTCATCTGTGCCCGCCGCATGGCGATGGTGAGAAAGAGAAAAGGAGCGAGCGCAGCGGCAAATCCCAGCCCAAGGACGAATTTCAGCGCCGAGAGTTGCGGCGTGTCGCCGATCGCGCTCGCCGCCAGCAGCAGAAAGAACAATCCCACGAAGATGTAAGTCGGCAGCCGCAGCGGCTGCACACCGTAGGATTCGGTCAGCTTCAGAAATTCCTGACCGTGATCAGCGCCACAGCCGCCGCCACGACAGCCAGCACCGGTACCGGCGCGCGCAGCACCAGCAACAGCACAATGGGAATCAGGACGACCGCGGTCGCGATGCGCTTCAGCAAGAAGGTTCGTCCATCTTAAACGGTCTTGTCATTCCGAGTCGGGCTGAAAGCCCGGCGAGGAACCTGCTGTTTCTCTCCATGCAACGGACGGCGGAGGCTCTACTTGTGAGCCTTCACAGGCTCGCCAGAAGCATGCGCATCCCCGTGGTTCAGCCCGCCGTAGCGCCGCTCCCGCTTCTGATACTCGGCAATCGCTTCGAGCAGATGCAAGCCGCGGAAATCCGGCCACAACGTTGGCGTCACATAGATTTCGGCATAGGCCAGCTGCCACAGCAAAAAGTTGCTCAGCCGCATCTCGCCCGAGGTGCGCACCACCAGATCGGGATCCGGCAGGTGCCGCGTATAGAGATGTTCGCCCACCGTGTCTTCGTCGATCCGCAAATGCTCGAGGCCGCCATTCTGCGAAGCCGCGTTCACCATCGAGCGGAACGCGTCCACCAGTTCGCTGCGCGCGCTGTAGTTCAGCGCCAGAGTAAGCACCGTCCCCGTATTGTGCGCCGTACTCTGGCGCGCCCACTCCATGCGCTCCTGCACATCTTCCGGCAGTTGCTGCTGGCGGCCGATATATTCCAGGCGGATATTGTTCTCGTTCAGCGTGGGCACTTCCGCCTTCAGGTAGCGGCTCAGCAGGCCCATCAGAAAATCGACTTCGCTCTTGGGACGCTTCTTCCAGTTTTCTTCCGAGAAGGCATAAAGCGTGAGCGCATGAATGCCGATGCGCGCCGCCGTCTCCACCGTCGAGCGCACCGCCGCCACTCCGGCGCGGTGTCCGGCCACGCGCGGCATGTGGCGCCGTTTCGCCCAGCGCCCGTTGCCGTCCATGATGATGGCGATGTGTTTCGGGAGCCGCTCTGGATCAAGATGCCGGTAGACTTCCGTTTCCTTGCGATCCAGCCCGGCGGGAACTTTGTGCTGCAAAGTGATCCCCTTCGCATTGAGGCTAACACAGCCGGGAAGCGGGTTGCAATGACGGGAAAGGCACACCGGCAAGGGCGTCGATGGAAGGAGTACAGATCGGGAAGGGCACGACTTCAGCCGTTCCGCCCACAAAACTCGCTACTTTGCTTCTTCCGGCACGATCTTCAACTCCAGCTTCTCCGTATGCCGCAGCACCGTCAGCGAGCAACTCGCGCCTGCGCGAATGTCGGCCAGCACGCGGTGCAGATCGTCCACGCCGGCTACCGCGTGGCCTTCCAGCGCAACGATGATGTCGCCATCCCGCAGCCCCGCCCGCTTCGCCGGACTATTTTCTTCGACCGACAGAACCAGCGCGCCGGATTCTTTCGCCAGATCATAGAAGCGCACCACGCGGCGATGCACCGGCACGGTCTGCGCCGACACTCCGATGTAGCTGCGGCGGATGCGTCCATCGCGCAGCAGGCGGCTGGCCACGAACTTCGCCGTGTTGATCCCGATGGCAAAACAAATTCCCTGCGCCGGCAGAATGGTCGCCGTGTTCACTCCCACCACTCGCCCCGCGGAATCGACCAGCGGCCCGCCAGAGTTGCCCGGGTTGAGCGCAGCGTCGGTCTGGATCACATCATCGATCAGCCGCCCCGAATACGATCGCAGCGAACGTCCCAACGCGCTCACCACACCTGCCGTCACGGTCGACTGAAATCCGTATGGATTGCCGATGGCAACCACAAGTTGTCCCACGCGAAGCTGCTGCGAATCGCCGAGAGCAGCGGCGGTGAGGCCGGGTTCGTCCACTCGCGCTTCGTCAATGCGAATCACAGCCAGATCGCTCGCGGGATCGTCTCCGATCGCGCTCGCCGGCATGCGGCGCCCGTCCGCCAGCGTGACCTCGATGCGCGTGGCGTCATGCACGACATGGCTGTTGGTGAGAATCAAGCCATCCGGAGTGAATACAAACCCCGAGCCTCCGCCCCGCCGTTCGCGCGGTTCACCGGACGCGCGTGCGCCCAGCGGCTTGATGCACTTCGATGTTCACCACCGAGGGGCTGACGATCCCACCGCGCCCGTAACTGCGCGCGAGTAGGCGTCGAGCAGAGGAATCGTCATTGGCAGGGGAACTCGAGGCAGGCACCGGTCGCGGCGAAGACTCCTCGCCCCATCCATTCGCTTCCGATTGATTCACAGACGCGGGGTGGGCCGATAAAGCAGAAAAAACACTTCCAACTTCTTCCAGGCTCATGCTGGATAGATGTCAGTCGATCTATTTCGGATTCACGGGGCGCGAGGCGAGAAAAAAGCCGGGACCAAGAGGTTGGTCCCGGCATTGAGTTGGCTGGTTGCCCGGATAAAACTTAGGTTTCAAAGTTGCAAAGTTTCAAGGTTTCAAAGTGAACGAGCCCGGGCGCGCCCAGTTGTGAAACTTGAAGCCTCTGAAACTTTGAAACCTGCTTCCCTACGCGGTCCTTCTCGGCCTCATCGTCAAATCCCGCACCTGGGTCAGGATGCTCGACATCTGCATCCCGTTCAGTTGCGAAACAAACGGCAGAATCTCCGCGATGAACTGATCTTTCATCAGTTCGCTGATTTCGTCCTGGCGGTTCTTTTCTCCGCCACTGAGCAGTTCCGGCACGGTCACCTCCAATGCTCGCGCCAGCCGTTCCAGGGACGACAGCGTAGGCGTAGCTTTTTCGTTTTCAATCTTGGAAACGTAAGTCCGCGGCACGGACATGCGTCCCGCCAGTTGCCGCTGGCTCAGCCCGCTGCGCAAACGCAGCGAGCGGATCGACGTTGCCAGGTTCAGATGCCCACGGCCGGTACCGGGCATGGGCATCATCACCGGCGGCGCCATCACCACCGGCTCGGGCTCGGGTTCCTCGTCCAGGGACGAGTGGCAGCGCCGGCAATTGTTATTGACCGTACGGAATTGAACCAGCAGGCAATGATCGCAACGGACGACTTCCCTAGAATCTACTGGGGCAAGAGTCGTGGCCATCGGGTTGTGGGAGTGCCAGAGCCGGCTACTCCTTACTACTACGCAGGAACCTGAAAATTGGGGGATGGTTCCGACTGCAGGGATAATCTGCGGTACAAGGCCTGTGGATGTCAAGGTTAAAATGCATAAAGCCGTGAATCTTGCCGGCGAAAACCAAAGCGAAGCGGCGAAATCCCGCAGAAACAGGGCCAATAGCATGATTGATCGCGAGACCGCGTGGTGTTTACTAACTGAGTTCACCCAGTCGGAAAGTTTGCGCAAGCACGCGCTGGCAGTCGAGGCCTGCATGCGCGCCTGCTCCAGCAAGTTTGATGATGAGGCCTCCGGAGTATCAGAAGTTGGTTTATCCAAAGAAGACCTGTGGGGCATCGTCGGACTCATCCACGACTTCGACTACGAAAAGTATCCCAGCCTCGAAGACCATCCCTACAAGGGCAACGAGATTCTGAAGCAGCGCGGATGGCCGGAAGTGATCAGCCGAGCCATCATGTCGCACGCCGAATACACCGGCGTCACCCGCGACACGCCCATGGAAAAAGCTCTCTTCGCCTGCGACGAACTCGCCGGATTCATCACCGCCGTGGCCCTGATCAAGCCGGGAAAATCGCTGGCCGAGGTGGACGCAAAGTCAGTGCGAAAAAGGATGAAGGACAAAGCCTTCGCCCGCAAAGTGAACCGCGACGACATCATCAACGGCGCTGCCGCGCTGGGCGTGGATCTGGACGAGCACATCGCCTTCTGCATCGAGGCGCTAAAGGGAATCGCCGACAAGTTGGGACTGGATGGCAGCGCGGCGAAAGCGGTCTCACCACCTTAGGGCGATGACGCAGTCGCGGCTGGGACCAATCTTCCGTCCCAGGCGAAGTAATTCATAGCGCTCGGGCGGTACCGGTCCGATGGCAAAAGGCAGAGGACCCGTATCGGCGGAGTAAAAACCCGCGCCGAGTTGGTTTTGGGCCGTCGTGATTCCGAGACGCATGGGGATCTCAATTACTTCGCGTGAAGTCACAAACTCCGGGCGCATTTCGAATAGACGAGTGCTCTCCGCCATAGCGAGGTAATCCCCCGGCTGGTGCGGCGGGTCATTCACTATGACGGCATGCGCACCGAACGACTCCATATAGTATTGGAATCCCCAATGCCCCATGAACCACACCGTACCCGGCTGGTTTCTGGTCTTTTGCTCGATCAGTGTTGCCGCGGTTCGCGCCGAATACGCCAGCTCCGTGTCAGCCCAGGTGAGCCACAGCGATACCGCGCCTGCTAGGCTAACGGCATGGCCAACATCGCAGGCCGCCAGCGCATCGACGGTGCCGGCAGGGCGTCCACGCGCCGCGCCAGCAGGATGCCAGCCGCCGGAATCAGCGGGAGAACGGAGCGGGCGTTGATGGTCCAGTTCACGAAGCCGGTAAAAATGAATGTCCCTAAAACCCAAAGCATCAGCAACAGGGAGTCGGCATCCCTGCGTTTCCACGCGTCCGCGGCCGCCAGTGCCATCACGGAGACCCCGCCGGCAATGAAGAGCGTTAACTGAATGCCGACCAGAAACCAGTGCTGATAAAAGTCGGACGGCCCCAGGATCTCGCCGAGACTTATTCGGCCGGTGCTGATGAGAAACCCCGCAAGTGCGCTCAGCACGCAGACTGCGAAAATCTTCTTGCGCGGCCAGATGAAAGGAGCGAACGTTAGCGCGGGCAGCGCGCATCCTCCGACAAAGCCGAGATCAACCAAAGCATTGGCCAGGAGTGAAGCGTGCCTTCCTTGTCGAACGCCGGTGGCGATATGAGCGGCGAACGTGATCATGCGCAGTCCGTAGACCGCTTTCGTCCAGTGCTGGTAACCCGTCAGGGCGAGAATTGGCACCAGGAGATACCAAGCCCAGCTTCCGAGACGCCGCTGCCGGGCCAACGAATACACCGCCAGCAGCGGAATCAGAGCGATGCCGAAATACTTCGTCAATGCACATAAAGTAATCAGGACAACAGAAACAGCCAGATAGCGCGGTTTCTGCGGCTCAAACCCTTCAACCCAGAAAATGATGGCCCAAAGCCAAAGCGCCAGTGCCATCGTGTCGCACATCACGCTGTTGGCAGATACGAGAAACCCCGGCGTTAGAAGCGTGGCCACGGCAGCCAGCAGCGGTGAATTCGTAAGTCGTTCTGCCAGACGGTATGTGCCCCATACCGTGGCGAGCGCCGGCAGCAGAAACGCGAGGTGCAGCGCCCGTTCCGACCACCCAACAAAAATCGCGGCGGCAGCGCTGTAGTAGGACGCAAGAGGAGGATTTCTGGTTTCATACGCCATCGGTATCGCATCGAGATACCAATTCACTTTGAATCCGAAAGGATCAAGCGGGTGCTGCGCGATCTGCCGCGCCTCATAAACGAACAGCGTGTCATCAATATTGAAAGGCTTGCCGGAAAAAGGAACAAGACAGGCGAGCACGGCAACGGCGAGAAGGATGTAATGAACGTAACGATGATTTTTGCGCAAGCTGTCGATAGGCGGTGCCATCAGGAGTGCAGCAAGACTAGATGCCCATAAATCCTGTGTCAATCCGACGCTCCCACAGGAACGCGCCGTCTAAGAGAATTCCTTAGCGGATGACTTCGGCCACCTTGCCGCTGGCGATCAATTCCGCGAGCCGCGCGAAGTCTTTGTACATGACCCGATCTTTCTCCATCGTTGGACACACTGACCGGATCGCCGCATGCGCCGCCTGTCCACGCTTCGAGGTCTTTAGCGGAGCGAGAAAATCGATTGCCTGGGCCACGGCCATGGCTTCAATCGCGAGCACGTTGCGCGTGTTCTCGACAATACGTTTCAGCTTGATCGCCGCCGTCATGCCCATGGAGACGTAGTCTTCCTTGTTGCCCGAGGTCGTAATCGAATCCACCGACGCGGGATGCGCCAGCACTTTATTCTCGCTGACCAGCGCGGCCGCCGTGACCTGCGGCATCATGAAACCTGAATTCAATCCCGCCCCTTGCGCCAGGAACGGCGGCAAACCCTCACTGAGAGCGGGGTTCACCAGTCGCTCGATTCTGCGCTCGCTGATCCCGGCGAGCGCGCTCAGGGCGATGCCTATGAAATCCAAAGCAAAGGCAAGGGGTTCGCCGTGAAAGTTTCCCCCGGAGATGACATCGCCCGCGAGATTCGTGGCGTCGGTGATGAATACCAGAGGATTGTCGACAGCAGAATTCGCCTCGGTCTCAAATACCTTGCGGCAGTGCGCCAGCGTATCGCGCACCGCGCCGTGCACTTGCGGGATGCAGCGCAGCGAGTAAGCGTCCTGCACCCGGCCGCATTCGCGGTGCGATTCGCGAATCTGGCTGCCTTCAAGCATCTTCCGCAAATTCGCTGCGGTCTTCATCTGACCACTGTGCGGACGCGCTTTGTGGATGCGTTCATCGAAAGCCGTGTCCGTGCCCTTCAACGCGTCACAGCACAGCCCGCCCAGCACATCGGCGGAATCCACCAGCGTTTCGGCCGCCAGCAGCGCCAGCGTGCCCACGGCCAGCATGCCCTGCGTCCCGTTGATCAGCGAGATGGATTCCTTTGCTTCCAGCGTCAGCGGCTTAATCTGCGCCCGCTTCAGCGCGTCACTGCTGGAAACGCGCACGCCCGCAGCGTCGATACATTCCCCTTCGCCAATCAATGCCAGCGCCAGATGCGCCAGAGGCGCCAGATCGCCGCTCGCGCCTACGCTGCCCTGCGACGGCACGAACGGAGTGACGCCGCGGTTCAGCATTTCGCACAGCGTGTCGATCACCACCCCGCGCACGCCCGAGTAGCCCTTGGCCAGGGAATTGGCCCGCAACAGCATCATGGCGCGCGTTTCCGGGATGGAGAGAGGTTCACCCACTCCGGCGGAATGCGAGCGCACCAGGTTGACTTGCAGTTCGCGAATCTGGTCGCCGACAATGCGGACATCGCTAAGCTTGCCCACGCCAGTCGTTATCGCATAGGCAACTTTGTTACTGGCGACGATCTCATCAACCACGGCGCGCGCACGATCCACGGCCTCACGCGCGTCAGGGGACAGGAGCACGGGGCGTTTTTCAGCTGCGACCTCGCGCACCGCTTCCAGAGTAAGATCGTTCCCGTTAATGTGAAGTGCGTTCAAGAGAATTTCCGTTTCGTTTTCCTATGGCTGCACGAAATACTTTCAAATACTTCTCCGGCAGCGCAGCCACTTTCATATCTGGACCCGTGACGATGTGCGTGGTCTCGCCTTCCGCCAGCAGAGCGCCATCTTCCGCGCGCCGCAATTCATAACCAAAGTGGATCACTGACTTGCGCACATTCAATAATTGCGTGCGCACCAGAACCTCTTCGTCGTAGCGCACCGGCGCACGATAGCGGCATTTGGCCTCGGCGACCGCGATGAACCGTCCATCCTTGCTCTCCATGTCGCGATAGGAAAAGCCCAACTGCCTCAGCAATTCGACGCGTCCCACCTCAAACCAGATGAAATGGTTGGAATGGTAGACCACGCCCATCTGATCGGTCTCCGCGTAACGCACGCGCAGCCGGGTTTCGTTGATCGCCTGTGGGTGAGCCGACTTCATTTCCCGCTCTTCATTTCCCGCTCCAAACCGGTTTGCGTTTTTCGAGAAATGACACAATCCCCTCGCGGAAGTCAGCGGTGGTGCGGATCGCGGCGTTCTCCCGCAACGCAGCTTCAATCTGTAAATCCAGTTCCGCGCGGGCATGATCGTTCAGGAGTTTCTTTGTCGCCCGCAATGAAGTCGGACTATTCTCCATCAGCAGCGCAGCCAATTCCCGGGCCCGCGTCATCAGATTTTCGGGCGCGACGATTTCGTTGATCAATCCCATGCGCGCCGCTTCGTCAGCGCCGATGATTCTCCCGGTCAGCAGCAGGTCGCGCGCCTGTTTCTCTCCGACCTGGCGCAGCAGGAAAGTGGAAACGATGGCGGGCACAAATCCGATGCGCACCTCGGTGTAGCCGAACTTCGCTTCGGGAACAGCCAGCGTGAAGTCGCACAGCAAAGCCAGTCCGGTGCCCCCGGCGATCGCAGCTCCATTCACCGCTGCGATGGTGACCTTTGGAAATTCGTAAAGCGCGCGGAACAGGCGGACCATCGTCTCCGAATCTTTCAGGTTCTGCTCCGGAGAGCGGCCGATCAGCGCTTTCAGGTTATCCAGGTCCATGCCGGAAGAGAAAGCTTTGCCTGCTCCGGTCACGATGAGTACGCGTGCGTCGGAAGTCTCCACTTCCTGCAGCGCGCGCAGCAGATCGTCAATCAACTCGAAGCTGATGGCGTTGCGTTTGTCGGCGCGGTTCAGCGTGATCGTGGCTACGCCGGAATCGTATGCGAGTTGGATCGTTTTGTAGTTCACTTCGTTTCACATCTAGAAACGGCTAATCGTCGCTAACGGAATTCGAATACCGCGCCCCGATCTCGGCGTTCGCTCGCAGCAGCGCGTCCAGCGGCTTCAGAGGCGGTAACTCAGCGCCACGCTGCTTGAGTGTTTCAATCACTTTCTCGGTCGCAATGTTGCCCACTAACGCATCCTGCGCGAATGGGCAGCCTCCCAGTCCGCCTAACGCCGAATCAAATCGGCGGCAGCCAGCATCGTAAGCCGCAAGAATTTTCGCCGCGGCCTGCTCGGGACGGCTGTGCAGGTGAACTCCAATCTCCAGGTAATCGTACTTCGCCATCACCGCGCCGACCAGTTCGCTGATCTGTTCCGGAGTGGCCATGCCGACCGTGTCAGCCAGGGAGATCATACGCAGATTGTCGACTTCCAGCAGCGAGATCGCCTCAATTACTTCCTCCACGTTCCACAGATCGCCATAGGGATTGCCAAACGCCATGGAGATATAAACGACGACATCGAGCGCCGCATTGTCGGCTTTCGTCTGAATCTTCTCCAGTTCCTCGAGCGCCTGTTCGGCGGACTGATTCTGATTCTTGCGCAAAAAAGTCTCCGAGATCGAATAAGGAAATCCCAAAGTATGCACCGCTTGCGTTTCGATCGCTCGCTGCGCGCCCTTTTCGTTGACGACGATGCCGATGATCTCCACGTCGTCGGGCGGATCGAGTTCCTTCAGCACTTCTTCCGAGTCCGCCATTTGCGGCACCGCTTTCGGTGATACGAACGAAACCGCATCGATATGTTTGAATCCAGCGCTGATCAACGCCTGTAAATAGGCGCGCTTGATGTCGGGCGGAATCTGGCCCTTCAGCCCCTGCCAGGCATCGCGCGGACATTCGATCAGTTTCACCGAATCAGACATATCAAAGCGCCACGGATCGCACGGATTCTCACGGATCAGAACCCTTATTAAAGAGGACCGTTCGTTTTCTTTATCCGCGTGAATCCGTGAAAATCCGTGGCTAAATCTACGTTTGCAGTACTCCCACTTTGAACTCCGGTACCTCGGGATTCAACGCGGCCGCTTCCAGAGCCTGCGTAATCGCATCGCGGGTCTCGATGGGATCAATGATCTTGTCGATCCACAGCCGGGCCGCTCCGTAGCGCGGATCGGTCTGCTCGTCGTAGGTCCGCTTCACCGATTCGTATAGCTCCTTCTTTTCTTCCTCACCCAGCTTCTGGCCTCCGCGCTCCAGTTGTTTCACCTTGATCTCCACCAGGGTTCCCGCCGCCGACTCGCCGCTCATCACGGCGTAACGCGCCGTGGGCCACGCGAAAACGAAACGCGGATCGAATGCCTTGCCGCACATCGCATAATGTCCTGCGCCAAACGATCCTCCCACAATCACGGTAATTTTCGGCACCACCGAATTCGATACTGCATTCACCATCTTCGCGCCCGCTTTGATGATGCCACTCCATTCCGCATCCCGGCCCACCATAAAACCGTTCACGTCATGAAAAAAGATCAGTGGGATCAGATTCTGGTTGCAGTCCATGATGAAGCGCGCCGCTTTCTCTGCCGATTCGGTGTAGATTACGCCGCCGAACTCGATCCGCTTGTGGCCTTCGTGGTCCGTAGCCTGCGCGTGCAGCTTCTGGTTGGCGACAATTCCCACGGCAAAGCCGCCAATGCGGCCATAGCCGCAGATCAGCGTCTTCCCGTATTGTGCCTTGTACTCATCGAAGCGGCTGCCATCGAGCACGCGCGCCAGAATCTCTTTCATGTCGTAAGGCCGCGCCGGTGAGGAATCGTAAATTCCGTAAATCTCTTCAGCCGCCAACGCCGGTGCGACCGGCTTCTTACGGTCCCAGGGAGATTGCCGCCGGTATCCCCACTTTTCGACGATTGAGCGAATGCGCGCCAGGCAGGCTGCATCGTCCGGTTCGCGAAAATCCACCGTGCCGCTGATGCTGGCGTGCATGGCTGCTCCGCCTAGATCTTCTGCGGAAACTTTCTGTCCGATCGCCGCCTGCACCAGCGCGGGTCCGGCTAGAAACAAGCCGCTGCCGTCGGTCATCAGAACGTGATCGCACATCACCG
This sequence comes from uncultured Acidobacteriaceae bacterium, assembly GCA_963791445.1. Classification (GTDB taxonomy): domain Bacteria; phylum Acidobacteriota; class Terriglobia; order Terriglobales; family Acidobacteriaceae; genus Sulfotelmatobacter. The sequence continues at coordinate 67,369 of CAWBSN010000009.1, forward strand.
GCAAGTATCCGCCGCCTGCCACGCACATGCCCATGATGGCCGCGATCTGCGGAATGCCCAAAGCGGACATCACGGCGTTGTTGCGGAACACGCGGCCGAAGTCATCCGTGTCAGGAAACACATCTTCCTGCAGCGGCAGAAACACTCCCGCCGAATCCACCAGATAGACGGTCGGAATGCGGTTCTCAATGGCGATGTTCTGGGCGCGAATCACTTTCTTCGACGTCATCGGGAAAAACGCTCCGGCCTTTACCGTGGCGTCGTTCGCAATGATCATCACCATGCGCGTGTGGATGCGCGCCAGACCGATGATCACACCGGCAGCCTGCGCTCCGCCCCACTCTTCATACATGCCGTGGGCGGCGTAAATTCCCAGCTCGAAGAATGTACCCGGATCCACCAGCAACTCAATCCGCTCGCGCGCAGTGAGGCGTCCCTTGGCGTGCTGGTTCTCGATAGCTTTCGTTCCGCCGCCTTCCTTGATCTTCTCGCTTTCGTTACGCACCTGTGACATGAGGTCGGCCAGAAAACGCATGTTCGCCTCGAATCGTGCCGAGGTGGGATCGACTTTGGTCGTCAGGACATTGGCAGTCTTCGACGAGTAGTCTGGAGGAGCTTCGATGCGATCGGCCATGAGTAATCGATGAAGAGATCGGACTGTTTACGGTATACCACTCGCGCCGGACCGCGCAACGGAAGGCAGGCCGCCTGCGCGGACACAGACGCTCGAGAACACTGCGAGATCACATCGACGGACAGGACGTCTTAAGAGCCGAGTTACTGCAGGTGGAGACGGCCGAGCAGCGCCTGAAAACGCGGCTCGGAATGGAGGTTCGTCCAAACCGGGTCGACCTTCAGATAAACCAGAGCAGGTTCGGACCACCGGTAGCAATCCTCAAGTGCATCGAGCGCTGCCGCGTTCCTGCCGAGCGCGGCATTTGCCTCCGCTGACGTGCAGGAATCGATCCTGAATGGCTTCGGCCTTGCCAGACTGCCTACTTCCGCAGGCTTGGCCATCTCCTCCATCGTAGCTCGGAAGCCGCCCTTAGCATAAAGCCGTTGCAAGGATTCACCCCGGTCGGGAAAACCGGAGAGACGGTTGTTCTCCACGCTTTCCTTAAGCCAAAGATCGTACTGGCCAACCTGGCGGTAGTATTTCCCGAGGTAGAAGTGCACCGGTATGAAGTTGGGGTTCACGGCCAGAACGTTGCGGTAGGTTTGCAGTGCGGCCTCGTAGTGGCCGGCCAGATAATACCCGAACCCAACGTCAGCGTTAATGATCAAAGAGAGCGGATCCAATTCCCGCGCGCGCTCCAGCTCCGCGATCGCTTCTTCGTGGCGGCCTTCCGGGCCGAGCAACAGATTGCCGTACCAATGGTGGGCGCGGGCGAAGTTGGGATTCAGTTCAATCGCACGGCGGAACTCCTGTTCGGCGCCCTGCCAATCCCAGTCATGCAGCACCTTAACTGCGGCCAGGGAGGTGTGCGCATCGGCCAGCGTGCTGTCGAGTTGCAGCGCCTTCTCGGCGGCTGCCTCGGCTTCCACCACGTTGCCGACGCCATCTCCGTAAAGCGTTAGCAGCGTATGGCAATCCGCGAGCCCGGAATAGGCCAGTGCGAACTCGGGATCTTTTTCAATCGCCTGGTTGAAATACTCGATGGCCTGGCGAAACGCTTGCACATTTCTTTGACTCAATGCGTAACGGCCATGCAAATAAAGATCAAATGCCCCCGGGTTCACGGCGCGCGATCGCCGCAGGCGTCCGGTCTCTTCGGCGCTCAAACTGAGTTTCACCTGGTTGGTAATCGCCTCCGCCACACGCGCCTGCAGCGAAAGCACGTCTTTCAGGTCGCCATCGTAGGCTGCAGCCCAGATGTGGCGATCAGTCGCCGTCCGGATCAATTGCGCCGTGATTCTTACCCGATCTCCTGAGCGCAGCACCGAGCCTTCCACCACGGCGTCCACTCCCAACTCACGCCCAATCTGCGGAAGCGGTTTGCGCGTCCCCTTGTATTGCATGATCGAAGTCTTCGAGACCACCTTGAGGTCGTGAAGCTGTGCCAGATCTGTGATGAGTTCGTCGGTCATCCCATCGACGAAATATTCCTGCTCGGGGTCATTGGAGAGATTCTGCATCGGCAGCACGGCGACCGAGCGAACCGAAGTGGGGACCGGTTCGCCGAGCCGCTTCTGCTTCCAGCCTGGTCCCTCCACCAGGACCACCAAAGCTATAATTGCCAGCCCACCCACCAGACCCAGCATCCAGCCGCGCCATGTATCTGAGTTTGGAGCAGGGTACCTGAGACCGTTTGCTCCAGCGCCAGAAGCCGGAAGGAGCAAATCTGCTTCAGCCCGCGAACCGGTAGTCGCGACCGAGGAACCCGCTTCCCCGCGGTCATTGCCCGAAGAAGACGAGCTGGGCAGCTCCAAGCTCGTACCGCCGTTGTGTCCGTTGCCACGACCGTTGCCTCGCGGGAATTCCCGAACCTCGCCGACGAAGCGGTATCCCCGCTTCGGCACCGTCTCAATGTAGCGCGCCCCGTCCTCTCCATCCCGCAGAGCCTTGCGCACCAAATAAACGACCTGGGTTAAGTTGTTCTCTTCGACCGCGGTATCGCGCCATACAGTTCTCATCAGCGCGTCTTTTTCCAACAGCCGGCCGCTGTTCTCCACCAACACCAGCAAAGTATCGAAAGCCCGAGGCGGAAGATCCATGCGCGCCGCTCCATGCCGCAGAAGACGCTCGCCGGGGTCCAGTACGAATGGACCAAACTCGTAAAGGTGTCGTACTGCTTTATCCATAGCTCCTTTGAAAGCTCCTAAGAAAATCTTCACAAAAAAATGAGGTCTGCTAAGGACTTCCAGGTAGGGTGTGCGGCACAGTTGCGAACGCATCACGCAGTGGAGGGCCTGGGAGTCCGTTCGGCGAGAAGTCTATTCGAGCCTGGCGAGGGCTTGGAAGAGCACGAACGTGGTGGTGGGGGCCACTTTTCTCCTAGTCCCGAAGGCTTCAGTGCCTCGCAAGCACCGCAACTTCACAGTTTTGCCGGCTTTTTTTTCGGCCAGAAACCTCACGGCCGAAGCCGGCAAGCAGGGTCACAGGGGGAGGATTTACGGAGCCACGGCTTTTGATCTCAGGCGGTACGGGGGAGAGGGCAAAACTGCTTCGTCAGGCCTGAGAAAGCTAGCCGGAGGGATCCGAATCCCTCCCCGGGCCGCTGTCCGCGCCAAGACTAAGCCCGTCGGTCCAACCACTCCTCCAACCGGCATCCATCTTCCTCCAGCAGAAACGTTCCTACGCCGAAGCATTCCCCGAAGATGCGATGCGATTCCTGATCGCGGGCCGCGCGTGAAATCCATTGCTTCCCCACCTGGTACTGCGAGGCCGTGAACCATTTCTGCGGCAGCACCTCAACCAGCCCTGCCTGCAGGTAGAAAACAAAAAGAGCGAACGCCGGGTCGTCATTCGACATTGCCTTATAGCTGGTCGGGACGATCAACTCATCCACCGTCGCCAGTTCCGGCGGCACTTCAATCTTGTGCATACCCGGGCCCAGCGTGAGGGGTACCTCGAACTCCGCGACCGGCGGAGTCTTGGCATAAATGCGATCGGAGGATTGCTTGAACCATCCCGCAATCTCAGCCAGATCAAACGCTTCAAGCCGATCCGGATCGAAACCGGTCAGCCGAATGTTGCGCCCCTCCGGACACCAGATGCCGAGACAACTGGGCGAAGCCAGAAACGGCCGGCAGTATGTGTTCAACGCCAGCCGCAGCTGGTTGGGGTGCTCCTGCGGAGCCAGCGAAACTACATATCCCACCGGCCCTTGATCGCCTTGATGCGTCCAGGCAAACGGCTGCCCTGCCGCAGAATGAAACGTAGGAAAGGTCTTCCAATACCAGGGCGCAGGACCAACCGTACGCTCAAGTTCTTGCCGGATGCTTGCTAGGTTCGGATTGGGCACGATCAGCCTGCGGTGGGAACGCCCGCACCCTTCACGTTCGCGCGGATGAATTTCACGATGTCGTCCATGGCAGTGCCCGGCTGGAAGACCGCCGCCACGCCGCGTTTCTTGAGAGCATCAATATCCTGGTCGGGAATAATCCCGCCCACCAGCACCAGAACATCATCCATCTTGTTCTGTTTGATCAGGTCCATCACCCGCGGCACAATGGCGTTATGCGCGCCGGAAAGAATCGACAGACCAATGACTTGAACATCTTCCTGCAGCGCTGCGCTCACAATCATCTCCGGAGTTTGCCGCAGCCCGGTGTAAATCACTTCCATGCCGGCATCGCGCAGGGCGCGCGCAATCACTTTGGCACCCCGGTCGTGCCCGTCGAGTCCGGGCTTGGCCACCAGCACGCGAATCTTGAGGTCGGGCATTCCATTCATTTAAACACAGGGGCTACCGGGGAGCACAGAGCCAGCTCGCTCGCCGTGACTAAAGTGTTTTTGTGTCCAGACTCTTCCACAGATACCAGCATGCGACGCTGCGATAAGGCTCCCAGCGTTTTGCGATCTTCTCCATCTGCTCGGGACTGGGCAGCTTGATCTTCCGCTTGCGGCTTTTCTTTTTTGCCGCGGCGGACTTCTTCGCTGGTTTCGCGCGCGGTCGATCGAGATAGTGTTTGTGAATGGCCATGCGAATCGCGAAGTCGCCTGTCGGGAGAACATTCTCGCGCTTCAGGGTGAACATCAGAAACATCTGCGCAGTCCACACCCCAATACCTTTCACCCGGGTCAGATGCTCGACCACTTCCGCATCCGGCAACTCCGGCAGCCGCGCGAAATCCACCAGCCCGCTCGCGGTCTTCGCAGCCAGGTCTTTCAGATACGCAGACTTCTGTTTCGACAATCCCGCGCCGCGCATCTTTTCATCGCTCACCTTGAGGATGCCTTCAGGAGTGAGCGGCTCGCCGACCAGCGCGGCAAACCGCTTGAAGATGGTTTCCGCGGCTTTGCCGTTCAGTTGCTGGTAGACGATGGCCTCAGCCAGGCTGTGAAACTCCGCGGACCCAAACTGCATGCGGCACGGCCCGTGGCGTTCGATGATTGCCCGCATCACGGGGTCGGATTTCTTGAGATGGTTGATCGCTCGCTTCATGGACCTATATCTTAATCACAAAGCCGGCTGATGGCGAATAAAAAACGAACCACCAGCGTGGACAGAACGATTACGGCTAGGTGATGCTCACTTCGGTATAAGTCCCATACACCTCGCGCAGAGCCTCGCAAATCTCGCCGACCGTCGCGTAGGCTCGCACCACATCCACGATGTAAGGCATTGTGTTCGCCGATGAAATATTTCCACTCGTGCCAGCATTCGGCTCCTGGGCGGCAGCTTTCTTCAGCACGTCGAGCCTCCGCCGCACTTCGTCATTCGAGCGCCGCGCCCTCAGTGCTTTCAGCTTGGCCGACTGCTGCCGCGCGACACTCTCATCGATATAAAGAATGTGCGGTGACTCTTCCTCGATGACGAACTCGTTCACGCCCACGATAATCTTCTCCTTTGCCTCGGCAGCGCGCTGATATTGGTAGGAGGCCTCCGCAATTTCTTTCTGTGGATAGCCGCGCTCGATGGCCTTTACCATGCCTCCCATCCCATCCAGCTTGCCGAAGTAGTCGAACGCGCCTTTTTCCATTTCGAGTGTCAGGTTTTCCAGAAAATACGACCCGCCCAGCGGATCGACTGTCTGCGTCACTCCTGATTCGTAAGCGATGATCTGCTGCGTGCGCAGAGCAATGCGGGCCGCTTCTTCGGTGGGCAGTGCCAGCGCTTCATCGTAGGAGTCGCAGTGCAGCGACTGCGTGCCGCCGAGCACCGCGGCCATAGCCTGCAGGGCCACGCGCGCAATGTTGTTCATCGGCTGTTGCGCGGGCAGCGACACTCCCGCAGTCTGCGTGTGAAAGCGCATCAGCCAGGTGCGCTGGTTCTTCGCACCGAACCGCTCTTGCATGACCCGTCCCCAAATCTTGCGGGCAGCGCGGTATTTGGCGATCTCCTCGAAGAAGTCGTTGTGTGCGTTGAAGAAAAAGCTGAGGCGAGGACCGAAATCGTCCACGTCAAGTCCACGCCGCCGAGCCCACTCGACGTACTCGATGCCGTCATACAAAGTGAACGCCAGCTCCTGCAGCGCCGTCGAGCCAGCCTCGCGAATGTGGTAGCCGCTGATCGAAATCGTGTTGAAGCGGGGCGTGAATTTCGATCCGAACTCGAAAGTGTCGATCACCAGGCGCATCGACGGCGCCGGCGGATAGATGTATTCCTTCTGCGCGATGTATTCCTTGAGAATGTCATTCTGAATCGTGCCGGAAATCTTTTTCCAGTCCGCGCCCTGCTTCTCCGCCACCACCAGATACATCGCCCACAGCACCGACGCGGGCGAGTTGATCGTCATCGAGACTGTGGTTTTCTCCAGATCGATGCCGCCGAAAAGAATTTCCATGTCTTCGAGCGAATCGATGGCCACGCCGCACTTGCCGACTTCCCCTTCGCTGGCCGCATGATCGGAGTCATATCCCATCAGCGTAGGCAAGTCGAATGCGACGGAAAGGCCGCCGCCGCCGTGCTCGAGCAAATACTTGTAGCGCTGGTTGGTTTCCTCGGGAGACGCGAAGCCGGAGAACTGCCGCATGGTGTAGAGCTTGCCGCGATATCCGGTGGCGTGAATGCCGCGGGTGAACGGCGGCGCTCCGGGGAATCCAAGATATTTTTCCTCGCTCCAGTCCTCGGGAAGATCGGCCTGCGTGTAGAGGCGGCGCACCGGGACACCGGAAATCGTAGTGAAGCGGGCGTGCCCGTGCTCATCGAGATTCACGCCGGTGGGCGCGCCAATCGGTTGCTCGGGAGATTTCTCGAGCGTAGGCGCCAGCGTCTTCTCCGCCCACGTTCTCTCTGCAGCGGAGGGATGGCGATTGTCAAAAACATCGGCGATCGGACTTTCAGCAACCTGCGGCTTAGGCGGCTTCTTCTGTGGCATGAGGACCCCAGCGTTCTCTTGTGATGATAGGGAAGCGCGCGCGCGCGGGCAAGACGGCAGCGGTCAACCAGTACGACCGGTCGGTCAGTGCCTGATAGTGCGTCACTTCGACGCGTTGCGCGAGAGTTCCCACGCCTTGGCGTATTTCCACGAAACGTAGCCAGCGTGGTAGAGGTGCAGCAGCAGGCCTTCGCGGCCGTCGAGAAAGCCGAGTCGGAAAAAGTAGTTATAGATGAACGTCGCCAGCGGCCGCAGAACGATGTTGATGAAACTGAAGCTGCGGTGGCCTTTGGCAATCGCCAACTGCGCGCCCAGCGAGGAATAGCGGTTCATGTGAGCGAGGTAGAGAGTGAGCGTGGGGTAGGTGTAGTGAATGAGTGCGTTCTTGAATTGAACAGTCGTCTGGCGGACTTCCGGTTTCAGTTCGCAGCGGTCGTGCGGATCATGGCCGGTGACAAATCCCTGCCCACGCCTGAACAAGCCGCAGCTTGGGATCCGGATAAAAACCGCCGTGACGAATCCATCGGCCCAGAAACAGATTCTTGCGCGGAAGTTTGTAGCCGCTGGCGGCGTTCGGGTTCGCAATGGCGGCGCGAATCTCTTCGGCCAGGCCGGGACTCACCTCCTCGTCCGCGTCCAGCAGCAGCACCCAATCCTTGGTGCACAGCTCGATCGCATACTGCTTCTGCGCCACATAGCCGCGCCACGGTTCAACCACGACGCGGGCTCCGTGTTCCCGCGCGATCTCGCAGGTGCGGTCCCGCGAGCCGGAATCGACGAGCACGATTTCATCGGCCCAGCGCACGCTGGCCAGCGTGCGGCCGATGTTCGCTTCTTCATCCATCGCCACGATGGCCACGGAGATGGTCATAGGGAAATTGCTGATTGCAATTGTTGATTGCTGATTGAAACCAAAGCACTCTGCTTCCAATCATCAATCAACAATCAGCAATCAGCAATTGACTTCTCGGCCACCAGCGGTGCGACTCCGAACTTCGGAAAGCAGAAACACGATCAGGATGAACAACTCCGGTTCGATCGGATGCCGGTAACGGGCATGCGGGAAGACGAAATAATAGACCGTGGGATAGGTCACAACGAGTCCGGCGAAAAGCCAGGCTCCTGGCCGTTTTTGGCCAAGCGCGCGGCCAAGTCCCCAGATCGCCAGCACTGACGATGCCAGGAAAAGCGAACTGCGGAAATCCCAGGGGGCCGTGCTGTTCGTCGGTCTGGGCACTCCGTTCCAGAAATAAAAGAGACGCTTCATGCTGTTCAGTGCGAAACGCTGCGGGTGCTCGCGAATCCAATCGAACGCCAGCCGCCTGCAGTCGGCCTCGTAGGCAATTTCGCCCATGCGCTGAAACTTCTCGAGCTCCAGTTTGTTGAGATTGGGCTGCAGGGTGGCGATCAGCATGCCGTCGGCCATCTTGTTGTTGCCGAGGCGAAACTGCAATCCGAAATCGTCACGAATAAAAACGAAGCGCCCGAAGACCTCGTAGTTCCGAATCAGCCACGGAGAGAGAACCAGAAAGAACACAAAAGAGGAAAGCACGACGCCGGCGAGCGACGGCAGGCCGCGCCGGTATCTCTGCCGCCACACCCAAAGGCCGCAGAACGGCAGAAAGGCGAGCATCGCGGGATTTGCCAGAGCTCCAACGCCCCACAATATTCCGAACAGTGTCCATCCTCGCCAACCCTGCCACTGCTGCAGTTCCAGCGAAACCAAGAAAATCAACGCCAGCATCAGCGGAGTGAAAGTCGTATCCCAGATCCAATGAACGGACCAGTACCAGACATAGGGATTAAGCGCCCACGCCCCGGCCGACCAGAGTGCGACGCGCGAGCCGAAGCTTCGGTGCGCAATCAGATACACCGGAATCGTGGTGAGCGACGCGAACAGGCTGTTGATCGACAGCAAAACCCACGCGGATGCGTAAGTGTAGATGCCAAAAACTTTGAAGACTCCGCCAATCAGGTAGGGGTAAAGCGGCGGTTCCCACGCGGTGGGACCAGTATCGCCCCCATAAGGATTGCTGAAACCCTGCCCCAGAGCGATGGATCGGCCCACGCGGCCCATCTCAAAGCCAAAGCCGAAGTCATCTTCTCCGACGCGTGTGCGATATTGACGGAAAATTCCGATCGCCGCCAATTGCAGAAGAAACGAAAGCAGCACCATCCACAACACCGATCGCGGCATGGCAGGCAGTCTCGCTCGTTCCATCACCGGGGAGTTTATCAGGTCTAACTGGACATGCCCCGCCGCGAGTTTTAGCGTTGACCGCCCGACGGCTGCGGCGACGGACTAGGCAGCCCTCCCGGACTCTCGTCTTGCCGCGGCACAACGTACGGAACCTTAGGCAGGTGCGTGACCTGGCCGCGCGTGGCATCGGCAACGTTGATGCCGGTGTGATCGAGCAGCAATCCCGTCGCGCGATCCAGTTCGATGCGCGACTTCTCATAGGCCGCCTTGGCCGAGACGAGATTCGACTCGTTCGTGGTAAGTATCGAGGCATCTTGCAGGATCGCGGTGGTGGTGGTGAGTCCGACTTTCAGCTTCTGCTGATCGGCGTCGAGAGTCTGGCGGGCAAAGTCGACCGCGTACTGCGCGGCCTGGACGGCGGCACGATTCTGCTTCACGTCAAACTGCGCGTTGCGTACTTCGATGCGTACTTGATTTTCCAGCTGGTGCAGCCGCACCTGTGCCTGGCGGTATTCGAGTTCCGCGCGTACCTGGTTGGCCTGCGCTTCGCGATTGCGCAGCGGAATCGTTAGAGTGAGTCCGACACCCTTGTCCGGAGCGGTGCCGTTAAAAAGCTGGTTCAGCGTGCCGCCGTAGCTGACGGGACCGCCATTGGAAAACGGCGACGGCGCATTAGGACCGCTGAAGCAGTTCGGTGGTCCGGTATTGCACGCTGGCGGCAGTATGGCAGGATTGACGTTCCCGCCGATCCCAGATCCGCTGTAATAGGCGAAGGCATCAAGCGTGGGCAGCATGGCATTGCGCACCGCTTTGCTGCTCAGGTCGCGGGAATTGAGATCGATGCGCGATTCGACCAGCTCCGCACGATGATCGAGAGCATCATTGATCAAGTCTTGAATGGGAGTGGCCGCTTCCTCCTGGGGTACCTGCATGGCGGAGGTCGGAATCATATCGGCTTCAGCCAGCACCGGATCGTCGATGCTGCGGCTGAGCGCATTCTTCATCAGCAATTTTTGCAGTTCCAGATTGTTCTGCGCCAGAATCAGGTTCTGCTCGTCGGTCGAAACCGTGCTTTGCGCACTTACCACCTGAATGGGCGGCGCAGTGCCGACTTGCGCCTGCTGCTTGGTATCAGTCAGCGCTTTCTGCGCATACGTAAGAGATTCCTGCTGCACGCGGACATTTTCGTAGGCGTAGACCAGGTCCCAATACATATCCTCGATCTGATCGACGGTGGTGATGATTTGCAGGCGGAAGGCGACGTCGGAAATCTCGCGATTGTTCTTGGCAATACGGATGAAGCGGGTATTGGGCAGCGATCCAAAGCCCTGCAACAGGTTCTGCGTCACACGGACCTGGAAGCTCGAACTGATTCCTGGGCTCAACAGGCTGATCGGACTGTTGGTCGTGAGATGAGTGTTATTGAATCCAGCGTTCAGAGTGGTACCCCATTCAAATCCCTGGGTGTAGCCGAAGTTGGCCGTGTAGGTGTTTTCAGAAAGTAAGGGCACGCTGTCGACGCTGACGGATTCCGTATTGTCCTTGTCGAGCTGCAGTGTGCTGGTGACGATGGGATCGAAGCTGGTGATGGTCGAGCCGATTCCGAGCGTGGAACTGACCAAGCCGTTGGTGCCGGTGCCCACGCCGCTGGGGGCTACGGTCGTGCCTCCCGTGCCGGATCCCACAGTGCCGCCGAGTCCGCCCACGCCGCCGCCCGGAGTGTTCTGCACGATGCCGGCATTGACGCCGAGAATGTTTGCGCCCGACTTGGCCCGCAAGTAATCGGTGTCGGCGATGTTGAGGTTGTAGCGGGCAATATCGATGTCGAGATTATTTTCCAGAGCGAGCGCGACGGCATCGTCAATCGAAAGATAAATCTTCCCGTCGCGCATAAGCGAATCGATGCGCGGCGAGTTGCCCAGATTCGGTTGCGCGACCTGCTGCGCCTGGTAAGGCTGCAGGATATGAGGAAAAGCCGAGCGTGGCTTGGAGTAGTCCTGCAGATGAACCGCCTGCGGCTGGGCCGGCACCGGTGCGGTCTGCGGCGTTGGAGCGGCGGGAACATCCTGAGCGCGCATGAACGGCTGCAGCTGCGGGCAGGCCAGGATGGCAAAGGCCGTCAACAGAAGAATGGTCCGCCGGGTGGCCGCGGTCATTCGAGGCAGAAGCAAAAGCATGGTCGTCTCCTTGAGTCAACACGATCGTGCATCGTGTTAAAGCGACAAATATAGATTTCGAGAGTCGAGTGCGGAAAACATAAAAACGTCACTCCATCTTAGCGGGATGGAGCGCGCGAAGTAGACGCGGGCCGCAAAGAATATTGTAAAGAATTGTGAGGAAGAAAAATAAGGCGCGGCTGTGAACCGCGCCTGTTGTGCTCGCAATGCCCTACTGCGGTTGCTGCGCGGGCGCTGCCTGCGGCAAGGGCTGGGCCACGGATGGCATATCCTTGCGCGGTGCGATATAAGGCACGCTGGGCAGGCGCGTGATTTGGCCTCTGGCCGCATCGTCCACGCTGATCCCGTCATGATCGAGCAGCGTGCCGGTCGCGCGGTCCAGTTCGATGCGCGACTTTTCGTAAGCGACGGTGGCATTCACCAGGGTTGATTCTGCTGTAGCCATCTGGCTCTGGTACTGCAGAACCAGGGTCGTGGTCGAAGTGCCGAACTGATATTTCTTCTGCTCGGCGTCCAGCGACTGCCGCGCCAGCTCCACGGCCGCTTGGGCAGAGTCCACGCTGGCGCGGTTTTGCTGGACGGTATACTGCGCGTTGCGGATCTCGATCCCCACCTGATTCTCGATCTGCTGCAGCCGCATCTGGGCCTGGCGGTATTCGAGTTCAGAGCGAATCTGCACGGCCTGCGCCGCGCGGTTGCGCAGCGGAATATTGAGTTGCAACCCGACGCCCTTATCGGGCGCGGTGGAGTTGACGAGCTGATTCAGTGTCCCGCCGTAGCTTGTGGTTGCAGCAATCGGAACTTGCCCAGCCGCGGTTCCGGCGCAGCCGAACTCCTGCAAATCCGGGGTCAGGTTCGAGCAAAGATTGGCCGGATTCTGTGCGCCGCCCACGCCTGCTCCACCGTAGTAAGCGAACAGATCGAGCGTAGGCAGTAGCGCGCTGCGCACGGCCTTGTTACTCAGTTCGCGGCTGTTCAAGTCGATACGCGACTCGACCAGTTCAGCACGATGGCGGAGCGCTTCATTGATCAGGTCTTCTGTCGGCACAATGGGTTCCTGCGCGGGAATCTCCATGGTAGAAGTTGGAATCACCTCTGCGGTGGCGAGCATGGGATCCTTCAGCGTTCGGGTGAGCGCATTCTTCATCAACAGTTGTTCCAACTGCAGGTTGGTTTGCGCCGCCGTTACCAGTTGCTGATCCTGCGCGACCGTGCTTTGCGCGCGCACGGTTTCGATAGGAGCCAAACTGCCGATCTCGACCTGTTTTTTCGTATCAGAGAGAGTCTTCTGGGCAAAGGCCAGCGATTCATTCTGCACGCGAGCATTCTCGTAAGCGTAGACCAAGTCCCAGTAAATGTTCTCGATCTGATCAACACTATCGATGATCTGCAGGCGGAACGCTACATCGGTGAGTTCTCGATTATTCTTGGCGATGCGAATGAAACGGGTGTTGGGTGCGAATCCAAAGCCCTGCAACAAGTGCTGGGTGACGGTTGCCCGGAAATTGGAGTTCAGAGCCGGACTCAGGCTATTGAAAAAGCTGTTCGTCGTCGCCCGCGTGTTGTTGAAACCAACACTCAGATTCGTGCCCCACTGAAATGCCTGGTTGTAAGCGAAGTTTACCGTGCCCGTGTTTTGAACCAGGCTGGTTCCCGGAATGACGCCCTGGAAAATGCTGGTGACTTGCTGGCTATAGTGATCTTCCTGCAACGTGCCGGTCACGACCGGATCAAAGCTGTTGATATTCGGTCCCAGGCCAAGAGTTGAACTAACCAAACCGTTGGTGCCGGCGCCGATGCCGCCTGCTCCCAGGCTGGTGCCGCCAGTCGACGCTCCCGAAGTCGCGCCGATGCCGCCAATGCCGCCGCCGGGCGTGTTGAGCACGACTCCAGCGTTAACGCCTAGAATGCTGGCTCCAGCTTTCGCGCGCAGCACGTCGGTGTCGGCAATATTCAGGTTGTAACGCGCGATGGCGATATCCAGATTATTCTCCAGAGCAAGAGCGATGGCGTCGTTGAGCGAAAGATACAGCTTGCCATCACGCATGAATTGATCAATGCGTGCCGTGTTGGCCAGGCTCGGGTCGGCCAGATGCCGAGGTTCGTAAGGCGCAATCGGGTTGGGAAAATGCGATACCGGCATGAGAATAATTCGTCACCGGAAGCGGCCGCGTCTCCGGCGTATTTTGCGGAGTGGGCGCAGGCGGCGGTTCCTGGGCCCCGGCCGTGACGGCCCCAACTGTGAGCGTCAGCGTTCCCAATAAAACTTTGGCCGTGGTCAGCCGGATATTTGAGGTTAAGCGTGCGAATGGCATCTACTCATCTCCGTTCATTAGGACCAATTTCGTTAGTGCAATTCGTTAAGACCAATCCGTTAAGACCTTGCAACCTGAAACTTGGTGGTACGTGAGACAGCCCGGATTCACGCAAAATGGCGGTTCTACCCGGTCGCGGTTCTACTCAGCCGTGGTACGACTCAATCCTTGATACGCACGTAGCGGCGCCCTGGTTCCTTAAAACCGGTTCCTGAAAATACGTTCTTTAAAGCCGGTTCCTCAAAATACGTTGCTGAAAACGCCCCTGAAAAAATTGAATGGACGCGAGCTTGATTAAAGGCACCAGTATATCTGACCCTGCCGCCTCTCTTTCGAGTTCTCCAGGGAGTTGAAACTGATAAAGTGCTGGCAAATGGTCGAACTGCTCTCTGGAGAGTGAAATCACCGTTGCGCCGCAAATCCGTTCCATGAAATGACTTGGATGAACCGGCGCGGCTGTAGGACTCGCGGCCGCAAGACTTGGGCTGCAAGACTTAGACTCATAAGTTCGCATGCGAAATCTCAAACTGATTCTCTCCTACGATGGCACAGACTTCGCCGGTTGGCAGGTTCAGCCCGATGCGTTGACCATTCAAGGTGCGCTGACCTCAGCCATTGGACGAATCACCGGGGAAAAGGTATTGCCGCAGGGCTCCGGCCGGACCGACGCAGGAGTGCATGCTCTGGCCCAGGTGGCGACATTTGCCACGGAATCTCCGGTCCCCGCCGCGAATTTTGTGAAGGCGCTGAACGATAATTTGCCGGCGTCGGTGCGGGTTCTGGAAGTAGAAGAGGTCGCGGCTGACTTTCACGCGCGCAAGTCAGCTCGGGCGAAGACTTACCGGTACCGGATTTATCGCGCGGCGATCTGTCCGCCGTTTTTGGCCAGATATGTCTGGCACTATCCGTTTCCCCTGGATGAGCAGGCTATGGCGCGAGCCGCCGCGCGGGTCGAGGGCGAGCACGATTTTACTTCGTTTGCCGCAGTGGATCCAGAACGTAGCGCCGGCGTCCCGCCGGCATTCGCGGGAGGCGAGAATGTCCAAGCCCGCGACGCTGCGCCAGCATCGAACATAAGGCGCGTTTTCTCTTCCAGCTGGGAGCGTCAGGGAGATGAATTCGTCTATACGGTCAAGGGATCCGGGTTCTTGCACCACATGGTGAGGAATCTCGTCGGGACGTTTATTCTGGTGGGCAAAGGGACGCTCCAGCTAGAAGATGTCACGCGGATACTGGAGGCGCGCAATCGCTCGGCCGCTGGCGCGACGGCACCGGCAAGCGGTCTGTATCTGGTGAGGGTGGAATACTCAGAGTAGCTGCCCTTGCACCAAGGAGAGACGCAACGCATGGAAGAGATAGCTCCTCGCGGTCGACGGCACGACAGCCGATGGCTTGTCGTGGTGGAGTTTGCCATCGTGGCCGCGCTGTTTGTGGCGGATGTGTACCATCACATCTTTTTCAGTAAGACGATCTACTTACTCCTGCTGGGATGGGTTTCGCTGCGTTTGCGGGGGATGCGGTGGAAGGACGTTGGATTCTCGCGACCGGGCAGTTGGGGCACCACGCTCGCGATTGGGGTTCTTTCCGGACTATTCATTGAGGGGTTCGAGCTCTTCATCAGCCAGCCGCTGCTAGTGCGCTGGACGGGCAAGATGCCCGATCTTTCGGATTTCACCGCGGTCCGTGGCAATTTGAAGCTGACGCTGATTTACCTGCTGCTGACCTGGACGCTGGCCGCGTTTGGCGAGGAACTGGTTTATCGGGGTTATCTTATGAATCGCGTGGCTGAGGTGTTTCGTGGCACGCGGGCAGCGTGGGTGGGAAGCCTAGTCGTGATCAGCGTAGTCTTTGGATGTTCCCACATCGGTGAAGGAGCCACCGGGATGATGGAAAATATCTGGGATGGGTTACTGCTCGGGGCCTTGTATCTGGCGTGCGGGCGCAATCTGGCCGCGCCGATTATCGCCCACGGAGTGACCGATACGGTGGATGTGCTCCTGATGTATTTGGGGAAGTACCCGGGGATACGGTAGGCTCGGCCTTGGCCACTGATCTGCAAATCGCAGCACGGAAAGTTTCGTCGCTGAATCCAGCGACTGGCGAAGTTCTGCGCGGGTTCGAATGTGCAGGCGAGGATGAAGTTCAGGCCGCGGTAGCGCGAGCGCAAGCAGCGCAGGCAACTTGGGGCGATCTCGGCGTGTCCAAGCGGATCGCCGTGTTGCGGGAATTTCAGAACAACTTGCTTAAGAGGAAAGCGGAGATCGCCGAAACCATCACGCGGGAGGCGGGCAAGCCTGTGGCCG
>CAWBSN010000010.1:0-106446 GCA_963791445.1 uncultured Acidobacteriaceae bacterium
GCTCCGGTCCAAAGCCTCCTTGGCCTGATTGTCCCCGCATTTTTGATTTGGTCCTTCATCAAACAGGCAAACCGCGTGAAGCTCCCTCCCTCTTGAGGAGGAGTCAGCTGAAGCTAACGGCATTTACCTCACAATCTGAGCGGGCCTCAGCCTAGAAGCTTACTCATTAGCTACTTTCGTAGACTTGACGCGACGGTCGCTTTCGCCAATGCTGAAGGCTTCACCCAAGCTCTTTGACACCCCGATAAACCCGCCTAACTCCTTACAGCTCAATATTTTGCCCGCAAGCTATTGAGCCCATAGATTAAATCCGACTTTGGAGCCAAGTCGAAGATTCCAATAGATCGTGGGGAGGGGGGTATATGGCTGCAGCCGCCATCCCAAAGCGGGAAGCCAATTCTGCCACCTCTTCGAGACGGAGCCACGACCTAGAAACAGAAAACGGGAAACGATGGTCACCTCAGGCTGGTGCCTTTCGTCAGGCGTGGATTACACCTTGGAGACGCGACAGGATGGGGACGGTTGGGTTCTCCTAATAAGGAGCAGAACAGCTCCGGAGGGCCTATGCAGCGAGCGGCTTGGCGGGTTTTCTTCATCGGTCTACTACTGAATGCAGCCGCAGTAGCGCAGTCCCAGTCTCAGGCCGGGGATTCGCTGGCCGACATGCCCGGGCGAACCGCGCGAAACAGCAGGAGCAGGAAGCAGCCGGAGCGAAGCCCAAAATAATTACGAACCAGGATCTTCCCTCAGCCCCGTCGGGCATCCCGGAGTCCGTGGAGCCGATGACAACGGTATCCGGCGTGAGGCGGTCTGTAGACAGTTACTCGGAGCAGCGCGCGAATCAGCGACTGGTGGCGGAATACCGCGCCGGCGAGCAGTGGAAAGCACGGATCCAGGATCAGGAAGCGCGGATTGCCGATCTGCAGATGCGCATCGACCGCGTAAATCAGTCGATGCATGCTGCGGTCGGCACGGCGCAGTACGATACGCCGGTGAACCGCTATCAGTCGATTCAGATGGAACGCCTGGCGCACATGCAGGAGATGCTTGACCAGCAACAGCGAAGACTTTCGATGATGCAAGACGCAGCCCGGCTCACGGGTATGGGACAGTAGCAAACCTCGCCACGCAAGGGGAAACCGACGAGCGACTCACCCTTCGGCCTGCCTCCCGCGAAGCCGCGAAGAGTAGGACGACCGCAACCACGAGCGATCTGAGTTTCCCGCATTCCACACACCTGCTAAAATCACAACTCTTTTGTTGAGATTTTCCATCTGGGACTTCGTGCTCAAGCCCAGCAGAATTCAAACGACGAGCAGGAGATAATTCCGATGCAGCGTAGAGACTTTCTAAAAAGTACTGTCGCTGTTGCCGTAGCTTCAGAACTTGGAATCGGTAAAGCGCAGGCCAAGGTTCCCGCCCACAACTGGGGAAGCTACGACTTCGGCTCCGGTCCCCAGGTCACCGATCGCCTCAATCAGGGTCCGTTCCCGCAATACCCGCCCGATGCCGTCATTCCCACGGACGATGTGGTGATGACCACTACTGCTTCGGAAGACGTCGTGCCGAACTATGGCAAGGGACTGGTCACCTATATCACGGCAGACAGCGGCACAGAGGAAATCAAGTCAGACAATATTCCGCAGGCGATCGAAGACCTGGTTCGATTTCCTTTAGGCCAGCAGCTTTATATCCGTCCGACCTGGAGGGAAGTGCAGCCGCGGCCTGGACGCCTGGAGTTGCCCGACTACGTGAAGCTGGTTCTTGAATTGGCGAAGAAGAACAACAAGCGGGTCGGATTGCGAATTCAGATGTGCGCTCCGGACTATAAGCGCGAAGCGGCTCTGCCGGATTTTGTCCTGGAAAAAGTTCCGAAAGTTGATCTGGTGAATGGTGCGGATCAGGAGAGACGTCGCTGCGGGAAAACGATTCTTGGATAATCCGCATTCGCATTATCAGCCCCGCTATGACCATCCTTTTTTTCAGCAGGCATTCAAAGAGCTGGTTGGCCAGTTGGCGGCGGAATTCGATGGCAATCCGCTCATCGAGTACATCGACACCTTCATGTACGGCTTTTGGGGTGAAGGGCACACCTGGCCATTTGCCAACAATCCTTTCCCCGATTACCAGACCGCCGAGCGCACCTGGATCAACATGCTCGAAGTGCAGCTCGAGCACTTTTCGAAGACTCCTCTGCTGACCAATACTCAACCGGACTACAGCCGGGTTGGCAATTCAGAATTGCTCGACCGCACGGTCCGCAGCAACAATTGGATTCGCAGCGACACCATCTTTATTGAGAACGAGCAGATTGAAGCGCTCAGCAATCGCCCACCCTGGATCGCGGCATTGCTCGAGCAGGGGCTTCCGGGGAAACCTCCCGATCCGAACGCCGCAGTAGGAAGGGATATCCCCGGCCGAGAACATGATCGACTCATGTGATCGATATCGGCGCGAATTACTGGTCGCTCTGGAACTTTCACCAGATCAACGCCAAAAATCTGATGAGCTACTACCAGGCTTATCCGGCGGCGTTCGACCGGATCAATCGCCGAATTGGCTATCGGGTGAGGCCGTCTTTCATCTGGAGCTATAAGGACGATGGTTATCTCGGGGCTGATTGTCGGCTTCGCCAATGACGGAATCGCGGGTGTGCCGGGCGTATTGCGGGTGACCGTGGAGAGCCAGGACGGAAAGGTGCTCAAGAGCGGTTGTCTGGACGCCGGTTACCCGTTACCGGGCAAGATTCGGCAGGCGCAGTTCGTGCTTCCAAACGTCACCGATTGGAAAGGATTGAAACTGAGAGCCGAGATTGAGGTAAAGGGAATGCGCTATCCCGTGCGCTGGGCTTGTCACCAGAAGCTGAACGATGACGGCTCGCTCACACTGCGTCCCAACCTGCGTCAGCAGGTCTAAGCTGCTGCTGGAAACAGGAAACCAAAATCTGAGAACTGAGAACTGCTCTAGCTTCCGGGATGCGCCAGAGCTTTCACGGCCAGATCGGAGCGGTCGCGCAGTTTCTGCACGGTTTCGTGGATGGCTTTGGCGGATGCAGCGTCTTTGCTTTCGGCGGCTTTGGCCACGCTTGCGGCTTCTTCCGTGGTGGTGCTGGCGATGTCGAGCAAAACTACCAGCGCATCCGCATGGAGCTTCCACAGCGAGGACATGCTCTGGCTGCGTTTGAGTTCTTCGAGTTCCGTGTTGACGCGGGCCACGCAGGAAACCAGGCGGATCAGCGTGCGGGCGACGTCGGCGCGAAGGCTTTTCTCCTCAAGGAAGCTGGCGTTGTAGGCTTCGGCTTCGGGCGCGGTGAGCGTGAGATTAAAGAAGCGCATCGGCACGATCTGGCGGTATTTGGGATCGGCCACGCGCACGAAAACGCGAATCGATTCCTCGACGCGGCGCAGTTTGCTTTCTTCGGCGGAGATTTGCTGCGCCGTGATCGCCGGGGGCTGGAACGCCTGGGCCGGCGACGGGCGCTTTGGCAGCCGCAACTCCGCGCGGGTTTCGCAGCCGCGGCCGCTCCGCGGGAAGCCCGCGGTTTGTCTCCGTCGGCCGGCGCGAGCAATGATTGGCGAATGGGCGGGCGCCGGTCCAATTCCTTTTTCAA
This sequence comes from uncultured Acidobacteriaceae bacterium, assembly GCA_963791445.1. Classification (GTDB taxonomy): domain Bacteria; phylum Acidobacteriota; class Terriglobia; order Terriglobales; family Acidobacteriaceae; genus Sulfotelmatobacter. Next base: position 3,611 of record CAWBSN010000010.1, read on the forward strand.
GCGCGAGACGCGGCGAAATTTTTCCAGTGCGCCGCCGTAGTCGGCCTGCAGCATTTCTTTCTGCTCGATCGCGGCCACATGTTCGACGGTGACTTCCACGCCGTCGACCGTGCTTAGAATGCTGCCTCCCATTTCGTCGAGAGCCTGGGCGAATTGTTTGATCTCACCCAGAGCCTTGGCGAAGAGCTGGTCAAAGCGCGCGCCGAAAGCGGCATTGTGCGCGGCGACCGTGGCCAGCACGCCGGGATGATAAAAGGAAGCATCCAGCCAGCGCTTCAATTCGCGCACTCGCGAAACGATGCCGGAATCGATGAGCGAATTGAAATCGCGATAGCGGGCAATCTCTTCGCGCAGGGGATCGAAGTTTCGCAGCAATTGCACGTGTTCTTCGGGCAGCGAGGGCACGTCGGTATCGGCGAGAATTTCGATCAGGGCGATTTCGAAGGGAGAAAGCGGCAGCGCTCCGTCCAGTCCATAGCCGTGCTGCTGCCACTGGCCCGCGACGCGGGGATGGCGGTAAAGAAAAGTGGAAATCAGGTCGGTTTTATCGCGGTTGACTTCGCTGGCCTCGCGGCGGCGCACAAAATAGCGAAGCAGAGCCTCGGCGACTTCTGAATCCGTGTCTGGAGTGAGCGCCTGGCGCAGCATGGCGGGCGTGATGGCCATGTCCAGCAGATGCAGCCAGCGATACATCCGGGAGAGAGTTTCCGGAAGATCGCCTTCGGAGTGGCGAAGCGAGACCTCATCGAGCCCGCTCGGAATGGGCACATCTCCGCCGAGCGAGTCGCGCAACAGCTTCTGATAAAAACCCTGGACTGTCGCCAGGATCGCCAGCTCAAACTTAAGGTCCTCGGCCAAGAAACGCTCCGCGAGCGAGATTCTCCCCGTCGATTGAGGGAATTCTTTACTGCTGTTCAAGTAAAGACGAAAGTCACTGGGTACCGCAAGTTACTACCGGAGCGGGACTACCACGCTGGTTTTCATTTTCCGGAAGTGCATGGACTTCCGCGTGGCGGAGGCGCGCTGGGTAGCTTTCAGAACACTACGGTCTTATTGCCGTAAAGAAGGAGCGGTTTTCGACGTGCCAGCGGACGGCGCGGGAGAGAACGACTTTCTCGAGGTCGCGGCCTTTGCGGATGAGGTCTTCGACAGTGTCGCGGTGGGAGACGCGGACGACGTCCTGCTCGATGATGGGGCCATCGTCGAGGACTTCGGTGACGTAGTGGCTGGTTGCGCCGATCAGCTTTACGCCGCGCTCGAAGGCCTGATGGTAGGGCCGGGCGCCGACGAAGGCGGGCAGAAACGAATGGTGAATGTTGATGATGCGCTGCGGATAGCGGTTGACGAAATCGTTGGAGAGAATCTGCATGTAGCGGGCAAGGACCATGAAGTCGGCTTTGTGGTCTTCGATCAGCGAGTGGATTTGTTCTTCGGCCTGGCTGCTTGTTGTCTTTTGTGATCGAGATGACGGTGTAGGGGATTTTGTAGAAGTCGGCGATGGGCTGGTTGTCGGGGTGGTTGGAGATGATCAGCGGGATGTCGCAGGCGAGTTCGCCGCTCTGGTGACGGTAGAGGAGATCGACGAGGCAGTGGTCGTACTTCGAAACCAGAATGATCATGCGCGGGCGATGCGAGGACTGCGCCAGACGCCAGTTCATCTGAAACTTTTCGGCGATGGGAGAGAAATGTTTGGCGAAGTCGGCGAGGTCTTTATCGGTGAGATCTTTGTCAGGAAGATCAATGTCGAAGTCTTTGGGATCGAACTCGACGCGCATCAGGAAGAGGCCGGACTCTTCGTCGGCGTGTTCGTCGGCGTGCAGGATGTTGCCGCCGTGGCGGTAGACGAAGTCGGCGATGGTGGCGACTTCGCCTTTGGCGTCAGGGCAGGAGACGAGGAGGATGGCGGAGTTCTTCATATGTACAGGCAGCGTGGTCAGCGGCCTTTCTTGCGTTCGTTCTCTGCGATCCGCGCCTTCACCAGCTTTTTCAGAAGAGTCGCCGGCAAAGGCTTGTTCGGTGCGAAGCGGATGGTGCCTTTCGAGGTTTGGAAGTTCTTGAGTTCGTCCTTGAACTCTATGGTTGGCCCCGCGCCGGGGAACAGGCTGCAATGATCTGAGAATGCGGCGAAACTCGCGAGCATGCCTTTGTACTTGAAGGTCGGGATGCCGTAGCTGATGCCCTCGGTCGCCTCGGGCGGCGCAACGGAGCGGATGACGCACGAACTTTATTCAAGGCGGTGCGGGCGGGCTCGGGGACGCGATCGAGGTATTCGTCTACTGTTTTAGGAACTTTTGTCGCTTTGCCGTTCTTCTGTTTTCTTCACAGACTGACCTCATTACTTTCTCAATGCTTCAAAATCTCCCGCGCCGCATTCGCTCCCGAGCCTCCGGTCAAGCCTGCGCCGGGATGCGTGCCGCTGCCGCACAAGATACAGGTTTTCGATCGGCGTGCTGTAGCGCGCCCAGTCCAGCAGCGGACGCATGGTGAAGAACTGGTCGAGCGCAAGGTCGCCGTGGAAGATTTGGCCGCCGGTTAGTCCGTAGACTTCTTCGAGATCCAGCGGGGTGATGATCTGGTGAGTCAGGATCATCTCGGGCAGATTCGGCGCGTATTGTGCGAGCGTCTGCACCACCGTTTGGCCGAGCGCTTTGCGCTGCGTCTTCCCAATCGCCTTTCAGCTTGTAGGGCGCGTACTGCATGTAGATCGACATCACGTGCTTGCCTTCGGGCGCGAGCGTGGGATCGGTCAGCGATGGGATCGTGGCTTCGAGATAGGGCTGGCGCGAGAAGTTGCCGTACTTCGATTCGTCGAAGGCGCGCTCGAGATAGTCGATCTCGGGGCCGATGTGAATGCGGCCCTTGAGCGCGGCGCCGTCCCGTTTTTCAGAGCAGTGAAATTCGGCAGGGCGGAGAGCGCGAGGTTGACTTTGGCGACCGTGCCGTTGCCGCGGTAATGCTGCAGCTTTTGCACGAAGTCAGGGGAAAGATGCGTGGGATCGGTGAGCTTGAGCAGGGTGCGTTTGGGATCGGCGTTGGAGATGACGGCTTTGGCGCTGATTTCTTCGCCGGTGCCGAGCAGCACGCCGGTGGCTGCGCCGTCTTTCACGCGAATCTCGATGACTTCGGCTGCGGTGCGAATTTCGACGCCGGCGGCTTGTCGCGGCGGAGGCCATGGCTTGCGTGAGCGCGCCCATTCCGCCTGCGGCGAAGAACGCCGAGCCCGCGGGATGAGAATCGCCGGCGGCGCGGATCAGCAATTGCAGAGCTGCTTCCGGCCGACCATGGTCCGAGAAAAGTTCCGAAGATTCCGCGAGCTGCGATGACGGCGCGCAATAATTCAGTCTCGAAATATTCCGCTACCAGATCGGCCACGGCCATCGGTCCCCAGCGCAGGACGCGGTACATATCCCGCTTGCCGAGGTTGCGCAGGGCGCGGCCGGTCTTGAGCATGCTCCAGAGATCGCCGCCGCTGGGGTGATCGATGTCGGGCGGAGTGGTGGCGAGCGCTTCCGCGATTACTTTGCTGATCTTTCCCAGAGATTTTTCGAACTCGGGATACTTCGCCGCGTCTTTTTGCGAGAAGGCGGCGATCGATTGCGCGGATTTGTTTTCGTCCTGATACAGCGAAAGGGCGCGACCGTCGGGCGAGAGCGCGGTGACGCAAGTCTCCGGCGTGATGAACCTCAGGCCATGTTTTTCCAGTTGCATGTCGCGGACGATGTCTGGACGAATGGGGCCGGCGGTGTGCGCCAGCGTGGAGCAGCGGAAGCCGGGATGAAATTCATCGGTGATGGCGGCGCCGCCGACTTGCGGCGCGGCGCTCGAGGACGAGCGGCTTGAATCCCGCTTTGGCGAGGTAGAAGGCGGTGACCAGGCCGTTGTGGCCGCCGCCGATGATGACGATGTCGCGTGCGCCGGATTTTCCGTTTGTGCTCATATGGTGAATCTCCCGAGGTGCACGGGGAGAACGCCCTGCGGCGACCGAGTGCGGGATAGGACGTAGGGGTCCTTCGACTGCGGCTTTCTGTTCTTCGCGCTTGTGGCGCGAAGAACAGTCCTCGCTCAGGATGACAAGAAGAGCATGATGGGAGAGTCATACGCTAGGCTGCTCCTTGCATGTCTTTCAGCATTTCGAGAGCTGCGAGGCGGCCGGGCGCGCCCATGATGCCGCCGCCGGGATGCGTGGCCGAACCGCACATGTAGAGATTCTGGATGGGCGTGCGGAAGCGCGCGTAACCCGGCGCGGGACGCAGGAAGAAGAGTTGCTCGAGCGAAAGTTCGCCCTGGAAGATGTTGCCTTCGCTCAAGCCCCACTCGCGTTCGAGATCGAGCGGGGTGATGACTTGCTTGTGCAGGATGATGTCTTTGATGTTGGGCGCGTACTCGGCGATGGTGTTGACGACGGTGTCGCCGAAGGCTTCTTTCTGATCGTCCCAGTTCAGGCCGGGGCGCAGCTTGTAGGGCGCGTACTGCACGAAGCAGGAGAGCACGTGCTTGCCCGGCGGCGCGACCGAAGGATCGGTGAGCGACGGGATGACCATGTCGATGTAGGGACGGCGCGAGAAGTTGCCGTACTTGGCGTCGTCGTAGGCGCGCTCCATGTATTCGACGGAAGGCGAGATCGAAATTGCGCCGCGCAGGTGTGCGCCGGGTCCGGGCATGGCTTTGAAGTTCGGCAGCGCGTCGAGCGCCATGTTTACCTTGCCGGAAGATCCGCGATATTTGAAGCGGTTGATGTCTTCGAGGAAGTCGGCGGGAAGATGCTCGGCTTCGATGAACTTGTTGAAGGTGAGTCGGGGATCGACGCTGGAGGAAATTGTTTCGGCGTAGATTTCGTCGCCGTTGGCGAGGACGACGCCTTTGGCTTTGCCATCTTTGACGATGATTTTCGCGATGGCGGCCTGGGTGCGAATCTCGACTCCGGCTTCGCGGGCTGCGTCGGCGATGGCGTTTGAAATTGCGCCGGTGCCGCCGCGGGCGAATCCCCAGGCGCGGAATGCGCCGTCGATTTCTCCCATGTAGTGATGGAGCAGAACGTAGGCGGTGCCGGGCGAGCGCACGCCGAGGAATGTGCCGATGATGCCGGAGGCTGACATCGTGGCTTTGAGGACGTCGGTCTCGAACCATTGATCGAGAAAATCGATGGCGCTCATGGTCATGAGCTGGACCTGGTTGTATTTGTCGTAGCTCGACATGCCCTGGAAGCGGCGTCCGATGAAGAGCAGCTTCATCAGTTCGCGCGGGTTGAGCGTGTTGGGGTCGGGCGGCACCATGCTGAGAATCGGCTTCACGAAGCGGCACATGGCTTGCATGGCTTTGCCGAATTCGTCGTAGGCTTCGGCGTCGACGCGGGAGTGGCGGGCGATCTCGCGGTGAGTCTTGCCGTGGTCGTTCACGCGCCACAGGTAATCGCCGCTGGGCATGGGCGTGAACGTGCCGTCGAGCGGGAGAATTTCGAGGCCGTGGCGCGGGAGATCGAGGTCGCGGATGATTTCCGGCCGCAGCAGCGAGACCACGTAGGAGCAGACGGAAAACTTGAAGCCGGGGAAAACTTCTTCGGTGCAGGCAGCGCCGCCGAGAATGTGGCGGCGTTCGAGCACCAGAACTTTCTTTCCGGCGCGGGCCAGGTAGGCGGCGTTGACGAGGCCGTTGTGGCCGCCGCCGATCACGATTACATCGTATGAATTGGCCATAAGCTCTTAGCCTTTAGCTGTTAGCTTGCTGGTTGAGAATGGGGACGAGGAATATTAGCGCAGTTTTCGGGGTGCGCGTATTAGAGGCCGCTGGGAAGGACGCTCCAGCTGCGGAGGGCATTCGACAGGATTGGCATGAGTGAGCGCATGGATGCGAGTCGAAGCGTCATTCTATCGGGAATGGGGGGTTTTGTCTGCAAGATTGCGGTGATCAAGAAGCGTACTGCTGAGATCTGCCATGAAGCGACTGTTCCAGATGAACTGGTTTGGGATTGCCAGCATCGTCGTCTTCGTCTGGCGTTCCAGATTTATGTTCGTGCGCCACTAGGCCCCCAGCATTCCGATCTACATTGATGTGGCGTTCGTCGGGATCATGACCTGCGCGGTTCCGGCGGCGCTTATCGCGGCGTGGCGAGGCTCGAAACTGTGGCTCCTCTCGCTGCTCGGGCCGCTGTCGGGCTGGATGCTTGTCCTATCAGCTCGAGTGTAATTCGTGGCGCCCGGGCGAGTGCGCGCAGGGAGATCCTTCGCTCCGCCTGAAGAACGGCTGCGCTCAGGATGACGCAGCGTAGTTAGCTCCCTCAATCGACCTTCCGTTCCATCACACGGGCGTCATCCCGAAGACCCGCGTTTTCTCCAGCGGGGCGAGGGATCTCCCGCTGATCTGCTGCTGCAGGCTTGTATTCGTTGCCCCAATCTTTCGCCAAGTCTTCCCAGCGCGGATTCATCGATTCGATGAGCTTGATCTTCTTGCTCCGCCGCCAGCCTTTGATTTCCTTTTCGCGAGCGATGGCGGCATCGGGATAGAAGAAGCGTTCGTAATAAACGAGGTGGGTCAAGTTGTAACGGCTGGTGAAACCGGGTGTGAGTTTGTTCTTGTGCTGCCAGACGCGACGCGGTAGATTGCCCGTGATGCCTGTGTATAGGACAGCGGGCTTGGGTCCGTTGGTCATGATGTAGACGAAGAATTGTTTGGGAGGGCGCATCGTTCTTGTTTAGCGCATTAGGGTCTGATGCTGTCTGTGACGAATGAACATAGAGTCGACTTGAGGGAGATCCCTCGCTCCGCCTGAAGAACGGCTGCGCTCGGGATGACGCATTCGATGAGGGTTCTGGCGTATAATCTCGCTTCGACTTAATTCTTTCGAGGCTATCCTTTGCCCATTGGAACTGCGTTTCACGAGAGAACTTTTCCGCTTTGCCACAGCTTGAATTACCGCGAGTGGTCGGGATACTACACGGTCAGCGTGTATGAGGTGCATCACGAGCACGAGTACAACGCCATCCGCAATGCGGCGGCGCTGATCGATATTTCTCCGCTCTACAAGTATTTGATCACCGGGAAAGACGCGACCCGGCTGGTGAACCGCGTGATCACGCGCGACATTAACAAGGTGAAAGTGGGGCAGGTGATTTATTGCTGCTGGTGCGATGAAGAGGGCAAGGTCATCGACGATGGAACGATTTCGCGGCTGGAGGAAAATGTTTATCGCTGGACGGCGGCCGATCCGAGCCTGCGCTGGTTCCGGCAGAACGGCCTGAACATGGATGTGCAGGTCGAAGATATTTCCGAGAAAGTTGCGGCGCTGGCGTTGCAGGGGCCGACTTCGGCGAAGCTGCTGAAGACTGTGGCTGATGCCGACATCGCGAATTTGAAATATTTTCGCGTGACGCGCGGCAAGATTGCGGGCGTGCCAGTGGATATTTCGCGGACTGGATATACCGGCGATCTGGGATATGAAATCTGGGTTCCACTAAAAGAAGCCAATGATGCGGTGAAGGTTTGGGATGCGCTGGTGGAAAAAGGAAAGCAGTTTGATCTGCACGCGGCGGGCATGCTGGCGCTGGATGTGGCGCGCGTGGAAGCAGGGTTGCTGCTGATTGAAGTGGACTACACGAGTTCGAAGAAGGCGCTGATTCCGTCGCAGAAGTATTCGCCGTATGAGCTGGGCTTCGGCAAGATGGTGCATCTGGAGAAAGAAAACTTTATTGGCAAGCGGGCGCTGGAGCTGGATGCGAAGAATGGCGTGCCGCGGCAACTGGTCGGAGTGGAAGTGGATTGGACCGACGTGGAGGCGCTCTATGAACGTTATGGGCTCACGCCGGCCGCGCCGAGCCAGGCTTCGCGCGTGGCTGTGCCTTTGTACTCGGGAGAAAAGCAAGTCGGCAAGGCGACGACGACGAGTTGGTCGCCGATCCTGAAGAAGATGATTGCGCTGGCCAGCGTGGAGACCGAGCATTCGAAGCTGGGGACGCAGTTGCAGATGGAGATCACGATCGAGGCGATCCGGCTGAAGACGAATGTTAAGGTGACTGCGCTGCCGTTTTTTAATCCGGCGCGGAAGACGGCGACGCCGGTATAAAATCGCCGATCGGCGTTGTTTTAATTTATGCCTACCCGCGTCGAGCGACGAACGGTGGATCTTTCGGGCTATCCAGACCTCGTCGTCATCTACCTTGGCATGCGCGTAAATCGCATTGCTGGAATCAAGACGCTCCTTGGATTCGGACCGAAGATTTCATCCTCGGTTGCCGCCCATCCCGACGGATTGCTGTTGCACGAGAATTTCATCTTTTCTTTTTTCCCGATGCATGCCGGCATGCGCCAGTACTGGCGTGATCAGGAGTCACTACTGAAGTGGACGCGGTCGGAGCCGCACCGCGAATGGTGGAGGAACTTTTTGAAGGATTCCGGAGGAACCGGTTTCTGGCACGAAACTTATCTACTCCGTGGGGGTATGGAAGCTATTTACGACGATATCGTTCCGAAAATCGGATTCATGAGCTTCGCACCTGTGATTTCCGCGCGAGGCCCGATGTTCGGCGCAGCTTCGCGTGCTGGAATGAGGTCTGCGGGGCCGCCGGTGCTGTCCGAAAAGGACCTATACGAACATGCGGAAGGCAGACAAGAGAGCTGAAGATGGGTCAGGTCTTGTTTTTCGCGGAACGTGCGCTTTCCAGCCGCGTAAATCCAAACGCCGAGCAGCAGCAGCACAGCCGTTCCGCCTACAATTTTTAACAGCGCGAGCGGTTTATTGGGCTCGTCCGGTTGCGGAATCAGAGACAAAATAATCGTCAGCGTGGTTGTGACGAATCCGAGCGCGGCGACCAGCTTGGCGACCGTGCTTCCTCCGGGCACGCGGATTACATCTGGCCCGGCGGGGTCGCGCTGCAGCTTGATCATGGCGGCGAATAAGTACAAATAGGGAATGAAATTCACGATTATGCCCATGCTGACCAACACGTTGTAAGCTCCCCTGACGCTGGTTCCGGCCTGACCCAGAAAAATGAAGAGCGCACCGAAAACGAACTGAGTGAGCAGCGCCACCCACGGCGTTTTCCAGCGGGGATGCAGTGCGCCGAAGGCTGGTGGCAGGAAGCGGTCGATGCCGGCGACAAAGGGCAGGCGGGCAACGGCTGCGAGATAGGCTCCGGCGGCGCCGATGTTACTGAGGGCGATCAGGAACGCGGCTACCGGCAGCACTCCGGGAAAACCCACGCGGGATGCGGTTTTCGAGACGGCCTGCACCAGTCCCTGCAAGCTGCTGACCTCGGTTGAGGGCAAAGCCAGCAGGATGGCGGCGGTTCCTACGATGTAGCAAAAGGCTACGGTCACGCCGCCGAAGAGCAGAGCGAACGGGATGGAGCGGCGGGGATTCTTGATCTCCTCTCCCATGAAAGAGGCGGTCTCGCAACCGCTGAAGGCATAGATCAGCACGGACCAGAAAATGAGATCGTTGAGGTGCGCGGTGGGCTTGATCGAATGCACGGTGAACGATGTGGCCGAGCCGAAGCGATGCCAGGCAATCAGTCCCAGCACAATGACGATGCCCACCGGAATCCACATGGCGAGTGCGCCGACATTGTTGAGCCATTTGCCGACGTCGAGTCCGACGATGTTCATCAGCGTGGCCGCGCCCAGCGTTAGCAGAGAGAAGACGATGTAGAACGTTGCGTTATTCGAGAGATGTTCCCATGCGCTCTGGCGCATGAAGAGAATGTTGCTGGCTGCGAAATAAAGGACGGCAGGGAAGTACGGGAGGTTGCTCGTCCAGTAAGTCCAGGCGGACATGAAGCCGGAGAAGTCTCCGAAGGCGCGCTTGCTCCAGACGTACAGGCCGCCTTCGTTGGGATAGCGAGAAGACAGCTCGAGGACTGAAAGCGCGAGAGGAGTGTAGAAGCAAAGCCAGGCGCCGATCCAGATGACAATGGAGCTGGGGCCGGCGGAGGCGGCAGTGGCGATCCAGCGCAGGCTGATGCCCGTGACCACGTAAAACAAAACGAGATCGCGGAAGCCCAGAACACGCTTGGGGCGGTTGGAATCTTCAGCGCCGGCCTTCGAGGTGCTGGAAGAGACGAAAGAGATTTGGTTTAGTGGGTCGGCGTCTGCGTTTGGGTCAGGCAATCAGGCGCTCCGGGGCCAGGTGCTTGATTCCGTATCAGGTTTCTCATTTGAAATTTAAAGAGAGACAGAAATAACACCGATGCGGGCTGGGAGCAAGTGAAAGTTTGGACGGGAGTGAGGCTTACTTTTCTATCGACGATGAGGCCAGCACGATGTGCGGCTCCAGCTGGGAGAGCAGCTTATCCTTTAAGAACGGTCCGCTGGCCAGCAGGCCCGACAGCAGCGGATCACGGCGATTGGCGATAAGGTCAGTTTTCTCCAGCGTGCTCACAAAGCCGCCGGAGCTCTGCACCAGAGCCGCGCCGGCCACGACGTCCCATTCATTCTTCGGCGTAAGAGTGAAGGTAACATCCGCCAGGCCTGCGGAAACCAGCGCGAGTTTGTAGGCGACCGAACCCATGGGGCGAATCTTGAAACCGGAATTCTCGAATGCCTTCCACTCTCCGCGCTTTACTTCGCTGCGGCTGGCGAGAACCAAAGCGCCGTCGAGAGTGTTGCGTTGGCTCGGGTGCGCGGGCTTGCGGTTATAGGTGACCCCCGATTCGACCGATCCGAGGAAAATCTCGTTCGTGGCGGGATTGCAAATCCCTCCGGCAACGGGACGCCCGTTCTCGACATATCCGATGGAGACGCAGAACTCGGGAATGCCTTGGACAAACTCGCGTGTGCCATCAAGGGGGTCCACGACCCAGACCCGCGAGCGCTGTAGCCGGATGGGATCGTCCACGCTTTCTTCCGAAAGCCAGCCTTCTTCAGTGCGCAGCAGTTCCTTGCGGAGAACGGCGTCCAGGGCGCGATCTGCCTCGGTAACCGGATCATGCCCGACTTTGAATTCCGCCTCGATCGCTCCGGGCGTGAAGCGGGCAAAAACTTTGCGTGACGCTTCCAGCGCGGACTGAATGCGTTCCAATATCTGTGCGTAGGAATTTGAATGCATAGTGCGATTAGGCCATCAGCATCCGTGCGCCCGTGGCAAGCAGGACTGCACAAAGAATACGCCTGAGCCACGGCACCGGGACCCGCGTGCTCAGATAAGAACCGAGCAGTCCTCCTGGAATGGAGCCGATCACCAGCGCCCCCACCAGATGGATGTCAATATTGTGCAGCCGAAAATGGAGAAGGCTGGTCACGCCAGTGAGCAGCAGGGCATGCACGATGTCGGTGCCGACCATAACTTTGGGCTGAAAGCTGTAGAACAGCAGAAGCATCATCATGACGATGCTGCCGGAGCCGACGGAAGTGATGCCCACCAGAAAACCGGCTACCAGGCCGATGAGCGAGATCCAGGCGAACGACTTCATCGTGGGCGGCTGCGCCGCAGCTCGGTCTTCAATTTTCTTCTGGAAGAACAAAAAAGTCGGGATGCAAATCAGAAGAACACCTACGGCGACCGTGATGAAGTGGTTGACTCCATTGCCATAGGTGTTTCGCAGGTGCGCGAGAAAGCTTACTCCCAGATAAGAGCCTGGAGCACTGCCGATAATAAGAGCGACGACTACCTTTCGCCGCACTGTGCCTTTGCGCAGATGGACGGCGCTGGCACCAATCTTGGTGACGAAATTGAACAGAGCATCGGAGCCCACGGCCAGCATGGGCGGGACACCCAAACCGAAAATGAGGATTGGAAGCAGCAGAACGCCGCCTCCAACTCCCGTCATTCCGATGAGGGCCCCGACTACAAAACCCACCAAGCTTTTGATCAGCACATCCATATCAGCAGATCCATGTGCGTAGATACATCAGATTAGGGAGTGGATTAAATTGACTCCGCGGCGGTTCCGATAAAGCCTTCCCTTTCAAGATGCAGAATAATTTCCTGAGCTGCTTCCTCCGCCGACAAGTCGCCGGTGTTAATGGTGACTTCGGCGTCGGCTGGAACTTCGTAGGGATCCGAGATGCCGGTGAACTCTTTGAGAATCCCCGCGCGCGCCTTGGCGTAGAGGCCTTTGCGATCGCGTTGTTCGCAGACATCGACCGAGGTCGCGATGTGCACCAGAATGAACCCTCCGTAGGGCTCAATCATCTGCCGGACGTGCTTTCGGGTGGCGTCATAAGGCGCGATGGGCGCGCAAATGGCGATGCCACCGTTCTTGGTGATTTCCGAGGCCACGTAGCCGATGCGCCGGATGTTGATGTCGCGATGTTCCTTAGAAAAACCCAGTTCGGAAGACAAATTCTTGCGGACCAGATCGCCATCCAGCAGGGTGACCGGACGCCCGCCGGTTTCGAGGAACTTCGTCAGCAATACGTTGGCGATGGTCGACTTGCCGGAACCGGAAAGTCCAGTGAAGAAGATGGTCACGCCTTGCTTGTGGCGAGGCGGGAAACTGCGCCGCAACTCCGAGACAACTTCGGGATAGGTAAACCAGCCGGGAATGTCGCGGCCTTCGTTCAAGCGCTGGCGAAGTTCGGTGCCGGAGATATTCAACACCCGGTCCCCGTTCTTGACCTCGTCATCGGGAACATATTTGTCCTGACCCTCGAGGTAGACCATCATGTTGAAAGGCACCATGGTCACGCCGATGTCGGCTTCGTGTTTCTTGAAGACTTCCTGGGCTTCATACGGGCCGTAGAAGGGCTTCTTCGTTGCGGGATCGGATCCCGGTCCGGCGTGATCACGCCCGACAATGAAATGACTACAGCCGTGATTCTTGCGAATGAGCGCGTGCCAGATGGCCTCGCGCGGTCCGCCCATGCGCATTGCGAGGGGCAGCAAAGAAAGTTTGGCGGTCGATTGCGGGAACTTCGAGAGCAGCAGCTGATAGCAGCGCACTCGCGTGTAATAATCCACATCGCCCGGCTTGGTCATGCCCACGACGGGATGAATCAGCAGGCTGGCCTCGACTTGCTTGGAGGCGCGGAATGCGAGTTCGACGTGGGCGCGGTGCATGGGATTGCGCGTCTGGAAGGCAACCACACGTCGCCAGCCTACGCGGGCAAACTCGGCGCGCACCTCCGCCGGAGTCAAACGCAGGTTGCGAAAATCGTAGTGCGAGGGTATCTGCGTTCCCTCTAGAGTTCCTCCCACGTACCAGGGGTTCGCCTTGTGCATGGTGTAATCGGCGCCGGGATGGGCGGGGCTCGTGCTCGCGAAAACCGCCTTCGCTTCTGCTTTACGATCGGGTTGCCAGACCTCTTCCACGTTCAACACTGCCAGCATCACGCCTTCGGGATCGCGAAGCGCAACTTTGCTGGTTCCGGGAGTCAACTTCTTGGCAAATTCCTCGGTCACGTCCAGGGTGATCGGCATGGGCCACAGCGTTCCATCGGCCAGCCGCATGTTGTGGCAGACGCCTTCGTAATCGGCGCGAGTCATGAAGCCACGCAGCGGAGAAAATCCGCCGGTGAGCAGCAACTCGAGATCACAAAGCTGGCGGCCGGTCAGATCCCACGACGGCCACTCCTTCGACTTGGACTTCAATTCGGTGATTCGGTCGGGCTGGGCGATGAGGTCAATAAGTTCTCCGCCATGTGGCGGGATGAGATGGCTGGTCGAAGCGGTCAAGTCCTGAGCCTCCTGAAATGCTTAAATTGTCTTGTCTACTACGTTTATTGTATTTGCCTGGATTGCTTCCCAGACTTCAGCGGAGCCACGCGCAACCGCCTTGCGGATCCTGAACGGGAGAAGAAAGCCCCGACAGATTAGTTACAGAATAGCATTCTCACGGCTACGGGAATCTCGATTTGTCCTTCATGAATAACTAAACAGTGCAGCAATTCTCCGCCCGTGAGGGCTCCGGTCTATCGTTGTAAATAAATGAAAAGAAGAGCTTTTCGGAGATGCCAGGGACGCCAGGTCTTGCCCCGGCTCAGAGTGTGAAAAGAATTGCGACAATGGCCAGCGCAAATTCCGTTCCACGCTGAAATGAAAGATGCTTGGCTTGCCAGTGTAACTGCTAGTCGAATCCAGGCTACCGCTTCATCTTGTGGGGATCTGAGGACCAGTCATTAAGCGTCCAATCCCGGCCTCGGACGCAGACGGCGGCGACGTAGCCAGGTCCCGCCGGTACTTCGCGCAGAAGCCACTTTGCTGCTTCTGATCCGTCGGGGCGAGTCGCCAGTAGCGCGGTGGTTTCCCCGGGCACAAGAGAAACGTCAAACTGGCTGAGAGGAAGCGATAAGCCGTCTCCAGTTGCCTTGATATACGCCTCTTTCCGTGTCCAGCAGCGGAAGAAGGCGTCAACCTTTTCCTCGGCAGGAAGATCGGCAAGCTGGTTCTGTTCGTGCGTGGAAAAGTATCGCCGGGCAATGGCGCCCGGATCGAAATCGTGGCGAACCTGTTCTACATCCACGCCGATTTCGCGCCGGCGGGTGAAGGCCAGCAACGCGATTCCGCCGGAATGCGTGACGTTGAACCTGACATCGCTGGCCGCATGGTCAGGTCCCAGAGAAGGTTTTTCTTTCTCCGAATATGAAAAGCGCAGGCTGCCCGCGTCGGTTTCCAGGTAGCTGGCCAGAATTGTCCTCAAAAGCGAACGAGCGGCAACATAGCGCTGACGGTCACGCGCAAAGTGAAAGCGCGAGGCGCGCGCCGCTTCATCAACGGAGAGCACTCTCTGCCAACGGGACTCGTCGGCCCCCAGAGCCTCCAGGTCGATTCGCCAGAGTTGCACTTCGTCTTCGGGGAGGGCAAGAGGAGACTCGATCTGGAAGCCGGAGTCGGTGATGTTCATGATCTGGCTCATCAGGTCTGGCTGATCAGGTCTGGCTCATGATGGCCGGGCGCAACCCTCACTCATCCTTGCCCTGCGGAGCGCGAGCCGAAAGCGGGATCGCATCGGGGGACAGAGCTTCCTGGCGTGCCACTGCGGGTTCGGTGATGCAGTACTTCAGCAGGCACCAGAGGGCGCGCACCCCATCCTTCCACTGATTTTCTTGCCCTCTTCATACGTGCGGCCCCAGTAGCTGATGCCGACTTCGTAGATGCGCAGACTTCCGCTTGGCGATCTTCACCGTGATTTCCGGCTCGAATCCAAAACGTTTTTCTTCCAGGGGGATCGATTGGATGACCTCGCGCCGGAACGCTTTGTAGCAAGTTTCCATATCGCTGAGGTTGATGTTGGTGAGAGCGTTCGAGAGCAGCGTAAGAATCCAGTTGCCAACCGAATGCCAGAAATAAAGCACGCGATGCGGACGCGCGGAAAGAAAGCGCGAGCCGTAGACCACGTCGGCGCTGCCTTCGATCAGCGGCTCCAGCAGTCACCGTGTACTCTGCCGGGTCGTACTCGAGATCGGCATCCTGGATAATGACGAAGTCTCCCGTGGCTTCCTTGATGCCGCGGTGCAGCGCCGCACCTTTCCCCATGTTCTTCGGCTGAAGCAGGATTCGAATCTGCGGATACTCCGCCTGCAATTGCGCCAAGCATCTCGCGTGAGCCGTCCGTCGATCCGTCGTCGACGCAAATCAATTCAATGTCCAGCGGAACGGCAAGCACTCTCGCGACCACCTGCTGCAGCGTGGCGCGTTCGTTGTACACCGGCATGACGACGGAAAGTCTCATTCGGTTGAACCGTTCGTCTCGCATTCGTTCATGTCGTAGTCGCCCGTGGCGCAGTAAAGCGTAGTGAGCCAGTGTAATTCAATTGCAAGATCGAAATCCTGCTGGCCGGTCCAGCCGCGCCATGGGCGGCCTTCCAGGTGGAAATGTCTGTGGAAATCCTTCCTCATCGCATCTAAATTTTTGAGCTTCGCTTAAAACATGCAGGTGTTATGATGATTTTTCAATAGCCAGGCGAAAGTCCAAGTGCAGACCGGCCGAGGGTTTGGCGTCAATCCCCGCGATTCTGGGTGTCGCCGGAGCCCTCAAGCAGCAGGGAGAACAATGAGAAGAAGCCAGCAAGTTTCCCTATGGTTGAGCATCTCAATTCTCGGAGCGCTAACCTTGTCTCCACCTTCAATGGGGCAGGCGTCCCCGGGCTCCGAAGCAGCCGCACCGGCAATCGAGGACTGGACCTATCATCACGTGATCTTCTCCAAGCCCGCTACTGCGGAACAGGCCAGGCGCCTTGAACAGGATCCTCGCTACCGGCAGCAGATCCGTCGCGAGTTGCCGTCTGCTCCGGAAGCAGAGACTCCTCGAGTCGTTACCTCCGAGTTCCAGGCCCACACCCACGGTGACACCGACAATGCAGGACTCTGGCAGGAGGATCTGGGCGCCGGCGCGACGATCGGGCCCGGGAACTACCCCGCCAAGTATTCGTTTAACGGCTCTATCGCCAGTTGCACCAGCGATTTCGTGGTCTTCCCTACAGGCCTTGCCGGAGCGACCAAGCAAGCCAGCATTGTGGCGTACAGCAATCTCTACGCCACCGGGTGCACGGGCACGGTGCCTTCGCCCTACTGGGCCTACAATACCGGCACCGGCAGCACCATTCAGAGTTCTCCCGTGTTCTCGCGCGACGGTGCCCAGCTTGCCTTTGTGCAGGAAGATGCGGGGGCCGCATCCGTGGTCCTTCTGAAATGGAAAGCTTCAACCACTGAGACAGTTAAGGCCCCAGGAGCGCCGGGTACCCCTCACTTTTCGTACCTTAGCTGCGTCGCGCCTTGCATGTTCACGATAGCTTTGGAGCATGGAGTTGTCTCCGACAGCGATACCAATTCCTCCATTTTTTATGACTACGACACTGACACAGCGTATGTTGGAGACGATTCTGGCTGGCTGCACATGTTTAACCCGGTATTCCTTGGTCCGGGGGATCCCGCTGAGGTGAAGACGAATTGGCCGGTGCAGGTAAATCCTGGCGCGCCCACAGCCCTGACCAGCCCGACTTACGATTCCGTGTCAGGAAATGTATTTGTCACGGACAAAGGCGGGTTCCTGTATGCGGTAAATTCCACGGGGGGCGTAACTATCTCCGGACAATTGGATGTCTCCAACGGAGACGATGCTGGCCCCGGCATCGTGCAAGGTCCGATCGTTGATTCAACAGCTGGACTGGTGTACGTGTTTGCCACAAGCGATGGCAAAGGGGACTGTGCAGGGGTTGATTGCTCGGCCGTTTACGCAGCCAGCACGACTTTTGCCGCAGGGGATAATCCACCGCATGCGAAGGTCGGCACCAGCACCGCTCACGGAAATGCGCCGTCTCCCATCTACATTGGCGCTTTTGACAGTACCTACGAAAACTCGGTGAACGCCACCGGAAACCTTTACGTTTGCGGTAACACCGGAGGGAAGCCGACGTTGTACCAAGTCCCCGTTACGGCTGGGGCCTTCGGTACCGTGAACACGGTGACGGCCCTTGCCACTGCCACCACGCCGTGCTCTCCAATAACTCACATCGTGAATGCCAATGCGACTGCCCCGGCCGAGTTGCTCTTTGCAAGCGTTCACGCGAGCGGGACGTCGACGGGATGCGCCGCTGGCGGATGCATCTACAATTCCCAGGTCGCGGCGTGGCAGCCTGAGACCACCTATGTGGTAGGTCAGGAGATTCTGGATACCCATCGCCAGATTCAGGTCGTGGAAACCGCGACCGGTGCCTCGGGCGCTGTCGCTCCAAGCTGGGGTACAACCGTGGGCAGCACCATTGGCGATAGCGGCGTAACCTGGCTGAACCAAGGAACGATAGCCTCAACCATTGCCCTCGCTAATTGGGCGAAGACCACGGTATATGCGGTTGGCAACGTGGTCATCGACAAAAACGGAAACCTTGAATACTGCCTCACCGCCGGAACTTCGGGGGGCGCGCCGACGTGGAAGACTACGCCTGGGGGCGTCACTAAAAACGGAGCAACGGTGACTTGGGAGAACCTGGGCGCAAACGGTACCACGGCCCTAGCCGAGACCGGCGGCACAAGTGGAATTATTATCGACAACACTGTGGGCGCGGGAACCGAGGCAGGAGCCTCGCAGGTTTACTTCACCACCTTGGCGAATCAGGCTTGTAAGGGCGGGACCGGCGGCTGCGCGGTGCAGGCATCACAGTCGGCGCTGCAGTAGCAGCTGCGCGGATTCTGCATCGGGCTTCTAGGCGAAAGCAGCGCGCTGGAGGTGCTTACGCAGGATCGCCACGATCCTTGAAGCCGCTTTGCCATCCCAAAGCGGAGGACGCTCGAACTGGCGCGCCGGTTCCCGCAGGATGGATCGAGCCGCCGCCAGAATGCGCTCCGAATCCACTCCCACCACCTGATTTGATCCATGCTCGACGGTCGCCGGCCGCTCCGTGTTCTCGCGCAGCGTAAGGCAGGGCACGCCGAGGACGGTGGTTTCTTCCTGCACTCCTCCGGAGTCGGTCAGCACGATGCGCGCCCGGTCGTTGATCGAAAGGAAGTCGATGTATCCGAGCGGATCGAGCGGCACGATTCCAGCATCGTTTCGCCCCGCTGATTCGGCCAGATACCGCTGCAAACCAAAACTCTCGATGTTCTTCCGCGTCCGCGGATGCATGGGGAAAAAGACGGGAAGCTCGGCAGCGAGCGCGCTTACTGCGCCCAGAATCCCTTGCAGCGTCTCGGCATCGTCAACGTTCGAGGGTCGATGCAGCGTGAGCACTCCGTAGGGTCGGCAGCCCGATCCATTTTGCCGCATGCCAAGGCGGTCGAGAATCGGTGACTTTGCAGCCATCTCGCGATGCCGCAGCAGGCTGTCGATCATGACATTGCCGACCAGAAAAATTTTCTCCGCAGCCACGCCTTCGCGTTTTAGATTTTGCACACCACTCTGCTCGGTCACAAACAGCAGGCTGGAGATGGCGTCGGTGAGCTTGCGGTTAATCTCCTCGGGCATCGTCATATCGAAGCTGCGCAATCCAGCTTCGATGTGAGCCACGCCGATTCCGAGTTTGACCGCGGTAAGTGCGGCAGCGATTGTAGAATTCACGTCGCCCACCACCAGAACCATCCGGGGCTTGTAATCGAGCAGCACCGGTTCGAGCCGCTTCATGATTTCCGCCGACTGCACGGCGTGGCTGCCCGAACCAGTCTCGAGATTCACATCCGGCCGGGGCAGTCCCAGGTCCGTGAAGAAGTTGCCAGAGAGCAGTTCGTCGTAGTGCTGCCCGGAGTGCACCAGGCAGTGTTCGATTTCGATCGCAGGAAATTTCTTTGACTCAGCCTGGTTCAATTGATACTGGTTCGATTCATGCTTGTTCAATTCATACTTGTTCAACTCATGCTTGTTCAACTCATGAATGACAGGCGCGATTTTCATGAAGTTGGGCCGCGCGCCCACCACACTGAGAAGCCTGATCATCGGCAGACCTCGGAAGGGATAGCCCCGGCGGCGGAGGATCTGCGCTGATGCGCGGGACAGCTCCGCCTCGCAAAGCTGGCACTTCGAATACGCGATGGAGAATGTCTCATTGTTTTAGAGATATTTTTACGCAATATGTTTACTTATTGTGTTCACACTGCTCGGGCAACAGTGTAGAGCAGTTTCCGCGTTCAGGCCTGAGCCACTAGCTACTCCGCAGCTCCAAGACACTCAGACATTGGCCTCAAACCTGCACTGAGCTCGAAGTGTGCCCTCCGCGACGCCGGTCATGTAAATTGTTCAGGCCTCGGTCGCGCATCTGGAACTTTCCACATAGGGTGTTCACCCTAATGTTCCGGCCTGATTGACTGAGCGCCGCCACTGGTAAAAGAAATTTCCCATTTTCTCAACTTGGCTCTTGGTGCCGGGTCGGGAGAATACGACGAAGTACTGTCGCGCTGACTGCTCTCTACCTGCGCGTCGGGGGGATCGAATTACGGCTGATTTTACGCACCTTTCCCTGCAGAACCGTGCACGCTCGGGTCGCGAGGGTGAGGCGTTTTTGCCCGCCCTCGGAAGCCATGTTCCCACTTCTGGAACCCCGCTGCAGTCCCTGCAAGTGCCTGTGGAAATGGATGTTCTCTGGTCACAGCTATTTTCGTCTCAAAGTGGCATTGTGGATGCTACGCAATATGGAAGCATCCCAGCTGCACCAAGGTCTTAGCGTGTTGGCGAACCAAACCCAGGGGGTAGACATGACGGAGCAGTCCGTTCGGCTAGGGCCGCGGGAGCAGCAGATTGTCGAATTGCTTCTGCAAGGCTGCGACAACGCCGAGATTGCCAGTCAGCTCAAGATGGCGCGCAGAACCGTGAAGGCTCATTTCAACCGGCTGTTTTTACGTTTTGGAATTAATGGCGGTATCAAGCGAGTGAAACTCGCAACCCTGTTATATCGGAGGCAATTGTGTTTGCAAACGAACGCTATGGAAGCCGTACCCCCAGTGAACGCGAAAACCGCGTCATCGAGCTCGTAGCCCAGGGCCTGAAGAACCACGAAGTCGCCCATGCCATCGGCACCACGGAGCACGTGGTGAAGAATTATCTCCGCGTGATCTATGACAAGCTCGGACTCTGGAACCGAGTGGAACTTGCCCTGTGGTATGAGTCGCGCCGGACTGACAGGCAACTTACAGCCTGAGTAACAGGAAGGTCCGCGTCCAGTCGGGGTAGAAAGCGTTTCCGGGCTGCAGCGGTTCTCGACAGCCCGGCCTTTAATCACAATTTGAGGCTTCCAGCTTACGCAGTTGCTGAGCGGCAGCAGGCGAGCCCTTTCGTGCCGCCGCATCCAGCAGCAAACGCGCCTGGTCGCAGCTCTTCGGCACGCCGTCTCCCCGCGAATATAAATCAGATAGAGCGAGTGTTGCCTCCACATTCCGCTTGCTCACGGCCTTCCATAACCACTGCGCCGCCTGTCCGCTATCGCGAGTCATACCCGAGGTGCCGTTCAAATATTGCTCTGCAATGGCCAACTCCCCCGCGCCACCTTGCGCAGTTGGAACGGCGCTAGCCACAACGGCGGAGGAACTTGCCGGCACGGGCGCGGTCTGGGGCTCAATTTGCGAGCCACCAGCTTGACCCTCTGCCGAACTTGCGACAGCTGGTTTTTGGTTTTGAACCGGGGAAGCAGGCTGACTCCCTGGGGGCGATGCAGCCTCGGTTATGCCCGCAGGCGGCGCGGAGCGAATTGGCGCTGGTTGCGCATTCGGGCTGGCCGCCGTCGACGGCGAAGCGGGTGTGCCAGAGCGGGCTTCGGTTCCACGCCAGACCCCAAAACCGAACGCCGCGAGAATGACTGCCAGCATAGCGCCGATGTAGAGACGGTAGCGATGCGGAGGAGGTTCGGGTTCCACAACGCGGCGCCGATGGTCTGTTTCCTCTTCCATCTGCCGCCAGATCGCTTCCAGAGCTTCGCCGGGTTCACGCGCCGCATTCGAGTTCGCAGCCGGTTCAATCAACTCCTCCACAGAGTTGGGGTCGAGAGAACGTTCATGCCAACTCGGTCGAGCGATCGCCGCGGACTCCTCGACTAGCGGCATCTCTCGCGGTGTATCGGCCTCCGGCGCGACTTGCAGGGGCGCTCCGCACATCCCGCAAAAACTATGCCCTTCTGAATTGTTGTATGCACACGTCCCGCAGGTGTGAACAACCTCCGATCCGGAGGCGGACGAGTGCACAGAGTCCGCCGCGTCCGGGCTTTCTTTCGTGCTCGTGCCTGCCATGCCTTCAACCGAAGCAGGCATTGGAACGGCAACTTCCTCCAGTTCCCGAAGCAACTCAGAAACCGCTTGTTCGCGCTTCTCGGGAGGGTTCGTAAAATACACTTCGGCCCATCGTCCCATGTGGGACGCCAGGAGTGGATTCAGAAGTGGATTCAGTATGTCTGCATCAAACTTATCCGCGCGGTCAGGCACCGGCATTCTCCGGAGAAGGGACGGTATTTATGATTCCACTACCGGGAAGATAAGGTTGTCAAATCTGGTGGTGCCGAATCCGATAGCGCAGGATCTGGCTCGAGCCTTGTGTCCGCGGCGAAGTCACTCACAGGCCGTGCGATTGGCGGGTTCGAATTGATCCTGTTGCGCATCGCGCTGGGTTGTCAGCTTGCCCTTCGGCGTCTTCTCGTAAAGATCGGAACCGGGGCAATAATACAGCGCAGTTTGCAAGTCGACCCAAACCTGGACATAGGGATTGCCCTTGTATTCCGGAGCATCCGGAGCCTCCGCCAGCCCAAGACCGATCAGGAGCTTGTCGAACACTGAGAGATCTGCGTCGGGGGCCGGCTGCTTGCCCCGGTTCGCGCGACCTGAAACCGTTGCGCTGTGGCCTGTGGCGCCGACGGAGTGGCTCGACCAGATTCCCCAGCGGATCACGACGAGCACCAGAATGACTGCGATGCCGAGATAGAAATCGCCGCGCCGGGAGCGCCAGAAGCGAGCGAGTGCTGTTGGAGTACGGGTGGCAGATAGCGATTCCAGAAACTCCCGGGCGCGCGCCGCGGAACTCCAGACAATGGCATCCGGCTGCCTTATCATCGCAGTGGACAGAGGTTGGACTTCGTTTTCGTCGGGGTTTTCGTCCCGGTTCTCGTGGAGGTTTTCGTCGGGCTGCGGCTCAGGTGCGGCAGACGCCGCATCCTCGTGCGCGCTCGCCGCCAACGACTGTGTGGAGAGTGCGTTGCTCTCCTCGAACTCGGGCAGAGAGAACGGCACGGGGAACTTATAGGCAGCGTTCTCTTCCTCTTGCTCCCCGTTGATAGCGGGTTCGTGCTCGGGTTCATCCTCAGGTTCATGCAGCGCGAAGGGATCCTGGCCGGGTTGCATCTGCCACGCCGATGCCAACTGGCTCTGCATGCTGGAGGGTCCCCCGTCGCGTGCGCGTGGAGCGCCACACTTGCCGCAAAACTGTTCCGCATCCGGCAGCGTACTGCCGCATTTCCAGCACGGCGATTTCGCTGCGGCAGCCGCGCTCGCACTAGAGCCGGCGGTCGCGGCAGGTCGATCGTCTGCAGGGTGATCCTCGGCCCAAGCCGCCAGGTTTGGTTGCAGTCTTTCGATTGCCGCTAGCATCGTGGATCGTTCCGCCGCCATCGACTTCTTTAATGCCAGCTCGGCATCGCGGCCAATCGCTTCGGTGACCAGTCCGGCCATCAGCTGGCAGGTGTGGATGTCCTGTTCGGCGAAGCCGCGAACCCGGTCGAAATACAGTTCCAGCGCTCCGATAATTTCGTCTTCACGGTAGACCGGTACCACGACCAGCGACAGGATGCCCCGCTGCCGGCAGGGCTCCGGGTCGAACAGAAACTCGAGATTCACATCCTCGCTGCGAATCACCTGTCCTGTGCGCACGCTGGCGGCGCAAACCGCCGTAGTCAACGGCGCTTCGCTTCCCACCGGCAAAGCCGGGGCGCCGGCTCCTGCCCGATAATGCACTGTGCCGCCTTCCAGAATTGCAATCCCGGCGCCGCTCGCGCCGGTGATTCGCGTCACTCTCTCGGCCACCACCGCCATCGCCTTATCCAATTCGAGACGGCGCATCTGAATCTGGCGCTGGGCTTCGACAATCTCTGCCAGAGTGAGCGTGTAGTCGCCATTGGCTCGCGAACTCTCTTCCGGCTTGGTTTCGTTCGACTTTGTCTCGTAGGCAGGCGGCGCAAGCGGAGGAGCCTGATTCGCCGCGTCTTGCTCCCGGAGCCGCGCACTCTTCGACTCCATTTTTTCTTCCAGCTCCCGCATTCTGCCATTGTGCTCTTGCAGCACATAGGCCGCTTCCAGCAGCTTTTCAAAAGCCTGCTCGTCGAGAACTGGTTTTTTTTCTTGATCGGTCACGATGTTTTCTGCGCGCCCTCGTGCCCAGCTCGGGGAAGCGGACTCCTTCCATCCGGAAACCATATCCATTCTAGTGCAATTCCTCCACCAAAGAACCCAAGGTATAAAGTAGACATCCGGGCCGCCCCCCCCCCAGCAAAAACTCGAAAAGTCGGCAATGGCAGGCCGACGACGCTGCAAACATACTAAATTCAAGGGTCTAGGCTGCCGAACGCACCGAAGCGCGCGCCACCTCTTGTTTCTGCGGGGCAGGATCTCGACGGGTTACTCAAGTAAGATGCAAGGCTGTGCACACTTGGTTGGGAAACTCCATGCGTTGTTCCCGCTCCTTGAATCCGCGCTCGATGTGCTTGCCGGCGGTTGCTTCTGGTTGCTGATCTGGGAGTACCCGGAAATCCCTGCGTCTGTCTGTATGCGGCATGGCAAAATGGCGGCTCACTCCCAAGTGGAGCCTGTGCAAAAAAGCGAAGTGCCTGTCTCCAGGAAAGCCAAAATGAACCGCCGCGCTGCCCCGCGATTCCATTTTGGAATCTCTGGTTTTTCCCGCCGCTGGGGACGACCTACCAACAGTTCTGTCAACTCGCCTTGCGCTCCCTCCATCGGTCGAGGACGTGCCCAAAAGTCTGAAGGGAAAGGCTTATCACGACCGAACGTTTGCCAAAGTCGGCCATGCTCGTCCCGCGAAATTCAGTTCAAGCCGAACTAGCCAACGGCCTCTACAGGTGCAACAAAGCCAACTGTTCTCGTGTCCTACTCCCGATTTGGAACGTGCCCGACCGGTTGCAGAATCTCGTAACGTCCTCGAACAGCCCAGGTTCTTGTCCCTAAGTGCAAGCCTATGCTGGTTTTAAATCAAAGCTTCCGCCAGGAGAAGGTTTGGCGAAGGATGTGCTTCACCGACTATGCGGATCGTCCGCAATAACTAGAAACGCGGACCGCAGGAGAACCAACGTGATGGATCTTGAACGAATGAAAGTTACGCCGCGGGATCAGCAAGTGCTGGATTTGCTGGTCCAGGGTTGCAGCAACAAAGAGATCGCCGGCCAGTTGAGCATCAGCCCGCGCACCGTCAAGCAGCACTTGCGCACGCTCTTTCTGCGGGCTGGAATTCGGGATGGCCGCAAGCGGGTGCGCCTGGCGACAGCCGCGTTCGAACGCGCTGAGGTGAAGCCATGATGCCCCGGGAGCGTTTGACCCCAAAGGAAATTCAGGTGGCTACCCTGGTTTGGGAGGGCCTTACAAATCGTGAAATCGGCAGGCTGATGGGCACGTCGGAGCAGGTTATCAAGAATCACCTGCGCAGCGCTTTCGATAAACTGGGCGTCTGGAGCCGGCTCGAGTTGGCCATGTACGTTGCCAGCCATGGCGGCAAGAATTGGCTGGAAGAAGCGGAACGGCCGGTCTTTGCCCCGGGCCGCGCCGCCGCGAGTTAGCGATCAACTGAGGTCGATAGAGTGCAAGTTCCTGTGGGCTGGGCTGTGCAGCTATACATCTGCTGCAAAAGGTTTGCACTCCCAACACTGGACTTGCGTATCTACGGTCGGTAAGAGGCTGAAAAGACACTGCTGGATTCTATTTGCAGTCGGCCTGCAAATTGCAATGGTCACCCCGACCCAATCGAGCGGGCTCGCCAGCAGCCGAGAGCCGGCTCCGCAATCCCTGGGCGGGGCGGGAATGGACTATAAAGAAACCTTCTGGATGGCTTGCGACTCTACCGAGCAGTTGCGGGCCGAGTATGGCCCGTTCCACACCCGCGCCGAAGCGGAAGCTGAAGCCCGTAAGCTAGGGTTCAGTTACCTGCTCCGCTACGAACACATGCTCGACGAACACGAGGAGATTCAGGAAGTCCGCTGCATCTTCATTGAGCTGCCAGGCGCGATTTTGCCGGAAGCAACTTCGGTGAGCCTGCATACCCGCTGCGCGACTTGCGGTGACTCCGCGGCTCACGACAAAGCCTGGCAGGCGGAAGTCTGGGCGGACATCCACGAGTTCGAACACTCGCGCCATTTCGTCCGCCTTTTCGAGCACGCCAGGGGCAAGGGGCTGAAAGAAATCTGCGGCTGGCGCGGATAGATTACCCAACCTGCTCCGCATGTATTCTCATGCCGCGGTTGAGAGTTCGCTGGCCGCAGCCCGATCCACAAACCAGATCAGCTTACCCTCACTTGGCTGCACCAGCTTCGAGGGATACTTCTCCGCCGGAGCCTTGCCTTCCAGAATTTCATGCAGCGCCGCCGCCTTGTCAATTCCGCTCACCAGGAAGGCGACGCAGCGGGCGTGGTTGAGCACCGGCAGGGTCAAAGTAATCCGGCTGGTGCCCAGCTTTTCCACCCAATTGGCTACCACCAGCCGGGTTTTTTCCTGCAACGCCGCGGTTTCCGGAAACAACGACGCAGTGTGTCCGTCCGGCCCAATCCCCAGCAGGATCAGATCGAAGCGGGGAAATTCGCCGGGAGCCAACCCGAAGAATTTTCGCAGAGTTTGCTCATAGATCTCCGCAGCAGCATCAGCGTCCGGATTCTCGGCTGGAATGCGAAAGACGTTGGCAGGCGGAATCGGAATCTTCGCGAGAAGAGATTCGTTGGCCATGCGATAGTTGCTGTCGGGATCGTCCGGAGGCACGTGGCGCTCATCGCCAAAGAAAAAGAACATTCGATCCCAGGGCAAAGTGGCGGCGGCGTTAGCCGCAATCAGGGTGTACATATTCCGGGGAGTCGATCCGCCGGAGAGCGCGATGGCGAAGCGCCCATGGTCCGCGACCGCATGAGTAGCGGCGCGCAGCACTTCCTCCGCGGCCGCTTGAAACAGATCCTGCGGAGTCGTCAGCCGGCGCAACTCGACCAGTTCACTCACAGCGCGCCCACACGGCCGTTGCTCGATTTTGCGGCCGCACACCGCGCTGCTCCGAGCAATGCCGCTTTGTCGTTGGTGATGACTTGCACCGGGATGCTCTCCAGAAGCGTGCGCAATCTGCCTTTCTCGAGAAATGCACGCATAAACAACGGCCCGGTAAGTTTCGAAAGAATCTTCGGCGAGATTCCGCCTCCCAGAAAGATGCCGCCGATGGCCATCGTCTTGAGCGCCAGATTCCCCGCTTCAGCGCCGTAAACCGAAACCCACAGATCCAGCGCCTGTTCGGCTAACGGACTTGTGCGGTTCAGGGCCGAGTGGGAAATCACCGCCGCAGCATCTCCCTGAGAAAGTTGCGCGGCAAATCCGGCAGGCTCGTCTCCGCATCCCTTTTCGCGAAGAAATTCATAAACGTTGACCAGGCCTGGTCCGGAGAGCACACGCTCGTAGCTGACATGTCCATAACGATGCGCCAGAAACCGCAACAGTTCGATCTGCAGGTCGCCCTGGGGTGCGAAATCTGCGTGTCCGCCCTCGCAGGCGAAAACCTGATGCTGGCTGCCGTTCCAGAACAATCCGGCTTCTCCCAATCCGGTTCCGGGCGCGATGACTGCCTGATTGCCGTTCGATGGCACCACCTGGTTCAGAGACACCAGATCCTGCGCGCCCAGGGCTCCAATGCCCCACGCATTGGCTTCGAGATCATTGATCAGCAAAGTGGCGGGCAGCTGAATCTGTTTTGCCAGACGGGACTGGTCAATGACCCAGGGAAGGTTTGAAACTTCGACGCGTCCGTTGTGGACGGGTCCTGCGATCCCAAAACAAGCAGCCTCAGGCCGCGTCGCAGAGTCGGAGAGGAACTTGGAAACGATCTCCCCGAGTTCGCTATATTCGCGGCTGGGAAAAACGCGCTCGGAAACGAGCCGGAGATGGCCGTTCTGGGGCTGAAAATAGGCGAGTCGAGCATTGGTACCGCCAATATCGCCGGCCAGTATCATTTCTCGAAGTTCCTCCAGCGCCGGCCATCGCGCTCCAACAGTTCGTCGGCCTCTTTCGGTCCCCACGTGCCGGAAGCGTAATTCGGAAAGTTTCGCGGCGGCAATGCCTTCCACAAATCCAGCACCGGATTGACGATGCTCCAGCCTGCTTCCACCATATCAGCCCGTTGAAACAGCGTCTGGTCGCCGATCATGCAATCGTGCAGCAGCCGCTCATAGCCGGTGCTGGGCTGCTTCCCGAAGTATTCCTGATATTCGAAGTTCATGTCCACCGTGCCGAGGCGCATCACCGGGCCGGGAACTTTGGCCGCGAATTGCAGCGAGATGCCTTCTTCCGGCTGGATGTGCAGCACCAACTGGTTGGGCATAAGATGTTCCACGGAGGTATCGCGGAAAAGCACAAACGGCGCGCGGCGAAACTGGATCACGATGTGCGTGTTGCGCGCCGGCATCCGCTTGCCAGTGCGAAGATAGAAGGGAACGTCCGCCCACCGCCAGTTGTCAATCAGCAGCTTCATGGCAACAAAGGTTTCTGTCCGCGAATCCGGCGCAACGTCGGGCTCGGAACGATAGGCTAAGACCCGTTCGCCCTCCATCGTGCCCTCGCCGTACTGCCCGCGGACGGCGCGGCTGAGGACTTCCTCATCGTCGATGGGCTGGATGGCGTGTAAAATCTTGGCCTGCTCGTCTCGCACCGCATTGGCGTCAAACGAAATCGGAGGCTCCATCGCGGTCAGGCTGATCAGCTGCATGATGTGGTTCGGCACCATGTCGCGCAGCGAGCCCGCGTGCTCGAAATAGCTGCCGCGGCCTTCCACGCCCACGGTTTCGGCCACAGAGATTTGTACGTGGTCGATGTAGCGCCGGTTCCAGATGGGCTCGAAAATCCCGTTGGCGAAGCGGAACGCCATGATGTTCTGCACCGTCTCTTTACCGAGATAGTGGTCGATGCGATAGATCTGGTTTTCCGAGGCAAGCTTCAGCAGTTGCTGGTTGAGCGCTTTGGCTGATTCCAGGTCGTGGCCAAAAGGCTTTTCGATGATGACCCGGCGCCAGTGGTCGTTATTCTGCTCCAATAATCCCGTTGCCGCGAGCTTTTCGACTATCGGCCCGAAGAAACTCGGAGCCGTCGCCATATAGAAGAAGAAGTTTTGATGCGTGGAGTGCTCCTGATCGATCTTGGCCAGGCGATCTTTGATCTTTGGATAGAGCTGATCATCGTTGAAGTCGCCGGCGAAGTAATAGAAGCTGCGCGAGAAGGTTTCCCAGGCGGCATCCTTAATGCAATCGCCGCAATACTCTTTCACATCCTCAAGAATCTGCTCGCGAAACTCTTCATCCGACATCTGCTTGCGGGCCACGCCCAGCACCGCGAAGTCCTTCGAGAGCAAGTCCGCCCGCGCCAGGTTGTACAGAGCCGGAATCAACAGGCGCGCCGTCAGATCGCCGGCAGCGCCGAAAATCACCATGATGCAAGGGTCGCCTTGTTTTCCGACGCGCGGTGTGGCTGCCGTGGGCTGTTCCACCAATTGAGCCATAATCAAATCCTCAAATACTCACGCTGAATCCCGTTCTACCTATGCGCTCTTCTTTTGCGGGCCAGCTGTTTGTGGTATTTGGACGGCGCCGGCCTCAATATGTCCGCCAAATTTCTGCCGCATGGCGGAAAGCATCTTCTCCGCAAACGTGTGCTGCTGCCGCGAGCGGAAACGCACATACAACGCCGCAGTCAGAACATCCGCCGGCACAGCTTCCTCCAGCGCCGCCTGAATCGTCCAGCGCCCTTCGCCGGAATCCTGCACGTAGCCTTCATATTCCGAAAGGGTGGGATTCTCCGTCAAAGCCATGGCCGTAAGATCGAGCAGCCACGAACTCACCACGCTGCCTCGCCGCCAAACCTCGGCAATATCCGGCAAGTTCAGATCGTAGCGGATATCTTCCGGCAAGTCTTTACTGGTGGCGTTCTTGAAAATGTCGAAGCCCTCGGCGTAAGCCTGCATGATGCCGTATTCGATGCCGTTATGCACCATCTTCACAAAGTGGCCCGAGCCTGAGGGACCGCAATGAATGTAACCTTGCTCGGCCGTGCCTCCAAGCTTTTCCCGGCCCGGAGTGCGCGGAATATCGCCGATGCCCGGAGCCAAAGTCTTGAAAATGGGATCGAGCCGCTGCACCGCTTCCTTCGGTCCGCCAATCATCATGCAGTAACCGCGATCGAGACCCCAGACCCCGCCGCTGGTTCCCACGTCCATGTAATGAATGCCTTTGCTCTTCAACTGTCCCGCGCGCCGCACGTCGTCTTTAAAATAAGAATTGCCGCCGTCGATGATGGCGTCGCCCGTCTGCATGTACTGCGCGAGTTTCTGAACGGTTTGCTCGGTGGGACCGCCGGCCGGCACCATCACCCACACCGCCCGCGGCGGCTTCAGTTTGCCGACCAGATCTTCCAGCGACGATGAACCGCCGGCCCCTTCACCCGCCAGCTGCTTCACCGCGTCCGCGCTCAGATCCGAGACTACAAGTTGATGTCCGCCACGCATCAGACGGCGCGTCATATTCGCGCCCATCTTGCCCAGACCCACCATTCCCAATTGCATGTATCACTCCTTGAAACGTCGCGCTCAAAACGCTGCGCTCGAAAAGTAGCGCCGGCGTCACGCCGGCCTTCCCGACGCCTAGACTATCCCAGCACTTTTTTCACCGCAGCTGCCAGCGTAGCCAACCCGGCGTCCACATCATGCAGATGCACCCGCAGCGCACGCCGCCCGCGCTCAGCCAGCACCTGAAAATCCCCGCGAGCCTGCGCCGCTTTCACCACGCCAAATGTGTACTTCTGTTCCGGCACCGCCAGGTCGACAGCATCGTCACATGTGATCTGCAAGAACACTCCCGAATTCGGTCCACCCTTGTAAGCTTGCCCGGTTGAATGCAAAAAGCGAGGTCCAAAGCCCAGGCAGGTGGCCACATGTTTCTTATCCCGCACCGCAAGCCGCATCGCCTGCAGAATTTCCTGATGTGCCGGATCCATCTGAATGAATGCCAACAGGGCAAAATAATCGCCCGCATGGATGCGCCCCAGATGAGCCTTCAAATATCCGGCGAGAGACTTGTCTCCGCCGGCTGCCTTCGCCAGCTCTGCCGCATTCTTCTCATCGGTGAACAGTTTTATGCCGCCATCTACAACCACGGGTGTTTCCGCGGGCAGAGAACCAGTCTTCTCATACGCAGACGTCAAATTCCGCGTCGCAATCTTGCTGGCTTCCACATCGGGCTGGTTGAAAGCATTGATGCCGATGATCGAACCGGCCACCGCGGTGGCAATCTCCCAGCGGAAGAACTCTGCTCCCAGATCGTAGATGTCACCCATCGATATTCGCACCACCGGTTGCCCCGCTTTTTCAAGCGCGGTCAGCTTCGCATCCTGCTTCACGTCGATTCCATGCGCCGTGTGGACGTAAGCAAATACGCGGTCATCGCCGTAGACCTCCGGTGCCCCCAGTTCTTCACGGTCCACCGGGATAATGCCTTTTCCGACTTTTCCGGTAGACTCGGCCAGTAATTGTTCAAGCCAGGCGCCGAGATCGGAAATGTCCGGGGAAGTGATGATCGTAACTTTATCGCGGCCGATCCGCGCCGCCGTGCCCAGAATAATTCCGAGCATCGCGCCGGGATTCTCTTCGACCGCCACGGTTGGTCCGCACGCCCGCACCATCTCCTGCGTGCGGTCGAGGAATTTCTTTGTGTCCAACCCCATCGCCGCCGCAGGAACCATGCCAAAGTTCGAAAGTGCGGAGTAGCGCCCGCCGATCGATGGCCGGCCAAAGAAAACCAGCCGAAAATGATCCGCTTCCGCCACTTGCTGCATTTTCGAACCGGGATCAGTCACGGCAATGAAATGACTCCCCGCCGTATCCGCACCCACCGCCTGCTTCGTACGTTCGAAGAAATATTGTTTGAAGATGTTGGGCTCGAGCGTGGTGCCCGATTTGCTCGACACAATAAACAGCGTCCGCGCAATATCGATCTTGTTCTCAAAGGCCTTCACTTGCGCCGGGTCGGTCGAATCGAGCACATGCAAATCAGGGTAGCCCGCAATCTTGCCAAACGTCAGGCGCAGAACTTCCGGACACAAGCTCGACCCTCCCATACCCAGCAGAAGGATATCTTTGTAGCCCGCGCTCCACACTTCCTTCGCCAGCCCCCGCAACTGGATCGGATGCGCAATCTGGTCTTCGATAATGTCCAGCCAGCCCAGCCAGTCGGCCTCATCTTCGCCCGTCCAGAGCGTGGCATCGCGGTTCCAGAGGCGCTGCATCTTCCCGCCCGTCTTCCAGTCGGCGATGTTGGCCTTTACCGGTGCGGCCAGATTTTCCGGTAGCGAGGTCTTCAGGCTGCTCAAGCAGTTTTTCCTTTGAGCTGAGTGCTCTTCTCCACCGCAGCCAGCAGCTTATGGAATGCATCGGCAAACAGCTTTACTCCGTCATCGGTCAGCTTCGTGGTGACTTCCTTGATCGAAATCCCGGCCTTCGCCAGATTGTCCATCACGCTCTGGGCACCGGGCACGTCTTCGGTAAGGCTGTTGCGCAACTTCCCATGATCGCGGAACGCATCAATCGTGGCTGGAGGCATGGTGTCCACCGTGTCCGGTCCAATCAATTCCTCAACGTACATGACGTCGCGATACGCGGGATTTTTCGTGCTCGTGCTCGCCCACAACACACGCTGCGTCTGCGCTCCCTGCGCCGCCAGAGCCTGCCATCGCGGCCCGCTGAAGATCCGCTGATAGCGTTGATAGGTCAGTTTTCCATTCGCAATCGCAACTTTTCCCAGCAAGCTCTTCAGCAATGCCTGCTGTTGCGGATCGTTGGTAGTTTTCAGCTTGTCATTGATGATCGAATCCACCAGCGTGTCAATGCGGCTGATGAAAAAACTGGCCACTCCCCCAATCTTGTTCAAATTTCCGCCACGCTTCGCCAGATCCTCAAGTCCGGCGATATGAGCCTCCGCAACTTTCTCGTACACTTCCTGCGCAAACAACAAAGTCACGTTTACGTTGATGCCTTCGCCAATTGCCTGGCGAATTGCGGGAAGTCCCTCCGCCGTTCCCGGAATCTTGATCATCACATTCTCGCGATTCACGGCCTTCCACAACCGGCGAGCTTCGTCGACCGTCTCCTGCGTTTTCAGCGCCAGCAGCGGAGAAACCTCCAGGCTCACGTATCCATCCCGGAACTTCGAGTTGTCATAAACCGGACGCAGCACATCGGCAGCACCCTGAATGTCGCGAATCGCAATCTGTTCGTAGCGCGCCTTCGTGTCGAGATCACTGCGCGAAGCCAGTTCCTTCAAAATATCGTCGTACAACGAGCTTTCGGCGATCGCTTTCTCGAAGATGGCCGGATTCGATGTCATCCCGCGCAGGCCGTCGTCCGCAATCATAGTTTTCAGCGTGCCGCTCGTGATCAGGTCGCGCCGAATGTAGTCGAGCCACATCGACTGCCCATACCCGAGCAACGCCTGCAAAGGATTCGTAACTTTCGAGCTTTCCAGAACTCCCGTTGGTTGCATGATGATTTCTCCTTGAGATCCCGAAGATCCTGCGGGGACAGCCGCCCTCGGCCTGCCCTGAGCGTAGCCGAAGGGGCTGTCCGTCGAGCGAAAGCTCGACGATTTTTTGCGTATCGCGCGGCAAACCGAAACAGTACCAAGCTGCCGCTACCGCTCTCCCATCGCCTTGCGCGCTTCCGCCACCACTGCGTCCGCAGTGAAGCCGAAAAACTTCAACAAGTCTTTCAACGGCGCCGAAGCCCCGAAGCGATGCATGCCCACCATTCGTCCCTTCAATCCGACATAACGCTCCCACCCGAAAGTGGCCGCCATTTCCACCGAAACCCGCGCCGTGACTGAAGAAGGCAGAACGCTTTCTTTGTAAGCCGTATCCTGTTGCTCGAAAATTTCCCACGAAGGCATGCTGACCACGCGCGCCGCAACGCCTTCCTCCTTCAGCCTTTCATAGGCTTCGACGCACAACGATACTTCGCTGCCCGTGGCCATCAGAATCACATCCGGCTTGCCGTCAGGCGCATCGGCGAGCACGTACGCACCTCGCGCCGTGCCCGACGCCGGAGCATACTTCGTGCGGTCAAATGTCGGCACCGCCTGCCGCGTCAGCACCAGCGCCACCGGCTCATGCTGCAACTTCGCAATAATCTTCCACGCTTCAGTCACTTCATTCGCATCCGCGGGACGCAGCACAATCAGATTCGGCATCGCCCGCAAACCTGCCAGCTGTTCAATCGGTTGATGCGTCGGCCCGTCTTCTCCCAAGCCAATCGAATCGTGGGTGTAAATAAAAATGGAAGGAATTTCCATCAGCGCAGAGAGCCGGACGCTCGCCCGCATGTAGTCGCTGAAATTAAAGAAAGTCGCGCCGAACGCGCGAATTCCAGATGCGACAAGCCCGTTCACGCTCGCGCCCATCACGTGCTCGCGCACCCCGAAATGCAGATTGCGTCCGGCGTATTCGCCAGGCTGAAAATCGCCTGCGCCGTCAAACTTCAGGGTGGTCTTGTTCGAAGTAGCCAAATCGGCCGAGCCCCCGATCAGCCATGGAATGTTCTGCGCCAGCGTATTCAGCACCTTCCCTGAACTGTCGCGCGTAGCGATTCCTTTCGCGTCTGCCGGAAATGTAGGCAGGTTCTTATCCCAGTCGTCCGGAAGCTCGCGGCGTTGCATGCGATGCAACTGGTCAGCCAGTTCTGGATATTTTTGCGAGTACCCCGCAAACATCTGTGCCCAGCGTTCCCGCGCATCCCGCCCGCGCTTCCCAACTCCATCCCGGAAATGCTCGCGCACGCCTTCCGGCACCAGAAACTTGGCATCCTCCGGCCAGCCATAAAACTTCTTCGTCAGCCGCACTTCCTCTTCGCCGAGCGGCTCTCCGTGCGCCGCATTGCTGTCATGCTTGTGCGGTGATCCATAGCCAATGTGGCTATCGACGATGATCAGTGTGGGACGATCGGTAGTCTTCTGGAAGGTTTCATAAGCCCGCGCCAGCATCTCCAGATCGTTCGCGTCAGCCACGCGCGTCACGTTCCATCCATAGCCCACAAACCGCGTAGCCACGTCTTCGCTGAATGACCAATCGGCGGGCCCATCCAGCGTGATGCCGTTGTGGTCATACATCCAGCACAGATTCGAGAGCTTGAGATGTCCCGCCAGCGACGCGGCTTCCCCGCCAATACCTTCCATCAAATCCCCGTCCGAACACATGGCGTAGACGTTGAAGTCGAACACCTCAAAGCCCGGACGATTGAAAGTTGCTGCCAGCCACCGGCTCGCAATCGCCATCCCCACGCTATTTCCCACGCCCTGCCCGAGCGGCCCTGTAGTGACCTCAACTCCGGTGGTGAGGTCCGATTCAGGATGTCCCGGAGTCCGGCTTCCCAACTGCCGAAAGCGCTTGATCTGATCCAGGGGAACTGCCAGCTCCTTCAAAACCTCTCCGTCTTTGTTCACCTCGCGCACGCCCGCCAGATAAAGCAGCGCGTAGAGCAACATGGAAGCATGCCCGTTCGAGA
The DNA here is from genome assembly GCA_963791445.1 of uncultured Acidobacteriaceae bacterium. Taxonomy (GTDB): domain Bacteria; phylum Acidobacteriota; class Terriglobia; order Terriglobales; family Acidobacteriaceae; genus Sulfotelmatobacter. Next base: position 38,716 of record CAWBSN010000010.1, read on the forward strand.
GCACGAACCGGTCGCGGTTCAGCCACTTCGGATCCTCCGGGTCGTAGCGCAGAAATTCCTGCCACAGGCAGTAAGCCACCGGGGCCAGTCCCATCGGAGCTCCAGGGTGCCCGCTGTTAGCCTGCTGCACCGCGTCAATCGCCAGGGTGCGAATCGTGTTAATACAAAGTGTGTCCAGTTGCTTGCCGGTCACCACCGCTTGTTCACTGACTGCCATGGCGATGCGCGCTCCTCCCAGGGGACAGCTCTGCTTCTGTAGGCTTACCCACTGGCTAGCTAGTTAGAGTTCCTTAGGACAGAAAGGGTTTCAGCTACGCAAGGAGTGTACCAATTTCTTGCCGGCCAATGGCGCGGGATTTGTGAAAATTCAGAGAGGGCTTCCTAAAAGGGTTTGCTGAAAGGGTTGCTAAAAAAGACGGTTTCCTGAAATTGAAGGAACTGAATGAAGAGTAGTCCCAGGCTATTTCAGCAGTTGCAGGTAGGTGCTTTCACTGTTCGACGCTCGAGTAGTTTCCTGAACGTACTTGAGGAACTGCCGAAGATTCTCTTTTTCGGCGAGTTCCATTCCGCCGAAGCGAATGCGCACTCCACCCGCGGGCGCGCTGCGAGTGACCACTCCATTGAGCGCAAGACCTTTCACCCAAATCTTGCCACTCGAGACCCAAAGCCCGATTTCCACTTTGGCGCCGCCCCTGATGTGAGCCACGGTCTCCACCTGGCATCCGCCCATGCTGGTGTTGGAAAGATTGCCCCAGATGGGAGCCTCAGCGTCATCGACGCGCAGCTCCACCGCCACAAAGCACTTAATCCTGGGATGCCGCCTCCGGTCCTGTCCCCAGTTAGAACTGAAGATATCGGGCTCAAATGGAGGAGTATCCGAGGCCCGCGTAGGCAAAGGCTGGGGAGCAGGCGCCGCCTTCGTGGAAGTTGCCGCAGCGCTTCCGCTGGAAGCTGCTTTCTTGATCTCGCGCATGGCCGCCAGCAGCGCTTCTTCTCTGCGTTCCGGCGCGGCCTCGCGATAGGTCTGCAGCAGTTTCCCCATGTTTCGGGACAGATCCGGATCGGCCAGCAGCCCCGTCCAGTCTGTTCCCACCGCTGCGTTAGGCTTGGAGTTACTCATAAAAATAGTACTTCCGCTCGTACGCGCGAGCGAGTCCCGGCTACCAGCTTGAACCACAGGTCACCGGTCCACAAGATGACGGAAGTCATCCTCAGATGTCTGTCCGAGAGCGGTCCAGAAGGCGACCGGTTTATCGAGAAGCTCGTCAGTCCACTTGTTCCCGGCCTTTGAGGTAGCCCTTCAGCGTTTCGTGCTGCCCGCCGGTGAGTGAAAGGAATTCGAACCCGTATTGGTATCCCCGCCGGTAGCGGACCACGGCTCGCACTTCCCACGAAAGCTCCAATCCTGGCAACAGAAAGCTCAAGCCGGTCACATCGCCACCATCCAGCTCCGCCGCCAGCAGTATGCCGATTCCAGCTTCGGAAAGATCCCTGCAGTGCCCCTCGAGCTTCTGGTATTTATCCCCCAGAAGATGGATCACGGTCACTCGAAAATCGGCACCGTATCTTGGATACCGTCGTCGTCGCCGGTCGATAGCGGGTTTTGGAGTAGAGGCGGACATAAGGCGAAGAGGATATTCTCTGGCGCTTGCGCTTGCAGTTATTGCGGCTCGAACATAACCTGAACAATCTCCGTGGTTTCGTCCCGCGCGGCTTCGAACTTCCACCTGCGAACTGCGTCGGTGGCCGCAATGATCAGCGCCGGGCTTCCCCCCAACACCGTCGTCGCCTTAACGCTCCCGTTGGGCCGGACGACGACTTCCAGCTTTACCGCACCTTGAATGTGGGCGCGCTTCGCAAGTTCCGGATAAACTGGAGCGACTTTTTCGATCGCGCGTCGTACCCCGTGGCCTTCCGTCTGCGCCGTGCCCGCCTGCGTGAATGCAACCCCGCACAGCGCCAGCGCAACCAACAAACTCCCGCCTCGATGCATAGGGAAGAACCTACCTTCCTGTACTCTATCGGCAGGCAGCGCCCAGCGGAAGTGTCGAAAGTGGAAGTGTCGAAAGTAACGGGTTCCCAATCCATTCTCCCCGCTGAGCACCCTTCTTCGAACAATGACCCGGCCGCGGGTTTTTGCATCGGGAGCCGTCCCAAACGAATCAATAGTGAGACGATATGCTATGACCGAGAAAGGTCGTCCCGAAGACTTTCTTTATAATGGGACTTTTTCAGAACCGAAAATGCCCCGCTGCTTGCCTCATACAATCAGATTTGTTGCTTTCGCCCTGATCCTGCTCCCAAGCCTCGCCGGCCTCCGGGGTCAGAATTCCGCGCCCGTGCCTTCCATCTCTCTTCCCGGATCGCAAAGTCCGTTCACCGGCAGCGAGCCTGAGGGCAAAGCTTCCCCGGAAGTTTTGCAGCTGAGCTTCCAGGAGGCCATCGACCGCGGACTCCGCAACAACCTCGGCCTCCTGCTCTCAGGCGATCAGACCATCACAGCACGCGGCGAGAGATGGAAGGAGCTCAGCAACCTTCTGCCCAAGCTCTCGGCCCGCATACAGGAAGACGCGCAAACCGAGAGCCTCACGGCCCTCGGCTTCCAAAAGCTTTTCCCGCTGCTTACCCCCAAGGGAAGCGCTCCGACCGCTCTCCCGGCGGTAATTCCGGCCTTCAACTACTTCGACGCGCGTGCCTCAGTCACCCAATCACTCTTCAGCTTCCACGACATCGAAAAGGAACGCGCAGCCTCGCAGAGTTTGAAAGCGGCGCAATACAGTTTCAAAGACGCGCGCGAGTTGGTGGTGCTTGCCGTCGGGAACGCTTATTTGATGGCCATTGCAACCGCCGCTCGCATTGAAACCACCGACGCCCAGGTTAAAAACGCCCAGGCCCTGTACGGCAAAGCCGTCGATCAGCAGAGAGCCGGACTGAGTCCAGCCATCGACACCCTGCGCTCTCAAGTCGAGTTGCAAACTCGCCAGCAGCAACTCATTGCCGCGCGCAACGATTTCGATAAGCAGAAACTCTCTTTAGCTCGAGTCATCGGTCTGCCTCTGGGTCAGCAGTTTATCCTCACTGAGAAAGCCCCCTATCAGGAGCTGACTCCCTTGCCTCTTGAGTCGTACCTGCAGCGTGCCTATACCTCGCGCTCCGACTACCAGGCCGCGCAGGCGCAGGTACGGGCTGCCGAACTTTCGCGCCGCGCCGCAACTGCCGGCCACTATCCCAGTCTCGACTTCAACGCGAACTACGGCGACATCGGCGTGACTCCGGCCCAATCGAATGGAACCTGGCAAGTCGATGGAGGCCTGAACATCCCGATTTTCGCCGGAGGGAAAACCCACAGTGACGTTCTCGAAGCCGATGCCCAGCTGAAGCAGGCGCGCTCTCAATTGAATGATCTGCGCGGCCGTATCGACTATGAAGTCCGTGCCTCGCTGCTGGACTTGACCTCCGCCGCCGAGCAAGTCGAAGTTGCCCGCAGCTCGGTCGATTTGGCGGAGCAGACCCTCGCCCAGTCCGAAGATCGCTTTACCGCCGGCGTGGCCGACAATCTCGAATTGGTTCAGGCCCAGGAGTCCGTCGCCAGCGCACATGAGAGTTACATCCAGAGTCTTTACGCGCATAATCTTGCCAAGATTGAACTGGCCCGCGCTGTCGGAGATGCCGAACACGCAGTCGAACGCTATTTGAAAGGCCAACACTAACTCAAAGCCATGGACCAGACGACGCAAAGTCCGCCCACCGCTCCACCGCATCGGCGCGAAAGTGATCCACCCGAGAACGACCGACGAGAAAATGATCGACGAGAGAGCGCTCCGCCCGAAAGCCGCACCCAGCCCCTGCCTTCCACCGAGCGCGACTTTCATACCGTCCCTTCGCGCACCGCCAGTCCCGCCTTTCGCATCGCCCTCACCATCGCAGTCGTGGTGTTGCTGGTAGCAGGATTTTTCGTCCTCCGCTACGTCACCAGTTACGAATCCACCGATGACGCCGAAGTGGATGGTCACATCAATTCCATTAGCACCCGCATTTCGGGCCACGTCGTCAAGCTCAACGTCCAGGACAACCAGTACGTGCAAGCGGGCACCGTGCTGGTGGAAATCGATCCCGCCGATTACCAGGTCGCCTACGACCGCGCCAAAGCCGATTTCGATAGCGCCCGCGCGGCCGCCGCGGCGGCCGGCGTCGACGTTCCCATCACCTCTGTGAACACCAGCAGCCAGGTTTCAACCGCAGATGCCGATGTAGCCAGCGCCCAGGCGGGAATCGCCGCCGCCAAACAACAGTTTGCCGCGGCCAAAGCCCAGCTCGACCAGGCCGAAGCCAATAACGTCAAAGCGCAGGACGATCTCGCCCGCTACAAGCAACTCGTAGACAAACAAGAAATTTCCGAGCAGCAATACGATCAGGCCGTGGCCGCTGCCAGGGCCGATGCCGCTGCCGTTGAGGCTGCCCGCGCGATGGCTGACGCTGCGCAATCCCAGGTAACTCAGGCCCAGCAAAGGCTGGCGCAGGCGCAAGCCACCTGGCGCAACGCCCAGACCGCTCCCAAACAAATGCAGGTCATGCGCTCCCGCGCCGAATCAGCCCTCGCCGAAGCGGAACTCAAACGAGCCGACCTCGATCAAGCCGCACTGAATCTGCAATACACCAAAGTGATTGCTCCAGTTGCCGGTGTAGTCAGCGATCGCACCGTCGAAGTCGGACAAAACGTCGCGCCCGGCCAGGAGCTGATGAAAATCATTCCTCTCAACGATGTCTGGATCACCGCCAACTTCAAGGAGACTCAGCTTCGCGAGATGAAAGTCGGCCAGCAGGTCACCGTAGAAGTCGATGCCAACGGAAGAAGCTACAAAGGCAAGGTCGACAGCATCTCCGGAGGAACGGGCTCGCGTTTCAGTCTGCTGCCTCCCGAGAATGCCACCGGCAACTACGTAAAAGTCGTGCAACGCATTCCGGTGAAGATCGTCCTCAATCCTGGAGAAAACAAGGATCAGTCGCTGCGACCCGGCATGTCCGTCGTCCCCAAGGTGTGGATTCGGCAATGAGCGCCGCAGCGCCACCGCTCCAGAACGCTGACGTCTGGCGTCCCGCCATCAATCCCTGGGTCATCGCCATCACGGTGACCCTCGCGACTTTCATGGAGGTGCTCGACACTTCCATCGCCAACGTGTCCCTGCCTCACATCGCGGGCAGCCTCTCGGCCGGCCAGGACGAGAGCACCTGGATTCTCACTTCCTATCTTGTCTCGAACGCCATCATTCTTCCGCTGAGCGGCTGGCTCTCCTCCATCATGGGACGCAAGAATTTCTACATGAGCTGCGTCGCGCTGTTCACCATCAGCTCTTTCCTGTGCGGGCTCGCACCGAATCTGGCCACGCTTATCGTTTGCCGAGTCCTGCAAGGCGTGGGCGGCGGCGGTCTGCAACCCAGCGAGCAGGCCATTCTTGCCGACACTTTCCCTCCCGCCAAGCGCGGCATGGCATTCGCCGTCTACGGCATCGCCGTCGTCACTGCGCCTGCCATCGGGCCCACTCTCGGCGGCTGGATCACCGACAACTTTACCTGGCGCTGGATTTTCTTCATCAACATCCCGGTCGGCATCATTTCACTCCTGCTCACCTCGCGGCTCATTCAAGATCCGCCTTTTCTCAAACGCCGCAAGCTCAGCGAAACCACCATCGACTACGTCGGCCTTGGTTTTGTAGCCCTGGGCCTCGGAGCCTTGCAGATCGTCCTCGACAAAGGGCAGCGCGACGATTGGTTCGAATCCCATTTCATCGTGATTCTTTCTCTGATCGCCGCGGCTTCCCTTATCTTCGTGATTTTCTGGGAATGGCATCACAAGGATCCCATCATCGATCTTCACCTGTTCCGCGAGCGCACTTTCGGCATTTCGAACCTGCTGATGTTTATGTTGGGTTTTGCCCTGCTGGGCAGTACGCTCCTGCTGCCCTTGTTCTCGCAAACCCTGCTCGGCTATACGGCGGAGCGAGCCGGCCTGGCGCTCATGCCCGGCGGATTTACCATAATTCTTCTGTTGCCCCTGGTTGGATTCCTGCTCTCGCGCTACAGTCCGCGCTGGCTTCTGTTCTTCGGCTTGGTCATGCTTTCCGGTTCGCTGTTCTACATGACCGGCTTTGATCTCGATATGGATTTCCGCATGGTGGCCGGCGCCCGCGTCTTCCAGGCCGCCGGTATGGCTTTTCTTTTCGTCCCCATCAACACCGCCGCGTACGCATTTCTCCCTCGCGAAAAGAACAACGCCGCCTCCGGCTTGATGAATCTGGGCCGCAATATCGGTGGTAGTTTCGGTATTTCTCTGGTCACCACCTTGCTCGATCGCCGCACCCAGGTTCACCTGAATTATTTGTCCCAACACCTCAGCGCCTCCAATCCCGCATTCCAGGCGATGATGAAGGGCGCAACCCAGGCCATGCAGGCACACGGTTCAAGCGCGGCATTTGCCACGCAACAGGCCTATGCCTTAATCGAAGCCACGGTGCAGCGTCAAGCCACTATGCTGGCCTATCTCGACGATTTCCGCCTGCTTGCCTTCTGCATCCTCGCCATGATTCCGCTTGTCTTCCTGATGAAAAAAGGCAAGCCCGGCGGCGGATTGGCAGTACACTAATTCGCGGCAAATTGCAGAGCTCGGGAAAGGGCACGACTTCTAGCCTGCCCTGAGCGAAGATCGAAGGGTGCCGTTAAAGCGCGTCTGATCGACTGCGGCTTTAGCCGCTGAGGGACTCCGAAAATGTTTCGTCTAATCACCATCGAGCGCGAATACGGCTGCGGTGCTGCCGCTATCGCCGAAAGCTTGGCCCTCCATCTGGGCTGGAAACTCTGGGACCACCTGCTCACCGAAGAGATCGCCCGGCTGGCCCATGTCGATATTTCCTCAGTCTCCCGCTGCGACGAGCGCATGGATAGCGGCCTTCACCGCCTCGCCAAGGCTTTCTGGCGCGGCAGCTACGAGCGCGGTTCTGCGCTGGGCGATCAGGTGTTCGACACCGATCGCATGGTGAAGATGATGGAGCAGATCGCTCCCAGAATCGCGCAGGAAGGGAATGCGGTAGTGGTCGGCCGCGCTGCTCCTTACTTCCTGCGCGAGCAGCCCGACGCCTTTCATGTTTTTCTATATGCGCCACGCGCCGAAAAAGTGCGCCGCATCTTGCAAGAGGGATGCCCCCGATCGGCAGCGGAGGAACTCGTCGACACCGTCGACCGCGAACGTGTCACCTTTGTCAAACACTACTTCGACGCTGACTGGCCCACCCGCTCCCTGTATCATGTGATGATCAACACCGCAGTAGGAAACGAATCTGTAGTCGAGACGATTCTTACGACCATGCGCCTGGTCGAAGGCCGCCCCAAAGCGACCGACTACGAACGGGTCAGGGTGCCCACCTCAGCCTGAAAATAAAGTTTCGGACATGGTTGCGGCGAGCATTGGATCCCTCGCTTCGGGGCTGAAAGCCGGGGTATCCCCCCTCCCCCTCCATCTTTTGGAATCATCGAGTTGGAGTGGTTTTTCCCCGCAAAATCCGGATGACAAAGAACTTAGATACTAAAATCCTTGGAACAAAGGACTTACGGGCGCGGCGATTCGGGTTGACCCGACCGTCACGGCCTCGACAATGATCGCTCAGGTCGAGGGCTGTGGGCAAGGTCAGATGTCACACGGGGTTGTGGAAATTCTTTGGACCCTTTCTATGGATCCACTGCCAAAGCCCGCCGGGACGGCGGCGCTACTTTCCCAACGGCCGCTGTGGTGCCGGGCAACAATCCTCAGCACAAACATCCGCCCGAGGCCCCAGCGATCCCAACGCTCTTCGTTCCGACCCCGGATTCATCCGCTCCAGAATCAGCTCGCGAATCATGCTTACGAATTTCGGGTGCACGCCTACAGTTTTTGCACGAGTCATCGGCAAGCCCAGTGAATCGCAGAGCTGCCGCGCTTCCACATCCAGGTCGTACACCACTTCCATGTGATCGGAGATAAAGCCGATCGGCGCCAGCACCACTACCGATGCCAGATTCTCGGCCTTCACCTTGCGCACGTAATCCAGAATATCCGGCTCAAGCCAGGGCTGTCCCGGAGCTCCGCTGCGGCTCTGGTAAACAAGAACGTGGTTCTGATGCGCATCGTTCTTTTGACCAAGCCCACCCGAAACCAGCCGCCGCACTTCCTCCAGCTGTTTCACATAATCGGAAGTGTTCGCCATCGAAAGAGGAACGCTGTGCGCAAGGTAGACGATCTGCACATTTTCCTGCGCGTCCTCTGGAACTGCCCGCAGCGCATCACCAACGCGTTGGACGGTAGCTTCAATGAATGCCGGATGGTTGAAGAACGCCCGCAGCTTCTCCACTTCCGGCGCACCCGGCCCAACTTCGCTTTGCGCCCGAGCAATGTCCTCGCGATACTGCCGGCATCCTGAGTAAGAACTGTAGGCCGAAGTTACAAAGGCCAGCGCCCGCCGGATTCCATCCTGCTTCATCTGTCGCAGAGTCTCAGGCAGCAGCGGGTGCCAGTTTCGATTTCCCCAATAGATCGGAAGCTTCGGTCCATTGCGCTCCAGCTCCGCTCGCAGCGCGGTGATCAGTTCGCGCGTCTGCTGGTTGATGGGGCTCTTGCCTGCGAAGTGATAATAGTGCTCGGCGACGGCCAGCATCCTTTCGCGTGGAACGTTCCGTCCGCGCAGCACATTTTCGAGGAAGGGAATCACCTCATCCCTCGACTCGGGACCACCGAAAGAGACAACCAGAATGGCGTCGTAATTCATGCCTGCGAGATTGCCGAGACGATTGCAAAGACCCAATATTAGAGTGTACTGCGGGCGGGCGCTGCCAGCGTGGAAAGCTAGAACGTGAATCGCGCTGAAAACTGCAACACGCGCGGCAGTCCGTCTGGGCTGATTTCCTGGAACGCTCCGAAATTGCCCGGGCCTGAGTTGGGCACCAGATAACAGGTCTGGTTTGGCGTGCATGCCGTCGCCGCAGGTGGTTCCGACAGGATTGTATTGCAGTTGGTTGATGCCGTCACCGTTCTGCACGTAGTAATTCGCGTGGTTGAACAGATTAAACGCCTGCGCTTGAAATTGCAGTTGCTTTGCCTTCTGTGATCGCAAAACTGCGGGCCAACCCAACATCGATCCTCTCCAGCCAGGGGCCGTAGAAAGAATTCAGTCCGATGCCCGGCGTCGGGCCCGCGCCATTAATGCCGCCTGCCGTTGCCGCTGTGTCCTGGTTGAAGGCGGTGTCGTTCAGGTTGCCATCGGAGGCTGATCGCAACCGCTGGACGGAACTGAAGCGTGCGAACTGGTGCACGCGGGGCTCAACAACCTGCGTAGGGACGGCCGGAGGAGAACTCCATGACACTGCTCAGCGTCCAGCTGGAAAGTAGTGCCCGTCCTGTTCCTGAACTGGTGAGCGCCTCCAGCCGGGGCTGGTAGACGGCGGCAAAACTAAGTCGATGCCGCTGGTCGAGCAGCGAGGGAGCATGGGTATTGCTGAAGTCAAACTGATTGTTGAAGTCCATCCCGTCGAGCATGATGCTCTTGGCGAACGTATAAGCAAATTGCAGCGAAAGGCCGCGTGACATGCGCCGCTGCAACTGAACGAAGAAAGAGTTGTAATAGTTTTGCGCCGGGCTGATGAGTTCCTGGATCTGGCCGAGTTGCGAATTGATGAGGCCGTCGGTGAGCAGGCCACTGTCCATATTCGGCAGGACAATACGTCGGCCCGCTGCAGGACGCCATGGGGGAGCTCGGGGGGCAGAAGAAGTATGTGGTTGTGCCTTGCAACGGCTCCAGGTTCACGTCATAGGCGCTGCCCGAAATAATGTGCACCCCATGATTCCACATGGTGCCGATGCTCAGAGTTGTGTTTTCGAAAATCTCGCGTTCAATCTGCAAACTGGCCTGCAAAATATAGGGCACCCGGAACTGCGGAGAAACCAGGGAAATATCCTCGAGAGGCCGAGAACAACGGAGGAATTAGCTGGCAGGATATTGGAAACGTTGGCGCCTGTTGGTTCGGCGCACCTGAAGCGTAACTGGCACTTGCCTCAGACTGCTGAGACAGCAGGCCGTTCGAGATCACCGCATTGCGGTAGTTCAGCCCGTTCATGTTGGTGTAGAACATGCCGAACCCTCCACGCACCACGGTCTTCGAAGCCGGCTGCCAGGCAAATCCCAAACGCGGCGCCACGCGTTGAAACTCGTTGGGATACTGTCCGGTGAGCGGGAAGGCGGGATTTTCCGCGGGCTGCGGGTAGACCTGGAAATCCTCGCGCAAGCCCATTTCAAGCGTCAACTGCGGCAATGCGCGGAACGTATCCTGCACGTAGAATCCGTAGTAAGGCACGGCAAACGAAAAAGTCGGGTTCCCCGCAGCCTGACTGAAATTGATGTACTCCCCGAGCGCAAAAGCTTCCAGATTCGGAAATTCGTAAAGGCCGAGAGGCGAGCCGGAGTCGACGGCTTCATTGGGATCCGCCCCACCGTCATCGGTGTCCGCATCCCAGGAGCGGTTCCAATCAAAACCGAATTGCAGCGTGTGTTTGCCGATCACATAATCAACGCGGTCGGCGAGAGAATACTGTCTCTCAAAAACTCTTCCGATGGAGAACGCAGCGTTTCCCAGAGTAAACGCGGCGGGACTATCCAGAATCACCGTCGGTGTGTTCGGAGCCAGGCCGGTTGGGGTCGCGATCTCGTTATCTTGCGAAGTGCTGGCGTGAAATTCGTTCAGCAGGCTTGAAGAAAACGTGTGCGTCCAACCTACGCTGGCTTGGAAGGTACGCACGTAGGCATTGGCGAGCGTCTGCGTCCCATAGTTGCCGACGGTCGGGTCAAGAATGACGCCTCCGGGCGAGTTGAAGCGGTTGGCATTGAGACTAAGAAACAGGCTATCGCGGTTCGTGGCCTGATAGTCGAGGCGCGGCGTGATCACCCAATCGTTGCCACTTTCTTGCTTTCGTCCGAGATTGGAATTCAGCGCGTTGATTGTGTTCGACACCTGCTGCAGATACACCGGATTGGCCGGGTCAGGTGCGGCGTCGTTGCCCGGAATCGGCAAGGGGCCGTTCGGCGCAGGAAGCGTTGTTCCGGCGGGAATACCGAAGTTGGCCGTCAGGAATGAAGCCAGGTTCGACGGAGTTCGTCGCCAAAGCCGAGTTGATGACGGGAATCGGATCGTTCCGCAGTTGCTGTTCATAATCCACGAAGAACCATAAACGGTCGTGCCGGATCGGCCCGCCGATCCCGCCGCCGAATTGCTGCAAAGTCATCTTCCGGTTTCGGGATTGCCCGCGGCCTCATCGAGCGCGTCATTCGCTCCAGTCGCCGAGTTCCGGTTGTAATAAAACGCGCTGCCGTGGAACGCATTGCTGCCCGAGCGGGTCACCGCATTCACGAAACCCGCCCCGCCGCCATAGACCGCCGAGTATGGGCTTACTGAGACCTGAAATTCCTGGATCGAATCCTCGCCATACAAATACGGAATACGATTACGGCCCACGATGTCGGCGAAGTAGTTGTTGGTGGCGTTGCTTCCATCGACGGTGAATGCGTTGGAGCCATTTCCATTGGCGTATCCCGAATCCTCGCCGCCCTGCTGTCCGGCAACACTGACCAGGCCGGTGTCGCCGTCGTAGCTGGTGTTCGGCGTCAGCATCATAAAGTTGGTGTATTTTCGTCCGTTGAGCGGCAACTCCCCAATCAGCGATCGATCGATCACGGTGCTGGCCGAGGATTCCTCCGGCCGCAGCAGCGGCGTGATCGCCGACTACCTTAACTGTGTCCCCACCCATCCCGACCTGCAGCTTGATGTCCTGCGACGTGGTATTTCCCACCCGCACTTGCACCAGGGCCTGCACGTCGCGAAATCCGTTAAGGCTCGTGGTGACGGAATAAGATCCCGGCATGAGGACTGGAAACCGGTAAAGTCCAGCGCGGTTTGTCTCGGCAGATTGTTGCACGCCGGTCGCAAGGTTTCGCAAAAGAACCGACGCTCCCGGCACCACCGCTCCGCTCTGATCCGTGATCCTTCCGCCGAGGGAGCCCGTCAATACCACATTCTGCGCGCTCAGTAACATGCAGCTCGCCAACACCAGCATCAAACTACATACCACTGAGCGATTGGACATGGGCAGGGTTCTCCGGCCTGATGGAACCTCTGATTTTCTCATTATTTTTGTTCCTAACACGTGACACTGGTGAAAGTAGCGGGACAGGTTCCACTACTACCACTGTGCGTAGACGCGGCCAAAGTCTAAAAGCCGGTCCGAATTCGGCGTTGAAGTGCGTGCAAGAGGTGATCGCGCTTGGAACTCGACTCCAGGATTCGTCACGCCAAACTTTCAAAAGCTGCGTGTTACGCTTTTGAGGGGCATGGGGAGAACTTAGTCTGATCCGCCGGGTCTTTAAGGCATTTCAATACCGCGATTTCCGCCTCATGTGGGTGGGCGCCTGCACCTCGAGCATCGGCACCTGGATGCAGATCGTAGCTCAGGGCTGGCTGATTTACCGGCTTAGCCACTCCGCGTTTTTGCTGGCACTTGATCAATTTCTCGGGGGCATCCCCATCTTCTTGTTTTCTCTGATCGGCGGGGTGGTGGCCGATCGCGTGGAGCGCCGAAAGATTCTTCTGGCCTCGCAGTATGTGCAGATGTTCTCCGCCGGAGTGCTCACCATTCTAGTGACGACCGGCCTGGTACACGTCTGGCAGATTCTCTGTCTTTCTTTCGTTTCCGGCTTCGCCCAGGCCTTCGGCGCACCAGCCTATTCGGCGTTGATTCCCACGCTGGTCGACAAGGACGACATGCCGAATGCCATCGCTCTGAATTCCATCCAGTTCAACGTGGCGGTCATGGTTGGGCCGGCGCTGGCAGGGCTGGTTTTGGCGAAGTTGGGAGAGAAGTGGTGCTTCGGCCTGAACGCGCTGTCGTTCCTGGCGCCCATCGTGTCGCTATCGATCATCACCACGCGCTTCCTGCCGGTGAAAACCACGGAGACAATGTTCTCCAGCCTCAAACAAGGTATCCAGTTCACACGCAAGCAAGGCTCCATGGAAGCGCTGATTGTGCTGGCTTTTTGCATGACCGCCCTGGGCATGCCGATGCGCACCTACATTCCCGTATTCGTGAAAGATATTTTCCATCGCGGTCCGGAAACCTACGGCAATCTGCTGGCGCTCATGGGACTGGGATCGATCCTGGGTTCGCTGAGTATTGCGAGCGCGGGCAATATGCGAAGAAAGGGACTGGTGGCCCTCGCAGCGCTGTTCTGTCTGGGAGCGGGAATTTCCGCGTTTGCTCTTTCGACATCGGTGCGGGTAAGCGGCGTCATTCTGGTGGTGGTGGGCGCTTCGATGATGGCGGTCTTCGCCACTGTCAATTCGCTGGTGCAGTTGATTGTTACCAACGAAATGCGGGGACGCGTGATGAGCGTCTACAATTTCGCATTCCGCGGCGGCATGCCGCTGGGGAATCTGTTGTCGGGATGGCTCGTCCCGCTGTTCACCGCACCCGTGGTGTTAGGGGTGAACGGACTCCTGCTGGTTTTGCTCGCTCTTTATTTCCTGCTGGTGCAGCGGCGAGTGGCCGCGCTGTGAGGGATCATTCTTTCCCGTGTGGCCGCCCTGATCGTGAGAGATCTGACATGGCAGTTATTCTTTCAATGATGAAAGGATGGGAAACCTGAGTGTACAATCTTTGCAATTTTCGAAGCCGAGAAGGAAATTCCGGATTAAAGTCCTGCCGAACAGACTGTGATTTTGATCCGCAGTTTGTAAAGGAGTGCCGATGAACTATTCACGTCTCGCGCTGGCGGCGTTTGGTGGCGTGGTCGCGTATTTTGCCTTTGGTTTCTTATTGCTTGGGCTGGTGCCAGCCCTTATCAATGAAGCCCATAAATACCCGGACGTATTCCGGCCGAAAGAAAAAATGATGGCTGTTATGCCGATTGGGATGGTCGCAACCTTCATCGCGATCCTGGTTGTCGCCATAATTTTCGCGATGATGCATCCAGGAGGGTCGGGCATTACGGAAGGCGCGCGCTTCGGCGTTCTCATGGGCATTTTCGTGGTTTGCGGATTTGTGCTCCACAACTACGTGAACCTGAACATCGGGCTGAAACTCGCTCTGGGACAGGCTGTCGCTTACTTCGTCCAGTGGACTATCGTCGGAATAGTCATCGGTCTTATTTACAAACCTCTCGCTACACCGTAGTCGTGAATGTATCTGTTGTTGTTTTTTCGGGCTGCCGTGTCTGGACAACACTTCGGCATTGATCAATACCTTCGTCCAATAGACTCGTGGTCGCTCTTCTGTCAATTTTGCTTTGAACAGTCAGTCGCTCTGATATCGAAAGGATTACCAAATGGCTGGCAAAGATGGACTGAAAGCGGGGGACCGCGCCTGCCGCGTCGAACACACTAAGCGTGAACGTTTTCACCGCCCCGGGAAAGACTATGGTCGGCGAGCGGCCAAAGCCCTTCGGCGAACCGCTCGGCTTTGACCCGATCACCTCGACTTTAATCTGCGGCGAGTACGACGCGGTGCTGGTGGACGCAATGGGGACAGTGGCTGAAGCCGAGGCTCTTGCGCATTGGATCGCTCTGCACAACCGCAACCTGGAGACCATCTATATAACCCACGCCCACTTCGACCACTTCTACGGTCTGAGCATTCTGCTCGACCGTTTCCCGGGCGCTCGGGCGATCGCAACGCCTGAGGCGGTGAAGGCGATGCAGATGTCTTTCACTCCCACAGTGGAGCGGCTAGCCCGCCGGTTGTTTCCTGGGCAAGTGGCCACCAAGTTGGTTCCACCAGAGCCCTATGAGCCCGACACGTTCACTCTCGAGGGTCAGGAATTGCGCATCATCAAGCAGGGCCGCACCGATAGTCCCGATTCGACGTCTTTATACGTTCCGTCGATCGGCCTGGTCGCCGCGGGCGACGTTGTGTACAACCAATGCCGCATGTACGTCGGCGACACCACCCCCGAGAGCCGAAAGAATTGGATCGCGGCGCTGGACCGGTTAGCGGCCCTGAACCCAACGACGGTTGTCGCCGGTCACAAGAAGACTGGCGCGCCCGACTCTCCCTCGACCATCCAGGACACCAAGCGTTACCTGCAGGACTTCGATCGGCTGCAGAAAACAGCGAAGTCCGACCAGGAGCTGTTCGATCAGATGACTGAGCTTTACCCGAGTTGGGTAGCCAATCAGTCGTGGTTGATGTTCGGATTTCCGCAGCCATAATCCGCATCAACCGCTGATGCGAAATGTTTATCGGAAAAGGAGGCTGTCAATGAGCAGCGTACAAATCGACCAGAAGAGTTATGAGATGCCCCCGAAAGAAGGGATCAGCATCGCGCATTTTCTCACCGTCACCGACATCAACCGATCGGCTCATTACTACGAAAAGGTCTTCGGCGCTCGCATTCTGACCATGGGTGACGGCAACGCGCCTCCGTACCTTCAGCTTGCGAATATCTGGATGATTCTGAACGTGGGAGGCGGGCCGACTCCGGATAAGCCGACGGTAACGCTCAGCACCCCCGACCCGAATCACATCAACAGCTTTATGAATTTCCGCGTTGCGGATATTCAAGCGTGCTACAAATTATGGAAAAGTCGAGGAGCGGAGTTCATCACGCCACCAATACCCAAATACGGCGAGATACGCTGCTACATCCGCGACCCTGACGGCTATATCATCGAAGTCGGACAGAGCACCGACCTGACCTACGGTTAACGCGGCGGGTGGCCGCTGACATTGGTGAAGGATCCCTTAAATAAGCTGGGTGCCCCGTCCTCGTCGCGTTCTTTGCGACATGGCGGGGCTTTAACTTATAGCTAAGCAGAAGGCTAACCGGAGCAGCAGAAAGACTAACTGACCTCCGCCGGAGTGACCTGCAGATCTTCTTCAAGCCGGTGCTTGGGTCTTATTCCGTGCTTCCCGAGTTCGCTGTGATAGTGTTTCACCGCTTCTTCCGGTTCTACTTCTCCATCGGCGATCAGGCGCAACATGCGGATGAATTCCAGAGGATGCTCGGAATCTTTAATCCTCCGGCCAAACAGCGCGACTCTGGCCCCGTGCTCACGGCCTTCGGCCAACAGTTTGAAGGCGTCGTAAGTTGTTCCGCTGCTGCCTCCGAGTATGCCGACAACAACCGAGGGATCGTAGGCCACCAACTCTTCGAGCGGTCCCGGCCCGAAGTAGGGGATTTTCAGAAACAGCGGCCGTCCGCTGGAAGGCACGCCCGCCAATGCCCGCACAATCTGGTCGTTCACAAAAGCCGGCACTTGTTCGGGAGTCAAACCCGTCTTCGGGGAATTCGGTGCAAACACTTCGAGAAAATAACGGAAGCCGCATTTCTCGGCCTCGGCCCGGAATTCGCGGAAAGCACGCAAGCTCCGCAGATCCGCTTCCAGATCGTTGTTGAAGGTCATGGAATACAGCCCAAGGTTGACGACCGCCGCGCCTTCGCGAGGCGCGGTGAGGCTGCCAAACTGCGCTTCCTGAATGTAAGCCGAAGCGAACGGCGCGGAGGGCGATTCGCGATAGCGCGCCCCGCGCTGGCACCAGATGTCCGTAGCATCGTTGATGCGGACGGCGGGAGTGACATGGGTACCGTCGAAAAGTCGCTCTTTGTGCGCCAGCGTGTCCATCGTCGACGCCGATGCCAGCAATACATCGACAAAGCCCTGGCGCACAACGGCGCGGATCTCCTCTAGAAACGCGGGCGCGGAACGAAAGCCCTGGCCCGTGCGAGCTTTGCCGAAGCTCGGGATACCCCAGGACATGTCGGCGTCCCGGGCATCGGCAAGAATAAAAGTCCGGCCAGAGGGATTGGCGCGAATTGCCGCCAGCTTTGCGAACAGCGAATCCATACTCATTCTTATTTAGTCCAGAGTGATTGAAGGCAAAGAGAAAATCTGGTGCGCCCGGAGAGATTCGAACTCCCGACCTATTGCTCCGGAGGCAATCGCTCTATCCATCTGAGCTACGGGCGCCCGCGGTGATTTTAGTTTACATGGGAGGGTCGGGAAGCATCAACGCGGGCGCTGGCTGCAGGCGAAAACCGCAGCCGGCAGGGGTTCAGGCGTGAACCAGCAAAGCCCGTCCCACAGTTGCGAAGACCGTCGCTTTGCGCTGGTGCGAACTCTTATTCTGAACTTCTGCTTCGAGCTTTTACTTCGAGCTTTAGTTCGAAGTCCGAATGGTTAGTAGCGGCCTCGACCGCCGCCGCCACCGCCGCGGCCGCCACGGTCTCCGCCGCGATCGCCACCTCGGCCTCCGCGGTCGCGTCCACCGCCGCCGGCGTGCTCGGTTTTGGGACGCGCCTCGTTTACGTTGAGCGTGCGTCCACCGACCTGCGAGCCATTTAACGCAGTGATGGCCTTTTCTCCATCCTCGTTGCTGGCCATTTCCACAAAGCCGAATCCGCGCGACCTTCCGGTATCGCGGTCGGTCATGATGCTGACCCGGTCCACTTGACCGTGAGGCTCAAACATCTGCCGCAGTTCTTCTTCCGATGTGTTAAAGCTCAAGTTGCCTACAAAAATATTCTTCACGCCTCTGCCTCTGCATTGAGCTGTCAAAAGTGCAAGCTCGATGCGGCGGACTGGCAGGTCGGAGACACCTTCCTGAAAATCGGGACCGGAGCTGGCGAACAGTCGAATGCGGCACGAAGTATAGCAGGTTTGTCAAACTGGCTGGTTAATACAGCATGTTGACCGCTGGACTTCAGCCTTCTTCCACGGTTGCCATCGCCTTCTTCTTCCGCTGGTTGGCCTGCAGAACTTTTTTCCGCAGCCGCAGCGACTTTGGAGTGATCTCGACAAATTCATCATCCGCAATGAATTCGATGGCCTGCTCCAGATTTAATTGTCGGAAAGGCACCAGGCGGATTGCTTCGTCAGCCGTTGAAGCGCGCATGTTGGTGAGTTTCTTTTCGCGAACCGCGTTTACGTCGAGATCGTCGTCCTTCGCGTTCTCACCGATGATCATTCCTTCATAGAGTTCGACACCCGGACTGACGAACAGCTCGCCGCGTTCCTGCAGGCCCCATAAAGCATAGGCCGTCGAAGTTCCGGCCCGGTCTGCGATCAACGCTCCCGTAAGCCGGTGCGGGATTTCCCCTTGCCACTCGGTGTATCCATCAAACAGCGAATTCATCACGATGGTGCCACGAGTGTCGGTGAGCAACTGGCTGCGCAGGCCGATCAATCCGCGGCTGGGCACGCGGAACTCAATCCGCACACGGCCGTAGCCGTGGTTGTGCATGTTTGTAACTTCGGCCTTGCGCGACCCCAACTGCTCCATCACGACGCCGACAAATCCCTCGGGCACGTCGACCGTGAGATGCTCCACCGGTTCCATCAGCTTTCCGTCAATGCGCTTGGTGACGATCTCCGGCTTGCCGACCATCAGCTCATAACCTTCGCGCCGCATCATTTCAATGGTGATCGATAGCTGCAGTTCACCGCGCCCGAGAACTTTGAACGAGTCGGTAGTGCCCATCTCCTCCACGCGCAGAGAAACGTTGGTGAGCAGTTCCTTCGCCAGACGCTCCCGAAGATTTCTCGAAGTGACGTAGGTGCCTTCACGGCCGGCGAACGGGGAATTGTTTACCGTGAACATCATGGCAATGGTCGGCTCATCAATCACGATTGGCGGCAGCGGCGCGGGATTCTCCGCGTCCGTAATGGTTTCGCCAATCGTGATTCCTTCCACGCCCGCCACGGCAACAATGTCACCCAACACCGTTTCGGTGATATCGGTACGTTTCAACCCGGAGAACGAGAACAGTTTCGTGATCTTGGTTTTGTGTATCGACCCGTCGAGCTTGGCGATGGCCACGTCTTCGCCGGTGAACATGGTTCCGTTGAAAACGCGCGCGATGGCGAGGCGCCCGAGATAATCGCTGTAGTCGAGGTTCGCGACCAAAATCTGCAGCGGCCCTTTCGGATCGCCTTTGGGCAGCGGAATGGTTTTCAGGATCGCATCAAACAGCGGCCGCAGATCTTCACCCCCGCCCCTGATGTCCGTCGAGGCTGTCCCCTCCTTCGCATTGGTGTAGAGAACCGGAAAGTCGAGCTGATCTTCCTTGGCGTCGAGGTCGATGAACAGGTCGTAGATTTCGTTGAGCACTTCCTGCGGCCGCGCGTCGGGACGGTCGATCTTATTAATAACGACAATGGGCGGCAGCTTGGCCTCGAGAGCCTTGCTCAGTACATAGCGCGTCTGCGGCAGCGGACCTTCGCTCGCATCCACCAGCAGCATCACTCCATCGACCATCTTTAGCGCGCGTTCCACTTCGCCGCCAAAGTCGCTGTGGCCGGGCGTATCCACAATGTTGATCTTAACGTCGTGATAGAAGATGGCCGTGTTTTTGGCCAGGATGGTGATGCCGCGCTCGCGCTCCAGTTCGTTCGAATCCATCACCCGTTCGACGTGGTGCTCGTTGGAGCGGAAAGTGCCGCTCTGTTGCAACATGGCGTCCACCAGCGTGGTCTTGCCGTGGTCCACGTGCGCGATGATGGCGATGTTGCGAATGCTCAAACTCAAAATACGGTCTGTCCTTTATTGACGGATCGGATTGACAGCGGCGGACGGTTCGTCGCCGTGATGCCCCCATCTATAACTTTACTATGCTCGGAGGCTTCTCAGGGGATTACATCGCACTTCGGTGCAGGCTATGGGTAGGTGCGAGTATTGTTTTCTTAGGGGCACGGGATTGACCCAGAGGTACAAGTCATCTCCGCGAAGGGAAGTCTCCCGCTGGCCGGGGCGCTGGCATTCGTGGGAGCACACGCAACGATTGGACCTGGAGCCGCTGGCTGCGCACAATTGAACACGAAGGGCTGCGTCGTGAGGTTGTACTCGCCAGGCGGCGGCGCATAGGACCAGCTGACCGGGAGCGGATTGACCGTGGTCGGCGCGGAGGAAAAGGTGCCGGTTGCCGTGAACTCAACTTGCTGACCGCTCACGGTTGAATGAATGGTGATGGATTGAAGCTGACGATTGCTGCCGCTTCCGCAGGCCAGAATCAAACAAGCGGCGGACAGGAGGAGCAGCATGGAAAGAGAGAGCCGGTTCATGGCGATCTCCTTGCGGAAATTATAGCTCTAACCGGCGACTGCGTGCTCCTTGGGCGCGGGCTTTCCCGCCAGCCGCGCTTCCACTTCCTTCACGGCGCGCTGCGCCGCAAGGATGCCTCCATTGGTGGTCGATTCCGGCCCCTGGGAATCCGTATTCGCGAAAAAGATGCGATCCATGGGCTGGCGAACCAGCGGCTGCACCTGCGTGTACAACCCGGGCGTCGACATATACAAAGGATGTCCGCGGCGGTAGATGTGAACCTCGATCGGGTCTACGTCGAAGCCCGGCATCAGCTTCTGAAAATCGCTTAACACGTTGGCGGCGATTCTGCGCGCGCCAGTTTCGCTCAACAGGCGGCTGCGCTCCTCTTCCTTCAGCGGGGTGTAGCAAGTAATGATGTTGAACTTCTGCTGGTAGCCCGCCTGCTTTTGAATCACCCAGTCGGCCACGATGAAATCAGTAAAGGAACCGCCGGGGCACCATGTGTCGTACCCGTGATTGAACACGGGCTTGTCGAAAATAAGATTCACCACGGGATAGGGAATGTAGCGAATCTGCTGCATGGCGTCGCTCTGCTTGCCCGGCAGCCCGTCTACCACGCGCCGCGTGATGAACTTCGGCGATGCCATGATCACGGTCTTGGCCGTAACCGTTTTCAATTCGCCGGCCAGCATGTAAGTCACCTGCACGCTTTCTTTTTCGGGGACCACGGCCACGATGGTCGCACCTGTTTGCATGCGGTCTTTGTATTTCGGCTGGAGAATCTCCGCCAGCTTTTTCGTGATCGCGCCTAAGCCTCCGGGCCAGGTGTAGCGATCGTCGACGCGGCTCTCTCCGCCCATCTCCTGTAACGCCTCAATGGCCACGGCTGAGGCTGTGTCTTCGCTGGCTGCACCCCAGTTGGAAGGCCCGAAGTTGTCCCACCACTGCTTGAGTTCTTCGGGATAGTCCTTCAGGAAATCGGAAAAAGGTTTCTCGAAGAGCTCCTTGCTCCGCTTCTCAACATCAATCGCCAGCATTTCTTTTTTGAATTTCTTAAATCCATCGCGCACTGCCGGAGGATAAGGCAGCTTGTCGAGCCCGTCGCCCCAAGTGTCGAGGATCAACTCGCCCTTAATGATGCTGGCATCGGGGCTGTTAACCGGCAATGGATCCAGCCCAATCTCCTTGGCGAAGTGGTAAGTGAATTCGTCTTTTGCCAGGAACGCCGATCCGGTGGCGTAAGTGCTGCCTTCATACTCCATCGCGTACGCATTTCCACCCCAGTGCGGCTCTTTTTCGAGCAGGAGAAAGTCACGGTGCTGCAAACGATACGCCGCCGCCAGTCCACTCACGCCGCCGCCCACGATCACCACCTCATGCCGCGCCGAGGCCGGAGGCCGCTTGAAGAAGCTGCTGCCTTTGTCGCGAACCTGGTGGCAGATCCGGTTGTCTTCTCCGTCCACATCCGCAGCGTGACCGTTCTGCGAGTCCGCAGTCTGCGCCGACACCAGCGAAAGGTCGATCGGACATCCAGCCGTTACCGCCCCTGCAACCACAAACTTAATGAAGTCTCTTCGATTTGCACTCATCTTGTTTCCCCTTCCGCCGCGCTTTCGCTGCGCACGCGCAAGCGATACCAGAACACAATTGCCACCAGCGAAAACACGAAGATGATGGTCGACACGGCGTTGATTTCCGGCGTGATGCCGCGCCGCAGCCGTCCCCAGATTTCCAGCGGGAGCGTGTTATCGCGCCCGATCAGAAAGAAGCTGACCGCGATCTCATCCATCGAGAGCGTGAAGATCAGCAAGGCTGCGCCGATAATTGGCAACTTCAGGTTCGGCACCGTGATGCGCCAGAAAGTTTGCCAGTAATTCGCGCCCAGATCGAGAGACGCTTCTTCCTGCGCGCGGTCGAGCTTCTGCAGGCCCGCGAATACCTCGGTTGTGGCCACGGAGATCAGGGCTGTGCCGTGTCCCAGAACAATCGTCAGCAGGCTGAGCTTCGTTCCTGTCACGTTGAAGAGCATGAGCAACGAAAGTCCCGTAATAATTCCCGGTAGGATTAACGGCAGCAGAACCAAACGCCGGAACAGCGCCTTGCCGGGAAACTGCGCCCGCTCGAGCGCGAGCGCTGCTGGCACGCCGAAAGTCAACGAGATCACCATCGCCGCGAGTGCCACCTGCAGGCTGTTGAGCACCGAATCCCAGATGGGCCCGTCGGCAAAAAGGGTGCGATACCAGTCGAGCGTTAGATGGTGCGGCGGAAACCCGCCGACGCCTTCTCCGTTGAATGAATAAAGGATGAGAACGGCAATCGGCAAATAGAGAAATGCGAATACGGCGACGGCGTGGCCGAGCAGCCAGCGTGAGCCGGAATCGAATTTCGTTTGGTTCACGAGAAACTCCATTTCTTTTCCAGCCGTTCAGAGAAAACCAGGAGGGTTACGACCAGCAGCAACATGCAGAACGATATGGCAGCGCCCAAGGGCCAGTTGTAAGCCGCGCCGAACAGGCTCACCACGATGTTCGAAATCATGATGCCGCTCGGGCCGCCCAGCAGCAGAGGCGCGAGAAAATCCCCCAGGCTCAGCACGAAGGCAAAGGTCGCCCCCGCGACCACTCCCGGAATCGAGAGCGGAAGAATCACCTTCCAGAACGTTTGCGCGGGAGTTGCGCCGAGATCGTGCGACGCTTCCACCAAATTGCGCGGAATGTGCTCGAGCGTGGCGTAGATCGGCAGAAAGGCAAACGGAGTGTAAATGTGGGTCAGCGTCAACACCACGGCGAACGGGCTGTACAACAGGAACTCCAGCGGGTGTTTCGTTAGGTGCACATACTGCAGCAGAGTGTTCAGAACGCCGTCCGAGCCCAGAATTGTCTTCCACGCGTAGGCGCGCACCAGGTAGCTTACCCAGAGCGGAATAATCACCAGTTGATAAAGCAGATCTTTCTTCTTTCCCGCATAGAAAGAAAGAAAGTATGCCAGTGGATACCCCAGCAGCAGAGAGAAGGCCGTCACACGCGCCGCGATCCACATCGAACGCAGGAGCGTCTGCCAATAAACGTCGACCCGGAGCAGTTGGCCGTAGTTGGCGAAGTTCCACGAGTGGACAATAGTCTGCGACGGAGACACCAACCAGAAGCTGTAGCAGAACATCAATAAATACGGGATCAACAGAAACACCGTTACCCACACGAGTGGAGGCAGAGTCACCGCCGTTTTGTAGGCTCGTGAGAACATTCAGATTCTTTCCGGAGACTCGCGCACCAGAACGGCATCCGCGGCGGAGAATTCGAGCTCGACGTCATGCAGGGCGCCGCCGCTGCCCGGAGTGCGCACGACCAGCACCATCCCGTCACCGCATTCAACGCGAATTAACTCGGTTGCACCGTGAAACGCCTGATGACGGACTCTTCCACGAACCTGCACAGTGCCGGCCAGTGCGGCGTTCCCAGTAGCCACGCGGATATTCTCTGGCCGCAGCGAAAACAGAGCCCGTCCATCGGGAAGCTTCGTCGGCCAAGTCAATAAACCGCAGCGCGCCGTTCCCGCTTGCACTTCGCCCTTCAGCAAATTCGTGTGCCCAATAAACTGCGCCGCATAAGCGGTTGCTGGCTGGCCATATATTTCTCGAGGCGTCGCTACCTGCTCAAGTTCTCCTGAGCGGAGAAGCGCGATTCGGTCCGACATCACCATCGCTTCTTCCTGATCGTGGGTGACGAAGATGAACGATATGCCGACCTCGCGCTGAAGCGATTTCAACTCCACTTGCATCTGCCGCCGCAGGTTCGCATCGAGCGCGGAAAGCGGCTCGTCGAGCAGCAGGAGTCGCGGGCGGTTCACCAGCGCCCTAGCCAATGCGATCCGCTGCTGCTGTCCGCCGCTGATTTTCGAGGGTTTGGACTTGGCGTACGCAGACATCTTTACTTTTTCCAGCGCTTCCGCCACGCGCGCTGCAATCTCCGCGTCGGGTCTTTTCGCCACGCGCAATCCGTAAGCTACGTTCTGCTCTACGGTAAGGTGAGGAAACAGCGCATAGTGCTGAAACACAGTGTTCACGCGGCGCCGGTAAGGTGGCTGGCGGTCCAGTCGCTCTTCGCCCATCCACACCTCACCCGCGCTCGCCGTCTCAAACCCGGCGATAATCCGCAGCAGCGTCGTCTTACCCGAACCGCTTTCCCCTAGGATCGTGAGAAATTCCCCTTCCGCGACGTCCAGAGAAATATCCCGCAATACGACGTTCTTGCCGAACTGCTTGGCCACGTTGCGAATGCTGAGCAGCTTGAGGGGCGCAACCGGGTTGCTCGATTTCGCGTGTGTGTTTGCTGCCGTCGTGGTGGAAGACATTGGATCGTGGCTATGCTTATCAGTGTTTCCGCTTTTACTGCGCCGCTTTCACTTCGTTCCAGATCTCGTTGTACTTGGCGCGCCGCGGCACGTTCTGCCAGAAATAAAGCCGCTTCTGATAGTTGTCGACATCGTCGAGGTGCAGGCTCTTCACTTCCTCCGGCGTCATCAATCTCGCCGCCTGCGGATTCGCCGGAGTGTATCCCGTCACGTCGGTCACTTTCTTCTGCGTCTGCGCTTCAATCATGTACTCGAGAAAGTCATAGGCCAGATCCGTGTTTTCGCTGCCCGCGGTGATCATGAGGTGATCGATCCAGCCCGTCGTATTCTCCTTCGGAATGGTCTCGCCCACCGGGAAGTTGATCTTCCGCAGTTGATTGGTCGTCAACGGCCACCCCATGGACGCGACCACTTCGTGATTTTGGAAAAGATTCGTCAACTCCCCGCCCGTCGACCACATCTTGCGGATATTCGGTTTCAAATCCAGCAACTTCTTCTTGACTGCCTCAAGCTGTTCGTCGGTCAGGTTGTAAAGCTGCGACGGGTCGGGCTTGTCATAGCCCAGAACCTGCGCCGCCATATACACCGTTGACAAATCGTCCCACACCGAAATCTTTCCTTTGTATTTCGGATCCCACAAAACATTCCAGCTCTCCGGAGGCTGCGCGAAAACCGTCGTGTCGTAGAGCAGCGGGTCCGGACCCCACATGAACGGAACTCCATACACCTGACCCTTCACTCGCACCAGCGGAAGGGAAGTGAGCTGCGGAGAGAGTTGTCCATAGCCCGGAATCTTCGTCAAATCCAAAGGAGCCGCAAGTCCCGCCGCGGCGATCGAAGTCGCCACATCGCTTGAAGGCGAGATCACGTCATAATTTCCCGCACTGCCGCCGCGCAGCTTGGCCACCAGCTCGTCGCTCGATCCCATATACGACGCCGACACTTTGCAGTGATGCTGTTCTTCAAAAGCCTTGACGAACGAAGGATCGGCATAGCCCTCCCACACCAGCAGATTCAAAGTGGGTGTTTTCTTCGTGCACGAAGGAGTAAGCAGCAGCACAGACAGCACTGACAGCAGGACGGCCGAATGTCGCGCCTTGATAGTCATAGTCCCTCCTTCAAAACGTCGGCGGCGTATTTACCCACAGCACCCAGGTTTCTCCCCGTCCGGGATTTTTCCAATGATGCGGGGTCGCGCTCTCAAAATAAAAGCTGTCGCCCTTCTTGAGCCGGTATTCCTTTTTTTCAAGAGTGATCGCGAGTTCTCCGCGCAACACATAGAGGAACTCTTCGCCCTCGTGCGTGTAAGAGTCTCCGCTGCCGGCTTCGGGCGCAACTCGGAAAAGATGCGGCTCCATGACCGCGGTGTTCCCCCAGGCCAACAACTCCATCCGCACGCCGGGCCCCGCTTCCAACACCTTTCTTTGTTCGGGCTGCACCTGCCGGCTGCTCGCGCCCGTGGCATCAAAAAAATCCAAAATGTTGGTCTTATAAAACCGCGCCAGCTTGCGCAGCGTGCCCACCGACCCGCTCATTTGCGAACGCTCGAGCGCGCTCAGAAATCCCACCGAGATGCCCACTGCCTGCGCGACCTGCGCCAGCGACAGCCGCCGCTTGGCGCGCAACTGTCGCAAATGCGAACCCACCGCACCGGCACTTCCGTCCGCCGCCGGACTTACCCGCCGTTCCCGCCGCAGCAGTTCGACAATCGCCGCCGCGTTCAACCCCCGCACCTTCCGCAAGAATCGCGCCCGCTTCAGCAGCTTGACGTCATCGGGTGTATACAGCCGGTACTTGCTCTCCGTGCGCCGCGGGACGCGTGAGCCCCAGGCTCTCCCACGACCGAATCACCGACGGCGACACTCCCACGCGCCGCGCCACGTCGCCGATTTTCAAATAAGCTGATCTGGATGAATTCATCACCTGCAGGCCGGTCGATAAGAATTTTCTATAAGAGGCAGCGCTTTTTTTATCCTTGACAGTGCGCCTTCCCCTTCTCTACCCTTCTCTAACCTTGCGGGATTATAGCAAGGTTGTGGCGAGACACAAGCTGTAGCTTTCAAAGAAAAACTTCTTTTCAGGATGCTTGGAGGTTCCATGCCGTCGCTGCGAGCCCGCTGGACAAAGATGTGTCTGGGAACAGTCTGCCTTGTCGTCACCATCGCTTTCTTGGCCCCCACTTTGCTTCCCGCCCAAGGCACCGGCGGCCGCATCCTGGGCCGCATCTCCGATCCAACCGGCGCCGTGATCGCGCATGTCAAAGTGGTCGTAACCAACGAGGCCACGGGCGTAGGCCATGATGCCGAAAGCAACGATAGCGGGGACTATTCATTCCCCGAAGTTCCGGTTGGCGTTTACACCCTCGGCTTTGAGCTGACAGGCTTCAAGAAGGCTCTTCGCCATGGTGTGTCCGTGGACCTCAATCAGGTCGTCACGCTCAATATGGTGATGCAGATCGGCCAGGCGCAGGAAGTCGTCGATGTAACCTCGGAAGCACCGCTGGTCGATACTACGAGCACTCAACTCGGTGCGATCATGGACTCGCGAGAGGTCTCGAATTTGCCGCTCAACACGCGCGATACTTACCAGCTTCTGCAGTTGCAGCCCGGCGTCATGTCCACTACCGGGTCCAGCAACTCGCTCATCTATGGAAGTGACAGCCCCGGCGCAGTCTCGGTGAACGGCGGCCGCGGGCGCGCCAACAATTTCAGCGTCAATGGCGGCGATGCCAACGATCTCTTCGTCAACCTTCCCACGGTTCAACCCTCGCCTGACACCATTCAGGAGTTCCGTGTTCTCACCAATACCTTCGACGCGGAATATGGCCGCAACTCGGGCTCGGTCATCAATGTGGTCACAAAATCAGGGACGAATCAGTGGCATGGCAGCGCCTACGAGTTTTTCCGCAACAAGGTGCTCAATGCCAATCAATACTGCTTTACCGGTGCTGAAGGCCTTCCTTGCGAAAAGCCTCAGTTTAATCAGAATCAGTTTGGCGGGACCTTTGGCGGACCCATCAAGAATGATCGAACATTCTTCTTTGCTTCCTATGAAGGTCGCCGCATTCGCGAGGGCATCCTTTCTCCTGCCGTCACTGTGCCCAGTTCCCAGGAAACTCCATCCCCTACTAACCTGGTGAACGGGCAGATCGTTGCGGACTTCTCGGATGTGAATCCTGTGACTGGTGGCAGCCCCTCGCCATTTACCGGGACGCTGACGAACTCCGCGATCCTGAGCAGCCGTCCGGGCTGCCAGGCGGCCAACACCGCTATCGGTGGTGGAACGATTCAAGACAACGCAGCCTATGCTACGGTTTTCCCCAACAGTCAGATACCGCTCGCCTGCATGGATGCCACTGCGGTTGATCTCTTGCAGTTTGTTCCGCAGGCGCCCAACGACGGTAATCTGGTCACAACGGTTCCGACGCAGCCGACGCGAGGAGACCAGTTAACCGTCAAGGTCGACCACAAGATCAACGACAAACAAAACCTGAGCATCTATTACTATTTCGACGACGAGCGCATAGTGCAGCCCTTTGCGAACTTTGAACTGACTGGGGCCGATGTCCCCGGCTTTGGCAGCATTATCGCGCAGCGCATCCAGCAGTGGAATATTTCCCATGCCTGGACGATCAGCAACAGCACGGTGAACGAAGCTCATTTCAACTACAACCGCGAGGCTCAACAGACATTCCAGCACCCGGAAAATACTGAACTCGTGCAAAACTCATGTCCGCCCGCGCCCAGCTGGCTTACCAGCGTCACCGGCCCTCCGCCTTGTTTCTACGGTGATGTTGCAGGCAACCAATTCGGTATCCATCCGTTTCTCGGCCCCAACCGTGAGGGCCTTCCCTCCATCTCTGTTGCGGGAGGATTCTCGCTCGGCAACGATTCCGAAGGCGAGCTTCCTCAAACCGGGAATTCTTTCCAGTGGGCGGATAATCTCACTAAGGTCTCTGGTGACCATACCTTCAAGTTCGGCGTGGATGTTCGTCGTCAGCAGTTCAACCAGTTTCTCTACTACAACGTCAATGGAACCTTCGACTACTACGGCGGCGGCCCCAACGACGTCGGGGCAAACAATCTGTACCCCAATTTTCTGTTGGGCCTTCCCGATCAATTCGGACAAGGTTCGGGGCAAGTCGAATACGTCCGCAACACCGGCTTCTATCTGTTCGCGCAGGACAGCTGGAAGATAAAACCAAATCTCACTCTGAACTACGGCCTGCGATGGGAGTTGACCACCCCCCTGGCGGATGTCGCTCAGCACGTCCAGACTTTCCGCCCCGGCCAGAGCTCTACCGTATTCCCTTGCGGAGGTCCCAATACCGATTGCACTTCGCAGGATGCGGTCGGCTTAGTCGTTCCCGGCGACGCTGGCATTCCCGCCGGCATGACCCAGACCTATTACAAGGCATTTGCTCCCCGCATCGGCATTGCCTGGAGTCCCGGCAACTCCGGCAAGACCAGCATTCGCGCCGGTTGGGGCCTCTTCTATAACCCAGTCGAGCAGCTTGTGCTCGAACAATTCGGCGCTGAGCCTCCCTTCGGCGGCAGCACCTTTGTCTATGAGACGCAGTTTAACCAGCCTTTTTTGGGCCAGGATGGCGCCACCACTTATCTGAATCCCTTTAACGGAGTCCTCACCCCCGCGCGAGGAAGTCAGGTGGATTGGGCGACATTCGAGCCCATCCTTCTCTTTGGCGATTTCCAGCCGCACATGCGCACGCAATATTCCGCTCAATACAACTTCACCGTCGAGCGAGAGCTAACCAGAGACCTGAAGCTGGAAGTCAGCTACGTGGGAACCCAGGGCCATCGCCTGCTGGCAACGCATGACGTCAACTACTCCAACCCGCAAACCTGCCTGGACATCAACACCCTCGATGGCCTAGGCACCTGCGCGCAATTTGGCGAGGATGCTCCTTTCACCGTGACCGTGCCCGCTGGCTTCAACTTCCATATGCCCAACGGCACTGTTCTCGCAGGGACAGGTCAGACCTTGAATTTTGTTGGCCTGCGCCCCTATTCGTCGCCGCAATGCAATCCCCTGACTAGCGTCGGCTGCCCAATCAACCAAGTTCCGGTCTTCAGCAGCATCTTTGCCCAAGACACGATTGCCAATTCCGGTTACAACTCGCTCCAGGTCTCGCTCGATAAGCGTTTTGCCCACGGCTTGCAATTCAAAGCCGCTTACACCTTCAGCAAGTCGATCGACGAGGCCTCCAGCTTCGAAGGAATTCTCAACCCTCTTCCCGGTGCCAATAACCGCTCGCTCTCGCTGTTCGATGCGCGTCACCGCTTCGTCCTGAGTTATCTCTGGAATCTGCCAGTAAGAAAATACAGCGGCGTTGCCGGGAAATTGCTCGATGACTGGGCCGTATCCGGCATCACCACCTACCAGACGGGATTCCCCATCCGCATCACTTCCGAGGCCGATAACGAGTTGATGAATAGTTTCGATTTCGAATTGCCCGGCGAACCGGACCAACTCGCTCCTCTGCAAAGGCTTCACCCGCAGAGCAATGGAAACTACTACTTCAACCAGAATAGCTTCACCGAAAACGCTTCCACCCCTCCAGTTCCCGGCAACGGAATCGTTAACTGCACCTCAGCCGTCGTTTATGGCTGCTATGACCCAAGCCTGCTTGGCCGTGTGGGCAGCGCGCCCCGCACCATCTGCTGCGGACCGGGGATCAGCGAAACGGACTTTGCTCTCGTGAAACTCATTCCGGTCAACGATCGGATGCACGCGGAATTTCGCGCAGAAACGTTCAATGTTTTCAATCACACGCAGTTCTATAACCCGGACGGCGATAGCACCGACGGCTCGCAGTTTGGACAGGTCACTCAGGTCAAAGATCCGCGCCTGTTGCAGTTTGGTCTGAAGTTCTCTTTCTAGTCTGGACGAGTTGGAAGAGTAAGATGGTTAAGCACCTCCCCGGGATGGCCCGTCCGTCCCGGCATTCTAATGGCCCGCAGCCTTACCAGGAAACCGCCGGCCTGAGTTCCCCGGAGAAATTCGATGTATCCCGATCTGCAGAAGGAGCTCGCAACTTACGAGCGCCGCACGCCCAAGTCCGCCGCAGCGCACCAGAAAAATCTCAAACGCATTCCGCTCGGCGTGGCCAGCAACTATCGCCACTACGATCCCTGGCCCATCTTCGTGAAGGAAGCCAGCGGCAGCAAGTTCCGCGACCTCGATGGTAACGAATACATCGACCACAACCTGACTTTCGGCGCGCTCATGGCCGGACATTGCCATCCCGCCGTGATGAAGGCCGTCGAAAAACGTCTCTCCACCGGCACCATGTTCGGCATGCCTCACGACATGGAATGGGAACTCGCCGAAGAAATTTGCGACCGCTTTCCCGTCGAGATGGTCCGCTTCGGCAACAGCGGCACCGAAGCTACCATGCACGCCATCCGCCTGGCTCGCGCCGCTACCGGCCGCGACAAAATCATAAAGTTCGAAGGCGCCTATCACGGACTGCACGACTCCGCTCTGGTCAGCGTGAAGCCGCACGCTCCCGACTTCGGCGATATCGACAATCCCATCTCCGTCCCCGGCGGACTCGGCGTGCCGAAATCCGCAGTAGCCAATGTCACCATCGCCACCTTCAACGACCTCGCCACCGTCGAACGCCGCTTCAAAGAAAATCCCGGCGAGATTGCCGCGATTATTCTCGAACCCATTCTCATGAACGTCGGCCTCTGCATGCCGGAACCCGGCTTCCTGCAAGGCCTGCGCGAGATCGCCACGAAAAACGGCGCGCTCCTGATCTTCGACGAAGTGAAAACCGGCGCCAAACTAGGCTGGGGCGGCGCCAGCGAATATTTCAACGTGCATCCCGACATGATCTGCCTCGCCAAATCGATTGGCGGAGGCCTGCCGCTAGCCGCCTTCGGCGCCAGCAAGTCCGTGATGGACCTCATCTCTCAACACAAAGTCTTCCACGGCGGCACCTACAATACGAATCCGGTTTCGATGGCGGCCGGCCTGGCAACTTTCCGCGAAGTCCTGACTCGCGAAAACTATGCTCACGTCGACAAGCTCGGCAAAAAGCTCGCCGCTGGATATCGCAAGACCATCGCGAAGGTCGGCCTGCAAGCCTACATCGCGCAAGCCGGCGCCAACGGTGCGCTGATGTTTTATCCCAAAGAAATTCGCAACTACCGCGACTGGACCACCATCGATATCGACCTCTGGCGCCACTACTGGTTCGCCATGGTCAACCGCGGCGTGATGCCGCAGCCTTACTGGTGGGACGAGCAGTGGACCATCTCCGTCCAGCACACCGAGGCCGACATCGACAAGCATCTGGCAGCCTTCGACGACATCGCATCATCGCTCGCGAAAGCGCAACAGGAACGAATCGGCCAGCCAGCATTGGCCGCGCACTAGAGAGTGCAGAAAAAGGACCTCTTGTCATTCCGAACCGGGCGAAAGCCCGGTGAGGAACCTGCTGTTTGCGAGCCGATCTAAGCAAACTTTGTCCACCATCGACCCAACCCGCCCAGCCCCACCTGATCCGCGCCCTCGGACGCCGCGATCTCGTCCTCCTGTTCGTAGTCGCCGTCTTCAACTTGAACGTAGTCCCCTCCATCGCCGCCAACGGCGGCGTCACCATCTGGCTCTGGATCATCTCTCTGATCCTCTTCTTCTTTCCGCAAGGCATCGCCGTCATCGAACTCGCCCACCGCTATCCCGGCGAAGGCGGAGTCTACCTCTGGGCCAAAGAAGTCTTCGGCAACTTCCACGGATTCCTCTCCGGCTGGTGTTACTGGACCAACAACATGCTCTACGTGCCGACGATCATGCTCTATTTCGTCGGCGTTTCGGTTTTTATTCTCGGGTCCAAGCCACGCAGGTCTTGCCGATAGCAAATCTTTCGCGCTCGTCATGTCGCTTGCATTGCTGACATTGCTCACCCTGCTCAACATTCTTGGACTCGGGATCGGCAAGTGGATCAACAACCTCGGCGCCATCGGCACCTTCATCGCCGCGGCAGTCCTGATCGGCCTGGGCATATTAATCTACTCACGCTTCGGCACCACCATCACCGCTGCCGACTTCAAAATTCCCGCCAACCCGCGCTTCGTTCTCAATTCTTTCGGCGTCATCTGCTTCGGTCTGATCGGCCTCGAGCTCGCCTCGGTGATGGGTGACGAAATCCGCGACCCCGCCCGCACGCTTCCCGGAGCCGTTGCCTGGGGCGGCCTGATCGCAGGCTCGCTCTACGTCGCGGTCACTCTGACTCTGCTGATCTCAGTCGGCAAGAGCGTCAACGTGCTGCAGGGAATAGTGCAAGCGGTCAGCGCAATGGCCGGCACGCGTCGGCGTCAACTGGATCTCCGTACCTTTCGCCGTCATGCTCAGCCTGGCCATCGCCGGCATCGGTTCAGCCTGGATCGGCGGTTGCGCCCGCATCCCATTCGTCGCCGGCCTCGATTCATACATGCCCTCGTGGCTCGGCAACGTTCATCCACGCTACTCCACGCCCTACGCGGCTTTGATCGTACAGGGCCTGGTCTCCGCGGTGCTGGTGATCTTGAATTTCGCTGGTGCTGGCGTTCAGGAAACATTCCAGAAACTCCTGTCGCTGGCTGTCGTGCTGAATCTCGTTCCCTTCGTCTACATGTTCGGCGCGCTGGTGAAATTCGCAATCACTGAGGCGGTGCCAAGCGGCCACTATGGCCGCACCACGCTATTCGTCGCCGGGACCAGCGGGCTCCTCACAACAATCCTCGGCATAGCGCTCGTATTTTTCCCGACGCAGCAGATCACGTCGCTATTCTGGTACGAGGTCTGGATGGTGGGCGGCACGCTGTTTTTCATCGGCCTCGGCCGCATTCTTCTTTTTCGTATACGGCCGCCTAAAAACGCGGCGGGCAGAGATTGGGAAAGGACCGACTTTAGTCGTGCCGTTGGGCGACTAGTAAAGATTGGGAAGGGCACGACTCGGTTATGCCGTCAGGCGACTAGTAAAGATCGGGAAGGGCACGACTTCAGTCGTGCCGTTGAGTGGCTTAAGATTTTGGGGCTTTAGCCCCTGAGGTACGCAGGAGGTCGAAACCAATGCCCGGCGGAATCACAACAGAAGTTCGCACCTATCAGATGTACATCAACGGCGAGTGGGTCGCGAGCAAATCCGCGAAAACCTTTCCCGTCTACGACCCCTCCACGGAAGAAGTGATCGCCCAGGTCCCCGACGCCGGCCCCGACGATGTAAACCGCGCCGTAGCCGCCGCCAAAGCTGCGTTCGAAGAAGGCCCGTGGGCAACCACCACTGCGCAGGAGCGTGGCCGCGTCCTCTTCCGTCTCTCGGAAAAAATCCGCGCCAATCTTCCCGCGCTCGCCGAACTCGAATGCCGCAACACCGGCAAGCCCATCGTCGAAGCCGAATTCGACATCAACGACGCCGCCACCTGCTTCGAATACTACGGCGGCCTCGCCACCAAAGTAGTCGGCTACGTCAATCCCGTTCCCGACAACGCGATGTCCCTCTCGCTTAAAGAACCAGTCGGCATCGCCGGACAAATCATTCCGTGGAACTATCCGCTTCTCATGGCCGCGTGGAAACTCGCGCCCGCGATCGCCGCAGGCTGCACCTGCGTCCTCAAGCCGGCCGAGCAAACTCCGCTCACCGCGCTCGAATTCGCCAACTATTTCGCCGACTGCGGTTTGCCTCCGGGCGTGGTCAACATCATCACCGGCTTCGGAGAAACCTGCGGCGCTCCGCTGGTCCAGCATCCCGACGTCAACAAGATCGCCTTCACCGGCAGCGCCGCCGTCGGCAAGATCATCGTGAAACAGGCCGCTGATACGGTGAAGCGCGTAACCCTTGAACTCGGCGGCAAGTCGCCCAACATCTTTTTCGCCGACGCTGATTTCGAAGCCGCCATCGATGGCGCCCTCTTCGGCGTCTTCATCAATCAAGGCGAAGTCTGCTCCGCCGGAAGCCGCATCCTGGTGCAGAAGTCGATCTACAAAAAGTTCGTCGAAGCCATGACGGAAAAAGCCAAGAAGATCAAGCTCGGCCCGCCGCTCGATCGCGAAACCAAGATGGGCCCGCTCGTCAGCAAAGAGCAATACGACCGCGTCAACTCCTACATCGAGATCGGCAAGAAAGAAGCCAAACTCGCTTCCGGCGGCGGACGCCCCGAGAAAATCGGTAAAGGCTATTACGTCCAGCCCACGATTTTCTCCGACGTCTCGAACTCCGCCCGCATCGCCCGCGAAGAAATCTTCGGCCCGGTCGCAGCCGTGATTCCATTCGAGGACGAAAAAGACGCGCTCAAGATCGCCAATGATTCTCCTTACGGCCTGGCCGCCGCCGTCTGGACCCGCGATATTTTCAAGGCGATGCGTGCCGTGAAAGCCCTGCGCGCGGGCATCGTCTGGGTGAATCACATGCAACCCACGTACGTCGAAGCCCCGTGGGGCGGCTACAAACAATCCGGCTTCGGCCGTGAACTAGGTCCCTGGGGTATCGAAGAGTATCTCGAAACCAAGCAGGTCTACATCAATCTGAACGAAGCACCAATCGGCTGGTACTGAGTAATGAGGCATTCTCAACAGTCCTGTCATCCTGAGCGAGGACTGATCTTCGCGCCCAAGCGCGAAGATCAACCGCAGTCGAAGGATCCCTGCCAGGGTGCACTGTCGCTGGCGCTTCGTGGGAATTCTCCCGAGAAACTAACATGAGTACAATTCGCATCAACACGCAAATCCCCGGCCCGAAGTCCAAAGCGCTCTCCGCCCGCCGCGCTCAGGCCGTGCCCCGCGGCCTTTCTCACGGCACGCCAATCTACGTGGCCAAGGCCGAAGATGCATGGCTCGAAGACGTTGATGGCAACCGCTACATCGACTTTGCAGGAGGCATCGGCTGCGCCAATGCTGGTCATCGGCAGCAGGCGGTAGTCGAGGCCATCCGCGGCCAGCTCGATAAATATCTCCACACCTGCGTCCAGGTCACGCCCTACGAAGGCTATATCCGCCTCGCCGAGCGTATGAACGAAGTCACGCCGGGGAAATTTCCCAAGAAAACTCTTTTCGTCAACAGTGGCGCCGAAGCAGTAGAGAACACCGTCAAGATCGCCCGCGCCTACACCAAGCGTCCCGCGATCATCGCCTTCGAAGACGCATTCCATGGCCGCACCATGATGACTCTTGCTCTCACCAGCAAGACGCATCCTTATAAGGCCGGATTCGCGCCGTTCCCGGGTGAAGTCTACCGCATCCCGTTCGCCTACTGTTATCGCTGCTCGTATAACTTGAAATACCCGTCATGCGATCTCTATTGCGCGCGCCATCTGGAAGACACTTTCAAACGCGTCGTCGCCGATGAAGAAGTAGCCGCGGTCATTGCCGAACCGGTGCTCGGCGAAGGCGGGTTCGTTGCTCCTCCTCCGGACTACTTCAAAGTCCTTATCGATCTCTGCCACAAGCACGGCGTGCTCTTCATCGCCGACGAAATTCAATCCGGCTTTGGACGCACCGGCGCGCTTTTCGCCAGCGAACGTTATGGCATCGAGCCGGATCTGATCGTCACGGCAAAATCACTGGGTGGAGGTCTGCCGCTTGCCGCGATCACCGGCCGCGCCGAGATCATGGACGCGCCAGGTCCCGGCGGACTCGGCGGAACTTTCGCGGGCAATCCGCTCTCCTGTGCCGCCGCGCTGGCCACGCTCGATTTATTCGAAAACACAAACTTGTTAACCCGCGCCAACGAACTCGGAGACCGCTTCCAGCGCCGTGCCAGCGAATGGCAACGCCGTTGGTCGATCATCGGTGACGTGCGCGGTCTCGGCGGGATGCAGGCCATCGAACTGGTGAAGTCACAGGAAACAAAAACTCCAGCCGCGGATGAGACCAAGCAGATCACGCAGTATTGCTACGAGCATGGCCTGATCACGATCACCGCAGGTTCTTATTCGAATGTGATCCGCGTTCTCGTCCCCCTGGTAGCAACCAACGAGCAGATGGACGAGGGCCTCGACGTGCTGGAATCTGCGCTGGCAGCGGTGTGCGAGAAGAAAGGCGCAATATTAAGTCTGTCATCCTGAGCGAGGATTGCCACTTCGCGCCAAGGCGCGAAGAGGCAACCGCAGTCGAAGGACCCCTACAACCTATGTATCATTAAACTGCTGCAGGGAATTCTCAAGATGAACCGCGCTTTCGCAATGGTAAAGGTGAACTCATGACGACCGTAGCCGCACCACCCGCAATCCGACTCACCAATTTCATCAACGGCCGCTGGACCGATTCCTCCGCCTCGGAATGGCGTGACGTAGTAAATCCCGCGACCGGCGAGACTTTGGCCCAAGTGCCTCTAGCCGATGCGCAGGAAGTCAATCAGGCAGTCGAAGCGGCCGCCGCGGCTTTTCCCGATTGGCGCCGCACTCCGCCCGAAGACCGCATCCAGCCGCTTTTCAGACTGAAGATGTTGCTCGAGGATCACATCGACGAGATCGCCCGCATCATCACGCAGGAAAACGGCAAGACCTTCAGCCGAAGCGAAGGCGGAAATGCGGCGCGGCATCGAGAACGTCGAAGTTGCCTGCGGCATTCCGATGATGATGCAGGGCTACAACCTGGAAGACGTTGCCCGCGGCATCGACGAGATGATGATCCGTCAGCCGCTCGGCGTCGTGGCCGCCATTACGCCTTTCAACTTTCCGGGTATGATCCCGTTCTGGTATTTGCCCTATGCCATCGCTACCGGCAACACGTTCATCCTCAAGCCTTCCGAGCGGGTTCCGCTCACCATGCGTTACGTTTACGAGCTGCTGGAAAAGACTGGACTGCCCAAGGGTGTAGTGAATCTGATCAACGGCGGGAAGGCGGCGGTCGATGCGCTGCTCGACCATCCCAAGATTCGCGCCATCAGCTTTGTTGGTTCAACTCCCGTTGCGAAATACGTTTACTCGCGCGCCGCTGCCAACGGCAAACGCGCCCAGTGCCAGGGCGGAGCCAAGAACCACGTCATCGTTCTTCCCGACGCTGACATGCCCATGGCAACGCAAATCATCAGCGATAGCGCCTTCGGATGCGCCGGCCAGCGTTGTCTCGCCGTCTCGGTTGCCGTAACCATCGGCGAAGCGCAGAAGACATTTCGAGATTCGATTGCCGACGCAGCTTCGAAACTTAAGGTCGGCAACGGCCTTGATGAAGGCGTGCAGATGGGACCAGTAATTACGCCGCAGAGCAAAGAGCGCGTCGAGTCTCTCATCGCGCTCGGCGAAAAGCAGGGGGCGAAAGTTCTGCTCGATGGCCGCCACTCGAAAATCCCAAAATACGAATCCGGCAACTTCGTGCGGCCCACGATTCTCGACGACGTTCCGGCGACCAGCGACCTCGCGGACACGGAGATTTTCGGTCCCGTGCTCAGTCTCGTCCACGCCAACGACATGGACGATGCTCTCGCGTTTCTCGAACGCAGCGCGTACGGCAATCAGGCGTCGCTGTTCACGTCGAGCGGATCGGCCGCGCGTCGCTTTCGCTACGAAGCGCCGGCGGGAAATATCGGCATCAACATCGGAGTCGCCGCGCCCATGGCCTACTTCCCGTTCAGCGGATGGAAGAACAGCTTCTTCGGCGATCTTCACGGCCAGGGCCGCGATGCCATCGAGTTCTACACCGACAAGAAAGTTGTAGTAGAGCGCTGGGCCAAAGAGCACAGCCGGAAATTCTAGCCACGGATTTCACGGATAAACACGGATACGGCAAAGTTATTGATCCATGCCATCCGTGAAAATCCGTGGCAATAAAATCTTGAAGGATTCTATGACCACAACTCTCACCACACCGACTATGACGGGCAAGGAAATCGTCGACCTCGCGCGCAAGCACACGCTGTACGAATGGTCGGCGCAATCGAAGGTCGACCCCATTCCGGTCGCTCATGCCAAAGGAATTTATTTTTACACGCCGGAAGGCAAGCGCTTCGTCGATTTCAATAGCCAGCTCATGTCGGTCAACATCGGACACGGCGACGAGCGTGTTATCCAGGCCATCAGCGAGCAGGCGGCAACGCTCGCGTATGCAAATCCTTTTATGGCCACCGAAGTCCGTGCGCGGCTTGGCGCGAAGCTTGCCGAGATCACTCCGGGGGATATCGACACCTTCTTCTTCACCAACGGCGGCGCTGATGCCAACGAGAACGCCATCAAACTCGCACGCTTCTTTACAGGACGCCACAAAATTATCGCGCGCTATCGCTCTTACCACGGTGCGACCGCCGGAGCCATGAGCCTTACCGGCGATCCGCGCAGATGGGCCGCGGAACCGGGAATTCCGGGCGTGGTTCACGTGCTCGATCCCTATCACGGAATCGAGCGCGGATGGGAATCGGCGGGATCTTCTCTCGCCATGATTGAAGAGACCATTCAGCTCGAAGGCCCACAGACGATTGCTGCGTTCATTCTTGAGCCGGTTACTGGGACGAATGGGGTTCTCGTTCCGCCCGATGGATATCTCGAAGGGTTGCGCAAGATCTGCGACAAGCATGGCATATTGATGATCGCAGATGAGGTGATGGCCGGATTTGGGCGCACCGGAGAGTGGTTTGCGGTCGATCACTGGAAGGTTGTTCCCGATCTGCTTTGCATGGCGAAGGGATTGACCTCCAGCTATCTGCCCCTGGGAGCGGTGGGCATGCGGCATCACATCGCGCAGCACTTTCAGGACAAAGTGTTCTACGGCGGATTGACCTATAACAGTCATCCCATGGGATGCGCGGCGGCGCTGGCTACGATTCGCGTGTATGAAGAGGACGGGCTGATCGATAACGCGAAAAAAATGGGCGTGGTGCTGAAGGAATTGGGAGCGGAGTTGCAGGCGAAGCATCCGTCGGTGGGAGCGGTGCGCTCGATCGGACTGTTCGGCATCGTGGAACTTATTCGCAACCGCAAGACGCGGGAGCCCCTGGCTCCCTTCAACGGGACGTCGGAAGAGATGGCTGCTCTCGGACGCTTCTTTCGCGAGCAAGGCCTGTACACCTTTGTGCGCTGGAACACCTTCTTCACCAATCCTCCGCTGTGCATCAACGAGCAGCAGATGCGCGATGCGTTTGCCATCATCGATCGCGGGCTCGCGATTACTGATAAGGCCGTGGTCGACTAGCGCGAGTTGCTCGTGTGGGGCGGACACTCCCTTCGACTTCGCTTAGGGCAGGCCCTGTCGGCCTCTTTCCATCTCCACAAACCTTTTTTGTCATCCGGTGCGGCTGCGACCGTGGTCGCTGCCTTTCGCGAAAGAGGCGAAGGGTGCGCTGTAGGCGACAGCAGATTCCTCTCGCGCCTTTGGCGCGTTTCGGAATGACAAGAATTTAGGGCTGCAGCGTTCGGAATGACAAGACCTGGGAAATCAGGTGCGCCAGATTCGTTGCTGGGTGTCGAGGGAGGAGAACATTACGGGCTCGTGGTGAACTGTGGTCGCGTGTTGATTGATGGCGGTGGCGGCCTGCGTGCGGAGGTTGCCGTCGCGGGCATCGAAGTCGAGAGTGCTGACGTGGTGGGCGCAGCGGGTGCAGGTGAACTTCATGCCGCCCTTGATGCGTCCGATGGTGTAGTGTCGCTTCACAATTCGAGTGTAGTCGTTTGGCAAGAAAACGGCGCGCACGTCGGTGGGGCGGCGAAGGTAATGAGGGTGCGATGGTTAGGGATTTTTAATTTGAGGGACGAGTTGGAGGACACCGCACGAACATCGCGGCTGTACACAGTGCGCCTCGCTGCGCTCGGCTGAAACCCTTCGGCTTCCCCCTCGGCTTCGCTCGGGGCTTCGGCAAAACAGGGCAGGCTCGCGAGGCGCCCGTTCCCACATATTCCCACGCAATCCCCACACAATCCACACATCCACACACGAACCCCGACGACGTATAATCGTTGGCATTCGAAACGCTTTGCGGGGGGAAACATGGAAGGCTGGAAGAAGGCGCTGGTGGCGGGTTCGATTGGGGCCGCCGCAGTTTTGTTCTTGAAGAAGAAATATCCGGCGGGCGTGCTGGCTACGGGCGTGGGGCTGGCGGTGGTAGCGTCGGAGTTTCCGGACAAGTTCGAGAAGGTGCGCCGGGCACTGCCGGATTATTTTGACCGGGGCATGCAGGTGATGGAGATGGCGGCGCGCGCCGGCAAGCGCATTACCGATGCGGCGGGGCGCTCGGCTTATGACGCATGGGAAGAGATTGGCGGGTAGAGCCGCCGTCCCGGCGGCTCGCCGGCGAGACCCTTCGGCTCCGCTCAGGGCAGGCTGCTTCGGCTTTGCTCAGGGCAGGCTGCCGGCGCTACTCGCTACTCGATCCCTAGTTGCTTTCTGGCGTCGGGGCTTAGGCGTTCGGGGGTCCAGGGCGGGGTCCAGACAACATTGACGGCTGCATTGCGGATGCCGGGCAATTGCTCAAGACGCGACTTGACCTGGGCGCTGATGTTGACGTGTTCGGGGCAGCCTTGCGCGGTCAGGGTCATGTCGATGACGACGTCCTGTTTGGCTTGCTCGGGAGTGTCGGCGGGGACGGGCGCGAAGTTCACTTTGTAGATGAGGCCGAGGTCGACAATGTTGACGGGAATCTCGGGGTCGAAGCAGCTTCTCAGGGCGCTCAGGACATCTTCTTCGGTGACAGTGGGCATCTGGATTTCCTCCTCGAGATCGGGCTTTCCGGCACGGTTGCTTTCAGTCCGGCGGCTACGCTTGTCAATTCCCCGACTCCTCTAGTTTACCTGCTTTGAAATCATTCGTGTTTGGCGGACGATCTGGTAGAGTTTTGCGCATGATGAACGAAGAGGCGAAGAAGTGGATTCAGATTGCCTTGGCGC
This sequence comes from uncultured Acidobacteriaceae bacterium, assembly GCA_963791445.1. Taxonomy (GTDB): domain Bacteria; phylum Acidobacteriota; class Terriglobia; order Terriglobales; family Acidobacteriaceae; genus Sulfotelmatobacter. Next base: position 79,984 of record CAWBSN010000010.1, read on the forward strand.
TGGCCGTGGTGGTCGCGGGAGTGCGCGCCGCTTACATCCTTTATGCGCGGCATGAGGAGTATGTTGCCGCGGAGAAGCAGGAGCCGGCGAAGAAAGCCGGCTATTCGAATCTCGACTACTATGTGAGGCCGAAGAAGCTGTATCCCTTCGATGTAAAGTCGGCGAAGCAGTTGACGCTACAGCCGGTGTGGGTGGTAGACGGATATCGTTACACCTATTATCCGTACGTTCCGGCGGCGAAGAGCGTTGATTTTGCTCATGATGCAGGATTGCTGGGGCCGCTTGAGCGGCTGGAGATAAAAGATGTGATAGCGATCGCCGCGCCGGGTGGGCGGAAGCAGGTGGTGGCCACGTTTGACAAAGACAGGCACAGCTTCGCGGTTCCTATCGGATTCGAGAGCGATGGGCAATACAAGATTTATTCCGACGAGATGTTCTATGTGGAAGATCCGCACGAGTTATACAAGCACTGGCCGCCCGATGTTTGGCAGGCGGTGGAGCAGCATCAAGTGAAACCGGGGATGAATGAACTGCAGGTGGATTTCGCCGTGGGGATGGGAGTTCCGGATGCAGGGGCGTCGTCGGAGGAGAAGACGGTGCGGTATCCCAATGGCGGGAAGCCGCTGGTGGTGATTTATCGGGATGAGAAGGCGGCGGAGATTAAGCCGGGGACTTGAGCCAGCTTCAATTCGAACTGCTATGCAAGTCTGTCATCCTGAGCGAGGATTAGTTCTTGCGCCCAGCGCAAGAACCGACCGCAGTCGAAAGCCTGCCCTGAGCGAAGCCGAAGGGGATCCCTAGCACTGTATTGCCGGCATTAGCCTCGCAGGGCGTTTCTATCAAGCACCCGACTCGCTGCAGGCTGACCATCAAGTGAAACTAAGTTTATGATGGGAGTGAGAAAAATCAATATCTCGGAGGAATCATGCCCGCAACCATCGACGCACCAGCGCCGGAATTTTCACTGAAGGACCAGGATCAGAAAGAAGTAAAGCTTAGCGACTACCGCGGCAAGAAGCGCGTCGTCCTCATCTTCTACCCGCTCGACTGGAGCCCCGTCTGCACGAAGGAACACGTTTGCATCGTCAACGACAAGAAACAGTTTGAGCAACTCGACGCCCAGGTCCTCGGTCTAAGCGTCGACAGCGTGTGGTCCCACAAGGCCTACGCCGAAAAAATGGGAATCCAATACCCGCTCCTCGCCGATTTCCAGCCACGCGGCGCAGTCGCCGCCAAATACGGCGTCTATCTCGAAGACAAAGGCATCACCGGCCGCGCCATCTTCATCATTGACCGCGACGGCAAACTGGCATGGCAGAAGAACTACGACATACCGGTCGTGCCTGACATAGCAGAAGTTTCGCGAGCCTTAGCCGGAGTGAAGTAGACAAACTTGTCATCCCGAGCGAGGGTTGGTTCCTGCGTCAGCGTAGGAACCAACCGCAGTCGAAAGCCTGCCCTGAGCCTGCCGAAGGGGATCCCCAGCCAAACACCTGATGTCGTACCGCTAAGACCAGATTACTTCACGACAGGAGATTTGGCGTCGGCGGGTTTTTCTTCGTCGGCGTGGATTTTGCCGTCATCCTCAGCGTAAAACGACCGGTGCTGGGCGTCGAGCTGTTTGGGCGTCATGGTGAGGATGAAGCTGTCTTTCTGGCCCTCGAAGCTGGCGGTGTAGTCGCCGCGGTCGGGGTTGACCATGCGCTTGGTAAAGGAGCCGGAGTGTACGAGTTCAGCGAGAGACGTGGCGAAGTGGTTGTACTGCTTGTCGAACTGGTGCTGGGCTCGGATCACGACCCGCATGTAGGCGAGGGCCGCGGCTTCGGATTCAGAGCGCGCGGGGTCGCCGCGAAACTTCGGCTGATAGGTTGGAGCAGGGGCCTGGGGCGCGGCGGCCGGCGCAGCTGGCGATGGCGTGGCAGGCGGTGGCTCCTGCGCCAACAGCGTGGAGGCGGCGATGGTGAGGGCGGCGATTATGACAAGAAAACAAATGACATTTTTTTTCATGCTGAATCTTCCCCGCGAGTGGCGACGAGAATTATCCCACCAATCTCTGCTGTGGAGCGGGTTCTCAAGGCTCTTTTTCATGTTACTCCCGTAATTTAACTTCGGTCACTTCTCTTTGCAGTGGGGCGAAATGCCGCTATGCTCTAGCTAAGCAATTACGCCCTTAGGGAAAACTATGAAAGCAGCAGTAGCGAGAAAACCGATAATCAAAATTGCCGTAGTGGAGAGCGACCCACTGAGGTTTGTGGGATTTCGCGCCTTGTTCGACTCCGAGCCCGAGTTCGAACTGATCTCCGCCGGCCTGCCCGAGATTTCCACGTTGCAGAATGTCGATTTGATTCTGCTGGGAAACCGATCGGGACAAAACCTTTTTGATGTGATGGCAAGCTTGAAGGCGACGCGGCCGGATCTGCGCATTATCGTGACCGGGTCAGGAGTGGATGAAGAAACCATTCTTAAAGCGATCGCATCGGGAGCCAAGGGCTATGTGGATGAAGCGGCTTCGCCGGCGGAATTTGCGCAGGCCATTCGCATTGTGAGTCAGGGATCGGTATGGGCCCCGCGGAGAGTTCTTTCGATGTTCATTGAGCGGGTGTCTTCGGCTCCTGGGAGGATTTTTCCGGCGGGCCGCGTGACCTTTACAGATCGCGAAAAAGAAGTGCTGGAGATGCTGGTGGCAGGACGGTCGAACAAAGAGATTGGCGCTCAGCTCGGGATCGAAGAGCGCACGGTAAAAGCGCACGTGGCGAAATTGATGCGCAAGGTGGGTGTGCAGAATCGGATTGCGCTGTCGGTGCATGCCATCACGCATTCGCTGGTGGCGGCGAAGTAAAAAAGCAGGTCTTAGGTACCAGGTGTTAGGTCTAGGCCTTTGCCTTAGACCAGGCACCTGATACCCAAGACCTGCGTTACTTTTGGACACTGACCTCGGTAATCTTGTCGGGAAAGCGAGTGCAGACGCATACTCGCGTCACCTACCACAGAACCTGGGAGACGGGGTTGAGAGTGGCGATTAGGGTCACTACTTTCAGCCCCGATTTTTTTGTCTGCTGCATTCTCGGGTCTCGTTCACGATAATTCCACAAGTTCCTCCCTGGTAAGCGGCGCTGACACAACCTCAGGCGCATCGTTTACAATCCAAATTATTACTCCCAGGGAATCTTGACGTGAAAGAGGAACCATGAAGAAGCTTTTTCTGCTTACTGTGATGGTGTGCCTATGCAGGTTTTCGATTGCGGCGGATGATCAGCCCAATGAGTCAAAGGCGCAAGACCGGGTGCAGGCGGCGGCCGAGGTGCTCGACGAGATCCAGGCGGCGCCGGATAAGGGAATTCCGCAGGAAGTGTTGGGGTCGGCGGAGTGCGTAGCGGTGGTGCCGTCGATGCTGAAGGGCGGCTTTATTGTGGGCGCCAAGTATGGGCGCGGGCTGGCCAGTTGCCGCACGCCGACGGGATGGAGCGCTCCCGCATTTTTTGTGGTTACGGGCGGCAGTTTTGGTTTTCAGATCGGCGGGCAGGCGGTTGACCTGGTGATGCTGATCATGAATAAAGATGGGATGAAGCATTTGCTCTCGAGCGAATTCGCGCTGGGCGCCGACGCTTCCGTGGCTGCGGGTCCGGTAGGACGCCATGCCGAGGGAAATACTGATTGGAAGATGCGGGCGGAGGTGCTGACCTATTCGCGCGCCCGCGGCCTGTTTGCCGGTGTCAGTCTGAACGGTGCTGTAATCAAGCAGGATAAGGACAGCACGCGGGAGTTTTACGGGCGCATGGTGCCGTTCCGGACGTCGCTGATCGGAGAGATTCCGCCGCCGGCCGGAGCGAGTCCGTTTCTGACTACGCTGGCTAAGTGGGCGCAGGAAGCGGCGAAGTAAGGTTCTGGCAACGGGCTCTAAATTCTTTAACACAGAGGACACTGGGTCACACAGGATAGACCTCTGCGACTCGGCTCCTCTTGTATTTCCAAAGACGTTTTTGTGTGATACCGTTCCGCTTCCCCTAATGCGGCAGCGACTTGAGTACGCGGCAGCCTGGCCGTTCATCAAAATCCTGGGTATTTTGCCGCGCTCCTTTGCTCGGGCCATTGGTATGGGCCTGGCCTGGGTTATTTATCTTCTGCACGTGCGATTGCGGCAGGTCGGAATGCGCAATCTTGCCTTGGCGTTCCCTGAAAAAAGTGAGGCGGAGCGGGCGCGGATTCTGCGCGGGGAGTTTGCTTCGCTGGGACGGCAACTGGCCGAGGTCTGCCACTTTCCTGAATACACGCTGGAGAATGTCGATGAGGTCGTGGTGTTTGACGGGTTCGAGAACTATGAACGGGCTCATGCTCGCGGCAAGGGCGTACTTTTGTTTGCGGGGCACTTTGGGGGATGGGAGCTTTCTTCTTTTGTTCTGTCGATGCATGGGCATTGGATGCATGTGCTCATGCGCGGCATGGACAATAAGTATCTGGGCGAACTCATTCTTCGTTACCGGACAATGCATGGGAACAAAGCTGTCGACAAAGATGACTTTGTGCGCGGCTTGCTGTCGGCGATGAAGGCTGGGGAAGTGGTGGGGATGTTGATGGACACGAATATGACTCCTCCGCAAGGGATCTTTGTGGATTTTTTCGGGATCCCGGCTTGCACGGCTGCCGGGCCGGCGCGGATTGCTTTGCGCACGGATGCGGCCGTGGTGCCGACGTTCACCATCTGGGACGCGGAGCTGGGGAAATACCGGCTGCGGTTTGATCCGGCGGTGGAGTTGGTGCGCACCGGCGATTTGGAGGCTGACATCAAGGCCAACACGCAGAGGTTTACTTCGATCATTGAGGAGTATGTGCGGAAGTATCCGGAGCAGTGGTTGTGGGTGCATCGGAGATGGAAGACGCGGCCGCCAGGGGATGCGCCGCTGTATTAGGCTTCTCATCTCGGTACAAGCCCGCTGTGGATTTCGGCCGGAGAATAAAGTTTGGGGCGTGGTTGCGGACGTTGGGATCGCTTACCCCTCGGCTGAAAATCGGGTACCCCCCTCCCCCCTCCCTATCTTTGGAATCTTCGTGTTAGCAGGAAATTCCCCGCAAAATACGGATGTCAAAGAGCTTAGATACTAAAATCCGTGAAACAAAGGACTTAGGGCCGCGGCGAGTTGGCTTGTGCCAACCGTCACGGCCTCGACCATGATCGCGCAAGTGAGGGGCTGTGGACAAGGTTGGATGTCACAATGGGCTTGTGGAAATTCTTGAGGCGGTGTTTGTCCGATGGCTGCAGTCCCACCCTTTCGCAAAGAACGCGAAAGGATTGATTGGATGAGAGCGAAGGCTCGATTCGAGCCCCATGTGGTCTTTGAGGGAGTTGTATTGACCGGCGAGCTTTGCTCCGGAGGACGCCCGACAACAGCCCGGCGTTTAAACGTCGGGAAGGTTTTGGAATCCGGGCGCGCATCCCGTAGGGATGCTTGAATTCATCGCAACAAAAGGCGTTTGGAACGAGGTGTGATGGACAGCAGCATCGGCACGATCTCAGCCGTCCCTACGGGACGGGGTTCGGTTTCTCGCCGTCGCACCCGGCGTTGAAACGCCGGGCTATTGTCAGGCGTCCTCCGTGCGCCTTTCCTTCCCCGTAAATTCATCCCCACACGTGTTTGGGATCGTAATCCACGTCGTTCTTCTTTAAGAACGCCAGGAACTCTTCTTCGAAATTTCGCTTGCGATGATGTTCCGCTTGGCTCTGGATGTAGGCTATTGTGTCTTTCTTCTGCGAGATTCCGAGAGTGAAGGCACCATAGCCTTCTTGCCATGCAAATTCCGTTTTGAATGTTTCATTCATCCAGTGCGACGAAGCGCCCTTTACCAATTGCATGGCCTTCGCTAGAGGCATAGTCGCAGATAATGACAGCAGGATGTGTACGTGATTTTCGGTCCCGCCTACCATGAGCGCTTTGAAACCGTTTTTGCGGGCAATGCCGCCGAGGAAGGCCCAGAGTTGAGGTTGCACCTCGACCGGAATTAGATTGCGGCGTTGTTTGGTGGAGAAGACGCAATGGATTAGTTCGGAGACGTAGGTGTGCGACATGAGGGATTCCGGGGAGAAGGTTCAACCGTCCCTACGGGACGGTGTTCCGACACGTACGATCTTACCCGGCGTTGAAACGCCGGGCTATTGTCAAACGTCCTTCGGGCGACTTTTTCTTTCCCAGAACGGTCTGCGGTGAGCACTTCCGGTAAAATCGAATCGCCTATGAAAACCTTTGAACAAATCGCTGAGTCGGAGAAGCGGTATTTGCTGGGGACTTATAACCGGTATCCCGTGGTGTTGACGCGGGGGAAGGGCGTGTTTCTTTATGACATTGACGACCGGCGTTATCTCGATTTTGTTTCTGGTCTCGGGGTGAATGCGCTGGGGCATGCGCATCCGCGGATCGTGAAGACGATTCGGGAGCAGGCGGGGAAGCTGATTCATGTCTCCAATCTTTATTACCACGAGTATCAGGGGGCGCTGGCGGAGAAGTTGGTCACGCTTCTGGACAGCTCGTTTGGAAATGCACGAGCATTTTTTTCCAACAGCGGGACTGAGGCGATTGAGGGGTCGATCAAGCTGGCGCGGCTGGCGGGGCATCGGGCTGGGGGCGAGGCGAAGTCGCGGCTGGTGGCGCTTGAGGGGTCGTATCACGGGCGGACTTTTGGAGCGCTGTCGCTGACCGGGCAGGAGAAGCATCGCAAGGGATTTGAGCCGATGCTGGAAGACGTGACGTTTGTGGCGCAGAACGATGTTGAGGGATTGCGGGCGGCGGTGAACGACAATACTTGCGCGATTGTTTTGGAGCCGATTTTTGGCGAGGGCGGAATTTATGAGTGTTCGGTGGAGTTTCTGCAAGCGTGCCGGGCGGCGGCCGACCGGCACCGGGCGGCTTTGATCTTTGATGAGATTCAGTGTGGGCTGGGGCGGACCGGGACTATGTTCGCGTTTCAGAGTTTTGGAGTGACTCCGGATATTGTGGCGATTGCCAAGCCGATTGCGGCGGGGCTGCCTTTGGGAGCGTTTATCGCCAGGGAAGAATTTGCTAATGCGATTTCGCCGGGGCAGCATGGGACTACTTTTGGCGGAGGGCCTTTGGCTTGCCGGGTTGCTTTGGAGTTTCTGGCTATCGTGGAGGAAGAGAAACTGCTCGACAATGTCAAAAAAGTTGGGGCTTACCTGCAGCAGGAGTTGAGAGAGATTGCGGAAAAGAGTCCGGCGGCTAAGGAAGTTCGCGGGCGAGGATTTATTCAGGGGATCAATCTGGAGATTCCGGCGCGACCGATTGTGGATGCGGCTTTGGCTGAGGGCGTACTTTTTAATTCTACTCAGGATACTGTTGTGAGATTTTTGCCTCCGTTTTTGCTGGAGGAGAAGCATGTGGATAAGGGGATACGGGTGCTGAAGAAGCTGTTGCGGAAGAAGAGGCAGGTGGCGGCTTAAAACTAAGGCCTCGACGGAAACGCCTGGCGAGGCTCGGGGCGGCTCAGGCGGGTATGGGGTCCTTCGACTTCGCAGATGGATCGCTTTCGCGATCCATCTGCTTCGCTCAGGATGACAAACCGCTCAGGATGACAAACGAAAAACGGGGAGCCGAAGCTCCCCTAGTGAAGTGAACAGAGGCGATGTTCATTTAGATAGAGTCTGGTGGCGTGGGAAAAGTTGTCCACGGTCTGAGAAGAATTCGGAGTGAGAAGAATTGGCTGTGATGGCGCTAGGCCGGGAAGTTTCTACTGGGCTCACACCTGGCTTCGCTCCAATGCTGGGCGCCGGAGTGGAAGAGTGCTGGATGGACTTCGATGGGGCGCGCATGCGTTACTTGCGCACGGGGTCTGGGCGGGCGCTGATTCTGCTGCATGGGTTGCTGGGATATTCGTTTTCCTGGCGATTTACGATGCCGGCTCTGGCACCTTATCGCTACGGTTTATGCGCCGGACACGATGGGTGCGGGTTTTTCGGATCGGCCGGCTGGGATCGATCACTCCATGCGGGGGACGGCGCTGCGGGTTCTGCGGTTCGTTGAGCGGCTGGGAATTTCTTCGTTCGATTTGCTGGGGACTTCGCATGGCGGCGCGGTCGCGATGATGGCGGCCGCAGAATGCCTGAGCGGGAATGCTGGGCTTCGTCCCGAGCTCGGCCTGCGGCGGCTGGTGCTGGTGGCACCGGTGAATCCTTATTCGGCGCATGGGCGGTGGCTGGCGCCGTTTGTCGGCAGCAGGTTCGGGACGGCGTTGTTCCGGCTGACCAGCGCGCACATGCGGTTCTCCTATCCCTATTGGCACTCTCGCATGTATGGCGACCGCCGGCGCATTCCTGCGGGAACTCTGGAAGGCTATATGGCGCCGCTGGCTAAGCCGGGATTGTTCGAGCACGCGCTGAGCATCGTGCGCACTTGGACAGCAGACCTGCGCGAACTGGAGGCTACTCTGCCGAAGCTGGCCAGCGTTCCTACTCTGCTCATGTGGGGGAGCAAGGATTCGGCGGTGTATGCTTCATCGGCAGAGCCGCTGGCGAAATATTTTCCGAATTCCTTGTCGATTATCTTTCCTGGCATTGGGCATCTGCCATATGAGGAATGTGCGGAAGAGTTCAACCGTGCGCTGATTGAATTCCTGACGAGTGAGAAGCTTCCGGCGTGAGTGAGCGTGATTAAGGAGGCGAGCCAAACGCGCTATTACTGCGGCGCAAAGAGCGCGCCGCACCGCGCGGCTCGCCCGGATCCTTCGTTCGCGCAAAGAACGCGCTCTCTCAGGATGACAAGGGAAGCGAGCCGAACGCGCTATTATTGCGGCGCAAAGAGCACGCCGCACCGCGCGGCTCGCTCAGATCCTTCTTTCGCGCTAAGAACGCGCTCTCTCAGGATGACAAACTTAAAATCATGAGCCACCACATTTTCGAGCTGCTGCGGGGCGCGGTGGTGCACTATGGGTACTGGGCGGTGGCGACGCTGCTGTTGCTGGAAGGCACGGGCTTGCCTTTGCCGGGTGAAACCATCTTGCTGCTGGCCAGTTTTCTGGCTTATACCCAACATGAGTTGCGCCTTCCCTGGGTCATTGCGGTGGGAATCGTGGCCACGACAGCAGGCGGGGAACTTGGTTTTGCTCTGGGGCGGCACGGTGGGCGTCCGCTGATCGAACGCTACCGGCATATTTTTTCCATTCGCCCGGAGACGGTGGAACGGGGAGACCGGCTTTTTGAGCGGTATGGGGCCGCCACGGTTTTCCTGGCGCGATTTCTTTTCGGGATGCGCGTGCTGGCCGCGCTGCTGGCGGGAGCGCTCCACATGCCGTGGCGGAAGTTTTTCCTCTTCAACTTCCTTGGAGCCGCGGTTTGGGTGAGCGCGATTTGCACGGCGGGATATTTGTTCGGCGGACATTGGGGGCGTTTGGCTCATGATCTCAAGCGTTTCGATTTGGCAGTTGCCGTGGTGATTGTGCTGGGCGGGTTGTGGCTCTGGTGGAGAAGCCGGAAGACGGATGCTCCTTAGAATCACGAGGAATGGTTCTGCAATCAGGTTTGAGACGAGCACCTTAAGAGTCAACTCGTCCGCAGGGGAATTGTGCCGGGACGCGGCTATACTGTGCGGGAGTCGCGGGCGTGTTCTTGCCAAAGTCCGTGGCCACTGATCTTACCGGCGGCGTCCGCGCCGGAATTCGGACGAGGAGGAACGCATGAAGAATATCGGGTTCTTGACTCTGTTGATCACAGCAACGCTACTATTAGCCCTGGCCTTGCCGGTGGGGGCGGCTGGCCCAAAGGCAGCAGCGGCTCCGGTTCCGGCAGCAGTTCCGGCAGCGGCAGCAGCGCCGGCACCGGCTGCGTCACCTGCGATGCCACCTCATCCGGAAATCGCGGCGGCGCTCGAGGCGATGCATAACGCCCACCACCATCTGGAAGATGCGGCTCACGATTACCACGGCCATCGTGTGGAAGCGATCAAGCACCTGGACGCGGCGATCCACGAAGCTGAGATTTGCATGCAGGAGCCGTAAAGCCTGATTCGGGAAAGCTAAAGGCAGCGTCGAAGAGACGCTGCCTTTTTTGTTGTTGCCGCCCGGTCTTGTGACGCCGGATTACTTGCCGAAGGTGTAGCCGATTGATGCCCCTACGCGAAACACGTTGTCGGAGTTGAACCCCTGATTGTTGTGGACGTGATAGTAGTGAGCTTCAGGACGCAGAAAGAAGTGCGGCAAGTGGTGCCAAAAGTAGTAGCGGAAGCCGGCGCCGAAGTCTTCCATGAAATGATTGCTGCTGGTGAAGTTGATGCATCCCGGGCTGCCGCAGGAATCGATGATGTAGAACCGGTTGCTGGCAATGCCGATGCCGGCCATAAAGTCGAGGCCCATTTTCTTATTGATCTTGGGTTGGAAGAGCACGTTGGCGTCAGTGAAGAAAGGGCGATAGTTTTCGTAACCGTAGTAGTCTCCCTGCTTGTACCTCCAGGAGGTTTCAACGTTAAGGCCGAGACGATGCGGGAAGGCAACGATGTCCCCAGCGAGGCTGACGTAGACTCCTCCCGTTTCTGTCAGAGGCTGAAAGTTGACTATATCGGTGGGGGACGAGAGTGAATAAAGCTCACTGCCGCCGCCCAGGATATCGCCTTGCTGGGCAGAGGCGAGGTTGGCAAACAGGAAAAGCGTACAGGTGGATGCAAGCAGCGCGAATTTTCTCAATACAAATCCCTCGTCAGTTCGATTGGACTTCTGGAGTTCACCCGCCGGACGGATGAAACCCGGGGAAGCAGCGGCACCTGGCTAGCCAGCAAAACGACCGGGGCAGCCGGAATCGGCCGCCCCGGTATTCAGTCCCAGCATACCAAAACGAGCGAGCATCCGTGGCGTGAAGGCTTAGTCGTTACCGATGGTGTATCCGATTGAGCCGCCGACACGGAATACGTTGTTGGAGTTGAACTCGACGTTATTCTGGATGTGGTAGTAGTGAATCTCGGGGCGGACAAAGACGTGGTGCCAAAAATAGTAGCGGAGACCGCCGCCGACGTCTTCCATGAAGTGATCGCTGCTGTTGTAGTTGATGCACCCGCTGAAGTAGCTGCACGAGACTACTTCCGGGACGTAGAAGCGCGTGCTGGCAACGCCGATACCGCCAAAGAGGTCGGCGCCGATTTTCTTTGTGATTTTCGGCTGGAAGACCGCGTTGAAGTCGGTCAGGATCGGACGATAGGTTTCGCCCTCATAATCCGAATAGTTGCCCTGGCTGGCTCTCCAGGCGGTTTCAACACCAAAGCCGACGCGGTGCTTGAAGGTGACTACGTCACCGGTGATGTTCAGGTAGAGGCCGCCTTTTTCCGCCGGCTGCTGGAAGTTCCCCAAGCCGGATGCGGGGGATGACGAAAGAAGGGTGCCAACGCCGATCATGATGTCCCCTTGCTGGGCAGAAGCCAAGTGGGGGAAGGCCAACAAGGTGAAAATTGGTACCAGGAGCGCTAACTTTCTCAAGAGAAACCTCCTAAAAATTAGTTCGCTGTAAACCCTAAGATGCGTCCGTGAAATCATTAGGATGCAGCAAATTTCGCTAGCCTCATCATAATTTCAGCGGGGCTCAGATTCAACCGGAGCTCTGTGTTTGTAAAGATACTTCAAAGGTTCCCTTTTTTTGGGGTCCGCTCTCGTAATTGCATGCAAACCCGGAGACTCGGGATAAGTTGCGGTCCAGTGAGCGGACCCTGGGAGTGCGAAGAAACCGGCTACTTGGACTTTCCGCCGCCACCGCCGGGGGCGCGAATGTGGTCAAAGGCGATGGGGCCGCCACCGAAGAATATAAGGCCAAAGGCCAGGGCGGCGAGGGCGAGGGGGAATTCGTATCCGCCGTTGCCGATCAGCCCGTTGTGGAGGTGCACCTTGGCGATGGCGACGGAAAGATCGATGCAGATGCCAAGAGCGGCGATGCGGGTGAACAGGCCGAGCAGCACGAAGAGTCCGCCGAGGAACTCGGTAAAGGAGGAGAGGTAGGCCGACCAGCGCGGGAGTCCGAGGCTGGCGACCAGGTCAGCGTGGTGATGAAGTCCGCCGAAAACCTTGTGGTACCCGTGGACGAACATAACCGCGCCCAGGGCTAGGCGCATGACCAGAAGCGCGAGGGGTTGCAGGCGATCGAGATAGCGCACGTGGTTCCTCCGCAGAAAGAAAGTAGATTACAGCAGCGAGGGCCAGAGGAAGCGAGCCAAACGCGCGATTATTGTGTCGCAAAGGACCCTTCGGCTTCGCTCAGGGCAGGCTGCGACACATCGCGCGGCTCGCCCGGGTTCCCTCGGCAAGCTCGGGACAGGCTCTTCGCGAGGCAAAAAGCGCCTCGCTCAGGATGACAATCAAATTGCCCCGCCTCCTCGAAACGGAAATGATTGCGCAAGCGGCCAAGTTCTGGTAACGTTTTTTCGCTCCAAGATACGGTCTGCCCGTCGCGTCTTGTCCGCAATCGGGTCGTGCGCATCGAGCAGGCCTCCCCTCCGTTCTTGGAAATTGATTCAACCACGTGCGTGAAATCGGTGAATGTCGTTCTTTATGCAGAGGGCGGAGCGAGGGCGCAACTTCGGGTGGTTGACGGTGTTTCGGGGAATGCAGGGTCGCTAAAAAGTTCTGATGGTCAGGAGGCGGTAATGAATCGCATTTTGAAGGGTGAAAATATGCTGCAGAAGTGGGTAGTGCTTCTGCTCTTGATGGCGGTTCCGGCTTTTGCCTGGGGCCAGAAGAAGACCAGCGCACCTGCTCCGCATGCGGCGCCGGCACAACATGCGAGCGCGCCCTCTCATGCGGCAGCGCCTTCGCATGCGGCGACGCCGTCGCACGGTTCAACACCTTCGCACGGGAATACGGCGCCGAGCCGTGGGAACACGACGGCAGGCCGGGGAACACGACGGCGAGCCATCCAAATACGGCCCCGAATCGCGGGAAGACGGCAGGTCGCCCGGAACGACGGCCCCGAATCGCGGGAACACGACAACTGGTCGTGGAAATACGACGCCGAATCGCGGGAACGCGACGGCTGGCCGCGGAAATACGACGCCGAGTCGTGGGAACGCGACGGCTGGTCGGGGGAACACCGGCAGGGGGCCGTGGGAACACGACGGCCGGCAATCGCGGAGCGCCCGGCCGGGCTGCCAGGGAGAACGGTCTCTATGAAGGGTGGAGGGCAGGCGAGCATCCGTCCTAATGGGTCGGTGCGTTCTATCGACCGCAACGGGATGCACATTCGAGAACGGGCTTCACGGCGGGCGCACGGTTGTGAGTGAACGCAACGGAGCGCGCATCGTGACCAGAGGGCATGGCGGTTATGTGCAGCGCGCCTACGTGACGCGCGGCGGGCACGCTTATTACTCGCGGACCTTCTATGCCGGCGGACGCTACCATGTTGGGCTTTATCGCGGCTACGGCTGGGGCGGGCATATGTACTACGGCTATTACCCAGGCGTCTGGTACCATCCGGGATTTTATGGATGGGGCTGGCATCCTTGGGGAGCGCCGGTTTACTGGGGTATCGGGGCATGGGGTTGGGGAGGAGCGCCATGGTGGGGATTCTATGGCGGGTGGTGGAATCCTTATCCGGTTTATGCCGCTCCGTACTACTGGCTGACGGATTATCTGATTGCGCAGCAGTTGCAGGCGGCGTATGCGGCCCGGGCTGAAGCCAACGCCGACGCAGTGGCGGCGGATGCGGCGGCCAGTGGCGGCGACGGAGGCGGAGCGATGCTGCTCCTGCTCCGGCGGCGGCTGCCGGTCCGGTGGCGTTGACTCCCGAAGTGAAGGAAGCGATTGCGCAGGAAGTAAAGGCGCAGTTGGCCGCGCAGCAGGCACAGGCGGCGCAGCAAGGGGCAGCGTCGGGCGGACAAACCGCGTCGGCGGCTCCGGCGCCCACTACCAGCGACAACACGCCGCCTCCGGCGCTCGATCCATCGCAGCGCACGTTTGTGGTGGATTCGGACGTGACGGTGGTGGCCAACGGTCAGGAATGCGCGCTTGACATCGGGGGATGTGATTACGCGCCTCACGGACACTCCGGATGCGGACCAGAACGTGAATGCCAGCGTCTCGGCGACCAAGAAAGGCGATTGCGCGTCGGGAGCAACCGTTGCCGTGAAAGTGGATGATCTGCAGGAAATGTATAACCACTTCCAGGAGAACATCACCAACGGCATGGGCGAAATGGCGAAGAAGCAGGGGACGGGCGGTATGCCGGCGGCGCCGGATACCGGCACGCAGCCTGGGGCCGTGCAACCTCCGCCACCGGACACCAGCGCGGCCAAGGATCTGCAAGACCAGCAGGCCGCGGCCGATCAGGCCGAGCAGGATGCGAAGGCGGACGCTGCGGGAGGCGGTGGAACGCAGTAGAACAGATCGCCAGCAGAAGGCAGGGCAGCGATCGGTCGCTGATCAGACGTTCACCAATTAATCAATCCAGGGAGCGCCGGATGACGACGCTCCCTTCTCCAATGGGAGTGGCAATTTTTTCTCGACGCCGCAGCGGCGCGGGCTGTGACGAACTTTTGTCGAGACCTGAACGGAGGGTTTTACGATGTTGAGGAAATTCCGCGACCTGATTCCGGGGATTGTTCTCCTGGCTGCCACGATCTTTCCCATGGCGCTGGCTCATGCCCAGGCGGTTTCTTTGCAGGAGCAACTGGCCGCGCAGTACAAGCTGGTGAAGATGGGATCGGACACGAGCGGATATTCCGTGGTGGAGAAGGGCACGCTGCTGGCGATTCAAAAGGGCGGCATGCTGGGCGTGCCTTATTCGGACACGAGCGTGCAATCCGATAAATATGAGGGTGGAGTGGTGAAGGCTCCAAACGCTGTGCTGTCGAAGGGCATTGGGTTCGGGATGAAGAAGTTCGGGAAGGAACAGACGACCAAGTTGTTCGCCAAGGGCGACAAAGTCTATCCGACCAAGATCGATGTCAATGTGGACAAGGATCAGGTGACGATGGGCATCGTGGCCTGCGACACCTGCAACAAGACCGATCCGCCGACCTACAACAAGGCGAACGTGGTCTTCGTGTTTCCCAAGGGATCTTTGGCGACGGCGAGCGCGGGGCAGGTCGAAGATACGATCGGGACATTGCTCTCGATCAGCAGTGACGATGCGAAGCAGGGCGATAGTGGCAGCAGGGCGGAGATCAGCAGGGTGGCGGAGATCAGCAGCAGGGCGGGGATCAAGGTGGGCAGCAACCGGCAGCCGCAGCCAGCAGCGCAGGCACCACCGCCCGCCGAGCCGGCGAGCATCGAAAGGGAATGACTACCGACCAGGTGCAGGCGGCGATGGGCAAGCCGGACAAGATCGTGAACCTGGGAACGAAGACGATCTACTACTACAAAGATATGAAGGTGATATTCCTGAGCGGCAAAGTTTCCGACGTGCAGTGAGATTGCGGTCGGTCTCTGGGTTCCCAGTCGAAGAAGCCAGGGAACGTCCCGACCGTCCCCTGGTTTTTGTCCGCAGCGGGTGCGGTGCGAGGCGCGCTAATACAACACACATATCTTTGAGTAACGCCGCGGCGCTCCATCCTTCCGGAAGTTAAAGCCAGCCAGCGCAGCAACTTGAGCCAGCGATATAGTACTTCCGTACCGTCTCTAGTACTTCAGTTACCAGTCTGCGAGTGACCGGGATGCCCCTCGGTAAAACTACCTCTAATTGTATATATAAACAAAGCCAACCACAACATATAGATATCACCCCAAATCACCCTTTCCGCGAATTCCAAAAAACGGGCATAAAACCCAATAAAACACGGAGATTCGCTCTGAGGCGGGGCTTTTCAGGGCTGATATATGCTCTGGACACCGAGAGCCCCCGGACAGGCATTGGAGGGCAGGGATTTCAAGGTAAGCCCCGCGGGCCGGAGACACCGGAGCGGGATGGTTCTGGTGGAGAGGCAAGGAACTGGGGCAAGGAAACATGGCCGACTCGCGAGAAGTGATGAACATACGCCAGGCGTCGCAGTACCTGGGAGTGAGTCCGGACACGCTTTACAAGTACGTTGGGGAACAGAAGATTCCTGCTTTCAAGCTGGGCAACCGCTGGCGCTTCAAGAAATCGAAGCTGGACCAGTGGATGGAAGAGAAGTCGAGCCAGATGGAGTCGGGAACGAAACATAAGGCGAAGGCGGCGACGAAGGCTGCCGGACAGAGTTAAACAAAATCGGCACGGGCGAGGGCGCCCGCGCCACACGAGCAAAGGCGGGCACACATGTTTGGAATGGGATCGAAGACGATTGTAGGTCTGGACGTGGGCTCTTCCAGCATCAAGGCAGTGGAGTTGAAGAAGAAGGGTGGGCAGATCGAAGTGTCGCACCTGGGGCTGGAACCGCTGTCCTCTGACATTGTGGTCGATTCGATGATCGTGGACTCGGGAACGGTATCGAGCGCGATTTCGAAACTGTTCGCCGACTGCCTGATCAAGACCAAGGCGGTGGCCACGGCGGTAAGCGGCCACTCGGTGATCGTCAAGAAGATCTCGCTGCCTTCGATGAGCGACCAGGAACTGGCCGAGACCATCGAGAAGGAAGCGGCGCAGCACATTCCCTTCGACCTGGCGGACGTGAGCCTGGACTACCAGATTCTGTCGGAAGAAGCGGGCAGCCCGCAGATGGACGTTTTGCTGGTGGCCGTGAAGAAGGACAAGATTTTGAACTACACCAACGTACTCTCGATGGCGGGACGCACCCCGGCTATCGTCGACATCGATGCGCTGGCTCTGCAGAACTGCTACGAGTACAACTACCAGCCGGCGCCGGGCCAGGTGGTGGCGCTTTTGAACCTGGGCGCCAGCGTGATGAACATCAACATCGTGAAAGGTACGACGCCGCTGTTCCCGCGCGACGTCAGCGTGGGCGGGCACCAGTACACGGATTCTCTGCAGAAGGAGCTGGACCTGAACTTCGAAGATGCGGAGAAGCTGAAGCTGGGCGAGAAGGTGGGGACGGTGAGCGAGGACGCGAAAGCGCCGATCCTGCAACAGGTGACCGAAATCATCGTGCTGGAAATCCAGAAGACGTTCGACTTCTTCCGGGCGAGCGCGGCGGGTGAGCACATCGAGAAGATTTACCTGGCAGGCGGTTCGGCAAAAGTGCCGGGTTTGATGGAAGCTTTGCGGCAGGAATTTTCGATGCCGGTTGAATTGTTGAATCCATTCCAGCGCGTGGTGCCGCCGACGGAGGGTCCGGGAGCGGAGCTGGTGGAGCAGAATCCGGGTCAGCTCGCAGTTGCCGTGGGCTTGGCTTTGAGGAGTTTTGAATCCCTATGATCAGAATCAACCTGCTCGAAACAACGAAAGGGAAAGGCAAGCGCGGCTCCAGCGGACCGGCGATGCCGGCGATGGAAATGGGCGATATGGGTTCGCCCAAGCTGAAGGTGCTGGTCGTGATCCTGATAGCCGGGGCGTTGAATTTTGGCTACTGGTACCGGCTGGACCAGCAATCGAAGTCGATCGCCAAGCAGATGGCCGCCGCGGAGCAGAAAAACCGCGAACTCAGCGATGTGAAGGCGCGCTACCTGGAGCGGCAGAGGCAGGCCGACAATTACAAGCGGCGGGTGGACGTGATTGATTCGCTGCGCGCTGGTCAGGCCGGCCCGGTCAACCTGCTGGCCATGCTGGGCGAAACCGTGAACGGAACGGAAGCGGTCTGGCTGAGGAGCATGGATGACACGGGCGCGAGCGTAAACCTGGAAGGCACGGCGCTGAGCACGGACGCAGTGGCCAACCTGATCGCGAACCTGCAGAAGACGGGCTTCTTCAAGACGGTGGAAATCAAGGAAACCTTCCAGGACGACACGATTAAGGACATGCAGGCGTTCCAGTTCACGCTGACCTGCGAGAAGGGAAAGTCCTAAGAGGCGGGACTTTAATAGGCGAAACTATGGCGAATTTTAGCGAACTGTCGGGCATCAAGCAGTGGGGAGCGGTGCTGGCTGGAGGAGCGCTGGTAAGCGTGGCGCTGTACTTCTTCATGTTCAAGAACCAGAGCGACAGCAATGTGAAGGCGGAGCATGCCATGCAGGACAAGGTTCGGGAAAACAACGAACTGGAGTCTTACCGCCCCAAACTGAAAGACATTGAGCGGCAGCTGGCGAATTTGAAACAGCAACTGGACATCGAACGGCGGATTGTGCCGGACGAGAAGTCGGTGGACGGCTTCATCGAGATGATGGATACCGAAGCCACGAAAGCGGGCGTGGAGTTGCGCCGCTATACCGCCAAGCCGGTTGCTGCCAAAGAGTACTACTCGGAAGTCCCGTTCGATATGGAACTGGACGGGCCGTACTACTCGATGCTGAATTTCTTTGACCGGGTGGGCAAGCTGGAGCGCATCGTGAACATCAGCGGACTGCTGGTGTCAAACACGAAAAACCCGCAAGGGGCAAAGGCCAAGCATACCTACCAGTATGCGCCGAACGAAAGCGTGATCGCCACGTTCACAGCGACCACATTCTTCAGTCACGATTTGACTCCGCCCGGATCGGGGCCGGGAGCCAAGCCCGCAACTGCAGGCGTGAGCAAATAGGAATCGCTTATGAAGCTGACGACAGGCATTCTGGCAGTGGTGATGATAACGGGGGCGGCCTGGGGACAAAACCCGGCCTCCACCGGCAACCCGCGCAGCGACGCAAAATCGCTGCCACAAACCAAGCCGAGACCAACAACCCGCAACCCGTGCTGGTGGCGCAAGCGGCCAAGCCAGCACCGGGAGCTCTGGCGCCGGCTGTGAAGCCGGCGACGATTCCGGGGGCAGCGGCAGCCCGGCTCCGGCCAAGGCGGCAGCAATGCCGGCTTCGGTGCAGAGCAATACGCTGCAGCGGGTGAACGTCGTGCGCAACGCGGACGATATTCAGATCGAGATCAGCTCCCGCGAGGCCGTGACTCCGAAGGTGAGCAAATTGAGTTCACCGGCGCGCGTGGTGGTTGAACTACCTGGCACCGCGATGGCGACCGCCCAGAGCAAGATTCCGGTGGGTAGCGCCGGGGTCAAAGGTGTGCGCATCGGCATGGACGGCAAAACGCCTCCGAACACGAGCGTGGTCGTGGATCTGGAGCAGGCGCTCACTTACGAGTTGACGCCAGGCCCAGGCAACAGTTTTGTGCTGACCCTGCATACGCAGGCAGCAGCAGCGAAGAGCACACCAGCGCCGGCGGCAGCGCCGAAAGCGCAAACCGTGGCGGTAGCCAAGCCGGTAGCGGCGCCTGTGGCCGCGCCTGCAGCGGCAGCCAAGAGCAAGACTGCTCCGGCAGTTGCTGCGGCGCAGCCCCATGATGCATTCGTACCCAAGAAAGCCGCGGCCTCAGCTCCAGTAGCAGTGGCCAAGGTTGAGGCTCCGAAGCCCGCAGCGAAGAATGCTGCGCATGCGGCTCCTGCTACGGCCAAAGCAACGGCTGATGAAAAGGCAGCTGCGGCCAGCGTAATTGGGGAAGCTCCCAAGCCTGCGCAGCCGGAAGAGAAGAAATGGGCGATGAACGGCAAGCGCGATCCCTTCTTCAGTCCGGTGGTGCAGCAGCCCACGGGTTCGGGTTGCTCGACTGGCAAGAAATGCCTGGAGATCGGGCAGATCAATTTGCGGGGCGTGGTGAAGTCGGAGAGCGGCTTTATCGCGGTGGTAACGAACACCTTGAACAAGGCTTATTTCCTGCACGAAAACGATCCGGTGTTCAACGGTTACGTGATGAGAATCACGGGGGATTCGGTTGTTTTCGAGGAGACGGTGCAGGACAAACTGGGCAAACCGTTCACTCGGGAAGTGGTTAAGAAGATCAGCACGCCAGCTGTTTAGCAGTGGGCGGCGGCGACATCCGGAAAGCCCGGAGCGCCGACAAAATCGAGTTTAGAAGAAGGACACGCGGGCCCGGCCCGCGGTTTTGGGGAGAAGCGAAATGCGAAAGCAATTGCTGAGTGTGTTCCTACCGATGCTGCTCCTGGGGCTGGTCGCTTCAGCCGCCGAGATGCCGGCGTCACAACCGGCGAGCCAGCACAACGAACTGCAACGAGTGAACGTGGTTCGCGGCACGGATGAGATCCGGGTCGTGATCAGCGCTCGTGGCGCAGTCACGCCAAAGCTGAGCACTGCGGACTCGCCTGCGCGTCTTGTGGTCGACCTGCCTGGGACCGCCATGGCGACAGGGCAGACCCACATCACGGTGGGCAGCGCCGGGGTGAAAGGCGTGCGCATCGGCACGGACGGCCAGACGCCTCCCACGACTCGCGTGGTAGTCGATCTCGAGCATGCCTTGCGCTATGAACTTACTCCGTTGACGGATGGGAAGCTGGTGCTGACGCTGCATACGCAGCCCACGGCAGCAGCGGCGAGTGCAAGCGCCCCACAAACCGTGGCGGCTGCCTTGCCGACGCCCAGCAAGAGATGTCTCCGTTCGCGCCGCGAGTGATGGAAGTACCGGCGCCCAAGGCGCAGCCCGTGGCGGCCAGCGCCCCGGCGGCTCCCAAAGCGGCGACGGAAAATGTTCTGCCGACTACGACCGCGAAGTCGGAGACGGCTGCATCTACCTCAAGTGATTTTGTGTTCGTCGAGCCTGCTTTCGAGGCCAAGACGACGGTTGCTGACGCCACGACGCCTGCGACCGACGAGCCCAGTGAGCGCGCCGGAGAAGCGGCGGCGAAGTTCGCGGACAAGACTGCTGCGGAACTACTGCCGGTGAGCGCGAACGCCGCGCAGGCTTCGTCGAGCACTGGTTCCAACACCGGCGTGCAGCCCGCGGTCAATCTTGCCGCGGAGCAGAGAGCGCAGGCTGGACAGGCGCCGGCGGCGGTTGGTCCGAAGTACACGGGCGAGCCGATTTCAGTGAATCTTAAGGACGTCGATCTGAAGGACTTCTTCCGCTTGATCCACGAAATCAGCGGCTTGAACGTGGTGCTCGATCCCAATGTGCACGGCACCCTGACCGTGGTGCTGGATGATGTGCCGTGGGACCAGGCTCTGGATATCGTCCTCAAGAACAACGACCTGGCGCGGGAACTGGAAGGCAACGTTCTGCGCATCGCCACCGTGGATACGCTGAAGAAGGAAGCGGATGGACGGCGCGCCCAGGTGGAAGCCGAAGCGCTGGCCGTGGAGAAGGTTTCGGTCACCCGATTCCTGAGCTACGCTCACGCTAAGGACGTAATCATCACGGTGAAGAAGTTCCTCTCCGTGCGCGGCGACGTGGTTGCGGATGAGCGCACCAACGCCGTAATCGTCAACGACATTCCGAAAGTGCTTCCGAGTTATCGATCGCCTGCTGACGCAGCTTGACCGCAAGACGCAGGAAGTCGAGATCGAAGCGCGAGTGGTGGCGGCGACGCGGCAGTTCGCACGCGACATCGGCACGCAGCTTGGCTTTGGCTGGGGCAACGGCCACAGCGCGATCGGTGGCGCCTCTGCCGTAGGCAGCTCGCCAACGACGGTTGCTGGTTTGACTCCGGGCTACATCACGGTGCCGGGCGCGACGGGCCAGACGGGAAATTCGATTCCGTTGTTCTCGAACCTGGGATCGACCTCACCCACCAGCGGCTTTAGCTTCTTGAACGCCAGCAACACGGTGCGAATCGATGCCGTTCTTACCATGGCTGAGTCGCGCGGATTGCTGAAGGTTCTGTCGCGGCCGCGAGTGGTAACCCAGAACAACATTCAAGCCTTCGTGAAGCAGGGCGTGCGGGTGCCGATCGTGACCCAGGCGCAGTTGGGCGGTCCTCCGACCGTTACCTACGTCGATGCGTTCCTGCGCTTGACCGTGACTCCGCAGATCACTTCGGAGAACACGATCTTCCTGAACGTGGACGTCGAAAACACGACGCCGAACTTCGGACAGGAAGTGCAGGGCAACCCGGAATTGATCACGCAGCAGGCAACCACGCAGGTGCTGGTGACCGACGGCGGCACGGTGGTGATCGGCGGCGTCATCCAGACGCAGAACTCGATCAACATCACGCAGGTGCCGGTGCTGGGCAACCTCCCGGTCCTGGGCAACCTGTTCAAGCACACGGTGGTGAATACTTCGAACCAGGAATTGATCTTCTTCATCACGCCGCGAATCATTCAGACGTAAACAACGTCAGACTCTAGCAGCGCAGTTGAAGATTTAAAGCCGCCGGCGCCTGAAGAACCTGTCAGGGCCGGCGGTTTTGTCTTTTGGGGAGCACTTCAATCCCTCGGGAAAGCGGACGATCAGCGGGCCGCGCCAACGACAGGAGGTCGTCCTCTCTTCGAATCTGATACTCAAAGTGGGTCTTAAATCGGGCTACCGCTCCTTTCGGACCTACTCCCCAGCCGTTCGCACTCTCAAAGGCGATCGCATTCAGGTTCAGCTTCTCCGTGTGCTGCCAATGAATGCCCTTGTCGTGGCTGATGTCTGTCCCATTTGGTCCAACCGCAGCAAAGTCGCCGTAAGAAAACGATGCTACGGCCGACCGGTAGCCGCCCGGTTGCGCCTCGGCGAGGTGCCATGTGGCTCCGGCGTCATCGGAGTAGATCGCGACGCGCTTGTCGTTGTTCGCGTTCTTATAGTCTCCGCCCACGGCCACAAGATCGTCCGGGCCATCGCAAGCAATGCTGAAGATGCCGCTGGAGGCTGTGCCGCTGAGGATCGGCGTCTCGGAAACTGTCCATGACCGGCCTTGATCGAGCGAACGAAAGACTCGCGCTGCTGGCCCACCGGTCCCGAAATAGATTCCGCCACGATCGCACAATGCAATCGCGGTCCCACTCGCCGCAAACGCACCTTCTTTGGCAAGCGCCGGAGGCATTTTGTCCCGGGGCAGTTCTGACCAGTGCTCTCCATCGTTTGTACTCAAGACTACGAACTTGCCATTTACCGGATCGCTTAGCGCAACGCAATGGGTCTCTGAATCGCAGGCCATCGAGTCCAGAAAGAATTCGGGTGTCGTTCCTGAATATTGCAGCTTCCATGTTTTCCCGCCGTCGGTTGTCTTGTAAATTCTCGACTTCTGGCCCTCGCCGCTCGACATCACGTAGGCTTCATCCGCGCTGAAGGCTTCAATGTCCCGAAAATCCAGGCCGTCGGCGTTTGGAATGGAGATATGTCTCCACGTACTACCTTCATCGGTCGAGCGCAAAATGACCCCGTCCGATCCTGAAGCCCAGATCATGTATTGCAGCCGGTCGTTCTTGCCCGCATCAAGAACCACACTCACACCGCGGAGATTTGCATCGCTTCCAGACGATTGCACGGACCACCATGGTGCATTGTCCTTCAGCTGCAGGAACAACATTGCAATGAGAAGCAACATGGCCGACATTCTACCTCTCCGCGGGCGCCAGGATCGCAACTGCCTCTTATGAACATCCAGAGATGTCTTGCTTCCGCAGGCTGGTACACTTGGCCTTGAAAATGGATTACAAGCTTCGCCAGAACGAGCTTCGCAGAGCGCCTCGCTTCAAGCGGGCTTGACGGATTGCTGGTCAGCCATCTTCCAAATATCCGATATCTTTGCGGCTTCACGGGGAGCGCGGGGCTGCTGCTGGTGGAGGAAGCCGGCAGCACGTTCTTCACGGACGTTCGCTATGACACGCAGGGGCGCGAGGAAGTGAAAGGCGCGAAAGTGATGATCGCGCGCAAGGCGCTGCTGAATGCGCTCGGAGAGTGGATTGGAGCGCGGCGCAAGAAGTCGAGAGCGAAGGGATGGACAATCGGGATTGAAGCTGAGCACCTCACTGTGGCAGAAAGAAAACGCCTGGCCGATCTGCTGCCCTCAGGCATGCGGTTACGGAACGCGCCCGCTCTGGTAGAGAAAGCGCGCATGGTGAAGGATGCAGGAGGAACTTGAATCTGATCCGTGAGGCGGTGAGACTAGGAGCGACTCTGTTCGACCGGGCGCTCGAAGTATTGCGACCGGGGATGAAAGAGTGCGAGTTGGCGGCGGAGATGGAGTATGCGGCGCGGCGAGCGGGGGCGGAGGAGATGTCATTTCCTACCATCATTGCTTCGGGGGCGAGGTCGGCGCTGCCGCACGGCAGAGCTTCGGAGCAAGCCATCGCGCCGGGGGGATTCGTGGTCTGCGATTTCGGTGTTATACTCGGTGGTTATTGTTCGGATCAGACCCGCACTGTGTGGGTGGGCGCGGCGCCAGAGGAAGCGCGCCACGCATACGAGTCGGTGCGGGAGGCGCAGGAGGCCGCGATTGCGGCGGTGCGGCCGGGCATCAGCGCCGGGGAAGTGGACGCGGCGGCGCGGAAAGTATTGCGCAAGGCTGGGTTAGGGCGTTATTTTACCCACTCCACCGGGCACGGAGTAGGTTTAGAGATCCACGAAGCGCCCAGGGTTGCGGCCGGGCAAACGGAAGTGCTGAAGCCTGGCATGGTCATCACCATTGAGCCGGGAGTATACTTCCCCGGCAAATGGGGTGTGAGGATCGAGGACATGGTGGCCGTCAGCGAAGACGGCTGCGAGGTGCTGACTCCGACCAGCAAGGATTTTCTGGCAGTCTAGGGAAGGGTCTTAGTTCCCAGGTCTTGGGTCTTAGGCTCTCGATCTTTGGCACCAGCTGGGAGGCCTAATACCTAACGCCTAAAACCTAAGACCTGAAGCAAGCGGTCCCACCGTACACGAATGAATCAAAAAGAGCTGAAAGAACTCATCGAGTTCTTAATCGAAAAAGACATTGCCGAGTTCGAGTTGGAGCGCGGCGATGTCAAGGTGAAGATCAAGCGGGCGGGCGAGCACACCGTGGTTTATGCGCACGGGGAGATGCCGAGGCCGGCAGGCGGAGCCGTCCCGGAACCGAGGCAGACTCCGGGCGCAGTTGCTCCGGCTGCGCCGCCGCCGAGTGCGCCGGAGCCGGAAGAAGACCTGCACATTGTGAAGTCTCCGATCGTGGGAACGCTTTACGAGGCGCCGTCGCCGGGCGCGCCGCCTTTTGTCAAAGTCGGGGACATGGTGGAAGTGGGGCAGGTGCTGTGCATCGTTGAGGCGATGAAGCTGCTGAATGAGATCGAGTCGGACGTGGCCGGCGAAATCGTGAAGAAGATGGGGAGCAACGGCCAGCCGATTGAGTACGGGCAGGAATTGTTTGCCATCCGGGCGAAGAAGTGAGGGGGATTGGGTAATTTGGTAATTGGGTAATTTTGTAATTGAAAAGCCTTCGGGGTTTCAAATTACCCAATTACAAAATTACCAAATTACAAAATGCCCGCCTCTGTCCCCACATTTAATCTGAAATGTTTAAGAAGATCCTGATTGCGAATCGCGGAGAAATTGCGCTGCGCGTGATTTGCGCGTGCAAGGAACTCGGCATCCACACTGTCGCGATTTACAGCGAGGCGGACCGGCATTCCCTGCCGGTGCGGTTTGCGGATGAAGCCATCTGCATCGGGCCGCCGCAACTGGCGCTGAGCTACCTGAACATTCCGGCGGTGATCAGCGCGGCGGAGATCGCCAACGTGGACGCGATTCATCCGGGATACGGATTGCTGGCGGAGAACGCCAACTTTGCCGAGGTGTGCGAGACCAGCGGGATCAAGTTCATCGGTCCGCGGCCCGAGGTGATGCGGCTGATGGGGGAAAAAGAAAAAGCGCGCGCTGCCATGAAACAGGCGGGCGTGCCCATTCTGCCGGGCTCGGATGGAATCATCGCGTCCGAAGGCGAGGCTGTGGAGTGGGCGCGGCAGGTGGGCTTTCCGGTGATCGTGAAGGCCTCGGCGGGCGGCGGCGGACGCGGCATGCGCATTGTGCGCAACGAAGAGGAACTTCCGGGGTTGTTCAAGGCGGCGCAGTCGGAGGCGGCGGGCGCGTTCGGCAACGGCGACTTGTATATGGAGAAGTATGTCGAGCATCCGCGGCACATCGAGTTCCAGGTGCTGGCCGATGAGCACGGCAATGTGGTGAGCCTGGGGGAGCGGGAATGTTCGATCCAGCGGCGGCACCAGAAACTGCTGGAAGAGTCGCCCTCGACGCAGGTTACGCCGGAGTTGCGCGATCAGATCGGCGCGGTTTTGTGCAAGTCGCTGGCGGAGATCGGTTACACCAATGCGGGGACGATTGAGTTCCTGATGGACCAGGACCGCCGATTGCACTTCATCGAGATGAACACGCGCATCCAGGTGGAGCATCCGGTGACCGAGATGGTGACGGATGTGGATCTGGTGAAGAGCCAGATCATGATCGCGGCTGGGGCGCACATGCGGGACGTGCTGCAGGGGCCGATTGTGCATCGCGGGCACGCCATCGAATGCCGCATTAATGCGGAGCATCCTGAGAAGTTCACGCCGTCGGCAGGAAAGATTACTTCGTTCAATCCGCCCGGAGGCACTGGAGTACGCGTCGATACCGCCGCGTATGCAGAGGGCGTGATCCCTCCTTATTATGATTCGCTGATCGCGAAACTGATCGTGCGCGGCAAGGACCGCAACGAGGCGGTCTCGCGCATGTCGCGGGCGCTGGAGATGTTTATCGTCGAGGGCGTGTACACGACGATTCCGCTGCATCGGAGGATTCTTGCCGATCCGGACTTC
>CAWBSN010000011.1:0-596109 GCA_963791445.1 uncultured Acidobacteriaceae bacterium
AGCCGTGAAAGCCGAGATCGGCCCGGACCAGCGGAACCGGCGTCGTCTTCACCTCGGCGGCATCCCGAAGCCCCGCGCTTTCATCAGCGGGGCGAGGAATCTCCCGCAAACTGTTCTGTGCTGTGCGATCGACCACAATGCTGTCCCAATAAATCTGCAAATTGGTCGTAATGCGAATCTTCTGTGTCCCCGGTGCCAGCTTGCCCGTTAGATCAGCGGTCATCGTACGCGGTCCGCCGGCGGGGAAACCCATATCGTCGACAACGCGCACCCATTTGCCATTCTTATCGAGGGCTTCCACATAAGGCGAAATCGCCTGCACCCCGGCCTGCGACGCTGCGTACATACTATTCGCCGAAAAGTATTCGACTTCGCCATGCAACAGCAGCCAGAGCGGGCCGCCGCGGTAACGCTCGCCCAGATCGAGCGTGAGGCTGTGCGGCTGGGCAAAGCCCTGGAATTGCGTCAGCGCAAAATCTCCGAAGTAACGATGCGCCAGCAGATCGGGTAGCACACTGTGGCCGTGCTCATCCCAAGCGCCCATCGGCGGACGCGCATCCTCCGTCTTGCTCACCACCACCTTGAACTCGGGATACGGCGGGTTCGAAGCGAAATATTCGTTGGGATACACATCGAGATCGGCAGGATGATCGACTGCCAGCACGCGCACCTGATCGAGATAAACGGCTTCCTCAAGCGGCTCCATGAAGCGGAAGCTGAGCTTGCCGCCCTTCTCGCGAATCGCGTTGCGATCGATCTTGATGTACTCGACCGGCCGCGGAACGTCGCGCTGGCCGGGCCCAACCCAGTGGCCGACCACGCTCGCGCCCAGCATGTCGGCGACAAGTTCGTAGCGCTCGCCATTCCAAACAAACAGCGTGGGACAGGAGCTGCCGCGGCGATCGATCTCAGTGATGTTCTGCTGCCGGTCGCCGGCGACGTTGATTTCATCCTGCAACACGCCGGTCGGCCATAGCAGGCGCACGATGTCAGCTTCTTTCGCATCGCCCAGGCCAACCACGATGTCGGTCGAATTTTGCCCCAGGTATCCATTCGAGCCGGCGATCTCAAATTTCTGTCGGTTCCCGCCCGCAAACACTTCCACCTTGGTTCCGATCGCGCTCCTGTTGTCGGCCAGTCCCTTCAGCGAAAGCCGCAGCCAGTGATTCTGATTGCCGCCTTCATTGCGCAGCAGCACCGCAGGTCCATGATTCTGCGTAATCAGCAGATCGGTCGCGCCATCGCCGTCGTAGTCGCCGGTGATAATAGCGCGCGGCTCTTTGAGTTGAATCTTGTCGAGTCCAACGTCGACGGTGACGTCTTTGAAACCGTCAGCCCCAAGATTGCGAAACAGGCGCACCTCGCCCTTGCCCTCTTTGGTTTCACCGACCGCGACGAGGTCAACCCAGCCGTCGTTGTCGTAGTCGATGGCGGCGACGCCGTAAGCGCGCACCCAGTTGGTCTCGGGAAGAGGAACACGCTGAAAACTCTTTCCGTGATCGTTGCGCCACAGAGTGAGCCCGGGAGGCCCCATCTGTGTAAAGGCATAGTCCATCCAGCCATCGTGATCGAAGTCAAGGACCGCCACTCCATTCGTGAAACTCGGCATCGAAGAGGTCAGATCGCTCCGGTCACGGAATTTTCCTTCACGCGGATTCTCGAAGAACTTCGGCGTTTTCCCGCCGGTGATCAAAAGATCGATGGCTCGATCGTTATTGAAATCTGTGCCGACAGCAGCGATATTGCGAAATGAGCCATCGAGCCCCCTTGCGTCAGTAACATTCGTGAAAGTCCCGTCGTTGTTATTCCGCCACAGCACATTGGAAGATAAAGTCAGGTCCGGGTTCGGCCACAATGAACGACAGGGCGGACATATTCCGTCATTTGATTCGCGCTCCTTCTTGATGCGGCTAGGCTGGGTAACGTACAGGTCCAAGTCTCCATCGTGGTCGTAATCGATGAAGGTTACATCGAGCGACTCTGCGGTGTAGATGCCAGAAGGCACGCCTGCCACGACACCTCCAGGGGGCACATTTTCCCGATCCTTCTTTTGTGAAGTTCCCTGAACCGTTGCTCCATTCTTGACTCCCATGTGCAGGTCAAACCTGAGATCAAATGCGCCGTCCTTTTCATTGTGGAGCAGCCAGGTCCCAGTCCCGAACGTATACGCCACATCGGCGAAACCGTCATTGTCATAGTCACCAACCGTGCAACTTATACCTCGAGGCGGGCCAGCACTGGCGACTGGGATTGTCCAGGCGAAAAAGTCTTTGGTAGCGTCTTCGAACCGACCGCCGATGTTATGGTAGAGCGTCGTGCCACCGTTGGCGCCATTATCCATAAGAAGAAGATCTATCTTGCCGTCGTTGTCATAGTCGAAGAAGCACGCGCCGCTGCCAAGATCATCATAGGAGTCCGCTTGCTTGAGAGAAGGCTTCGACACAATCCCAGCCTGCGTGGTCACATCCACAAAGCGCACCTTGATCTGCACCGGCGCTTTCAGCACCGCGGAGGGCGACTCGACCGCGCGCGAGTATTGGCCCTGTTCGCCATAGGCCAGGCTCACCGGCGCGCCGAGTTTGTTCTGCGTGATGTACTGGAACTTCTTCAGGTGCTCGCGGGCGTGGTCGATGTCGGACGACTGCTGATAGGCGCGTGACAAGCCAAACTCGGCCGAGGCGTGCAGCGGGTTTAGCTGCAAGGCGTGCTCGAAGGCGTCGATCGCTTGCGGAAACTGTTTGGCTTGCACGTACGACGAGCCGAGGAAATACCAGGTGTCGGCGTCGTTCGCGTCGATTTCGACCACGTGCTTAAATGCATCGATGGCGGCTTGAGCATCTCCAGTATTTTTCGCAAGCAGGCCGAGGTTGTACCACGCGTTCGGATTTTTCGGATCCTGCTTGAGCGAATCATCCAAGACAGTCTTGGCCTCGTCGATTTTTTGGAGATTCAAAAGGGCGATGCCTTCATTCAGCCGCGCGATCGTCAGTTTGGGATCGAGGTCGGCCGCTTGCTGGAAGGACTTGAGTCCTTTCTCAAAAAGCTGCTGGTTCATATAGGCGGCGCCGAGATTGTTCAGCCGCGCGGCTTCTAGGGGATTCGCGACCGGTTGAGTTTGCGGGGTCGCGAAAAGCCCAAACGCGGCCAGGAACGTGCCCGCTAGAACCGCTGCAATTCGGGGAGTCATTCGAGTAAAGATTTAAACACAGAGGGCACAGGGGAACACAGGGTAAATCGTCAATTGGATTTCGCTCGAAGCCCGTAGGCGCGTTTGCCCACGACACCCTCGCCTTCTTCGACCGTCACTGTCTGACCAGCATCGAGGTTCGAGATCTTGTCGACCTGGCCGCTGGGCCATTGAACCTCGACGCTGTCAGCTTTCGTTTGCGGGCCGAGGCCGAAGGTGAGCACCAATTCACTCTGCGAAAGATAACTCGATCCTGAACGCAGCATCTTCGACTGTTTGTCGCTTCCCGAAGTCACGCGTACCACCGCGCCGATCCCGTCGCGGTTCGACTTCGTTCCCACGAGTTTCAGGCGCAAGCTATGATTCGTTCCACCCTCGTTATGGAATAAATAAGCTGGGCCGGCGTTGGTGGTGATCAGAACATCTAGAAAGCCATCGTTCTCGATATCGGCGTAAGCCGCGCCCCGCGCCACTCTCGGAGCGGCGAACGCCGGGCCCATCTGCGCGGTCACTTCCCGGAACTTCCCTCCGCCAAGATTGCGAAAAAGATGAGCGGGCTCGGCATAGCTGACACGCTTCTGCACACGCTCGATTGCATCTTCGATGTGACCGTCGGCTACGAAAATGTCCTGCCAGCCATCGTTGTCGTAATCGAAAAAGAAGCAGCCGAAACCGAGCGTGACCAACGTGGCCCGGCCCACTTCCGATTGCGGCGCCTCGTCCACGAACAGGCCGTTGCCCTCGTTGTGATAGAGCGAGACCATCTGATTGGCAAAGTTGGTAATGATGACGCTGGGGTGGCCACTGTGGTCGTAATCGGCTGCATCGACGCCCATGCCGGCACGAGCCACTCCATCTTCGCTGAAAGCTATACCAGAAGTAACACCGCGCTCTTCAAACGTTCCGTCTTTCTTATTCAGGTAGAGTTTGTTGGGCTGGGTATCGTTGGCGATCAAAATGTCGGGCCAGCCGTCGCCGTTGTAATCGAGGACGGTGATGCCGAGGCTTTTCGAAGTCGGCTCGCCGAGGCCGGCTTTTTGTGTTGCATCTTCAAACTTGCCGCCGCCAAGGTTGTGCCACAGCCGCACCGATGTTCCCTTATACGATTCCGGAGTGCAATAAGACTTGTGGACGCCGTCGAGCGTGCAGTAGAGGTCGGTTTGCTCGCTCCACTGCACGTAGTTCGCAACTACAAGATCGAGTTTGCCATCGCGATCGTAATCCACCCACGCCGCACTGGTCGAGAATTCATTTGGCCCCCACAGGCCTGCCGCCTTCGTCACATCAGTGAAAGTGCCGTTGCCGTTGTTGTGGAACAGATGGCTCTGGCCTAAGGCGGTGATGAAGATGTCGTCAAAACCGTCGTTGTCGTAATCACCGACCGCGACTCCCATGCCGAACATCGGCACGGCCAATCCTGCTTTGCGGGTTACATCGGTGAAAGTTCCGTTGCCATTGTTGTGGTATAGCTTTGGGGTTGTGGGTCCGCCGTGGGGATGCCCGGCAAAATCGTCGCCATTGACGAGGAGAATGTCAGGATAGCCATCATTGTCATAGTCAATGAAAGCGCACCCTGGACCCATGGTTTCGGGCAGCCACTTTTTTCCGAACGCGCCGTTGTTGTGGGCGAAGCGGATTCCAGCTTGCACCGTGACGTCGCGAAATTGAACCTGTGCGTCCGCGGCTTGCAGCAAAACGATTAAACACAGAGACACAGAGACACAGAGAAATCTTGAGTAACAAAATCTCAGACTTTCTCCGTGACTCTGTGACGGAGCCAGCCCTGAGCGAAGCCGAAGGGTGGTGAAATGCACTTCCGTATTTGCCACTATTTTGAGCCTCCGGCGGCGGCCGCGGCCGCGCCTGTAGGTTTCGGATGAAGCGCCGTCAATGGTACGGAAACGTGCTCGTGAATCGCCTGCCTCTCGTTGTTGTCTTCGGGATGCAACTGGCGATAGGGTCCGGTGATCGCCTGAGAAGATTCATCGGCTTTGAAGCGCAGATAGCGCTCCTCATGCTCTTTCGCGAGCTTTTCGTTACCCAGGCCATTGTAGGAGAGCATCAGGTTGTAATGCGCCTGCAGGTCTTCGGGATCGATTGCTAAAACTGATTGCAAGGTCTTCACGGCGTCTGCGTAGTCGCGCTGGAGGAAGAAAATGCGCCCCAGATCATTGAGGGCGACGCGATCGCGCGGATACTGAGCCAGAACGATGCGCAGGCGTGCGGCCGCACCCTCGTAGTTGCCGTCGGCGCGTAGCACGCGGGCGTAAAAATAATTGGCTCGCGCGAGATTCGGAGACAGAGCCAGCGCCTTCTCGAGCACGGCACGGGCGCGTTCCATATCGCCTTCCTGCACGGCGCAGCGGCCGATATTCACCCAGCCGTCGGGATTACTGGGATCAGCTTCAGTCACTTTTTGAAATGCCCCGGCTGCCCCCTTGAGATCGCCCTGCAGAAACATGCCGATTCCATAATCGTTCCAGCGCTGCCATTCGTTCTTGAGGGCGATGGTCTTTGGTTCAGGAACCGACGCACTGTGCGCGATTACGGGCAACGTTACTTCGTTCTCCGCAACCGTAACAATGGGAAGGTCGGGAATCGCCTCTTGCTTCGCCGAAACGCCACTCAGTGATGCCGTGAACACGGTCGGACGGTCATCGTACTCGGGAGAAACCGAGTTGGGCGATGCCGGATCAGGCTGCCCGGCGAAAGCTTCATGCGTGCCATACCAGGAAAATTTTCTGTAACACAGACGGGCGTGCAGTGTGATCTTGTTGCCGGCGCTTTCTGGAATCAACATGCGGTAGTGCACCGTGTCGGCCGCGCCCGGCGGGATGAGCCGCACATATACCACCGAGCGCGTAGCCCAGGCGTTGCGCTTGTTGATGGGATTGCCGTGGGCGTCGATCTGCAGCGAGCGATAAAAGTGCGCACCTTTTTCCACTGGACCTTTGCCCTGGTCTTCGACCATGCCGCTCCAAAAAATCGTCTGGCCTTTGTCGTCCGTGCCCTTCAGTTCGAGCCAGGTGTCGTAGGCGTCGACCGTTCCGCCGGGGAAAAAATGTCCGACCTTCTTGGTGCGGACGACTACGTCCACGCGGACGGTGTCGCCGCGGCGGAGTGCCGGCTGTACAAGGTTGAGGGGAGCGGTGACTGGAGCAACTTCTCCGCTGGTTCCGGGAGTAATTTTGGTTTCCGCCTCTTCGCCCACCGCAAAGGTCGTCGACAGTTCCGATTGGCTCGCCACGTTGGGCGCTGCCGGAACCGGGGCTTGCGCGCGAGATAAAGCAAAAATATCCACGGTGAGAGCGCCGCTCTTCAGAAACCCTTCGGTGAGTTTTAGTTGGGCGGCATCTTCATTCGCCGTGGGCAGTGCGGTGTTCGCGCCGGGGAAACGGTGGGAGTGCACGAATCCGTTGATGTTGCCTGCGTCTTTCGAGGGCTCGGCGGGCATGTGGCAATCGGCGCACTGCTGCGGCTTGGGCGGATAGTAGAACGAGCGCGCGCCTTGCCCGGAAACACCACTGGCTTGCCAGTTGTCGTATTCGTTGAAGCCGCGGAACCAGCGATAGTGATTCACGGGAACGTCGAGGTGCACTTTGTGGCAGGTGGAGCAGAACTCCGCCGTCTGCGTGCGCATGAACGGCTTGAGGAACACGCGGCGGTGCGGTTCCGGATTCAGCCGGATCAGGAAATCATGCAGCGCGCGGGCTACGGGATTCTTTGTGGCGGCGAGTTCGTGCAGCTTGGGATACTCCAGATAAAAATCGGCCTGCCCCATGGTGCTCTTCACGCTGGCGATGGAGTGGCACATCATGCAGCCAAGGCCGGCTTGCGATTCCGGACGGTGCACGATCTGCTTGATCGGCGTATCCATCAGGCCGCTGTAGAGCACGGCCGGATCGTGGCATCCGCCGCACCACTTCGAAGGCTTGGTGCCGATCGTATCCTGCATATACTCAATCGACTTGCGGTACCACTGATTGTTGAACGAAGAGAAGTGGTGTGCTGAGCTGAACCACTGGTTGTAAATGTCTTCATGGCAGCGCTTGCAGGAGTCGGACTCCATGAAGAACTTGCTGGGAATTTTCTGTTTCCCGTAGACCTGGGCGGAACTGGGGAAGAACGAGCCTTCGGGCCCGTCGCCTTCGCCATTCATGTTGTCCGGGGGCATGGTTGGATTCTGAATGCGACCGCGCGCTTGCCAACTCGTACGCAGGTAGTGCGCACCGTAGCCAACGGCGCCGATTATGACCAAACAGATTGCTGTTCGGAGTGTTGCAGTCGCGGCACTTGAGCTCAACCATCCGCGGCTTCCCATGTTCTCTGCGATCAGCAGGGCGATTCCAACGAGCGAGATCACGATGTGAAGGTAGAGCCAGTTCCACTCAGCGCGCGCCGTGCCCGTCCTGATGAGAACGATTCCAAGGATCGCGCCCGTTGCCACCAGCAACCATCCGGCGCGGGCCAGAAAGCTTCCATCCCGCATAAAACGAATCAAGAGCGGAATGAGGAGAATGGCGGCAACCACCCCGGCCAGCGCGTGCAGAAGCACGACGACCGCATAGAAGATGTTGGGTTGCGGGAAGGCGTAGAGGTACGCCGCGGAAATCACCAGGAACGGCAGTAGCCAGGACAAGACCCGGCCCACTGGCGCCTTCGATGACGAATTTTGTCCCATGGGAAACAGTTGCGCGGCTCGCTGTGAAGGATTCCAGTTCCCAGAGCAATTGAAATCGCGTGCAACCACGTTACTCACGCTGGAGCGCTGGGGGAATAATGCAAAAATACTATCGGAGTCCGGGCAGCTTCATGAAACTGGTTGGAATCTTCCACGCGCCACACTCCTTTTCTAGTGCAGCGGCGACGGATAACACCTGCTCTTCTTCCCACGACTGTCCGACGATCTGCACGCCGATGGGCAGACCTTCGGGCGAGTGACCGACTGGCACCACGGCCGCAGGATTACCCAATAGGTTGAAGAACTCCGTGTAGCTCCAGGCGTCGAGATAGTGGACGGTTTTGCCTTCGACCTGCCAACTACGCTCCCCGTGCCGGAATGCGGGGATTGCCGCCGCCGGACACAATAGGATTTGGTACTGCTGCATCTGCTTGAGAAAACGCGCGCGGAGTCGATCGCGCTCGATCCAAACTTGCAGAAGAGTCTCGCCCGTGAGTGCAGGTTCGGCGGCGGACCACTCCAGAAACTGTTTCAGGATGGGGCTGAGGTCTGATTCCCTGCCTTTGAACATTGGCCGCAGCAGCATACCGCCGGCGACTACGAAGAGCTGGTGCCAGAGCTGGCGTGCTTCTTCGAGTCCCTCCGGGTGGAAGGGTTCTACTTCGAAATCCCGCGCTGCGCAGGGCTTCTGCCGCAGTGCGTACCGCCGCGCGAGTTTCAGGCGTGACTGGCGTGCGGCCATCGTCTTCGAAGTAACCGACTCTCAGTCTTCTGGTCTCCGCTTCACTGGGCCAACGCAACGGCACCGGAGCTGCGCAGGCGTCGCCGCTGTCCTGACCCTGCATTACCTCGAAGAGAACTTTCAAATCGGCGACGGTGCGCGCCATCGGGCCGACAACGCCGATCAGCGCGAATGGACCCGCGGATTCAGGATAGTGGCCGGTCGCGGGAATTCTTCCCGGCGTCGGCTTCAGGCCGCAGATGCCGCTGAAGTGAGCGGGCACGCGGATAGAACCACCGCCGTCGCTGCCTACGCCGCCGGCAGACATGCCGGCGGCAATTGCGGCAGCTTCGCCGCCGCTTGATCCGCCGGGCGTGCGTTCGAGATCCCACGGATTATTGGTGCGGCCATGGAGCAGGTTGTCGGTTTCCCACGCCATGAGCAGTTCGGGAGTGTTGGTCACGCCCAGCACGATCGCGCCTGCGGCTCGTAAACGGGCCACCAGCGGCGGCATCCTGAGCAGACACGAACCCGGCGCGCAGGCGCGTGCCCGATTCACAACGCAGCCCAGCCACTCCGATGGAGCTCTTGATGCTGATGGGGACGCCGTGCAGCGGGCCAAGCCTTTTCTTGGAAATTACCTCGGCCTCAGCAGCCTTAGCCGACCGCCGCGCGCTTTCCGCATCGACGTGCACAAACGCGTTCAGTTTTGGATTCAGTTTTTCGATCTGTTTCAGGTGGGCATCCACGAGTTCGATCGGAGAGATTTTCTTTTTCCGAATTTGCTCGGCCATGGAAACGGCCGCAAGGAAGTTTAGATCGCTCATGAGCGATCTCGCATAGTGCGATCGAGGATGGCCCGGTCGAGCATCCGCTTTTCGTCGGACGGTGAGCGAACGGTGTTCACCCTTCGCGAGATCGCCCAATTGCAGCGGCCCGATGGCTACGCGGACCAGTCGTAACACTTCGACTCCCAAGGCTCTCGATCATGCGGCGGATCTGGCGGTTCTTGCCTTCATCAAGCACAATTTCAAGCCAGCAGTTCTTCTGCCCTGAACGCAAACGACGAGCCTGCTTCGCCCGTAACACTTCTCCGTCCTTTGTTTTCACTCCGCGAACCAGCGCCCGGATAAATTCTTCATCCGCAACCGTCCCCAGTTGCACATGGTAAGTCTTGTCCAAATGCGTTTCTGGCGCGGTGATGCGGGCGCCCCACTCGGAATCATTGGTCAGCAGCAGCAAGCCCTCGCTGGCTTTATCCAATCGGCCGACCGGGGCAACCCAGGGCGGGTTTGTTTGCGGCGCATCTTTCTTCCCGGCAGCGAGCTTCGCGTTCAATGCTGCGTATACGGTTTCCCGGCCCTTTTCGTCTGACGCGGTCGTTACCACGCCGCGAGACTTGTTCAGCATGAGATAGATTTTCGCCTGCGGTTCAACCACTTTCCCGTCGACTGCAATTTGATCACGCTTCCCGGAAGCGGGCGTCTCCGGATCGCGAACGACTCGCCCGTTCAGCGTCACGCGCCCGGCGCGAATCAGTTCCGCGGCGCGCGACCGCGAGCAATATCCGAGCTTCGACAAGGCGCGCGCCAAGCCGGTCTTCCGAGACTCTTCGCTCGCTTTCACTCCATTCATGCTAACCGAGAATCCAACGAACCTGCGAATGCACAATCCAGCCACACTTGGTAGGATGTTTAGCGCTGACTGGAGAAGGAGCTTATGGCCCACCAACATCCTCCACGCTTTCTGAAGATTGTGGACGACGCCAAGACACGCGTGCGCGAAACCAACGTCGATGCAGTGAAGAAGAGGCTGGATCGCGGCGAGAAGTTCATCCTGGTGGACGTGCGCGAAGAGAGCGAATTTGCCAAAGATCATCTTCCCGGCGCGATTCATCTGGGCAAGGGCATCATCGAGCGCGACA
Source organism: uncultured Acidobacteriaceae bacterium (assembly GCA_963791445.1). GTDB lineage: Bacteria > Acidobacteriota > Terriglobia > Terriglobales > Acidobacteriaceae > Sulfotelmatobacter. The sequence continues at coordinate 10,514 of CAWBSN010000011.1, forward strand.
TCGAGGCCCGTGTGCCTGACCTTGGAGCGGAGATTGTGCTTTACTGCGGCGGCGGATTCCGCTCGGCGCTGGCCGCTGACAATCTGCAGAAGATGGGCTACACCAACGTGATTTCGATGGACGGCGGAATTCGAGACTGGCGGGAGAAGGGATATCCGCTGACGAGAGGGTGACGAAAGAAGGTCTTGGGTCTCAGGTCTTGGGTCTCAGGCTGGATCGCAAAAGCGCTTCCCTGTGAAACGTATGATCCTAAGACTTACCACCCAAGACCCATCACCCGACTCACTTATGAATGGTCGCATCTTCTTCTGGTCGCTCACGTCTGCGCTTGCCGGATTTCTTTTCGGTTTCGACACGGTGGTTATTTCCGGCGCGGAAAAAACAATTCAAACGCTTTGGGGTCTGAGTCCCGGGCTCCATGGCATTGCCATGGCTTCGGCTCTTTACGGCACCGTCGTTGGCGCCCTGCTCGGGGGCTGGCCGGCCGACCGCTTCGGACGCAAGGCCACGCTGCTCTGGATCGGCGTTCTTTATTTAGTGGGCGCCGTGGGCTCAGGTCTGGCGCCGAACGTCACCGTCTTTATCATCGCGCGCGTTATTGGCGGGCTGGGCATCGGCATCTCGACCGTGGTGGCGCCGATGTACATCTCGGAGATCGCGCCGCCCAAGCATCGCGGCCTGCTTGCCGGCATGTTCCAATTCAACATTGTTTTCGGCATCCTGATCGCTTACGTATCGAATGCACTGCTGGCCGGCATCGGCGACAACGCATGGCGCTGGATGCTGGGCGTGGCTGCATTTCCATCGTTGATCTATGCCGCATTGTGTTTTGGCCTGCCCGAAAGTCCGCGTTGGCTGCTTAGCCGGAAGGGCGACCGCGAGGCTGCTCTCGGAGTACTGCACCGCATCGAACCCGAGGCTTCGAACACACAGATCGCGGCCGAGGCGGATGAGATTGTGGCTGCCGCGGCATCGGAACAAAAATCTTCCTCCGGACATTTCTGGACGATGCGTCTTCGTAAGCCAATCCTGCTTGCCATTCTGATTGCCTTCTTCAATCAGATGTCCGGCATCAATGCGATTTTGTATTTCGCGCCGCGCATCTTTGAATTGACCGGCCTGGCCGCGAAAGCTGCGCTGCTGCAATCGATCGGCATCGGCATCACGAATCTGGTTTTCACTTTTGTCGGACTCTGGCTGATTGACCGGCTCGGCCGGCGCACTCTTCTTTATATCGGCTCGGTCGGCTACATCACTTCGCTCGGCCTGGTGGCATGGGCTTTCTTTACCGGTCACTTCTTGATCGTGCCGGTTTGTATCTTCGCCTTCATCGCCGCGCACGCGATCGGACAGGGAGCGGTGATCTGGGTTTTCATCTCCGAGATATTTCCCAATCGCCATCGCGCGGAGGGCCAGAGCCTGGGCTGCGGCACGCATTGGATCTTTGCCGCCTTGCTCACCACTTTCTTTCCGAAGGTGGTCTCTGCTTTCCCGATCGGCTACGTTTTCTCGTTCTTTGCCGGCATGATGGTGCTGCAACTTATCTGGGTGATGACCATGGTGCCGGAGACGAAAGGCGTGTCGCTGGAGCAAATCCAGAGAGAGATGGGGATCGAATAAGAAGTCCCTCGTCCCGCAAACTGCGCGAGAAAAATAGATTGACCGTCGCTTATGCGCCTGGCTAATCAGTGACGCCTTCCCCCTGGCGGAATCCTCCTAAAAATAAAGTTGAGGTAATGCATTGGCGAATCCGCGGAGGCAGAAAATCGGGGTATACCCCCCCCCCCCGAAATATTGGATTCATAGGATTAGACGTAAAATCGATTTATCTATTTGCCTCAATCGGTTGCGGGTAAAATATTGATTCAAAGAGTTTGCGGGACGAACTTAGAACGGGTTGGCCTGTGCCAACCGACACGCCTCGACCATGATCGCGCAAGTGAGCGGCGCTGGACAAGGTCAGATGTCACAACGGTCTGTGGATTTCCGCTGAAGCCCGGATCAACAACTGGGCTCGGCGGGAAGAATGCGGAGGAGTGCTGGGTGAACGGTTGGGAGGGTGGTCGGCGAAGAGCTCCACTTCTCGGAAAGGACGCGAGACGTGGGGCACCCGGCAGAAGTGAGAGTTTCAACCGGGCTACCATCTCACGGTTCGGTTCGCTCGCAAACGGGGGAAAATCTGATGGCGACAGAAGTGTCTCAGCCAGTCCGCGTTTTGACTGGCTGGGCTGCTGCGCCGCCAGCGTGGCCCGGTGGCCCTTTTTGGGTGAGTGCCGGACCACTTGCAACATCACGATGCGAACGCTTTCGAGGGAGCGTTTAAGCTATGTTGAAATTCAAAGTCATTGTGATTCTTGTGCTCTGCGCATATGCCTCTGGCCAGGAGAAGTGGGTCGGCAAGATGAAAGAAACGCCTCGCACGTGCTCACCTTTGAAGTGAAATTCGAGTCTGACCCTAAACTGCAGACTTCCTTTCAAGAAGACGACAACACTACGATTACTTCTGATGGGTGCGATGACCGTGGGAGCCCGTATGTTCAGGTGCATCGCGTGATTCCGCCTCACGCGACGATGTTTTCAAGTTCGGCGAGAACGGAATTGTTACCTTTCAAACCAACAAAATTAGCGACATCGTCAACGCAAATGGATCGCAGATTTTGCCTCGGACCGAACTTACATGCTGGTCGAGGGAACACCGATGGTGGAAACGAAACGAAAGATGCCGACGGTCAGGCGTAGTGTACTGGGAATCTAATGGGGAACCACGCTACTACATCGCGCGGTTCGCTGCTGATGGATCCTACAAAGGCGCATTAAACTGGATCTCCCCTTCCGTCCGAAGCGACTCTCTGGTTTCGCGTCGGGCAATTTCCAGGTGGCTGGCATTGATGCAGGCTTCGTGATCCGCCTGGGTTCTTGGATTCCAGTGGGCAACTGCTTCGTAACATTGAATTAGCAAAAAATATTAAGTTCGCAAAAGAGGAAGAAGGCGCGTCAGAGAAGATCGCGATGCGCTCCTCCGATGAGGAGCCTCCGGAAGTCGGCGGGTGGATGCGGTACACTTGGATCTCGTTTTTGCCAGATCGAAATGACGTTCTCTTTGTTCGGGGCCGCACTGGAGCACCGATCTATCAATCACGCTGGGGGAAGGGGCACTGTCAAGATCAAGTCTCCAGAGGGTTATTCGGTCGATTACATGATTCCGTCGGATCGAAACTGGTTCGTCGCGTTCGCAGAATCCGGGAAAGATTCCAGGCAAAGAGCATTGTTGACGAGTTGAGCCCATCGAGTGGAGAACTGCTTGCCCGCTACCTGGTTGAAGAGGCGGGACACACGAAGGAATTCGCTGAAGGACAATCCGAGGTAGCGTGTTTCCACGAAGGCGAGTTCATCTCAGTCTATCGTCAAGCTGGAAAATTCACAGTTCTGCACGGCACACCGACGCCTGCAAAATAGCTTGGTATCGAGAGCATGCGTATGTCTCTGCGATCCCACCCTTTCAATTCTGCGGAATGGCCTGCGGCGGGGTTGGTGTCGGCGAAGAGCCCCACTTCTCGTAAAGAATGCGAGAAATGGAGCACACGTCTCGTCGAAATTCGTGATAGCGGGGACGTTTGGGGCATCGGGAGAATTCCCTGCAACAGCAACAACGATACCCGCATTGCTGGGATCCTTCGACTGCGGCTGATCTTCGCGCCTTTGCGCGAAGATCAATCCTCGCTCAGGATGACAGACCCCAATTTCAGCGCAAAACAAAACGTCCCAGACTCGGTTAGAATCTTGGGACGTCTGTTGATCAGCCCTCCCCCAAGTGCTGCTCAAGAACAGAGTAGCGTAGAGCGGGAAACCCGTATATGGCTCTGACGTGCCATTACTAAATGGGAAACGGCAGGTCTCGCATGCATCTAGTAACTCTTTATGCGGTCAATAGGTTACGCGATGATTGGGATGTTGCTAACTCCCACCGTTCCGAACACGCGGCGGTAGCGTTCGATTTCCACAGGCGGGCCGAGCGCCTTTGCGTAATTATCGGAAAGCTTGACGGCTGGACGGCCTTCGACGCTGGAGACTTTGCTGATCAGGCTGATGGGATCGAAGCCGCCGTTGCCGCTGGGATCGCAGCCGCGGAAATCGTTGGTGAGCAGCGTGCCCCAGCCCGCGCTGAAGCGAATGCGGCGGCCGGGAGTCCACTTGCGCCGATCTTCGAAGTCGGCTGCGCTGCGGAAATCGTTGACGGCTGGTTCCGTTTCGCCAGAATTCCGCCGAAGTAGGCATGCAGGCCGAGGATGTCGTCGACATCGAGCGCGTCGGAGGCGATGATCAGTTTGTTCTGCGGATCGCGGCCGCGAGCCTTGAGCCAGGCGATATATTCATCGCCGGCAATGTAAGGATCTTTGCTGTCGATGCGCTGGCCGGTCCAATCGGCGGCCCAGTCGGGCGCGCCTTCGAGGAATTGCGTGGTTCCGAACGTGTCGGGCAGCATGATGCGCAGCGCGCCGTCGTAGGTTTTCTGCCACATCTCGAGGACTTGATACTGAGACGCTTTCAGGGCCTCGTCATCATCGGGCGGCGCCAGTGCGGCGAGCACCATGGGAATCTCGTGCGCGTTGGTGCCGATGGCTTCAAGATCGTGCTTGTGCGCGAGGAAGGCGTTCGAGGTTCCGGTGAAACCGGTGCCGAGATTCGCCGCCATGGCTTCGACCACGTATTCCTGCCAGAGGAAGCTGTGACGGCGGCGGGTTCCGAAGTCTGCGACGGTGAGATTGGGAACTCCACGCAGGCGCTCGATTTTGCTCCACAGCTTGGTCTTCGCCCGGGCGTAGAGGATGTCGAGACCGAACTCGCTCAGCTTTTTCAGATTCGCCCGGGTGCGCAGCTCGCTGATGATGGAGAGCGAATAGAGTTCCCACATGGTGGTGTCGGTCCAGAGGCCGTCGAAGGATAGATGAAAGCGGCCGTCTTTTACTGAGAGTTCATAGTCTGACAGGCGGAAGTCGCGCTCCAGCCATTCGAGGAAGGCAGGTTCAAAAATTCCGCGGCGGCCGTAGAAGGTGTTGCCCGCGAGCCAGACCAGTTCAGACCTGCGGAAGCGCATTTCTCTAGCATGATCGAGTTGCTCGATGAGTTCTTCGTGGGCGAAGGTGTCGACGGGACCGCTGGCAGAGCGGTTGTACAGCGTGAACTGCACCTGCGTCTTCGGATAATGCTTCCAGATGAACTGCAGCATCAGCAGCTTGTAGAAATCGGTGTCGAGCAGGGAGCGGGTGACCGGGTCGAGTTCCCAGTTGTGGTTGTGCGCCCGCTCGGCGAAGTTCACGATCATGCATAGATATCCTCATATGCCGTGGCGACAAAAGCAAATCACAGGGGTCATTTCGGAGGCACGCATCGCTCAGGCGAATTTCAGAGTCGAGTTCACTGCTCGAAGAAGAGTGCGAGGCTGCTCGGCTTCGCGCTCGATACCGGCGCGTTCGCCTTGGAAAGTTTGCCGAATGGCTCGATGTTTACGAGCAGCCTCTTGCCCTGAAGCTTGTGAGACCAGACGCCTGCGATCGCGCCATTGATCAAGCACAACGGGCGAGATCCAGCCCTGGTTGCGGTAGACGCGCTTGTAGTGCTGCGCGCTCAGCAGGTGATCTTTTTCTCGATGAGCGAGCAGATAGGAATCGAAATTCGGAAGCAGGCGAATCGAGGGGTTTGCCGAGGGGCGTACCGCTTAAAGCCGCCACATCTTCGCGTAAGCAGGAGACGATTCTTCTTGCCGCCGGGAATCTCTGCCAGTTCGGATTCGAGGAAGTTGGAAGCGGCTTCACTTCCTGCATGGGGATGCCCGCCCAGTGGGAAAAGTCAGTGAGCGTGGCTGGGCCGTAGGCGCGCAGATATTTTCGGAAGAGAGTGCACTGCGCTTCCGTGGTAGACATCGGCTCAAGCTTCAGCTTCGGCAGCCAGTGGTCCGTGCGGATGAAAACGATTGCGTTGCCCTCACCCCGGCCGTAACAGATCAATCCCTCGGCCACCGGGAGACGAACCAGACTCCAGGAGTTCTCCATCCAGAAACGCACTTGCTTGCTCGCTTTGGGACGAATGGCGGCGGCGATCGCAGGCCTGCTAAGTGGCCCGGCAGAGAGAGTCTCCATGATCAACGGGATGAGTGCTTCGCTCTCATCGCGCGTAATGCCACATCTCTCCATGACGCGCATCGCCTGGGCGAAGCGGCTTGGTCTGAGGGCAGCGATGTAGAGCGGGAATTCGTCGGTGGGAATGAGATGCAGGGTCTGGCGCATGAGGGAGGTCTTGACCAGAGTGCGCGTCTTCCATAGTGCGTCTTCGATTTGCGGTGCGCGTGAGGGAGTGATTGCGCGTCCACAGCTGAAGGTAGGCGGCCGACATTACCTGCGCTTGTACGCCGCACATATCGCGGCAGATGGTGACTGCATCTTGCTTTTGGGCGGGGTGGTCCGACAGATGATGACGCCGCAGGCGGAAGTTTGCTACCGCTTCGATCCGAATTGGTGACGGAGCTTTCGGCATTTGTGATACTCGCGGCTTACGGCGACTTATTCGGCGGATCTATTCGCGCGGATCTAGGTAACGCCGGGGAGGCGGAAGATTTATAGTTCCGCTGACCTCGATCGAAAACGTCTTCTCTGCGGATTTGCCATCGAGGCCCTCTGCTGTGAACTGTACCGTGTAGTTTCCCGCGGCGGTATATGCATGAGTGAGGGTCGAGCCATCAGCGATCACTCCGTCGCCGAAATCCCAATGATAAGCGAGAGCGGGTACTCCGTCTTTCGACGCTGCGCCGGAGAACTCGACCTCTTCCCCAATTTTCGCTTGAGACGGCACCTTGAAGGCAATCGAAGGCGCGGCTGCTGGGATCGACACGTCGATAATCTTGATCAGCTTGACCGAGTGCGCGGGCTGATTATCGAGGCGAAGCGTTTCGTGGTCCATCGCCAACGGCTGATCAGGCGCGAAGGAATCAAACAATTGGTACGAATGGCCTGCCGGAATGTTCAAGTCGGAAAAAGAGAAAGTGCGAGAACTGGGCTGCTCTGTCCAGTTGAAAACGGCCAGGATCGACTGGCGCTGATCTTCGTGCAATAGAAAGACGCTTGGTTGCTCGTCTTTATCGGCGTAGGTCATCAGATCGAGAGGCACGGCGGCCTGCCCCAGGTGTGCCATGGTTAGCAAATCAGGATTCTTGACTAAGGCCACGCGTTCCGGATCGCTCCCCAGGGTTGGGAGGTCGTCGCCAATTTCGAACATTCCTCCGGAGACTGCGGCCAGTGCGATCGAGACCTGGGCTTCATTCAACGTGACTGGAGCTTCGATAGTTCGTTCTTCGAGGAGTTGGCGGGAAACGGTGAACGCGTCCGGGTCAGTGACGAAAAAATTGCGATGCATGTAATAACGTGCCGCGATGCCCGGCGCAGCTTCCTTGCTGCGCTGAAACGCATGACCTGTGTCCTGGGATATGCGGCCTTCATCGACCAGACCGACCGGGTTCAACATTGGACTGCCATCTTTATCGAGGAGCACGTCGTCGCCGACGGCCTTGCGGATAATCTCGAGGCCGATGCGCTGCGCCTCGAGTGCGGTTGTGTTCGGGCGATGGTAATAGCCTTCGATAGCCGTGTTATCCATGAAGTCAAGCTTGATGTAGCGCGCACCCCATTCGCGGACCAGCGTTCGATAAGTTTGGCGCAGATATTCCTGCGCGTCGGGATGAGTGACGTCGAGGACGAACAAGCGTTCGCCCTTGACCTCTTCGGCGTCTCCAATCGGAATCGGATCGCCGTGGGCGTTGCGCACCAGCCAATCTTTATGATGCTCGTAAATCCAGGAGCGCTCGCCGGCTTCAAACGGAGCGGTCCAGACTCCTATCTTTAATCCCAGGCGGGAAATGCGGCGAGTCAGATCCCACATGCCGCCGGGAAATTGCGAGGCATTGGGCGTGGCATATTCTCCGCGAGAGTATCCGTAGCCGAGATCGAAATGAAAATAGTCATAGCCCAGCGGTTTGAGATGCTCGGCCAGCCATTGCGCGTTCGTTAGTGCGGTTCCTTGGGTGATCTTGGTGTAGAAAGCTGTCCAACTCCACCATCCCAGCAGGTTATCGGCGCTGGCGCGGGCGTGATGGAGGTCTCGAATGGCTGCGCCGTAGTTATCGAGTTGCGAATAATAATTACTTCCGGCAGCGAACATCACGCGCTCTGAAGCGATTGATTCGCCTGCCGGGAGGGGGATGTTTAGTTCAATCAAATTTTCCACAGGCCCTTCGCGCAGACCGGATTCAGGGTCGGTTGCTTGGATCTCAGTGGTTCCGGTTGAATCGACTGTGTAGGACGCGATGACGGGGGCATCCGATGAAGAAGATTGCGTTTGCAGATGAATGATGGTGAGGAAGCGGCTGGAGGTTAGCGCGCCGAGGAAAAAACTCTGCTTGCTCTCCCGGTTGTAGATAAGCTGGCTGCCCACGGCGCGGTGCATGCCCTGAGGAGCTTTTCCTAAATCGTAAATCTGCAATGGCGGCCAGTCTTCGCTGAAGCTATCGGAGAGAATGCGGTCGGCACTCTGCGTGCCACCGAGATCGATTCTGTCGTTTCCGACGGACTCGACGCTTCGGATGCTTTGGATTGTCAGCGGCTTGCCGGTATGATTTTGTACTTCGGCTCCGATTGCGCCGAAAGCCTTTCCCTTGTAGATCTCTAGCGTGTATGCGAGATCGGGGAGATTCGGAAGTCCGGACGAAGTGACGGTAATTTTCTTGCCGTGTCCGAGAGCGTCTTCAAAATTCGATTGCGATATCTCGTGTTGCGGATAATCCGTCGACTTGATCCACTTGTGATCGATTTCCGCTGCTACTCTTGCGTGCAGGATCTCGTTTCCGGCAGTTCCTGTTCCGATCAGATACGTCCCGTCCGGCTGAACGACAACAGACAGGCCCTCGATGTTAACGACCACCGGAGAAGCTTTAGGCAGGTTCGAAGAGGCGGGAGAGCCCTCGACCAGGATCAGCACGCAGGCCATCGAGAGAAGACCACAAAGACTATGGCGGATCATAAGCTCCTTTCGCTATTGAACGGCCAGGTCGCTTTCAACTTCGCCCAGATGAAGAAAACCAGAACGCCTGTGAGGAGCGTCAGTAAGCCGATTTTGATGTAAAGCCAGCCCGAGGTCAGAAAAACGTATCCCCAGCCAAAGAAAGCGATGACCAAGGGAATGGGATAAAACCACATTTTGTACGGACGCGCGCTGTCGGGAAGCTTTCGCCGCAACAGTGGAATAGCGAACAGCTGTCCGAGGAACTGCACGAGGATTCTGGTGGTAATTAACGCGCTGACTAGCTGATCAAGCTTCAGAAAAGCGCAGGCAATCGACACGGCGCCGAGAACCAGCAGCGAAACCTGAGGATAGTTTTTCGTGGGATGCAGTTGCGCGAACGGGCGGAAGAAATAGCCGTCAATGGCCGCCGCATAAGGAATTCGCGAATAACCCAGAAGAAGGGCGAATACGGCTCCGAAGGCCGACCAGAGGACAAAAATGGTCACCACGATGGCGGCGCCTCTGCCGTAGAGATGCTCCATGAAGTCGGAAACGATGAAGTTGGAATGAATTCCTTCGCGCCACGGCACCACTCCGATCAGGGCGAGATGCAGCGCCAGATATCCTACACAACAGACGGCTAGCGAATACAAAATCGATCGCGGCACTACGTAGGATGGATTTTGGACTTCATCGCCGATGTAACACACGTCGTAATATCCCAGATAGTTGTAAACGGCAATCAGGGTGGCGCCGCCCAGTCCGAGCACAAAGCCACGGTTGAAAGCCATCGCGCCGGGAGGAAAATCGAATGCGCGGTGTGCGTTGAAGTGGAAAAAACCGGTGACGATGACCGTTACCATAGCGAGGACTGTGCCAATCCAAACTGTAATCGTGACCTTTCTGAGGAATGTCATCTGCCGGCACAGGAGGAACAAAGCGGCGAGGCCTGCGGCCACGGCCATATATTGCTGGCCTCGAGTGGTCAAGCTTGGCCAGAGGTAGGAAGAATAGTTTCCGAATCCAATCATCCCGGATGCGATTTCCAAAGGTCCGCTTAGAACGAACTGCCAGATGAAAAGGAAAGCCATGAGGCGACCCCAACTTTGATGGCCGTAGGCTTCGCGCAGGAAATGGTAGCTGCCGCCGGAGCCGGGAAGGGCCGCGCCCAGTTCGCTCCATATCAGGCCGTCGGAAATAACGATGAGCGCGCCGGTTACCCAGCCCAGCATGGCTTGCGGGCCGCCCATGGACGCCATCAAGAGTGGGATGGTGATGAAGGGCCCGATCCCAACCATGTTTGAGATGTTCAGAGCCGTGGCATGAAGTAAACCAAAGGCGCGCGTCAGTTGGGGTTGCGGTTCAGTCTTCATGGGCGAGGACATATTAGAACAAGTAGGTGACAAGCGGCGGCTTGCGGGATAAATTGAGTCTGCTTGTGATGAGCGTTGAGGCCGCGTCCCGGCAGTCTGGTTGGAATGCCTTCGTGTTAAAGCAGCAGGAATCGAAAACCCATCATGAGTCTGCTCGCGGTTGATATCGGTTCGAGTCGATGCAAGGCGGTGGCCTTTGCGGTGACGGGCGAGATACTTGCCCAGCACACCTGCGCGTACACACCCGAGTTCCCGGCGCCTTCGCACGCAGAGATGGACGCCGAGCGTTTTTGGCAGGCGGTATGCGCTTGTTCGCAGGCAGTGTCCAGGAATCTTTCTGATCCCGTTCGAGCGCTATGCTTCAGTTCGCACGGCGAAACTTTCGTGCCGGTCAATGGAGGTGATGAGGCGATCGCTCCGGCCGTTCTCAACCAGGACAATCGAGCTACGGAAGAAACAGTGCAGCTCGAAAGGTTATTTGGGAGAAAGCGCCTTTTCGAAATTACTGGTCTGGTGGCTCATCCCATGTATCCGGTGCCGAAGATTCTTTGGTTGAGGAAACATCGGCCGGAAATGTTCGCTTCCTCGGTTCGGTTCCTTAGTGTGATTGGTTATTTGCTTTCGCGCCTCGGACTACCCGCGTATATCGATTATTCATTGGCCTCGCGATATCTGGCATTTGATATACGACGGCGCCAATGGTCCCAGGAGATTCTCGCAGCCACAGGAATAAATGCGGAATGCCTACCGGTTGCCGTGCCTGCTGGAACGATCGCTGGAAAATTAGACGCAGCAGCTGCGAGTCAACTCGGTCTGTCGTCGGGAACGATAGTGGTGATGGGAGGGCACGATCAGCCCAGCGGTGCGTTGGGCGTGGGCGCGATTGAGGCTGGCCGCGTGGCCGACTCGATGGGAACTTACGAATGCCTGACAGCCGCTTCTGATCAGCCTAGCTTGACGGATGCGGCGCTGGCGGCGTCCCTCAACTCTTATTGTCACGTGGTTCCGGACAAGTTCGTCACGCTGGCATATTTTCCGTCGGGAATCATGATGAAGTGGTTTCACGATCTGCTGTATGTTGAAGCGTGCGGTGAAGGCGTGCCCGCCGAAGGCTCGGATACATTTGGTGCGGAGTCGATCCACTATGCTGCGCTGGAGCGCGGCGCACCGGAGGGTTCGACGGGGCTTTGCGTTACTCCAAATCTGATCGGGACGTGCAATCCTGACTTCAATCCGCATGCGCGCGGAATTATTTCCGGCTTGAGCGCGAACACTACCCGCGGCCAGATTTATAAAGGCATTCTCGAAGGGCTGGCTTGTGAGCTGTCACAGATGACTGAGATTCTGGAAAATGCGGTGGGAGAGTTTCGGGACATCTATGTTACTGGTGGAGGTTCGCGGTCGGTTCTTGGTCTGCAGTTGCGTGCGGCGTTGTCGGGCCGGCGGCTGCATGTGATGAAGAGTCCGGAGGCGGTGTGCCTGGGCGGGGCCATACTTGCGGGAGTCGCGACCGGGGAATACGGGAGCTTGCGGGAAGCCGTGGACGTCGTGGTCCGCGAGGTTTCTGTGGTTTCTCCAGACCGTGCGATTGCGGCCGCCTACGCGCAACAGGTAAAACAATACCGCCACTTGCGGTCGTCGCTCATGGCGATCACAAACTGAGAAGTTCAGAAGCGAGGGGAGGAACGGTGATACAGGCCACAATCGGATTCATAGTTTTTGGAGTTCATAAAGATGGATTGAAGGACCCGATGGGCACTCCGTTCATTGATGACGCGTTGGTGCGGCGGGCCAAGAGTGCATTGGTTGCGGCGGGTCTGAAAGTTATTGAGCATGACGTGGTTGTCGCCAGCAAAGACGAAGCCCGGGCTGCATTCAGGAAAATGAAATGCGACGACGCTATCGACGCGGTCGTTTTGTTTTCGGGGACATGGGTCTGGGCCGCGCATCTGGTCGGCGCTATTCGCGATTATTGTGCCAGTGGGAAGGGCTTGCTCTTATGGACGCATCCCGGCTCTCAAGGCTGGCGGCCGGTTGGTGGATTGGTGCTGCACGGAGGTTTGCTCGAAATCGGTGTGGCGCACAAATTTGTATATGGAGGTCTTGAGGAGCCGGACACCGTAAGCAAGATCGTCAGCTATGCGCAGGCTTCTCATATGAAGAACTTCCTGAACATGTCGACCATCGGCACATTTGGCGGGCGCGGGATGGGGCAAACCTGTGGCGCTGCCGATCCTTCGCAATGGATGCGAATGTTTGGAGTCGATATCGATTCTCGCGATACTACGGAATTGAAGCAGGCCGCTGAAGCGATCTCGGCGAGCGAACTGGATGAACTTCAGCCCAGGTTGAAGCAGCTGTTTGGCAAGCCGCCGGAGCGAAACGCAGTGACTGAGCGTTCGATGCGGCTTTATCTCGCATTAAAGAAGCTTGTTGCAAAAGAGAAGTTTGATTTCTATACGATTCAATCTTTTCCCGGACTGGCCGGACGATTACTCTGCCAGTTGCTTTGCGCAAAGCATGATGCTGGAAGATGGAGTTGGCACTTCTACGCTTGGCGATTTCAATACTGCATCTAACCGTTCTGCTGCTCACAAAGTTGAGCAAGGAGCGAGTTTATTACGGCGATCTTCAGCACATTGATAAGAAAACGAAGGAAATCAAGATCATCGGGGATGGGGCTTGTCCGCCTTCGTTGGCCAGCAAGCTCGGTCCCGCTGGATTTTCGGAGCACGGCATTCCGACGGAAGGCGAAGCCGGCGGCCTGTCCGTGAAATTGATTTGTAAAGTGGGAGAAGGAGTTTTGGCGCGGCTGGGCAGAGTGAACGGTGCGTTCGAGATGGTCATCACGCGAGCCAGCATTTTCGAGCCTGCACCGGATCAGGTCGAAAAGCGGCTCAACGAATGCGGCATTCCGTTCTGGCCTCATGGTTTTGTGACTGCGCATTGCGATATCGACGTGTTGCTTCAACATTGGACCAATGAATATGCATGCCTCGGCTACGGCGAAGATCTTTATCCGGCGTTAGTCGATTTTTGCGAGATCACGGGAATCAAGCCTATTCTTCCTTGATCTCCAGATGCCCCGGGTGTCCGCGGGCGAAGGGCCGCTTCTCAAATTCTACGGAGGATTCGATGATCGGGAATTCGATGATCAGTGACGGGATCAGACAAATGGGAGTGACTGCGGTCAGACTTGCGGCAATGCTGTTGCTTGTCGGCAGCAGTGTGGTTCAGGCGCAATCGTCTGGCTCAGACCATGCTTTGAAAATCGCGGTGAACCCGGCGGACGGCCGGTACACGATCGCGCTGCCCGAGTCGAACTCACCTGCTTTGAGGGCGGGAGTGGGCGCTGAAGTGGACGGGCGCTGGCTTCATGCGGCTGATTATCCGAAGCACACCGTCGAGCACTCGCAAGCTCAGGGATATCTGGGAGAGGCGACAGACTGGCAAGTGTCTTACACAGGATTAAGCGGGCAGCCGGATCTGATTTATCATCTGCGCGCTTACGCGAACGAGCCTTTCGGCGATATCCAGGTCACGGTTCGGAATACGACAGGAAAGGCCATTCACGTCGAGAGCATTCGTTCTGTGGATGCGACGGAGGGATCGATTATCGATCTGGGAGGGCCGGTGCTCGACAATCGAGTTCTTTCCGATAGTTTCAGCGAGGACCGGCCTGGCATTGTCATCCGCAATTTTGCGGATGCAGAGCAGCAAATGCACCGTGCCGTCGGCAGTCAGCTTATCTACAATCGCAAAAGCCAGGAGAGCTTGTTTCTGGGCACGCTTAGTTCGGAACGGTTTCTCACCATTCTGCGGCTTCACCTTGCCTCGTCCGGGGATGCAGCTCATCCCGTAGCCTACGAGGTCGATTCGACTGGGACTACTGAACTCGAGAAGGAAAATTCTCTCGAGCATTCCTCGGCGGAGGATCGGGTGGAATTGAGCCTGCCGGTTGCTTCAGGCGCCGAGCTTTCCTCGGAGCGTGTGCTCTTCGGTCTGAATACGGACTGCCACGGGCAGCTGGAAACTTACGGTTCGCTGATTCGACAGATTCATCATGCCAGAATTTCGGCGCCGCCGTTGATGGGGTGGTGGAGTTGGACCGCGTACTACTTCGGACTTACTGAGGGAGCGGCTCTGACCAATGCCCAGTGGGAAGCGGAACATCTGAAATCGCTCGGCTATGACATCTTCCACATGGACGAAGGCTACCAATATGCGCGGGGAGAATACATCACTCCGAACGCTACTCACTTTCCGCACGGCGTCGGTTCAATCGAGTACGACGTGCGCGGCCTGGGGCTGGTTCCGGCGATCTGGACTGCCCCGTTTGAGGTATCGGTGCGGTCGTGGGTGTATGAGAAACATCCGGATTGGCTGGTGAAGAATGCAAAAGGTCAGCCGATTCACGCCGGCACGGTGACACATGGCAAAGATCAGCTGTTCATGCTCGACACTACGAACCCAGGGGCGCAGGACTATCTGCGAAAGACTTATTCCACCCTTGTGAAGGAGTGGGGCATCCGCTACATCAAGATGGATTTCATGGACGACAGCGCGATCGAGGGTTTCTTCTACAAGCCGGACACGACGGCGATGGAAGCCCAGCGGATTGGGCTCCAGATTATCCGTGAGACGGTGGGCGACGACGTTTATCTGGATAAAGACGGAAGCGTCATGCTCAACCCTGTCGGTTACGTGGATTATGGCCGGACCTCGCTTGATACCGGACACACCTACAGCGCCAGTAAAGAAGCGGCGCCGGGAATTGCGGCGCGCTACTACATGAATCGGAATTTTTATGTGGCTGATCCCGACGCGTTTACGGTCTCGACGCAAACTGTTCCCGATCAGTCATGGCACGGGAGCACGAAGCCGGCTACTTTGGATGAGGCCAAAGTCTCGATTGCACTCGCCGCGGTTTCGGGCGGGATGTTCGAGATTGGAGACGATCTACCAACCTTGTCAAACGCCCCTGAGCGTCTGGCGCTGATTCAGAATCAGGAACTGATTCAGATGATTCGTCTGGGACGGGCATCGATTCCAGTGGATCTGATGAATTTCGCAGCCGAGGACGAGCAGCCGAGTGTGTTCTTCCTCAAAGAGGAGGACCGGCAAAGCATTCTCACTGTTTTTAACTGGACGGACAAAGAGCGGGATCACTCCATCGATCTCGCAACTGCCGGATTGCCTGCGGCGGGCCAGTACATGGTTACGGATGTTCTGGACAATCAGGAAATGACTGCTCCCGCCGCCGGGGTATTGGCCTTTCATCAACCACCTCATTCGGTACGGGTATTGAAAATAGTCGATGCTCGCATCCCGGCCGTCGCTCCGAGCGTGGCCTCGGACCATCCTTCTGATGGGAATGCTGGAGCCACGCTGAGGTTTGCTGCGCACGGCAGCGGCGGCGCTGCGGTGCTCTCGTATCAGTGGGACTTCGGCGACGGCGTTAGCGTCGACGGCGCTGAGGTGAATCATGCCTATACCGTGCCGGGTGAATACAACGTACATCTCACAGCCACTGGCTTGACCGGGCTTAAGGGGGAAGATCACTTCCAGGTGCGTATCTCCGGCCATATGCCGACCGTCTTTGATCCTCAAAGCATCAAGCGCTACCAACCGGCTAACTAATCCGCAGTCCTGGTTCCTTCCGGCGGCCCGTGGCACTGGGGCCGTGTGAAAAATGAATCGGGAAGAAAAAATGATTGACAAACGGGCACATGATCGGAGAATGTTGCCTGTCAAACGAAAGCCCAGCAAAGAAAGAGAAATGAAACGCAAGCCGGCTGGGAGTATCAGGAGGCAGTTCTACCTTGATGGAAGGAGCTGTTGATGACGGGTTTAGGTCGAACTGTCGCTCAACTCATACTGGTTCTCTCGATCGCGCTGTCTTCCGCAGCTCAAGCACCATCCGCGTCTGGTGCCGCAAAATCCTCCGATGACGAGGGGGCTCTCCGTGCATTCGCGGCGATTCATCCCATCGATGTGCACGTTCATGTTTTCAAGACCGACCCCGCGTTTCAGAAGATGCTCGAACGCCTGAACCTGAAGCTGATGGATATTCTTGTGGTGGACGACTCGAACCCCCATCGCAAGCAGTTGCAGCGGCAGATCGATGATGCGCAGGCGGTGGTGCAGTCGAGCAGTGGCCATGTGGCCCTGTGCACCACCTTCGACCCCTACAAGTTCGACAGCGCTTCGTTCAGTGCCGATGCCATCCAGCAGATTGATCGCGATTTCGCGCAGGGAGCGGTCGCAGTTAAGGTCTGGAAAAATATTGGAATGGAAATCAAGGATAGTAGCGGCCAATACGTCATGGCTGATGATCCGAAGCTCGAGCCGATCTACAAGGACATCGCCGCGCACGGCAAGACGCTCATGACCCACCTGGCCGAGCCCGATGTGGCATGGGGGCCACCGGATGCGGCCGATCCGTCCTGGTCCTACTATCAGGAAAATCCGCAGTGGTACGTCGCCAACCGGCCTGGGTTTCCGTCGAAGCAGAAGATTCTGGAAGCGCGTGATCATGTGCTGGCTGAAAACCCCACGCTGCGCATGGTGGGGGTGCATCTGGGCAGCATGGAGCGGGATCTCGACAACATCGCCAGGCACCTGGACAAATATCCGAATTTTGCCATCGACACCGCGGCGAGGATGGATTACCTCATGCTGATGCCGCCGGAAAAAGTAGCTGCATTTCTGATCAAGTATCAGGACCGCGTTCTTTACGGCACTGATCTCGATCTACACGCCGACGCCAAGGTCGCGGATGCGCTGGACGAGTGGCAGTCGACTTATGCGCGGGACTGGAAATTTCTAGCGACCCGAGAGACGTTTACCGTGGAAGGCAAGCAGGTGCATGGACTAAGCTTGCCCCGGCCGGTGCTCCAGAAAATATTTCGTGACAATGCCATGCGCTGGATTCCAGGATTGTGATTTGTCAGTTCACTCGTGACGAAGCGCGAAGCTGATCACATCGCTGCCCGCCGCGATGGCGACGTACTGGACCCCGTCGACCGCGTAACTCATCGGGGAAGCGCGCATGGATTGGCCAGTGTTGAACTGCCAGAGGGTGCGGCCGGTTCGCGCCCCAACCGCTTCGAATGCTCCGGTATCGTTTCCGAAGAACACCAAGTCACCCGCCGTGGTCATTGTCCCGCCCCACGAATTGCCTTTTCCAACTTGGGGATAGCGCCAGACGATCTTTCCCTCGGGCACTGAATACGCCAGCAGAATCTTTTGAGCATGGTCGTCGGGCGCGAGCTTCGTGCCGGTATCGTAAAAAGTCTGGCCTTGGACAAATTCTTGCGGGTGAGCAAAAAAGACGCTGCAACTCTCCAGCGCCATGAAGTAGAACAATCCGGTCGCGGGATTGTAAGAAGGCGAAAACCAATTCGTAGCTCCGTCGATGCTCGGGCAAATCTGCGTACCCTGCGAGCTGGGTATTTTTCCTGACAGTATGGGACGGCCGGAGCCGTCAATTCCTTTGGCCCAGTCGAGCTTCTTCACAAACGGTGTCGCCTTCAGGAACTTTCCGTCCGTGCGGTCGAGAACATAAAGAAATCCGTTGCGATTGGCCTGGACCAGCAAGTCGCGCATTCGGCCGTCTACTTTGGCGCTCACCAGCACCGGTGTTTCAGTGGCGTCGTAGTCGTACAGATCGTGAGGAGTGAACTGGAAGTACCACTTCAAAGCACCAGTATCTGGATTCAGAGCGAGGACGCAGGCGGTGTAGAGGTCGTCTCCGGGGCGGGAGTCGCCGACAAAATCGGGAGCCGGGTTGCTGGTTGTCCAATACAGAGTGTCGAGTTTTGGATCATAGGTACCGGGCATCCATGTCGTGCCGCCACCGTGGAGGTAGGAATCGCCCGGCCAACTGGACGAGCCGAATTCTCCGGGCGCGGGAATAGTCCAGAAACGCCACTTCAGTTTGCCGGTCATGGCATCGTAAGCGGCGACAAAACCGCGCACGCCCGAGTCTCCGCCGGAAGTTCCGACGATCACTTCATCTTTTACGATTAACGGAGCACTGGTTGCGCCATATTGTTTTGCCTTGTCGGCATACATCACATCCCATAGCAGACGTCCGGAGCGTGCGTCGAGGCAAAGCAGGTGGGCGTCATCGGTTTCCATGTAGACGAAGTTTCGCCAGACTCCGACGCCACGATTCTTATGAGCGGCGGCGTCGTCGAGCAACCCTGAACTCACCGGCCGCTGGTGATGCCAGATAATCCGGCCAGTGCGCGCATCAAGCGCCCATGCATCGTTGGCCGAGGTGACGTACATTACGCCTCGGACGACAACGGGCGTCACTTCGAGCCTTTCGGAATTCGAAGCATGGAAGATCCACGCTGCGCGCAGTCGGGTGACATTGGCCGCAGTGATCTGGTGCAAGGCGCTGTAGCGGCGGCCGGTGTAGTCGCCGTTGTAGGAAGTCCAGTTGGCGGCGGGAGGCTGCGTGAGCAGGTCTGCCGGGCTTACATTGACGTCGGCAACAACTGGAGCCTGCCCTGGAGCCTGACCCGGTTGTGCTCCTTGTTGTGCCGCAGCCGGAAGAGCAGAGCAGACTGAAGGCGGCCAGTGTGGCCACGGCGAATTCTTTCCTGAATGATTTCATGTCAATGATTTTCGGACGCGCCCACTTGAACTTCCTGAAGAGCGCCGCGGTCGAGACCCTGCGCGTCTTCGAGATGAAGAGAGATGCGGGAGGACTTTGCGGGAGAGGTTAATTCTGTATCCAACTGGACGAGATCTGTGGGGTCGACCTGGGTCAGAGGCTCGGTTCCGATGCTGGCGCCGTGTTCGTCGTAAAGATGCGCGACCAAACGTCCCGCGAAAAATACGCCGAACGAACCGGAGAGCCGGATGTGGCCGGTTGCCAAACGAGTGGCTTCGAGAGGACGCACTACGATGCCCGAGTCCGCTACGCCGTGGAATTCGCCCGCGGCGCGGGTGGGAAACCACTCGGTGTCGAGATCGCGAGTTTCGCCCGGGCGCAGTTGGGCAAGCGGGCTGTTGACCTCGGCTTCCAGATAATAAGGGACTCCGTCACCGCCTGAAGTTAGGGAAGGCTCTCCTTCGGAATTCACCCTCGTCTCAGGGCCATTCATCCAAAAAATAACTGACGCTTTGCCCGGATAGGTCTCGTTTTTTTCGTAGCGGAAGCGCTCAACCATGGCATAGCGGCTGTCGCCATCGACCACCGCCAGCCAGCCTGGCGTCGAGTCGAGCCACAGTTCGGCGGCGAGGTGAGCGTAGTGAAGAGCGAAAAGGCCATCGTCCCTGACGGAGACGGCCGGATTCTCCGCTGGACCGAACCGAACGTGGTAGCGGTTCAGATAGCTGCTGGTTGGATTCGCGGGAGTGAAAGTCCAAAAATTTTGATTCCGTCGCGAAGAAGTGGACGAGTCGGCGGTGTTGTATTGCGAAACGGATTGCATCGACCACTCGATGACGTGCCCCGTTTTGTTCTGCATGGTTGCGTGAAAGACGGATGCGCGGGGAGTCGGCGAATCCAGATGAATCGTGCGCCGGATCTGAATTCCGGTCTGCGGATCGACGGGGCTCACCAGCTCGATTTCGCACTCTTTTCCTTCCGAAACCTTTCGAAAGGCGTACGGGCCGTCGTCGAGCAAATCGGAATTGCCCACCCACTCCTGCTCGTTGTCATTTCCCTCGGGCAACAGCCAGAGCTTGTCGCCTCCGTAGTTAATCCAGCGTGACGGGTCGGGCGGCAGGTATTTTCCTTCGTATTTGGGATTCACGAAAAGAAAAGGATGCCCGTTGAAAATCACCTGCATCAGTCGCCCGCCATTCTGCGGTACGACTTCCAGTTTGAGCCAGCGATTGGAAAGCTCCTGCGCGCTCCAACCCTTGTAATTCGTGGCCTCGACGCGACACGATGAACTCGGCTGGCTCGGGTCAGCTTTAGCCTGAGCAGGTGCAACATTCAGGTTTAGCAACCAAAGTAGCAAAGCTATTGCGACGCGCCGCATCATGTCCTCTTCCTGGATCCGCGCTGCCATGATACATGTCCGATGAATGATCGGAGTTCGTACTCGCAAAGCAACAGATTCTAGACAGATGTTCTAAGGGGTGTACACCTGTTTTCACGGAACGAAACCAAAACGAATCAAACGAAATAATTTGATTTGCGTCAACCAGATTCTGTGGTATATCAGGTTCACCGTCCGATGTCACCGATCCTTACGAAGCTGTTTTCACGCAGTGGAACCTGGCGAATCGTTCTCACGTTTGGATTGGTGATGATTTCGTTTGGCGCGGCCAGGAACATCCTTTGCCAGAACTCGAATAGCGAGAGCGCCGACTCCTGCGCTGAAGCCTGACTCGAGGGAAAGAATATCTTCGAGGCGAAATGCGCGACTTGCCATGGACTTGACGGGCTCGGTGGTGAGCACGCCCCTGATATCATCCGTCGGCCCGCAGTGAAGACTCTCTCGGATCAGGCGCTGCTCGATTTGATTCACGACGGGATTCCGGAAGAAGGAATGCCGAGCTTCCCGGGCCTTGGCCGTGAAGGTGGTCAGGCGGTCGTCGCTTATATTCGCTTTCTACAGGGCAAGTCAGCGGGGGACTCTGCGCCCGGCGACCCGGTCCGGGGCAAGGATCTTTTCTTCGGAAAGGCTGGATGTTCAGTCTGTCACCAGATCGGGGACCGAGGTCAGTTCGTCGCTCGGGATCTTGCAGGGTTTGCGCGAGATCATCCGGGGAACGAGATTCGCGATGCGATTCTCAGGCCGAGCGGAGAACAGCAAGAGACCGCGACCGCGGTTGGACGGGATGGACGCAAGTTCTCCGGCATGATTCGGAATGAGGACAACGCTTCTATGCAATTGCAGGATGCAGACGGGCGGTTTTATTTGCTCATGAAGTCCAGCCTGGTCTCGGTGCAGCGGAAGGCTGAGGATCCTATGCCTGTCGATTACGGACGCCAGCTCAGCGGAACTGAGCTTGATGATCTCGTCAGTTATATTCTGCACGAGGCCCACTCGGGAAAGGATGAGGAGCCTCATGCCCAGAAATAAAGGCGTGGGTGAGAGCGAAGTCCGTTGTGGAATCCGGAGTACGGAAAAAACTGCTGCTGTCTCTGCTGTGCATTCTGCTGTTATCTCAGGGCCTTCGAGCGCAAGACCATCCGGTGGACCCCACATGGTTGCATCGATACGTTCCCGAGCTCGCGGAGGCGAGGTCCGATCTTGCTTCTCAAACTTGCCACTACCGTCCAATCTTCGGCGAGGGTGACAAGGACAATCGATCTCTGCAAACTGTCGCTCGCTTCGGAGAAGTCACACTGGATGCTCACGGGAGTTGCCAGACCGTATCTTACGACCGCCAGGAGGAGATCTATTTTGTGGTCGAAGGTATCGGCTTGCTGCACTACGAAGATCAGGTTCAGCCGGTGCGCAAGCATGACTTCACGTACTTGCCGCCCGGCGCGAAACATTCGATTTCGAACAATTCCGATCAGCCGCTGCGCGTGATGGTGATGGGGTTCAAGATTCCGAAATCGATTTCGATCGGCGCCCCGTTTCCACATCCGAAGGTCGCGAACCTGGAGGATGCCAAAGAGGAAACTGTCAGCGGACATCCCAATTCGGTTTTGTACAAGCTTTTGGTTGGCCTGCACTCTGGAAAGCGAGACTTGATTGATGAGGCTTACGTGATGGACAGTTTTTTCTGGATGGACTTTACGCCCGGAGGCACGAACTGGCCTCACCATCACGAGGCGGCGGAAGAAATTTATCTGGTGATCGATGGCCAGGGCGAAATGGTTGCCGGCAGTGGAATGGACGGTGTCGAGGGCCGCTATCCCGCCAAAGCGGGAGACGCTTATTACTTTCGTCCAAACTGCACCGTCGGCTTCTACAATCAAAACAAACCGGGGGCGAAGGCATATATTTTGGCGGTTCGAGCGCGCGTCCCGTTGCATGAAGATGAGGAGTAGCTGGTCAATTCTACTTGTCAATCCTGGAGGTGTCGAAATGTATGCCATGAAACCTAGCCGGCGATCATTTATGAAATGGGCCGCGGCGGCTCCGCTGCTGAGCCAGATCGCGGTCGCAGACCTTTACGCGAAGGCCGCGAGCGCCGTAGGCAAAGATCCGCGGCAAAATTGCTACAGCCGCCTGGGGGTCAAGACCGTTATCAATTGCCGAGGGACGTGGACCTACCTCAGCGGCTCTCTGGAGTTTCCTGAAGTTCACGAAGCCCAGATCGAAGCGGGGAAGTATTTCGTAAACGTGATCGATTTACAGCATGGCATTGGGCGGCAGGTTGGCGGAACTCACCGGTGCTGAATCTGGAATGATCACTTCTGGCGCGGCTGGCGCCATGGCAGTCTCAACCGCTGGATGCATGGCGGGCACCGATGACAAGCTCATCTGGCAACTTCCCGACACCACCGGCATGAAGATATGAAGTGATCATGTGCGGCGGCCGAAGCGCTTTTGATAGCGCGATCCGGTTGACGGGCGCGAAGCTGGTGCTCGCGTATTCGCCGGAAGAACTTGCCAATGCGATCAACTCGAACACTGCCATGATCTATACCACGCACCTTGGCGATGAATTGCAGAAGGAACTTGCGATCGCGAAAGATCATAAGGTGCCGATGCTGCTCGACGATGCAGCGGGCATTCCTCCGGCTGACAATGCCAAGCTTTACGCTCGCATGGGAATTGACCTCTACACATTTTCCGGCGGGAAGGGATTGCGCGGGCCGCAGTGCAGTGGAGTGCTTCTCGGCCGAAAGGATCTGATCGAGGCTGCCATCATGAACTCCAGCCCGCGCGAGGGAGCGGTGTGCCGTCCCATGAAGGTTGGGAAAGAAGAAATGATCGGCTGCCTCGTCGCGCTTGAGACCTGGCTGAGTCTGGACGAAAAGAAACTCTACCGCGAGTGGAACGACCGTGTGGACAACATCAGAAAGCTGGTGGAGACGGTGCCGGGGGTAGAGACAAGTATCTACATCCCGGATGATGGGAACCGTTATCCCACGCTGAAAATCTCCTGGGATCAGAAGGCTTGGGGATTCACCATCGCTGACTGCGTGCAGGCTCTGCGTGCGGGCGATCCCGTGATCGAAGTGCTCGGGGCGGATAATCCCAGCCTGGTAAAAGCGGTTCGCGAGGGCAAGCCGAACCCAACCAGGAAAGAGCGGCCGCAGGCGACTCACATCGAACTGGTTTCGATGACGATTCAGCCAGGCGAAGAAGTCATCGTCGGACAACGATTGCGCGGCATTCTTGGGAGCAGCGCAAAAAGGTAAACCGGCCGCGTAGATCGCAGTCTGGCGGGCACTCGCCCATGCTTAGAATATCTTCGGAAGGCTTGATGAAAACATTCCTGGTTGGATTGTTGCTGTGGTCTGCCGTCATCCTGCAAGCACAGGCAGGGCCACCTGGTCCTTCGCAGAAATTTGCTGAGGCTCATCGCGCTAGTTCCGCCAGCGTGGATGCCGGAGACTACATCTACATTTCCGCTCAGGGGCCGCGCGGCGCGGATGGTGCATTACCGGCGACCTTCCCGGCGCAGGTTCGGCAGGCCCTCAATAACTTGAAAGCGGTTGTTGAGAGTGCGGGATTGACGATGGATCACGTGGTCTACACCACCGTCTATCTCACTGACATTCATCAATATGAAGAAATGAACCGTGTTTACAGGCGAATTCTTTGGGAAGATTCCGCCAGCTCGGGCTGTGCTTGGCGTTGCCGCGCTTCCTGATCCTCCGATTGAAATCAATGCGGTCGCGGTGCGCGATCTCTCGGAACGGCGCGCCGTTTCTCCGCCGGGTTACAAATCGGACGAACCATTTTCGCCGGGCATCCTCACTCATGATCGCTTGTTCGTTTCTGCGATGCCTGCCATCGCCTCCGCAGGCGACAAGGCTTCTGACGATCCGGCGGCGCAGGTAGACTTCGCGCTCGATCGCATGAAGGCGGTCGTCGAAGCCGCGGGACTCGACCTCGGTCATATGGTTTTCGTCAATCCATACTTGACTGCGAACTTCCCGGCGCGAGTCATGAATCAACATTATGCGAGCCGGTTTGAGTTCGGCAATACTCCGGCGCGCGCTACGATCGAGGTCACGAGCTTGCCTGGCGGAGCGCAGATCGAATACACAGGCGTTGCGGTTCGCGACTTGAAGGAGCGGCGGGCTGTGCGCCCTAAGAACATGCCTCCCAGCCCCACGGCGAGCCCCTGCGTGTTTGCAGGAGATACGCTGTATTGTTCCGCGAAGAGTGGTTTTATCCCGGGAGCAAACGGCGGAGTTTATACCTCGACTGCGGCCGTCCAGCTCCGGCAGACGATGCGCAATCAGATGGACAATCTTGAAGAAGCCGACATGGATTTCTGCCAGGTTGTCTCTACGACTGTTTACCTCGATAATTTGGCGGATACACCTGAATTCGACGACGTATATGTCAAATATTTTCACGGCAAACTGCCGGCGCGGACAACCGTCCAGCAGATCGCGCCAGCGGAACGCACCGCCGACAAAGATGGGCACTATCCTGACCTGGAGCAGGTTTCGCTCATCGCCATCCGAAAAGACTGCCACTAAGAATCATTCGAGGCCGTTATTTTTCTGCGGACTGTAATTTTCCTCGGAGCACAGTCAGAGAAGCGGCGGGCAAGTCGTACAAGGCATTCTCTCCGCCTTTAAGTTGTGACGATGCAGGTGGACCGTCGGGATCAGCGTAACCTTTTTTCCGGGCGGCGTGCCACTGATATTGCGCTTTGCCGAACGTCATCATCGTCACCGGCCCCGTGAAGAATCGGTCACGGTTGCTGACTGCATCATGAAATACCAGGTGAACCTGATGAGGGTGGTCGTGGTCTTTGTTGACTAACATGACGGACCATTGGCCATCCGGGCGTTGCAGAGGATAAGCCGTCACCAGAACGTGTCCGTCGGAATCTTTCACGTCGCTGGAAGCGGCGTAGAGTTTGTGCTGGGCGTCTTTGGGTTCCGCCCACTCTTGCGTGATAAGCTGCGCGCCGAAAAATTGAGCAGTCTTTTGCTGAATCTGGTAATGATCGTCGACCATGAACATGTGATACGTTCCCCAACTGTTCGCGCAGTTGGGATGAGGTGGTGAGTAGGACAGGTCGTGATAGTAGTGCGTCGATTGCCCGCCCGCCGTTAGAAATCCTCCGAAAGAGTCAGCTAGCCATAGTGCGCCGAAGATATCGACTGCGGCCTCGCCGCCGTGGTCGTTGGTTTCGGTGTCGAGCAACGGGATGCCGGGAGGTAACCCGTCGTCTCGCCAGACTTTCATGATGTGCGTGATCAACTCTGGTTCCTGATAAAGATTTTCCCAGGGCGTCTCGCATCCGTCGTAGGGATAGTGCTCGAACGACATGAAGGCGAGATCCTGCAATCGGCCGTGAGTCTTCAGATAGTCGAGAAAGCGGCTGAACCAAGACGTGCGGCGTTGTGTATCGGGCCAGGCCTTGATGTCCTCGGTGACACCTTCAAAGACGGGTCCGCCCAGCTTGAAATTCGGGTCGACCCGGTGGAGAGCTGCGGCGAATTGCAAATACAAAGTCGCGTAGTCCTCGGGCTGCATGTATTGGCCGTCGGGCTCCTCTCCCATCTCGATGTACGACACGGGATAACCTCGCGCCTTGATGTACGCCATTTGCGCGGCGGCGTCTTCGGGCGTGCTGTACAACATGGCTACGGGAACGATGGCAGGCAAGCCGCGAGTAATTCCGCTGGTGAAGAACAGGTCAAAGCCGGGCTGATCACCTGATTCCATGCGGTCTGGCGCTAGATAGAGATCGGAAGGGTCGTGCCATGGATCGACCGAGGAACAGAGAGTCAGCGTTTGTTTCTGATCGGGCGAGTGTTGGAGAATATCCTTGAATTCGTTTTTCTCATCGATGGTTCCGAGATAAACTTCGCGGATAGCGAAGCCGACGCAATTTCTGCGATCGCCGGAACCATGAGTGTCGCAGGTGTTCGAAGAGCGGGTCATCAGCACGCGCACGAATTTGGTGGTCACCGGAGAGGGATTGAGACGCAGCGTGACGGTGCGGCCTTTTCCATCGGTCATATTTCCTGACGCGAACGGTTTCCATGTTCCTTTGTCCTGATCGTCCATGGCATCGCCGTCGCCTACCCAATATTGCACTTCGTAGGCTTGCGCGTAGGGCTCTGCCCAGGCGATGCGAATGGCGTTGATGTCTTCTTTCTTGTCGAGAGCGATGACTACCCATTGCGGATGCAGTGAATCGTCTTCTCCGGTAAATTCTTTGCTGAGATAGGGATTGCTCTTCCAGTAGGACTGGAGGTCTCCATCGTCGAGGCGTGAGAAACCGTCGAACTCCGATCCTCCGTTTCGCGTGAAACCGCGGTGACGGAGGGAATAGCCGTACGAGTGGCGGATCATTTCGTTCGTCGGAGTCGCATCGCCGGTGAAATATCCTTTGCCTGCGGGATCGCTCCAGCTGCCCCTCGGATTCCAGTGCCAGGCTTGTACAAATAAATCCGTGTTCTGGCGGTAGCTGATGACACCCCATCCCGCGGAGAGGACCTGCTTGATCTGATCGGGACGGAAGAACATGTCAGTGGCGTTGCTTGGCACGCGGTCAACCGTCGATCCCAGGGCATACAGGGGGCTGAACGTGTTTACGACGTGACTGGGAGTAGCGTCGACGAGGACCGTTTGCGCTGCGCCCTTTGACGAGTAGGCGAGCGCACAAAACAGAAGAACAATAGCGTTTAGCGTCCTGCTTGGCGTTGATTGAGGAAGAAGTTGCAAGTTGCTCTTCATGGCGTACCCCTCGGAGGATTTGAGCGCCGTCCTCGCGTAAAGTCATACATTAAATCGAAGGACTTCTGCTATGCACGACGTCGGTGGCTTTCACGGAATGAAACTCCGATTCAAGCTGGCATCGATTTGGCTAGGCTCTTTGTATAATTGCGGGGCCTCCGAGCGGCGAAATTCGACGCGGGCACCCGGAGCATCTTCATGCTGATCAAAGTATTCGGTGATCGAATCTCGCTGGGGCAGGCGGCGGCCGAGCAGGCGGCGGCCGCCATTCGCCGAGCTATCGTCGACCGTGGGCACGCGCGGATTATTGCTGCGACGGCTGCGTCGCAGCTGGAATTTCTGGATGCTTTGACCAAGGCGCCGGGGGTCGACTGGTCGAAGGTGGAGGTTTTCCATCTCGACGAATACATCGGCCTACCCGTGACGCATCCGGGAAGCTTCCGCAAGATGCTGCTCGAGCAGTTGGTGCGGAAAACCGGAATCACCCACTACCATCTGCTGGACGGCGATGCTGCAGACCCTTCGGAAGTGGTGCGGCGCGTGGGCGAAGAGCTGGCATCGATGCCTATCGATATAGCGTTTCTTGGGATTGGCGAGAACGGGCACATCGCATTCAACGATCCACCGGCCGACTTTGAGACGGAAGATCCTTACATCATCGTGAACCTCGATGAGGCCTGCCGGCAGCAGCAGGTGGGCGAGGCCTGGTTCGCGGACATTTCGCAGGTGCCGCGGCGGGCGATCTCGATGTCGGCACGCCAGATTCTGAAGGCTCGGGAGATCCTTGCGGTTGTACCCGGCCCGCGCAAGGCAGAAGCAGTCAAACTTTGCCTTGAGGGTACGATTAGCCCGATGGCGCCGGCGTCGATTCTGCGCAGGCATCCGAATGCGACCGTCTATCTCGACGACGCCTCGGCTTCTCTGCTGAGTCCGGGTTTGCAGAATGCGCTCAGAGATGAATCGCAGGCGATGGTTAATTCCTGACGCGCCGGTCGCGAACGACCACACATGGGAAACACCAAGAAGGAATCATGGGATATAGGCCGCTCGATCTCGACGGTAAAGTGGCGGTGGTGATTGGGGGCAGCTCGGGAATCGGCCGCACGCTTGCCCGCGGACTGGCTGAAGCCGGGGCTGACGTCGTGCCCAGTGCACGCCGCATGGAACTCGTGAACGCGGTGGCGGAAGAAATCGAGCGCGTGGGCCGGCGGTCACTGCGTGTGAGTTGCGACGTGGCCGACCGTGGATCGCTGGAGAAATTGCTGCAGGCTTCCCTCCAGGCGTTCGGAAAAGTGGACATTCTTCTCAACGCTGCTGGATTCAACCAGCGCGCCCCTACTCTGGATTTCTCTGAGGCCGACTGGGATAAACTCATCGACACGAACCTGACCGGTACGTTGCGAGCGTGCCAGGTGTTTGGACGGCACATGATCGAGCGCAAGTATGGGCGCATCATCAACATTGCTTCGATGGGCTCATTCGTTGCGCTTTTTGAAGTTGCGGCATACTGCGCGAGCAAGGCGGGCGTGGCTTCATTGACAAAATCGCTGGCCATCGAGTGGGCGCGGCATGGGGTCTGTGTAAATGCGATTGCGCCGGGCTACTTTCGCACGGCTCTCAGCGAGAAATTGTTGATGGGCACGCCGCGAGGGGAGGAAGTGCTGATCCGGACGCCGATGAAGCGCTTCGGCGAACTCGATGAGTTGATTGGCGCGGCGGTCTTTCTTGCTTCCGACGCTGCCAGCTTCGTAACTGGCACCTTGCTTGCGGTGGATGGCGGCTTTCTTGCCAGCGGCGTAAATCAATGACTCCGCGTTTCGGCGTGGCGCTCTACTGCAACCCCGACTGGGTCAACTTCACGGCGCAATGGGGATTGGCTACTCCGCCTGAGACGTTGCACTTCTGGCCGTTCACTGACCCTGCCGCCATGGTCGAGAAGTAAATGTTCGTTCCGCCATTCGACATTTCGTTGTCGATTACGATTCCGCTGGTCCCTCCCAGAGCGCTCGGGGAGGTTACGCAACTGGAGGTCGCCGCTCCGGAGCAGGTCGGTGTGGTCAGCGAAGTTGTAATCGTCGAGCTCTCCAGGTATCCATCCGTTGTTGAGCCCACCCCGAAGAACAGTCGGTCGGTCGTGCCGTTGTAAAACTCAGTCAGGGGCGAACACTCGTCCCCTTTCGTGTTGTTTATCTGGAAGGTGGTCGAGCCCGTGCTGGTAATGACGTTGCTGGCAAAGGGGAAGAAGATACATCTTGGGATCTGCCGGCGCGCCTCCCGACTCCACGAATCCGCAGGCGATCATGTGCCCCGACGTCGACCCGTTCAACCAGAATGCGTTATCAAATGCTCCGGCGTGAACGTTTTTCCCGGTGCAGTCTCCGTCGCCGCTCGCCGACCCCAAGTCCACCGTGTTGCTTGCGCTCGGCGTACCGGTCGTGAAGTTCGCTGCAACCTGCGTAACTGCTCCGCCGATGCCCGGCACGATGCTGCATCCGGTAAAGGCGAACACCTGGTCGGTTGCGGGGTTGGCCGGATCGGTGACGGCAATCGGTGGATCTACAATGCCCGTCCCCGGCTGCTCCGCTTCCGTCGCCGCTTCCGTCGTAGACCCAGCCGATCGTCTGCTGTGCTGCGTACGTCTTTGCCGGGCTGGTCAGTTTTACGGAATACAGGTATCCCTCTCCGTCTCCGATGAAAATCAGGCCAGCATTATCGTCCACAACCGGAGCGGTCAATATCGTGTTGTATTTGTTGGTCGAGACCGTGACCGGCCAGTTGGCCGAGTCGTTGACCAGAGCCGGCGCGCCACCGCCGAATACCGGCGTGATCTTATAGAGCACGCCATTGTCGGCGCCCACATAGGCCGTATCCGTGTTGTAGTCGACCCATGGCGAGGAATTCGAATTGGTCGCGCTGGTCTCGATAGTGAGGGTCGTCATGCAGCCCGCCGTCGTCGGCTTCGTGCACGAAGTGGGAGTGAGCGGACTTAACACCGAACCTGACTGCGATGGCGGCGTCGGAATTGGACTGGGCAGATACAGGACGTGGAAGTACGAGCCCGCGCTCGTGCTCTCCACAAACGCAACCTTGGTTCCGTCGGCCGAAAGCGCCGGCGACGTCTTAATCTGTCCACCGGTCTGCGTAACTGTGTTGTAGGCGAATGCCACCCAGGGCGATCCGCTGTTGCAGGCCGGACTCGCTCCCGTGTAGAGGTTATTGATCCCTACCAGATTAGCCTGCGTCCCCGCGCCGGTTACGGTCAGCCCAAAGACGATGTAATCAGAGTTGCAGTTCTCCGCGACCACGTCGAACTGGTATTTCGCCGGAAACTGGTTCTGGGGCACGTACCCGTTCTCGAGCGAAACCGCCCAGTCGATCTTGGTCTGGCGCGGCAGGTGGCGCGGGCGCAAGGGCTCTCTCGGCTTTGATCTTTCCACGGCCACTTGCCGCATCACCATGTTGTAAACATAGCGCGGGTCGTGGACTGCTCCCGCCGCCAGCACGTCCTCGGCTCGCATGCCCGGCATCAACAGGTGCCGCGAACTCCAATCGTCCGGGTACCCCAGGTGAGTCTGTTCGTGGCTCGCGTCGGCCGGCGAGGTCGTTTCCATCCCGGCTTGCCCGGAAAGCGGAACGCCCAGCAGGAGCCCTGCTGCCAGACAGAACCAAGGGAATCGGTACCCACGCATCGCGTATCTCCTCAAGATTTCGAATTATGCCGCTCTTATTTTCCACCGCGGTCTCGGAATGTCAGGTCTTACTTCGGTAACTTAACGGGTTTAGCGCCAACCTGACGTGGTGTGACCTATGTGCGCCGGCAGCCGATCTCAGGCGATGAGAAGGCTGGCGTCTCTCGAAAGCAGCTGGTTTTGCAATGATTTAGCGAGGGAGCGAGCCCGAAGAAGGCCGCAAACGGCGAACTACTCCAACGCGGCCTGTGTAAGCTTGACCGCACAGTAGGCGGCAGGAGTTCCGCAAATGGTGGTTGAGGTCGCCAGCGTGCCGAAGTAGATGCTGGACGCCTGCGCGTCTGTGGAATCATTGTCCACGATGATGCCGCTTGTCCCACCGGCAACATCGGCGGTGTTCGTCGCCAGCGAAGTGGGCGCGACGCCTTGGGCAATTTCAAGCGGGTTAGGCAGCGCGAAGGTATACAGTTCGGTGGGATTGGCATTGACGCCTACGAACAGGTAGTCCACTCCAACCGAGGCGTTATAGAACTCGGTGAGGGGCGACATGACCGAAGCGTTGTTACCCAGCTGAGGTTTCCCCAGGGGCGCCGGTTGTAGAACGGAACTCACGAACGAGAAGGGTTTTAACTGTTGGCCGCCCGTGCCGGTAGACGCTCCAATGATCTCTCCGTTGTTCGCCTCGGTGGCGCTGCCGATTCCCAGGGTAAAGTAGCGGTTGTCCGGGGTGGGGGCATAGAGTGGAAAGCCCGCGGTCGTACAGCTTTGGTTCGCGCCGGAGTCGAGGCCGGTGATCGTAACCGAGGTCAGGGTGTTGCTGGTGAATTTGAATTGGACAAGGCCGGGGTTGCCCGCCGTACCGGTGTCGGTCTCGCCGCTGGCCGCGGAGGTATTGGGGCTGCATGCGCTCACGACGTAACCTACGCTGTTCGTCGAATCAAGAATAGCGCCGTCGCGAATGCCGCCATTGATCAGGCCTTGGTTGGTAGTCCCGCTAACACCGAGCGCCAGGGTCGCTTCCGTTACCCCCGCCGCAGAAATTTCGTAAAAGTTCGAACTGCTATCGCCGATAAAAATATCGCCGGTGTTGCCTACATCCACCACCGGGGATGAGAGGAAGTTGGATCCTTGGGTCACTGTTGCGCCGGTCACAGTGCACCCCGGGTTCGTAGTTGCCGTGGGTATCGTGGCATCGAAAGTTAACTGGGCTCTGCTCGCTGTAATCGGGACTTGTGGTCCATTGATGGCAGCGGCGTCAGCGGCGCTGCAGTGGGTGCCGTTGGCGGTTATGCCCGCGATGGTGACCGCCTCTCCGATGGCAAGCGTGTTCGGCACGGTGACAGTCACTACCGATGTGGTTGCCGTCACCGCCGATGGGGTGTCTGACACAGGGGCGGTGGCGTTTACTTGAACTGGGAAATTCCCTCCCGCATACCCTGGCGTTCCTTTGAACGTGGGCGTGATCGCATACAGGTAACCGTTGTTGTCGCCGACGTACGTCGTATCGTTGGCATAGTCGGTGAACGGGGATGAGAAACTATCCGCCGCTCCAGCCACTGCAGTGGCTGCATTGGCGGCCACCAAACCCAAGGGAAGCATGAAGTCGGTGGCGGTGCTTCCGGAAGTGCTTCCGGGGATCACCGGGCTGGTGGCGCAGGTCGGCAACGTAGTCCCGCCGTTGTTGTTGGCGGTGCAACTGACGCTGGTCCCGTACTCCGTGCTGCCGCTGCCGAACGTCAGCACGTGCAGAATCGCTCCGATGTTCGGGTCATTCTCCACGTAGGCAACTTCTGTGCCACCGACGGAGAGCCCGGGCGAGGTAGCGACTGGTCCGACGCCGGAAGCATAGGAGAAGATGAATTCCGGATTCGTGAGACCACACTGCGATGCTCCGGACCCGCTATAAAGGTGATTGAAAGCGACGATGTTGGCCTGGGAGCCATTCGTACCGGCAGTAACGCCGCCCCAGGTGAAACGAGACAGTCCCTCGGCGGCGGCCAGCGTTACGCGGGTTCCCGGGGTCAGCGCGTACACCGTAACCGTACCCCCCGACGCAACCGCCACGATTCGGTCGAGAGCGGTGCTGCTGAGATTCCGGTTGATTGCTGCCGCCAGATTGGTCGCGTTGGTGGCGGTCGTAGCGGACACTTCGAAGTCCAGCCCGGTGTTTGTGGTGTTTGACGCGGTCAGAGTCAACATGACTGCGGTTCCACCCGTCGGAGTTATGGTGATTGATGCAGTCTGGCCAGACGTTGGTTCGCCGGTGAAGGTGCCGATAACATTGGCGCGGGTGTTTCCAGTCGATGCGTTGACGGGGAATACTACGAAATCGGAGGTGCAACTCGGCGTCGCGTTTACGTTGAAGGAGTACTTGGCGGGCCACATGCCTTGAGCGACTCCACCGGCGCCCAACGAAACGGCCCAGTCCCTTCGCATGTCCTCTCTTGGCCGCCGCCGTTCCGGTTCCCGCAGCCTTCGCCGCCGCCAGCGTATCAGGCCTGAATCGATCGGCGCATTCCCATGCAGAAGCCACTGGGCATAAGCGCGCGGCTCGTTCCACGTCTTCACCACCTGTTCTGGTGTGTAGCCGCCGGTGAAGATGACATGGCTTGAGCTCCAGTCCATCGGCACTGGGATCGAACCATCCGGCCGGGCGAAGCCTTGCGCGAAGGCTGATGCCGCAAAAGCAGCCGCCAGCCCGAGCGCCGCCAGCAGCGTCACGACGCACCTGGCAAGAAAGGCCACATTCCGGTTTCGTGGAGTTCTAAACCTATCCAAAGCTAGACCGCCTCCGTGTCTCCTATTCAGCCATCCAATGCGCTCAAGTATTCTCGCCCACCACTCAGTGCCTATGAGCAACCAGTCTTCATCTTGGAAAAGCCGAGTCGAGGGATGAGTTTGCCAGGGCCTGGATCTGAATCAGTGGACCCGCATAGGCCGCTGCCGCTCGATTCAGCATGTTCGCCGAGGGGATGCCGGTTCTCAGGAAAGATTTTTCGCAATCCGCGGTGGACGGCCCGCGCATGCTGCCTTCCATGTAAGCCAGGCCGGGGCAGCGCGTGCACGTTCCCACGTGGGAGCATGTCGAACAGGTCGGAAGATCCCGGGCATGGATCGAGCGGACTTCCTTCAGTTCCGGAGAATGCTGCCAGATGTCGAGGAACTTCTGCCGGCGCACGTTGCCGCTGGGCAGAGGAAATTGCACGCAGGGAAACACATCGCCGTAAGGAGAAATGTAGCACGCGGTGTGGCCAGCGCTGCATGGGAAGCCATCCATGACGTCTTCACCGGGGGCGGGTGGAGGCGCACAGAATTCTTCGACGTTGCCCACCAGTTCCTGGTTATGGAAAACCTGCTTGAGATCTGAGCCCGGAATTCGCAGCGCAAGGATGGATCTGTCTCCGTCCATTTTCGGCGTGATGGTGGGGTCGAGCGTGTAGGTGACTCCCAGTTCCCTGGAGAGCGCGATCACGCCGGGCTGGTCGGAGAAATTGCCCGCCATGAGAACGTTGGCGAGAACGACCTTCAGTCCCTGCGCCTTCAAGAATCGAATCGCGCGGATGGTTCTCTTCAGCGACCCCGGCAGCTTTGTGATGGCATCGTGGACCTCCGGCCGATGCGAGTAGACGCTGATCTGCACTTGCTCGACTCCGAGCTGGCGCAATCTTGCGGCTTCCTTCTCGCGGATCATGACACCGTTGGTCTTCACCTTTACGTTGAACAGCAACTGTCGAGCCCGCTCGACGATTTCAAAAAAGTCGCGGCGCATGAGGACTTCGCCGCCGCTGATCGAGAGAAAAAAGACTCCGGCATCGGCCAATTGTTCGAGCACATCGATGATTTCCGCCGTCGTCATCTCGCCGTGATCGTCGTGATCGAGATAACAATGCACACAGCGTTCGTTGCAGCGGTAAGTGATATCGAGGTGAACGCTGATGGGCAAGCCCAAGTTCAGGGCCTTTTGATTCATCTCAGCCATCAGGCTCATGGGCGCTCCGGAGATGGGGAAGAATCGATCAGGGGTTGATCTGATACGAGAAGAATGCCATGTTGTGAAAGTTCGTCGACGAAGCGGTTGGCTCCGCGCTGCGCCTGCTCTGGGTCGACATCGAATTCCTGACAGACTTTGCCGGCCACGATTTCCGCCAGCGGCGTGCGACCGTCCGCTGCCTGCCAGATCGTGGAAGCGACTTCATTGAGCGTGAAGAAAGTCGAATCCACGGCCGACATTACCATCATTTCGCCTCCTACCATGCGGGCGGCAATCGCCTTGCTTCGCGCAATGTATCTTTCGGCCATTATGGTTCTCCTGTGGCGTGTGGCGACTAACGTATTATGTCCCAGACTCGCTGGTCAGGGACGAATACTAAGCGGCGGATGGGAACCAAACTTGCAAACTCGCACGCCGACTGAAAAACCAGTTTTACCAGCTCCGGATCATGGGCGAAAAACAGAATGTTCCTCAGCAGCCGCTGGATGGCTTCTGAGGGGCTGATTGGCTCGATGCGGTTCTGCAAGCCTTTCTCCAGCAAAAAGAATGCGCTGAGGGTAGCGGAGCAGTTCTCGCCGACGCGTGCCAACTCTCCCGCAAAAGGAGTCCCGCAGGCGATGTATTGGTTTCCCTCACGCCGCACGTAGGAGATTTCGTCTGTGAGGAGCGTCGCATCGGGCGGCGCGAGGCGGGAGATTGTCGTCTTGCCGGCACCAGAAACGCCGGAGAACAGAAAGGCTTTCCCCCCGCGAATTGCGCTGGCGGCGTGAACCAGGAAACCTCCCTGCCTTGCCAGGACCAGACTGTGAACGATGCGCAACACGCAATCGATGGCGTAGGGATTGCACGATTGGCGGATCCGCCCTCGGCTGGTTTCTGGATTCCAGCTTGCCCGGAAGTCGCCTCGCTTCAACAACCATTCTCCATGTTCCATCTTCACCTCGAGATCATCATCGACCGAGGATTCCGAAGGCTCACCCAAGTCAATGTCGAATTTGAGGTGCGAATCCGGCGAGGTCCCAACAAACCCGGTATATCGATTCTCGATCAGCCGATGAAATGAGGGATCCTGCGTTCGCAGGGAAATCGCCATTCCGCCGATCTCGATCGATACCGCCTCTCTCGCGATCATGGGAAGTGTCGTCGTCATAGACCAGAAGGACCAATTGAAGAAGCGCCGGAAATCCCGACCACCTGACGCGCGGCATGAATGCGCAAGGCGAGAATGCGCAGTCGATCCCAACGGCACAGCATCTTCGCCAGCATAGATTGGAGCAGCGGGGTTCGGCGACTCGGAACGAAACTGCGATTGCTGCGGGTAATGCTGACCACTCGACCGAGCACTTCGGATGCGGCTGCGGGAGAATCGTTTTGCGGCATTGCGTCGCCCCTTGTGATCCACAAAGGGCAATCATGAACTTGTCGCGTTTCGACCAGTCGGTGAATGACGAAGCGGTTGTCGCGCACAACCAACACGATGTCTCCGGGAACAACTTCGTCGTGCGCTGCGCTTTGAATCGTCAGCAGATCACCCGGCCACACCGAGGGAAGCATGCTCGATCCCCACGCCTTCAGGCGAACGGTGCCGCCGCCGCGAAGCATCTCGGCTGCAAGGCTGAGCTTGGGATCCTCGTGATTTCCCGGCGTGTATGGTGCATGGATGGCCGCAAACTAAGAGTTCTTCCGGTTGAAGTGTGCACGAAAAGTTGTGTGGCTTGTATTTTGCCGCAGGATAGCGCCATGGTCTCGAAAACCCGCTCGTGCCGGAATGCAGGTTCTTGATAGGCCTTCTTAGCCGTGCTGGCGGCTCTCGCCTGCGTTCTCCTTGCCAGTATTCCAATCCTGTTCGGCCATAAAAAATGAGCTCCGCAATCCCGACCGCAGAGTCTGCGATCCGGCAAACGCTCAACCACGAACCACTTCGTTTCCGAAGCGTACTACAAGGAAAGGATTTGGCCGATTGTCACTGCTGGTACATGCGGGTAGGAGCCTGTGGATTTTGTTCGGGCGGCACTCGAGCAGTAATCAAGCAATAATAAAGATAGTAATTATGAAAGAACGGCCCACCCATCCTATTGTTCGATAGCCGTCTCGGATTTGTCCGGTTTCTGGGTCACCTGCTTGGGACTCGGCAATTGCGAACGATCCCAGCCGCCGCCGAGAGCCTCCACCAATGCCACGGCGTAGGTCATCTGTTGCACCTGAAGACCATTCAGGGTTTGCTGGTCGGCCAATACGGTGGTCTGGGCAATCAGCACGTCGAGGTAGGGATCGATGCCCTCGTCGTACCTCGCTTGCTCGAGCTTGAGATAGGTTTGAGCTGAGTCCACCGCCTGCTGCTCTTGCTGGATCTCTTTGGAGAGGATGCGAACTTCTGCGAGACCATCCTCGACCTGCTGAAAAGCGGTCAGCACAGTCTGACGGTAACTGGCCAGATCGGCATTGTAGGTCGCGACGTATTGTTGGACCGTAGCGCGGCGCAAGCCGGCATCGAAGATGGTTTCGGAAATCGACGCGCCCACCGACCAAAAACGGCTCGGCCAGGAGAGCCAATTATGGAAGGCAGAACTCTCGAAGCCGGCTTCTCCGGTCAAAGTCAGGTTCGGATAATAGGCTGCGTAGGCGATGCCGATTACGGCGTTGGCTTCGGCCATGGTGCGCTCAGCAGCGGCAACGTCAGGCCGGCGCTCAAGAAGCTCCGAGGGTATGCCAACCGGAATCGGCGGCGGAGCGACGGTCATCGGCTTCACCGGAATGGAGAAACTTGTGGCCGTCTTGCCGATAAGCACGGCAATCGCGTGCTCATATTGCGCACGCGCGACCCCGACATTGGTCGCTCCTGCTTGCGCGCTCTGCAGCGCGGTTTCGGCTCCGACCACGGAGATTTGATCGTCGATGCCGGCTTCGTACAGCGCGCGGGTCAGTTCGTACGACTTCTGGTCCGCTGCCACGGTATCGTCAAAGATTTTTTGCAACATGTCCTGGCCGCGAATCTCGAAAAAATATTGCGCCAGGCTCGCCTGCTCGGTCAGGCGTTCGTTCTCGAGATCGGCCGCGCTGACCTGGGCAGCATATTGCGCCTCGCGCACCGTATTGCGGACCTTGCCCCAAAGGTCAGGCTCCCAGGACGCTTCGAGAGGCAGCGAATAGAGCGTGCTTTGCAAATGTGGCGTCGTACCGGTGCCTGTATTGGCGTTGGCGGTGCTCAGGTTGGCGGAGGCCCGCGAGTGGGTGACCGAGGGCGCGACCGAGAGCGTCGGGAAATATTGCGAGCGAGCCTCGCGGACGATTGCGCGGGCTTCCATGAAGTTTTCGAAATATTGTTTGATGTTCTGGTTATTGATATCCAGTTGTTCTTCGAGAGCGTTCAGTTCGGGATCGTTGAAGATCTCCCACCACCTGCCCCGCAGCTTTGCGTCCGCAGGCTGCGCCGGCGTCCAGAGTCCGGCTTCCTGGGACGGAGTGGGGGATTCCTTGTAAACGGCCGCAGGGGCCTGCGGTGCCGGTGGATGGTATTTCGGCCCTACCACGCAGCCTGATAAAAATAACAAGAGCGCTGCCGCACACAGCCGAATCATCTCGGTCGCGGATTTTTGTTCAAGAATCTTCATAACATTCCTGCCTGAGGCACGGTTCATCTCAGCCCGTCGTTCTAGCCGGCCTGCGGAGCCGGGAGTGGATTTCGCGCTGTCTTTCCCCTTCCCTCCAAGCGCAACCGCAGCCGGTCGAACTCCAAATAAACGACCGGAGTCGTATAGAGCGTGAGCAACTGGCTCAAGATCAATCCTCCCACAATCGTAATGCCTAGGGGCCGTCGGAGCTCGAACCCCGTGCCCGTTCCCAGCGCCAAGCGGCAACGCGCCCAATAACGCGGCCATGGTCGTCATCAGAATCGGGCGGAAGCGCAACATACAGGCTTCAAAAATCGAGTCGATTGGCTTTTTCCCCTCCTGGCGCTCTACCTGAAGAGCAAAGTCGATCATCATGATGGCGTTCTTTTTTACGATTCCAATCAGCAGCACAATGCCAATGATGGAGATGATGTTCAGATCCTGCTTGAAGAGCAGCAAGGCGAGCATCGCACCTACGCTCGCCGACGGCAGTGTCGAGATGATCGTCAGGGGATGGACCAGGCTTTCGTACAAGATGCCGAGAACGATATAGACGGCCAGCAGTGCGGTCGCGATCAGCCATGGCTCGGTGCCCAGCGATTGCTGATAGGCCTGCAGCGTGCCGGCATAAAAACCTTGCAGTGTGGAAGGCGCGCCCAGACGCTTCTGCATCTGGCTGATTCTCGTTGTGGCATCACTCAGAGCCACGCCCGCGGCCAGGTTAAAGGACACGGTGACCGAGGGGAACAGTCCGGTGTGGTTAATGGCCAAGGGTGTGGTATTGGCTCGGCCGTTCGCCACGGCGAGCAGGGGAATGTTGCCCCCGCTGGATTGGAGGTAGAGGTCTTTCAATCCTTCGGGGCTTTGCCAATATTGGGGGGCCACTTCGAGCACCACGTAGTACTGATTCAACTGCGTATAGATGATGGAGACTTCCGACTGGCCGAAGGCACCATATAGCGCCGAGTCCAGTTGCTGTGTGGTAATGCCGAGCTTGGCCGCAGTAACGCGATCATAGTTCATCAGCTGATCGAGGCCGCCGTTCTGCTGGTCCGAGCTCACGTCCTGCAGACCGGGCAGATGCTGCATAGCGGCGAGGATGATGGGCGCCCACTTCGAAAGCTCCTGCACATTATCGGATTGGAGCGTGTACTGGTACATCGCATTGCTGGAGCGCCCGCCGATGCGCAGATCCTGTACGGCCTGGAGGAACGAGGAAGCTACAGGGAGACGGTTCAATTTCGGGCGCAGGCGATCGATGATCTGCGAGGCGCTCACTTTGCGCTCCGCCAGCGGCTTGAGAGCAACATAGATGGAACCGGTATTGGTGGCCCCTCCGCCGCCCGTAAACGCAATCACATTCTGCACAGCAGGGTCACTCTTGATGACTGCGCCGATCTGCCGGATGGAGTTGTCCATCGCCGGAAAGGATGAATCCTGGGGTCCGCGCACGCTCCCTGAGATTGCTCCTGTGTCCTCCACCGGGAAGAAACCGAAGGGTAGCTTGATGATCAGCGCCACATTCAGCGCGATGGTGACGAACAGCACGATGAGAGTAGGAATTGGATGGTCGAGCACCCAGTGCAGGCTGCCGCGATACAACGACAGCACCCAGTCGAAAACCTTTTCGCTGGCCATGTAGATGCGGCCGTGTTTTTCATCGCGCTCGCTCCTCAACAGGTAGGCGCACATCATCGGCGTGGTAGTCACCGAGATAATCATGGATACGAAGACGGCCGTGGAGAGAGTGACGGCAAATTCACGGAAGAGGCGGCCAACGATTCCGCCCATCATCAGGAGGGGAATAAACACAGCGATCAGCGAAATGCTGATGCTGAAGACGGTGAACCCGATTTCCTCCGCGCCTTTCAGCGCCGCGGCAAACGGCTTCATGCCATCTTCCAGATGGCGTGCGATATTTTCCATCACCACGATGGCATCGTCGACCACAAATCCGGTTGCAATGGTCATCGCCATCAGCGAAAGGTTGTCGAGGGTATATCCGAGCAGATACATCACGGCGAACGTGCCGACCAGCGAAACCGGCACTGCGACGGCGGGAATGAGCGTGGCACGGCCGTTGCGCAGGAAAACAAACACCACAACGATAACCAAGCCAACGGAAATGAGCAATGTCTTCTCCACATCGCTGACCGAGGCACGGATGGTGATGGTGCGGTCAAGAACGATCGTGGTGTCGATGCCCAGCGGCATGGAGGCCTGGATATATGGAAGTTGCGCGCGGATGCGGTCGACTGTATCAATGATGTTGGCGCCGGGCTGGCGGAAAATGATGACGGTGACCGAGCGCTTGCCGTTCAAATAGCCTGCAGCGCGGACGTTGGCCACAGAGTCCGTCACCTGAGCAACATCCGAGAGATGAACCGCTGCGCCGTTCTTAAAACCAACCACCAGTGGCTTGTAGTCGGCAGCGTGCGAGATCTGGTCGTTAGCCAGGATGTCCGCCGTCTGCACTCCGTCGGTGATCTGGCCTTTGGCTAAGTCGGCATTCTGCAGGCTCAGGACGGATTGCAAGTTCGCGAGCGTAAGCCCATAGCTGGCTAACTGTGTGGGGTTCGCGTCCACGCGCACCGACGGCAACGCACCGCCTCCGACCGCGACCTGTCCCACACCCTGGATCTGCGACAGCTTTTGTTCCAGGACAGTGGAGGCTTCGTCATAAAGCTTGTCCGGACCAAATTTGTCCGAGGTTAAGCCGAGAATCATGATCGGTGAATCTGCGGGATTGACCTTGCGATAAGTCGGATTGCCCGGAAGGTTGGCAGGCAGATAGGTTCGGGCCGCGTTAACTGCGGCTTCCACATCACGCGCTGCACCATCAATGTCGCGGCTGAGATCGAACTGAATCGTGATCGACGTACTGCCCAACGTGCTGGAGGAGGTCATCTCCGTTACGCCTGCAATATGGCCGAACTGCCGCTCCAGCGGCGTGGCGACGGACGATGCCATGATTTCGGCGCTGCCCCCCGGCAAACCGGCGCTGACCGAAATCGTAGGAAAGTCGACTTCCGGCAAAGGCGCGACCGCCAGCACCTCGAACGCGATCGCCCCGGCGAGTGCAACCGCCACCGTGAGTAACGTGGTAGCGACCGGCCGTTGAATGAAAGGTGCCGAGATATTCATGCCGGCCCCGCCTGTTCCGCACTTGCGGCTTCCGGCTGATTTGCTTTGCGACCAAAACGATGCCCGAGATTGTCGAAGAAGATATAGATGACGGGCGTGGTGTACAGCGTAAGCGCCTGGCTCAACAGAAGTCCGCCAACCATGGCGATGCCCAGCGGCCGGCGCAACTCAGAACCGAAGCCAGAGCCGAGGGCCAGCGGCAGTCCGCCCAGCAGCGCGGCCATTGTGGTCATCATGATCGGGCGGAAGCGGAGCAGGCAGGCTTCGTAAATTGCGTCCGTCGCGTTTTTGCCGTGCTTGCGCTCACCTTCGAGAGCAAAGTCAACCATCATGATGCCGTTCTTCTTCACAATACCGATCAGCAGGACGATGCCGATGATCGCTACCACGCTCAAATCCTGGTGGAAGAGAATCAGCGCGAGAAAAGCTCCGACACCCGCCGATGGCAGCGTGGAGAGAATCGTTATCGGGTGGACGAAGCTTTCATACAGAACTCCCAGAACGATATACACCGTGACCAGCGCTGCCAGAATGAGTAAAGGCTCGTTGGACAGTGAATTCGTAAAGGATGCCGCGGTGCCCTGGAAGCCAGCCTGCAGGCTGGGAGGCATGTGCATGTCTTTCTCCACCTTGTCGACCGCCGTAATGGCTTCACCCAACGCGGCGTTAGGCGCGAGATTGAACGACACGGTGATCGCAGGAAATTGCCCCTGGTGAGTAATGGCGAGCGCCTCCGTCGTCTTCTCAAAGTGCGAGAAGGCGCCCAGCGGCACAGCAGAGCTGTAGGCCGAGGTGCTGCTGACTGCAGAGTTCGCGCCATTGCTCAGAGTCGAGGACGCGCTCGTCGTGAGCGCGTTCGTGGGGGGAGCAAGTGTGTTCGCCGACGGAGTGTACAGCGCGGAAGCCGTGAGTGCATTCGACCCTGCAGAAGATGATCCGGAGGCCGCGAATGATGTCGACGCCCCGGCGCCCGTCGATCCCGCAGACGCATTCGATTGGATGTAGAGACGGCTCAGCTTATCCGGGTCCAGTTGAAACTGCGGTTCGCTCTCAAGCACAACGTGATACTGATTCACCTGGGTATACATCGTGCTGATTTGCCGCTGACCGAAGGCGTCATACAGCGTGTTATCGATGGTTGTCGGCGCGATGCCTAATCGTGAGGCGGTGATCCGGTCGATGACCAGAGATACAGCCAGCCCTCCCGTTTGCTGATCGGTGGCGACATCTTCCAGCTCCGGCAACTGTTTCAGCCGGCTGACGAAACGATTCGTCCAGTCGTTGAGTTCATTTGCATCGGGGTCTTCGAGCGTGTACTGGTATTGCGTGCGACTCACGCGATCGTCCACGGTGATGTTCTGCACCGGCTGCATAAACAGTTCGATCCCCTGAACCTGGTTCAGTTTTGACTTGAGTCGGCGGACTACGTCGGAAGCGTTCAAATTTCGCTGGTCGAGAGGTTTCAGATTGATCGATATTCTGCCGCTGTTCGTGGTTGTATTGGTTCCATCGGCGCCGATAAACGACGAAAGGCTTTCAACCGCGGGGTCATCCAGAATTACTTTTGCGAGTTCCTTTTGCTTTTCCGCCATCGCCTTTGAGCCAATCGTCTGCGGCGCCTGCGATATGCCCTGAATCACGCCCGTGTCCTGCACCGGGAAAAAACCTTTAGGGATGATGATGTAAAGAAAAATCGTAAGCATCAGCGTGGCCAGCGCGACGAACAGCGTGATGGTCTGGAAGCGAAGCACAAACTTCAGTGTGCGGCCATAGAACCCGATCATTGCCTCGAAGCCACGCTCTGTGGCTCGATAGATGCGCCCCTGCTGTTCTTTCGGCTCGCGCCGCAAGATGCGCGCACTCATCATCGGGGTGAGCGTAAGAGAGACTACGGCCGAAACCACGATAGTGACGGCCAGCGTTACGGCGAACTCGCGGAACAGGCGTCCCACCACATCGCCCATGAATAACAGCGGAATCAGCACGGCGATGAGCGACACGGTCAGCGAGAGAATGGTGAACCCAATCTGCTCGGCGCCTTTGAGCGCCGCTTCCATTGGTGGTTCGCCTTCTTCGATGTAGCGTGCGATGTTTTCGATCATCACGATGGCATCATCCACCACGAAGCCGGTGGAAATAGTCAACGCCATCAGCGACAAGTTATCGAGGCTGTAGCCGAGGATGTACATCGCCGCAAAAGTGCCGATCAGCGACAGCGGCACGGCCACGCTGGGAATAATGGTGGCGTAGAGACTGCGCAAGAAAAGGAAGATGACCAGCACGACGAGTCCGACCGTCAGCAGCAGCTCAAATTCGACATCCGAAACCGACGCTTTGATTGCGGTCGTAAGATCGGTAAGAATGGTCACTTGAATGCCCGCCGGCAGGTTGGCCTCAAGCTGCGGCAAGAGCTGCTTGATGCTTTTGACCACGCTGATCGTGTTGGCCCCGGGCTGGCGTTGCACATTCAAGATGACGGCCGGGGTCTCATTCATCCACGCGGCCTGATTGTTGTTCTCCACTCCATTCACGACCTGCGCTACGTCGGTCAGCATTACCGGCGCGCCATTGCGGTAGGCAACGACAACTTGGCGGTAATCGTCGCTTGTGACCAGCTGATCGTTGGCGTCGATCTGGTAATCCTGGCGCGGCCCGTCGAAGTTTCCTTTGGCTGCATTCACACTGGCTTGGGTCAGCGCTGAACGCAGGTCTTCCAAGTTGATGCCGTAGGATGACATTTGCGCAGGGTTGGCTTGAATGCGGACTGCGGGCTTTTGGCCTCCGCTGATCGTTACGAGGCCGACCCCATTGAGCTGCGAAATCTTAGGCGCGAGGCGCGTATCCACGAGGTCTTCGACCTGAGAAAGCGGCATGGCACTTGAGGTGATGGCCAGCGTGAGCACGGGAGCATCGGCGGGATTCGTTTTACTGTAAGTCGGCGGCGCGGGCAGAATGGATGGCAAAAGACTTTGCGCCGCGTTGATGGCAGACTGCACTTCTTCCTCGGCTACATCGATATTCAGAGTGAGGT
Organism: uncultured Acidobacteriaceae bacterium; assembly: GCA_963791445.1. Lineage (GTDB taxonomy): Bacteria > Acidobacteriota > Terriglobia > Terriglobales > Acidobacteriaceae > Sulfotelmatobacter. Next base: position 55,209 of record CAWBSN010000011.1, read on the forward strand.
TGAACTGCAGCACAATCACGGAAGTGGCGCCCGAGCTAGTGGAGGTCATCTGGCTCAAGCCTTGCAGTTCGCCGAATTGGCGCTCCAGGGGCGCCGTCACCGTCGTCGCCATTACCGTCGGGCTCGCTCCCGGATAAAACGTGAGCACCTGAATGGTCGGATAATCGACTTCCGGCAAGGCGGACACCGGCAGCTGGGTATAGCCAACAATGCCGACGAGCAGGATTGCGGCCATGAGCAACGCGGTAGCAACCGGCCGCAAAATAAACGGGCGAGATGGACTCACGGGGAGTTGCTCCCGTTCGCGCTGGCCGCGGCGGGCTTGGTCGAAGTCTTGTTCGAAACGGTAACCGCGGTGTTGTCCTGCAGCTTATCGAAGCTGCTATTAGCGACGACGTTTCCCGGATTAATGCCATCGACCTGCGTTAGACCGCCATCTGTAACTCCCGGCTTGATGCTGCGCATGTGAGCGACATTGTCCTGAATCACATACACGAATGATGCCTGGCCATTTTGTTGAATGGCGGAGGCTGGAACCAGCGTCACCCCTTGCAGCGTATTCACCAGAAGGTGCGTGTTCACAAACTGGTTCGGGAAGAGCGCATCATTCTTATTCTCGAACTGGGCTCGGCCTTTTACCGTCCCGGTCGTAGTATCAATCTGGTTGTCGAGCGTCAACAGTTTGCCACTTGCAATCTTCTTTTGCGCAGTTCGGTCAGAGACATCCACGGGGAGTGTCGCCTTTTTTCGCAGCCGATCCGCCACCGGGCCCAGACTGTCTTCCGGGATAGTGAAAACTACGGTGATGGGCTCCAACTGCGTAATCACTGCGAGAGTCAGGGTTCCAGCCGACTGCACCACGTTACCGGGGTCTACCAGCCGCAGGCCCACGCGGCCGGCAATGGGAGCAGTGATATGGCAGAAATCGACCTGGATCTGATCATATTGCACCGTTCCCTGATCATTTTTTACGGTGCCTTCATCCTGCAGAACCAGCTTTTCCTGGTCATCGAGGATTTGCTTTGCGATCGCGTTGCGCGCCCACGCGGCACGATAGCGTTCAAGATCCATCTGCGCTTGCGCGAGCACGTTCTCGTCCCGCTCCAGGGCACCTTGCGCCTGCAGAAGACTGGCGCGGTAGGGACGTGAATCGATATCAACCAGCGGATCGCCCTTTCTGACGAGCTGACCTTCCTTATAGTGCACGGCCACGATCAGGCCGGTCACCTGGCTGGTAATCGAATCGGTATAGACCGGGGTGACGGTGCCGATGGCATCAAGGTAGACACCGATATTGCCCTGGGTAGCCGTTGCCGTTGTAATGTTGATCTTCGGCGCCGCGGGTGGGGCTTTCTTCGCGCTATCGAGATGGCGCCATATCAGCACAACTGCAAGCGCAAAGACGAGCAACACCAGAATCCAGATGACAACGTGCACGACTTTATGGTGAGACTCCGAATCGTGAGCCGGGAGTTCATGGCCACGGTCGATGAAGGGATGCTCATTCGTGTCAACGGTCAAAGAAGTCTCCTTTGTCGGCTCCGAATTGCTCAAAATTATAGCCCAGTAAATATGGAGTCCGACTTCCAGTCGCGGCGCCATTTGCCCTTGTTCGGCGAAGTGTCCCAAATGAGGACGGGTCATTCCGTCACACGCTCAGAACTGGAATCGGCACCGCGGAAATGATTGCGTAGCCGTGAATCCGCAGGTTCCCGCCATAAGGGTAGCACTCGGAAACCAGCAAATCCGCCTTCGTCTGCTTCGCGGCCTGGCTCAGTATCTTTGGCACGTCGCCGCTGCCGACGAATAAGTCCGCCTTTATGCTCACGTCTTGCCGAAGCTCAATGAGCTGCTGCGAGGCATCACTGACAAGTTCCTTTTTCCACTTTGGATTGACGTAGGTGCCGCCGGGCCCCCAGAGGTCCACAGAATGAGTAACGTGGGCAAGCGTGAGATGGGCGCCGAATTCTCCGGCTATTTGCGCGGCCCACGACACAACTTGCGGGCTGCGCTCACCGAGATCAACCGCGCACAGAACGTTCTGGATGGCAAATTCCTTCGGGGGGGATGCTTCCACGTGAGCACCGGTCCAAACCGGGCAATTAATCCCGTATAGAAATTCCGCGTTCTCCGAGCCCAGCAGAAACCGGTTGAATGCGAACCCGTGGGACGGCATCATGATCAGGTCGGCCTTTTCCGCCTGAGCCGTCCGCAGAATCGCCTCAGCCGGAGCGCCTTTGGCCAATACGCATCGGATGGTGAGGCCCTTAAGCTCCGATACAAGAGATTGACCGCGGTCTTGACCAGCCCTTTTAACTATCTCGGCGAGCAAATCCCAGCCAGCCAATTGTGGCCCGTCCTCAGGGACCCCGGAGGCATGGCTCAGCGCGGTTACGACGTGCAGCATCACGATCTCGGAGCCAAAACGGTGGGCCAGGGTCGCAGCCTGATCAATCACCGGAAGCGCAGGTGTTCGGAAAATCAACCGGCAGAAGAATCTTCTGAATTTTCGGCATCGCTCACCAGCAGTAGAGTCAGAACGCCCCGGCCGTCTCCTTAGGATGTCCCAGCCTGGTTCGGAGTTTACCGCAATCGGCGTCCCTCGCCCATTCCGGAGGCAAAGCACCAGGAAGGAATACAGCGTTGGCGAAAAACGATATGATGCTGCCGTGGGTTTATTCCCTTTTGAGGAGCTTTTGCATGCAATCGTGCCGCATTCGCTCGTTGGTACTAGTGTTGATCGCCTCGGCCCTGACGCTGGCCGCGTCCACCGCGCTCGCTGAAGAAGCAATCTCGGTGACTGTGGACGCCACTAAAACTCAGCAGAAGCTGCTGCACGTTCATTTGGTCATGCCCGTCAAGCCTGGACCTCTCACTCTCTACTACCCGAAATGGATTCCCGGTGAGCACGGGCCCGATGGACCCATCGCAAATGTCACGGGCCTGAAATTCGAGGCGGACGGCAAGGTGATTCCGTGGGAGCGTGATTTGTCGGATGTTTTCACCTTCCACCTCGAAATCCCCCGCGGTGTCTCCCACCTGAATGCCAACTTTGACGTTATTGAACCCGACGGCGGCTCGGCCACTGACAAATTGATGGTCCTCGAATGGAATGAAGTCGTCCTCTATCCCGCGGACGTCCCGGCCGAGAAACTTACGTATGATGCCAAACTCGTGATGCCGGATGGATGGAAATTCGGCACAGCGCTTCCCGTCGAAAATGCAGTCGGGAACCAGGTTTCATTCAAACCGATTTCGCTGGACCTGCTCGTAGACTCGCCCGTAATTACCGGAGAGTTTTATCGGAGCATCGACATCACGCCGCCGGGTGAACCCATCCATCACGAAATCGACATTGCTGCCGACAGCGCAGATGCGCTGAACATGAGCCCCGAAAACCAGAAGGAAATGATCAACCTGGTGGCCGAGTCGGGCAAACTTTTTGGTGCTCGCCACTATCGCGACTATCATTTTCTGCTCGCGCTCAGCGATCATGTCGCGCACTTCGGCCTCGAACACCACGAGTCGAACAACAGCCGCTTGCCGGAACGAACGCTTCTTTTGCCCAGTTCCGGGCAGTCGCTGGGAGGATTGCTGTCGCACGAATTCGTTCATTCGTGGAATGGCAAGTTTCGCCGCCCCGCTGATCTGACCGTCCCATACTACGAACAGCCGATGAAAACAGATCTGCTGTGGGGCTATGAGGGACTGACGGATTACCTTGGGCCCATGCTCGCAGCACGAAGCGGCTTGTGGACTCCAGAGCAATACCACGAGTACCTGGCCAGCATCGCAGCCATGCTTGGCCCGGGACGTCCCGGACGTACTTGGCGTCCATTGCTCGATACTGCCGTTACGATAGCCGGGGGCAGCGCGGGCTTCGGAAGAGGTGGTTGGACGAACTGGCGTCGCGGGGGCGATTACTACGATGAGGGCGATCTTCTCTGGCTCGAAGTGGCCACCATCATTCATCGTGAATCCGGCGGCAAGAAATCAATTGATGATTTCTGTCAGGAATTTCACGGCGGCCCCAACCGCGGCCCGGAGGTGAAGACTTATACCTTCGACGATTTGGTGAAGTCGCTCAATGCCTTGGCGCCGTTTGATTGGGCCACATTCTTCCACACCAGGTTGAATTCTACCTCGGCGGAAGCACCCGTGGGAGGGATTGAAAACGGCGGCTGGAAAGTCACTTTTGACGACAAGCCTTCAAAGCTGGAGGGCCGCCGCGGCAATATCGGCGAGGTCTATTCAATCGGCCTCCAGGTGGGCAGCGATGGAGCTGTCACCGACTCCATCGTCGGGAGTCCCGCGTTTGAGGCCGGTGTCTCTTCGCAGATGAAAATAATTGGCGTCAATGGCCGCCTCTACACTCCGGAATTACTCTCGGATGCGGTCAAGTCTGCGAAGGACACATCACAACCGATCACACTCCTCGTCGTGGTGGACGATTATTTCAGAACCTGCACTGTTACCTACCATGGCGGCCCGCGTTATCCGCATCTGGTGCGTGATGGTGATCGGCCTGATTATCTCGACGAGTTAATCAAACCGCTGGTTGCGAGCCATTAGGACCTGGAAGCATAGTCGCTGCTAACGTTTCGGTAGCGAGCCTGCTTCTGCCCTCTGCGCGGCTGGCTTCCGGATTGACGAAAGTGGAATCCACGGCATGAGCCTCTACTGCGCCACAGGCGGCGTCGAAAGCGATCTGCTTCCACGATTGCGAAATCTGCTTGTGGAGAGTCTTGCCAAGCTTGGGCAACGAAATCGCGTGCTCGTGGTACCTCCCGATCAAAGCCGCATTCACTCCCGTTCGGGCGACCTGACGCGCTACGCATGGGAGTATTACGGCGACCGCTTGCAAGCGGTACTCCCTGCCCTCGGCACTCATGCTGCCATGCAGCCCGATCAGATCGCGCGAATGTTTGGCACCACGCCGCAGGCGCTTTTTCGCGTCCACAACTGGCGTACCGACGTCGAAACTCTCGGCGAAGTCCAGGCTGAGTTCATCCACGAGCAATCGGAAGGCAAGCTGAACTATTCGTGGCCGGCGCAGGTGAACCGGCTTGTTCCGCATGGCGGTTTCGATCTTATTCTTTCGATCGGCCAGGTCGTCCCGCACGAAGTTGCCGGCATGGCGAATTACAACAAGAACATTCTGGTGGGCACCGGAGGCCGCGAGTCGATCAACCGCAGCCATTACCTGGGCGCGGTTTACGGGATGGAGCGCATCATGGGCCGGGCTAAGAATCCCGTGCGCAACGTTCTCAATTGCGCGGCTGACCGTTTCCTGCGGCACCTGCCCATCGTCTACGTGCTTACCGTTGTCGGACGCACCGGCGACGGTGGGCTCGCAGTGCGCGGACTTTTCATCGGCGACGATGCCGAGTGCTTTTACCGTGCCGCAGAACTCAGCCTGAAAGTGAATTTTGAAACGCTGGACGCGCAAATCCGCAAGGCCGTCGTTTATCTTGATCCGAATGAATTTCACAGCACATGGCTGGGCAACAAGGCAGTCTACCGTACGCGCATGGCATTGGCTGACAATGCAGAGCTGATCGTTCTCGCGCCGGGCGTGGGAAAATTCGGCGAAGACCCTGCCATCGATGGCCTGATCCGGAAGTATGGCTATCGCGGAACGCCAGCCACGCTCAAAGCCGTGGAGGCCAACGCGGATCTCGCCAACGACCTGGGCGCGGCTGCTCATCTCATTCACGGCTCTTCTGAGGGACGCTTCACCATCAGATGGTGCCCCGGTCAACTAAGCCGAGAAGAGATTGAAGGCGTGGGATTCGAATTTGGAGATCTCAAAACCATGCTCACGCGCTACAATCCGCAGACACTTCACTACGGCTATAACCACGTTGGCGGCGAAGAAATTTTTTTCATTCCAAACCCCGGGTTGGGGCTATGGGCATACCGCGGTAAATTGCTGGGGCAGGATAAATGATCGTGGTCTTGATGGGTGTGAGCGGTGTCGGCAAAACGAGCATCGGGAGGTTGCTCGCCGCGCGCGCGCGATTGAACTTCGAAGACGCCGACGACTATCACTCGGAGGAAAACCGCCGGAAGATGGCCGCCGGGATCCCACTGACCGACGCCGACCGAACACCGTGGCTCAACGCTTTGCATGAACGCATGCTGCAATACAGGCAAAAGGGCGAGAACGCTGTTTTTGCCTGCTCGGCACTGAAGGAGCAGTATCGCGCGTTGCTGGCCGGCAGCTTCGCCCCTGGTGAAATGTGTTTTGTTTATCTGCACGCGCCCGCGGCGGTGATCAGAGAGCGCATGAAGTCGCGACATCATCCATACATGAATCCTGACCTTCTCAATAGCCAGCTGGCGGAGCTCGAGGTACCGCGCGACGCGTGGTCCGTCAGCGTTGCTGGAACTCCGGAAGAAGCGGTCGAAGAGATTCTTGCCAGGATGCGCGAAATCGGGCTGGTCACCGCTGCAACACGGACACCGGCATGATTAAATGCTTGAAACGATGGTGAGCGCGGTAGGAATCGAACCTACAACCTACTGATTAAGAGTCAGTTGCTCTGCCAATTGAGCTACGCGCCCGTGCTTTTATTTTTTTTTTTTTTAAAAAAAAAAAAAAAAAAAAAAAAAAAAAAAAAAAAAAAAAAAAAAAAAAAAAAAAACCCGCATTCACGAGATTTCTGACGGCAGAGCGCCGCAGGTCATGAACGAAAAGCCCTCTATATTTATACCATGCAAAAGTGCCCTCTTCCTCGGGCTCGACCAGCGTGCGCGTTTCCTCGGCACGCTGCGCACGCGATCTGCCACTCGCTATTCGCGTCGGCGCGCGGCTCACGTCGCCGTGGCACTTTCTCTTCCAGAACCGAAGGCTTATGATGTCGTCCACGGAGCAACGGATGGCGTTTCCCGCTAAATAAGGACGCGGTTACCGAGCTCGATGTCCTCTGGATCACCGCCGGCCTGGGCTGTGATGGCGACACGATCGCAATGACTGCGGCCACCCAGCCCAGCATCGAAGACATCGTTCTCGGGCAAATTCCCTGGATTCCAAAAGTGAACCTGCACAATCCCTTTCTCGCGCTGGCCAACGGCGATGACTTTCTGAAGCCCTTCCATCAAGCCGCGGAAGGCAAGATGGAGAACTTCATTCTGGTGGTCGAAGGGTCGATCCCGAACGAACACAATAAGGAGGAAGGATACTGGGCTTCGCTGGGCACAGACCCGAAGACCGGGCAGCCGATCACCACCTGTGAATGGATTGATCGTCTCGCACCGCAGGCGTGGGCGGTGGTGGCGGCGGGAACCTGCGCCACCTACGGCGGCATTCATGCCATGGAAGGCAATCCCACGGGATGCATGGGGCTCCCCGACTACCTGGGTTGGAAGTGGAAGTCGAAAGCAGAGATTCCCATCGTGTGCGTGCCCGGGTGTCCGGTGCAGCCCGATAATTTCATGGAGACGCTTCTGTATTTGCTCTACATGGCGTCGGGCCGCGCGCCCATGATTCCGCTCGATGAGGCGTTGCGGCCGACCTGGCTTTTTGGCAACACGGTGCATGAAGGTTGCGACCGCGGCGGCTTCTACGAGCAAGCGCAGTTTGCCGATGAATACGGATCTCCGCTTTGCATCGTGAAGCTCGGATGCTGGGGGCCGGTGGTTCAGTGCAATGTTGGAAAACGTGGATGGATGGGCGGGATTGGCGGATGTCCGAATGTTGGCGGGATCTGCATTGGATGTACCATGCCCGGCTTTCCCGATAAGTTCATGCCTTTTATGAATCAGCCGCCGGGTTCGCTTTTGTCTTCGGCTGCGGTGCAAACTTATGGACGCGCGATTCACGCCTTGCGCCGCTTCACGCAGTCGTCGCTGAATAAAGAGCCGAGTTGGCGTAAGCGAACGCGCTAGAGTGGGGCAGCGAATGCGTTTCGATTGTTCATGGCTCGAGTAACAAGAGTCGAGCGATGGCCGACGGTCATCCGCCAGATGATCGTTCGTCCGCCGTTGCCGAGCCGGAGATTAGCCCTGCGCGGCTGAGGAAATTCTCCAGGGCTTGGCCGGAGTCTTCAGCCCTCGCCTCAATCCCGCAACTGCAAGACACGTCGTCTATCCCCGCAACCACACGAAGACGGATGGTCGAAAGACAACGGTAAAGATAAAGGTAGGATCAAAATAAAGATGAAGACGCGCAGCTTCCGAATCTCGAGGCCCGATATCGCGCCCTGGTCGAGCAGATTCCCGCGGTAGTTTTCATGGCCTATCTCGATCGCGGGATCGGCGAGGCTTACGTCAGTCCTCAGATCGAAGCCGCGCTGGGTTTTTCCCAGGAAGAATGGCTGGAGGATCCGGTCCGCTGGTACAGCCACATCCATCCCGAAGACAAGCAGCGCTGGAGCACCGAAGCGGCCGAGATGTTTCTCACCGGCAACCCGCTGCGTTCGGCCTATCGCGTGATTTCGCGCGATGGCCGCGTCATCTGGTTTCATTGCGAAGCCAAGATGATCCGCAAAGAGGACGGCGAGCCCTGGTTCATTCACGGCGTGGGTTTTGACATCACCGATTTGAAGCGGACCGAAGAAGCGTTGCAGGAAGAGCGCAACGTCGGGAAACGGGCGGAAGCCAAGTTCCGCGGGCTGCTGGAAGCTGCGCCCGACGCGGTCGTGGTCGTCAATCGAGAGGGCAAGATCGTTCTGGTCAATCGCCCAGGTGGAAAAGCTGTTTGGCTACTGCAGCGCGGAAGAGTTGCTGGGGAAGCAACTCGAAATGCTGGTGCCGGCGCGTCTGCGCCATAAACATCCCGAACACCGGCGGCGTTTCTTCGGAGAGCCGCGAGTGCGTCCCATGGGAGCAGCCGGGGAAGAACTCTACGGCTTGCACAAAGATGGCCACGAATTCCCGGTGGAAATCAGCCTCAGCCCGCTGGAGACAGAAGAAGGCATACTGGTTTCCAGCGCGATTCGCGACATCACGGAACGCAAACACCTGGAGAAAACAATTCTGGAGATCAGCGCCCGCGAGCAACGCCGCATCGGACAGGATCTGCATGATGGCCTGGGCCAGCATTTGACCGGCATTGCCTTCATGAGCAAGGTACAGGAACAGAAGCTGATGGAAAAAGGCCTGCCCGAGGCTGGTGACGCCGGCAAGATCGTGAACCTGGTGAATGAAGCCATCCACAAGACGCGTGAATTGGCGCGCGGATTGCTGCCCGTTGTGTCTGACGCGCAGGGTTTGATGTCGGCCTTGCAGCAATGGGCGGGCGAGGTGGAAGATTTGTTCGCGGTCAGCTGCCGGTTCCAATGTTTTACTCCGGTGCTGATCCATGACGACACCGTGGCCACACATCTCTACTATGTTGCCCGGGAGGCGGTGAACAACGCGATCAAGCACGGTCACGCCCGCCAGATCGTCATTCGCCTGGCCGCCGACCAGCACCAAGGAGCGCTTACAATTCAGGATGACGGCTACGGGATCGGTAGCATTGTTCCTGGCGATAAGGGAATGGGGCTTCACCTGATGAACTATCGGGCCAGGATGGTCGGGGGTTCTCTCGAAGTGCAGCGCGTCTCCACCGGCGGAACTATGGTGACCTGTTTGTTTCCGGTCCGCCGGACGCAGGAACGAAGTGAAACATGAGCGTGAGTAGTAAATCGCAGGCCCAGACATCGCAGAGCCAGACTTCGCAGAACCAAGCCGTCCCAAGAAAAGGATTCTGGTGGTCGATGACCATCCCATCGTGCGTCAGGGTCTGGCGTTGCTGATCAATCGGGAGCCCGATCTGGTGGTTTGCGGCGAGGCCGAAGAAGCGATGGGCGCTATGCATGTGCTGGCTTCAGCCCGACCTGATGTTCTTATCGTGGACATTTCTTTAAATGGTCCCGATGGCCTCGATCTTTTGAAGACCATTCGCACGACTCATCCCACGCTGCCGGTGCTGATCCTCTCTATGCACGATGAGTCGATCTATGCAGAACGCGCGCTCCGCGCCGGCGCGAACGGCTACATCATGAAACAAGAGGCCACAGAGAAAGTGTTGGTCGCCGTGCGCCGCATTCTGAGTGGCGAGGTTTATGTAAGCGACCGCATCGCCAACAAGATGCTTAAGCATTACATCACCGGCTCCGGCACGTTACGAAACTCCTCCATCGCCGATCTCAGCGACCGCGAATTGGAAGTGTTTCGCCTGATCGGGGAAGGCCATGGAACGCGGCAGATCGCGGAAGAACTGCACATCAGCATAAAAACTGTCGAGTCGTACCAGGCTCACATCAAAGAAAAGTTGTCGCTGCGCAGCGCCCGCGAACTCATGCAGCACGCCATTCAGTGGAATATGAACGAAAAAGCGGTCTGAGCCGCGATTTTCGTTCAAGTCGGTTCTTCCTCCCCGCTATTGCCACTTTCCTTAGCACTCAATCGACCACTGTTCACCCTCAAGACATCGGGGAATCCCCGGTGCCATTCATAGTTGTTCCCCCAAGGTGAAAAAGTGGTGCTCCCGCTTGTACGCTTTCTGAATATTGTTGATTCTGATCCCGCCCATTTGAGATTTCGATTGTGGAATCCGGGTTGGTGGTCTGCACGTCTGCGCTGATCGTGCACGAGATCGAAGAAGTATGCCTCCGTTCTTGACAAGTTGATCTAGAAAAGGAGAACTCCGTTATGGCAGCGGAAACGGTTCCTTACGGTCGGGTTACGCAAAAACCATCGCCTGTCGCCGAGGTGCATATACTCTGGATCACCGCCGGTCTCGGCTGTGATGGAGACTCGGTTTCAGTTACCGCAGCGACTCAACCCAGCATCGAGGACGTTCTGTTGGGAGCAATCCCCGGTCTTCCTAAGGTGCACTTGCACAATCCCGTCCTTGCCTACGAGAACGGGGATGACTTCCTGAAATTCTGGTACATGGCCGAGAAAGGCCAGCTCGAACCGTTTGTGCTTGTGGTCGAGGGATCGATCCCGAACGAAAAAATAAAGAAGGAAGGATACTGGGCAGGGCTCGGAACCGATCCGAAGACGAACCAGCCCATCACCACGAACGAGTGGATCGATCGCTTGGCTCCCAAGGCGTTGGCCGTCGTGGCCTGCGGTACCTGCGCCACTTACGGCGGGATTCACGCCATGGAAGGCAATCCTACCGGAGCCATGGGGCTCGCGGACTACCTTGGCTGGGATTGGCGTTCGAAAGCCGGCCTGCCCATCGTCAATGTTCCGGGATGCCCGGTGCAACCCGACAACTTCATGGAAACCGTGCTCTACCTGCTCTATCAGGTGGCTGGGCTGGCGCCCATGATTCCGCTCGACGATCAACTGCGTCCCACATGGCTGTTCGGCAAGACGGTGCATGAAGGCTGCGATCGCGCCGGGTACTACGAGCAGGGTGATTTCGCCGAAGTCTACGGCTCGCCCAAGTGCATCGTGAAGTTGGGATGCTGGGGGCCGGTCGTGAACTGCAACGTTCCCAAGCGGGGATGGATGGCGGGAATCGGTGGCTGCCCCAACGTGGGCGGCATCTGCATCGGCTGCACCATGCCCGGATTCCCGGACAAATTCATGCCCTTTATGGACGAGCCGCCGGGGGCGAAGGTTTCCAGCGCAGCGGTCGGCGCTTACGGCCGCGCCATTCGAGCCCTGCGCTCCATGACCCAGGCCACCACCAATAAAGAGCCAAAGTGGCGTCATCCCGGCCCTAACCTGACCACGGGATATCATCCACGATCTTATTAAGCACACAGAGAAACCGACAGACTGCTGAGACGGACAAGGAGCGATCGAATGAGCACTATTACCGCACCGACAAAAGATGTTTCCAGCAAGTCAAAGAACCTGGTGGAAATGAACTGGGACCCGATCACTCGCATCGTGGGCAGCCTGGGCATCTTCACCAAGATCGATTTTGAGAACCGCCATGTGGTCGAGTGCCACAGCACCTCATCCATCTTTCGCGGGTACAGCATCTTCATGAAGGGCAAGGACCCGCGCGATGCCCATTTCATCACCAGCCGCATCTGCGGTATTTGCGGTGACAACCACGCCACCTGCGCCACTTACGCGCAGAACATGGCGTTCGGCGTGAAACCGCCTCCGATTGCGGAGTGGATCGTCAACCTGGGCGAAGCCGCCGAGTACATGTTCGATCACAATATCTTCCAGGACAATCTGGTGGGCGTCGACTTCTGCGAGCAGATGGTCAAGGAGACGAATCCTAAGGTCTGGGCGAAAGCGCAATCGACGCCGGCGCCTCATTCCAATCTGCATGGATTCAAGAACATCTCCGATATCATGACCGCGCTCAATCCGTTTACCGGATCTTTCTATCGCGAAGCTCTGGTCATGAGCCGCATGACGCGAGAGATGTTCTGCCTGATGGAAGGCCGCCACGTTCATCCTTCCACTCTCTACCCCGGCGGCGTCGGCACCGTGCCCACCATCCAGCTCTTTACCGATTATCTGGTCCGCTTGATGAAGTATGTCGAGTTCATGAAGAAAGTCGTTCCCCTGCATGACGATCTGTTCGACTTCTTCTACCAGGCGCTGCCCGGTTACGAGGAAGTTGGCCGTCGCCGCGTGCTGCTGGCGTGCTGGGGATCGTTCAACGATCCCGATGTCTGCGATTACACATACAAGAACATGACGAATTGGGGTCGCGGGATGTTTGTGACTCCCGGCATCGTGGTCGACGGCAAGCTGGTTACTACGGATCTGGTGGACATCAATCTGAACATCCGCATTCTGCTCGGAAGCTCTTACTACGACGAGTGGAAGAATTCGCAAACCTTCGTCAAGACTGATCCCCTGGGGAATCCAGTGGACAAAAACCATCCCTGGAACCAGACTACGATTCCCCGTCCACAGAAGCGTGATTTCGGCGGCAAGTACACCTGGGTGATGTCGCCGCGCTGGCTGGACAAGCGAACCGGCGATCATCTCGCGATGGACACTGGAGGCGGCCCCATCGCCCGTCTCTGGGCCACTGCGCTGGCTGGCTTAGTGGACATCGGCTATATCAAGTCCACTGGGACCAGCGTGAAAATGTATCTGCCCAAGACGACCTCGCTGCCTGAAGTCGAGTTTGAGTGGAAGATTCCGAAGTGGAGCAATGCGATCGAACGCGACCGGGCCCGGACTTACTTCCAGGTTTATGCTGCTTGCGCCGCTCTGCACTTCATGGAAAAAGCGCTGGCCGAATTGCACGCCGGACACACCAAGACATGGACGGAATTCAAGGTGCCTGAGGAAGCCATCGGCTGCGGTTTCCACGAAGCCGTCCGTGGCGTGCTTTCGCATCATGTGGTGATCAAAGAAGGCAAGATTGCCAACTACCATCCGTATCCGCCGACGCCCTGGAATGCCAATCCGCGCGACATTTATGGCACTCCCGGTCCGTACGAAGACGCGGTGCAGAACACCCCGATCTTTGAAGAAAACGGTCCGGACAAGTTCAAGGGAATCGACATCATGCGGGCGGTGCGAAGCTTTGACCCTTGTTTGCCGTGCGGCGTGCACATGTATCTGGGAAATGGCAAGGTGCTGGAGACGCATCACTCTCCGATGTTCGGTCTTCAACCCTGAACCTGCTCCATGGGTTACTAAGGAGTGAGGGTGGTAGCTGTCAGGAATCGCCAGTCACGTTTGGTTGCTGACGCGACTGGCATCTCGAAACTGCGCTCTCACTCCATTTTTTTCATGTTTGAGTGGCCGGGGTTGGCAAGGAACTTTGACGAGGAGCATTGTGGCCGAGCTAAGGATTTTCGGCAAGACATCCAGCGGATCGGCGGGTTGGTCCAGGAGATCGAATCGATCGCCGATCCCGCGGTAAGAGCTGCCACCAAGGACCTGCTGCAGTCACTTATGGATTTACACGGTGCTGCGTTGGAGAAGACGCTCGAGATCGTTGCCGAGGCCGGCGAAACAGGAATGAGCATCATCGACCGGCTGGGCCGTGATTCGCTGGTGAGCAGCGTTCTGATTCTCTACGGCCTGCATCCCGAGGATCTGGAAAGTCGCGTGGTGAAGGCAGTGGACCGGGTGCGGCAGCAGTTGCGGAAACAAGGTTGTGAGGTTGAGTTGCTCGGCATGAACGATGGCGCGATCCGTTTGCGGGTTGAGACCGGCTCGCATACTTGCGGCTCAACCGCGAAAACCGTGCAGGCCACTCTCGAAGCCGCGATGTACGACGCGGCGCCGGATTTGACCTCTCTCGTAATCGAGGGTTTGGATGAGAAGCCGGCTTCAGGATTTGTGGCTTTGGACAAGTTGATGGGCGGCGCGCATCCGGATCGCCGGTGGCTCTGGAACCGCAGGGCGCGGATTAGAGAGAAGCACAGAAGATTGGGATGTCGAATCATGAGTTCGGGACAATTTACGGGATCGGCCGATGGCTTCGGAACGCTGCGCCAGATGGCGCGGCGCGAGCGGCCGCTCGAACGCTGCGAGTTGTGCAGCGTGGGCCTGCGGCCCGACCATCCGCACTTGATTGAGGTGGCTCAGCGCAAGCTGCTCTGCACCTGCGATGCCTGCGCGATTCTGTTCAGCGGCCAGGGAGTGAAGTTCAAGCGCGTGCCCCGGCGGGTGCGTTCTCTTCCCGGCTTCAATCTCAGCGATGCCGAATGGAATGGCTTGATGGTTCCCATCAACATGGCGTTCTTCTTCAGAAGCAGCCTTGAGAACCGGATTGTCGCGCTTTATCCCAGTCCGGCCGGCGCGACCGAATCGCTGCTCGCGCTGGAATCCTGGAACGACATTGTGGCCCGCAACCCGATTCTGAACGAAATGGAATCCGATGTAGAAGGGCTGCTGGTCAACCGGCTGGGCTATTCCCGCGGATACTCCGCTGCCGAGTATTATCTGCTTCCGATCGATGAATGTTACAAGCTGGTGGGCCTGATTCGCATGCACTGGAAAGGACTTTCCGGCGGGACGGAAGTGTGGAAGGAGCTTGGCGAATTCTTCAGCAGTGTGAAAGCGCGATCGGTTGAGATTCGCGTCGAAACGCAATGAGGCAGCGCGGATGGAAGAGGAATCTCATGCCTGATCTGAGCTTTCAAGTCGAGGGCGCCGAAGTTGTCGCCAATGCGGCCTCGCCCTTCTCGCCTTCAAGCTTCGCCTGACCGACGCTAATCCGGAGCAGACGATTCACACCGTTGCGCTGCGTTGCCAAATCCAGCTTGAAGTCACGCGCCGCAAGTATTCGCCTGAGGATCAGGAGCGATTGCTCGACCTGTTTGGCGAGCCCAGCCGCTGGGGCCAAACTCTGCGAAGTCTCTTGTGGACCCACGCCAATCTCGTCGTGCCCTCGTTCAAGGGAACCACTCTGATCGATCTTCCCGTTCCCTGCAGTTTCGATTTCAACGTCGCTGCCACCAAGTATTTCGACGGCTTGGCGGATGGCGAGGTTCCCGTCTGCCTGCAGTTCAGCGGAACTGTTTTTTATGCCAGCCCTGAAGGCGGCTTGCAGGTCGCGCCCATTTCCTGGGACAAGGAAGCTCGATTCAAACTGCCGGTTAAAGTCTGGCGCGACATGATGGAGTCCTTCTATCCCAATAGCGCATGGCTGTGCCTGCAAAAGGATGCCTTCGACCGTTTGTATCAATACAAAGTCCGGCACGGCATTCCCACATGGGAAGAAGCTTTGGAGAGCGTCATTCCGATCGAGGAAGTCGAAGAGAAGGTAATGTGATGAATCTCGCGACGGTGGACAAGATCGCGAAGGCGGTGCTGTACGAGGGATACATGCTCTATCCCTACCGTCCGTCGTCGGTGAAGAATCAGCAGCGCTGGAATTTTGGCGTGCTCTGTCCGCGGTCGTATAGCGAGGCGCAGAAGGGCAGCGAAGCTTGGACCATGCAGACCGAATGCCTGGTCGAAGGCAGTTCGCTGACTGGGCTTGAAGTTCGAGTGCGCTTTCTTCAGTTGGTGGCGCGCACTGTCGGTGAACTGACCACGCCGCTGAGGGAGTTGTTGCCGGGAGAAACCCCCGAGTTTCGTTTTGTAGAGCGACTTGCGGTGAACGGTCGCGTCTATCAACCCTGGCAGGAAGCAATCGAGCGGGACCTGTGCCTGCCGGTGTACAACGTGGAAGCGTTGTGCCGCAGACCGGTCCAGGACATTTTCAGTTTCTGCGCTGAAAGGAAATTTGAATATCTGCCCGATGACGGCGGACGGATTGCCGGTGTGATCGTTCGTGAACGAAGGGCGATCTGCGGCTCTATTGAAGTCGCGGCTGAGCGGGGTGAGGATGGAATATTCAAGATCAGCGCGCTGATTCGCAATACCACGCCTTTCGAAAGCTCGCTGAATTCCACTCGCGACGAGGCGCTGCTTAGTTCCATGGCCTCAGCCCATACCGTTCTCGGGGTGCAGGATGGACAATTCGTTTCGCTGATCGCGCCTCAGGAACGGCTCATTGCGCGAGCGGCGAATTGTAAGAACGTTGGCACTTGGCCGGTGCTGGTTGGCGAAGAAGGACAATGCGACACCATGCTTTCTTCTCCGATCATTCTCTACGACTATCCGCAAATTGCTCCCGAGAGTGCCGGCGATCTGTTTGATGGCACCGAGATTGATGAGATTCTCTCTCTGCGCATCATGACGCTGACCGACGACGAGAAGCGCGAGATGAGCCAGTCCGACGAGCGCGCCCGCCAGATGCTGGAGCGCACAGAGACCATGCCGGTCGAACAGCTGATGAAGTTGCACGGAGTTCTGCGCGGGTTGCGACCGCTCAATCCTCGTTCACGCCAGGAGGACACCCAATGAACGAGTGGGAATGGCAACTCCTCGAAGAGAAAACTCCTGTCGATCATCTGGAGATCTCGGGAGTCGAAGTCAAGACAGGAAGCCGCGTGCGCCTGCGCCCTCGCCCCGGCGGCGATGTGATGGACATCGCGCTAGCTGGGCAAACGGCCACCATCGAATGCATCGAGCAGGATTACGAGGGCAAGCGGCACGTCTGCGTGGTTCTGGACGACGATCCCGGCAAGGATATGGGCTTGCTTCGTCAACCCGGTCACCGTTTCTTCTTCGACGCAGAGGAGGTTGAACCACTCTCACCCGATGAATGTCTGCACATTGTCGCTGCGCAGAAACCAACCATCCTGATTGCCGGTATCGGGAACATATTTCTCGGCGATGACGCGTTCGGCGTGGAGGTGGTTCGCCGACTCGCGAACGCAAGGCTGCCCGAAGCGGTGCGCGTGGCCGATTTCGGCATTCGAGGATTCGATCTGGCCTACGCGCTGCAAGACGGCTACGAAACCACGATTTTGGTGGATGCCTGCCCGCACGGCGGGGCTCCGGGCACGCTGTACGTCATTGAACCCGATTTGAAAGCATTAGATGATCCCGAAGCGCCTCCGCCCGTAATCGAAGCCCACGCCATGAATCCCGTCAGCGTGCTGCGCATGGCCCGGGCGATGAACATCGAGATGAAAAGCGTACTGCTCGTCGGTTGCGAACCGGAGACTCTCGGAGGCGACGAAGGTCAGATGGGACTGAGTGCACCCGTGGATGCAGGCGTGAAAGAAGCGGTGACGCTGGTGGAATCGCTAATCGAGAAACTTCTGGACAAAAATCGGCCGGGTTCAACCCATTAAATATCCAGCGATAAAAGGAGACAGCCGTGGCAATGGAAGAGAACGGTAACGGAACCAGCGACAAGGACACATTATTCATGTTGAGCGGAGTGGCCCTGGTAGTTTTCGGGGCGGGACTGATTCTTTCCAATCCGATCGCGAGGCGCTATCTCGGCCAGTTCGGGCTGGGGAATCTGGCTCAGGGTGCTTTGCCGGATCTGGACCGCTATTTGAAATTGCGCTCCATGTAGCAGGCTGGCTGAAGATGGTTCGCATCATTCGGAGGGGCACAGCGGACCGTGACGGCACGTGATCGGCACGGTCCCGGAGGAAGACTTCGATGACGACGAGCGTCGCCGGTACTCGTTACGTGATCGACACACGGACGAGCCAGTTTACGGTGCAGGCGTTTGCCAGCGGCTTGATTTCGGCAATTGCTCATAGTCCAAAGATTGCGATTCGCGATTGGAGCGGAATGGTCCAGATGATTTCTGGTTCGCTGGAGGGCGCTTCGCTGAAAGCTCGGGTGAAACCTGCTTCGCTGGAGGTTTTGGATGAACTGCCGGACGCCGATCGGCGAGAGCTTCACCGGATTATGAACCAGGAAGTGCTGGAAACGCCGGACTTTCCGGAGATTATTTACGACGGCACGATGGCCGCCGAGAGATTGAAGGAAGATCTTTTTCGTCTCAACGTGCGTGGCAGGCTGACTCTTCATGGTATTACCAACGATCAGGATTTTGTGGCTCAAGCATCTCTCGGGGTTGACAGCGCGCGCGCCTACGGTTCGTTTACGCTGCTGCAGAGCGACTACAACATTCGCATCGCATCGATCGCGGGAGGCACCTTGAAACTTCAGGACGAATTGAAGTTTTCGTTCTACGTGGTGGCGCGCAAAGCGGATTAACAGCGATGAAGTTTTAGAGAAGGATGTTCTGATTCCTGGGAGGTTTCTCTAGTGCATTACGCCACAGAACCCACGATAAAGCCGGAGGGCGCCACGGTTCATTACATCATCGAAACCACAGGAAGCACCTTTACCGTCAGGGCGTTTGCCACCGGACTGCTTTTTGCACTTGGTCATAACCCAACGATTGCAATCCCGGATTTCCAAGGGGAAGTTTTTCTAAATCCTGACGCGGTGGAACAGAGTTCGCTGCGCATGGTGATTCATTCGGCTGCGCTGACGGTCACCGACGACATCAGCGAGAAAGATCGCGAGGAAATCAACCGCAGGATGCACGATGAAGTGCTTGAGTCCGACTCTTTCCCTGACATCGTGTACGAGTGCTCTCGCGGGTCCGCCAGCAAGACCGGAGAAGGGCAATATTGGGTGGCTCTAAATGGAGAACTGACGTTGCACGGAGTTAAGCGCAATCAGCCGGTCTCAGCCCGGATCTCGGTGAATGGGAATACGCTGCGCGCGGCGGGAGAGTTTGCGGTCCGCCAGAGCGATTACGAGATTCGCCCGGTATCCGCGCTAGGCGGGGCCGTGAAGCTCAAGGATGAGCTCAAGCTCTCGTTTGATATTTCTGCTCGCAAGCAGGCGTAATCTGCCTGTGGGCATGGGTGTGCCGGAAAATGAATGGGGATGGAGCAAATCATGACGTCGTGGGAGGGTGCCGGATGTGTCTAGCCATACCAGGAAGGATCGTCGAGATCTCTTCCGATAATAAGGATTCGGCAACGGTTGACGTGGTCGGCGTGCGGCGCAGGATTGATCTGGGCTTGTTGCAGGATGATAAGCCGGTGCCCGGTGACTGGGTGCTGGTTCATGTGGGCTTCGCCATGAGCAAGATCAGCGCGGAGGATGCGGCCGACCAGATGAACACTCTCCGGATGCTGGGAGAGATCGACGGAGCGATGCAGGAAGTCCGGGGATACGGGTTGGAGGATGTGAATTGACGCCCGGTTTCGGGTGGCCTGTAAGGAAGGGATCGGCATGAGATTCGTCGACGAGTTTCGCGAACCCGAACTGATTTCAAAGACAGCGGAAGAAATCCGCCGACTCGCCGGCCGCGAACGCCACTACCGCATGATGGAAGTGTGCGGCGGACATACTCATGCCATCTATCGTTTCGGCCTGAAAGATATCCTTCCGGAAAACATTGAATTGATTCACGGCCCCGGCTGCCCGGTGTGCGTGCTGCCGATGGGGAGAATCGACGATGGTCTTTCCATTGCGCAGCAGCCGGATGTAATCTTCGCCGCCTTCGGAGACATGATGCGTGTGCCCGGCACCCTGGGCAGCCCGCTTGAACACAAGGCCCGCGGCATGGATGTTCGCATTGTGTATTCGCCTTCTGATGCGCTGAAGTTGGCTCGGCTTAATTCCGACAAGCACGTGATGTTTTTTGCCATCGGTTTTGAAACCACAGCACCCTCCACCGCACTGACGATGATGCGCGCCAAGGCTGAAGGACTTCGGAATTTCTCCGTTTTCTGCAATCACGTCACCATCATTCCGGCGATCCGGGCGATTCTGGATTCCCCTGACATGCGGCTCGACGCGTTCATTGGTCCCGGCCATGTCTCGACCGTCATCGGTTGCCGCCCTTACGAATGGATCGCGCAGAACGAACGCAAGCCGATCGTGGTTTCGGGCTTCGAACCGCTCGACATGCTGCAGTCGATCGTCATGCTGCTGCACCAGTTGAAGGCGGGCGAAGCCAAAGTGGAGAATCAATACAAGCGCGTGGTTCCCTGGGAAGGCAATCGCGCGGCGCTCAAGGCGATGGCTGAGGTTTTTGAGTTACGCCCTTACTTCGAGTGGCGCGGCCTGGGGTTCATCTCGCAATCCGCGCTGCGGATCAACGCCAAGTACGCCGAATGGGATGCGGAGCAACGCTTTGCGGTTCCCGGCATTCGCGTAACCGACCCTAAAGCCGCGCAATGTGGAGAAGTGCTGAAGGGCGTGCTGAAGCCGCATCAATGTAAACTTTTTGGCCGCGAGTGCACGCCGGAGCATCCCATGGGCGCACTCATGGTGTCATCGGAAGGATCATGCGCCGCCTATTACAACTACGAACACCGCAAGGCAGCAATGGTAAGTCTGAGTTCGATCGCTTGAGAGCTTCAGAACCCTTGCTTGCCGAATCTGCGCCCACGCGGTTTCGCGACCCGCAGATCGAGATGGCGCACGGAGCCGGAGGCAAAGCCAGCCGCAGGCTGGTTGAAGGGCTTTTTTCTCCATTGCTTTTCGGTTCCTCGCCGGGCCCGCTCGGCGACGCCGCGCAGGTCGACATCAACGGCACAAAAGTTGCGATAACTACCGATAGCTTCGTGGTGAAGCCGCTGACTTTTCCCGGCGGCTCTATCGGCGAACTTGCGGTGAACGGCACGGTGAACGACCTGGCTGTCTCGGGAGCGAAGGCAGAAGCGCTGGTGGTTTCCTACGTGCTCGAAGCCGGCCTGCCTACGCGGGTTCTCGAAGCCGAAGTTCGCGCCATGGCAAAAGCCGCGCGGGACGCGGGCGTCCGCATCGCTGCCGGCGACACCAAGGTCGTCGAGCATGGCAAAGCGGACCAGATGTACGTCACCACGACCGGCATCGGCCGCTTGCTTCACGGAGTGACGATCGATCCTCGCTCGGTGCGCGTGGGCGACAGGATTCTGCTCTCCGGGCCCATCGGCGATCATGGCATCACCATTCTGCTGGCGCGCGGCGAGCTTGATTTCGAAGCTGATCTTCGTTCCGACACGCGCTCCGTGCTTCCTCTCGTCGAAGCCCTTATTCATGCCGCGGGTCCGGGTATCCGCTGGATGCGCGATCCAACTCGCGGTGGTGCGGCAACATCTCTGAATGAACTGGCGCACGATTGCGGACTCGGCATGGTTCTTTTTGAAGATCAGATTCCCGTGCGTGATACGGTTCGCGGCGCGTGTGAATTGCTCGGGCTCGATCCGCTGCATATTGCGAATGAGGGCCAGTTTCTGGCGGTGGTTTCCCCGGAATACTCCGACGCCGCGATCAACGCGTTGAGCCTGGCGCCGGGCGGAAGTGAGGCGCAGGTGATCGGCGAAGTTCGCGAACAACCCGCCGGCACGGTGCTGGTGACAACCCTTTACGGGGGCAGCCGAATCGTGGACATGCTCGTCGGCGATCCCTTGCCGCGCATTTGCTAAGCGAAGTGAAGATGAATTTGTCATTCAAAAATGCTACGGCAACGGCATCTGAACTTGCCAGCCAAGTCGAGGCGCGACTGCTCGAACGGAACCAATTGTTCGAGCATTTTTTTTCGCAGGAGGCGCCGCGTCTGGCAGAAGCTTGCCGTGAGATGTCGGAGCGATTTCTGCGCGGCGGTCGGCTTCTGGCCTTCGGACGCGGCCCTTACGCCACCGATGCGCAGCACGTTTCTGTCGAGTTCGTTCATCCGGTAATCGTCGGTAAGCGCGCTCTGCCGGCCCTGGATCTTTCAGTTCTGTTTCGACCGTGGCTCGAAGCCATCCTTAGTCCCGAAGACATCGTCATGGGGTTCGGTCCTCCAGAGGGAGATCCCGAAGTGTGGGCCGCGCTGCAGCACGCATACGGTCGCGGGGCCATGACTTTCGCACTGCCTGGCGTTGAAGGTTCCTACGCGGTGAACGCGGCCACGCATGATCAGTTCATGCATCAGGAGATGATCGAAATCCTTTACCACACGCTGTGGGAGACCGTGCACGTTTTCTTTGAGCACCGTGAACTTGGCCACGACGTGGGAGAATCGGGCTTTCTCTATCCATTTCTGGGCAGAGAAAAACAAGGAACGGCAAACCTTGTCGCTGAGGTCGCATCGTCCATTTTGATGAAAGCCCACGACGATACCGAGCTGCGCGAGCAAGTGGCGCGAGAAGAGGCGGAGCAGATCAGCGGCACGCGCGCTGGCGATTCATGAGCGGCTGCGCCGCGGCGGCAAGATCATCGTCTTCGGCAATGGCGGGTCCGCAACTGACGCCAACGATTTCGCCATCGATTGCGTGCTTCCGCCGCCGGGCTATCAATCTGTCCCTGCGGTTTCACTCTCCCTGGAACCGGCGAACATCACTGCCGTCGCCAACGACATTGGCACGGACGCCATTTTCCTTCGCCAGTTGATCGCGCAGGCTCGCCCGGAAGATGTTGCGATCGGTATTTCCACCAGCGGCGGATCGCGCAACATCATCGCGGCGCTGGAAGAAGCGCGGAAGCGGAATATGTTGACCGTGGCGCTGCTCGGCTACGACGGAGGCGAGATCAAGCGCAAACACCTGGCTGATTTTCCCGTGGTGGTGAAGTGCGACTACATTCCGCGCATTCAGGAAGTGCAGGCTTCGATCTACCACGTCATTCGCGAATCGTTGCAGACGTTGAACCAGGAGGTATTGAGCCGTGGCCGAACTTGAAAACATGTTTGAAATCTATGCTTGAACTTTATGGAACTGCCCGCTGTCCTCACACCGGCGAAATGCGCGAGTGGCTGGAGTGGAAGAACAGTGAGTTTGTGGAGTACGACGTGGAAACCGATCCCGCGGCACGCGGGCGCATGCACGAGATCGCGCGCGGCCAGCGCACCGTGCCAATTCTGGTCGAGGACGGCAAGGTAGTTCAGGTGGGGTGGCAAGGTCACGGTTGCATCATCGACGAGTAGACTCGCGCAAGATAACAACCTGATATGGCCAGCGCTTGTTCCATTCGACGTTCGAGGAGTAGTGCAGGGCGTGGGATTCCGTCCTTTTGTCTATCGCCTGGCTTGCGCGAACACTCTGAACGGATGGGTGCTGAATGCGGAAGAAGGCGTTGAAATTCATCTTGAGGGCGCTGAGACCGGGCTGGCGGCTTTTGTTCGGGACTTGAAAGCGCAGCCGCCGCCCGCAGCCAGCATCGCTGAAATCGACGTGCAGCCTGCTGAGCCAGTCGGCTTGCAGGAATTCACATCCGGACGAGCCAGCGCCGCGAGCGCCCGACAGTTCGGATTTCACCGGACTTGCCGGTTTGTAGCGAATGTCTGAAAGAGCTCTTCGACCCGGCCGATCCGCGCCACCTATATCCCTACATCAACTGCACCAACTGCGGGCCGCGCTACAGCGTCGTTTTGGCTCTGCCATACGACCGGCGTAACACTACGATGAAGGATTGGCTGCTCGACGACTACTGTGCGGCGGAATATTCCGATCCCAACAATCGTCGTTTTCACGCGCAACCCGTAGCTTGTCCGGCTTGCGGACCCGGCTACTATCTTCTTCCGCAGGCTCACCCGCGGCTGCATTCGCTGCTCCAATCGACGGATGAGTCCACGGGTGGAAGTGAAGGTAGCATTCGCCGAGCGGCCGAACTGCTCCGTGCCGGCGCGATTCTCGCAGTGAAAGGACTTGGTGGGTACCACCTGGCATGCGATGCCCGGAATCCCGCAGCCGTTGCGGCTTTGCGGGATCGCAAGTACCGAAAAGAAAAACCTTTTGCTCTCATGGTGCGGAATATTGAGATGGCCCGCACTCTGGTCGAGCTTTCTTCTGACGCGGAAGCGCTGCTTACTTCGGTTGCCCGTCCCATCGTGCTTGCGCCGGCAAGAATCGAACTTACCGGAGTCGCCCCGGAAAATAACGAACTCGGCGTGATGTTGCCTTACACCCCCTTGCATCACTTGCTATTTGCTGCCGGAGCTCCGGAAATCCTGGTCATGACCAGCGCGAATCGATCGAGTGAACCCATCGCGTACGAGGACGAAGATGCGCTGCTGCGTCTCACTGGAATTGCCGACTCGTTTCTGATTGGGCAGCGGCCTATCGCGCGGCGAGTGGACGACTCCGTGGCGCGAGCCGGCGCATTCGGTCCCGTGATTTTGCGCCGCGCTCGCGGTTACGCTCCGGGAGCGGTTGCTTCTCTTCCCGCTGCAGGCCCGATTCTCGCGCTCGGCGCCGATCTGAAGAATACGGTCACGCTGGTTGTTGACGGCCAGGCGTTTGTCAGCCAGCACATCGGCGACCTGGATCACTACCAGTCGCTGCGCGCATTTCGCGAGACGATCGAGGATCTGGTCTCGATGTACGAAGTTCGCTGGGAGGAGTTGCTTCTGGTGCACGACCTTCACCCGCAATATTTCTCAGCCGCTCACGCCGCGGCATTTGGGGTCGCGCAACACGCTCCGCGGCAAAGGGCGGTACAGCACCACCGCGCCCACGTGGCATCCGTGCTCGCGGAGCGCGGGAGAGTGGACGAAGCGAGTCGTGGGCGTAAGCTTCGACGGCACCGGATATGGCGATGACGGATCCATCTGGGGCGGCGAGATCTTCGTGGGCAGCGTGCAGGAGGGCTTCAAGCGCGTGGCTCATTTGCGTCCTGCAGCCCTCGCGGGCGGCGACGCGGCGGCGCATTACCCAGTGCAAGCGGCAGCCGGATTTCTTGCCCAAGTGGATGGCCTGCCGGACGTTCTTGCCGAGCCCTTCAGCTTTCCCTGAACGCTACCGGAATGCGATTGGATTTGGTCACGAAAGAACGTCCGCACGTTTGCTACGACCTCCGTGGGGCGACTGTTTGACGCCGCTGCATGCGCTTCTCGGGTTTACCCGTGAGGTCACATTCGAAGGCCAGGCCGCAATCTGGCTAGAGCAACTCGCGCGCAGCGCTCCCCTGAGGGAGGCATATCCCTTCCCCTTTATCGATGGCGAACTCGATTTTCGCCCGCTGCTGCTGGCCGTTGCGCATGACCGTGTTTGCGGCCGTGATGTGCGCAAATTGCCCGGTCTTTCCAGCGCGGAATCGCTCAGGGCTTGCGGGATGCGGTAAACGAAATCTGCAGCAGTCACGGATTGGATACGGTCGTGCTCTCGGGGGGAGTTTTCCAAAACGAGTTGCTGCTGGAGGATTTGAAGTCTCTGCTGTCGAACGGGTCGTTGCAGATCTGGACAAACCATGCGGTCCCTCCCAACGACGGCGGTATCAGCCTGGGACAGGCGGCATTGGCGGCATTCGGCCGCTTCGATGGTCCAGCGCGACCGCATGACGAGCCGAGCGAGTAAAGAAAAGCATGCACGAACTTTCTATCGCGATGAGCATCGTGGAACTGGCCGAGGAAGAGGCAGAGCGTCGCGGCGTTCAGGTGAATGCCGTACATCTGAAGCTGGGAGCTTTGTCTGGCGTTGTGAAAGAGGCGCTACTCTCGTGTTATGAAATGGCCTGCGAGAACACTCCTCTGCAGGGTTCGCTCCTGCTCGTGGAAGATGTTCCGGTCGTGATCTTTTGCCCCCGCTGCCAAGCGCAGCGCCCGCTGAGTTCGATGCAGTTGTTTTGCTGCCCGGAATGCGGTACTCCGACTCCAGAGATCGTGCACGGCAAGGAACTCGAAGTGGTTGCACTGGAGATACAGGAATGCGTCCCGAACCCCGTTTGATCGAAGTCCGCAAGAACGTGCTGAAGCAGAATGACGTTGTGGCGCGGAGCCTGCGCGACCGCTTCCGCGCCGCCGGAGTGTTCGTGGTGAGTCTGGTTTCCAGCCCCGGCTCGGGCAAGACTGCATTCCTCGAAAAAACTCTCACTCTGCTTCGTGCAAATTACCGCGTAGCTGCGCTCGTGGGGGACCTTGCCACCGAGAATGACGCCCTGCGTCTGGCGCGCAGCCATGCCCCGGTTAAGCAAATCACCACCGGGACTCTCTGCCACCTCGAAGCTGCCATGGTTCAGAGCGCGCTCGAGGATTGGGATCTCAATCAGTTGGATTTTCTTTTCATCGAAAACGTGGGCAACCTGGTGTGTCCTTCTTCTTATGATCTCGGCGAGGACCTTCGTCTCGTGCTCATTTCCGTGACCGAGGGCGAGGACAAACCGCTCAAGTATCCCACCATTTTCAACAGCGCCGACGTGGCAATCGTCACCAAAGATCGACCTGGCCGCGGCGGTCGAATTCAGCTGGGAAGCCGCATACAACAACATCCAGGCGGTGCGCCCGGGCATGCCGGTCCTGAGGCTTTCCGCCAAGACCGGAGAGGGAATGGAGGAGTATTTAGAATTTCTTGCGGCCCGCCTGACCGAGTTGCGGCAAGTTGCATGCAGCTGAGCGGCAATCTCAGTTGCGCGGGCTACGGTTGGAGTTCCCGAGGCAAAGGCGACGCCGCTAGGAACGCTGCCGCACTTCCGCAGCCAAGCCTCCGGGACTTTCGCTGACCACAGGGCGACGCGGGGGCAAAGACTCAGACCCCACCTTGGGACTTAGCCGGCGCTCGACCGTGCCGATTACAGGGGCATCTTCCATACCATCCGCATACGCCATGGAGACGAACCTCTGTTCAGAGCACAGGCGATCGATCATTCTCTGCTGCCCGGTGTTGAGCACGGCATGAGGGAGAATGGGAAAGTGACGGAACATCCAAAGAAAATACACGCGCTGAAGAAGCGATGGCATTAAATAACGCGGCCCGATCGGGGTTTGCACCTGGACCACACCGTCTGACAGTTTCTCAATCCACATACTAGGCCCACCTGAGTCCTTGAGTTTGGCCAGAGCAATTCTAGGGCCGCCATTATTGCACCAAGGTCAGTGCCATGGGAAGCATTTTCTGAGGATTTCAGAAGCTTCCACTTCTTGACCCCAGGGCACTTCTTGCCCGAGGATCGGCTTGAACTTTTGACGGCTTCTGGCTCTCGATTCGTGCGAGAAAGCTACGCCGGGATCTCGGGCAGGACGTCCATTCGCCGGATTTCGGCCGCGACCCCAAAGTCGGTGCCGGGTCCCTGTTCCACACGCAAAACCCGGGCATGGCAGCAAACCCAGCATTTTTCTCCGGAGGTCAATTCGGGCGGGAGAATCAGCACCAATTCCACTTCCGAACCCTCCGCCATGCGAGCGTTTGTATAGAGGAATATGCCGTTCGCGCTGACGTCCCGCGTCTCGGCGCTTACCTCTGGATTCGCCGTAACACCGCGGACACGCACCGGCAAGGTGGCAACAATTCTTTCACGGGAGCGTCGATCGATCTTAGATTTCATTAATCAAGATTTCATTAATCCTATTTGTCATCCCGAGAATCCTACTTGTCATCCCGAGCGCAGCGAGAGATCTTGGTTCTTGCGCGCACCACCCGCGGCCCGCAGGCAAGCACCAGGATCCTCGCTCTCGCTCAGGATGACAGGCCAACCCGAACTCGAGACGGGAAATCACAAACGCAGCAGAAACCTCCCGCTTTCTCGCTGAACGTTCGACAGTATAGACCAAATCTGCGGGTTGCGTTACAGGATGTGTTAGAAGCGGCTTACATTTCCGGGCGCCGCAGCCGCGCGGCCGGTACAACGATCGCTTGCTCCATGGTGGGAACGTTGGTGCCGCGCAGCCTGGCCTCGGCGTCGGCCAGCTTGTCGGGCTGGTTGGTCTGGTAGTAGGCCTGCACCAGAAGCTCCATGGTGAAAGGATTAGCCTGGTCTTCTTCCAGGTATGTGATGGCTTCGTCGAACTTCTTCTGGTCCATAAGAAGAGTTCCAGCAGCTCCGTTGTAGGAACTCTGGACGACGCGGTTGCGGCCGGCGGCTGCCAGGGCTTCGAGTTGCTTCAGAGACTGATCGGCCAACGGCTGGTTGCCCGCGTGCGCGGCGCGCACCGTGCGGTTCCGCAAAATGCGGGAGAGTTCCTCATCCTTGTCGCCCTGGGAGATCGTGCGGTGCCCTAGCGACTCCTCGGCCTGCTGCAGATATCTCAACGCTGCGTTGTCGTCCGTCTGAAATTCGGCCATGTGCAGGTAAGCCTGTGCTTCCTGCAAGTCCTGGTCTTTGGCGTGGGCGGTTTCGGCAATCTCCTGGAATGATTTGTCGGCGTCGGCGAACTTGCCGTCGCGTACCCAGGTCATCGCCTTCTGCATGCTGTAGGTTAAGCCGGTCGGCCTCGTTGTGCGCGTAGCGGATGGCTTTGTCATACTCAATCCGAGCCTGCTCCTGGTTGCCCATCAAAGCATAGGTATCTCCCAGGCCAACCTGAGAAGTCACAAAGTCAGGATCGATGTCTAACGCGGCCCGGTAGTGCTTCAGCGATCCTTCGAAGTTTCCAGCCATCCGCGATAATTCTCCGTAGGAGTCCTGCGGGTTGGGTTCTCTGGGCAAGAGCGCGACGTAGCGATCCATGGCGGCAAAAGCCTTGTCAAACTGCCGGTTGCGCGCATCCACATAAGCCAGGTCGTTCAGCGCAGCGGGAAAATTCTTGTCGATGGCCAGCGCCTTCTCAAACAATCTCTGCGCCTGATCGGTGCCGTTCTCGCCCATCAACCAGTTGCCGGCAAGATAAAGCAGATGCTTGTCCTTGGGAAACATTTCCAACATATCGTTCATGGCGGAAATGCCGCCGATAAAGTCGCCCTCCTGCACCTTGGCGATCCATTCGATCATCAACTGCTCTCCCGGAGTCAGCTTGGGCGCGATGGCCTTGGCTTTTTCGCGGGCCGCGCTCACCTCCTGCGGATTGCTGCTGTTGAAAGCAATCCAAGCCCAGGCCACGGCCAGATTGGGATCAGCCTTCACCGCCGCTCGCCAGTCGTCGTTGCAGCGCTCCAGGTAAAGGTTCTCGTAATCCTGCATCCCCTTCTCGTAGAGCGAACGCGCCTCGGGCGACGAGGTGGTCACCGGCATCGAAGCCGCGTTGGACGGCTTCAAGTGGTGGGCATGAACAGAGATGGGCGCGGCGAAGATGCCCATGATCAGAATGATGACGGCGTACATCGAGCGACGCATCGAGATCTCCGCAAACGGTCTTTGAGGAAGGGTATGACTGCAGCGTAGCATCGCCGGAATCCGGCTACCTAGTGACGGAAGTAATATGACGGGCGGGAGGGTCAGAGGACGCAGAAGAGCGAGCAGAAGACGGTCTGCGGAAACCGTTGGCCTAGAAGGTAATGCTTACGCCGCCGCGAATGGAGCGGGCTGCCTGGACCAGATAGACTGTCTGGCCGTCCTGGCCCACCACCGGCACATAGCCTTGCGCCAGCAGGTTGCGCACGTCGACCAGCGCTTCCATGTGGGCGGGCAGGAAGCCCAATGTGGGAATCCGCTGCCGGATGAAGAGACTGAAGAAGGGATCGCTCTGTCCTGGCGAGGCGTTAAACATATCCACCGGGGTTAGGGCTTGGCCGTCTATCCAGCGATAGGACGCAATCCATCGCGTCTGGGTGCGAGAAACGGTGCCGGAGAGCTTCGCCGCCACAGCTTGCCGGCGCTGGGTGGTGATCCACTGCTGAGCGTCCTGAAGTTCAACGTCAGGCTTGGCCAGGTCGAGAACACCGCCATAGGCGTAATCCAGTGTGGCCGTGAGATCGGAACAAACTTTCCGCTCGAGTACGACGCGCACTCCGCGCGTGTCCAAGGTGCCGCCGGCATAACTGTAGGTGCCTGAGTAGATATCGGGCAGCAAAAACCCGCCGACGGAGGTCACTTCGCCGGTGCCGGTCAAAGCTGTGTTGTCCACACGATCGCTGAACCCGGCTACTTGCAGGCTAGTGTCGCCGATGCGCCGGGAAATACTGAACTCCTGGTGGTGTGCGCTTTCCAGGCGGGTGGCATAGTTCGTCATACTGACGCGAGGATCGGCTTCGCTAAGATCGGCGGGCGCAGAATCGAACCCCTTCTCGTCCCGGAGGTTGGGCAAGGAGGTCGTGTAGTCGTATTCCAAAACGGTGTTGGGAGAGAGGTGCACGTCGAGTGAACCATAGGGCCGGAACGCGGTCACGTGCCCGAGGAATTGAATGGTTTGCAGCTCGCTGCCGAATCTTAATTCCAGAACGTCGCCAACTGCGAACTCATCGCCCGCGTTAAGGGCCAGAGCCTGCAGCGCGGCATAGTGCAGGTTGGGGTCGGAAGGCGCGAAGCGGCGCGCGGTAACGGCCATCGAGGGCCCCGAACCATCCGGCAGAAGATGCGCATAGGTAGCTCGGAGAACGGCTGCCGGAAGGCCGTCTCCGAAGCCTACATTTCCGCTCAACCCGACGCGGGACGCGGAAAAAATCGAGCGCTCCACCGAGAAGCCGGTGCTGATGTCCGATCCGCTGCCGTAGCCCGCTGGCGCCGAGCCGGCCAGGAACGAAACGCTCGCCTTCAGGTCGTGGTCCTGCTGTTCTACTCCCGTCGCGGGATCGAATATGCGCAGAACCGGGCGATTCGCCACCGAACGCAAAGTCCACTTCCAGCCGTCATCATCGGCCTTCCCACGCAGAGGCCCCACTCTAATCGCATTCAGCAGCGTGTTCAGGGTTATATCGACGTGGACGCTGGTGCCGGGCTGCAAACCAATTTTCTCTTGCAGGGCCGGAAGAAACGAGGGAGCCCAAACTTTGATGGAATATGACCCGGGGAGCAGGTCTTTGGTGGAGTAGAACCCGGCGTCATCGGTGAAGACGGTCAGGGTGTGCGCCAAGGCGGAGCTGGCGATTTCCACTATCGCACCCATCTGGGGAACGCCTGAAGCATCGCGCACGTATCCCGAGATGTCGCCGGACCGCTGTCCGGCCCACGCAGGAAGCGACAGCGCGACCATCACTACGCAAGATCCGAGCTGGCGAAAACTCACTCCAACCCCCAGGGAATCAAGCAGATCGTTACTCTACAGCAAACGTCGCCGAAGGATCAATAGTCTGCTTCGAGACGTTGTCGTTCACTTTGATTTCGATTCGATATACGCCCGGCTGCAGGTTCGCCGAGGCAATCGATTTCTGCAAAGTCACTTGTTCGCCCACGTTACCCATCGTGTCGGTGGATTCCACTTTCTGGATCACCGGCTTGTTGGTGGCAAGATTCACGACATCATACTCGAACGTAGCCGAAGGCTTGTGCGTCTTCTCGTCCATGCCCAGGTTATAGACTTGCATCCAGAAGTTTACTTTCTGGTCACGGCTGCGCTTGAATAAAGCAGGCTGGCCATTCGCAGGAGCCACGCGCGGGCGCACTTTGTTCAAACCAATCACGAATTGGCCCGTGCTCACATCCTTGGTCGGCACCGGCTCCATTACGTCAGCCACGATGAGCGAGGAGGTCGACAGTTTGTCGTCGGAGTACTCCGGCACCACAATGCCGCGGCTCCACAGGCCTTTGCGGTCGCCGTTCACGTCCTTCACCGCGATCTCGACCTTGTAACGTCCCGGACGCAGCGGCAGCGCCTTCCAATACACCGCTGAATTCTCCGCCGTACGGGGCAACAACTCTGCCGGGACATCCACCTGGACCGGGTCTTCCTGGGTTTGCACGATGCGTCCCGTCAGCGTAGTCACGCGCATAAAGATATTGACTGTGCCGCGCTGGACGCCATCTTTGTTGGCGAACGTGATGTCGCGATACTTCAACTGGACGGTGATCGGCACCAGCACCGTGTCCCCGGTGACCTTCACAAAATCGGTGCGGACATCAAAGGGCATCAGGTTGGTGATGAGCTTGGTGTTGACGATTTCTTCCAGATCTTTGTACTTGACCGGCGGAGGCGCTTGCAGTTTGGCGTAGGTCTCCAAACGATCGAATTCCTTGGTTTGCAGTTCGTTACTCATCGGGCCAGCGCCCAACTGTTCCAGGCCGCCGTTCTGGAAGCGGCTGGTCTTGCTGGCCTGCCCCATCTGCTCGTACAAGGTCAGACCGGCGTTGGGGGTGTATTTCAGCGCATCCTTTTCCGACCGGTCAATCGTCATGTGGTAGTCGCCGCACATGCAAGTGTCGACGAATTCAATGATGATTTCCTGACCAATGCCTTCCAGGTAGCGATAGCGCCAATCTTCAAAGGGGAAGGTCGAAGTCTCGCCGCCGCCCTCTTCGATGGGCCGCTCGTAGGAGCCGCCGGAGGGATGCGAGTCGATTTCGTCAGCCGGACCGTACATGATGTAGATCCGCCCCCGGTCACTCTTCCAGCCCGGAATTCCCGCGGCGAAATGCTCGTTCGCATATGCAATGCGCCGGTAGTGCTCTTCTTTGTATTCGTTTTCTTCGGTGTCGGGCGTGGGGTCGCGGCGCTGCCAGAAGGCTTCGATAAAGTTGTCGCGCTCTTCGTCGTTCGAGAGCTGCTTAAAGGCGGCTCGTTCCTCGTCGGTGATGATCCACACGACATCCTCATTGAGCCACTTCTTGTAGGTCTTGCTGAGCTCGATGTTCAGGTTTCTTTTTTGCTGTTTCTTCTGTTTTTCCGAGGGGGCGCGCTTGAGCGGATCGGCCTCATCGGTGGATTGCGCTTGGGCGCCGGTTGCCGTGGCAGCGGAGTTCTGATCGCCCGCAGTGGCGGGCTTGTCCGCCTGGGCGCAGGCTGAGCCGCCGAGACCCATGGCAACGGCCAAGGAAACGAGCAATAAAAGGTAACGCGAACCGACCCGGAACATGAGAGGGACTCCTGCCACGACAAACTTCGTCGTTCTATTTTAGGCCCTCAGTTGGGCGAAAGCAAGGCTAAGTCACGTCAAAAGAGTAGATTGACAGCCCGAGCCAATCCTTTTGTTGGACGCGGTTCGCCTCCTACCGAGTTGCCCCCCGAAACCGCGAATATTTCCTGGACCGGGCCGGCTCCAAGCTATAATTTTGGTTGCTATAATCGTGCGTTCCGGAAACCCCTGTTCTCGGGTCCTCAGGGTCTAGGTACTTTATTCCAGGTTGGAACTTTCCTGCCCACAGGATCGTATCCCAGGATGTGTGCCCGTCAACCTTGCGAACCGGTTAGCAGCAGCTTGGAACCGTGACGGAAGCCATGAAAACTTGGAAGAAAATCGCGATTGGCGTCGGCGTGGTGGTGGTATTGGCCGCCATCGTCGGTTTCACGGTCTATCAGAGCGGCAAGAATGTGGTCACGGTGCAGACTGGGAAGGTCCAGCGGGAGGACTTATCCTCGGTGGTGAGCGCATCGGGCGAAATCAAGCCCAAAACGTACGTCAATATCGGCGCGAATGCTTATGGCAAGATCACCCACCTGTACGTTAAGGAAGGGGATCACGTAAAGAAGGGTCAATTGCTGGCGCAACTGGAAAACGTGCAGTCCTCGGCGGACGTGAGCGCGAATCAGGCCTCGGTCGAAGCCGCGGAAACGGATGCCATCGCGGCCGACGCCGCTCTGAGGACTTCGGACGCCGATCTTCTGCGCGCCCAGGCCGATTACGAGCGCAACAAACTGGATTGGGATCGCGCACAAAATCTCTACAAAGACGGTCTGATCGCAAAATCGGATTTCGACAGCCGTCAAAACGCCTGGGCCACGGCAGATTCCGGGTTGGTACAGGCCAAGGCGCGAGTCGCGCAGGCAAAGGCGCAGAAAGACTCCGCGGACCGGCATGTCGCCCAGGCGCGCGCCAATCTCACACGGGTCACGGATGTTCTGCAGAAGACTACCTATGCCGCTCCCTACGATGGAGTTGTCACTAACTTGCCGGTGCGGGAAGGCGAGTCCGTAGTCATCGGCATTCAAAATGCTCTCGGCAGCACTTTGCTTACACTCGCCGACATGTCAGTAATCACCGCCGAAGTAAAGGTGGATGAAACTGACATCGTGAACGTGCACCTCGGCCAACCCGCTGAAGTTACCATCGACGCAATTCCCAACAAAGTTTTCCACGGGACGGTCTCAGAAATTGGGGACAACGCCATTGTGCGCTCCACCGGCGTAGCCACTTCGCAGCAGGCGACCGCCAGTGAAGAAGCCAAAGACTTCAAAGTAGTGGTGACGGTTAACGATCCTCCGCCCGATCTGCGTCCGGGTCTCTCGACCACCGCCAAGATCACGACGGCTGCCCGCAGCAACGCCTTGACGGTTCCGATCCAGGCGCTCTCCGTCCGCACCAAGGCCCAGTTGGAGCAGGAGAAGTCCGCCCCGGGCTCAGTTCATGCCGCGGCACCGGCACCCAAGGAAGTTGCATCCAAGGACAAAAGTAGTAGCAGTAAAGACCAGAAACAGGACATGCAGGGCGTCTTCGTCATTCGCAACAAGAAGGCGGAGTTCGTGCCCGTCACCACCGGCATCGCCGGGACCAGCGACATCGAAGTGCTCAATGGCTTGCACGAAGGGGACGAGGTTATTACCGGCAGTTACAAGGTTTTGCGCACGCTCCGTTCCGGGAGTAGCGTGAAAATCGATAACTCGGCCCCGAAGAAGGAAGACGAAACATAACCTTCGCCAGCTTCATCCGTCCAATGGAGAAGCCTGTACGGGTCTCGAACAAAAACGGAGCTCTCGGAGTCGAATCTAATCTCGGAGAACCCAGTGGCACCGGAGCAGGAGAAAAACATGGCAACCGCAGAAGTCATCAGCATGCCCACGAACGCCGTTTCAGTGCCACCGCCGCAGTCCTGCATGATCGCGGCTGAGGATCTTTGGAAAACCTACGACATGGGCTCGGAGCAGCAGGTGCACGCCCTGCGCGGAGTCAACCTCCGCATTGAGCGGGGAGAATATGTTGCCATCATGGGACCCTCGGGCTCGGGCAAGTCCACGCTGATGAACCTGATCGGCTGCCTGGACACGCCCACCAAAGGCGAATACTGGCTCAATAGCCAGCTGGTGAGCGAGCTCGACGACGATGAACTGGCGCGCATCCGCAACAAGGAAATCGGCTTCGTGTTCCAGACCTTCAACCTGCTGGCTCGCGCCACGGCTCTGCACAATGTGGAACTGCCGCTGATCTACGCCGGCATTCCGACCGGAGAACGCATCGAACGCGCCAAGGCCGCATTGACAGCCGTGGGCATGGAGTCGCGCATGACGCATAAGCCCAATGAGCTTTCCGGCGGCCAGCGTCAGCGCGTCGCGGTGGCTCGCGCCCTGGTGAATCGGCCTTCGATCATCCTGGCGGATGAACCCACCGGCAACCTCGATTCGGCGACCGGAAACGAAATCATGGCCTTGTTCGACCGCCTGCACGCGAAGGAAACACCATCGTGCTGGTCACCCACGAGCACGACATCGCCGAGTATGCTCACCGCGTGGTCAATATTAAGGACGGAGTCGTCGAGCGCGACGAGCGCAAGAAATAGCCTCTTCGGTAAAATATGGAAAGTCCGCGACAGACAGATCTCGCAGGTCTGCCAGGTGTCGCCTCGAGCCACGCCTCTGGGTTACGCGAGTCTGGGTCACACGAATCTGGGTTACACGAGAGTTTTTCCACCTGGTTTTCCACTGATATAGCAGTCGCCTATCTGTTGGCGGCCGTCGCCGTTGCCCTGCAGATGGCGACCAATGGCCGCTACGGATATTTCCGCGACGAACTCTACTATCTGGCTCTCTCGCATCACCTGGCCTGGGGATATGTAGACCTTGCTCCCATGGCGCCGCTGGTGGCGTACATCGGACGCGTTCTGTTCGGTGATTCTCTGCATGCCCTTCGACTGTTGCCGGCGCTTGCTCTGGGCGCGGAAATTCTCATCACCGGCTTGATCACGCGGGAACTCGGCGGCAGGCGCTTCGCGGTGCTGTTGGCCTGCCTGGGAGTGCTTGTAGCTCCTGCAATCCTCGCCAACGCGAGGGCGCTTTTCCATGAATCCGTTCGAGCCGGTGTTCTGGATGGGCGCGATTTACTTTCTTGCTCCTTGCAATCAACCATGATCGTCCGCAATTTCTTGTGTGGGTCGGAGTGCTGGTGGGGCTTGGACTGGAGAACAAACATTCCACTGCTTTCTTCCTGATCGCGCTGCTGGCGGCCTTGCTGGCAACTTCTCAACGGCGTCTGTTCCGCAGCAAATGGCTCTGGATTGCCGCCGGCATCATCGTACTGCTCGCCCTGCCCAACCTGATCTGGCAATACCGGCATGGATTCCCCACCTGGGTCGATTTGAGCAATGTAAAAAAGATTCACAAGAACATCGAACTGCCGCCGCTGCCATTCCTGAAAGAGCAGATTATGATGCTGCAGCCGCTCAACGTCCTGATCTGGATCGCGGGGCTCGGCTTCCTGCTGTTTCACGGCGAAGGCAAGCGCTATCGCGTGCTGGGCGTGACCTATCTGGCATTCCTGGCAATCATGATGGTTCTGCACGGCAAGAATTACTATCTCGCTCCGATTTATCCCATGCTGTTCGCCGCAGGTGGAGTGTTCTGGCAGAAATTAATTGCAGCCCATTCCCGGCTGCGCTGGGTGAAAGTGGTGCTGCCGCGCGTGCTGGTGGTAGCGGGTCTAATCGCCCTTCCGCTGGTTCTTCCCATTCTTCCTCCCAATAAAATCGACCCTTACATGCATGCGTTGGGAGTCGGCGTCTCCCGCACGGAGACGCACATGAACAGCACTCTGCCGCAGCATTTCGCGGACGAATTCGGATGGCCGGAAATGGTCGCGCAGGTCGCCGGGGTTTACAACGCGATGCCCGCCGACGAACGCGCCAAAACTGCGATTCTGGCTGGAAATTATGGCTCTGCCGGGGCGATTGATTTTTTCGGCTCGCGCTACGGACTGCCTCCATCCATTAGCGCTCATCAGAATTATTACTATTGGGGATTCCGGCAATACACCGGTGAGAGTCTGATCCTGCTCAACTGGCAGCTCGCCGACGCCCAGACTGGTGCAACAGCGTCGAAGAAGGCCCGAAGGTAGCGGATCCCTACTCCATGAGCTGGGAACACTACACCATCCTGATCTGTCACGGACTCAAGAAGCCGCTGGCAGAAGCGTGGCCGCATTTCAAAGTTTGGGACTAAGCGGATCGCCCGCTCGTGCACCGTCGAGGTACTAACTCCAACTGGCGACCGATTTGCCTGCCCCGGGCATCGCCGCCTCATCCATCGCTGGCGCCGATGCCACCACCACCTTGTCCCGGCCTCCACGCTTGGCTTCGTACAGAGCAGCGTCGGCTGCCGCCATCAATTCCCTGGGCGACGTACCGTGCGCGGGAAATGCCGCCACGCCCACGGAGATCGTAATCATCCCGAGCGACTTGCCCTGATACATGATGGTCAGTTCCCTCATTTTCGTTCGCAACCTCTCGGCTCGCGCCCGCGACGTTTCCGGGTCTGCCGTGGGCAGGATCACAACAAATTCCTCGCCTCCGAACCGGCATACGAAATCCTCCGCCCGAATGCCCTTGGTCAGCGACGCTCCAGTCTCGCGCAATACCGCGTCCCCCGCATCGTGGCCATAGGTGTCATTGAACTTCTTGAAATGATCCAGGTCGATCATGAGGATTCCAAGCGACTGCGCCGCCCGGGCCGCGCGCCGCATCTCGCGTTCCAGCGTTTCCTCGAGATACCGCCGATTGTAGAGGCCGGTCAGGGCATCGCGCACGGACTGGGTTCGCAGCGCTTCCCGCAATCGTATATTGGCAATCGACAGTCCCACTTGTGCCGCAAAAGTTGTCTTGAACGAGAGTTCGGATGCATCCATTTGCGGCGCCTCATCGGTGGCCTGGAAGTGCACGATCCCAAGGGTTTCTCCCTGGGCCAGGATCGGGGCGCACAAGTAGGTGTTCTTGACCTTGGTCGCGTGGGCACACGGCGCGGTGGAATCGCCCGCTAATACCAGATGCGGGTGCCCGGTGCGCAACGCCCAGCAGGAAGCCGGCTCAAATACGGCCGCGGGAACGTAGCAGTCGCCCCATGAGCCGATCACTTCCGCGACGTTGCGCGAAGCATCCAGCAGCGCCATGGCTCCGGGGACCGCGGGAAATATCTTGGGCGCATAGCCCAGGGCAGCTGCGCACACTTCCTCTCGGCTAACGCAGCTCTGCAGAAGTTCGCCCATCCTGGCCAGCATGGCCGCTCGCTCCGAGCGTCTCTTAAGCTCTTCCAGCATCCGTTCATTCTGCTGATCGAGTTCTCTGCGGGCAAAATCTTTCTCCAGCATTTCTTCCTGCAACAGGGCGTTGGTGTCGGCCAATTGCGTGGTCCGCTCCAGAATCTGTTGTTCCAGAACCTGCTGGTTATGCTTTTGACTCTCGATGTCGGTGCAGGTGCCGAACCATTTGACAATCTCTCCCTTCGCGTCCCGAATGGGATTCGCTCGTCCCAGGAACCATCGAAAGCTTCCATCTTTACCGCGCAGGCGGTATTCGACGTCGTACGGATTGCCCGTGCTCAGCGCACTCTTCCACTTTGACACGCACCCGTCCAAGTCATCGGGATGGATGATCCCGTGCCAACTGTCTCCGCGCAATTGCTCGAGCGTCAGCCCGGTGTAGTCAAAGCACCGCTGGTTGAAGAAATCGTCCATGCCGTTTGGGTCGGCAGTCCAGATAATCTCAGGTACGGCTTCCGCCATCGTCTGGAAGTACAACTCATGCTCCCGGGATGTGTTGAGACCGCCCCTCTGCAACGCCTTAAACCTATGAAGGAACGAGGAAACAACGGCTCGCGCACGTCCCGCGTAGGCCCGTGCGGCAATCAAGACGAGCATCGCCAGCGCAATCGAAAGCGCCACCAACCTGTAGTCATAGGAAGCACCGAGTACGGTAATCGAGTTCATCGCGGGCAACAACCCTCCAGCCCCAAAACGCGTGAGACGCGCCGCGGGATTCTCTCGGGCGCGACTCTGCCAAGTCTCTACGCTATCTATCGGCAGGAGTCGCCATTTCCGTGACGGCAGGTCCAATCGTTGTCATTCCAAGCCGCTCGCGGCCGCACAGCAAAACAAAAGGCCTCTCTGCGGAGAGGCCTCGATCGGAATTGGTTTTGAGTCGGCTTAAAACTACGGCATGGTGCCTGCGGGCTTCGCTGCGGTAGCATCCGCTGGCGTGGGAGTGCTGGCAATGAAGAAGTTGTGATCGTAAAGATTGCGGTACATCAGCCCGGCAATCTCTGCTGCCTTCGGACCGAACGTGGGCCGCCCGCCTTGCAGGAAGACCACGACCACGATGCGTCCCCTGCTGGTGTTCGCGTAGGAAGCGAACCAGCCGAAGCGAGTGCCGGCGTGGGAGCAGGTTCCGGTTTTGCCCAGAATCTCTTCCTCACTAAAGTTGAGCCCAAGGCGTCGCGCCGTGCCGTATTGCACGGCTCCCGCCATGCCGTCAGAGATTTCCGGAATCAGCGGAGCAATATCAAGCTGCCGTTTGATGCGCGGCTGGAAATTTGCGACTTCTTCCGGCGTTCCCGGATGCTGCAGGTAATAAAGCGTGCCTCCGTTGGCGATCGCAGAAACCATTGCGCCCAACTGCAGGGGCGTCATCGAAATCCCCTCACCGAACGAACACATCTTGCCCACGCCGCCAAGCTTCTGCGGAATCACCTCATCA
Organism: uncultured Acidobacteriaceae bacterium; assembly: GCA_963791445.1. Classification (GTDB taxonomy): domain Bacteria; phylum Acidobacteriota; class Terriglobia; order Terriglobales; family Acidobacteriaceae; genus Sulfotelmatobacter. Next base: position 94,848 of record CAWBSN010000011.1, read on the forward strand.
GGATATTCTCCCAACTGCTCGCCCGGTATGTCGTAGCCCGCCAGCTCGCCCAAGCCATACTGATGGGCGTAGTAGGCAACTTTTTCGAATCCTAGCTTCCGTCCCAAGGCCTCGAAATATGCGTTATTGGAGTGCGCCAGAGCCTCGGTGAGGTTCATGCGGCTGCGCGCGCCAAGCGAGATTTCAGTTTCCTTCGAGACCAGGCCTTCATTCAGCGCTGCCAGCGCCACGGAAAGCTTGATGGTCGAGCAGGGTTGCGCGCCGCTCGACAGCGCCAGCCTCTGATTCACCATGGCCAGCACGCGTCCGCTGGTGGGCTCGATCGCCACCACCGTGCCGTTCATGTTGCCCAGAGCATCCATCGCAGCCTGGCGCACAACCGGATCTTCCCCTGCCGTGACATCGCCGGCGGCGATGTCGTCGGCGAAAGAACTCACAAAAAAGCGCTCGTGATATCGGTGATGCGAAGCCCTGACCGAGGCCCGCGTCAGCGTGGCACTTCTGCGAACCGCCGTGCTGCGGCCGCTCGCCAGATGACGCATGCGACGCCGCGTGCGCTGGCTCTCACTCACTTTCCTGGATTTCGCTTTGTTGGTATTCAGCGCGTGCGGGTTGACGTGCGCCGCCCACATTGCCGGGGCAAGCAGAAGCCCACCTACCATCACCACCAGACGAAGACAGCGCGTTCCCCACTTAACCATCTTTGTTTTGTTCCCTCGGATCCCCGGCTTCCCTTGTTCCCTATAGATGCACGAAGCCTGCCAGTCTGCCGGTCTTGACGGTAACTTCGGCCAATTTCGTGATACTACGGGAGTTATAGCGTTTCAGGCAATAGAAAAGTTTCTATCGCAGAAAACATTAATTTCGATCTAACCCATTACGGAACAGGCACTTAAATGGAAATTACCTTGGTTCCACAGTCCACAGTAACGGGTTACCTGATTACTGAAAAGATACGGCTACTGTGCAAAGCTTTTCCTCCAGCGGTGGCCAGCGATCAGCGATCGGCAAAACAGCGTCGTCATGCGGACAGGTTTTACTGACCACTGGCCACTGATCACTGGCCACTGATTACTGGCCGCTGCCTTCACATCACTTCGCCGCGCTTGCGCAGAAACGCCGGAACGTCCAGGTCGTCCTGCTCGAAGTTCGCGACCATCGCGCTGCGCATGCCGTCCAGTGAAATCACCTCGCCGCCAGCGCGCCCCATTGCCACCTGCGACATCGCAACCGGAGCCGGCTCCGTCATCCTTGTCTCTTCCATCCTCGGATCCGACGTCGTCTCTCGATATGGCTCAGGAAAAGTGGTCGCGGGCGCCGGACCTACGGGGTCGGGAAAATCGGCATTAGGGAAGCCCATGGCATCATCGTGTGAGGATGCGAATGAGTGGTGCGCTTCGGCGTGCCGTTGCTGTGTTCTACTCACTTCGCGGAAGCCGGTGGCGATTACCGTGATCTTCACCGTGTCCTTCATCTTCTCGTCCATCACCGCGCCGAAGATAATATTCGCATCTTCATGGGCCGCACTTTGAATGATGGTGCAAGCCTGCTGCACCTCGGCCAGCTTCAGCGAAGCCGATCCCGTGATGTTGATCAGAATGCCGCGCGCGCCGTCGATCGCGCCGGCCTCGAGCAGCGGAGACGCAATCGCCCGCCGTGCCGCTTCCGTCGTACGATTTTGGCCGCTCGCCGTTGCCGTGCCCATGACCGCATAACCCATGCGAGCCATGATCGTCTTCACGTCGGCGAAGTCGCGGTTGATGATGCCGGGAATCGTAATGATGTCGGAAATTCCCTGCACTCCCTGCCGCAGAATGTCATCGGCAATGCGGAACGATTCGAAGAACCCCGCGTTCTCCGCCACTGCCAGCAGCTTTTCGTTGGGGATGACGATGGTCGTGTCCACCGATTCCATCAATTCAGCAATGCCTTTCTCCGCCTGCGTCATGCGCCGCTTGCCTTCAAAGCAAAACGGCTTGGTGACCACGGCGACGGTGAGCGCTCCCATTTCGCTCGCGAGCGACGCGATGATCGGCGCCGCGCCCGTGCCCGTGCCGCCGCCCAGGCCCGTGGTCACGAACACCATGTCCGCGCCCTCGAGCGCCTCGATGATTTTGTCGGAGTCCTCGAGCGCGGCCTTGCGCCCCACTTCCGGATTCGCGCCCGCGCCCAGCCCATTCGTCAGCTTCACGCCCAGCTGCAGCTTCACCGGCGCGCGCGACATGCGCAGCGCCTGCAAGTCCGTGTTGGCGACGATGAACTCGATGCCCTCCACTCCGGCATCGATCATGCGGTTCACCGCGTTGCCGCCGCCGCCGCCCACGCCGATCACCTTGATCTTGGCATCGTTGAGAGGCTCTTCGTTAAAGCTGATGCGAATGCTCGAATCTTTTTTCATTTTATCCACCATGGTCTTAAATTTTGTGCCTTGCCGCGCACCGACTGCACAGAAGGGGCTAGGGGTCAGGGGCTAGGGGCCAGTAAAACCTCGGCGCTGTGATCTTGGTCTGACCCTAACTTCTAACCCCTGATCACTAACCCCCGATCCCTGTCTTACCCCACCAACATTGCCTTCAATCTCGATCCCCACCGATCCCCCTGAAACCCGCGCGCTAAGCGCGCCCTCTGTCCGTAGGCCACCATGCCCAACACCGTGGCGAACTCCGGCTCGGCCAGCGTAGCCGGCATTTTTGCCAGAGGCGTAGGCCACGACAGCCGCACCGCACGCCGCAGCACCGATTCCGCCACGTCGAAAATTCCCGGCAGCCGCGACCCTCCGCCGCTGAGCACAATGCCCGCCAGACACGCTTCGAACATTCCGCTCTGCCGCAGAGTTTCGCGCATCATCTCAAACAGTTCGCGCGCCCGCGGCTCGAGAATCTCCGCCACCAGCCGCTGCGGCAGCAAACGCGAAGGCCGGTCACCCACCGACGGCACTTCCACTTCATTCCCTTCCGGAATCAAAGTGACGATGGCATTGCCGTACACCTTCTTGATCTTTTCCGCCTCCGCCAGCGGCGTGCACATGCCCACCGACAAGTCGCTCGTGAAGTGGTCGCCGCCGACCGGAATCACTCCCGTATAAGCCACCGCGCCCTGCAGGAAAACGATCAGCTCCGTCGAGCCTGCCCCGATATCCGCCAGACAGACTCCAAGCTCCCGCTCATCGGCCCGCAAAACAGAATCGGCCGCCGCCAGCGGCTCAAACACCGTGTCATCCACATGGACGCCCGCGCGATTCACCGCCGTAATCACGTTCTGCGCCGCGCTCGTCGCCGCCGTCACCAGATGCACTCGCACCTCCAGCCGCGCCGCCATCATGCCCAGCGGATCATGCACCCCGGCCTGATCGTCCAGAATGAATTCCTGCGGCAGCAGATGCAGCACCTCGCGATCCGCCGGCAGCGGAATCGCCCGCGCCCGCTCGACCGCCTGCTTGATCTCGTCTCGGCCAATCTCCCGCGGACGCGTGCCCAGGCTGATTCCGCCATGGCTGTTGACGCCGCGCACGTGCGCTCCGCCAATGCCCACGATGGCATGCTCAACCGCCGCCCCCGCCATGTCCTCAGCCGCCTCCACCGCCTTCTGAATCGACGCGACTGCCTTGTCCAGTTCCACGATCACGCCTTTGCGCGAACCCCGCGACTCGGCCACGCCGTGTCCGCGATAACGCAGGCCGCTGTCGGTGACCTCCACCATGAGCGCGCACGTCTTCGAGCTGCCCACATCGATCGCCGTCAGAAAATTCCCTTGCTGATTCGCCATTCTTTAATTAGTCCCTAAGTAAATTCTTCAACCTGAATCTCTAAAAACTGCTGTTCGGTAACTCCTTATTCTCCCGGCCCCTTACTCGTCTGACTCTTAGCGATTGCCGGACTCGGCTTCTGACCGCCCGTGCCAGAAGATTTCGTCATCGGCTTCGGGGAATGCGATGCAGGAGGTTTCGTGGCCGCCGCATGCTTCACCCCATTGTCAGAGCCGTGTCCAGAGCCACCTTTTGCGCTCGACTTGCTCGCCACAGCATTTTTCGTCGGCGCAGGCGTGCCTGGCTTCCTTACCCGCGTCGTCCCCTTCGTGCCGGGCGTTTTCCCCGTCTTCGCCGCAATCCTGTTGACCTTACTCTTGCCCGCCTTCTTGATTCCCCCAGCCGCGGCCTTCGGATCAAGTTTCTTCTCGGTCAATTCAAACGCAGGCTTGGGCACGGTCCGGTCATGCGCCGACAAATCGTGTGGCGACAGATCATGCGGCGGCAAGCGAGTCACCAGCGCCGCCGGTTTCACTCCCGCCGCGGCGGCCGTTCTCGCAACCGCCGGCGTCAACGCCGGCGCGGCTTTCGCGCTCCGCTGTATTTCGGGATTCACAATGATCTGGTTGTCGTAGCGCAGGTCCACCGACTCCAGCTTCTGGAACTGCTGCCGCCAGCCCTGCGCATGGCTTACATAAATCTTGTAGCGCCGCAAATAATCCGATGATCCCAGATGCACCAGCACATCGCCCGCTGGATCATTCACCCGCACCTTCACGTCTTCCAGATCGGTGAGATCCACTTCACTCAGATCCTGCGAATAGCGAGCCCCGCCTGAATCGAGGTCGCGGACCATCTCCTCATAAATCTTCATGCGCGGCGCCCGCGTCGAAAGCGGCTCGCCCGGATTCATCCCCAGAATCACAGGGAAGGAATAGCGATGCTTCGCGGTCAATTCCATCAGCGTCCCGCCCGCATCAATCAACGACATGCGCGGCCCCACGCGGGCAAATGCGACCGGCGTGCGCTCGTGAATCTCCACACTCAGGCGGTTGGGAACGAACCGCATCACGCTGGCCGATTCCACCCACGGAATCTGCTCCAGTTGCGCCTTCTGCTGCGCCAGGGGAATAAAAAAGATGTTGCGCCCAATGTCGGCGCCCATCACTTCCATGATCTGCGCCTTGGTCACGTTCTGCATTCCCGCGACTTCAATGTTGTCGCTCGATTCCACGCGGAAGCGCCACGAGCGCTCGCCATAGTGATACAACCACGCCGCCGCCAGCGCGCCTACACAGCACGCCGCAGCCGCCACGGCAGCCCACAGCAAACGGTTCGCAGTTTTTTTGGGAAGAGAACTTCTGCGGGCGGAGACCCGCTTTTGCCCGCGCAGAAACGGAGATTCCTCGTCTACATCCAGGTCCATCAGGCGCGCATCGTCCATCTCCAGATCATGCGCTCGCAGATCATGGAGACCGCGCGCAGCCTCAGCGCTGGGTGGGTACAACTCCTCCTGCAAGATGGTGGAACCCGACTTTCGCGCCATCAGTTCAGGTCAGTTGTCGCTGTTGAATCGCTGAGCCTTCAAACTATAACTTCATTTCGCGATTTGAGATAGACAAAATGTTGGTTCTTTTTCACAGGAGGGAATCGCATTGGGCATCATGGAGGAGAATGCGAAATTGAAGGCCGGAAAGACGATGTGGGGACAGCCGTCTCGGCTGTCCCGCCTGAGCCTGCCCTGAGCGAGTGCAGCGAACCGAAGGGGCGAAGCCCGGCCGCACCCGGAACAACCCTCCCGCCAAACAAAAAAGCGGACACGGCCGTTTAGCCGCGTCCGCCTTCCCGCAGAAGAGAAACTCTAAATCGGTCCACCGCCGGTCTCAACCCGCACGACCGGAGCCGGAATCATAGGCACCCGCGGAACTCTCACGCGAGGAACACTCACCCGCACCCGCGGACAAGCCACCCTGGGCATCTCCAAAGTGTTAAACGCCACCGGCATCATGCGCACGCGGGCAACTTTCGCCTCGATCCGCGCCCGCTCCGCTTCCACTCGCGCCACTGCCTCTTCTTGCCGGGCCGACATGGCTTCAAAGTGGGCAAGCCCCGTCTGCGTCCGCGCCATCTCCGTCTGGAACCGCGCCACCGCGGCAGCCAAACGGCAGGACGCAGTCTCATCCCGCGCCACAACCAGGTCGGCCCTTTGCACGAATCGCTCAACCTGTTCCGAAGCCAATTCAACAAAAGACCCCGGCTGGTCAGCAACCCGCTCGATAGCCGCGTCGACAATCTGGTGCGCCCGAGCCAAGCCGCCATCCTGATAAAACCCGTTCAGTCCCAGCGCCAGCACCCCAGCCGCCAGCCATCCCCAACCCTGTGTAGTCTTCATAGCCAATCTCCATCTGCCAGATTGGACGAACCTCGCCCCAATCCGTTAGCAATAGAGAATACGCGGCCAGCTGGAAATTAGTTCCCTACTTCCACACGCTCTTTCAGCTTCTCCAAAATCATCGGCCCCAACTGCGAAACGCTGCCCGCACCGAGGGTAAGAATCATATCTCCTTCTTGCGCAACCGCCGCAGCCGCACTCACTGCATCCGCAAACGAGCCTGCGTACTGAGCACTTCTCCCACCCTTCTCGCGGATGGCTCGCGCCAACGCTTCTCCGCTAATCCCGTCGATCGGCTTCTCGCTCGCCGCATAAACGTCCAGCACGAACAGCGAATCAGCATCGCCAAACGCCGTGGTGAAATCCTCCAGCAGATCGCGTGTGCGCGTGTAGCGATGCGGCTGGAAGACCACATGAACTCTGCGAAACCCGCACGACCGCGCCGCCGCTAGCGTCGCCTTGATCTCCGTAGGATGGTGCCCGTAATCGTCAATCACGCTAACGCCCGCCACTCGCCCCCGCAACTGAAACCGCCGGTCAACTCCGCGGAACTGGTCAAGTGCCGCACGAATCGCCTCCACACCAACATCCAATCCCACGCCAACCGCAATCGCCGCCGTAGCATTCAGGACGTTGTGCATGCCCGGCACATGCAGGGTGAACTCACCCAAATCGTCGCCACGGTAGCGAAGGTGAAAAGAATTCAGTGGGTGCCCCATTCTAGCCGCGTCTTTTGCGGCTAGAGTGGGGGTTTTGATCCAAAAATCCGATCCGCGCTTCGTCCCATAGGTCACCGTCCGCCGCTGCACTTCCGGCAACAACCGCCGCAGCAGCGGATCGTCGTTGCACGCCACCACCATCCCATAAAACGGCACCCGGTCCATGAACTCCAGAAATGTTTTCTTCACATCCCGCATGTTGCGGTAGCAATCCATGTGCTCGCGGTCAATATTGGTCACCACCGATAGAATTGGAGACAATTTCAAAAACGACCGGTCACTCTCATCCGCTTCAGCCACCAGATACTGCGATTTCCCCAGCCGCGCATTCGACCCCATCGCATCCACGCGCCCGCCGACAACTACAGTAGGATCAAGCCCACCCCCGGCCAGCACCGCCGCCACCATCGAAGTCGTAGTCGTCTTGCCGTGCATCCCGGCGATGGCGATGCCATACTTCAGCCGCATCAACTCCGCCAGCATCTCCGCCCGCTGAATCACCGGCACGTGCAGCTTGTGCGCTTCGAGGACTTCGGGATTCTCCGCCGCAATCGCCGAACTCGTCACCACTACTTCCGTTCCGGCAATATTCTCCGCGCGATGCCCTTCAAACACCGAAGCCCCCAGCCCAGCCAGCCGCTGCGTGACCGCGGAACTCTTCAAATCCGACCCCGAAACCTTGTACCCAAGATTCAGCAGCACCTCGGCAATCCCGCTCATGCCGATCCCGCCAATGCCCACGAAATGTATCTGCTGAATCTTGGCAAACATGAATGTGAACCGTAAGCCCTGTCATCCTGAGCGGAGTAGGTGCTTCGCGAAAGCGAAGCACTTACGCAGTCGAAGGACCCCTTTCACTCAGGTGCGACCAGGGACTTGTCGAGGAGTTCTCTCAACGCGTCCGCGCTGCTCCCAGCACTATGCCGCTAGTTTTCAATCCCCGCCACCCGCGCCGCCATCGCCGCAATATCCCGCGCCGCATTCGGATGCGCCAACCCCCGCGCCGCTTCGCTCATCGCCTGCAATCGCCGCGGATCACCCAGCAAAGCCGCAATCGTCTCCGCCAGCCAAACTCCCTCAAGCTTCGACTCCTCGACCACAACCGCCGCGCCGATGCGCGCCAGCGCCTCAGCATTCACCCGCTGATGATCATCCGCTGCTTGCGGAAACGGCACAAAAATCGCAGGCTTCCCGGCTGCCGTAATCTCCGCAACCGTGCTCGCGCCCGACCGGCACACCACCAGATCCGCCCGCGCAAACGCCGCCGGCATGTCTTCAATAAACTTGAAAACTTCCGCCGACTCTCCAGCCGCTCCGGAGAAAGACTGATACGCCGCCAGCGCGTCATTATAGTCACGCTCGCCAGTCTGATGAATGATGTGAATCCCCGGCGCCTGCCTCCGCAACTCCGGCAAACACCGAATCATCGCCTCATTGATGGCATGCGCCCCCTGGCTTCCGCCAAACACCAGCAGAGTTGGAGTCCCGCCGCGCTTGGCCTGAATCTCAAAGAATGCCTGCCGCACCGGAACACCCGTGACTTCGGCGTGACGAAAATATTTCGCCGTCTCCTCAAAATGCACCGCCGCTCCCGACACAAACCGTGCCACCACCCGATTCGCAAATCCCGGCACCACATTCGGCTCAAACGCCAGCGTAGGAATATGCTTCACCACCGCCGCCAGCATCGCCGGACCTGACGCATATCCGCCCACGCCAATCACCACGTCCGGCGCAAATTCGTTCAGCATGCGCCCCGCGTCCCACACCGCGCGCGGCAAATCGAACGCCGTCTTGGCCCGCGTCATCAGGCTCACATTCTTCAACTGCCCCACCCGCACCAATCGCAGCGGATACCCCGCCGCCGGCACCAGGCGGTTTTCGATGCCGCGCGCCGTCCCGACGAACAGCACCTCAGCCGCATAACTTTTCTTGAGTTCGTTCGCGATAGCCAGCGCCGGGATCACATGTCCGCCCGTCCCGCCGCCCGCCAGAATGGCCCGCATGCAGTGACTATAAATGAACTGTCATCCTGAGCGGAGCAAACGCTTCGCGAATGCGGAGCGCTTGCGGAGTCGAAGGATCCCTTTCGCTCAGACGGCGCCGACGGCTCGTCAGGGAGTTCCCCATGCGGCCTCGTCCGTGGAAGCTGCCGTTCACTCTGCCTGCTTCGTAATATTCAGCAGCACGCCCACGCACGCCAGCGTCACAAACAGCGACGACCCTCCATACGACACCAGCGGCAGCGGAATCCCCTTGGTCGGCATCATCCCCAGCACCACGCTGATGTTGATGAACGCCTGCAAAACCACCATGCTCGTAATCCCCACCGCCAGGTATCGCCCGAACGTATCCTCGGTGCGCCACGAAACCCGCATCCCGCGCCACAAGAAGATGGCAAACAGCGTCACCACAAACAGCGCACCCACCAGCCCCAACTCTTCCGCGGTCACGGCAAAAATAAAATCAGTATGCGGCTCCGGCAGATAGAACAGTTTCTGCTTGCCTTCCATCAGACCAGTGCCGGTGATGCCGCCGGTGCCCACTGCGATCAGAGACTGAATCAGGTGGAACCCGGCCTTCTCCCGCTCCGCATACGGATTCATAAAAGCCAGAATGCGGTCGCGCCGAAAGCTCACATGAAAAATCAGAAAGTACAACGGCACCAGCGACGCCCCAAACGCATATGCGAAATACCGCATCCGCATGCCCGCCACATAAAGGATGCAAGCCGCAATCCCGGCACAAGCGATCGCCGTACCCAGATCAGGCTGCAACACAATCAGCCCCAGCAACACCACCACGGGCGCGGCCGCCGGCGCCAGCGTGTTGCGCCAGTCGTCCATGGTTTTTGTGCGCGCTTCGAGAAAATAGGCGAGAAAGAGAATCAGCACCGGCTTCGCCAGTTCCGAAGGCTGAAACGAAAATCCGCCGACGTGGATCCAGCGATGCGTGTTGTGCGAGCGGTCCAGAAAAAACACCGAGATCAGCAGCAGCGTGGTCAGCCCCATCAGCGAAAACACCAGCGCCGGATGCTTGTAGCGCCGGTAATCCACCCGCATCGCCACCACCATCGCCACCAGGCCGGCCATGGCCCAGATCAACTGCTTCGACAAGAAAGCGTACGGCGACCCAAACCGCTCCCGCGCCATCACCGCCGACGCCGAAAACACCATCACCAGCCCTACAAACACCAGCAGCATGGTCACAGTAAACAGCCAGCGATCGACACTAACCCGCTTTGCCATGGGAAGTTCATTTCACCACGGAGTCGCGGAGGAGACAGAGAAGAATTGTTGATTGTTGATTGATGATTGTTGATTGTCTTGGTTCCGGGCGCCCTGTCATCCTGAGCGAGCAAGTGCTTCGCGAACGCGAAGCACTTGCGAAGTCGAAGGATCCCTTGCACGACCGCGCCCCCGGAGGCCTCAAAAGGAGTTTCTATCTTTGCAACTTCAGGCTAGTCAGGCTAGTCCCCGCACAATCTCCTTGAACACCTGCCCGCGCTGCTCATAATTCTTGAACTGATCAAAGCTCGCGCAAGCCGGAGCCAGCAGCACCACATCACCCGGCTCGGCCACGGCGTTCGCCTTGCGCACCGCATTCTCCAAAGTCTCGGCATGCACGACTTCAACATCCCGCTTTTCGAGAATCGATCTGCGACTCAATCTTCCCCGCCGCCGCGCCAATCGTGTACACCCGCTTCACCCGCTGCCGCAGCAACTCGTTGAGCACGGTGTAGTCGCTGCCCTTGTCCTTGCCGCCAAGAATAAGGTGGATGTTCGCCGGAAACGACTCCAGCGCCTTGATGGTCGCATCCACATTCGTAGCCTTCGAATCGTTGTAATAATCCACGCCGCGAATCGTCGCCACAAACTCCAGCCGGTGCTCGACCGCCTTGAAGTCGCGCACCGCCTGCCGGATCTTCTCCGGCGCGCATCCCATCAGCGCTCCCGCGCACACCGCCGCCAGCACATTCTCCAGATTGTGCGCGCCCTTCAGCGGAATCTCGGAAACCAGCATGATCTCGTCGCTGCCCGCTGGCCATCGCGGAACAGAATATTCCCCTCGCGCACCCACGCTCCCTGCTTCACTTCCTTCTGCCGGCTGAACCAGAACACCTGCGCCTGCGTCCGCGCCGCCATCGTCACGCAGGTCGGATCGTCCGCGTTCAGCACCGCAAAGTCGTCGCCGCGCTGATTCTCAAAGATCCGCGCCTTCGCGTCCACGTAAGCTCTCAAACGTCCGGTGCCGATCCAGATGATCGGGCGTAACATTCAACACCACCGCAACCTTGGGATGGAACGTCTGAATGGTCTCCAGTTGAAAACTCGAAACCTCCAGCACGATCGCGGTCTCCCGGCGTCGCGCGCTCCGCCAGCGAAATCGCCGGAGTGCCAATGTTCCCGCCGACCAAGCGTCGGCAATCCGCCCGCAGTCAGAATCTCGCCCGTCAGCGTAGTCGTCGTAGTCTTCCCGTTCGACCCGGTGATGGCCACAATCGGCCCCGGCAGAAACTGCGCCGCCAGTTCAATCTCGCCGATCACCGCCTCGCCCATCGCGCGCGCCTGCACCAGCATCGGCGCATCCACCGGAACCCCGGGACTCACCACAATCAAATCCTGCCCGCGAAACGTGCGCTCGCCGTGCCCGCCGGTCTCGACCGTGATCCCATGATCGAGCAGCGCCGGAATCTCGTTGCGCAGTTCGTCTCCGCTCTTCGTATCGGAAACAGTAACCCGCGCCCCATGCGCCTTCAAGAAAAGCGCCGAAGCCACCCCGGACTTCCCGAGGCCCACCACCAGCACGCGTTTGTCTTTAAGTTCCATCACGAGTTCTAATGTTTCAAGGTCACAGTGACTCAGAGGTCGCAATACCTATACCTCCGGAGTGCTTCGTAGTTGCAACTTTGAAACTATGACACTTTGCAACCTGACTTTATCTCAGTTTCAACGTCGTCAGCGCGAACAGCGCAAACACCAGCGACGCAATCCAGAACCGCACAATAATCTTCGACTCCGACCATCCCATCAACTCAAAATGATGATGCAGCGGCGCCATCTTGAAAATCCGCTTCTTGCGCAGCTTGTACGATCCCACCTGCAGAATCACCGACACCGCCTCGATCACAAACACTCCGCCAATAAACGGCAGCAGCAGTTCCTGCTTGATGATCACCGCGACCGTCCCAATCGCGCCGCCCAGCGCCAGCGATCCCACATCGCCCATGAACACTTCCGCCGGATGCGCGTTGTACCACAGAAATCCAATCGACGACCCCACCATCGCCCCGCAAAAAATCGTCAGCTCGCCGACCTGCGGCATGCGCGGGATTTCCAGATACGTCGCAAAAGTCGCGTGCCCGCTCACATAAGTCAGCACGGTCAGCGCGCCCGCGGCAATCACCGTGCAGCCAATCGCCAGCCCATCCAGCCCGTCCGTAAGATTCACCGCGTTGCTCGAGCCCACAATCACCAGCGCCACGAACGCAATGAACGGCAGAAACGCCAGCGGCCAAAGATGCGGAAAGCGCTCCAGAGTCTCCACCACCAGATCGGGATGAAACTGCTTGAGGAAAGGCACAATCAGCTTGGTCGAATACATCCCGTAGGTCTGCATCGCGATCAGCATCACCGCGATCACGATGCTGGTCGCAATCTGCAGCCCCAGCTTCGCCCGCCCCGTCAGCCCGAGATTCCGGCGATGCGCCACTTTGGTGTAGTCGTCGGTGAATCCGATCGCCGCAAACGCGCACGTGGCAAATACCGCAATCCACACAAACCGATTGCTCAGGTCCGCCCACAGCAGCGTAGGCACCACAATGGCGATCGCAATCAGCAACCCGCCCATCGTCGGCGTTCCGGCTTTTTTCTGATGAGCCTTCGGACCTTCTTCGCGAATGTATTGTCCAATCTGGAATTCGCGCAGCCGGTTGATCACCAGCGGACCCACGATGAGCGCGGTAAACAGCGCGGTAAGACTGGCGAACGCAGTGCGGAACGTCAGATAGCGGAAGATGCGGAACGGCGGAAAATAATGTTGCAGCTTCACGAACAACAGCCAGTAGAGCAATCAGCCTCCGTCTCGCGAATCTAAGTCATTGACGATTGAGCGATCGGGTCATTGAATCGCACCGCAATCTCGTACTCAATCACTCAGTGGCTCAATCTCTCAATGACGCGTCTCTTCCAGGTTTCCAGCGCCTTCTCCAGCTTCACGCCGCGCGAAGCCTTCAACAAAACCACATCTCCATCCCGCGCCTCGCGCGCCAACCATTCGCCAGCTTCCTCGGACGACGCCACAAACTCTGCCGGAGTTCCCGCCTTCCTCGCGGCCTCGACCATCGCCTGCGCCAGCCCGCGCACTCCGAGCAGCACATCGATCTTCTTCTCCGCGATGTGCTCGTCCAGCCTGGCGGTGCATCTCTTCGCCCGCCGGCCCCAACTCCAGCATCTCGCCCGCCACCACAATGCGCCGCTTCGCCGCCATCGCGGCCAGCGCATCCACCATCGCTTCCAGCGCCTTCGGATTCGAATTGTAGCAATCGTTGATCACCGTGATGTTACCCACTTGGAGAACCTGCCCGCGCTTGTCCGCCGGAGCCAGCGTCGCCAGCGCCGCGACCGCCTCTGCAGGCTTCAGCCCGCGCTCCAACCCCACCGCCACCGCCGCCAGCGCATTCAGCACGTTGTGCTCTCCCACCAGCGGCAGCGTCGCGTGTTCGCGACGCTTCCAATCACCACATCGAACTCCGTGCCCTCCGTCCCTTCGACTGGACATTCTCCGCGCGCACATCCGCGGCCGGCTCGCGTGCCATACATCACAACTTTGCCCTTGAAGTCGCGGCCGAACTGCGAGACATATTCATCGTCGGCATTCAGCACCGCCGTGCCATTCGCAGGCAACGACTCGACCAGCTCATACTTCGCCCGCGCAATTCCCGCCAGCGAATCAAAAAACTCCAGATGCACCGGCGCGACGTTGGTCACCACGCCAATCTCCGGCTGCGCGATTTTCGCCAGCGCCCGAATCTCTCCCGCGTGCGACATCCCCATCTCGATCACGGCCACGTCATACTCCGGCTCCAGCTTCAGCAGCATCAGCGGCAAGCCAAAATGATTATTGAAGTTCCCTTCCGACTTCAGCACCCGAAACCGCGCGCTCAGCACATGCGCGATCGCTTCTTTCGTGGTCGTCTTCCCCGCCGACCCGGTCACCGCAACCAGCGGCTTGCCCCACAACTTCCGCACCGCCGTGGCCAGAGTCTGCAGCGCGACCAGCGTATCTTCCACCGCCAGCAGCCGCGTCTCGCGCGGATAGCGGCTCAACTGATCCTTACGCACGACTGCCGCAACCGCACCCTTTTCCAGCGCCTGCTCCACGAAGTCGTGCCCATCCAGCCGCTCGCCTTTCACCGCAAAAAAAAGCTGGCCCGGCCCCACGGTCCGCGAGTCGATCGAATAACCCTGCGCCACTTCTTCGGGCGAAAACTCCCCGCATCGGCGCAGAAACAAACTCGGCGATCATCTTGGCCAGCGATCAGCTTCATCGCTCTTCGCTCCTGCCTGAGCAGCCTCGTGCACTCAAACCCCGCTGCCCGCAGCGCCTCGCGCGCCACTTCCAAATCGTCAAACGGAACCGATCCCTCCCGCGTGACCTGCACCTTCTCGTGCCCCTTGCCCGCCAGCAGCACAATGTCTCCCGGCCGCGCCTCGCCAATCGCCAGCGCAATCGCCTTGCGCCGGTCGGCCTCCACGCTGTACTTCACGCCGGTTTTCTGCAGCCCCACCACCGCATCATTAATAATCGCCAGCGGATCCTCACTGCGCGGATTGTCCGACGTCAGCACCACGAAATCGCTTCCCCGCCCCGCCGCCTCGCCCATCAGCGGACGCTTCTTCCGGTCGCGATCTCCTCCGCATCCAAACACCGTCAACACTCTTCCCTTCGCCCGCGCCGAAACCAACTCCCGCGCCAGCGCCGTCAGATTCCGCAGAGCATCGTCGGTATGCGCATAGTCCACCACCACCGTGAACGGCTGCCCGCAATCCACGCGCTCAAACCTTCCCGGAACGCACGCCAGCTTGTCGATCCCCGCCGCAATCGCCTGCGCCGTACACCCGCGCGCATAGGCCGCTCCCGCCGCCGCCAGAATGTTGTACACATTCACCCGCCCAATCAGCGCCGAGAACACCGCAATCTTCCCCTCCGGCGTCACCAGATCAAAGCGCGTCCCCCGCGTTGTGATCTCCACTTTCTCCGCGTGCAGATCGCCGCGCTCCCATCCATATTTCAGACACCACGGAACTGCGCTTCCGGCTGAACTCCGCCAGCTTCGCGCCGTATTCGTCATCGAGATTCGTCACCACGGCTCGCGGCGCGATCCGTGCCGCAGCCTTCAAACAGCACCCGCTTGGCCGCGAAATATTCTTCCATCGTCTTGTGATAATCGAGATGGTCGCGCGTCAGATTGGTAAACACGGCCACATCAAACGGCACGCCAAACACGCGCTCCTGCGCCAGAGCATGCGAGGAAACCTCCATCACCGCATCGGTCGCCCCGCTGCCCAGCGCCTCGCTGAAAATGCGATTCAGTTCCAGCGCCTCCGGCGTGGTATGCGGCGCCGGCAAAACCTTTCCGGCCACGTGATATTCAATCGTCCCGATCAGCGCGCTCTTGCGCCCCGCCGCCGTCAGAATCGATTCCAGCAGAAACGCCGTCGTGCTCTTCCCATTCGTTCCGGTAATTCCCGTGATCGCAATCCGCTCCGCCGGCTTCTTATAGAAGTTCGCGCTAATCCGCGCCAGCGCCCGCCGCCCGTGCGGCACCACCGCCCAGGCCACGCCTGCACGCGGCTTCTCCGCCGCCGAATCCGTCACCACAGCCACCGCCCCCGCCGAGATCGCCTGATCGATAAAACGGTTGCCGTCGCTGGATTCGCCGCGCATGGCCACGAACACGCACCCCGGCTTCACCCGCCGCGAGTCATATTCCACACTACTCACGTCCGGATCCCCGCTTTGCGCGAGAACTTCCGCTCCATCCAGCACCTGTTGGAAGGTCATTGCTCAGAATTATATGGCACGGGACTAGAGACTTACCGCGACGGTCAGAAACGGCCATGACTTAGAGTGCGAAACGCCGGAAGATGGAGCCATCGGCCGCTGAGGCAAACTCGGCCTCGACTCCTGAGTGACCGTGACCCCTAATCGCGGTTACCAACGGAACGTTCCCGATCTCGCCTCGCAGCGCTAAATTACTTCTATGTCCACCGGAACCGGTCCCGCCAAATACCGTTGCGCCCAATGCGAAATGGTCGGAGAGCCAGTGCGAGTGCGAAAAGTACTGCTGCCTCTGCCAGATCGTCACTCGATGTCCGCCTCTGCCAGGACGGCCTCATGTACTGCGAACCCTGCCGCAACGCCTGCGACTACAAGACCTCGACTAAGCCACTGTGGCTCAGAGCCTAGGCGCCTCAAATCACCACCGCTTCCTTGTACTCCCCAAACACCCTCCGCATCGCATCCGAAATCTCGCCCACAGTCGCGTAAGCCTCCACCGCAGCCAGAATCCGGGGCATCACATTCTCGCCTGACCGCGCCGCGTCTTCCACGCCCGTCAAGCGCGCCTTCCACGGCCCCGCATCCCGCCGCGCCCGCAGCGCCCGCACGCGCTCGATCTGCTTCGGCTCCAGCGCCGGATCGATCTTCTGAATCGGAATCGGCTTCTCTTCTTCCACCTCAAACCGGTTCACTCCCACTACCACCGCTTCCTCACGATCCACGGCCTGCTGATATTCATACGCCGCGTTCTGAATTTCCTGCTGCACGAATCCGCGCTCAATCGCCTTCAGCATCCCGCCCATCACTTCAATCTTCCCCAGATACTCCGCCGCGCGCTTCTCGATCTCGTTGGTCAGCGACTCGATGTAATACGACCCCGCCAGCGGATCGACCGTCTGCGCCACGCCCGACTCATACGCAATCACCTGCTGCGTGCGCAGCGCAATGCGCGCCGCCTGCTCCGTCGGCAGCGCCAGAGCCTCGTCATAAGAATTCGTGTGCAGCGACTGCGTCCCGCCCAGCACCGCCGCCAGCGCCTGAATCGCCGTGCGCACAATATTGTTTTCCGGCTGCTGCGCCGTCAGCGTCGATCCCGCCGTCTGCGTATGAAAGCGCAGCATCCACGACCGCGGATTCTTCGCCTTGAAGTGCTCCCGCATGATGCGCGCCCACATTCTTCGCGCCGCGCGGAACTTCGCCACCTCTTCCAGAAAATTGTTGTGCGCATTAAAGAAGAACGAAAGCCGCGGCGCGAACTCGTCCACATCCAGCCCCGCCTTGATCGCCGCCTCCACGTAGGCCATGCCGTTGCCCAGCGTGAACGCCACTTCCTGCACCGCCGTCGATCCCGCCTCGCGCATGTGATAGCCGGAAATCGAAATCGTATTCCACTCCGGCACGTTCTCCTTCGCCCAGGCAAACATATCGGTAATCACGCGCATCGCCTGCTGCGGCGGATAAATATAGGTTCCGCGCGCGATGTATTCCTTGAGCACATCGTTCTGCACCGTGCCCGAAAGTTTGCGGATGTCCGCACCCTGCCGCCGCGCCACCGCCACATACAACGCCAGCAGGATCGATCCCGTCGCATTGATGGTCATCGATGTAGAAATCTTGGTCAGATCGATGCCGTCGAACAGCCGCTCCATGTCCTCGATCGAATCAATCGCCACGCCCACCTTGCCCACTTCGCCCGCCGCCAGCGCGTGGTCCGAATCCATGCCGATCTGCGTGGGCAAATCGAACGCCACCGAAAGCCCGGTGGTCCCGTTCGCCAGCAGATATTTGTAGCGCTTGTTCGACTCCTCGGCGTCGCCCATGCCCGCATACTGCCGCATGGTCCACAACCGCCCGCGATACATCGTGGCCTGCACGCCGCGCGTAAACGGATACTCGCCCGGATACCCGACCTCGCTTTCGTAATCGGAGCCCTTCAGATCAGCCGGCGTGTAGAGCGGGCTTCACCGGAATGTGAGACGAAGTCTCAACTTCCGCCGCAACCTTCTCCGCTGCGACCTTAATCTTGTCGGCCATAATTGAACTTGTCATTCCGAGAGCTCCGCAGTCCCAAGACTGGATTCCGACCGCAGACTGCCGAGGAACCCGCTGACCCTCACGCAACCTCAGCCGACGCTCCACGCAGTCCTTGCTCTTCTGCCTCACCCTCCAGAACGAACTCACCCCAAACCACGCGAACGTCACTGTGAAACAAATTGCAACCACCACGCGCCCAATCCCGTCCGCCCGGCCTGATATTTCGCATATTCGTGCGCCAGCGCAAACCCGCCACTCGCCGCCATCACCAGGAAAACAAGCCCCGTAACCTCCAGCCACAACTGGTGCAGCACTCGCCCAAAGGCCCGCGCCGTGGCCGACACGGCGCCAGTCGCGGCCCGCACCGTCCGGCTGCGCTTGGCCTGCTGCGCCGCCACCCGCGCCACCACCCCCAACTTTCGTGCGGTAGAAACCTTGTTCACGGCCTCGATTTTAACAGCCTCCGGCGCTACAATGACGCAAAGCCTGCGCCCGCGACAGAAACCGTTCAGCGGCGCGCAGGCATCCAAACGCTAGTGGGATGTTCTGAGCCAGGCAACCGGCGATCGGGGGACCAAGTGGACCAGCAACTCAAACAACTCATGAAGGAACTCGGCGAAGCCATCAACGAGTCTCTCTCCGATTCCGAACAGATCGCCGAAGTCGTCTCCCGCATCAAAGAAGGCGGCTACGACATTTTCCTGGTCCTCGAAGCCACCATCGGCGTCAGCAAGCAGGGCGAAAAATCCTCCGACAAGACTTCCCTCGTCACCACTCTCTCCACCAATCCCGAATTCAAGATCAACGACCAGGATATGAAGTTCCTGAAATCCCTCCGCATCAAGATCGAAGAAGAAAAATAAAGCGCTGCAGCGCCGTCGCCGGCAGGAGCGAAAGCTCCGCTGAATCTTCCCAAATCCGTACCGCCGTCCCAGATCCGCTCAACCTCGAACCAACATACACGCGGCAACTTTCTTGCCTGTGCTACCATCTACTGTTTTTCTGGGTGCTCCATCCATGAAAGACACTCTCGGAGTCCTTCTCGCAGGCGGCGCCGGAGAACGCCTTTATCCTCTCACTCGCGACCGCGCCAAGCCCGCCGTCACCTTCGGCGGAATGTATCGCATCATCGACATCACTCTCTCCAACTGCCTCAACTCCGATCTGCGCCGCGTCTACATCCTCACCCAATACAAAGCGCTTTCGCTGAACCGCCACATCCGCGAAGGCTGGAACATCCTGGGCCGCGAAGTGGGAGAGTTCGTCGAAGTCCTTCCGCCCATGAAGCGGGTCAGCGACCAGTGGTATCAGGGCACCGCCGACGCCGTTTACCAGAACATTTATTCCATCGGCTCCGAGCAGCCCAAGCACGTCCTCATCCTCTCCGGCGATCACATCTACAAAATGGATTACGGCAAGATGATGAAGCAGCACTCGATTCCTCTGCCGACATCACCCTGGCCACCATCCAGATCGATCCCGAAGAGACCTTCCGCTTCGGCGTGGTCGACGTCGACAAAGACGGCCGCATCAACGGCTTCGAGGAAAAGCCCACCAAGACCAAACTGCGTTCTCCCTGGAATCCCGAGAAAGTGCGACGGCTCCATGGGCGTCTACCTCTTCAACGCCGACGTTCTCATCCCCGTCCTGCTCAAAGATGCCGAGGACCAATCCTCCAGCCACGACTTCGGCAAAGACATTCTGCCCAAGATGGTCGACGACTATCGCGTCTTCGCCTACGACTTCATCGACGAAAACAAGAAAGAGGCTCTCTACTGGCGCGACGTAGGCACGCTCGAGGCCTACTACGAAGCCAACATGGATATCGTCTCCGTCTCTCCCATCTTCAACCTCTACGATCACGACTGGCCCATCCGCACCCACCAGCGCCAGTATCCGCCGGCCAAATTCGTCTTCGCCGAAAAAGACCGCATGGGCACCGCGCTCGATTCCATCGTCTCCAACGGCTGCATCGTCTCCGGCGGCATGGTCAAGAACTCCGTGCTCTCGCCCGACGTCCGCGTGAATTCCTACTCCGAAGTCGACCAGTCCATCCTGTTCTCCCACGTCGCCGTCGGACGCCATTGCCGCATCCGCCGCTGCATCATCGACCGCAACGTCCATCTCCCCGAAGGCACCACCATCGGCTACGACACCGAAGCCGACCGCTCCCGCTACTTCGTCACCGATAGCGGCATCACCGTCGTTACCCGCGATTATTCGCTCTTCGAGAATCCCGTGACGGTCGACTACTTCACCACCGAATAACGCAAACACCAGCGCGGTCGCGGCACGGCCTCGCAAACTCAGTCCTCGCTTCCCGGTGCTACGAATCAAGAATCCAAACATTCGCTGCGATTTATCTCATTATGCGATTGACGCTGCGTATCCGCGGGCGCATAATCCCGCAATCGGTCTCCATCGCAAATGTTTGGCGCGTTACCGCCAGCGAAAGGTCAAACTCTCTGAGTCAACCACCTCGGTCACGTCTTTCCTCGCCAGTTGACCGGGAAACCAAGCTTAAGGGACAAGAACCACAGATCAGTTTCTAAAGGAGCGAATTCCATGAGGCGTACCCGTTTTACGAAACCCATACCACTGATCGCAGGGCTGCTCGCCAGCCTGCTGTTCGCGATTGCGGTTGTTCCTCTCGGCGCCGAAACGGCGCCCAAAACCCGCGTTGGAAAAGGCTTTGGCGTTTCCTATGACGCGGCCCACGAAATCACTCTCAGTGGGAACGTCGAGCAAGTCATCACCAAGCGCACGATTGGCGCCCCAATCGGCATGCATCTGCTGGTGGCCGGTCCCAAGGGCACAGTTGATACCCACGTCGGACCTTTCCTGACCAAGGCGGAGAAAGACGCTCTGCACACCGGAACGCCGGTTCACATCGTCGGTGCCATGGCGATCGTCCACGGCAAGAGTTATTTGCTGGCCCGCGAACTGAGCGTTGGCGGCACCACCGTCAAGTTGCGAAACGCACACGGATTTCTTCTACGGTTCCACACAACTCCTGCGTGGGTTACCAGAGCCAAAGCCAAACAGATCGCCAAAGTTGAGCTAAACGGAGGTGCCCGATGACTTTTCTCAAATCGATTCTTCTTCTGATCAGTCTGATGATGATCGCAGCGCTGGTGGCATGCAGCAGCAGCAGTTCCACGCCTCCGCCGCCACCTCCTGCGACCGGCCCATTGCCCGATGGCAACTACGTATTCTCCGTCGCTGGATACGATGCCTTCGGCGAGGACGGGAGCCAGTACTATGTTGCCGGATCCATCACCATTGCCAATGGCGCGATCACCGGCGGCGAGCAGGACTGGGTCGACTTTATCAATGGCCCTCTCATGGACACAATCACGGCTTCCGGGAGCAGCATTACCGCCAGCTCTGATGGCAACCTGATTATCGTTCTGGCTACCGCCGGACCGGACACCCTTATCGGCGTAAATGGCGTCGAAACCTTCAACGGCACCATACTTCCGGCGAGCACGGTCAGCCGCACCTTTATTACCGAGTTCGACGCTTCGGCTTCAGGCAGCGGAGAGTTAGATCCGCAGGACATCAGCGGGGCCGGCGCTGCGACTCCGTCCGCCGGGTATGCCTTCGTCCTCGGCGGCTATGACTCGGCAATCGGTCAATTCAGCGGCGACTGCAACGTAGCTATCGGCGGCATCATCAACGTCGACGGCTCCCCAATCTCCGGAACGGGCAGCATTGTGGACGCCAATGATTGCGGCTCCGGTTACGGCTTCGCGGGTATGGCCCTAGCCAATACCAGCGTGGTTTCTGCCCCCGACGCCAGTGGCCGGGTAACGTTCACGCTAGACAACGGAACTGATTCCACGGACTTCCCCGAGATCATCCTGGCAGGCTACATCGTCGACAGCGGCCACATCCGGTTGGTGGAAACCGCTGACACCTATGAGGGCGTTTTAGGGGGTCTAGCCCTCGGTCAGGGATCGAATACCGGTACGTTCACCGCCGCTTCCGCCGCTGGCACCTATGTCACTGGCCTCATCGGCGAGGACGCCAACGGCGTATTGCAAGTGGCCAACCAGGTCACTTTGACTGCCGGGACGCCAAACACCGTCACCGGCTTCTTCGACTTCAACGACCTAGTCGATACGTCGTCGACGGTCGCCGTCAGTCCCGACCCGGTCACCGGTGACGCTTACACAGTGGATGCCGCGGGCGCAGGAGACATAACCTTAACCAACATAAGCGACGGCGATGTTTTTGGCACCAACGCTCAACTCTATTTGGATGGGAACGGCAATGCGCTCGCCATCACAATGGACCAGAACGACGCCGTAAGCGGTTTTGGCGCAGCGCAAACCGGAGCCGGAACCTTCACCGCCGCCTCGTTCAGCGGCGCCTACGGCATGGATGTCACTGGCTGGGATTTCAACTACGTTGGCGAGTTCGACGCCGTCGGCCCGGTCTCGGCTGACGGAGTCGGAACCACAACCGGAACGGCTGACGTCAACTGGGTCTACAGCGCTGGTCCCACCTATCCGGATCAGACTGTGACCGGCACCTTCGTCGCTACGGGTACCGGTGGCACCAACGGCGTCTTCGCCGGAGGCAGCATCACCGGCCTCGATATGACGACCTGCCCGACGTTCACCTCAGGCGCCGCCGGCTGCACGGCTGACGTATTCAGCTACTACCTGCTGGACGCAACCGGAGACAACATAGCGATCGAAACCGACCTCAACCAGGCAAGCCTCGGACTCTTCGAACAACAGTAGCCGAAGCCTTACCAGTTCGTGCTCAACTCAGTGGCGCACCCTCCGGTGCGCCACTTTTTCTTGCCCGGAAACTAGATTCGTATCGGGGTATGCCTTGAGGCATACCATTAAAGACCACACGATCAACCGCGCCTTCAGGCGCTGCCTCCCCGCGCTGCTACAATGCCCTGTTTCACCTAGCCAGCTCCACGGATGCCGCGAACTTACAGCACTACATCCGCGTACTGTCTTGTGAGCCAGTTCGATGTCTTGGTGCTGACGGCTGATAGCTCAAAGCTGACAGCATTTCCGGGGAACTCCACTTTGGAAGACGTTCAGGTAGTCGCGATGCTGGTCCGCCGCTGTGTTGCCGGCGACGCCGCTGCCTGGGAAGAAATCGTCCAGACCTACAACCGCCGTATCTATAACATCTGCTACCGCTTCGCCGGATCATCCGACGACGCCGAAGACCTTGCCCAGGAAGTCTTCATCAAGATTTACCGCACCCTCTCAACCTACGACAGCTCCAAGGGAGCGTTCGTCACCTGGGTCACCACCATCACCCGCAACCTGCTGGTCGACCATTTCCGCAAAACCAAGCAGGACCGCATCACCGATTCGCTCGACGCCGCATCCTCATCTCACGAGGACGCCCAACCCCTGAGCGAGCAAATTCAGGACCAATCCCCGCCTCCCGACCAGCAAGTTCGCCGCCGGGAGGTCGCCGAAAGCATTCACGCCGCCCTCGCCAGGCTCTCGCCCGAGCTTCGTGAGGCAGTGATTTTAAGGGACTTACAGGATTTTGACTATCGTGAAATCGCAACCGTTTTGAAGGTACCGGAGGGTACTGTGAAATCTCGAATAAATCGTGGCCGGGCGGAACTTGCCCGCCTTTTACAACGTACCTATAGGCAGGTGATGTGATGCCAGATCACACCAAAAACGACCACACCAATCACGGAATCGAGTGTCACGAGTTTGACACGCTCCTCAGCGACGCCCTCGATGGCGTTCTGACCGGCGCTCAACTCGACACCTTCCAGGCCCACGCCCGAACTTGTTCCGCGTGCGGGCCGCTGCTCGCCGACGTAACGGCCGGCCGCAACTGGCTGAAGGATCTCACGGAGGTGGAGCCTCCAGTCAGCCTGGTGACCAACATTCTGGCATCCACAACGGGCGTTGACACCCAACGCCTGCGGGTGAACGTGCCCGCCTCGCACCCCGGCGCTTCAAGGTTGGGCGTGTCCTGGTGGGACCGCGTGCAAGCCTGGGTCTCAGCGGCAATCGAGCCCGTCTGGGGCACAGTCCGGCAGCCCCGGTTCGCCATGTCGTTTGGCATGGCGTTCTTCTCGCTGTCGGTCGCCCTCAGCGTACTCGGCGTCAAACCCGCCGACCTGCGCCAGCTCAGCTTGCGTCCCACGGTCCTGCGGCACAATTACTACAATGCGGAAGCCCGCGTAGTCCGCTATTACGAAAACATCCGGCTGGTCTACGAGGTGGAATCGCGCGTTCGCGAACTCAAGCGCAACGTCGCCCCCGCCGCCGAACCCGCGCCGGAAAAGAATAACGAAAAGAAAGATCCCAAGAACGACACAACACAACAGCCCGAGCAGAAGCAGGATCGCGATTACAGCCAGACAGGGAACCGTCTCGTTCTGGCCTGCGCTCCTCTGGGTCAACGCGTAAACGATTCGTCTCTCAACGATCCGTCTATCAACGATCCGTCTGTAGTGTCGGTGACCACGTACAGGAGGTTCGTATGAACTGCGCCAACCACAGCGACATTGCCGCGGTGGCTTTCTGCCGCACCTGCGGCAAACCCCTTTGCAGTGCTTGCACCCGCGACGTCCGCGGAGTTATCTACTGCGAGCCCTGCCTCGCAGCCCGTCTCGACGGCACCGCCCCCGCCGCCGGATTCGTAGCTCCGCCAGCCGTCTATCCGCCGGTGGGGACGGTCCCCAGGCCTGTGTCCGGCTCCGGCCCCAATCCCGCAGTCGCAGGCATCCTCGCCGGATTCTTTCCCTTCGGCGTCGGCGCCGTCTACTGCTCGCAATACGCCAAGGGACTGGCGCACCTGCTGATCTTCGTGATGCTCATCTTCGCCTCCGATCACGCCGGTAACTGGGACTGGATCTTCGGCCTCGGCATCGCCTTCTTCTACGTCTACCAGATCATCGACGCCGTCCGCACCGCCCGCGCTCTTCAGGAGGGCCAGCCCGCGCCCGATCCCATGGGCCTGGGCCAGACCTTCAGCATGGGCGAGAAGTTCGACGCCGGCAAAGTGCCGGTAGGCGCCATCGTTCTCATCGGACTCGGCCTTCTGTTCCTGCTGCACACGATGAGAATCTTCGAAACTGGCCTGGATCGCCTGTGGCCGCTGATCCTCGTCTTTCTCGGCGCTTGGATGTTTTATCGCAACTATGAGCGCGCCCAGCAATCGTGCGGTTGCGGCCGCTGCATGGCCCGTTGCATGATGGGACCGGCGCTCGTGCTCACCACCGGCATCCTGTTCTTTCTCGACAGCATGGATATCGCCGAACTGCACCGCACCTGGCCGGCCTGGATCCTGGTAGTCGGCATCGTCAAACTACTGCAGAGCAGCGCCTCATCCGCCGGCCACGTTGGCCCGCTGCCTCCGCCGCCTCCAGGAACAGGAGGAGGAACAGCGCCGCCCGCACCACCAGCTTTCTCGAATCAGGCTCCCTCTGATCCGGCTTCGTCAAATCCAAGGACTTCGTCTTCTTCCGGGGAGGTCCACAATGGCTAGCCCAACCCAACCTCCGGTCGCGCCTCTTCCACTGCGCCCTCGCCGCCGCTCTTTTGCCGGACCGCTGGTCCTGATCATCCTCGGCCTCGTATTCCTGCTCGGCAACCTGCACCTGATTTCCTGGATGCGGCTGGGAACTCTGTTCGCCCACTACTGGCCTCTGCTCCTGATCCTCTGGGGCATCATCAAGCTGGTTGAGTATCAGCAAGCTCAACGCGACGGCGTCCCCACTCACGGCATCGGATTCGGAGGAGTCTGTCTCGTCATCTGCATCGTCGTTTTCGGGCTCATGGCCACGCAGGCCTCACGTGTTCACTGGGACGAATTCCGCAACAACATCAACATCGATGACAGCGACCTCGACAACATTTTCGGTGAGACCTTCAACTACGACGACCATCTCGAACAGGCTATCCCGCCCGCCACTACCACCCTGCGCGTAAACAACGATCACGGCGCGGTTCGCGTCACCCCCTCCGACGATAACAAAATCACGGTCACTGTCCGCAAGAAGATTGGCGCCGACAGCAAGAGTGACGCCGACAAATACGATGCAGGGACCAAGCCGTTGATCACCTCAACCGGAACCCTGCTGACTCTCGACGCCCGGACACACGCCGCCGGCGACCACCCCGTCCAGACCGATCTCGACATCTCGATCCCGCGCAAGATGGCGCTGCAAATAACCTCGCGCCACGGCGAAGTCTCCGTGACCGGCCGCGACGGCCAGGTCGAGATCAACAATCAGCACGGCGAAGTTTCCGTCGAAGACGTCACCGGCAACGTGACCCTGACCATCGAAAGAAGTTCCGCCAAAGTCGAACAGATCACCGGCGACGTCCACATCGACGGCCGCCTGAACGAAGTTTCCGTCACCGACATCAAAGGCTCCGCCCAGTTCGACGGCGAATTCCAGGAGAGCGTCAAGCTCGCCCGCATCACCAAGAGCGTCGCCTTCAAGTCTTCCCGCACCGAGCTGGAATTTTCCCGCATCGACGGCGATCTCGATCTCGATTCCGACGACCTGCACGCCGACCAGATCACCGGCCCATTGCACCTGACCACGCGCTCGAAAGAAATCCGCCTCGAAGATGTTTCCGGCGACGTGCGCGTGCAGAATGAACACGGCGGCATCGAAATCTCCATGCGCTCGCTCGGCAACGTGCAGATCGACAGCCGCAACGGCGACATCAATCTGAGCGTGCCCGACAAAGCCGGCTTCCACCTCGACGCCCAAACCCGCGGCGGAGAAATCCAGTCCGACTTCCCCGAGCTGAAGATTGACAACAACGAGCATGACGCGAAAGCCACCGGCACCGTAGGCAACGGCTCTTCTCACATCGTGCTCAATAACGAGCACGATGGCATCGAGATTCGCAAAACCTCACCCAAACCAGCCATAGCCACACCCCCAACTCCACCAACCCCGTCAAAGCCAGCCAGATCCCTGCCCCCACCAAAATCCAAAGTCGAACCCACCGAGAACTAACCGGAAGCGCGAGGCGGCTGGGGTGCAAAGCGGGTGGAGCTGGCCTTCAAGGCCTGCGTTAAAAGCGTACGCGACTGAATCGGGCTTCAGCCCCTGAGGTACCTTCCGTCCCCGCAAAGACCAAACAATCTGCTCCAAATTGGGAACTGTCTCCGCGAAAACTCTCTTCTAGCATGCATATCTGCTGGCTACTTGCAGTACCGTGAGTCAAGAGCGAAAGCAAGCGGGTGGAGCAGGCCTTCAGGCCTGCGTCAAAAACCCACCATAAATCGGGCTTCAGCCCCAGAGGCACCTATGACCATCCCCTACCGCGGAGCCACCCGCGACGGCACCTACTTCATCACCGCCTCCAATTTCGAAAAGCAATCCTTGCTGCAGTCAGACCGGATGGCGGGCTTATTCGTCGAGGTCCTGTACCACTATCAGAAACAGGCGAAGTATCACCTGCATGAGTTCGTGGTCATGCCCAATCACTTCCACCTCCTCATCACGCCGATTTTCCCTGGGACAATAGAGAAGGCCTTGCAATTCATCAAAGGAGGATTCTCCTACCGCGCCAAGAAAGAACTGGCCTTCCACGGTGAAATCTGGCAGACCAGTTTCTACGATCGCCGTGTCCGCGATGCGGCTGAGTACGCTCGATTCCGTCACTACATCCACATGAACCCAGTACGCAGGGGATTAGCGCCTGTGCCCGAAGAGTTCCCCTTCAGTTCCTCCCGGTTGAAGCTGGATGAAGTACCCCAGTGGCTAAAGCCAGCCGCCTAGCCATACCTCTAACGCAGGGCCAAAGGCCCTGCTCCACCTCCGATCCTCCACCCTCCGTGCCATCCCCATCTTTGCCTTCCGCCCCACCATCTGCGAAACTGACCCTGTCCCCGCAGCAACTGAGAACTGAGAACTGCCCCATGGGCCGCATCCACGTACTCCCCGAGCACGTCGCCAACAAGATCGCCGCCGGCGAGGTAGTGGAGCGCCCGGCCTCGGTGGTCAAGGAACTGCTCGAGAACGCGCTCGACGCAGGCGCAACCCGCATCAAAATCAACATCGAGGCCGGCGGCAAAAAACTGATCCAGATCACCGACAACGGCTGCGGCATGGTGCGCGACGATGCCATGCTCGCCTTCGAACGCCACGCCACCTCAAAGATCAAAGACGCAGAAGATCTCCTGAGCGTCGCCACGCTGGGATTTCGCGGCGAAGCCTTGCCCTCCATTGCCTCGGTCTCCCGCCTGCACCTCGAAACCCGCGCCGCTGCATCGAACGAACAAGGCTCGAAAGAACAAGCTGCGACAACCGGAACCATCCTCGAAATCAACGGCGGCAAGATGGCGCGCGTCGAAGAAGCCGGCCTTCCCGAAGGCACGTCCATCACAGTGCGCGATCTCTTCTTCAATACTCCGGCGCGCAAGAAATTCCTGAAAGCCGAGTCGACCGAACTCTCCCACATCGCGTCGTTAGTCACGCATTACGCGCTGGCCCATCCCGAAAAACATTTTGAATTGCATTCCGCCACCAACGCCATGCTCGTAGCCCCGCCAGTCGCGGGATACAGCGAGCGCGTCTATCAGGTTTTCGGAAAGGAAACCCTCGATCAGCTGATTGCCGTCGCAGCCGTGCAACCACTCGAGCGCGTAGGCCTGCCCCAACCTCCGCCGTGGCGACGCCAGGAACAAGAAGAAGATGAGAATGGCAATCCCGCCAGCCCGGCCGAGCCCGGCGAAATGCGCCTCCACGGCTTCGTCTCGAAGCCCGAAATCCAGAAGCTGAATCGCAATTCAATTTTCATCTTCGTCAACGGCCGCCTCATTCGCGACCGCCTCGTCCAGCACGGGCTCACCGAAGCGTACCGCAACATCATTCCGCCCACGGTCTACCCGGTCGTGCTGCTGTTTCTCGAATTGCCGCCCGGCGAAGTCGATGTCAACGTCCATCCGTCGAAAACCGAAGTCCGCTTCCGGCAACCCAGCGTGATGCACGATTTCGTCCGCGACACCGTGCGCGCCGCCCTGATGAAGGCGCGCCCCGCGCCGCAGTTCACCACCGAAATTCACGCCCACGCCACAGCCAGCTCTGGCCTGACCCCCGGTTCAATAGAATTAGGTGCAAGAGAATGGGAGCCGCCCTCAGACCTAGCTTCGGCGTCGGGCGCGCCCGCGCGCCCGCTGTATGAACCCGCGAGCGGCTTCGCGCTGCAAGCTCAATCAGCCCCACAAATTTCCGCGCGCTTCCAGTTCGAAGGCGGAATCGCTGTCGAGGCCAACGCCGCGATCCCGGTAGCCCGAGGACTGGAGAGCCGCTTCGCAGAAGCGATTCCAGAAACAATTCCAGACACGATTCCAGACAATGGCTGCGCCCCCGCGCTCGACACAGAAGAAGAAGAGACTACGCTGGCCGCGCTCTCTACCCTCCGGCCTCTAGGGCAAATCCGCAATTCGTTCATCCTCGCCGTCAATGAAGATGGATTATGGATCGTCGACCAGCACGTAGCCCACGAGCGCGTTTTGTTTGAGCGCATCCTGCGGCAGCGCACCGCGCAGAAAGTGGAGAGCCAGCGCCTGCTCATGCCAATCGTGCTCGAGCTCTCGCCGGCGCAGCAGGCCGTGTTTGCCGAGATCGCCGACGAACTCCAGCACAACGGCTTCGAAGCTGAACCTTTCGGCGCACGCAGCGTAGCCGTGAAAGTCGCGCCCGCCGGAGTGGACGCAGCCGCGGTCGAGCACATGCTCCATGAGTTGCTCGATCAGATCTCGCGCGAAGAGCAATCCCTGAACCTGGAAAAGATTCGCGCCCGCATCGCCGCCTCCATCGCCTGCCACGCCGCCATCAAGGTCAACATGCCGCTCGAACAAAATAAAATGGACTGGCTTCTCGCCGAACTCGCGAAAACCGACCATCCCATGTCCTGCCCGCACGGCCGGCCGGTCGTCCTGCGGTATTCTGTAAAGGACATTCAGAAGGCGTTTAAGAGAATCTAGCTTTCAAAGAAGCTATCAGCCATCAGCTCTCAGCCAAACCAGAGCCGATCGAGAGCTGATAGCTGACAGCTGCTTATGACCGATCAGGATCTCCAGCAACTCCGCAGCGAGAAGTGGCGCCTCGATGGCAAGCCCATCCGCACCATCGAGGAGGCGCGTGCCTTCGTCGAGGCTGTGGGATTCTGCCTGATGTATCCCATGCGCCCCACCATGCCCGTACCCACCTTCATCGGAGCCTTCGTCGGCTCCGACAATCGTCTGCCCACGTGGCAGCATGCTTACTCTGATCCGCGGGCGCTGGCGGCGACCGAGCTCATGGTCCGCCTGCTGCGCGAGCGCGCGGCCTTCGAAGCGAATTTGTTTAACGAGAACAATGCATTTCTTGTTGCCGCTTCTGTCTTCCCTTATTTCTATGCTCTGGTCGGCGAGCGCAATCCCAAGCTCGCGCCCAAGCAGGGACCGCGATCTCCCTACTCGCCGCTGGCTTGCGATGCGTTTGAGCTGATCCGGCGCGATGGTCCCATCTCGAAGCCGAAGCTGCAGGAAGCGCTGGGCGGCAGCGTTTCGCTGGCCGCGCTCGATAAGGCGCTGGGCGAGTTGCTCGCCAAGCTGCGCATCACGCGCGTTGACTACAAGCCGAGCGAAGGCTCGTTCTGGGATCTCCTCTACCGCTGGGCGCCCGATGCCGTCCGCGAAGGCGTGGGACTTTCGGTGCCGGAAGCACTCTCGGCGCTGCTCTCGAAATATCTCGACTGCGTGATCGCCGCCGAGCAGAGTGAGCTCGAAACCTTCTTCGGAAATTTTGTGGCCCGCTCCCGCGTGAAAGAAGCTGTAAACGCGCTGCTGGCGGCCCGCGAGCTGAGCTTCGTCCACGTCAGCGGAAGATCGATGCTGCAGATCACTCCCGCGAAGGAGCCGGTCGTGGCTTCAGTTCGGCCGCATCGCGCGAGCAAGTGAGCCTTCACCTTCCTGTCTTATTCTCCGTGTACAATCGTCTACTCGCAGAATGAACGACTACCCTCACAATCACTCTCCGCGCAAACTGATCATTGCCATCGACGGCCCGGCGGGCGCGGGCAAGAGCACGATCGCCTCGCGTCTGGCGCGCAAGCTCGGCTACATCAATCTCGAGAGCGGAGCGATGTACCGCGCGCTGGCGCTGAAAGCCATCGACCACGACATCTCGTTCGACGACGAACCCGCGCTGGTCAAACTGGCCGAGGAGTCGCGCATTCAACTCGAGCCCACGGTCGGCGGAAACCGGACCTTGCTCGACGGGCGGGATGTTTCCGATCGCATTCGCGAGCGCGATGTAACGGAAGCGGCCTCGCGCGTCTCCGTTCATCCCGGCGTGCGCGTTTGGATGGTTGCTCATCAGCGGGAAATGGGCGCGGGAGGCGGCGTGGTGATGGAAGGCCGCGACATCGGCACGAAAGTTTTTCCCGACGCCGACCTGAAGATTTTTCTCGACGCTGATCCGGTGGTGCGCGAGCAGCGGCGCATGGAGCAGCAGAAGATCAAAGGAGAAGTCGCGGCAAAAGTCGCCGCCGACCTGCGCGAACGCGACCACCGCGACCGCACCCGTGCAACCTCGCCGCTGCAAGCGGCCGCAGACGCGGTGGTCATCGACTCGACGAAGCTGAGCGAGGATGAGGTGCTGGCGCGCGTGGAGGAGTTGGCGAGGGGCAAGGTGGAATCTACTGGGTTCTAGTTTGCGCGGATGAGCCGCGTGCATTGGCATGCGATGTTCAAGCGTCCCGTCCGGGACGCGGCTTCACTCCTAATGCCTTCGTACCCGGCGTTGGAAACGCCGGGCTATTTTCAGGCGTCCCTCCGGGACTTCTGACGATGATTGTCGGCTCAAAAAATAATTGGCGCGGGTTGCGGTTGCGGGCCTTGCGGTACCTCCCAATCCAGATCAAAAAAATCGCAGATCGAATCTCTTAATTCTTTTGAAGCAATGATTTGCGAACTTCGATCTGCGCTGAGTCTGGCTAAAATCTTGAATCGAAAGAATTTATCCGCAAAATATTGGATTGACTGGCTTTACGTTTGCCTATTTGGTTGTCAAGGACCTGTAGAGATTTGGATTAAGTATCAGGCGAATGAAGGGTGAGCCGCAAGGTTAGATGTCACACGGTGGCTGTGGATTTCTTCGTTGAGATTATGGGGCTGGAGCGTCCCTAGGCAGGAAGCAGATTCCTCCTGTCTCGCTTCGCTCGCGCGTCGGAATGACAAGGATTAAGTGGCGAATCATTCCTTCGCTTTACGAATCGCGATCCCCAACTCCTTCAATTGCGCCTCGCTCACCGGTGTGGGCGCATCTACCATGAGATCCACGGCGCGCGCCGTCTTGGGGAATGGAATTACTTCGCGCAGGCTCTCCGCTCCCGCGAGAATCATCACGATGCGGTCGAGGCCGAGCGCGATGCCTCCGTGCGGCGGCGTGCCGTACTCGAGCGCTTCGAGAAAGAATCCGAAACGCGCGCGCGCTTCTTCTTCCGTCATGCCCAAGGCTCGGAAGATTCGGCTTTGCACGTCCTGGCGGTGGATACGAATCGACCCTGAGCCCAGTTCGGTGCCGTTCAGCACCACGTCATAGGCGAGCGCGCGCACTGCGCTGAGCGGTGAGAGCGGATCGTGCAACGCCTCCACTCCCGACTCAAGCTTCGCCATGTCTTCTTCGTGCGGCGAGGTGAAGGGATGATGCGCGGCCATCCAGGTCTTTTCGCCCTCGTCCCACTCGAACATGGGGAAGTTCGTGACCCACAGGAAGCGGAAATCTTTCGCTGCGTCTCCGGTCTTCTTGAAGATTCCATGCTTTTCAGAATACTTTTGCGCCAGAGCCAGACGCAGCAGGCCTGCCGAGGCGTAGACCGCCAGCTCTTGCGGCGTAACTTTTTGATGCGCCTGCGGCGCAGCTTGCGTCGAACCAGCTTGCGCTGAGCCACTTTGTGACGACCCAGTTTGCGCTGACCCTGCAACCAGCACGATCAGGTCGTTTTCCTCGATGCCGGTCTTTTTTGCGATCGCGGCCGCCGCTTCGGGAAACTTGTTCGCGATGCGTTTGAAGTCTTCAAATATCTTCGCTCCGCCCTTGGAGTGAAACATGGGCTTGATGTCATCGCGTTCTTTGCGCGAAAGTTCGCCCACCTTCGGCGTGCGGATGGCAATCACCGGCAGATTCGGATTGATCGCCAGCTCCTGCAAATTCTCTGGTGCAAAACATTCCCGCACGCCGGTGAATGCCGGGAAGCGCAGGTCGGGCTTGTCGATGCCATACAGCCGAATTGCTTCGTCGTAATCCATGCGTGGAAACGGCGTCTTGATGGCGTGCCCCGCCGCGGCAAATGCCGCCGTCAGAAATCCTTCCACCACCTCCCAGACGCGCTCTGGCTGGGGATATGACATTTCCAAATCGATCTGGGTGAACTCCGGCTGGCGGTCGGCGCGCAGGTCTTCGTCGCGGAAGCAGCGTACGATCTGAAAATATCTGTCGAAGCCGGAGATCATCAGGATCTGCTTGAACATCTGCGGCGACTGCGGCAGGGCATAGAACGTGCCGGGCTGGACGCGGCTGGGGACGAGATAATCGCGTGCGCCTTCCGGGGTTGAGCGCGTCATGAACGGCGTTTCAATTTCAAAAAATCCCTGCGCTGACAAATAATCCCGGATCGCCTTGGCCACCTTGTGCCGCAGCTCGATGTTGAACTGCATCACTTCGCGGCGCAGATCGATGTAGCGATACTTCAGCCGCGTCTCTTCATTGGTGAGCGCCGTGTCGGAAGGCAGGAACGGCGGCAGTTTCGACTCGTTTAGAATCCGCAACTCCTCGGCCACCAGTTCCACTTCGCCGGTTGCAATATTCTTGTTCACTGTGCTCGCGTCGCGCAGCTTCACGGTGCCGGTGACGGCAATTACGTACTCGTTGCGCAGAGCCTCGGCCTTTTTGTGGACGGCCGTGTCGCGCTCCGCGTTGATTACCACCTGGGTTACGCCGGTGCGGTCGCGCAGGTCGACGAAAATGAGGCTGCCCAGATCGCGCCGCTTGTTGACCCATCCCATGAGCGTGGCCTTCTTGCCGGCGTCGGAGGGGCGCAGCGCTCCGCACATGTACGTTCGTCTTAGATCGCCTAGAAAGTCGAGCAAGCTTTGTCCTTACAGTGAGGATGCGGCGGAAAGCCGAATTTGAGATTATAAATGGTTGGGGCCTAAGGTCGAGCTGCGCTCGACGGACAGCCGAGGACGGCTGTCCCCACATGGGCGTTTTAGACGTTTGGCGCTCACCCTGAGCTACTTCTTCGTGGCCTTGCCGTCGACTTCGGTGGTCCACTTCGCGCCGTCGGGCGACATCTCGTAGGTGAAAGTGTACGACGCGGGCGACGTGAACTTCATGGTGAAGCGGCCCTTGCCCATGCTGTCGTCCATTTTCTCTTCGCTGGTCCAGGTCCAGGTGTCGCCGTCGAGCGTGCCTCTTGAATCCTCGAACTCGCCCCAGCTGTTGAACTCGCGATAGGTATAGGCCTTGTCTCCGGTGGAATAGCCGAGGACAGCGAGGCCTGTGCCGGTGCCCGAGTTGGCACTTTTGAAATCAACGTGGCAGACGAGGAAGAATCCGCCTTCCATCCACTCGCACTTTTCATTCTCCGTGATCTTTCCACCCGGGCCCATTGCGCTCGGTTTGACGTCTCCCTCCAACGCCCAGGAGCCGACGAGCATTTCGAGCTTCTTGTGTTCGGGAGCGGGCTTCGGCATAGTCTCCTGCGCTAGCGCTATGGCCGCCAGCCCCAGCCCTGCCATGAGGATTATTGCCGCTCGTTTCATCTGACATTCACCTCGCAGACTTGCTCGACCGCTCATCGAGCTGTCTTAAGTTTGACGTTCGCCACCGCAAACTGGAAGCGCAAAGCTTGCAGCCGGAGGCGGAATTTCTACCAGTCTCCCCAATGCGTCGGCGTGGTTTGTTGAAACTTCAGCTTCCACGCATCTCCCTGCTTTTCCCACACCGAGGTCCAGCGCTGGTAGCGCGGAGGCGGGCCCTCATCCTCCTGGGGCGGGACGCGCACGATTACATCGTAAGTCACGATCGCGACCGCGTCGCCCGCGGTTACGACCTTCATGTTATAGGGCTGCAAATCGACGCCACCACCGGAGAATTGGTCAATCATGTCCTGGCGTTCGTAGAGCTGCCCGTCGAAGCCGACAAAAGAGAAATCCGCGGCCAGAGTTCGCTTGAAAAATGCGGGGTCGCCTTTTTTCACGGCGGCAATGAAATCCTTTTCGGCGGAGAGCAGCATCTGCTCCAGCGGACTAAAAGCCTTGGCAGGCGCGGATTCCTGGGCTGCCCCCGGAATCACGCTTCCCAACGATAGGATTGCGCACATCACCCAAACCAGCTTCATGAAATCTTCCTCCACGATATATCGCCCGACTATCTATTCAGTTACTCCTAAATTCGGCTACGTCTTATTCGCCTAAGTCTTATTCGGCTACGTCTTACTCGGCAACCCCGGGCAGCCCGTCAACACTCTGCCGGTTCTTCTCGTGCCGGTAAGCCTTCAATCCCTCGGGGCCACGGTGGCGCGCCCAAGCATGGAGCTGTTCGCGCTCGCCTTCATACTTGAAAAGAGGAACGCCGTATCCGCACGAGTCGGTGACCCGCGTGAGTTCGACAACAATAATCGAGCGCGCGTTCTCGCGATCGGGAAATGGTTCGGCGAGCGCTGCGAATTCCGCCTCGTGCGGCTCGACGACGCGGCCGTGACCATACAGCCGAAAAATATTCGGCGGACCCTGGAACGCGCAGAACATCAGCACGATCCTGCCGTTTTCTTTCAGGTGAGCGATGGTCTCCACGCCGCTGCCGTTGAAGTCGACGTAAGCGACGGTTGTGGGGCCCAGAATGCGAAACGTGTCCAGACCTTTCGGCGATAGGTTGACGTGGCCGCCGGCATCCAGCGGCGCCGAAGCGACAAAAAACACATGCTGGGCCTCGATGAACTTCCGGGCAACGTCGTCGATCATGGAACGAGTTTTGCCCATGGCTACGCCTGAATCCTTTGCGGCAACTCCGCGCGCGGCACCGAAACCTGGTCGCCCGTGGTCAGGTTTTTCAAAGCGAATGCGTCTGCCTTCACTTCGTTCTCTCCGACGATCAAAATATATTTTGCCCCCGCCCTGGTTGCGGCCTCGAACGACTTCTTCAGCCGGAAGCTCTCATCTCCCAGGTCTACGATTAGATCATGGCGGCGCAACTCCCGCGCCAGGCGGGCGGCTTCGGCGTTCATCCCCGCACCGAGCGGAGCCACGTAGACATCCGGCTTCTTTACCACACTGTCGGCCGACTCCTGCAGTGACATTACCAGGCGGTCTTCGCCGATCGCAAAGCCAATCCCCGGTGCCGCCGGTCCGCCGAGTGCCTCGGAGAGCCCGTCATAGCGGCCGCCGCCGAGGATCGCGTTCTGCGCACCGAGCGCGCCGTGGGTAAATTCAAATGCTGTGCGCGTGTAGTAATCGAGGCCGCGCACCAGGCGGTCGTTTAGTGAAAATGGGATTCCAACTTTGGTGAGAATTTCTTGTACTGCTTCAAAATGTTTCCGGCAGCCTTCGTCGAGAAATTGGCTGATGCGCGGCAGCGTGTCGATGATCGGCTGATCCTCGGGCACTTTGCAATCGAATACTCGCAGCGGATTGGTTACGGCGCGGCGCTGGCAATCGGCGCACATCTTGCCTACTACCGGCTCCAATGCCTTGCGCAGCGCCTCATTGAAGGCAGCACGGTCGCTCGGGCAGCCCACGGAATTCAGTTCGAGAGTCCATCCGCTGATTCCGAGGCGGTCGAGCAGCGTGGCCAGCATCTCGAGAACTTCCGCGTCCCGCGCCGGAGACTCGCTGCCGGCCGATGGCGGGCCAATGATTTCAGCATCGATCTGATAAAACTGACGGTAGCGGCCTTTTTGCGGGCGCTCGCGCCGGAACATGGGCCCGATGCAGTAGAGCTTGTTCAGACCGCGGTCGCCGAGTTTGTGCTCGATGTAGGCGCGGACGATGCCCGCTGTGGCCTCGGGGCGAAGCGTGAGAGATTGTCCCTTATCGCTTTCTGCCCGGCCGCGATCCTCCCACGTGTACATTTCTTTGGCGACGATGTCGGTCTCTTCGCCGACGCCGCGCGCGAACAATTCCGTCGATTCGAAGATCGGCGTGCGAATTTCCTGGAAGTTGTAGGCGCGGAAGACATCGCGCACCGCTGACTCCACAAAATTCCACAGCTCCGTTTCCGGCGGCAGCAGGTCTCGCGTTCCTCGGACTGCTTTAATCATTCAGATCCTCAATGTCATCCTGAGCGGAGACTTGTCTTCCGGCTTTGCGGAAGACAAGTCGCAGTCGAAGGATCCCTTGGAGCTTAGATGTCCTAGCGGCCTGCCTGGGAGTTCTCTCCGCATTTCCTCGCCTCATCGAAAGCGCCGGGAGAACGCCCTGCCATGCCCATCGCTGCGCATGGTTGAAAGGGGTCCTTCGACTTCGAAAACCGATTCGCAAGGCGAATCGGTTTTCTCCGCTCAGGATGACAATCTTATGGCTCCCGCAGATATTCCTCTGTGTAGCCTAAATAATTCCGGGCGTACCTCATGATCGTCTCTTCTTCGCCTGCGTCTAGCTTGCGCTTAAACTTCCCCGGAGACCCCATCCACAACGAGCCCGGTTCGACCACTGTCCGCTCGGGAATTAGCGTACCGGCGGCAATAATCGATCCCGCTCCGATCTTTGCGCCGTTGAGAATCACTGATCCCATGCCGATCAGGCACCGGTCTTCGACTACGCATCCGTGCAGAGTTACCGAATGGCCCACTGTGACGTACTCGCCAACCGTCACGCCGTACTGATTCTTCATGCCATGGAGCACGCTGCAATCCTGCACGTTGGAATGCGCCCCGATGCGGATCGCGTATACATCGCCGCGCAGTACTGCATTCATCCACACCGAGGCGTGCTCGCCGAGCACCACGTCGCCGATGATTTGCGCCGACTCGTCCACGTAACAGGTCGCGGGAATCACCGGCTTCATGCCTTTAAACGATCGAATCATTTCTCGAACCCTACGCTGGACCACCGATCTGGGCCACAGATAAAGACAATCAACATACCATGATTTCACAAACCGACGGTATGGGCAGACGCTCGCGGAACCCACCGTTTTCGCACCTCCGGCGCGGCAAATCCGGCCCACAGCACGGCTTTTTACAAGGCGCCGACAAACCAGTGACATTGCCATTCGTTTTTTACAAGGTCAGGACGCGCCGGTGACACTGTGCCCAGATCGCCTGCGTAGTCTCGGTCCTGTGAGCGGATTGCAATGCGGAAGCGGGCTAAACATCATCGACGAACACAACGGTTCGGAGCCAGTCGCGAGGTGATTCGCAATTTTTAAGGAGGACCACATGAAAAAACTATCTTTGCTATTGCTATTCGGGCTCGTCATGACGTTAGCAATTCCTTCCGGGTTGTGGGCCCAGACTGGGTATTCGCAAACCAATCTGGTCTCAAACGTCGCGGGCGTAGCCACCACAACAGACCAAAACCTCTCAAACCCATGGGGTATCTCGTTTATTGGCGGAGACGATTTCTGGATTGCCAACAATAACACCGGCACCTCGACACTCTATAACGCACAGGGCACAGCAGATTCATTGGTGGTGACCATACCCGGAGCGGCAAACAACCCCAACGGCAACTGCAGCCCGGGTTGCCCCACGGGAACCGTGGCCAACGCCAGCGGCAGCTACTTCGGCGGTGGGCAGTTCATTTTTGACAGCGAAGATGGTCTCATCATCAGCTGGAACGGCGGCACCCTTGCCACAATCGCTTTCGATAACTCTAAGAGCGGAGCGGTTTACAAAGGTCTCGCCCTGCTGGGCACCAACCTGTTGGCGGCGAACTTCAACACCGGCAAAATCGACGTCGTATGACTCCAACTTTGCCCTGACGTCGCTGGCGGGTTCGTTCACCGATCCGAACCTTCCCGCTGGTCTGGCTCCTCACGGCATTCACGTCATCAATAACCAGGTCTACGTCGCCTACGCCATGCAGGACACGCCGAAGCACGATGCCGTTCCCGGCGCGGGTGCGGGGCAGGTGGATATTTTCGACGCAACGGCAACTTCGTCAGTACCTTCGTTGCTGCCGGCGCGAAGAACAACCTGAACGCGCCGTGGGGTGTGGTGGCGACCCCGGCAAGCTTTGGAGCTTTCGCGAACGACATCCTCGTCGGAAATTTTGGCGATGGCACCATCAGCGCATTCGACACAACCGGCAAGTTTCTCGGCCAGATCACCAACTCTTCGGGCAGCGTTCTGGTGAATTCCGGCATGTGGGACATGGTGTTCGGGGCAGGCGGTACGGGTGACCCTGGCACTCTTTACCTCACGGCAGGAGGCAGCGCCAACCAGCCCAATTTCCCACCTGGAGGCAGTGCGACCAGCGTGTTCGCCAGCCTTGTACCTGCGTCCGCGGTCACGGGCCCGGGATTCTCCCTGACTCTCTCGGCTGCAAGTACAACCGTCGCGCCGGGTGGTTCGGCTAACCTCACGATCAGCGCCGCCGCAGTGGGAGGCTTCAACGGCCAGATCGCGCTCACTTGTACCGCGCCTTCTGGTTTGACCTGTTCTCTCAGCCCGTCCACGATCTCTGCTGGGGGCACTTCGTCCTCTACGTTGACTATCTCGGTTGCGTCGACGGCGCCGTCGGGTGGCGGGGGCTATACGTGCCCGGCATGATGGCCCTGCTGCCGGGTCTAGGACTGTTCGGGACCGTTCTCGCTACCGGCAAACGCAAACGGCTTACGCGCAAGAGCATTGCGTGGATGAGTCTGCTCGGCTTGATGCTTTTCGCCTCCCTGTTCGCGCTGGGATGCGGCAGCAGCAGTTCGAACAACAACCCAACGCCCTCATCGCAGCAGGTCACGGTGATGGTGACGGGCACATCGGGCTCACTGAGCCAATCGTCCGCCGTAACGGTCACCATCAACTAAACCAACAGCCTGTTCAGGGCGCACTTCGGTGCGTCCTGGCCCAAGGCTGAAACGGCCTTCCCATTCCCAGTCCGGGACTCTTCCCGAAAAAACTCCGCTCGTCACATCCACCCCAGCTGCCCCACATGCTACAAAAGAATCAGGTTTCCCCACCCGCTCGCCTCCGGACCCCGCGGGAGTCACGCCTCCGAGCCTCATCCCAACCACAGGTGGCACTTCTATGCCGCGGACCTCGCTCTGCACATCCCGCCCTGCGTGATCTCGCTCTGCATGCTGATTCTCTCTTTATTAGCATTGTCGCCATTCGTGTTATCGCCCCTGGCTTCCGCGCAGGATGCCGCCACCGGCGCCATTCACGGGACGGTCGTCGATCTTCACGACCTGCGCATTCCCGGAGCCAGCATCGCGGTCGTCAGCACGGCCACCGGCGCTCGCTACTCGGCCACGTCCGACGCCGAAGGCCGCTTCGCCCTCGATCTGCTGCCGCCCGGCGACTACTCCGCCCGCGTGGTCGCGCAGGATATGTCGCCGCAAATCACTCCGCAGCTGCACGTTGATGTCGGCGCTGCTGCCGAACTCCAGTTCCGTCTTAGCGTTGCCGGGCGCGCACGAAAACATCTCCGTCTCCGGCGCTCCCGCCTTGGTCGATACTGAGTCCAGCAGCCGTCTCCACGCTGCTCGACGAACGCGCCATCGCCGATCTCCCGCTCAACGGCCGGCGCTTCTCCGATCTGATGCTGCTCTCGCCCGGCGTGACGCAGGATCCGCGCAGCCTGACCTCGGCCACCAACGGCGATCTTTCTTTCGGAGGACTGCGCGGATTCCAGAACAGCTTCCTGGTCGACGGCGGCGATTTCAACAACGCCTTCTTCGCGCAGGCCCGCGGCCTCTATCGCGCTCCTTACCAGTTCTCGAACGAAGTCGTGCAGGAGTTCCGCGTCTCCTCCAATTCCTACGGAGCTGAACTGGGACGCGCCGGAGGCGCGGTCGTCAACGTCGTCACCAAGTCCGGCTCCAATCACTGGCACGGCACCGGCCTCTATTACATCCGCGACAGCGCATTCGGCGGCGCCGCTACTCCCTTCATGTCTTTCAAGCCGCACAGTCGAGCAGCAGCAAGGCGGAGCCACGCTCGGCGGTCCCCTCAAGAAAAATAAAATCTTCTTCTTCGCGGGATTCGATCAGCACTACTTCCACGTTCCCGACGTCGTCGAATTTCTCGACGGCTCCATGCAGGTCGTTCCGCAGGCCGGCACCGGACCTTACTCTCCCGGCGACTACGAGGCCAGCGACCAGGCTCTGGTCTTCGCCGCCGCCGCGCAACTGACTTCACTCGCCGGATCTTATCCCGCCGCGCAAATCGGAAACGCTTCCTACGCCAAGCTCGATATCAATCTCACGCCGCGCAATCAGCTCGCGCTGCGCTACAACTCTTCCCGCTACTGGGGATCGAACAACGTATTCCTCGATCCCGCCAGCCCCGTCACCTACGATTCCATCTCCGACAACGGCGAAGAAGACGTTTCCACCGATACCGGTTCGGTCTCGCTCATCTCAGGCCTCACCCCGCGCCTGATCAGCCATCTCCGCGCCCAGTTCTCGCGCGACCTGCGCCAGTCTTACACCAATACCACCGACACGCTGATCAAGGTTACCGACATCATCGACGGCATCGGACGCTCCGATCTGCTTCCTCGCGCCACGCGCGAACACCGCGGCCAGCTTGCCGAAACTCTCAGCCTCGATACCAGCCGCCACTCCTTCAAGTTCGGCGGCGACTCTCTCATCACATGGATCTACGATTATTTTCCCAGCCAGCAGAGCGGCGAATATCTTTTCGACATCATCAAGGTCGATCCCTTCACCTTCGAACCGCATGGAAGCCGGGCTGCCGCTCACTCCGCTCCGCGCCTACGCTCACTGCGGTCCCGAAATACTATCTGCAGAATTTCGGCCCGTCCTCTTCCAATCCCAACAGCAACGACTACGCCGCCTTTGCGCAGGACACGATTCGCGCCACCAATCATCTCGCCGTAAACCTCGGCGTTCGCTGGGATCTGCAAACTTTCACCACCGCCGGACTCGATTTCGAACCCGCTATTCCCGCCCTCCGGCAAAGTTCCGTTCAATCCTCACAACTTCGGTCCGCGCGCCGGACTCGCCTATTCCATCGGCAAGACTCATCCGCTGGTCATCCGCGCCGGCTACGGATTGTTCTACGTCCGCATTCCTCAGATCTACAACTCCGCCATCGCCACCGAAAACGGCATCACCGACGCTCAGGTTTTTCTCAACAACATCCAACTATTACGACCATCAAGTCTTTCCCACTTATCCCAACCCGCTGGTTCAGTTGCCCGCTCACGACCACCGCTTCGTGCAATCTTCCCACCGGATTCACCGAGGGCGTCACCAACGACGTCTCCGCGTTCGCTCCCAACTTCGTGACTCCGCGCGTGCAGCAAGCCAGCCTCACTCTCGAGCGCGAAGTCGCCGGCCACACCACCGTCGCGGTCTCTTATCTCTACGTCCACGGCGAACATCTCATCCGCGCGCTCGATGTGAATCTCCCGCCGCCGGTCGCGCTCACTTATCCGCTCTTCGATTCCACGGGCACGATTTTTCAGAGCGGATACTACACCGTCGATTCCTTCGCCACCTGGCAGTACACGCAATCGCTGACCTGCCCGTTCCCGCCCTGCATCAATCCTCTGGGACGCCCCATCGCCCAACTGGGCTCGATCGACGAATTTCAGAGCGCCGCCTCCAGCGTCTACAACGGCGCAACTCTCTCCATCAACCGCCGCATGGCCCGCGGCGCCTATCTCCGCCTCTCCTACACCTACGCCCACGCCATCGACGACGGCCAGGACGCGCTGGTCGCCGGCGAACCCGCGACCGTGCAGAATTCCTACGATCCCAACGCCGAGCGTGGCCCCAGCGTCACTGACCAGCGCAACCGCTTCGTCGCCGCGTTCTCGGTGGAGCCGCGGCCCTTCCACCGCGAACACGAATTCCTCGGCCACGTTTTCAACGACTGGAAAATTTCCAGCATCGTCACCGCCGGCAGCGGGCGCCCCGTCAACGCCACCGTCTACGGCGATCCCAACCAGGACGGCAACTACGACAACGACCGTCTTCCCGGCTACAGCCGCAACGGATTCACCGGACCCGACTACTGCCTCGACCGACCTGCGCCTCGTGCGCAAAATCCACGTGGCCCAAGGATACCGCCTGGAGTTCACCGCCGACTCCTTCAACCTCTTCAACCGCGACAACCAGCGCGTCGAAATCACTTCCAACGGCCTCACTGTCGAAGCCACCACGTTCGACGCAGTACTCCGCCTACGTCGACGGAATTCTCTATCCCGCCTACTACCAGCAGCCCCAAAGTTTCCTGAAGCCCAACGCCGCCTTCGCGCCCCGGCAAATCCAACTCGGCCTGAAATTCATCTTCTGAAGGCAGTCCGGTCGGGTGTCAGTGGTAGCAGGGGTCAGGGGTCAGCTCAAAGCGAGATCGTGGCACTGGGTTAGCTGGATAGCAGTCGCTGACCACCGGCCACTGACCATCTCTTGCCAATTGCGCCTGCACCCATCCATCAGTAGAATCTTTCGGGCGTTCAAAGAAAGGACGAACATGAAAAAACTTATCGGATTGCTCGCAGTTTGCTTCCTGTTTTCCCTTGTAGCATTTGCGCAACATCATGACGTCGGTGGCGGCGTCAAGAACATCCCCGCCCATGGCCCTGCTCCGGTTGCACATCCGGTGCCCGGCGAACTCCTCACTTCAACGACAAGGCCGGACATCCCGACGCGCCGCACGTCCATTCGAACGGCAAATGGATCGGCCACGACACCGGTCCCAACGATCCCCACTACCACCTCGATCATCCCTGGGAGCACGGACGCTTTACCGGCGGCTTCGGCCGCGGCCACGTCTGGCATCTCGCCGGAGGCGGCCCCAACCGCTTCTGGTTCGGCGGCTTCTATTTCAGTGTCGCTCCTTATGACATTGGCTTCTGCGGCGACTGGCTCTGGGACAGCGATGACATCGTCATCTATGAAGATCCCGACCATGCCGGCTGGTACCTGGCCTACAACGTGAGGCTGGGAACCTACGTCCACGTCATGTACCTGGGAGCCTGATAGTCGAACCAACGGACCCCGTGGGGCAGCCGCCCAAGCTGGCCTGAGCGAAGTTGAAGCGGCTGTTCCCATGGTGACCGTGGAACTTTTTTCACCCCTCCCACTTGACTT
This sequence comes from uncultured Acidobacteriaceae bacterium, assembly GCA_963791445.1. GTDB lineage: Bacteria > Acidobacteriota > Terriglobia > Terriglobales > Acidobacteriaceae > Sulfotelmatobacter. The sequence continues at coordinate 139,049 of CAWBSN010000011.1, forward strand.
CGAGTCAAATCCTTGTAATAACTATTCGGTCCTTCCGGACGGGTTTGGGGGTGTGTCTGTTTGGCGGAAATTCGACTGCAGGAGGGTGAATCCCTCGAAAACGCTCTGCGCCGCTTCAAGCGCAAAGTGCAGCAGGAAGACATTATCAAAGAGGTCAAGCGCCACTCCTTTTACCTGAAGCCCGGTGAGAAGAAACGCGTGAAGGCCGCGCTCGCTCGCAAGCGCGCTCGTAAGAAAGTTCGCAAAGAACAGGATTGAAGCGGGTTGAAGGACTGAAAGACTAAGGCATTAAAGGGTCGCCCCTGTCCCGGGGCGGCCCTGCTCGATCTGGCCCCCACCAGGCAGAGTTGCAGCAGGGATCATTCAATACTCATCATTCATTCGGCATTAAGTAGGAAAGCTGTATCCACGCCCCGTTCCAGGGGCGTGGCGGGCCGAGTCCAGGGGCAGTTTGAGGGGGGATGTAACACAACCTGTGTTTGCTCTGCGCCACCGCCTTCCCCGCGTGTGGCGGGCGCAGCACGGGCACAAGGGAGCCATCCTCAATGGAATTTCAGGACAAGGTACTGACCTGCATCGATTGCGGCGCCGAGTTTGTGTTTACCGCCGGGGAACAACTGTTTTTCTACGACAAACAATTTAAGAACGAGCCCAAGCGTTGTAAAGCCTGCAAGTCCAAACGCGTGGCCGTTCTCTCCGCCCCGCCCACTCCGGGCAACGGGCACCACTACTCTCGCGTAGAAACTCGCGCCACCTGCTCGCAGTGCGGCAAGGAGACGACAGTCCCCTTCCGCCCCACGCAGGGCCGTCCCATCTTCTGCCGCGAATGCTTCACGCAGAAGAAGACCGCGGCCGCATCCTGACCGCTGGTAATACCGCAGAGACGGCGACATCCGGGCACGAACGAATCTGCCGAGGCGAGACGTTGGGACGGCAGAACTGCCGCTATTGCGCTACGATAGTCCCGTGCCCACCTACCACGTAGAAAACTTCGGATGCCGCGCCACCCAGGCCGACGGCGCCGCGCTCGAACGCCAGTTCGAATCGCGCGGGCTCAATGCGGCCTCAGCCGCACAAGCCGACCTCGTCATCTTGAATACCTGCACCGTCACCAATTCCGCCGATCAGGATGCCCGCGCCGCCATTCGCCGCGTGCAGCGCCAGAATCCGCTGGCAAAAATTATTGTCACCGGATGCTACGCCCAGCGCGCTCCCGAAGAAATCGCCGCGCTGCCGGGCGTAACCGCTGTGATCGGCAACTCGCACAAACATCAACTCGCCGAAATCGTGCTCGAGGAACATAACTCGCTCAAGTACAGTCATTTCTTCCTATCTCCACTCTGACTGAGAACCGAGAACTGAGGAACTGAGAACCGGATCTTCGTTTCCGACATCTTCGCTCACACCGAACTCCTGGCCGCTCCGTCTTCGAATCCGCGAGTCAGAATCTGCGAATCACGAATCGGCCGCACTCGCCCCAACCTCAAAGTGCAGGACGGATGCGATAACCGCTGCTCGTTCTGCGTCATCCCGAGCGTCCGCGGCCAGAGCCGTTCGTTGCCGTCAGCGCAAGTGATTCAGCGAAGTGAACGCGCTGGTGAGCCGCAGGCTACCGCGAAGTGGTAATCAGCGGCATCAACCTCGGCCGCTGGGGACGCGATCTGGAGTCGCGGCGAAAACCGGCAACCGGACTTCGAGCATCTGCTCCGCGCCATACTCTCGGAAACCAAGCTCGAAAAACTCCGCATCTCCTCCGTCGAGCCCATGGATTGGACCGACGAACTCATCGACACTCGTCGCTTCCTCACCGCGCATCGCCAAGCACGCGCACGTCCCTCTGCAATCGGGCAGTGACGCCGTGTTGCGCCGCATGCATCGCAAATATCGTCCCTGGCATTATCGCGAGAAGATTGAAAAGATCCGCGCCGCCATGCCCACCGCCGCCATCGGCGCCGACGTCATGGCCGGATTCCCCGGCGAAACCGACGCCGAATTCGAAGCCACGCGCCGCCTCATCGCAGAACTGCCGTTCACCTACCTGCACGTCTTCACCTACTCCGCGCGTCCCGGCACGCCCGCCGCCGCCTTGCCCAATCAAGTTCCCGTCCACGTTGCCCGCGAGCGCAACAAAATCCTGCGCGATCTTGCCGCTGAGAAAAAGCTCGCCTTCATGCAGTCGTTTATTGGAAAGCCGCTGGAAGCCATCACACTCAACGTCACGCACAACAACTCCGACGGAGAGTTCACCGAAGCTCTCACCGATAATTATCAGAAGCTGTATCTAAGGGGACGTCACGAGCCCAATCGCTGGATCACCGCGCAGATCAAGGGAGTGCAAGACGGCGTGTTCGTGGCGGATTTGTTCCCGACAATCTCACCGACGAATTGAATATGGCTGGAGACGCCTTCGCGTTGTCCGAAATTACTACAGTTTGGCGTACTCGGCCGTCGCTTCCTTCAGGATAGGAACGTCGGGATCGGCGTCTTTCCACAGAGCAAAAAAATCCTGGTAGGCAGTACGTGCGCCTCCTGCGTCGCCGGTTTCCACCCGGGCGCGACCGAGTTGCAGAAGGCCAGCCTGCAAGTGGGAAGCAGTAAAATGCAAATGCAGGATGATCAGGCATAGAATCTCTCCGCAAGGCACTCCCCGACAGTGATTAGTTAGATTAAGCTGCAGGGATTGTGATTAGGCCTTTGATCGTCGCTCTCTGTGTTGTGTTTGCGCTTGGCAGTCCGAGCGGACAGATGCCTGCCTGGCAACCATCACCGGGACACTCGCAAGTGCCGATATGGCCCGGCATCGTGCCGGATGCACAGCCGGTCCCCGGGCCGGAGATGACGAAGATCGATTCCGACTTTTTCGTTGCTGGCAGGCACGTAACCGGAGTGTTCAATGTGACCCAACCGACGATGACGGTCTATGCGCCGAACGGAAAGAATACGGGAGCGGCGGTCCTCGTGTTTCCCGGTGGCGGCTTCCAGGGATTGGCCATCGACCTCGAGGGTACCGAGGTTTGCGACTGGCTAACGTCTGCAGGCATTACGTGCGTGCTGCTCAAATATCGCGTCCCGAGCCTGCCCTATGACTGGCACTGCAAGTGCCGTCCCAACGACCTTGCCGAATCGACACTTGCGCTGGAAGATGCGCAGAGAGCCATGGGGCTGGTGCGATCTCATGCCGACGAGTGGAATATCGATCCTCACAAGGTTGGAGTGCTGGGGTTTTCTGCGGGCGGCTATCTGGTGGCAGAGATCAGCACACATTTTCGTCGCCGCCGGTACGCACCTGTCGATGCCGCAGACCGGGAAAGCTGCCGGCCCGATTTTGCAGTCGCCATTTATCCCGGGCATCTGTGGACGGGAGACAAGTTTGAGTTGAATCCGTACGTTCACGTCACGCGCGAGACCCCGCCCACATTTCTGTTGCAGGCCGAGGATGACCACGTAGATGGCGTAGACCAGGCGCTCGTGTACTACATTGGTTTGAAAAAGGCTGACGTTCCCGTGGAGATGCATCTGTTTGCGCATGGTGGGCATGCGTTTGGACTGCGGCGCACAAAGATTCCGATCACAGGATGGCCTCAGTTGGTGGAGACATGGCTCGGGACGATCGGGATGATCCCGGAGTGATTAGTACTCCGCTTTGCCGAAAGGGCAATGTCGGTAGTTGGCGAAATATCGCTATTACACTCATAGAGCCAAACCCGCTGCCCGTTGTCCTAGAGCATGAGCTTTTGCGGAGGCCAATCCCCAGCCGACTAACCCTTCCCTAAATGCTTCGCGACCAAAGCGGCGCAGGCTTCGACGAACTCCTGTTCCGACTTGTTGAAGCTGGCGGCAAAATAGCTTTCGATGTCGAGCTCGGCGGCAAGCTTGTGCTTGATGAAGATGGGCACAACGATCTCACTATTCACCAGCGGCGATCCCGAAAGATAGCGCGGGTCCTTTGACACATCGTGCACCACCACGGTCTGCCCGCTGCTGGCTGCGGCACCGCAGAGTCCAGAACTCAGGGGAATGCGGGCGTTGGGCGTAAAGCTGCCGACGTAAGGCCCGACCAGCAGAACGCCGTCGTCGGCCGGATCGACCAGATAAAAACCCACCCAGTTGTAGCGCGTCATCTTCTCGTGCAGACGCTGGGCAATATGCTCCATCACGGATTTTGCCGTGGGAGCGGTCCGGGCGAACTCCTGAAACTCCCCGAGAAGTTCTTCGTGCTCAAGCGTCATGATTCAGCCCTCGCCTCAAGCAGCAGGGGACTCTACCGCAACCGGCGCTCGCCCCCGTCTGGACATCAGTGTACCCGGACATGGGAGTTTTCCAGAAGGGGACCGCAGGCGCAGCTCCGGGACGCCAATACCAATAAAGATCAGAGTTAAACGCGCATCAGCCTCGACCAGGAATTCAAATCTGGTCGGGATCGTCGGGATCGGGCTCACGCACCGGGGCATCCGGGCTCTCGGGAGGGCTCGGCGGTTCTTTGATCGGGGGCGGCATGGGTTCCGGGGGCGTGCGCAGACGGCGAACACATCTCAAATCGCGCTGAGTTTGGCATGAAACTCTGATGCCGAAATCTCGTGCCGGGATGGTGGCATAGTGTGGCTGTCGAGCGTTCGCCGTCGAGCAGTCCACGCCCCCGCACCTGCAATGCACTGTGTTGGCGTTACACTGTGTTCGCGTTACGCGGATTTTTTCAAGTCCACTCCGTAGCGCTTGGCGGCCGCCTCGATCCGCTTCCATGCCTCGCGACGTTCCGCCTCGGTAACTCCCTCCACCTGATCGAAACGCGCAGCCGCGTTACGTACGTGGGAGGCATTCTCCAAAGGCTCCTTGCGTTGCTTGGGGAAAGCAAACTTGCTGGTGGATATGCGATTGCGAGTGGTCGTCGTCAGCTTTGCCATAATTTTCCTCTCCTGGGAGCATTTTCCCGCGCGGCCTGAAACCTGGCCCTTAGCCGTGGAGACGGCCGCCATCGGCGTTCTTTTTGACGCGAATGAGTATACGCCGGTTGCATTCTTTAAGAGGGCCAATCCGGAGCGACCCAACGCGCATCGTCTAACGGGCTAATGGACTGGCAGGGGCCACGCTCGCGGATGCGTCCCCGACTGTGCCCTTTTTAACAGCTGGACCAATCCCCAAAATATGGCATCTCAGAACCGGAGCGACTATGCTCCTTCTAGCTAGGTTGGAGGTTTGGACTATCGAAGACGAACAGTGTCAGAGGATCGGCGGAAGGTATGAGGCGAGGAAGTTCAGATTTTTACTGTTTCTCTGAATGGAGCCAACACTATCTACGCCGATCCAGAGTCCAGCACCGCGCAAACGCGGAGAGCGTGAATGGGGTATCCGCGTTAACCCGCGCCCCACGAAAAACTCTCGACCCCAAGGTGCATCTGCGATCAAGACATTCTTGGTAACTCAACGGCACTCCGGTGATCTGTGCCAACCTATGAGAATCGGCTATAACCGAACGATGCGGTTTTATGCCAAAGTCGCAGCTCTGTCATTCGTTCTGTGCTGCCTGATGGCGGTCCCAGCCGCGGCGGCGCAAGAAAGTCAGCACAAGACGGCTGCGCCTCGGCCGCTGACCCGGCATGAGGGATTGGCGATTGTTCGCACCGCACTGCATTCCCGCCATCACGAGGCCGATTGCTCTCACCTGGTCCACAGTCTCTATGAGCGCACCGGCCATCCCTATGACTATGCCCCCTCGTCCGACCTCTACGCAGGGATCGATGAATTCCGCCGAGTGGCAAATCCGCAACCCGGCGATTTGGCCGTCTGGCGCGGACATGCCGGGATTGTGGTTACTCCCGCCCTGCATTCGTTTTTCAGCATGCTGAGTTCCGGCCCCGGAGTCGATTCCTGGAATTCTCTCTATTGGAAGCAGTGGGGACGGCCCCGTTTCTTTCGCTACCTCGAGCGGAATACAAGCGGCGCGCCGTCCGGTTCGATGCGACCTACGAACCTCAAGCAATAACCCGCGGCCTCCTTGATACCGACTGCAGGACGGGCGGCCTGTTCAAGCCGCCTTTTCGCTTGCGTGGGGCAGTCCCCGACGGAGACACTTCAACCAAAATCCATCACAGCAAATCATAAGTCGAATTCTAGCTAGCACTATTAGCATAACGTTGGGGCCTCCGGTTTCTCATGATCCGACGATATCGGCTTCGATAGAGCAGCTAGCTTAAGGAGAAAGATATGGGGCAGCGTGCGTTGGTGCTCGGGGCGGGCGGACACGCCGCAGCCGCGTGGGAGCTCGGGGTGATTGCCGGAATGGATCATCGCCTAGGCGACGAAGCCGAAATTTGCCCCGCTATCGCAGCTTCGCGTACTCCGCCTTGGCTTGCTTCAGGATGGGGATGTCGGGGTCGGCGTCTTTCCAGAGGGAGAGGAAATCCAGGTAAGCTTGGCGAGAATTTTGTAAGTCTCCGGAGGACTTGTAGGCGCGAGCCAATCCAAGATGAGCCAGCGCTGCGAAGGGGTAATTCAATACAAGGCCCGGCCGGTCAGTCAACTTTCTGAATTCTGTCGCTGCTTTTGGGCCGTCGCCCATCGCCAGGTAGGCTTGTCGCTCGAACATAGGCGGGATAGAGAGTTGGGACCGCGGTTGATCCAGGATTGGCAAACTCAAGGGGAGTCGCGACCCCCAGATCATCGATGGCTTTCGAGGGTCGCGCTTGTCGCAGGTCGATCTGTGCGCGAATCGCGGGAAGCCAGTATTTCTGAACAATTGTGCCCTCGGGCCACTGTTTGTCTAGCTCGTGGCAGAGGGCTTCGGCCTGATTGACGCTTCCGATTTGAACTAGAGCGACAGCGGTAAGCGTTGCGACATCCTGCCCGTGCGAGAGCTTCTGCGCCTGGGAAATATATTGTTGAGCCCGGGCGAACTCTCCGACTTCGCTCTCGCGGACGGCTGCCTGAACCAGATAGCTGGCGGCCAATTCCTTATTTCCATCGCGTTCCATCAGGTTTTCGGCGGCACGCGAAAACTCTCGGGCCTTTTCGAAATGTCCGTAGTAGGCCGCGGTGTTGGATTGCTCGGATAGAAGAATAGCCTGAGCTCCGGGCAGATCGGATGACCGCTGAACCAGGCGCTCCATTTCTTTTTCGTCGTTACGTAGAAAGGCTATCCAGTAGTGCGCTTGCAGTAGTATATCGGTCTGCAAGCCTCGTTTGTCGGCTTCCGCTAAAACCGCGGAGGCTTCTGCGACCTGGTTCAAAGCGAGCAGGGCTACTGCCAAATTTGCGTATGTCGAAGCTCTCGACGGGTCAAGCAGGAGAGCCTTGCGAAGGTCCTGGACCGACTGCTCATAGCGGCCGAGTTCGGCTTCGTCGTCAGCCAAGTGGTTGTAGGCGCCTGCAGAGTCAGGGTAGTTTTGAACTGCAACAGCGTAGACTTCTGCGGCCTTCTCTAAATCGCCGGTGACATACAAGTAGTAGCGCGCTTCAATCGCCTCCCGTTCGGCCTCGGTCACGCGATCTCTAAGTTCATAGGCTTTGGTGGCATTCTCACGAGCAAGCTCAGAGTCTCCGAGATTGTGGTTGATGGTTGCCAGCGCACCATAAGCCATGGCGAAGTTTGGATCCAGTTCGATGGCTTTCTTGAAAATCGGAAGCGAGTCGCGGTCGCCCTTTTTATCCCAAGTGGATAGAGCCAGGTCATAAGCGTTGAGCGCATCCAACGAAAACGTGGTGGCCTGTTCGAGCGGAGCATCGAACTTCTGCACGGTGGCCAGCGATTCGCCGAGCTCGGCGCGCAGCTTGGATGCTGCCCCGCCCAGACTATCCAACACCTTCTCCTTCGACGTAGCCGTAACCTGTTCCTCGGCGAGCGTATTTCCGTTGCTGCAATTTACCGCTTTCAAGCCGACGACATATTCACTGCCTAAACGGCCAATCGCTCCGGCAAGATAAGCCTTGCTACCCGCGCGCTGGCAAAGCTCGCGGGCCAACTCGGGCGTGAGCTTCGTGCCCGCCGGCTGAGTCATCTGTTGCAAAGTCTTCGCGACCTGGCTGTCGGTCAGTACATTCAGGAAAGGCGATTGCCGCAGGGAGACGCTGAGCGCCGTCTTCAGCGTGTCATCAAACACCGCATCGCCCGTAGCTGTTCACAAAGTCGGAGAGGACAATGGTGTCCTTCTCAGTCAGGTGCTTGCTTTTATGCGAACGGTAGTAAACTCCGCCCGCAACCAGCAACGCGGCCAGCAAGACGGGAACGGTAATCTTCCAAAGCTTTGCAAGCCGGCCCGCCCGAGACTCTGACACCGCCGCCATGGCTGAGCTTGCGGCAGACACTGTGTCCGCTCTCGGAGTCCCGCTTCAGCCGTTGCAGATCGGCCGAATGTCGGATGCGTGCTGGTAACGGAGGTTGCGGTCTTTTTCCAGACGACTTATTGATGATCCGTTCCAGCTTGGCCGGAACGTCGGGATTCAGCCGCACCGGCAGGAACTGGTGCGCGGTTCAAGATGGACTCTGAAATCACGCCCGAGTGCTTTCCCCGCGAAAGGGCAGAGTGCCAGTTGCCATCTCGTATAGCACCGCGCCAAAGGAAAACAGATCCGTGCGTGCGTCCAGTTCCTTGGCTCGCACTTGCTCCGGCGACATGTAGGCAATCGTTCCCAGTGCTGTTCCCGGACTGGTCAGGTGCGTGTTCATCGACAGTCACCGTCGATTGTGCTTTGCCGCGGCCATCTGGCTTCGACTTGAACTGCTACGGGGTCGTGACTTTGGCCAGGCCAAAGTCCAGAACCTTGGCGTGTCCGCGCTTGGTCACGAAAGATGTTTGGCGGCTTGATGTCGCGGTGGACAATGCCTTCGGCGTGGGCTGCGTCGAGCGCGTCGGCAATCTCAATGCCAAGCGACAGCACAGTTTCGATCTCCAGCGGACGGCCCGCAATGCGGTGCTTCAGCGTTACGCCGTCCAGAAACTCCATGGCGATGAAGGACTTGCCCGTGCTCTTCGCCAATTTCGTAAATGGTGCAGATGTTGGGATGGTTCAGCGCCGAGGCAGCCTTGGCTTCGCGCTGAAAGCGGGCGAGAGCCTGCGGGTCTTTGGCTACGTCGTCGGGCAGGAACTTCAGAGCAACGAACCGGCCGAGCTTCACGTCCTCGGCTTTGTAGACCACACCCATCCCACCGCCGCCGAGTTTCTCAACGATGCGGTAGTGCGAGATGGTTTGGCCGATCACTGGAGCAGAATCCTACGTCCGTGAAAGGGGCGAGTCAATGAAAGCCGGGGAGTTGGCGGAGGAGTCTACAGAAGGGTTGTTGGCGAAAAACCGCGATCACACTCACCGAACCACGGGAACAAAATCGAGACTATGCCGTGGGTTCCCGTCCTAATCGCGATCGCGGGGGGCCCGGGCCCGCGGATCAGCCCAGTTCCGCACAACCCCCATGTTATAATCCTTTATTCCCAGTCGCTTAAAGCGCGGAGGACCGTATCGACAAACGTTTTATTCGAACCAACGACCGCATTCGAGCCCGTGAAATTCGCGTGATCGGAGACGAAGGTGAACAGATCGGCGTAATGCCTCCCTTCGAAGCTCTCAAGTTGGCCCGCAGCAAGAACCTGGATCTGGTTGAGATTTCGCCCACCGCACAGCCTCCCGTGTGCCGCATCATGGACTACGGGAAATATCTCTACCAGCAGGAAAAGAAAGAACGCGAAGCCAAGAAGCATCAGAAGACGATCACCGTAAAAGAGGTCAAGTTCCGCATCAATGTGGACGACCACGATTACGAGACCAAAAAGAATCACGTGCTCCGCTTCCTCGATGGAGGCGACAAGGTAAAGGCCACGATATTTTTCCGCGGCCGCGAAATGACGCGGACGGGGTTGGGCCGGCAAATACTGGAGCGACTGATCAAGGACGTGGAATCACAAAGCATCGTGGAGTTCCGGCCGCGACAGGAAGGCAACACGCTGCACGCCATCCTGGCGCCGAAGAAAACGGCGGTCGAGCGCGAGAAAGAACGAGAACGAGAAGCCAAGCAAAAGGTGAAGCAGGAAAAGAAGCTGGCGCAAGAGAAAGAAAAGCAGCAACAGGCGCCGGCCGCAGCCGCCGAGGTTCCGAATCCGGTGTCGCAGGCTTAGGAGTTCGCATCGCGACAACGATTCCAAGCAATTGAAAGTAGAGTTGAATATCCGACTGGCGGCTGGCAACTGGCGGCTGGCAACTGATAAAGAGGACTTATGCCGAAATTGAAATCGCACAAGGGCGCGTCAAAGCGCTTCAAGAAGACGGCCACGGGCAAGGTGAAGCGCGGACATTCTGGGTTGCGCCATATGCTGAGCTCGAAAGCCAAGAAACGCAAACGCCACCTGGGAACGGCCACGCTGGTAAGCGATGGCGATCTGCACAAAGTAAAGCGGATGATTCCCTATCAGTGAGGCGGGGATCAGGGGTCAGGAATCAGTAAACCTTAACCCCTAAACCCTAGCCCCTCAAGGCGCGTGAAGAGGCCAGAGATCGCCGAAAGGGGATCATCCTTACCTCCAGCCGCCAGTACAGAGAAAGCAAAAAGGAGAACACCATGCCACGTGTAAAACGCGGAACCAAACGCCGCGCCAAACGCAAGAAGATACTCGACCGCGCCAGCGGATACTTCCTCACTAAATCAAAGCTCTACCGTTCAGCGAAAGAGGCAGTAGAACGCGGCCTCAAATTCGCATACAGCGGGCGGAAGCAGCGGAAGCGGCAGTACCGTTCGCTATGGATTGTGCGGATTGGCGCGGCTTCGAAGCTGAACGGGTTGAGCTACAACCAGTTTATCCACGGGTTGAAAAAGGCAGGAGTGGAACTGGACCGCAAGATTCTGGCTGACCTGGCAGTGAAGGACGCGCCCGCGTTTAAGTCTCTCGTGGAGCAGGCCAAGGGCGCGCTGGCGTAGTCGCTTTCAGCTTTCAGACTTAATCCTTATCCTTGTCATTTCCGAGACGCTCGCAGACGCGCCACGCGCGGAGAGAGCGAGTGAGGAATCTGCTTTTCTGCTGGTGGTGAGAGGACAGCAGATTCCTCTCCGCTTACGCGGATCGGAATGACAAGGCTTTAGGGGTCCTCGACAAATGGCGTACACCGTTTCCAAATTGACGGATTATTCGGCGGGAGCGCTGACCAGAGCCGAGATGGAGGCAAAGTCTGCCTTCGATCAGGAGTGGGCGTCGGTCGAGTATGGTACTTCCGTCGAGCAGCTGCGGGTTCGCTGGCTTGGCCGCGAGAACGGGATTGTCAACAAACAAATAACCGACCTCTGGCTGAAGAACGCTCCGAAACAGTCGAAACGTGAAGTCGGACAAACAGTAAATAGATTGAAGGGACACGTGGAGGAGCACTTCGCGTCTGGAGCGCTTCTGAAACCTGCGGCGCAGGACTTCGTGACAGCGCTCCAACGCATCGACATTTCTCTTCCTGGAGTTCAACGGCCGATTGGGGCGGAGCATCCTGTCATCAAGACGACGAACGAGATGGTTCGTGTTTTCCAGAAGCTTGGCTACTCCGTTGCCGACGGCCCTGTTGTGGAAACTGACTACTACAATTTTGAGGCCTTGAATTTTCCGCCGAATCATCCGGCGCGGGATATGCAGGACACTTTATTCATCGCTGGGCAGCAGGGAAAGGCGCAGCGGGAGCGGTTGCTGCTGCGGACGCATACTTCTCCGGTGCAGATTCGGACGATGGAGAAGATGCGGCCGCCGATCCGGATTGTGATTCCCGGGACGGTGCATCGCAACGATCCTCAGGATGCGAGCCACTCGCCGATGTTTCATCAGATTGAGGGGCTGGCGGTCGATACCAAGATCACGTTCGGAGATTTGAAGGGGACGCTCGATCATGCCATGAAGGAATTCTTTGGATCGAGCGTGAAGACGAGTTTTCGTCCGTCATTCTTTCCGTTTACCGAACCTAGCGCAGAGATGTTTGTATCGTGCTTCATCTGCGGCGGGAGCGGGAAGCGCGGTGCGGAGTCTTGCCGTCCCTGCAAGCAGACTGGATGGATTGAGATCCTGGGATGCGGGATGGTTGACCCCAATGTGTTTGAGTTTGTCAAAGACAATGGATATGACCCGAAGCGAGTGTCGGGATTTGCGTTTGGCATGGGTGCGGACCGCATCGCGCTGTTGAAGTATGGGGTGGATGATATTCAGTTGTTTTTTCAGGGGGATGTGCGGTTTCTGCGGCAGTGGGCGTAGCTATTTCTCAGCATTCAAAACCTGCAAAAGCATTGCCGAGATTCCCTGACACGCCGTTTTTGGCGGCAGTTTGCATAGGTCCTTCGGCGCAAAGAGCGCGCCTCAGGATGACAGAGCTTCTCAGAACATCATGAAGATTTCTCCACAGTGGGTGCGGGAGTTTGTTGAGCTTACCGTTGATGACCGGCGGCTGGCTGAGGATCTGACTGGCGTCGGGATTGCTGTGGAGGGGATCAGCGGATCGGGCGCGGACTGCGTGTTTGAGATGGAGATTGGGACGAATCGTCCCGATGCGATGAATCATTACGGTGTGGCTCGCGAGGCCGCGACCGTTTACGATTTGCCGTTGAAACAGTTCTCAGTTCTCAGTTCCCCCTTCTCAGTTACAGGTGAAAAGCAAACCTCAGCAGCCAAAGCCGCGTCCTCCTACAGCCATCACGGCACGACTGAAGTCGTACCCTTCCCGATCTCGTCCTTTCCGATCGTCGTCGAAGAGCCGGGGCTTTGTCCTCGATTTTCTGCGCGGGTTATTCGTGGAACCAAAATCAAACCATCACCGGCGAAGATCGCACATCGCTTGGCTTTGCTCGACCAGCGCCCGATCAGCAACGCGGTTGACTCCACGAACTACGTTTTGTGGGAGATCGGCAAGCCTACCCACGTGTTTGACTTGGATTTGCTCGATGGTGGCAAGCTCGTCATTCGAAAAGCTAAAGATGGCGAGAAGTTGAAGACGCTCGACGGCGTGGAGCGCACGCTTACTTCCGAAGATCTGGTGGTGGCTGACGCGAAGAAGCCGGTCGCGCTTGCCGGAGTGATGGGCGGGTTCGATACCATGATCACCGACAAGACGCGGAATATTCTGATCGAGTCGGCGTGGTGGGATCCGCTGACCGTGCGCAAGAGTTCGCGGCGGCATGGGCTGCACACCGATGCTTCGCATCGCTTTGAGCGCGGGGCGGATTTTGAGTCGACGATTTTGTCGTGCGATCTGGTGGCGGCGCTGATTCTGGAGTCGGGAGGTGGAGAACTGGTTGGCGATGTGATCGATGTGATGTCGCGAAAGATGGATCAGGCGCCCATCGTGCTGCGGCTTTCCGAGGTGCATCGCATTCTGGGCGGGAATTTGAGTACGGGAGAAATTTTCCGCATCCTGAAGAGCCTTGGTTTCACGCTGATCCCTGAAGGGCAGGGCACCGCGGAGTTCCGCGTACAGATTCCGAGCTGGCGGCTGGATGTGGAGCGCGAAATTGACTTGATTGAAGAAATCGCGCGGCTGCATGGTTACGACAAGTTCGAAAATACTTTGCCGGCTTACAGTGGCGCGGTGGTGGAGTTGCCGCATGCGGCTATGGACGCCACTTTGCGGGCGCGGGCTTTGGCGCTGGGATACGACGAGGCAATCTCGTTGACATTTATTTCGCACGCCGACGCGGAGAAATTTTCATCGGCCGCGGTGCTCGAACTGGAAAATCCGCTGAGCGAAGAAGCATCCGTGATGCGGACTTCGATGGCTCCGGGCATGCTCGACATGCTGGCCTGGAATTTGAATCGCGATTCAGAGAACGTGCGGTTGTTCGAGATGGGCCGAGTCTATGAGATGCGATTGGGCGAGCCGGCGCGCTTGTGCCTGGGGGCGACGCTGGCAGCGGTGAAAGGATCGCTGCCTGTGGATGGGGCGCTCGACGTTAGCAAGAGCGAACAGGCTGCCGCGGCCGAGGCGTTTCGCTCGTTCAAGGGCGACGTGGAGAATCTGCTCGCCCCCCTTGCTTCGCGTGAACTTACTTTCGATCGCGAGACCGCGGAATATTTTCATCCTGGACGATCGGCGCGGGTCTTGATGGATGGGACGGTGGTGGCGCAGTTCGGGCAGATTGCCCAGGGCGTTAAGGCGGAACGGAAGTTGCGGCAGGATGTTTTTCTGGCGGAGATTGATCTGGAACGGTTGCATGCCATCGGGTTGCGGACGGTTCGGTTCGCGCCGCTGGGGAAATATCCGGCCGTGGAGCGGGATTTCTCGTTTGTGTTTGGGGATGAGGTGGAGTTTGACGCGATGCGGCGCACCGTGATGGGGCTGGGCATTCCTTACTTGCGCGAATTCAGGCCGGTGGAGATTTTTCGTGGCGGGGCGATTGGCGCTGGGAAGTATTCGATCCTTCTGCGCGTGAGATTGCAATCGGATGAGGGGACTTTGCGCGACGAGCAGGTTGCGGGATGGTCTGCGCAGATTGTTGGAGCGCTGAAGGCGCTCGGTGGAGCGCAGCGGGTCTAGAGGGCGGTGCCGTGCCTTAAATTCCCTGCAAGGATTGTGTTAGTGCTTACGGGTAAGGGGTCCCCTTCGGCTTCGCTCAGGGCAGGCTTTCGACTCCACATTTGCTCTCGTTTCACGAGAGCAAATGTTCCGCTCAGGATGACAAATCGTTATGCTAACCTGCCTGCTATGGCTGATGTAATCTCATCTTCATCCCATCAAACCAAACATTTTCTCAGCGAGAAAGTTTCGCATTTCACGGAGTCGGTGATCCGGGAGATGACGCGGCAGGCGGCGCTCTACGGAGCGGTGAATCTGGCGCAGGGGTTTCCGGATTTTGCGGCTCCGGCGGAGATCAAGCAGGCAGCGCGAGCCGCGATTGATGGCGATGTGAATCAGTATGCGATTACCTGGGGAGCGAAGAACCTGCGAAACGCGATTGCCCGGCAGATGGGCGTCTGGCAAGGGATTGCAGTGGACCCGGAAAAAGAGATCACGGTTTGTTGCGGATCGACGGAGGCGATGATTTCGACTTTGCTTGCGGTGTGCAACGCCGGCGATGAAGTGGTGATCTTCGAGCCGTTTTATGAGAACTACGGACCGGATTCGGTGCTGAGCGGCGCGCGGCCTCGGTTTGTGAAATTGCGGCCACCGGCCAGCGACGGGGGTGAGTGGACTTTTGATGAGAAAGAATTGCGGGCGGCGTTTGATAAAAACACAAAGGCCGTCGTACTTAATACCCCCAATAACCCTACTGGAAAGGTTTTCACCCGGGCGGAGTTGGAATTGATTCGGGATTTGTGCGTCGAATTCGATGTGCTCGCGATCACCGACGAGATTTACGAACACATTTTGTATGACGGGACCGAGCATATTTCGATGGCCGCACTGGACGGCATGCGGGAGCGGACGGTGACGATCAACGGAATGTCGAAGACTTACAGCGTAACCGGATGGCGCGTGGGATGGGCGGTGGGGCCGGAGAAGATTACGAATGCGATTCGCAAGGTGCACGATTTTTTGACGGTGGGTGCGCCGGCGCCGCTGCAGGAAGCGGGCGCGGCGGCGCTGAATCTTCCGCCAGAATACTATGCGCGGCTGGCTGAAGGATATCGAGCGCGGCGGGATCATTTGATTCCGGCGCTGGAGGCAGCGGGGTTTCAATGTTTTCGTCCGCGCGGGGCTTATTACGTGATGACGGATATTTCCGGGTTTGGGTTTGACGATGATGTTTCGTTTGTGAAGTATCTGGTTAAAGATATTGGAGTGGCGGCGGTGCCGGGGTCTAGTTTTTATCGCGATGCTCGGGATGGAGCGCGGCAGGTGCGGTTTGCGTTCTGCAAGAAGTTGGAGACGCTGGATGCGGCGGCAGAGAAGTTGGGGAAGTTGCGGAAGTGATCGGCACCCGTGGTGAGAATTCCTGTCTGAGTCGGAAATAGTTGTAAATAGGCAAGGGATCCTTCGACTTCGTATGGGCTTCGCTTCGCGGAGCCCATACTACGCTCAGGATGACAAGGCTGAACACAGCACCTTGCGGACTACTTTGTGATTGCGCCGCAGGCTATGCGGTCGCCGGAGTTGCCAGAGGGATCAGTCTTCATGTCGTCGGCTTTGGCGTGGATGACGATCGCCGTGCCGCCGTTGCTGAAGAGTGAGTGCGTGCCGTCACCGAGGGTTACGTCGTTATCCATGAGGGTTCCATTGGCTTTGCCGTCGGCGTCGACGGTTAAGTTCAGCATGTCGCCGGCGTGATGGCCTTCGGGGCTCTCCAGTCCGTGCTTCTTGGCGTCGGGGTTGAAGTGTGGACCCGCGGATTTGAAGTCGGGAGCATCGCACTTGGGGTTCTGGTGGATGTGGATGCCGTGATCGCCGGGCGGGAGGTCGTGAAGTTGGAGCTTGAGGCTGACACCTGATCCTTTCGGCATCACGATGATTGAGCCTACGGATTTACCTTGCGCGTCCTTGAGTTCGACTACGGTTTTGGCGGCGCTGGGAAGGGCGGCGGAGGCCAGGACTACGGACAGGGCGATGAGGGAGAATCCAAGATGTTTCATGCGGGGATTATAGCGAATCTCGCATCCAGAGTCTCGCGCAATGCACTTTTGGGCCATGCCTGATCCGTTGCGGGGTGGAGTATACTGCGGGAAAGTTTGAAATCTTTTCAGGGGAAAGTGCGATCATGGCGTTGAATGCTGTGGAACGGATGAAACAAGTTCCGGTGGACGATTTTCAGGTGCTGGAAGATAAGATTTACCGCGTCATCGAGATGTATAAGGCAGCCCGGCAGGCGCAGACGCAGGCGGAACGCGATGTGCAGCGGGTGCGGCAGCAGATGGAGGAGCGCGAGGAAGAGTTGGTGGTATTACGGCGCGAGGGCGTGCAGTTGCGGAAAGAGCGGGAAGAGATTCGCGGGCGGGTGGAGAAGATGCTGGAGCAGATTGAGTCGATCGCGGAGGAGCGGGCGAGTTAGCCTCGTTCGCTCAGAATGACAAAGGTTAACGGCTATGGCTACCGCTACTAAGGATTCGACATTGAAAGACGCGCAGGCCGGCGGCGTGCGGGTGGAGATCTTTGATCAGGCTTATAACCTGCGGGGGTCGGATCCGCAATACATTTTGAAGCTGGCGGAGTATGTGGACTCGAAGATGCGGGCGGTGGCAGAGGCTACGAATACCATCGATACGGTGCGGCTGGCTGTGCTGGCGGCGCTGAACATTGCCGATGAGTATCATTTATTGAAGCGGAATCAGGATAGCGGGGCAACCGACTACCTGAAGCGAGCGCATCTATTAGCAGATGCGCTGGATGAAGTGCTGGACGAGAAGCGTAAGGCAGGATAGTTTGGTACGGGTTCTGCTGTTCGCGCTGCTGGCGGCCGCCGGCGCTCCGGCTCAAGATACCCCAGCTCAAGACACCCCAGCTCAAGACACAATCCATGCACAATCGAATGTGGTGATCATTCCCGCGTTGGTGAAAAACGCGAAGGGTGAAGCTGTGTACGGACTCGGGGCGAAGGATTTTGTGGTCGAAGACGATGGAGTGGAACAGGCCGTGCGCCTGGATGAAGCGGGTGAAGGATCGGCGATGTCGCTGGTGATTGCAATTCAGCGCGGGCGGCGCGCGAATTATGAGTTTCCGAGGATTCGCGGGTTGAGCGCGATGGTGGACCCGATCATGGAAACTGGACTGGGAAGGGTGGCCATTGTTGAGTTCGACAGCCAGGCGGAATTGGTTCAGGACTTCACGAGCAGTGCCGAGAAGACTACGGAAACTTTGAAGCAATTGCAGCCTGGGGATGGGGGAGCGGCGATTTTGGATGCGGTGGATTATTCGGTGAAGCTGCTGGAGAAGGCTCCCAGGGAACGGCAACGGGTGCTGCTGCTGATCAGCGAGACGCGAGATCACGGCAGCCACGAGGCTAAGGTGGACGATGTGGTGGCCGAGATCGGGCAGAGCAACACGGCGGTGTATGCGCTGGCATTTTCGCCATCGCGGTCGAATGTCCTGGATACGATGCGGGGAAACAACATTGACGAGATGCATCCGTCGCCGGATTTGCTGGCGCCGTTCATCCTGGCTGCGGAAGCGATGAAGAAGAACGTCCCGGGGACGGTGGCTGCCATGACCGGGGGCGAGTATGAGCTGTTTGCCACCAGAACAAACTTCGAGGCTCGCATGATCGACTTCACCAATCATTTGCACAGCCGCTATCTGTTGAGCATCGAGCCCAAGAATCCCCATGCGGGGTTGCATCAGATTCGGGTGCGGCTACGGGATCCGGGAGACAGGACAGTGCTCGCGAGGAGCAGGTATTGGGTGGCGGCAGAGCCTTAAGCTATGCGGGAGGCTCCGCCTGGGACGCATCGGGGGCGTCGAGAACTTCCCTCACCTTGGCGACCAGCGCCGACAAGGAAAAAGGCTTCGGCAGGAAGGACAGTCCCGGATCGAGCACGCCGTAGTGAACGATAGCGTTGCTGGTGTAGCCGGAGACGTACAGGACTTTGGTGCGCGGAGAAATCTGTTTGACTTGCTCGGCAAGCTGCCGGCCGTTCATTCCGGGCATGATCACGTCGGTGACCAGCAGGTGGATGTCGCGGTGATTTTCACGGCATAGGGCAAGGCCTTCCTCGGTGCCGCCGGCGGACAATACTTTATAGCCGCAGTGAGCCAGAACTGACGATGTCAGTGCGCGGAGCTGCGCGTCGTCCTCGACCAACAGGATGGTTTCAGTTCCGCGCTGGACGCCGGCCGACCGCTTCTCGACCCCGACTGCTTCGGCAGGCTGGTCGACTCGGGGAAGATAGATCTTGAAGGTCGTCCCTCGATTAAGCTCGCTGTACACCCAGATATAGCCACCACTCTGCTTGACGATTCCGTAGACCATGGAGAGTCCGAGACCGGTGCCCTTGCCAACTTCCTTGGTGGTGAAAAAAGGTTCGAAGATATGCGCCTGCGTCTCGGGACTCATGCCGGTTCCGGTATCGCTCACGGCGAGCATGACGTAGCGTCCGGGCCTCAGGGGCTCGTGTTCGCGGGCATAGGACTCGTCCAGTTCCATATTCTCGGTTTCAAGAGTGAGCTTTCCTCCGTTGGGCATGGCATCGCGCGCATTCAGGGCCAGGTTCATGATGACCTGCTCGATTTGACCGGGATCCGCTTTGACCGCGCCCAGCTCCCGGCCAGGCACGGTAAGAACTTCAATGTCTTCGCCGATGAGCCGCCGCAGCATGGAGTCAAGGTTCAGCATGACGTCGTTCAGGTCGATGACGCGCGGCGAGAGTACTTGCTTGCGACTGAAGGCCAGCAGTTGACGGGTGATTCCGGCGGCGCGATCGGCGGCAGACCGGATCTGGGCGGTTGCGTCCTTAAGGCGACTGACTGCTGGGAGTCCGTCGGTGAGAATCTGGCTGTACCCCATGATGACGGTCAAGAGGTTGTTGAAATCGTGAGCCACGCCCCCAGCGAGGCGGCCGACCGCCTCCATTTTCTGGGACTGGCGGAGTCTTTCCTCGAGCGCCACGCGCTCGGTGACATCCTGAACCAGAGAGGCCACGCCGAGCACCTGTCCTGATTCATCGACCAGCGGAGTGTTGTACCACTCGCAGGAGATGGTGCGGCCGTCCTTGGTAAGGTTGTCATTCGTACTCCGCGTCCCGCCTTCTCGGGCAAGAAGTTCACGTCCCATCTTGTCGACATGTGGCCGCAGGGCAGGCGGCACCAGGAAACTCGCATCCCGCCCAATCGCTTCCTGGCGTGAATATCCGAAGACCCGTTCCGCCGAGGGACTCCATTCTGTAATTCGAAGCTGGGTATCCCATTCGACGACGGCGAGCGGGGTGTGCTCGAAGTGAATACGCAGCTTCTGCTGGGACTGGCGAAACTCCTGTTCCGCGCGTTTGCGGTCGGTAATATCGCGGCAAATACCGAGCAGGCCGACGACCTCGCCGTTGGAATCGCGATGCGGCCCCTTCGTCGATAAATAGGTCCGCGCCACACCGGCGGAGATTCCGAGCTCCTCGTAGGTTTGCGTCTTTCCAGATTCGACAACCTTCCGGTCCGCTGCCATGATCTCGCGGCCGGTTTCCGGAGTGAAAAGCTCGGTGTCATCCTTGCCGATGACTTCTTCCACTCTGCGCCCCAGCAGCTGCGCCCCCGCGGAATTGATCATCAAGTAGCGGCCCTGCAAGTCCTTGACGAAGACGGAATCTGTGGTTCCCTCGGTGATGCCTTGCAGAAGCGACAGATTTTTTTGCAATTCGCGCGAGCTCTGGAGCAACTGGTTCTGCACCACGAACAACCGCCCGCTGGCGGCCACAAAGGAAACCGTCACCAGCACAACCGACCAGAGAAACTGCTCCTGCGCAATGCCCAGCACGAGCGGAAAGACGATGGCGGGAATGAGCAAAGGAGAAAACTGCATGAGCAACTGAAAGCCCGGGCGGATGGGCTCGCCCGGCTCCGGGACCCCCTCAGCGCCATCCCAGGTCGCGGCAATCACGATGAGGAGAGCAATCCGTAAGGGTCCACAGCAGATCGGGCCACGCGCCCTGGCGAAAGTTTTCGCTGGCAAATGCGAACAGAGTAATGTTGGAAGTGACGGCGAAGGCGAAAAAGAATACCGCCATGCGAAGAAAGAATGCGCGCGCGGTGCGAAATCGAGTGAGCAGTCCGCGCAGCAGAAAACTCAGAGCCAGCAGTCCAAAGAAGGCGACACCTGCGTAAAAGACGCGCACGGCCATCGCTTTTTCCGAGATTTGCCACCGCGAGGGCACATAGAGAGTGGAAAGCTCGAGGGCAAGCACTAGAGTGCAGACTTGCGCAAAATCGCACAGCCGCAGCCAGCGGAATCCACTGTTGGGGTCCCGAGGACTCAGAAACAGAGTCATCATGGCGGGCACGGCCCAGAAAAACACGAGGATGTCGCTAGGCCAGAACGCTCCGGTGAGATTGTGGTGATAATCGAAGTAGTAGGTGTAGGCGGCCTGTCCGAGAGAGACGAGAACAACTGAGAAGCAAACCAGGCGCCATACGCGCTTGCCGAAGGGACCGGAGCGGCGCGACGCAGACCAACTGGCCAGGGCCCCGACAAAGCCGGCGATGGATCCGATCCAGTCGCCCCACAGCGAGGCTACGGGCGTGCCATACCTGGCTGCTAACATCCCCACGTGTACGACAATTAGAACCGCCGCCGCAACAATCGCGGACTTGCGAGACGTGGACATCTCCCTACCTCTGCCCGAGTCTGGCCTTGGCCAAAGGAAAAAATCCAGACCCGGAGTGTTGCGGAAAGAGTATACATCGGCCGGCAAATTCCGCCCGAATCAGCGGCTTCGCGGACGAACTGCAGGCGCACCTTTCATTTCTGGCTTCGGCGAAATCCCGATCTCGCGAATTGCAGTCTTCGGCTGCGGGGAGTTGGTTTCCAGAACGGCAATGCCGAATTGCAAGCCCGGAGTGTTGCGGCCTTGTTACTTTGGTTGCAAGTGCGCTGCCAACTATTTGCGGTTCCCCTATTGCTAATCCACCGGCAGTTCTCCTAGCATCCAGAGTGAAAGTCGGCCTGCGGGGTTGGTGATGACGGTAACCGATTTTTGAACCAATGCTGAATGAACGGGGACTCGACTCGAACTAAGATCCGGTGTGCGACGCTCCGCCATGCGGAGATGCCTAAAGGGTCTCGGCGGGTTCCCAACGTCTACCTGACGGTTCATTCTCGGCCCGTCACACGGCACAGTGGGTCGGCTTGATTTTTTCTGTCATGCTGAGCGCAGGACATCCTTCGCGAAGCGAAGGATGTTCGAAGCCGAAGCATCCCTACCTGCGGCACACTCTCGTTTTCGCGGCGAAGCCTTGAGGCTCAGCCTTTGCTCCGCAGCCCCCACCGACGCATCGGTGTTCGGGCAGGGATCCCCTCGGCTTCGCTCGGGCGAGCTCTTCGGCTGCGTAAGTCCTTCGCTTTCGCGAAGCACTTACTCCGCTCAGGATGACAAGTGCCCAGACCAACTCCTGCTACACTGATTCAAGTGCAGATTCCCGCACTTCTGCATCTAACTAACTGTGTATCCACAATTAATTCATTTCGGGCGGTTTTTCCTGCCGACTTACGGCTTCCTGGTTTCTCTGGGAGTGCTGGTCGGCCTATGGGTCAGCGTGCGCAATTCCGAGCGCCTGGGAATTGACGGCGAGAAGGCCTGGAACCTGGGAATTCTGGTGGTGCTGTGCGGAATTTTAGGCGCGAAGGTGCTCTACATCATCAATGACTGGAGCGTGTATGCGGCGCATCCCGGCGACATTTTCAGCATCGCCACGCTGCAGGCCGGAGGAGTTTTTTCCGGCGGTCTGATTGCCGCATTTCTGGCCGCCTGGTGGTATGTGCGCAAGCATCACCTGCCCGCGCTCGCGACCTGCGACGCGTTTGCGCCGGGGCTGGCGCTGGGACATGCCATCGGCCGCATCGGATGCTTTGCCGCCGGCTGCTGCTACGGCAAAGAGACGCATCATTTCTGGGGCGTGGTGTTTCGCAATCCGCTGGCGAATCAGATTACCGGAACTCCGCTGAACGTGCCGCTCGAGCCGACGCAGTTGTTCGAGTCGGCGGTGGAGCTGGCGAATTTCTTCTTCCTGATGTGGCTGCTGAAGCGCAGAAAGTTCGATGGCCAGGTCTTCGGCGCGTTCATGTTTATCTATGGAGTGGCGCGGTTCTTCCTGGAATTCATTCGCGACGATCCGGGCCGCGGCTCGGTGTTTGGCGGGGCGATGTCCGGCACGCAGTTGATCGCGATTGGGTTGGTCCTGGCTGGCGGGGTGATCTGGTGGCTGCGGCCGGGAGCGAAGAACGTGACGGCGCAGGCGGTGGGGGCGACGCGGTAGTTCCTTAGGCGGTATGCAGCGTCATCCATTCCGTGCCGAAACGTCCTCGTTCGAATTTTCGCTCTGCGATGTTTCGCATCCGCTCCTCACGCAAGTTGAAAGCGTCTCTGGACAATTGTCGCCTATGCTGATCCTCTCACGTGTCTGACGCGAAATGCTACGGTCGATGATCGTTCAGCTTCAGGGTCCGAGCGACCCTCATTCAGAATTGCATCCAAGTATCCTTCTCGCTTCCGTGCGGAAGGCGCCTCGAGTGGCTTCGACTCGAGCCATCGTCGCAGCAAGATTCCGCCTCGTCCGAAAGCGGGCCCCGGATTCCGGCTGCTTCGAGGAGCTTTATCAATGTATGCAGTGACTCTCCGAGTCGGCCATAAGGTACACCTTGTTCGCCTATGACGATCTTGAACATGTCGCCGACACGGAACGCGACAGGCTGCCTATTGGCAGCAGGTGCCATGCTATCGTCGTAGACCTGCCTCTTACCCTGTCATTTGACGACCATCCGCAGGTGCGCTATCCTTCGCAGCGAATGCCGGAACCATTTCCCATTCTTATTTCCGTTGCGGCTGAAGATGCCGGCAAGCGTCTCGATCAGTTCCTCGCCGCGCGCCTCGAATCCGTCAGCCGGGCCCGCGTGCAGGAGATGATCGCCGAAGGCAAAGTATTGGTGAACGATGCTCCGGCGAAGGCTTCGCTGAAGCTGCGCGGCGGGGAGCGCATCAGCGTGCTGGGCGAGGCGCAGCGGGCTCCGCTCAAGGCTATCGCCGAAGAGATTCCGCTCGACATTGTTTATGAAGATGACGATCTCGCCGTGATCAACAAGCCTGCGGGAATGATGGTGCATGCCGGCGCGGGAGCGAGCGACGATGCGCGCAATCGCGGGACGCTGGTGAATGCGCTGCTGCATCATCTGGGGAGTTTGTCGGGCGTGGGCGGGGCGTTGCGGCCGGGGATTGTGCATCGTCTGGATAAAGAAACCAGCGGGTTGATTGTGGTGGCGAAAAATGACGACGCGCATCGCAAGCTGAGCGCGCAGTTTGCGGCGCGCGAGGTGAAGAAGAAATATGTCGCGCTGGTGCATGGCTGGGTGAAAAAAGATTCCGGAACGCTCGCGCAAAGCATCAGCCGCGACCGCGTGCGCCGCACGCGCATGACCACGCGACTCGAAGGCGGGCGCGCGGCGGTCACGCATTATCGCGTGGTGCGGCGGCTGGATACCAAGTTTGGCAAGTTCACGTTGCTCGATGTAAAGATCGACACCGGGCGCACGCACCAGATTCGCGTGCATGTGGCGGCGATGGGGCATCCGGTGGTGGGGATACGATGTATGGGCGCCGAAGCAGGCGCGGGGAAAAATGCGGTGATCGGGCTGCCGCGGAATTTTCTGCATGCGGCGGAGTTGGAGTTTAAGCATCCGCGGACCGGGGCTGTGATCGCGCTGAAGAGTGAGTTGCCGGAGGAGTTGCGGGAGTTCCTGAGGAAGGTGGAGGATAGGAGTATGCCAGCTGGGCGGCTGAAGCCGCTGCCTTGCCTAAAGCCGCGCTGCGGATATAATGACAGCTAAATGAGGGGCATTCTCACGAGAGACACTTTCGAGAAGTTCACTGATGCGGTGGGCAACGGTTTTGTTGCTGGTCGGCGGGAGTGTGCGAGTTCGGCGTGACGCAGACCGCAACGCGCGTCCGGCTCCGCCGTCGACTTCATCTCAGCCGTCCCAGCCACCCACGACGCAATCTTCGCCGCCTGCGGCCGCGCAAGCGGGCACGCAGAATCCCGCCGAGCAGAAACTCCAGCGATGACAAGGCGCGGACAATGGAGAAATCCCCCGTATCCGCGTGGGCATCAACGAAGTGAACGTGGTGTTCACGGTGACCGACAAGCACGGCAAGCGGGTCACCGACCTGAAGCAGGCGGACTTCCACTTCGTGGATGACAACAAGCCGGCGACCGAGATTCGAAGCTTTCACGCGGAGACGAATTTTCCGCTGCAGGTGGCATTGCTGATTGATGCCAGCAACTCGGTGCGCGACCGCTTCAAGTTCGAACAGGAATCGGCGATTGAATTTCTCAACCAGACGGTGCGCCGCGGCTATGACCAGGCCATGGTGGTGGGATTCGACGTGACGCCGGAAGTGACGCAGGATTTTACCGACGACACGGAGAAGCTGGACAAGGGAGTACGCGAATTGCGGCCGGGAGGCGGAACGGCGATGTACGATGCGCTGTATCTACGCGTGCCGCGACAAGTTGCTGAAGCAAACGCTGTCGGGACCGGCCCGGCGCGCGATCATCCTGCTGAGCGATGGCGAGGACAACCAGAGTCACGTGACGCGCGAGGAAGCGATTGAGATGGCGCAGCGGGCGGAGGCCATCGTATACACGATCAGCACCAACGTGAGCGGCACCAAGGGTGCCGGCGACAAGGTGCTGGAGCGGATTGCCGATGCGACGGGCGGGCAAGGCATTTTTCCCCTTTCAGATTCGCGATGTGGCCAATGACTTTGCCGAGATTCAGGATGAATTGCGCAGCCAATATGATGTGTCTTATAAACCCGCGGACTTCAAGGCGGACGGCCACTTTCGCACCATTGAGATCGTAGCGGTCGACCGGAAGAATTTCCGGGTGCGATCGCGGCGAGGATGGTACGCGCCGGTGCAGTAAGTCAGCTCTAGCTCCTGCTTCCAGCTTGATTATCGAATGCTTTTCTCGACGAGCCATAAGAATGCCGGGATATTCGGGGACACCGCTTCCGAAAAAATTAGGGATCAAAGCCGGGTTTCGCGTGCACTTGGCGAATCGCTCCGGCTGACGTGCGCGCGGAATTGCGCGAGGCGCTGGCGGAGTGCGAAATGAAGACGAAGCCGGGCGACATGCTGGATTTCGCGATGCTGTTTACCAAGTCTCGCGCGGAGTTGACGAGGGAGTTCTCGCGGTTAGCGAAGTTGCTGGCGCCGGCGGGGATGTTGTGGGTGAGCTGGCCGAAGAAGAGTTCCGGCGTGGCTTCAGACGTGGATGAGAATCTGGTGCGCGGAATCGGACTCGATGCGGGGCTGGTGGATGTGAAAGTGTGCGCGGTGACAGAAGTGTGGTCAGGGTTGAAGTTTGTGCGGCGGGTGAAAGATCGCAAAGAAGTGATCGATGCCAAAGTCGCCGGTTAGCGCAGAGTCAGGTGGTGCTCGCGTCCCGTACCAGGTAGCCCACATAGAAAAGGACGGCCACTACCAACAGCATGTGAATCAAAACGCTGGCGACGTGAAACATCAGAAAGCAGCAGGCCCACAGAATAACCAGCGCCAGGGAAATCTTGCGGAAAGGGTCGAGGTTCATTTTCTGCCTCCGTCTTCTGCCTCAGAGCGTGGCACAGAGAATACTTTTCATTTATAAGTCGGGAGAAGGACAGTAGCGTATCGGCAAAAAGCTGTAAATCGCTCACTGCTGAGTAGTAGACCGCAGAGGGAAGCAAGGGAGCTGGCATGGTGCGTGTCGGATTGATTGGGTTTGGCCTGGCGGGGCAGGCGTTTCATGCGCCGGTGATCCGAGGTGTGCCGGGCATGGAACTGGCTTGCATTCTGGAGCGCCGGGGAACGCGGGCGCGGGAAAAATATCCCGAAGTGCGCGTGGCGCGGACGCTCGAAGAGTTGCTGGCGGATAAGGAAATCCAGCTGTGCGTGGTCGCGACTCCGAATGATTCGCATTTTGAGTACGCGCAGGCTTGTCTGCTGGCGGGGCGGGATGTGGTGGTGGATAAGCCGTTCGCTCCGACGCTCGCGGAATCCGAGAAACTGGTGCGGCTGGCGGCGGAGCGCGGGCGGTTGATCACGGTGTATCAAGACCGGCGCTGGGATGGGGATTTCGCGACGATAAAGAAGATTGTGGCGTCGGGCAAGCTGGGGACCGTTGTCGAGTACGAGTGCCGCTTCGACCGGTTTCGCCTGGAGCCGAAGGCGAATGCCTGGCGGGAACGCGCCGATCAGCCCGGGGCCGGAGTGTTGTTCGATCTGGGTCCGCATGTGATCGACCAGGCGCTGGTGTTGTTTGGCGAGCCGCGGGCGATTACGGCATCGGCGTTCTGCCAGCGGGAAACTTCGCAGGTGGATGATGCGTTTGATGTTTGCATGGAGTATACAAATTCGGGATCGGGGCTGCGGGCGATGGGGCGGGCGCGCATCATCGCGTATGCCCCGGGCCCGCATTTTCTGATTCACGGGACGAAGGGATCGTTTGTGAAGTACGGAATGGATCCGCAGGAGGCGCGGCTGCGCGCAGAAAATTGTCCGGATGGATTGGATTGGGGCGCGGATTGGGGAGTGGAAGCGGAAGAATTGTGGGGCACGCTGAGCCTGGTGGGCGAGCCCAGCGTGAGAGTGAAAACCGAGCGCGGAGATTATCGCGGGTTCTACGCGAATGTGCGCGACGCGATCGAGAAGAAAGCCGCGCTCGACGTAACGCCGGAGCAGGCGTTGCGAACGATGCGCGCGGTGATGCTGGCGCACAAGAGCAGCCGCGAGCGGCGGACGGTGGAGTGGGGAGAGGCAGTGGAGTAGAGGGACTTAGTTGAAGGTAGCTGGTATCACGCCAGTGGCCGTGTCGAACTGCGCTAGAATTGATCGGGGTTGTTAAAATTAATTTTATGGCCAGTCCATTGAATCCGACCGACCCTGAAGAACCAAGGCCGCCCTCGTTCGGGACTAGAGAATTCCTCTTTGTGGTTTTCCTGGCCATCATCTTTTTTCTGCTCGGCCACAGCATGGTGCGTCACCGCTTCTTTCAAGGCGGCCGGGTTCACCGGAACGGCTCCCTCGGCCAATAGCAGGTCTGAAGTGCGCTTTGGCGCGGAAATGCAAAAGCGGCGGAGCTGTCAAGCTCCGCCGCTGATTTGTTTTCATGCGCTGCAAATTCTACAGCTATCGCTGGCGATGTTCACCACCATGTTCGCCGCCGCCATGCGCCGCTGCGGCGTGAGGCGCGCTGCGGGCCGCTCCACCATGCCCCGCCGGTGCGTGTGCCCCGTTATTGTGGCTGACGCGTGCTGGCGCCGGACCACGACGATTCGCTGCATACCCGCGCCCGCCGTTTCCGCGCGCGCCCACGTATCGACCTCCGTTGTACCTGCCTCCGCGGCCACCGCTGAAGCGATGCTCGCCCCAGCCGTGGCCGTATCCCCAGTTTGCCCATGGGCCCACGCCCAGGAAGATGCCGTTATAGAAATATCCCGGCCCATAAAAGCCGCTTGGCGCGCAGCCATACGGTGCATAGTTGTAGTAGCCGTAGGAACAGACGGGCGGTACGCCTATGCCTACGCCGACTGTGACCTGCGCCCTGGCCACCGGCACCAATGCCAGGGCAGCAAGGTTGTTGTACCGGCCAGAAACAGACTGCGCATGGCGGCTTATGTGCCCAGCGCGTCACGTTCTTGAATTGCCACATTTTGTTGTCCTCCAGAATTTCTGTTTGGCGTGCGAAAGGTATGTTTCCAGTATCAGGTTCTGGCGCAGGGATAGCTGGTCAATACAGACCGTTCTTCGCAGTTAGAGTCTGGAGTGGAGAAAGTTAAAGCAGACTAATAATCTTTAGCAGCATCACGACAGCAGCGTTGTCTGCCGACCGAGATTCCTGCCGGGCCTTGCCGGCGGCAACGAGAATGCCGTGGCGCCACGCATCACTTTCTGCAGCGCGGCCCGGAATCTCTCCATCTCTTCATGGGTGCCGACCGTGATGCGGGTGCAAGTGGGCATGATGGGCCAGATGCGTCCGATGAAAACATTTTGCTGGGCCATGGCGTCGATCACCTGCTTGGCTGGGCGTTTGGTATCGAGCAGGAAGCAGTTCGACACGGAGGGAATGTAGGAGTAGCCGTTGCGATCAAGCCACTCGAAAGTTTCCTGGCGAACGCTAGCGTTGATGCGCCTGCGTTCGGGGACGAGGCTCGGATCTTTAAGGCTTGCTGAAGCTGCGACCAGTGCGGTGACCGGCATGAAGTTCCAGCCCGAGCGCTCTCGGATTTTTTCCAGCAGGTCAGGACGGCCCATCGCGAATCCGCAGCGCAGGCCGGCCATGCCGTAGGCTTTCGAAAAGGTGCGAAGCACAATCACATCCTTGCTAGCCTTGACGAAATCGAGCGCGGAGGGAGCATCGCAAAGATGGATATAGGCTTCATCAACCATCACGATGGAACCTTTAGGTTTATTTTCGACAAGGTACTCGATGTCGGAGTGTGGCGTAAGCGTGCCGGTAGGATTATTGGGATTGCAGATGTAGAACAGTCCGGCGTCCGGCGCGGCGGCGAGCATCGCCTTGACGTCGTGAGCGTACGTCTTGGTGAGGGGAACCTGGATGACGCGAGCTCCTGCGGCCTCGGCCACGCGCGGACCCGCTTCATAACCAGGATCGGCGCCGACGTAACTTCTCTGCGGCGAGGTGAACGCGAGGACCCCGAAGTGAAGCGGCGGAGTGGATCCGGCAAAAAGGTCGACGGACTTCGGGTTCAGACTTTCCTGCTGCGCGAAGGTGTGGATGAGTTCGTCGGTGAGATTGTCGAGATAGCGTCCGCCGAGAGGGATGATGGAGGAAATGGCATCCCGCGCGGGTTGGCTGGGGCCGAGCGGATTCTCATTGGAGTCGATCATCACTCCGTCCGCGGAAAACGGCTGGTGACGCGCCGCGGCGGCGAGCATGGGCTCGGTGACGATGTTGAAAGCCGCGGCAGCGGAGACAGCCGCTGAGAGTTGCAGAAATATGCGGCGGGAAGGCGAAACGTTTCCAGACGGCATGACGAACCTCCGGTTCATTCAGCGTCCTACAGGCTAAATGGTTTTTCGCCTGAGGGCTAGGGGCAAGTTGCAGAGGGCAAGAGCAAAGAAAAAGGCAGCGGGCGGAGGCGCCCGCTCCACCGTAGTTCTGCGCTACTGCGGCAAAGGTTCCCGCGCAGTGGCGTAGTAGCCGGCACGGCATTGCACTTTGTAGTTCTGTTTCGATTTCACTTCCAGCTTGCGGTAGCTGCCGTCGAGCACCGTGTTTGTAGAGGTATAGCCGAGGTTGTACTGGCTGCGCAGTTCGGCGGCGATCTGGTCGAACGCCTCTTTCAGCTTGTCGAATTTATTGCCCACGTTAATGACGCGGCCTCCGGTGGCCTCGGTGAGTTTTCGCATGTCGCCTTCGCCATTGTAGATCAGGCCGCCAATGCCGTACGAGCCACGATCGGCGCAGAGCAGGACGTAGATGATGGCGTCAGCTCTCTGAGCGGCTTCAATGGCATCTTGAATTTTGAGCTGGCTGCCTTCGTCCTGGCCGTCAGTCAGCAGGATCATGGCCTTGCGTCCAACTTCCTTGGCTAGCATGTCGTGCGCCGAAAGATACACGGCATCGTAAAGCACCGTACCGCGCGCCGGCGCCGTGGGCACGGGACCACCTCCTGCGCCCGGGATTGGCCCGGTGGTGAAGCCGGTATTGATCCTGACTTTGTTGAGCGCGGCCTGCAGGCGGTGAACGTCACGGGTGTAATCCTGCACCAGTGAGGCGTCGACGTTGAAGTCGATCACATAGGCTTCGTCTTTATCGGTGAGAATCTGGCGGAGGAATGCGCCGCCAACTTCCTTTTCCATGTCGAGGACTCTCAGCTGGCTGCCCGAGGAGTCGATGAGGATGCCAAGGGTCAGCGGCAGGTTCGATTCGGCGGCGAAATACTTAATGGTCTGGGGCTTGCCGTCTTCGAGAACGTCAAAATCAGCCTTGGTCAGGTTCGGAATCAGCGCGCCGTGCTTGTCTTTGACATTGAAGAAAAGTCCAACCACGTTGACGTTCACTTTTACGGTTCCCGCGGGCCCCTGGTCGTCCTCGGGCGTTTGCGCGTCGCCGGGTTTCTGGACGGGCGCCTGCCCGCCAGCCTGGGGGGCGTCAACTGGGAAAAATGCCGGGCCCTGGGCCACGGCAGGCGGAGTGCCGGCCGACAGCGCTGCCAGTAAGAATAGAATAGAGGCAGCGGCCCCGGTCGGCGAGAATCTTCGGTTAGCGGATAATTTTGCCATGCTAGGAATCCCTCAAGGGGTTTTTGTTAGTCTAACCCTTGGAGTTAGATGCACCAAATGGGAACGAACGGGCATCCCATAGAAACTAGCGTTATTTTTATTAGGAACAGCTGAGCGCAGTCGCCAAGGGTGCCGTAGGCCAGGCCCCAACGCCAGGGGAAGAACGGATGGTGTTTGTGAGCATAGAAACCGCGGGTACCGAGCAACGGCCGAGAAGCACGAAGTGGCTGACTGCAGCGCTGGTCTTCGGATGCGTTGCGGCATGGCTGTGCCTAAGCGTTTCTGCGACGCAGGCGCAGTCGTCCCCAAGCCAGGCCCAGCAGACTCAGAATAATGACATTCCGGATGCGCCAACGGTGCAACCGCAGTCGGAAACGCCCGCGCCCCCGCCGATTCCCAAGCCGGAAGAAAAAAAGCCGGTCGAGAGGGATCCGTGGACGAACCAGCCGGTCGGAAAGCCGGCAGCCGCTGAACCAGGCGCCGCGCCCAGCGCCGCGCCCGCTGACGCAACCTCTGTGCCGCCGTCCATGCCGCCGGTAAAGACCGTGCCGCCTGGGAGTCCCGTAAAACAGAGCACGCAGGAGCAGCTCTTTACCTACAGGAAAGACGTCACCTTTGTACAGATTCCGGTTCGGGTGAAGGATCGCGACGGGCGCCTGGTGGATGGCCTGCTCTCGACCGACTTCACCGTCAAGGAAAACGGGACGGTGCAGAAGCTGAAATTTTTCACTGCCGATCCCTTCGCGCTTTCCGTAGCAATCGTGCTCGACACGGGTATGCCGGATTCGGAGTTGCAGAAGGTCAACCAAACTTTCCCGGCGCTGGTAGGGGCATTCGCTCCTTACGATGAAGTAGCGATTTATACCTACAGCAGCACGGTGAGCCAGGTCAGCGACTTCGGCGGAGTAACCCGCAAGTTGGGCGCGCTCTTGAATCAGATTAAAACGCAGCGTGGAGCCAACAATGGAGTGCCCGTGCTCAACGGTCCACTGGCGAACGGGCCGATTATCAACGGAGTGCCGGTGGGACAGGGGACGGAGGACGTAAATACGCCGCCGCGAGAGTCGCATGTGTTGAACGACGCCATTCTGCAGGCGGCACTCGACCTGCGCAAACGCGACCGCACCCGACGGAAAATCATTTTCGTGATCAGCGATGGACGCGAAATTGGCAGCCGGTCCAGCTACCGCGACGTACTCAGGGTGCTGTTGTCGAATGAAATCCAGGTGGAGGCCGTGTCGGTCGGAAGGGCAGCGCTTCCGGTCTATGACAAGATTCAGCGGCTGCACGTCCCGCTTCAGGGTTATGGCGACATTGTGCCGAGGTACGCCTCGGCTACCGGCGGATCGGAATACCGCGAGCTCACCCAGAGTTCGATCGAGAATATGTACGCCGCGGTCATGAGCGAAGCGCGCAGCCAGTACACGCTGGGCTACAGCCCTACACGGCCAAAAGTGCCGACCCCGAACCCCTACCGCAGTATCGAAGTAATCGTCGATCGGCCCGGTCTGAAAGTGTTTGCCCGGGATGGCTACTACCCCGCACCGACGCCGCCGCCCACACCAGCGCAGACCGCACCAGCGGCGCGGTAAGCATGGCGATTGTTGATTGCTGATTCGAAGGCCGAGAAGTCATGGGCTTTTCAATCAACAATTCCCCGTCCCCCACCTCTGTGCAAGAGGGGGTCACCTGAGTAACCTGCGTTGGACCGACCGCGTGTGATATAAAAGCCCGAAGCCCCCATAGGGATATTTTTGCGCGCGGAAGGTTGTGCGGCCCCGCGCTTTTGAGGAAAGCCTTGAGTTTCATCAACTTCGCAGCCCGCGAAATCAATTGCAAGATCGTGTACTACGGCGCCGGGTTGGGCGGCAAGACCACGAATCTGCAAGTGATCTACCAGAAGACCGCGGAACAGCAGAAGGGCAAGATGATCTCCCTGGCCACCGAAACCGAGCGGACCCTATTCTTCGATTTCCTGCCGCTCGATCTGGGGTCGGTGCGTGGCTTCAAGACCCGAATCCATCTTTATACCGTCCCCGGCCAAGTGTTCTACGATGCCAGCCGCAAGCTGATTCTGCGCGGCGTCGATGGCATCGTCTTCGTGGCCGACTCCCAGGAACAGCGCATGGACGCCAACGTCGAAGCGCTCGACAACCTCATGTCTAACCTGCAGGAACACGGCTACGACTTCAACAAGATTCCCTACGTGCTTCAGCTCAACAAGCGCGATCTGCCCAACATTCTGTCCCCGGAAGCGCTCAACAAAGAACTCCGCAAGAAGAATGAGGCGGTAGTCGAGGCGGTAGCGTTCCAGGGCGTAGGCGTATTCGAAACCCTGAAAGAGATCGCCCGCCAGGTGCTGACGGAGTTGAAGGCCGGCGGCTAGGGGAAGGCAGTTCTCAGTTCTCAATTTCTCAGTTCCCTGTTCCCTGTTCGAGGTGTGCAGCGCCGTGGAAGAGCGGCGCTTCAGCGCCGCGTAAAGCCCTCCAAAATCGAAAACGGGCTTTAGCCCCTGGATTTATTGCATCGGTTGCCCCGCCGCCAACACACCTTTGCCCGTGCCCCACGGATGCATCTCAGCCTTAAGCAAACCAGCCTTGACGATCGGATCGTCCTTCAGCAACACAGCAGTCTGCTCTGCTCCCACGCGGAAAATCGAGACTCCCAGCAACTCGCCCTGATCGCCGGGCGCGAACGGTCCAGCAATGGCCAGGGACCCCTGATCGATCATCTGTTTTACCTGAGCATGATGCCGCTTCACCACATCCATAAACTCCGGCGCGTTCGGATTCCACTTCTCGCCCCGCTTCAGCAGAACCAGCGTGTACTTCTCGAACCCAGCAGGCTCAGCCGGATCGTGAATCGCACTTGGGTCGACATCCCACGGCCCATGCACCTCGGCCGACAGCCGGCCAGCTTTAACCGCCGGATCGCTATCAGCCCACTCCTGCGCCTGCGCCGCCGACTCCGCCTGCAACACAAATATCCCGCGTAGCGCCGTGTCATCGAGAAAAGGCCCGGCAATCACCAGCTTGCGTTCGGCAGCCATCTTTCGAATATTGGCCATGTGCTCTTCCTGCAGTCTTTCCCCGGCTTCTTTACTCAGTTGCGGAGCATTCGCAGGACGATTCAAGAGCACGAAGAAGTATTGCGCCGACGTGGCGCTCGGCTGGGCCGGCGCCTGCGCGAAAGTCGCGCTTGTGAGAGCAACTAAACTGAAAAGAAGTACGCTGCGGAAAGAAATCGTTCCCATAAGCTACCCCGCTGCACCTTGCGATGTGCCGACGATTCTAGCTTAGTGAACCCCCCTCAGAAGAAGAAAATCACATCCCCGGCCGCGGTCAACTGACTCTTCTTAGTCCCATTCTGATAGGCCGGAGCATCGTAAGAGTGCTCGAACCGCACTTCCGGGCGAAACAAAACCGTAGTTCCAACCCAATGCCCCCAACCGAATAGATGCTCGGTATAACGCGTCTTGGTTCCAGTCCGCTGCCCGGCGATGTCATCGAAATATTCATTTCGAATCGTGATGTAATTGTGCGCCCCAAACTGTCGCTCGAAATAGTTCACGACCGCCCACTCCGGCGCGTAACAAGTGAAAGCAGCATTGCTGCTACAGACTGCGCCATTGGAGCCCGTCTCCGGCTGAATGGGATCAACCGGAGGTAATCCCGATCCCGCAGGCGGACTGTAGTTAAGATTCGGCACCTGCTTCATCCACTGATACCAACCCTCGGTCGACGTATGCCAGTTCTTGTCGATCACGTGATACCAGGTCAGGTAATAAGCCTGCAGATTGTTGTAGCCATATTGGCCGCTGTCCTTGCCGAGGTTGGTCTCGTTATCGCAGAGGTAGAGATTGTCCTTGCTCGTCCGCCACGAATATTGCACGCACCAATTCAACGTAAGCCGAGAATCGGTCAGATTCCAAGGCGCGGTTTCGCAGCCCGGCGAGAGCCCAACCTGCGTGGTCCAATGCGAGTTGATCCGCGTAGTCGCATTGATCCCCGTTTGTGTGTAGCAGTCAAACGTATAAAGCAATGAGTGGCTGTAGGTATAGTTGTTGGGCGCGAGCTGGGCCTCGATGTCGGGCAAAGAGATGTAACGTCCGATGCGAACATCGGTACCCTCACCGATGTGGGGAAAATAAAGGTCGAGATACATCATCACGGGATCGAAGCCATACTCTTTCCCCGGAGGATGCCCCAGCAATTGCTGGCTGAAGTAGCCTTTCGCCGTGGTAAATCGGTAATCGAGTCCCCACAGCCCGGAAAGCCGGAATCCCCAATCAAAGTGCTCGGTTTGCACCGTATCCGGCTGGCGCTCGATGTAAAGCACTTCCTGATCAGGCTCGATCGCATTCGGCACTTCGTCGTAAGCCGTGGGAAAATTATCGTACTTCCCCGCAGCTGGATTCACTCCGCCTTTCGAAGTGCTGAAGTTTGCCCCAACATTCAGCCAGCCGTAGATCTGGATTTTGTGTCTCTTCCAGGCATCGCCGTCGGGCCCAGCCCACACCGCCGTCATCCATGGTGCGGCTTGCGTCCAAGGCTGCCCAATCGACACCGTTCCACCAATGGGCCACGTCGAAAAAGGAAACGGCGGTCCGTTGACCGGCGCCGGATCTCCGCGAAACGCTGGAGCCGCCGCGGCCGGATTCGCCGACGCAGCCAGTGGCCACCAATCGTCGGAGTACGCCTTGAAAAGCCGGCGAAGAAAGCTCCCTCGTTCCGTGCTTGTATTAAGAGCGACCCCGCCAGTGCCAGCCGGCGTCGATTGCGCATAGGCCGACGGGCCGCACATCTGCAACCAGGTCAGAAGAATGAGAAAAAGAGCCAGAAGAGAAAGCGCTTTGAAAGATCTCAATGGATTTTCAATCCTCGAATAACACGCAACCTCAGCCCGAAAGCTTATGCCCCGCCACATAAGGAAGCCGTAAAGACCTCGATGCGGAATTTTCCCTTGTTCCTATTTGGTTTTCCGTTGGTTCCCGGTTGTTTCTCCCGAGTGGCTGCGAAGTAACCAGCAATTCGTCTAGAATGGCAGGTCGTTTCCGGCTTACCGAAAAAGAGGCGTCATGCGCACACTCAGAACTTCGTTCCTGATGTTGCTGTTTTCCTCGCTCCTGCTTCCGCAATTCTTGTTTTCACAAGCCAGTTCCCTGCATGGCATCGACGTCACCGACCTGGATCGCAAGGCGGATCCCTGCAACGACTTCTACGAGTTCGCCAACGGAACGTGGCGGGCGAACAACCCGATTCCAGCTTCGATGACGCGGTGGAGCAGGCGCTGGGCCGCTGGCGAGTCCTCCAAGGACAAGCTGAAGGAGATTCTCGAGACCGCCTCCGCCGACAAAAGTGCGCCCCAGGGCAGCACCGAGCAGATCATCGGCGACTACTACGGCGCCTGCATGGATGAGTCTCGCGTGAATGCGCGCGGCATGGAGCCGCTCAAGCCGTGGTTCGGCCGCATCGATGCCGCAAAAGATACGGCGGAACTGCAGCGCGTGATGGCCGACATGCACGACTTCCTGGTGGAAGATCCTTTCATCTTCGGCAGCCAGCAGGATCCGCACAAACCGTCGTGGGTGCTGGCCGATATCGGCGCAAACGGGCTAGGGCTGCCGGATCGCGACTATTACCTGAAGCCGGAAGCACGCTTCAAGGAAGCGCGCGAGAAATATGTCGCGCACATCACGGCCATGTTCAAGCTCGCGGGATGGGACGAAAAAACCTCGGCCGCCGCAGCCCAGACCATCATGGGCATGGAAACCAAACTAGCGGAAGCCACGCTCGACAACGTGACCCTGCGCGATCCGGCGGCCACCGATCACAACACAACCTTTGCCCAGTTGCAGGCCATGACTCCGCATATCGACTGGGTGGAATATTTCAAGCACGCACAAATTCCGCAGGACGTAGACATGAACGTCGACCAGCCGAAGTTCATGCAAGAGTTGGACCGGCAGGTGCACGAAGCTCCGCTGGCGGACTGGAAAGTCTATTTGAAATGGCATCTGCTGAACTCGACCGCCGGCTCCCTCTCGGCGCCCTTCGTGGAGGAAGATTTCGCCTTCACCGGAAAGTACCTGGGCGGTACAACCGAGATGAAGCCGCGCTGGAAGCGCTGCGTCGAATCAACCGATCAGCTCTTCGGCGAGGCCCTGGGAAAGAAGTATGCGGAAAAGTACTTCCCGCCGGAAGCCAAAGCGCGAATGCAAGAGATGGTGCGGAACCTTCTCGCGGCGATGCGTGACGACATTCTCAGCCGGCCCTGGATGAGTGACGACACCAAAGAAAAGGCCATGGCCAAGATCGCCACCTTCAATCCCAAGATCGGATATCCCGATAAGTGGAAAGACTACAGCCACGTGGTGGTGCGGCGCGACGCGTTCTTCGAAGACATGATCGCCGGCAGGAAGTTCGTGGAAGAAGACGACCGGCTCACCATCAACAAGCCCGTGGATCGCGGCCGCTGGGGCATGACGCCGCCCACTTCCGACGCTTATTACAATCCTCTGCTGAATGAGATCGTGTTTCCGGCAGGAATCTTGCAACCTCCGGCGTTTGATATGAAAGCGGTGGATGCAGTGAATTACGGCGCGATCGGCGTCGTGATCGGCCACGAAATTTCCCATGGCTTCGACGATCAGGGCGCCCAGTTCGACTACCTGGGCCGGCTGCGGAACTGGTGGACCGACGCCGATCTGAAGCAGTTCCAGACCCGCGCCGCTTGCGTCGCCGATCAGTTCGATAGCTACTTCATCGAGCCCGGCGTGCATCACAACGGCAAACTGGTGCTCGGCGAAAGCATTGGCGACCTGGGCGGCGCGAAGATTGCATTCCTCGCATACGAGAAGTCGCTCGAGGGCAAGCCGCGTCCCGCGGATATCGATGGCTTCACTCCAGAGCAACAGTTCTACATTGCCTGGGGACAGTTCCGCGGAGATGAGATTCGCATCGAAACCCAGCGTACGATGTTGCAGACCGATCCGCATCCGGTGGCCAAGTATCGAGTCATTGGACCACTCTCAAATCTGCCGGACTTTCAGAAAGCATGGAGCTGTAAAGCAGACGCCGCGATGGTGCGCCCCGAAGGAAAAAGATGTGACGTGTGGTAGGGCCTTAACGCTCCTTGATATTTCTTGGTCAGCACGTCAGGGATAGTTGTTGCAATTACAAATTGGGGAGAGATCCCGTACGCCATGAAAAATTTCACTCGATTCCGTACCGCGAGGCTGCTGTTATTCACCGGCGCCCTCGTCTTTGTTTTTATCTTTACCCGAACCATCGCGCACGGTGCCGTTAACCCCGCGCTCGCCGCAGCCGCCGAATTTGGCCCCTCCAATCCTTTCTACGCGCCCAGCACACTGCCCTTCCAGGCCCCTCCCTTCGACAAGATCAAAGATGAAGACTTCCAGCCGGCGATCGAAGCGGGCATCGCACAGCAACAGGCCGAAATCCAGGCCATCGCCAACAGTCCCGAGCCTCCCACCTTCGACAACACCATCGTCGCCATGGAAAAGACCGGCCAGTTGCTCGATCGCGTCAGCGCGGTGTTTGAAGGAGTCACTGGCGCAAATACCAACCCCACGCTGCAAAAGGTGAAAACTATCGAGGCCCCCAAGCTCGCCGCACACCAGGATTTCATTCTCCTCAACACCAAACTCTTCGCACGCATAGCCGCGATCTATAAGCAACGCGCATCCCTCCATCTCGATCCTGAATCGCTCCGCCTGGTCGAGCATGACTACGACGAATTTGTGCACGCCGGCGCCAACCTCTCCGAAACCGAAAAGACGGAACTCCGCAAGCTCAACGAAGAAGCCTCGTCACTCTCGGATGCTTTCGCCAACAAACTCCTCGCCGCCAACAAGCTAGGCGCCTTCGTCACCGCCGACCAAGCCGCGCTCGCCGGCTTCTCCGCTGATCGCCTCGCCGCCGCTGCGCAGACCGCCAAAGGCCGCCAGATCGAAGGCTTCGTAATTCCGCTGCAGAACACCACCCAGCAGCCTGATCTTGTCCTGCTCAGCAACCGCGACACCCGTCAGTCCATCTTCGAGCACTCCTGGAACCGCACCGAGCGCGGCGATGCCAACGACACTCGCGACACCATCGCCCGTCTCGCGCAGCTGCGCGCTCAAAAGGCCAAACTCCTCGGCTATCCCAACTTCGCAGCCTGGAAGCTGGAAGATCAGATGGCCAAGACTCCCGAACGCGCTCTGCAGTTTATGGATGCCATCGTCCCGGCCGCAACCGCCAAGGCGGCTCGCGAAGCGAAAGACATCCAAGCCGTCATCGACGCTCAGAAAGGCGGATTCCAGCTCCAGCCCTGGGATTGGAACTTCTACGCCGAGCAGGTCCGCAAAGCTCGCTACGATCTCGACGATGCGCAACTAAGGCCCTACTTCGAGATCAACAACGTGCTGCCGAATGGCGTTTTCTACGCCGCCAATCAGCTCTATGGGATCACTTTCAAGGAGCGTCACGACATTCCTGTCTACCAGCCGGATGTTCGTGTCTTCGAAGTCTTTGATGCCAACGGCAAACACCTCGCCCTCTTCTACTGCGATTACTTCAAGCGTGACAACAAGGAAGGCGGAGCCTGGATGTCGGAATTCGTCACCCAGTCGCGCCTACTCGGGACTTCCCCCGTCGTCTACAACGTCCTGAACGTGCCGAAGCCGGCCGAAGGCGAACCTGCGCTGGTCAGTTTCACCAACGTCATCACCATGTTTCACGAGTTTGGACACGCCCTGCACGGCATGTTCTCCGACGCCGAGTATCCCACTCTCGCCGGGACTGCAACCGCTCGCGACTTCGTCGAGTTTCCCTCGCAGTTCAACGAGCACTGGGCCAGTTATCCCTCCGTCTTCAGCCACTACGCGCGGCACTACCAAACCGGCGAGCCCATGCCGCAGGATCTCGCGGCCCGCATCAAGGCAGCCGACACGTTCAACAAGGGCTACGACATGACGGAGTTGCTCGCCGCAGCCGAACTCGACATGCAATGGCACGCGCTTCCCGAAACCGCCCCACTGCAGAATCCCGACGAGTTCGAGAAGCAAGCGCTCGACCGGACCCACCTGAACGTAAGTTACGTTCCGCCTCGCTATCGCTCCACCTACTTCAACCACATTTGGGGAGGGGCCGGCTACAGCGCCGGATACTACGCTTATCTCTGGACCCAGATGCTCGCCGACGACGCCTATCAGTGGTTCGTCGACCACGGCGAGCTCACCCGCGCCAATGGCGACCGCTTTCGCCAGATGGTGCTCTCTCGTGGCAACACCGAAGACCTCGCCAGAATGTACGAAGCTTGGCGCGGCGCGCCACCCAACACGAAAGCAATGCTGAAGTATCGCGGCCTCGAGGAGTCTGCTCCCTCAAAATAGATGTCTGGAAGAGGACACCATGAACCATTCGCGCATGAATGACTCGCGCACCGGCGGGCTTCCCGCAAATGAAGCCCCCGACTGGAAAATCCACGGCCTGCGCATCATTCGCAGCGGTGAACTCGACGGCAACACGCCGCAAACCCCGGGCATGACCCGTGCAGAAGCTATCTCACGTGCCCGAGTTGGCGCGCAGAAGCTCTGGGCAGGAACCGTCGTCGTCCATCCCAACGCCAAGACCGGCCCGCATCATCACGGAGAACTCGAAACCGTCATCTACGTAGTGCGCGGCCGCGCCCGCTTTCGCTGGGGAAATAATCTGGAGTTTGTCGATGAGGCCGGCCCGGGAGACTTCGTCTACGTCCCTCCCTACGTTCCTCATCAGGAACTGAACGCGCGCAAGGATCAGCCGGTGGAGGCCGTAATCGTGCGCAGCGGCCAGGAGCCCATCGTCGTGAATCTGGATATTCCCAGCCCCGAAGACGCTCCGGATTCTCCGGAAGACGACCCGTTCCACTCCGCCCCGGGAAAGCGCTGATCTTCGAGACTGATGTGCGAATGACGTTCGAGGCAGTTGTTTTCTATTGGGCCTAGTCTATAGAGACCCCGTGCCCCATGGGACGATAGGAACCGTCAGATCCGGTCGATGCGAGCGGATTACAGCCAGAAGTTCGTCGATATCTGCCGGCCGAAAGTGGCGGAGAGAGACGTCAATGTATTCGTTCGGATGTCGTTTGCGCCCGTGAATTACTATCCGGCGAAAGGGCCTCGATTGAACGAGGAACTCGCCGACCTTTGCCCTCTCAATCTTGATTTCTGTTATCTCATCATATCGAATGAGCTTTTTCCCCCGCTCGCACGCATGACCACGCCCGCGTCGTCCCAGAGCACCCGGTATTTCATTCCAATATAGATAAGAACCGCGAACGCTCCCCAGATCACAGCCGGCCCCCACATGAGATCCCACTCTGACGTTCTCGAACTCGGGTACACCATGAATGCAGTAACGGCCGCGAAAATTACGGCCTGACCGACGTATGGTGTAATCGTCCGTCTCAGAGACTTAAGATTTTGGTCAGTGGCCATTTCCCAAGGCTCTAACACTACCTCAAATTGCAGGTCCTTGGCGTAATCTCGCGATTGCACTCATTGATCCCGACGGCCAACTCTCAATGAGCCCAGTCGCCCGTGAGCCTCAACCACCGATCCCCATTTCTTGAAACTTAGGCTTGCCTGGTGAGGGCGGCGCGAATTCGCTGGCCTACGATCTCATCTTCGCCGGGCCAGATTTTTGGAGGAGCAAATCTTGCCTTCCGAGCGAATCAAGGCGCGGGCGCTGAAACTCGCCGCGAGTTATGTGCCTGCGGCGACCGATGCGACCGTGATCGTGCCGCCGCTGAGATCGCCCACGATTTGCACGCGCTGCCCAGCCACTCGTTTTAGCTCGGCTGGATCTCCTTCGAGAAGATAAGTCCGATCCCCATTCACGAAGGTGAAATGGGCTCCGTTACGGATGCAGACACGTGCGCAATCGGCGGCGGTGGCCCCAATCTTGGCTGAATGCTTGGCGGAACAGCGAGAACAGGTCACCATGCCAACAAAGGTCTGCTGGTGGTCTGCGGACGGCGGTGGCTCGGCGGTCTGTCCCAGGGCCACGACAACGGCGCCGACGAACGCAAGCGCACACGCGAGGCCAAAAGCCGCCCCCGCGCAAAGCGTGATGACCTCGATCCAGAAACGGTTTTTCCTCATCACAAACCTCCAGACAGCGACGCGCGCGCCAGTGCAGTCGCAATCGAAATGCCAGACGCGAGGCGCACGGAAGCTATTCACAAGGCTGACTTTGGGGAACACGCGGACTACTCCTGCACGGCTTTCTTCAGCCCGATCGTGGAAAAAGTTCTCGGAGCGACCCTAGGAAGTCCTGAAAGTTGCGACAGATTTTATGATCTACAGTGAATTGACTGGGTTCGTACAGTGCGCTGTCGATAGCGTGCGCTCGACCTCCGCAATAAAGTCTTTGTAGCTCCCGTAACTTCTCTGAGTCGGAATCGAAGCGGACTGTTGATTGTCCATCCGCAACTCTCCCAGAGGAAATCTGAGGGAGGACCATGCTCTTTTAAATGCGGGAGCCGCACCGCCCTGCCACCGCTAGCCAGGGACTGTCACTTCTACTAACCGGAACTCAATTCATTTTGGAGGAAACATGTCAAACGAAAGCTTGAAGAAACTGTATGTCGACGAATTGAAAGACCTGTACAGCGCCGAGAACCAACTGATCAAGGCGCTGCCGAAAATGGCCAAAGCAGCATCTGCCACGGAACTGCAACAGGGCTTCGAAAAGCAC
The DNA here is from genome assembly GCA_963791445.1 of uncultured Acidobacteriaceae bacterium. Lineage (GTDB taxonomy): Bacteria > Acidobacteriota > Terriglobia > Terriglobales > Acidobacteriaceae > Sulfotelmatobacter. The sequence continues at coordinate 181,634 of CAWBSN010000011.1, forward strand.
TTAAAGCAAACCGAGGGTCACGTTCAGCGTCTCGAAGAGATCTTCCAGGCCCTGGGCGAGAGTCCAAAGGGCAAGAAATGTGTGGGCATGGAGGGCTTGGTAAAGGAAGGCTCGGAAGTCATGCAGGAAAACTTTGAAGGCGCGGTTTTGGACTCAGGTCTGATCGGCGCGGCCCGAAGAGTGGAACACTATGAGATGGCCGCATACGGGACGGTCTGTGCCATCGCAAAAGTCCTTGGAGAAACCAAGCACGCTTCTCTACTGGAGCAGACGCTCCAAGAAGAAACAGAAACTGACGAGAAATTGACCGACCTTGCGGAAAAGATCAATACGCAAGCCAAGGAAGAAGGCCCTCGAAAAGAGCAGGGCGAATCGAAACCGGGTGTAAAGACAACGAAACGTGTCGCGTAAACAAGCGAGCTTCTAATCGGAGCTCGCCCGAGCCGGGTGGTGAACTGGCGGCCCAAAATATTGGTAGGGCCGCCAATCCCCATCTCTGACAAATTTACGCTTGCCTGGTGAGGGCCGCGCGAATTCGCTGGCCCACGATCGCATCTTCGCCGGGCTGCAACATCCATACCCCAACCACGAGCGTGTTTGCATCCGCCGGGATGCCCTGGTTGGGCTTTTGGCCGGTGTTCGGATTCAATTCAATCGAAGGCGTCCCCTTGCGCAATGTATCGACGATCTGGCCAGTGGTGATGCCGGTAACCGCCGGATCAAAGCGTATAAGGAGATGCGGAACATGATTAGCGATCCTCGGGACAACCGTCTCCGTCCTGACCGAAGGGATGCCCTTCACCGCATCGGCGATAAGATCGGCTCGCTTCTGGTAGTCGCCTTGCATCGACTCTTCCGTGTGCGAAAGAACCCAGTCGACCGCCGCCACCATGCCCACAATCTGCTCCTTCGCCACCTTCATGCCGCGGCCGATCCCGTCTCCTGGATTATTGTTTTCGTGAGCCAGGTCCGTTAGAACCTTCCGGCCCAAGCAGCAGGCCCGCGTTTTGTGGACCGCGTATTCCCTTGCCCCCGGAAAATGCGACAAGGTCGAATCCCATGCCGGTGTACTTCCAAAGATTTGCGATCGGAGGCATGTCGGCGGCTGCATCCAGGTGGCATGGAATCTTGTACTCGTGCGCCACCCGCAGCCACTCTTCCCGGCCGATCTGCGCGCTCCCGGCGATCCCATCCTCATCTTCCGCAGCGTTGAAGAAATTCGTCATCACCGCGTTGCCTGCGCCACACGCACGTTTGTAGTCATCGAGCGTAACGACTTCCGTCACCCGCGCTCCGCAAAGATATATGGCACGGTCATACTCATAACGGTGCGCACGCTGCACGATGACCTGATTCTTCTTCCCGTCAATCGCCTGCGGCATGTCAAGAATCGTGATGTTGTTTGCGTATTGCAGGCAAGCGGCAGTCGCCAGGCTGATGGCTCCCGAAGCCCCAGAGGTCACGACCGCTCCTTCACACTTGAGGCGGCCCGCGATGTACTCGCCTGCCTTCCGCTGCAGCTCGCGCAGACGCACCGGATGAAGCGCGGACTTCTGCGCCGCGGCCAAAACTTCCGGCGGCATGCAGGCCGCAGTAAGCGTGGTGTAGGTGCCGGCGGCGTTGATAATCGTTGGGACCCCGAGCTTCGCGTAGTAATCCTCACCGTCTAAAGATGCGGGCGGCGATGAAAGAGCCTGGGCGGAAACCAGTGGCGCCGCGCCCACAGCCGCAGCCAGCGAACTGGCCCAGCGAAAGAAGCGGCGCCGCGAGACAAATCCTGCTTGCGATTCAGTAGATCCTGACATGCTGAGGTCTCCTTATTTCAATGAGGCTGCAAACAGAAATATTATCGCGGACGGGGCTGCCTGGCATGACTGCCTAGGATGAATGCCTCCGCACGGCCCGGACAACATTGGTAGTACTGCAGTTTGATTGTCATCCTGAGCAAGCACTTTTTGCGCAGCGAAGGATCTAGGCGAGCCGCGCGACGCGTCGCGTTTTTTGCGACGCAATAATCGCGCGTCTGGCTCGCTTCCTTAAGGGACCAGCGTGAGTCGTTGCTCCAGTTCATGGAGCGGCACAGTGTACTGTCGGCCGAGTTCCCGGTGCGAAGCAAAAGCAGTTTTTGCCTGAGCCAGCAATAAGCCAGCTTGGCGCGAGTAACCGAGATCAAGGTGGCAGGATGCGAGGGCCACCCGAGCATCGGCCAACGATGGACTCGCCGGATCCAGAAAGCTCTCGCGCAGATCGACTGCGCGCTGCAGCAGGGGCAGGGCGTCGGAGGGATGGCGGAGCAGCAACTCGGCTCGTCCCTGGGCCAGCGCAGCCGAGGCATCGAGAGCTTTCAAGTAATCGCGCACCGCTCTGCCCGACAAATCGCGATCAACTTGTGCGGCCAGGCGTTGTGCCGACTCGCCATCGTGTCGTGCCAACGCGATTTCGGCTCGCGCAGTCAGGAGTCGAATTGTGTCGACCGAGAGCGTTCCCTCCTCCGGCGCTGAAGGATGGAAAGCGTCCAACGCGGCGTCGGCCTCACTGGCCTGTCCCGCAGCCATCAACAACCTTGTACGATCTCTCACTGCCAGGTAGCTCGGCGGAGCATTGACATGCTTTGCGATGAGGCCGGCCTCATCCACTGCCCGCTGGGCTTCCGCATAACGCCCCAGGTCAATCATCACCGCCGCTTCCTGTTCCAGCATTTGCCCCAGGTAGCGCGTGCCGGGGCGGTTTTTTCGGCGGTTTTCAATTGCCTTCAAAATGTAAGGCAGACCGTCTTCCGGGCGGCCGGCATTGGCCAGGGAGAAACCATAAACGAGATATACCTGGGGCGCGAAAAACGGATCGTCGGTGCGCTGCGTGCGCTGCAGGATGTCGCGAGCGCGCTCGATGTGCTGCAGGCCCTCCCGGGTTCTGGAGGCGAGGACCAGGAACCCACCCAACCTGAGTTCCGTTTCCATGGTATCGACGTGGTCGTCTCCATTCAATTTTTGTGCGGCGATCGCCGCCCGGCGCAGACTCTGCTCGCCCGCCGCCAAATCAAACAACTCCTGCTGGATATCGCCCAGAAAGGAGTAAAAGCGGGGTAGACTGGCGTTGGGGTCACCCTTCAGCTTTATCGAAACTTGGCAGGCCTCTGCCACAACCTGCTCTGCCTCACGGCGCCGTCCCAAATTATTGAGCGCCACGCCCTCGATATAGAGCGATTCGGCGAACGCCTGATCGTTCGGGTATTGCCGATAGATGCCGACTGCTCGCTGCGAATATTGCAACGCTCGCGGCAAGTCCGAGCTTTGATAGTGTTGCGCGAGTTTGGTCAGTACGTCAGCCCGCAGCTCCGAGTTGAAATCGCGCCGGTTGTCGAGGATGCGATTGGCTTCGAGCAGAACCGTTTCACCCTCGCCCGGTGTACTGGACTGGTACAGAGCAGATCCGAGGGCTACAAGAGCGGTTGCGACCTCGATCGAATTGTTGCCGTACCGCGTGCGCGCGAGCTCGACGCGTTTGCGCTCCATGCTCGCAGCCTGATCATCCAGCCCGAGATCGGTGTACATCGAGCCGAGAGTTTCCAGGACATTCAGCTTGGCTTCCGGAACTCCAGCCAGTTCTCCGTCAATGTTGCGGGCGCCGATGTCGAGGAGTTCGCGCGCGGTCGTTTGCCGCGCCTTCACGGGGTCAGCCTGGTCGGAACTGTTGGCGCGGAAAATACCTTCCAGAAAATCTTCAACGGCATTAGCCACCCGCGTCTCGCGACGCGCGATGTGGGCCTGCCACAAAGCCGCGCTCACACCGACCCCCAAAGCGAGCAGCGCCACCCCCGCCAGCGCAACCACCACGCGATTGCGCCGGACAAACTTCATGGTGCGATAAGCGAATGTGTCCGGGCGGGCGCTGATCGGCTCATGCTTCAGGTAGCGGCGCAGATCGTCGGCCAGGGCGGTGACCGAGGCGTAGCGTTCCTGCGGGATCTTCTTCAGCGCCTTGGCAACAATCGTTTCGAGATCCCCGTGGAGCAGCCGGCTTAACTTTTCGGGAGTGGTCGAGCGTTGCGCGGCATTCGTCGCGTTTTCCTTCGCATTCGCTTTCGTAGGCGTGACCACGTCGGCAAGGCGCGGCGGTTCGGTATCGACAATCGCTTTCAGCAGGCTGGCTGGCGTGCGCACGCCGCCTCCCGCCGGATGCTGTCCGCACAACAACTGATAGAGCAGCACGCCCAGCGCATAGACATCGGTAGCAGTCGTGATTGGCCCGCCAGTCACCTGTTCGGGTGCCGCATACTCAGGGGTTAGCGGAGACTCGCCCTGCTGCGTGAGCAGAGTGGCAGCGTTCTCCTGGCCTTCTTCCTCAAGCAACTTGGCGATGCCGAAATCGAGCAGCTTCACGTGGCCGTCTTTGTTGACCAGCACATTCGACGGCTTGATATCGCGGTGTACGATCAGGTTGGCATGTGCGTGCGCCACCGCGCCGAGCACATCAAGAAAAAGAGAGAGCCGAGCCTTAACATCGAGCGCGCCCTGGTCGCAATAACGATCGATGGGTTTGCCCTCGACGTATTCAAGGACGATATAAGGCTGCCCGGAGGAACTGACGCCTGCGTCGAGTAGCTCGGCGATATTCGGATGGGAGAACCGGCCAAGGATGGCGCCTTCGCGCTTGAAGCGATCCTCGCCGACCTGGCCCATCAGAGCAACATTCAGAAACTTAACGGCGGCCTTGCGTTCAAATCTGCCATCGCTGCGTTCGGCCAGCCAGACCTGTCCCATGCCGCCTTGGCCGAGCTTACTGACGAGCCGATAAGGGCCGATGACCTCCAGGTGGGCGCGTTGCGCGTCAGCCAGAGCGGCCGCTCCGACAGAATCTATGGTTGCACCAGGATCGGAGGTCGAAGAGGTGAAATCTGCTTCAGCGTCGGTCTTCTTCGCGGGCTTGTCCGCTTCGCCCATCTTCTCCACCGAAGAGGTGAAGTTTAGCACCACGGAAAGTCATACTCAATCGCAGCCGCCATGATTCCAATGGTGCTATAGTGGGCTCTAAATGCTGCGGAAGCCCCTCGTAGCCCTCGGGCTGATCGGCGTGGTTTTGGTTGCTGTCGTCGTCGCGCAGGACCACTCGTTGCAACTCTCCCCAGGCGAGGTACGCATTAGCAGCCGCCCGTACCAGCCTCAGTCAGACACGATTCATTCCCAAGCCCGACTGGTAGAAGTCGAGATCGTGGTCCGCGACTCTCGTGGCAAGCCCGTCAAGGGGCTCACTCAGGACGACTTCGAAGTTTTGGACTCTGGAAAGAAACGTGAGATGGTTGCGTTCTCGGTTGAGACCACAACAACGCCGGACGCGGAGACTGGAAAAAGAACCGAAGCACAGCCCTCTGGATCTCTTTCTGCGCCAGCCGCCTCTGGACCACCGCAGCCTGCCTCAGAGAGGCGGTCGATCGCCCTGTTCTTCGACGACGTGAACACTCCTGTAGGTGATCTTGCTCGCGCCAAGATTGCGGCGTCACGCTTCATAAAAGAGGAACTCTCCCCAGGTGATCGTGTCGCGATCTTCAACACATCTGCAGGAGAGGTTGCGCGATTTACCAGCGACGTGAACTTGCTGATCAGCGCTGTGCGAGAGCTACAGAGTCATCCTCGCGCCTCAGCAGGAGGGATTGGGTCCTGTCCGAGGATCCCGCCATACCAAGCCTACCGAATCTCGACCGGGGACCCTGGTGCGCTGCAGGCCGCCGTCTCGGAAGATTGCGACTGCCCGGGACATGACGGCACTCAATGTTCAGCCATCGATAGTATGCCCGCCTATGGGAGGGGGCAGCACCGCTGGTGACGCTCAGCTGGCCAACATAGTCTCTGAGGTCAAAGCGCAAGCTTCTGCAACTTGGCTCCTAACCAAAGTAGTTTCCGACAGCACTTTTAGTGCGATCCGGGCATGTTTGCAATCCGTGAGTACGATGCCCGGCAAACGCATGCTCCTCATTGCCTCGTCAGGCTTCATCTCGGGTGAGTGGGACCCGCAGGAGGACGCGATCGTTCAGGGGGCATTGCGAGCCGCAGTTGTTATTAACGCAATCGATGCGAAAGGGCTTTACGCCGAGACGCCGGGGCGACCGCTAAACGAGCCTTCAGAAGCCACAAAGCTTTCTCCTTTGAGCATGGTCTATGAGGCCATTTCGCTGGGTGAACGCCTGGAAAGCCAGGATGCCGCCGTGGCTCGCTTCACCGAGAGCACCGGAGGGCTCTTCTTTCACAACAACAACGATCTCGACCTTGGGTTCTACCGGCTCGGCGTCATTCCTGAAGTCGCCTATCTGGTCGGATTCCCGCCTGCCGATGACGGCAAGTATCACAAACTCAAGGTAGGACTCAAGAACGAAGGCTCGAACCTTGTTCAGGCGCGACCCGGATATTTTGCTCCGAACGAAGCAGCCGCGTCGCAACCGGACCAGACTGGCGTACTGGACCGTGCGATGACGAGCAATGAGCAGTCGCAGGCGGTTCCTGCCGCGGTGACATTGCAAGTGGCAAAGACTGAGACGAATGGGCGCCGGTTGTCACTTATCATTCACGTAGACGCGCGGAGTCTCCCATTTCAGCATCAAATGGAGCTTCACGTTGAAAGGCTGACGTTTGTCGCTGCCCTCTATGACCTGCAGGGGACCTTCATAACGGGTAAAGAGGCGGAGATGGATCTGGCGTTGAAGCCGGGAAGCTACGAACGGCTCATCAATTCCGGAATAAACGCGGCGCTATCGTTAGAAGCGCCGCCCGGATCTTATAGCCTGCGATCTGTCATAAGGGAAGGCGTGGACGGCAAGGTAACAGCCGAAACCCGCAAGGTCCAGATCGACTAGGGCCGTAAAGACTCACTTGAAAACTACGCGGATTCGGAATTCGTTTCGCGCGTCCAAACTTAGGTGTTCAAACATAACTGTCAATCAATCACCACTCCGTCAGCAATCTCCGTCCCAAGCAGGAATCAAGCCAGAAACAAAAAAGGCGCCGGAGGGATCCGGCGCCACGAGGCACTCGCGAGATGCGGTCTAGCGAGTTTTACCTACCAAAACTTATTTGCTTTCCGCGATGGGACTGGCCCCAAAGTCGCGGCGGTTGTTGGCCGCGGTGCGCGCTGCGCGCGCCGCCGGCAGAGCGGCGACTGCGGCTCCGTAACGCTCCAGCAGCACCGGCGCCATCGTATTCTCCGCTTCCTTGACGAAGATCATCTGATTTTCCGAAGCCATATCGACGCGGACAAAATCTCCCAGCTTCACCTGACTGGTCGCGACCAGATTCGCCAGCGGGAAAACCAGGTGCCGTTCAATGGCCCGCTTCAGGTGGCGCGCCCCGTACCGCGGGTCCGTGCCTTCCTTCAGCAAAAACTCCTTCACCCCGGCCGTGCAATTAAACACAAACTGGTTCGTGCCCGCCGCCATCAAAACGCGCTGCTGCACCATGCCAAGTTCAATATCGAGAATCTGTGCCAGATGCTCGTCGCGCAGCGTCTTGAAGACCACCGTCTTGTCGATGCGGTTCATGAACTCCGGCGTAAACTTGCGCCGCGCCGCTTCCACCGCGGTCCGCTGAATCTTGTCGTCAAAATTGTTGTCGACTTCCACCACCTTGGGCGCAAAGCCCAGCCCGCCATCGATCAGATTCGTCATCTCGCTGGCGCCCAGGTTCGAGGTCAGGATGATGATGCATTGCGAAAGATCGACCCGGCGATTATCGCCAAGCGTCAGCGTGGCCTTATCGAGAATCCCAAGCAGCAGTTGCCACAAGAGAGTCGCTGGCCTTCTCGATCTCGTCAAACAGCAGAATTGAAAGCTTCAGCTTCTCCGTGAACCACTGATTCAACGCTTCCTGCGTCAGCAGCGGATGAGTCTCGCGATGCCCCAAATATCCCGGAGGCGAGCCGATCAGCTTCGCAATCTCATGCGAGTGCTGAAACTCCGCGCAATCAATCTTGATGCAGGCATGCGCATCGCCGAACAAAGCCTCGGCCATAGCCTCCACCACGCGCGTCTTGCCCGATCCAGTCGGCCCCAGAAAAAGCAGGTTCCCCACCGGACGTCCCGGAGCATTCAGGCCGGCCAGAAACATCTGGTAAATTTCGGCGACCTTTTCGACCGCCTGGTCCTGACCCACGATGCGGCGGCGCAGCGCAGCTTCAAATTCTCCCGAATCAGCGCTGCGGCGGTTCGGATCGAGCACGGTAGCAAGGTTCGGTCTCATAAGGTCGTTATCTCTATCCTGTCCTAATCCTTTGCCAGCTTTCACCAGATCTTCCAGGCCTGCCTCGCGACTGCCCGCCGTCCCATAAGTGACAGATTTTGTCATTTGGAACCCGCCGCCCACCCGATCCGATAACCCGTCCCGGCTGCCTTGGAATAAGCAAGCCTCTGGCCACCCGCAAACGACGGATTAGACAAGCGAAAACCCCATAATCTGGCTGGACTTAGCCAACCGCCCACGATATTAGACCAGGCGATAGGTGAAAGTTAAGAAGGAGGAAGAGAAATACTTTGCGCAAGGAGGAAACACCAGTACCGCCCAAGCCCTACCCTGTGTTCCCCTGTGCCCCCTGTGTTTAAGGTTTTGATCTTCTGAAAGTCCAAGCCAAACGAGGGGGAGATGACCGTTTGTAACTGGCCGAGGCTGATTGTGCGGGATAGCATCCAGCCTAGGTAGGGTCCTGGAGGAAATTTGCGCCGCTCGTCAGTTCTAGCCATAGCCACCATCTCGTGTCTTCTATTCGCCGTAGCCGCCATGCGGCTGAACCCGCGGTCTTCCTCAGCCTTAGCGGCACAGGCGCAAACCGCCCAACCAGTGGCCGCAGCCGCGCCCCAGGGCGCGCAACTGCAACCTTCAACCCTGCAGCTTTCCCTGCCGCCGTCATCCTCCTTATCGCAACCCAGACTCCAGCTTTCATTAGAAACCTCGCTGCCATCTCTAACCTCGTCGGCAACTGAGATTTACACCGCGAAGCGCGGAGAAAGCATTCCCGCCGTCGCCCATCAATATCTAAAGCGCACCGGATATTTGACTTCGTCGGAGTTATCCGAAGCCATCCGCCAGGTAAATGGCAACCGCTCCGGCAACATCCTGAAAAACGGTGAGCAGATCACCATCCCTGGAATCCTGCCCGCGCCTGTCGTCGAAAAAACGGTTCCGGTTCCCAGAGATTTTGAGGTCCGCGCCATCTACCTCACCGGCGTCATGGCGGCCAGCGACCACGGACTCCGCATCATCCGCCACTGGCGCGAAGTCGGCGGCAACGCCGTAGTCTTCGACATCAAAGACTCCGACGGCAGCGTCAACATTCCCTTCGAGCATCCGCTGCTCGGCCAGCACAAGGTCTACATCCACGACCTGCCCAAGTTTGTGCACTTCCTGCACTCCGAGAACATGCACGCCATCGCCCGCGTCGCCATCTTCCGCGACGAGCGCATGGTAGTCGAGCATCCCGAACTGGCAGTAAAATCGAAGAAAACCGGCCAGCCCTGGCGCGAAAACGGCAAGCTGGTCTGGACCGACTCATCCAACCCCAAAGTTCAGGATTACAACATCGCGTTAGCCAAGTTCGTAGCCCAATCCGGCGCCGACGAAATCCAGTTCGACTACGTCCGCTTCCCCGCCGAAGGCGACCAGAAAGACGCCAGCTTCGTATTCCAGACGGAAAATCCCAAGTGGCAACGTTCCGACGTAATCGTCAGCTTCCTGAAAAAAGCCTACGCCGAACTCCATCCCACCGGAGTTCTTCTCTCACTCGACGTCTTCGGCGTGATGGCCTGGCAGCGCCCCGTCGATCTCTCCCACACCGGACAAGACATCGTCGGCATGGCGAAATATTGCGACGTGCTCTCGCCCATGATCTACCCCTCGCATTTCTTCGGCATGGATAACATCGAGCACCCCGGCGACGCCCCCGAACATTTCATCGGCGAATCCATGCAGCGCTTCGAACTCATTACACATCCTGACGGAAATAAGGCCAGCGGCGTGGTAATCCGCCCCTGGCTGCAAGCCTTCCGCTGGCGCACCAAGACCTATTCCCCCGAATACATTAAAGTGCAGGTAGCCACTGCCAAAGAAAAAGGCGGCATCGGCTTCTTGTTCTGGAACGCCGCCAACGACTACAGCAAGCCCTACGAAGCCATGCCCGAAATGAAAGCCGTGAATGCCAAAGAGAAAGACAAATACTTTCGTGGAGATGAGCTGCCGGGCGCAACGGTGAAGGCAAGCCTGACGCCTGAGACCGTTCCCGCATCAACAGGACAGACGGGCAGTCACTAAAACTCTTTCTCATTCCGAACCGGACCCAGGCCCGCTGAGGAACCTGCCGTTGTCGGAAACTGGGACCTGTCACCTCTTGGGCTTCGAAACACTTAGCGGAAACGTCGCGATCTGGTACTTCGCCTCATCACTATCGACGGGTGCGAGAAGCAGATTGCCGCCGGACATGTATCGTGAGCGAAAGTAATACGTCTTTCCAGCTTCTGCTGTGAAGTGCGCAAACTCTACGGGATTTCCGAGCAATTCGGAATCTAAATTCACGCAAATGTGGTGCTCTCCCGGTTCGAGGGACACAGAAAGATAGGAATTACCTTTGTTTGCGCCAACCCATGACCCGTCGACGCCAATCCTGCCGATCTCACGCACTCCAATGCCGAATTTCCGTGCGCCAAAGTCCTGAATGAAGACGACAGTCGCCTTCCCCGGCTCCGCCGTCGGCAGCGAGGAGTGAGACTTGTCCAGCGTCACGTTAAAGCTGACATTCTCAGATCCGCACGCAGAAGGGGAATCTTGAGCGAATGCGGCTGCAGCAAAGAAGAAGGCAATAACAACCATTTTCACCATAGCATTTTGCCCGGTTGCTCCATTACTGCCCAAAGATCCATTGCGATGATATCCGAGCTCGATTTTGGTTGTACAGTCGGCCACCTGGAAACTGTAACCAACCTACGTCACCCTCACATCCAGCAACACCACCCAATACTGAAACGACTGCAACGCAAATCCGCAAAGAATGAGCACAATGCCAAACGCTCCCAGCCGCCGTTCCGGCAACTTGTCAGCATAGTACTCGATCATCGGAACGACCGCGCCACCGAATCCAGTCACAATGCCGATCACAAGTCCAACGCGAATCGCAAACCACCAGACGTGGTTGACGTGCTGCACCAGAGCGCTGCAAAGCAGCGCCGTCACCGTGTAGCCCACGGTTCGCAGCAGGATTCCCCAAGCCTGACCTCGCGTGATCCGCGGCCTGCCAGTCGCCGCATAGTCGAGCGCCGGACGCATGCCACGAGAATAAGCAAAGATTTGTCCCACCGTAAGCAGCGCCGCAAAGGCAGCGGCAAATTCCAAACCCAGACTCGGATATAGAGCAGCGCCGAAAGCAATGCTTCGTATCGCGCTAAAAAATCCTTCCCACCACGTCGAATAGTGGTCCAGCCCCCTAGCCGCTCGATTCAGTTCAATGGCCAGCGTGACTCCAGTTGCCACGCCTGAAGCCAGGCCAAACAAAAGCCCGAGCCCAAGTCCATAACCAACTCCGAACACAATGGAGTAAGTCACCGCCCGCGTAAGCAACCGCAAGGGCCCATGCTGCCCGCCCAGCAAGTCGTAAGCCAGATAGAGGCTCCCGATCACATCCAGGCAAGTCCCCGCGATGCTGACTGCGGCCACAGTGTGATGGTCCATGGCAAGAGATTCTACGGCAGCGCACGAACTCACGTCGGACGGCCGCTCGACCCCTCTACGCCTCCGGCCCATCCTCCTTATCCTCCGCCGGATTCACCGCAGCCTTGAACCCGCGGATTCCATCCCCCAGCCCCTTGCCCAGTTCCGGCAGTTTCTTCGGACCAAACACCAGCAGCGCAATCCCAAAAATCAAAATCAGATGCATCGGCTGAAATAATCCTTCAATCACAAAAGCCTCCTTACGCAGCGGTCAGAAATTGTTTCCAAATCATGATTGAGCCTGCGACAAGGCCGCGAGTCCATCCCAACCTCGCGGCCTCATCGCGTCCCGCTTAACATCCGGTGAAGGAAATAAAATCCCCCAGCGGATTTGGCAAAGTCGGGTTAAAGGGCTCGAATGGAAACGACTTCGAAGTATCAAACCCCGCAGCCCCGGCGGCCGTGACGTCCACAAAAGGCAGCAGAGCATTCACTGCCTGCTCGATCCTGCTCAGGCAAAGAGTTCTTTCATACCCATTGTTGTTCGGAGGCGCAACATTTTCCGCGACACCCTGAAAGCCCGTGATCGTCGCAATCGGTCCCCCATCCTGCGCCGCCACATCAGGACCGATCACGCGCGCCAGCGTCCGGTGGTCGCTCTCAATGCCCATGATGCGCGCCGCCGTGACTCGCAGTTCGGTAGTGCTGAAGTTCCGCACTCCAACCAGGTAGGCCGCGATGAAGGCATCCTCCAGCGTGACCAGCGTGTTCAACGTCGTCTGCGCATCGGCAAACATATTGACGGGATAAAAAAACGACGTAAAGGACGTCAGTTGATCCGTCGCATGCTGCTCCAGCAGGTAGTGCGACATCTCCTCCTGCAGCGCGCCCGCCAAATAGCCCTGATCATCTGAAGGCAGCCGGCCAAAGAACGGTGAGGTGTTGATGATGTTCGAATAGGTGGTCACCGCCAGTGCCTCCGCGATTTCCGCCGCCACCAGAATGTCGCGGTCTCCTTTGGTTAAACGACCACCGCCCTTGCGCTTGCTGTCCGTTGGGTTCACTTCTGTATCGAGTGCCGAGGCCAGGCTGACAAGCCCCCCAATGGCGACCGCACTGGTGGCTCCGACAACCGTAGCCCGTTTGAAGAATGATCGTCGCGACATGCCAGACGGATTCTCATCCGCCGCGCTGCCACCTTCCATTTCCGTATCTTTATTCAGGTTCACAGTCCAATCTCCTGGTTGATTTGGGGGAGTTGACTCGCCTGAAGCCAGAAACGCTCGCGCACTCGGACCACATCGCCCAACTCCCGTGCATCCTGAGTACGCAGGAAATCGCAAACCGGATTGGAATCGGAAAATATTTCGGCAGCGTCATAGTAGTGCAACCCGCCACCACCACAATTCATGTGGGGACAGCCGTCCTCGGCTGTCCGGCAGCCCAGGTGTATCGGGCCGCAGCAGCAGCCACCACCACGACCGTGGGTGCCCCATGTCTCGCGTTCTTTTGCGAGACATGGGATTCCACACCTGTCACCTACTGGGGATTTCGGGGGGCGCGGCACGGCTTAAGCCGTGCCCTGAGCGTGCGAGAGGATAAGGGCTTCAGCCCCTGAGGGACTCACGTGGGGACAGACGCTCTGGGCTGCCTGGCGGCCCACGCGTATAGGGGCCGCGCGCGAGGGGCCGTCTCCTTCCGATCAGAACAATCTTGAGGTCAATAAGTGTAATGGGAATGATACGCCCAAAAACTAGCAGTGCCTTAGGGCAGCGCTCCTCAATCGTTGGAGACCCTGAAGTTAATCAGTTCCCAGGGGTTCTGATAGGTCTCGATCTCAACCTGCTGTGTCTTCTTGTCGACAGTCAGTTTGCATGCCGGCAGCACCGTGCCGGAGCCCTTGCCGTCGGGCGTGAGAACCAACTCGATGGCACCGACGCTGTAGTCCCTGGAACGCGTACCCGCGTACAACTCGCCGATGCCAATGTTGCGATCGGTGAGGAGACGGAATCGGCGCCCGCTCTTCGAGGGCAATTCGATGATGTACTTGACGTCGTTGCCTACGCCCCCGCTGGCGAATCTGACGCGGCCCTTGGGCTTCATGTCCTCGAGGACATTCACCAGGCCGTCCTGGCCAGAGCGCTTGAAGGCGGCGATTAGCGTCTTCTGATCTTCCGGTGTGGAAAACTGATCGATGTGGATGTTGATGCTGGCTATCTTGCCCATTTGCGTACTCGTCCCCTTGGCGGTCGCCTGGATCGTCATGGGTCCCTGAGCCTGAGCCTGCACAGTTGCCCCGATGCCGCTTAACAACAAGAAAAGGAATCCCATAAGGCTGTTGCGGAGAAGCCCGTTTACGTTTCGCATGTGTTTGTCCCTCCCTGCGCGGTAATCGCGCCTCGATTGCCCGCCGACGCCACTCAGGTCATGACAGCGCTTTCAGCAAGCCGAGGTTCAATGACCTCACTCTTGAGCGTACCGGTCGTCCACACCGCTCGGAACTAGCAATTAAAACAGGACTAATCGGAGATCATCGATGAGACGAAATTTTCAGTCATGACCTGTCACAACTTGCGGTCTAATACACCACCCCAAACCGTCTCTGGCAGGCCAAGGCCCGGACCGGGAAGGGCACGGCTTAAGCCGTGCCGTAAAGCCTCAAAGAGGATTGGGCTTCAGCCCCTGAGGAACTCATGTGGGGACAGCCGTCCTCGGCTGTCCGGAGGCCCAGGTGCGCGCGTGGGCCGTCTCCTTCCAACTAGAGTAATCTTGAGGTCAATGAGTGTAATGGCGATGTTACAACAACTGATGCAAAACCCTGATGAGCTATCGATGCATCTCCCAGCCGCCCTCCTTTGCACGCTTCACCAATTCGGCGAGGCGCGCCCGAGCCTTAATGAGGACCAATTGACCATGTTGTGACCATATTTCACGCTCCCACCATTCCTGCAATTCTCGTCGACTACATAGCTGTGAAATTGCACGAATTAAATCATCGGCTTCTCGTCCGTAAACCTCGTGCTTGAGGAACAAAATACCTATTAGAGGTGGGACACGGGCCTCACCATTTGGCGCAGGCTCGCATTCCTCAGGATCATCGGTTTCAATCAGGTCCTTAGGATCAACTTCCATCCACGAGCCGGGACGCTCGTCAAATGGATGAAGCGAATATATCTGCCCGGTTTCTTTGTCTCGATACCAACTCTCGTTGGGTGAGTATCGATGCGGTTTCATCACTGGAATCTGTTCGACGTAACCACGAGATATTGCTTCAGAAAGCATCCGCCTCAACTCTCGACAGTCGGCTGGCGAGCCAATCACCCTCAACTCGTGCATGTCCTTAAAAATTCCCATCGCCGATTCCGTTCCAGTTTATCCGATGGGCACCTGCCGTTGCTTGTCGCTGTAATCAGGCGTTATCACTCATTGTCTTTGGGGGGAGGGAGAACATCGCCATCCCCCCGAACCTCTCCTGGCAGGCAAAACCTGTCTTTTCCACACCCACCATGTGACATCCAACCTTGCACCCCCTCCCTAAACTAGTAGTAGTATGCTCACTCGCCGAACAACCCTCCCCGAATACTTCTCCACTCTCTCCCCCGCCGAACTATCCGTAGCCAAGTCCCACCTTCTCAATATTTTCCACGCAAACCCTTGGCTATCAAGATTTTGCGCAGGCTGCCTCCAGATCATCGATTCCAACCCCAACCAAATCAATAATTTACCAACTCGATCTGAGAATCTTTTCAATCCGGATCCGAAAGGTGTCAATCCCATGCCGCTCAACCAGAATATCCGCGCTTGCACCCACATCAAGGTCAACGGAGTCCCTTGCGGCTCACCCGCCCTGCGCGGCGAAGTTTTCTGCTATTTCCACCAGCGCATGATCCGCGGCGTGCGCACCCCCACCAAGTCGCGCCTTCACCCCATCGCCCTCATCGAAAACGAAGAAGGCATCCAGGCCTCGCTCATGGAGGTCATCAACGCCCTGGTTCGCAACACCATCGACTTCCGCCGCGCCCAACTGATCCTGCGCGCCCTCCACATCGCCGTAAAAAATTCTCCCCGCGTCCATTTCAACATCTACAAAGACGAAATGATCCATGAAGTTCCCAACTATCCCGCCGCCCCCGCCGCGCAAAAGCCTGGGTCGGCCGCACTCGCCCAAGCCGGCGCACTCGCGCGAATCCCTCGACCCAAGCCCATCAGCATTGCGCGTCCACGGCCGCCAATTGTTGCCGCCCAACCCGAACCCGCTCGCCCCAAGCCGCCCGCCCGCGTCAAGCCCGCGCCCCCGGCCCGCAATGTCGCACGCCGCCGCTCGGGATGAGAAAACCCTCTTGCATTCTTCCCATAGTCATAATATTATGACCATACTATGAAACAGATTCCCGCTGGCGAGTTCAAGGCGCAGTGCCTCGCGATTATGGATCAGGTCTTGCGCAGCGGAGAGCCCGTCGTCGTCACCAAGCACGGCAAGCCCGTGGTCAAGCTGGTTCCCGCCGAAAATCGGGCGGACGATATCTTTGACTACATGGCCGGGAAGGCGAAGGTAGTTGGCGATATCGTGGGCCCGATCACTCCGCTCGACGATTGGGAGAACAAATGAAGGATAAACCAGTGATCCTGCTGGACACTCACGTCCTTTACTGGATGGCGAACGATTCGAAGCGGCTGTCACGGCGCGCACGAGAGACCATCCGCGAGGCCAGGCAGAGCCGGGGCGACAAACGCCGGGATTGCGGTCGCGACCATCACACTATGGGAGCTGGCGTGGCTGGCGCAAAACGGTCGAATCGCGGTCGCTGTGAGCGTGGAATCGTTTGTTCGCGAAACTGGTGGCGCGAGTCATTCTCAGGCCGGTCACGCCGGAGATTGCGGCCTTGGCCGTGCGCTTGCCAGATGCAATTCCCCAAAGACCCGGCCGACCGTTTGATCGCCGCAACCGCGATGGTCGAGGGCATGCCGCTGGTGACAGCGGACATGCGCATCCGGCAGTCGAAGGTTGTGGAGACTGGTGTGGTAAGCAGCCTCAGCTATAATGTTCTGTAACGCTGGTTGGGTTCGCGCCTCGTTCCCCTGCACGTGCCAGAGGAAAGATTCAGCCCTCGTTACAAATTTCACCAGTCTCCAGCCGAAGGAGTCCGCATGGCGATCGAGAAGTCGGAAAGATCTGGCACAATGGCAAGCTCATCCCCTGGGATGAAGCGACGATTCACGTGATGTCGCACGTGGTCCACTACGGCTCTTCGGTGTTTGAGGGGATCCGCTGCTACGCGCCGCCCTCGGGGCCCGCGATTTTCCGCGCCAACGAGCACATTCAGCGCCTGCTCGATTCCGCCAAGGTCTACCGCATCGACGTCGACTACACCCGCGAGCAACTGGTGAAGGCCATGCTCGAAACCGTTGGCCAGCAACGGCGCGTGGCCCTGCTACGTGCGGCCCATCATTCTTCGCGGCTACGGCGAGGCGGGAGTGAATCCCTTCAACTCGCCCACCGAGGTTTACATCATCAATTATCCGTGGGGAAAATATCTGGGCGGCGAGAGCGAAGGCTGCGACGTCTGCGTTTCCTCGTGGACGCGCATTGCGCCCGAACACGCTGCCGGCCATGGCCAAGTCCGGCGCGAATTACATGAACTCGCAGCTCATCAAGATGGAAGCCATCGTCAACGGCTTCGCCGAAGGCATTGCGCTCGACATCAACGGCTTCGTCAGCGAAGGCTCGGGCGAGAACGTATTCATCGTGCATCGCGACAAGCTGATCACGGCGCCGCTGGGCAACTCGGTGCTGCCCGGCATCACTCGCGATTCGGTGCTGCAGATCGCGCGCGACCTGGGCATTCCGATCGTCGAGCAGATGATTCCGCGCGAAATGCTCTACATCGCCGACGAGGCCTTCTTCACCGGCACCGCGGCGGAGGTCACGCCGATCCGCTCCGTCGACAAGATCAAAGTGGGCAAGGGCGCGATCGGCCCGATCACCAAGGCGATGCAGAAAGAGTTTTACGCCATCGTGCGCGGAGAGAAAACCGACCGCCACGGCTGGCTCACGCCGGTGCCGGTGCGCAGCAAGCAGCCGGTCGGAGTATAATTCCGGCCGAATCGACGTTAACCGGAGGGGCGCATCCAGCGCCCCTTTCGGCTTGTTAGATCACGGAATACATAACACCCTCACAAGGAGGAAACAATGTCCCAGCAAGGTTTGACTCCGGAATTTGCCCAAGGCTACTGCGCGATGATGCTCGACGGCATCCTGCGCGAAGCGGAAATCACCAAGAAAGTGATCGCGGCCGTGCCCGATGCGGCTTCGAGCTACAAGCCCGATCCCAACGGCCGCACCGCGAAGGAACTGGCGTGGCATCTGGCCAACACCGACGTTCAGTTTCTGGATGGAATTGCCGACCTGAAGTTCAACATGGCAAACCCCGAACACAAGCCCCAAACCTCAGCCGAGGTGGTGGCGTGGTACGACGAGAACATGAAGCGCGGGGCAGCTCGCGTGGCGCGATGACGCCGGAGCAATTGCTGACGCCCATCAACTTCTTCGGCGTGTTCAATCTTCCGGCAGTTCTGTATCTGGGATTCCTCAACAACCACAGCATTCACCATCGCGGCGAACTGGCGACCTACCTGCGTCCCATGGGATCGAAGGTGCCGTCGATCTACGGCGGCAGCTACGACGAACCGTTCCAGCCTCCCGCGTCAGACGAAACCGCCGCGTAGGATTCAGCGGTCGATGTTGAAGAAGCCGCCCGCAAGGGCGGCTTCTTCGCTTACTTCGCGCGCCGGTTCGGGAAAAACGTTCTGCGATCACATTTTTATGAATGCTTCAAACGTCCGCTCTTCGAGTATAATTCGCGGCACTTGGACGGGGAGTGCAGGATCTCAGGGAGGCTACGTCGATGACGCAGATCTATCAGCAAGCAGGCAGAGTGCAGCGTGAGCGATCGCGCTGGTTTGGCATTCGATGCGGGCAGAGAGCAAGGCGCGCGATTTGTGTCTTCGTAGGATTGGCGTTCCTGAGCTCGTTGGCGACGGCGCAATCAACCAGCCAGCTGAACGGCAGCGTTACTGACCCGTCTGGCGCGAGCGTTGCGGGCGCGAAGATTACTTTGACCAACCCGGCGACCGGCTTGCAGCGGACAACGACAAGCAACGGGGCCGGGCTCTACCAGTTCCTGGATGTGCCGCCCGGCAACTATCGGCTGGCGGCAACCGCGAGCGGCTTCTCGTCGTACGTGGCATCGAACGTCACCCTCGTCGTCAAAACACCCTCCACCATAAACATTCAGCTTCAGGTAGAGGGTGTCAAGACATCCGTAGAGGTCGAAGGACAGGCGCCGCTCATCAATCGCACCGACGCGTCGCTGGGCAACACTTTTGAGCAAGACCAAATCGCGGAATTGCCCATCGCCGACCGCAACGTAGTTCAGTTGCTGAGTCTCCAGCCCGGGGTGTCGTACATGGGACAATCAGAGTCAGTCGCTCCAAGATACGGACACGCGCAGCGGAGCAGTGAATGGCGTACGCAGCGACCAATCGAACGTCACGCTCGATGGCATTGGGGTCAACGACCAGAACAATGGTTACGCGTTTACCAGTGTGTTGAATGTTCCGCCCGACTCGGTCGAGGAATTCAGGGTCACCACCGCCAACTCCAATGCCGATTCCGGCTATTCCAGCGGAGCTCAGGTTTCGCTGGTGACCAAGAGCGGCACCAACAACTTTCACGGGTCAGTCTACGAGTACAACCGCAATACCATTTTCAGCGCCAACGACCCGTTCCTGAAAAACTCCCAGCTGACCAGCGGCGAATCGAACACCGCGCCGAAGCTTTTGCGCAATGTATTCGGCGGTCACGGTCGGAGGGCCGATCTGGAAGAACCGGCTCTTCTTCTTTTCCAACTATGAAGGGCGGCGCGACGCCCAGGGCACCAGCGTATTGCGTGACGTGCCGAGCGCGTCGCTGCAGAATGGCGTTCTCCAGTACCAATGTCAGGTCAACACGGACGGTAGCCTGGAACAGCGATTGTCGCGGCGGACGGGCAACGGCGTAAGCGGCGTGCAGCCCGGCTACTATGCCCTCGGGCCGACCCAGATCACAGCGATGGACCCGCTCGGAATCGGCCCGAGTGCGGCGATGGAGAGTCTCCTCAACCAGTACCCAACGGCCAATGAAAATGCGGGCGATGGTTTGAACATTCTGGGTTATCGGTTTTCCTCGAATGCGGATTCCAGCTACAACACTTACCTTACGCGGCTCGATTACCATATCACGGCGAACGGATCGGAAACTCTGTTTTGGCGCGGAGAGATGCAAAATTTCAAGGAGCCGGGATCGCAGCAGTTTCCTGGCCAGTCCGCATCTACGACACTTCTGGACGACAGCAAGGGGATGACCGTCGGACTCACCTCGCTGATCTCCCCCAGGCTGATCAACAATTTTCACTGGGGCTTCATCCGGCAGGGAACGAAGAACGCCGGTACCTCGCAGTATCCGGCAGTTCTGTTGACTGACCTCGACAACCTTGTTCCTTTCACTCGCTCCATCACTTACTTTGTGCCCAGCAACCAGTTTACCGAGAGCTTGAACTGGACCCGCAAGAACCACACGTTTGAGTTCGGCGGCGATTTATTTCTGATTCGCAACAACAGCAGCAGTTATGCAGAACTCGTTCTCCGACGTTCAGACCAACCCGGTCTATCTCAACACGGGCGGAATCGCCAACACTCCCAGCCCGCTGGATCCGGCCAATAACGGCTATCCCGCTGTGGATAGCAACTTCGGTCCGAATTACGACGCGGCGGCTGCGATCCTGTTGGGAATTTTCGCCGAGGGTGACGGCAAATATAATTTCCATCGCAACGGCACCGCTCTGGCCCAGGGCGCGCCCATCGGCCGCCGTTACGCCATCAACGACTACGAGTTCTATGGGGCGGATACCTGGCGGATGACGCCCCGGTTGACGGTCAATTACGGCCTGCGCTGGGTGCTCGAAGCTCCGCCTTACGAAACCAACGGATTACAAGTCGCGCCTTGCGTGGAGGCTGCAGGAGGTGGCTGCACCAATCAGAACGTCGCCGACTGGTTCAACCATACCGCGCAATTGGCCTCGCAAGGGCATGTCGGCCAACAGCGCCGGAGAGATTTCATTCGTCCTGGGCGGACCCAAGAATCACGGTCCGGGCCTGTGGAACTGGGACCACAAGGATTTTTCACCGCGCATAGCCGTGGCTTGGGCGCCAGACACCGGCGACGGATGGGTCTCAAAGATTCTGGGAAAGAAAGACCAGTTCTCGATTCGCGGCGGCTACAGCATCATGTACGACCACTTCGGCGTTCCCATCGTGAACAGCTTTGACCAGCACGGCTCATTCGGCCTCTCCACGGATCTGGGAAATCCCGCTGGAGTGGTGACCGTCGCGAATGCTCCGCGCTTTACCTGCCTCGTTCCGGGATCGTCCGGCCAGTCCTGCCTGCCTACCCCGTGCGCCAATCTAAACAATCCGGGCTGCTTGCTCGGTCCTACGCCATCGGGCAGTTTCCCGGTTACTCCAAGCAATACCGCGTTCGCCATCAACTGGGGGCTGGATCAAACTTTAAAGACGCCTTACACGCACGTCTTCAATTTCTCGCTCTCGCGGCAAATCACGTCCAGATCATCGCTGCAGATTGCCTACGTGGGCAGCATCGGCCGGCGTCTGCCCATGCAGGTCGATCTGGCCATGCCCGCCAATTTGACGGATCCTGCAAGCAAGACGACGTATTTTCAGTCAGCCACGATGCTCTCGAAGGCCGCTGCCGCCGGCACGACGAACGTCAATCAGATCCAGCCTGTACCATTCTTCGAGAATATCTTTCCTGCCTGGGCTGGCGTCGCCACCCAGAGCGCTCATGGATCAGAACAACCAGAGCTCAACAAACCCTGCTGGCGATCAATTGCGCCCGCAACACGGCACCTTACCGGCGAATCCAACCGCCACACAAAACATCTACGAGCTCTGGAATTGTTTCCCGCATAACGAAACGTTTTCGCTGTTCCAGATGGATTTGCCCGACTCCATTACAGGGTTGAGCCCGGCGCTCCCGAACAGCAAGAACGGCCCGTACAGTTTCTTCCATGATCAGTTCGCTTCGCTCTACGCGTGGCGCAACATCGGCACTTCCGACTACAACGCGCTGCAGGTGACCTACAATGTCCGCTGGGGAGCAAACCTGCAGGGGCAGTTTAACTACACATTTTCGAAATCGCTCGACGAGGCATCGGCGGCCGAGCGAGTCGGTCCTTATGAAGGAACTGGTGGAACCGGCAACGACCTGAACGGCGGCGGCATTGTCATCAATTCCTGGGATCCGCTGTCGCTGCGCGGGCTCTCCGATTTCAACGCCTTCCACCAAGTCAACGCGCAACCTGGTCTATCGCCTCCCCTTCGGCAAAGGCCAGAGGATGCTGGGAAACGCGAGCCCGGCGCTGAACGCGTTGGTTGGCGGGTGGCACGTCTCGGGCGTGTTCCGCTGGACCAGCGGCTTCCCCATCACGATCGACAACGGATTCACCTGGGCAACCAACTGGAACATCGAGGGCGATGCCGAGCCGAACGGGCCGGCTCCGGTGGCGGCGAACCACCAAGAACGCCATTGTCAATGGCGTGGGCATCGGCCCGGATATGTTCCAAAATCCGGCAGCGGCGCTGGCGGCTTTCCGCCCAGAGTGGCCGGGCGAATCAGGGGTGCGCAACAACGTCATTGGCGACGGCATTTTCAACATCGATACCGGAGTAAGCAAGGATTTCTCTTTTGGCGAGCGGAAGCGTCTGGAGTTCAGTTGGCAATCGTTCAACGCAACCAACTCGGTGCGCTACGACGTGCGCGGACCGGTGGGCAACTCCGCTCAACCTTCGCTCTCCTACGATGCGTCAGTAATTCGGCAAATACTTTCGACGCTGACCACGCCTCGCTTCATGCAGTTTGCTCTGCGGTTCGTCTTCTAGGGTGCGGCTGGCCGTCGGCCCTAGATCAAAACCTTAAACACAGGGGACACTGAGGAACACAGGGTGAAGCAGAATTACCCCGTGTTCTCCTGTGTCTCTAAGTGTTCTTGTCGCGATCTAATCCCTTTGAACGTAAGGTGCTGTCCGGTTGCCGGAGTGCGGTCATTACCTAGGTCATCTTGGGGAAGGTGACGATTCGGGCGATGATAGGGAGAGCTTGGAGGCTGACGGCCTCCCAGGAAACCTCTCCAATGAATATTGACGATCTGCTGCGGATTGCTACGGAACGGCGGGCCTCCGATTTGCATTTGAAGGTGGGGAACTATCCGCACCTGCGCATTGACGGCGAACTGGCGCCTTTGACCGAACAACCGCGGGTGAGCGCGGAAGACATGCTGAACATGGCGTTCAGCATGATGTCGGCGCGGCAGAAGCAGAAGTTCAAAGAGACCACGGAAATCGACATGGCCTACGGCGTGGCCGGGCTGGGGCGGTTCCGTGTGAACATCTTTCAGCAGCGCGGCAACGTGGGGCTGGTGCTGCGCGTCATTCCCACCAAGATTCGCGCGCTGGATGAGTTGTTCCTGCCCAAGGTGGTCGAGCAGATTTGCGAAATGCCGCGCGGGCTGGTGCTGGTGACGGGCGTGACCGGCTCGGGTAAGTCGACTACGCTGGCGGCGATGGTGGATCGCGTGAACTCGACGCGCGCCGAACACATTATTACGATTGAAGACCCCATCGAATTTCTGCATCGCGACAAGAAGGGGTACGTGAATCAGCGCGAGATTGGGGTGGACACACCTTCGTTCAGCGCGGCGTTGCGAGCTTCCTTGCGTCAGGATCCGGACGTGATTCTGGTGGGCGAAATGCGCGACCTGGAAACGATTCAGACGGCGCTGCACGCGGCGGAAACCGGCCACATGGTGTTCTCGACGCTGCACACGCTGGACGCGGTGGAAACGATTAACCGCGTGATTTCGATTTTCCCGCCGCCGGAGCAGAAGCAGATTCGGTTGCAGCTGGCAGCAGTGCTGCGGGCAATTGTGAGCCAAAGATTGGTGCGGCGTTGCGATACCGACGGGCGCGTGCCCGCGGTCGAGGTGATGATCAATACGGCGTTCATCCGGGAATGCGTGCTGGTGCCGGAAAAGACGCGGTCGGTGCGGGACGCGATTGCGGCCGGCACGTCGCAATACGGCATGCAGACTTTCGATCAGTCGTTGTGGGATTTGTTCCAGGCGGGGCTGGTCAACTACGAAACCGCTTTGGAGAACGCTTCCAACGCCGACGACTTCAAGCTGCGCATGCAGGGCATTGCTTCGACGGCCGACATTTCGCGGCAGTCGATGCAGTCTGCTGGATTCGGCGGACGGTAGAAACGCTGGCTGCGGGCTTCGATTTGGCTTCTTTTCTTTTTCCTTCTTGGGCAGGGCGCGCCACAGGGCGCGCCCTCTTGTTTGGCCGCGGCGCTCGGTTGAGTGTTCTTCTTTTCTGCCTGCAATTGGACTATCGTTAGCGATATGGCATTTCCGCGTCCCAAGAGAAGGCTCTATTCCGAAGATGAGCTGTACGAATATGCCGTGGGGGCGCTGGCGCGGCGCATGCGGACGGTGGCGGAGTTGAAGCGGCTGCTGCGGATGCGCGTGGAGGCCGACACGGAATACGGGCAGACGTTGGTGGAGCTGATAATCCGGCGATTGAAAGATCGCGGGTATTTGAACGACTCGCAGTACGCCGCGTATTTTTCTTCTCTGCGGCGAGACAATCAGAAGTTCGGCCGGCTGCGCGTGGTCACCGATCTGAAGGCGAAGGGCATGCACAGCGACGTGATCGACAAGGCTGTGGACGCGGCTTTCGACGGGGTGAGCGAAGAGGAGCAGGCGCGTGAGTATCTCCGGAAGAAGCGGCTGGTGAAACCCAAAGATCAGAAACAGGCGGCGCGCGTTTTCCGGCAACTGGCTCGGGGAGGGTTTGGGACGAAGACCATCTTCTCCATTTTGAAGAAATGGGACGTGGATGAGGAAACCTTGACTGAGTTGGAGAGCGAAACCGCGTAACGCTGCGGCAGTCCGCCTGAAGCGGCACGTCTTTTGGGCGTTTCGCCATGACCATCCGTGAGACTTCGGCGCGGCCCTTCTTCTTTTTCCGATCTTCTTGAGGTGGCTGTCGTCCGCTCGGCTTTTGTGAGCTCGGCGCCTGCCGCTGCGCGTGTTGAAATGCGGTTTTCATTTAGAATTGTTTTTCGCGCTCATCGAAATGCTTACTGGATCTGAAATTCGCCGCAAGTTTCTCGACTTCTTTGTGCAGAGGGAGCACAAGGAGGTGCATTCGTCGTCGCTGGTGCCGGCGAATGATCCTACGCTGCTGTTTACCAACGCGGGCATGAACCAGTTCAAAGATGTGTTCCTGGGACTGGAGAAGCGGGACTACTCGCGCGCCACCACTTCGCAGAAATGCGTGCGCGCCGGCGGCAAGCACAACGATCTGGAAAACGTTGGGTTCACCAACCGGCATCACACGTTTTTTGAGATGTTGGGGAATTTTTCGTTTGGCGATTACTTCAAGAAAGATGCCATCGCTTACGCCTGGGAGCTGATTACTTCGAAGGAATGGTTTGGCATCGACAAACACAAGCTTTACGCGACCATCTTCAAAGGCGAGGCCGGGGTTGAGCGCGACATCGAAGCTTACGATCTGTGGGTTGGACAGGGCGTGCCCAAGGATCGCATCTTTGAGATGGGGCTGAAAGATAATTTCTGGCAGATGGGCGACACCGGGCCCTGCGGTCCTTGCAGCGAGATTCATTACGACATGGGCGCGATCGCGTCCGAGCAGGGACATGCGGATTGCCACTTTCCTTGCGACTGCGGGCGGTATGTCGAGATCTGGAATCTGGTGTTCATGCAGTTTGACCGCGATGCCTCGGGCAAATTGAGCCCGCTGCCCAAGCCTTCGATTGATACCGGGATGGGGCTGGAGCGGGTGACGGCGGTGTTGCAGGGCGTGATCTCGAATTATGAAACGGACTTGTTTGTGCCGCTGATCAAGAGAGCGGCGGAACTGACGGGAACGTCGCTTACGAAGGAACTGGAGAAAGAAGCCAAGGCGAAGTCGGCTGCTTCTCTACGGGTGATCGCGGATCACTCGCGGGCGGCAACTTTTCTGATTTCAGACGGAGTGTTGCCTTCGAATGAAGGACGCGGGTATGTGTTGCGAAAAATTATCCGGCGGGCGATTACCCACGGACGATTGCTCGGGCAGACCAAACCGTTTCTGTACGAGATGGTTTTCGCGGTGAGAGATTTGATGCAGGATGCCTATCCAGAGTTGAAGGATAGCGCTGACCGTGTGTCGAAAACGGTGCTCTCCGAAGAGACCCGCTTCTCCCGCACGCTGGATATTGGCCTAGTGAAGCTGGAACAGCAAATTACTCAACGTAAGGCCATCCTGGCAACCTATGGTCCGATGCATAGTGCGGTGGCGGGTGGTGGAAGCGTCGTTCTTCCCCCTCCTGATGATACATTCTGGCTCACCGATACATACGGCATGCCGCGTGATTTTATCGAAGATGCTTATCGAGACGCAGGGCTACCATTCGATCCTGAGAGCTATGAACGCGGGCTACAGGATCAACGGGCGCGGGCCCGCGCCTCGTGGAAAGGCGGGGCAAAGCAGATTGCGAATCCTGCCTATCAGCAGCTTCCGAAATCAATTTTCGAAGGTTATCGGCAGACTCGCTCAGACGGATGCGAAGTGCTGGCCATCATTCACAACGGGCAAGGGGCGCGGGAACTCAAGGTTGGCGAATCCGGCGAGGTGATTCTTGATCACACGCCGTTCTATGCCGACTCTGGCGGGCAGGTTGGGGACCGGGGATGGTTTTATTCCGATGATCACAACACCGTTGTCGCCGAGGTTACGGGATGCTATTCGCCGATTCAGGGGGTGCGGGCGCATCAGGTTATCGCGAAACGGACGCTGCGCGTGGGCGACAAGGTCGATGCTGTCGTCAACGCTGACGTTCGTGAATCGACCATGCGGAATCATACGGCTACGCATTTGCTGCATGCTGGGCTGAGAGAGGTTTTGGGTAAGCATGTGAAGCAGGCGGGGTCGCTGGTGGCGCCGAATCATTTGCGGTTTGATTTTTCGCACTTCACTGCCGTTGAAGATGAAGAGTTGCAGGATATTGAGGACATCATCAACAAGGAAGTTTTGCGGAATCAGATTGTTGAGACTATTACCGATGTTCCGATCGAAGAGGCGATCAATACTTATCACGCCATGGCTTTGTTTGGCGAAAAGTATGGCGAGAAGGTGCGCGTGGTGCGGATTGGCGATTTCTCCACCGAGCTTTGCGGCGGCACACATACTGGCGCCACCGGCGAGATTGGGTTGATCAAGATTCTGAAAGAAGGCAGCGTGTCGTCGGGGGTGCGGAGAGTCGAGGCGGTTACGGGTTTGGGGTCGCTCGCGCAATTTCGTCGGGATCACGAGTTGGAGACCGTTGTGTCTAGGTTCGTGGTTCCCACCTTTGCGCACAAACCGCGCAAAGATGGGGCACCCTCGTCCGAGCTGGTTCATACACACGCGGATGAGGATTCCGCGCACGCCGAGAAAGTGTCTCCTGCTGAGGCTTTGAAGGCTGAGCTTGATAAGAAAGATTCGGAGATCAAGCGACTCAACCGCGAACTCGACTCGGCGCGGATGAAGTCGGCATCGTCAAGCACCGCAAACATCGGCGATCGCGTTAAAGATGTTAAGGGTGTGAAAGTGCTGGCGCATCGCGTGGACAATCTGGAACGCGCGCAGCTGCGCACGCTGGTGGATCAGCTGCGCGACAAGATTGGCTCGGGGGTGGTGGTGCTGGGTTCGGCTTCGAATGGGAGCGTGTCGCTGATCGTTGGCGTCACCAAGGATTTGACCGGGCGGGTGCAGGCGGGTAAGGTGATTGGTCCGGTGGCGCAGAAAGTTGGGGGCAAAGGTGGCGGCCGTCCTGACCTGGCGGAGGCTGGAGGAAAAGATGCCGGCGCGCTGGATGCGGCGCTGGACGGGGCTTACGCGGTGGTGGAGTCGCTTCTCGGATGACCACAAACAATGCTTCCCTTGAAGAACGCCTGCACTTCATCAAGCACAAGGGGCATGCCATCTACTCGATTGACTTCACGCATTGCAATGCGAAGGAACTGATGGTGCTGCTTGACCTGATTCGCGCCGACATCGCGCGGCACGCACCAGGATCGGTGCTTACTTTCGTGGATGTTACCGGCGCGCAGGTCGACAAGCAGGTGGCCACGCGGATCAAGGAAGTTCTGGTGCTCGATCGTCCGTATGTGAAGCGCTCGGCGTGGGTGGGGACGGACAGTCTGCCGCATGTATTTTATGAGCACTTCAAAAACTTCTCGCAGCGGGAGCTGCCCTCGTTCAAGACGCGGGAGGAAGCGTTGGAGTGGCTGGTCAGTGGGGAATAACAACGCGTCTATTGCCGGCCTTCTCTTTTCCTTGAAATAGCCATCTCGGATAGCTATAATTGAACTATGCAGGTCAGCGTAGCGGACGCGAAGAACAAGCTGCCGGAATTGATTAAGGCCGTCGAAGACGGCGAGCCGGTGACCATCTGTCGCAGGGGCGTGCCGGTAGTGGACATCGTGCGCACGAAAAAGCCGGTGCTCAAGAAGCGGACCCTCGGGACCCTCCGGGGGCAGATCAAGATCCTCGATCCGGACTGGTGGAAGCCCATGTCGGACGAGGAAGTGGAAGACTTCCTGGCTGGCCGCTACTAGAGCGACATGCGACTACTGCTGGATACCGCGGTCGTGATTTACGCTGTGGAATTCCCGGAACGGCTCAGCCGGCGTGCGGCGACCGCGGTGCGAAATCTGGACAATGCACTGGAGCTAAGTGCGATCTCCGTTACTGAGATTGCGATCAAGGTCGCTTCCGGCAAGCTGGCGTTTTCGCCAGTGGTCCTGCGTAGGGCCATGGATGACCTGGGAATTCGCATCCTGCCTTACACCGCCGATCATGCATTTCGCATGTTCGGGCTGTCTCGCCATCATAACGATCCTTTCGACCGACAAATCATTGCTCAGGCATTAAGCGAGAAGATTTCGGTTGTCACACCGGACGAGAAGTTCAGGCTATATGAAGGAATCACAGTTGTCTGGTGAGATTTCGGACTCTAACTTCTCCACTTCAGCGTGACTGGGCCTGCCATGGGGTGCTTCATTTCCGTGCCCGTGCGCTTCGCTTCTAGATGCGCGGCCTTCAGCTGGAAATACCACTTTGCGGGACGGTCGGCATCGTCGATCAGCATGAGATGCGGATTGTGCTTCAGGCCTTCGGCTTGCAGCTCCATGGTGTGGCGGTCCTGCTCGACGAATTTTGCGAAGACGAACTTCAGCAGATCAGGGCCGAAGGGCATCCAGCGGAAAATGTTCCAGGCGGCGACTACGTCGATGCGGCATTGATTGCGGGTGATGGGCGTCACGGTGGTGAGCGATGAAAACCAGTACTTCCCTGCCCGGATAATTTCGCGGCGCAGGTTGGGAAGGACGAAGTCGATCGTCGTCGTAATCGAATCGGCGGCGGCGTAGAGCCGTAGAAGCTTGTAGGGCGCGGAGTTCGAGCTGGGGGTGTGCGCGCTCATGCGGAAGCCGTTGGGGATGGGCTCGAAGTTCTTTTTCTTCTCGTGGATGCTGTGGCGGCTGCGCCACCACCAGGCTTGGTGCACGAACGGCCCGTGGGCGGGATCCATGAGGCCGATGATGCCGTGGTCGATGCTGACGGGCATCTCGGCGGTGAGGTAGGCGAGTTTGTACTTCTCGCTGAATTTTTCAATCAGGGGAGCAGGTTCAGGAGCTTCTTGTCTCGCGCTGAAACCCGCGCCGGGCGGGCCTGGATCCGGGATATAGACCCAGATGAAACCATCCCGCTCTTCACAGGGATAGCTGCCGGCGTAGATGCGGTCGACTTTTAAATTCTGGTCGGCGGTGAGTGATGGGATGAGTTCACACTGGCCATTGTGGGCGTCGAACTGCCAGCCGTGGTAGGAGCATTCGACATTTTCTCCGTCGAACCTGCCACAGCTTAGGGGCATGCCGCGGTGGGGACAGGCGTCGCGCAACGCGAACGGCTTCTCCTCACGGTCGCGTCCAATGACGAGCGGAATCTCAAGCAACGTGGCTTTGCGGAGTTGATTGCGCTGGACCTGATCGGTGGGCAGGGCGCGATACCAGAAACCCGTCAGCATGAGCGCGTCTGGCACCTGGCGTTGAGGAGAATCGAGATCGGGCATGGAAATTGCTGATTGTTGATTTTAGATTGCTGATTGAAAAACCTATGCTAGCATCCGCAGGGCGTTTCGGGGCGTAGGGAATTGCGCGGAGATAACTTCCATGGAATTCATCGGCCATTTTCGCAGGCTTACGCCGGTGCAGCGGAATACTTTCATTACCTGCTTTCTGGGCTGGTCACTGGATGCGTTTGATTTCTTCATTCTGACCTTCTGCCTCAGCGCGATCGCTACCCAATTCCAGACGACAGTTTCGGCGGTTACGGAAGCGATCTTCATCACGCTGGCTTTTCGTCCGGTGGGCGCGTTTCTTTTTGGAATGATGGCGGACCGGTTCGGGCGGCGTCCCACGTTGATGGTGGATATTATCGCGTACTCGGTGTTTGAGTTGTCGTCAGCGTTCGCGCCTTCTTTGAAAGTTTTTCTGATCACGCGGGCGTTGTTCGGAATCGCCATGGGCGGAGAATGGGGCGTGGGCGCGGCGTTGGCGTTCGAGACACTGCCGGCGGAGGGGCGCGGGTTTTTCTCTGGGGTGCTGCAGGAAGGTTACGCGGTGGGCTATCTGATGGCGGCTTTGGTCTTCGGGACGGCGTTCCGCTTCGTGGGCTGGCGGGGAATGTTTATTATCGGCGCGCTACCAGCGCTTCTGGTGATTTACATTCGCACGAAAGTGAATGAATCTCCGGCTTGGGAGCTAGGACGCGTGTCGCGGAATGCGGAGAGCCGGGTTGGCAAGGACATCGTGACGTACCTGGGAACTTTCGCTTTCCTGATCCTGCTGATGTTTGCCTTCAATTCCTTCAGCCACGGGACCCAGGATTTGTATCCGACGTTCTTGACGAAGGACCACAAATTTGCTCCGCAGACGGTAGGGTTGATCGCGATCATCGCCAACATTGGCGCGCTGCTGGGAGGAATTCTTTTTGGCACGTGGTCGGAGAAAATTGGGCGGCGGAAGGCGATTGTCGTCGCTGCGCTGCTGTCGATTCCAGCCATCCCCCTATGGGCATACTCACACTCCGTGCCCATGCTGGCGCTGGGCGGCTTTCTGATGCAGTTCATGGTGCAGGGCGCGTGGGGCGTGATTCCGGCGCATTTGAATGAACTTTCGCCGCCTGCGGTGCGGGGAACGTTTCCGGGTTTCGCGTATCAACTGGGAAATCTGCTCTCTTCGCGCAACGTGGTGGTTCAGGCCAAGCTCGCCGAGCGGAACTTCGGCGGGATGTTTGCGCCGGTGCTGGCCTGGACCGTTCTGATCGTTGCGACACTGGTCGCGGTGGTCACCGGAAGCGGGCGAGAGCGCAGAGGGATGGATTTGTCGAATACCAGCTAGAAATGTGTTTCGCGGTCATGTTCGCGCCGGATGTGCAATATTTGGCGTAGTCCTCCGCAGGGGCACGATGGTGGCATTGTCACGGGGAGATTCCTGTGGTACGGTAGGTGAAATTTTCACGCCTTCGTAAATACATTTTTTGGGGCCTCTAAGAGTGTGGTCTGCGCGAATGCGCGTGCGGGGTAGCGCCACTATGAAGGAAATCATGGACTCGATTCCCGTCCAGCCGTCAGGGGACGAGGAGAATTTTGCCAACCGGAAACTGATCCGACCGGCGCTGCCGCGCCCGGATCATAACCACGGAAACCACAACTCGAATCATCCCCAGTTGATGGAACGCCGGGACCGGCCGGAGCGCCACGACCGGCCGGAGCGGAGCTTTGAACGGGACGATCGCGGCGATCGCGCGGCGGGCGCGGGAGGCGGGCGCAAGGCCGCGCCTCCGGAGCAGACCAACGCCGAGAATTTCTATTATCAGAAGCAGATGCAGTCGAGAACGCCGATGGTGATCGTGCTGCGCGACGGCGAGGAAGTACACGGCGTGATCGAGTGGTACGACAAGACCTGCATCAAGGTGATCCGCGACGACGGACGGCCGAACCTGATGATTTACAAGCCCGCCATCAAGTACATGTTCAAGGAAGAAGAGAACGGACGGTAGGAATTGAGCGATCGAGTCATCGGGTCATTGAGTCATTGAAGAGCGAATTGCAGAGTGTCCTTCGTTCTTGAATCGCTCAATGACTCAATGACTCAATCGCTCAATGGTTTACGCTGCTGATGCTCCCGTTGACAATCTCCCTTATCTCCCATAGCATCAATCACTTGAGGGATGATTCTCAGACCCCGTCCGGGAGCCGTTCGTGATCAAGCTCGATATTATCAACGAAGTGGTAGCCAGAACCGGCATCACCAAGACCAAGGCCGAGTTGGCGGTGGAAACTGTTTTCGAGAGCATGAAGAAAGCGCTGGCCCACGGCAATCGCATTGAGCTGCGGGGATTTGGCGTGTTCAACGTGCGCCCGCGCAAGACCGGCATCGGCCGCAATCCGCGCACCGGAGCTGAAGTGTCGATTCCTCCCGGCAAAGCGGTCCGCTTCAAGCCGGGGAAAGAATTGCAGTCGATTGATTGAAGGCAGCGGCTTCTAGCTTCTAGCTCCTTGGCTTTCGCTTCGGCCTTCCCGAGATATTGCGCGAACTCCCTTCAAAGTCACTGCCAATGATCTCACGCCCGCGAAACAAGACGCAGGTCGAGCGTGAAGAGAGGTTATTGTGGGCCAGTGGATAGCTTTGCGTCTGGCGTCGCTGATGACACTAATCCTAATTGGCGCATCCGACCTGCTTTCCGGCCAGCTACCTCCAGAGAACCAATTGCTACCGGAGCAATGGAGACAATGCAAGGGCGAGAATCCCGCACAGGCTATTGGTGCATGCTCGGAACTCATCGGGTCGGGCAACATGGCAGACGCCATGCTTGCAGAAGCATTCAAAGATCGAGGCCGGGCGTACTCCCGCAAGGGCGAGTACGACCGTGCTATCCAGGACTACGACCAGGCTTTACACCTGAATCCTGGCTTCGCTGATGCGTTTTACAATCGAGGTCGAGCGTATGCGCGCAGACGTGATTATGACCGTGCCATCCAGGACTACACTCAGGCAGAGCGACTCCAGCCCAGTGACCCCAATGTATTCGACGGTCTCGGCTCTGCGTACTGGCAGAAGGGCGACTATGACCGCACCATCGAGAACTACGATCAGGCGCTGCGTCTAAGGCCTGCCGATGCCGACGCGCTGATCGGCCGGGGCCTGGCGTATTGGGCTGAGGGCGATTATGACCGTGCGATCCAAGGCTACGATCAGGCACTACGTTTGAAGCCGAACTCCGCTGATGCGTTCTACAATCGCGGGCTTGCATACGCTTCAAAAGGCGACAGCAACCGCGCCATAGACGATTACAGTCAGGCACTGCACGTGACACCTGGTGATGCTGATGCTTTTTACCACCGCGGATTGGCATATGCGCATACTGGCGATTATGAAAATGCAATCCAGGACTACAACCACGCCCTAAGTATCAAGCCAACCGACGTAAACGCCCTTGGCGTTCGTGGCGTGGCGTATACGAAAGAAGGTGACTATGATCGAGCGATCCGAGACTTCGATCAGGCGCTGCTCATTAATCCGAGGTTCGGATTTGGATTCGGCAAGCGGAGCATTGCTTATGCGCGTAAGGGTGCGTATGGTCGCGCGATCTCCGACTGGAGCCGTTGGCTCTGGCTGAAATACGGCTTCTTAGGGATTACGATGCGGTTGTTCGTCCTCGCACTTACAATTGCTCTTGGCTTCGGGCTCAAGCGTTTCGACAAGAGGCGGGTGGTCCATTCTTGACGTTCTTTGTCAAGGTGGGATTCGGAGATTCGTTAAGGCCTCACGCTTGCATTCCTCCCGCTCGTAGTAGCATCTAAAGAGAAGGTCTCGCCCGACATGGCGGGACCGACGAATCACATGTCGGATCCCACTCCTCCCGTAACATCCTCCACTCTGGAATACTACCGGCCGCTGCCGCAGTATGCTGCGCCGCAGCCTCGGCAGAGGTACTGGCTGCATTCGTTGCTGCTGCTGGCGACCTGCTTCACCACCTTGGTGATGGGCGCGCGCATGCAATACAACTTTCAGCATGGCCTGCCTGCACTTTCTATCGCGGATGATTCGGTACCTTATTTTCCTGCGGGCTGGGCGCTGTCGCATCCCGCGCGCCTGTTGGGCGGCTTGCCCTTCATGGCCACATTGATGCTGTTCTTTATGGCTCACGAAATGGGCCACTATTTATTCTGCCGCCGCTATGGTGTTTACGCCACGCTGCCCTTCTTCATCCCGATGCCGACGCTGATCGGGACCATGGGCGCGGTGATCATGATTCGCTCGCGGATTCGCTCGCGCACGGCGCTTTTCGACATAGGAATTGCCGGACCCATCGCCGGGTTCGTCGTGGCATTGGCCGTGCTCATCGTGTCGCTCGGCTGCTCGAGGCCGGCTCATCCCGGCTTCGGCCCGGCGGAGTACGACCTGGGATATCCCTTGGTTTTTCAGGGGCTGCATCAACTGCTGGTGTCGATGAACCTGCTGCGTGGACCGGCCGCGCTGCCCTTGAATCGCGTGCTGCTGCATCCGGTGGCGATCGCGGCGTGGGTGGGAATGTTCGCTACTTCGCTGAACTTGTTGCCTGGCGGGCAGCTCGATGGCGGACACATTATTTTTTCGATTTCGCCGCGGGTGCACAAGCTGGTGTCGCGGCTCACAATCCTGATTCTTCTGCCCATGGCCTACTATCTGTGGATGGGATGGTTTGTGTGGGCGATTCTGCTGCAACTTAGCAGCCTGCGGCATCCGCAGGTTGCGGAGTGGCCGCGAGTTGCCGGCGGACGAACCTGGCTCGCGGTTTTTGCATTGCTGATGCTTGTGCTCACGCTTACCCCGGCGCCCTTTGCCCACGCATCTCTGCGCGAGTTTGCGCAGCAGTTTCGGCAGCGGTAGAACTTCGCGCTCGTTGACTTCCTGTGGGTCTCTTCGCGGTGCGAGTTTCGAATTTCGCCGCAGCTCTTCGGCAGCAAACTCGCTCATTCGCGTCTTCGTTCGTATACCCTTCGGCGGTGGGTTCGTCTTTCACATCAGCCACAGCGCGTCTACATCCACAATCACCTGGGTGCGCGGAATTTTCCGCTGCGCAGCATAAGCCAGCATGGCGCGCAGCGTCCGGTTCAGCTTTTCGCGGCTGGGCGATTTCAGCACAAAATGATAACGGTAGTCGCGCTTCAGGCGCATGATGGGCGCGGTGGCGGGACCGAGCACGCGCACGCCCTCATGCCGATTTTGCTCAAACCATTTTCCCAACGTGCCCGACCACTCGAGAGCTTCATCAAGCTTGTTGCTGCGCACTAGAACATTCGCCAGCGCGGAATATGGCGGATAGTGCATCCAACTGCGGAACCGCAATTCCTTGTCGTAGAATCCGGCGAAGTCGTGGCGGGCCGCATATTGCACGGCGTAGTGATCCTGAAAATAAGTTTGCAGAATCACTTTGCCGGGAGACTGGCCGCGCCCGGCGCGTCCCGCAACTTGCGTGAGCAACTGGAAGGTGCGTTCGGCGGCGCGGAAGTCAGGCAGGCCGAGTGCGCTGTCAGCGCCGACCACGCCGACCAGAGTGACGCCGTGAATGTCGTGGCCCTTG
The DNA here is from genome assembly GCA_963791445.1 of uncultured Acidobacteriaceae bacterium. Taxonomy (GTDB): domain Bacteria; phylum Acidobacteriota; class Terriglobia; order Terriglobales; family Acidobacteriaceae; genus Sulfotelmatobacter. The sequence continues at coordinate 217,156 of CAWBSN010000011.1, forward strand.
GCGATCATCTGCGTGCCGACCAGCAAATCCAGCTCGCCTTCACTTAGCGCGTTTAGCGTGCGTTCGAAATCTTCGTGTCCCCTGACCGTGTCGCGATCGAGACGGGCAATGCGTGCCTGCGGAAACATGCCGTGCAGCAGTTCCTCCAGCTTCTCGGAACCGGTCCCGAGGAAATACACATACTCGCTGCCGCAATGCACGCACGTCTTGGGCACGGGCGCAGTGTAGCCGCAATAGTGGCACACCATTTTGTGTTCGCGCTTGTGGTGGGTAAGGGCGATGGCGCAGTTCTGGCACTCCAGAGTTTTGCCACAGGTGCGGCACAGCACCACCGGAGAATATCCGCGGCGATTGAGCAGTACCATGACCTGTTCCTTGCGGTCGAAGCGTTCTTTGATCTCCGCCGCCAGTTTGCGCGAGATCACCTGCTCGTGGCCCGTCTCCTGAAATTCCTGCCGCATGTCGATAATCTCTACCTCTGGTAACGGGCGCTGCTCCACGCGGTCGGGCAACTCAACCAATGCGTATTTATTTTTCTTCGCGTTGAAATACGACTCCAGCGACGGCGTAGCGGAACCCAGGACCACTGTGGCATTCGCCATCTTGGCGCGCATCACGGCAACATCACGGGCGTGATAGCGCGGCGTTTCCTCCTGCTTGTAGGAGGAATCATGTTCTTCGTCGACGATGATCAGCGCGAGATCGGCAACCGGCGCGAAGACCGCCGAACGAGTGCCGACGACCATGCGTGCGTCACCGCTTTTGATGCGATGCCACTGCTGCGCGCGCTCCTTGTCGGAGAGCGCGGAGTGCAGGATGGCAACTTCATCGCCGAAGATCTCGTGCAGATCGGCGGCAACCGCAGGCGTGAGGCCGATTTCAGGGACGAGGAGAATAGCGGAGCGACCGGCTTCGAGCACGGCCCGCATGCCCGCGAGGTAGACGGCGGTCTTGCCCGAGCCGGTAACGCCATGCAGAAGGATGCCGGAAAATTTGTGCTCGTCGACCGCCTGGCGCAGCCGATTCAGCGCAGCTTGCTGGGCTGAATTCAGATCGAAGCCAAAAGGCGACGGCCGCGGTTTGGCGTGCGAAACGGCGAAGGCCGCAGGCTCCTCGATAATTTCGACGAGGCCGCGCTTGACCAGTGTGCTCAGTGTGGTTCTTGGAATCTCAAGCGCTTGCAACGTCTCCGTGGGAACCCGACCTCCGGACGCAGCCAGGGTTTCGACAAGCAGTCGCTGGTTGGAGTTGAGTTTTCCATCGGCGGATTTCAGCAGTGCGACCTTGACCGTACGCGTGGCGTCGCGCACTGCGGAAACGTCTTCCCGCACCAGCCACTTCTTTCTTACCATCCCGTTCAGAATCATTTTGGAGACCCGCGTGGCCGAGCGCAGGGTTTCTTCGCGGACCTGGACAGGCTCTCCGGGGACGAGTTCCTCCGCGGCGAGGTAATCCAGCACGCGAAATTCGGCGGCCTGTTCTTCCGGAGTGCGGCGCGAACGCGCAGATGATCCCGACATGCCCGCCAGATGCAGCGCCAACTGGCCTTCCTTGGTGATTCGGTAAGCGACGGCACGTTTGAATTCGGCATTCAGCGGCAGCATGGTGCGGAAAACTTCGCCGATAGGCGCGAGGTAGTAGTCGGCAATCCAGCGGCCGAGGCGCAGCAGTTGCTCATCGAGCACCGGTATGACATCGAGCACGCTGAGGATGGACTTCGTTTTGACCGAAGGCTTGCGATCGTGGAGCTCGACCACGATGCCGGTGAGGCGCTGCTGGCGGAAAGGCACAAGCACGCGGCCGCCGACCACAGGAGTGGCTTCCGCGGGCACGCGGTAGGTGAAGGCCATGTCGAGCGGCACGGGCAGTGCTACGTCACAGAATTCGGGCATCAGTTGGAGGATAAACCAGAAACGTCCAATGAAGCCGGACGCCGACAGGACGCTAGGGATCCTTCGACTTCGTGACTGCCTCGCTTTGCGAAGCAGTCACTACGCTCAGGATGACAATTTACAACGGAGACATGGCTACTCGGCAGCTTTTTTCGGCGGCTCGATGCCCAGATACTTCATCACCATCTGCAAATCCTTCCAAGTCTCGCCCTTTTGCCGCGGATCGCGCAGCAGGTATGCGGGGTGATAAGTGACGGCGAGACGTGCGCCCGGCCACGAGGGATCGCTGCTGCGAGCGCCCGCAGGCTTGAAGTCATAAAAGCGGCCGCGCAGTTCGCCGAGAGATGAATTCATAGCCAGCAGGTTCTTCGCTGCAGTCGCTCCAAGAGCAACCACGACTTTCGGCTTGATCACCGCGATTTGCCGCATGAGAAACGGGGAGCAGGTCTCACACTCGTCGGGCTCTGGTGTGCGGTTGCCGGGCGGACGGCATTTGACCACGTTCGCGATGTACACATCTTCGCGGCGCAGGCCCATCGCCTTGATCATGTTGTTGAGCAACTGGCCGGCGCGTCCAACGAAAGGTTCGCCCTGCGCGTCTTCATCGGCGCCCGGGCCTTCGCCCACGAACATCAGTTCGGCGCGCGGATTGCCCACGCCAAACACGATCTGCTTGCGCCCCTGTTTGTGTAATTTGCAGCGAGTGCAATCGCCGAGATCTTCACGAATCAGCTTGAGCGCAGCGACGGGATCGCTCACGCCATACTCCGGCTTCGGCGTCACGATCTCAAAAATATTGTCTTCGGCGATGACCGGAACGGCAGCGGACTTTCTGGCGGACATTTCCTCTCGCAGTTCTGACTGAGTTGAAGGCAGGGATGCAGAAACGGCCTCGACGGCAACCGAAGTTGTTTCGCGCCGGTAGAAATCGTAAATGCCCAGCTCGTGGCAGTAGCGGACGCGTTCGGCAAGAGCGCGCCGCAATTCCGGGTCAAGGGTGCGTGCCACTACCTTACTTCTCCACGTCAAAATAGATCTTTGTCGCGGCCCGGTACGACAGCACCTTCCCTCCATCCAACTGCATGTCGAAGGAATCCACGTGCGCCCACTTGATTTTGCGGACGGTCTTCGCCGCTTCAGTAACGGCGTTCTTCGCAGCTTTCGCAAAGCTATCCTTCGATGTTCCTATCACTTCGATCACTTTCTGGGTCATCGCACACTCCTGAGAAAAAAGAGAAGTCGGAGGGAATTGTACGCTAGCGGGCGATCGAACGGAGCGAGGGGCTTCTTCAGGCTTTCACCGGCGTCTTGCGCCGCTGCAGCAGGTGGACAACCTGATCGAGCACGCGCTGCGCTACTTCCCACTTGGTAGTCTCTGGAACTTCGACAATCTGGTCGTGGGTGATGATGGTCACTTCGTTGCGGTCGGAGTCGAATCCGACGCCTTCGCGGGAAACATCGTTGACGACGATAGCGTCGAGGTGCTTGGCTGCGAGCTTCTGGCGGGCGTTTTCAAGCACGTTCTCAGTTTCCGCAGCAAAGCCCACGACAATCTGCGACTGCCTCCGCAGCGAAATTTCCTGGAGAATGTCAGCCGTGGGTTCGAGTTCAAGAGTGATCGGACCCTTGCGTTTTATTTTCTGCGGGGACGTGGATTTCGCGCGGTAATCAGAGACAGCAGCAGTCTTGATGACGATCGTGGCCTGGGGCAAAAGATTGAGCACGGCATCGCGCATCTGCTCAGCCGATTCCACATGCGTGAGTTCAGCCGCTCCCGGCGGTGTCAGCGCCGTCGGCCCGCTGATCAGCAATACCCGAGCACCCCGGCGCAGTGCCGCTTCCGCGACAGCGTAGCCCATGCGTCCGCTGGAGCGGTTGGTCAGGTAGCGGGCGGGGTCAATCTTTTCCCGCGTCGGCCCGGCGGTGATCAATACAGTTTCTCCGGCGAGATCCTGCGACGCGCCGAGCGCTTCGAGAACTGCGGCCACGATCGTCTCATTCTCGGCCAGTCTCCCAGAGCCGGTCATGCCGCAGGCTAAATATCCTGAGCCGGGTTCGACGATCTTCACCCCGCGCCGGCGAAGGATTTCCAGATTCGCCTGCGTCGCTGGATGATTCCACATGTTCACGTTCATCGCCGGAGCCACTACGACCGGAGCGGTGGTGGCGAGATAGAGCGTGGTGAGAAAATCGCTGGCAATGCCCTGCGCGAACTGCGCCAGAACGTCGGCGGTCGCGGGCGCGACGAGCAACGCGTCAATCGACTGCGCCACGGCAATGTGCTCGATTGCGGAATCGATATTGGCGGCATGCTCTTCGCCGGGCGAGAACATTCCGGTAATTACTTTTTCGCCGGAGAGCGCCGCGAAAGTGAGTGGGCGAACAAACTCCTGGGCCGCGCGCGTCATGATGACCTGCACGCGAATACCGCGGTCTTGCAGCAGGCGCACAATCTCCGCCGCCTTGTAGGCTGCGATGCCGCCCGTCACTCCCAGAGCAACTTTCATAAGGTCTCGGCGCCAACGCGCCTAGGCGTCTCCGAAAGCCTTATCCAGCACTTCTGCGGCTTGCTCGGCCGCGCTGCGAGTTTCGGGAATTTCCCACTTCACTTTGCCCGCGCGGATTTCATCCTGCGCGATGCGGCAAGGCTTGCGGGAGTTGGTCTGAACCACCGGCGGTGCCCCGGACTGTAGTTGGCGGGCACGCCGGGCGGCGACCAGAATGTAGCGATAGTTGCTGTCGAAGCCTTCGATCAATTTCATGAAATTCTCTCCCTTGTTGCAGGGACCCAAATTTTGATTGCCGAAAGTTGCTGCGCTTCGTTTGTCTGCAACGCCAAAGCCTACGTACTATTTTCCCACGAAACTCAACCTTACGGGGGATGCCAACCCTCGAATATGGTTACCGAGGACTAAGCCTTCCCGGAAGCGTCGGCCGGCTTAAACGAGGCCAGAATCGGCTTCAAACGATCGCGGACATTGGCCAGGCGGCAGCGGTCTGCCAGAGCCACGGTTTTTGCTTCCTCCGGGGATAGCGGCCGTCCCGCGCGCACCAGGCGTTCGCCACGCACAATCGCTCGCAACACTTTGATTGAGTCCTCGAGTTGGTCGTTGACGAGAATGTAGTTGTAACGGTCGTAATTCTCAATCTCGCGCGTCGCCGTGTCCAGGCGGCGCTGGATGACTTCTTCGCTATCTTCGCTGCGCTTGCGCAATCGTTCTTCCAGCGTCTTGCGATCCGGCGGCAGAATGAAAATGCTGGTGGCGTCGGGCAGTTTCTGTTGAATCTGCTCCGCGCCCTGCACGTCGATATCGAGCAAAAGGTCGCGGCCATTTTGTTCGGCATCGTGCAGGAAGCGGCGCGCCGTTCCGTAGTAATTGCCAAACACTTCGGCATGCTCGAGAAACTCCCCGTCGCGAATCATTTTCTCGAATTCAGGACGCGAGACAAAATAATACTGCCTGCCATTGGTCTCGCTGCCGCGCGGAGCACGGGTGGTGTAGGAAATGGAAAACTCCAGATCGCTCACCTTCTTCAGCAGTTCATTGACCAGCGTCGACTTGCCCGAACCCGACGGGGCCGAAATGATGTAGACGAGTGGCTTATGGGTGGGAGAACTCATTCCAGGTTCTGCACCTGCTCGCGTGATTTTTCGATCTCCGCTTTCATGATGAGTCCGGCTTCGGTGATCTTCAGCGCCTCGCCGGCCAGGCCGGAGGTCTTCGAGAGCAGGGTATTGGCCTCGCGGTTCATCTCCTGCAGCAGGAAGTCCAGTTTCTTTCCGACTTCACCATCTCCATCGAGCAGGCCCAGAAAATGCTGGACGTGATTTTCGAGGCGGACGATTTCTTCCTGAATGTCACTGCGGTCGACCAGCAGCGCGGCTTCCTGCAGCACGCTTTCCTTGTCGGCACTGGAACCCAGCAGTTCCTGCAGGCGCGACTGCAGCCGTTCTGCGTAGCTCTGCAATACCGTGCGCCGGTGAAGTTGCACGGTCTTGACAGCTTCGCGCAGGTGGGTCATGCGCTGGCGGAGTTCGTGCTCAATGCCGCGGCCTTCCTGCTCGCGCATCTGATTCAGGCGATCGAGCACCTCGCCCGCCCGGGCCATCACCGCCGACTCGATCGCTCCATCCTCCGGATCCTTGGCAGAATCGAGCGCGCCGGGAATGCGCAGGATGACGTTGAGATCGGGTTCTGCGGGCACGCCAAACTCTCGCGCCGCCGTGCGAAAAGCCGCGATGTAGGCGCTTACCAGCGGACGATTCAGAGCAAGGGTTTCGCCGCCCCCGCGCTCCAGGCTGAGCGTGACCTCAACGTGCCCCCGGGCAATTTTTTCTTTGAGCAGGCGGCGCAGTTGCATTTCCAGAGAGTCGGATCCCGAAGGCAGACGAAAATGCAGATCGAGAAAACGGTGGTTCACCGATTTCAACGAGAGCGCAAAGGCAAGATGCCCGTTGCTCTGGAAGATGGAGAAACGCCGGGCGCAGGACTGGCGCTTCCTTCGGCCTGGCTTGTGAGTTCGCCTTTGACCTGGGCGAAACCCGTCATGGAGCGGAGAGGCATGAGTGATTTCCCAAACTTCCGTTGCGAATGTCAGCTGCGGTCGCGCTGGCTCCAGTTTCGGCTCGAAGTCAGCGAACTGCAACTCGTAAAGACGCCGGTACGTGCCCAGCTTCGTCATTAAGTCTTCGTGAGCGCCAATGTCGGCGATGGCGCCGTTCTCGATCACCACAATGCGGTCGGCGCGGCGCACGGTCGAAAGCCGGTGCGCAATCACAAACACGGTGCGGCCGCTCATCAGATTATGCAACGCGGATTGCACCAGAGCTTCCGATTCGCTGTCGAGAGCCGACGTAGCTTCGTCCAGAATCAGAATGGGCGCGTTCTTCAGAATGGCGCGGGCAATGGCGATGCGCTGCCGTTCTCCGCCGGAAAGCCGCACGCCGCGCTCCCCGATCACTTCATCGTATCCCGCAGGCAAGGCGCGGATGAAGTCATGCGCCAGAGCGGCGCGGGCCGCGGCTTCAACCTCTTTCAGCGCGACGTGCGGCTGGCCGTAGGCGATGTTGTTGCGAACCGTGTCGTTGAACAAGACGGTTTCCTGCGTGACGATTCCGACTTGCTCCCGCAACGAAGCCAGAGTCACGTCGCGCACATCGTAGCCGTCGATGAGCAGGCGGCCCTCGGTGGCATCGAAAAAGCGCGGGATCAGATGAACCAGCGTGCTCTTGCCCGAACCGCTGGACCCGACGATGGCCACAACTTCCCCGCGGCGAACTTCGAGGTTGATATCGTGCAGCACGCGGGCGTCTTCGCCTTCGCTGCCATAAGTGAAGCTCACGTGATCGAATTGGACGTTCTTTGCGAAAGGAGGCAAGCGCTTGGCATGCGGCTTCTCGCGGACATCATCTTCGATATCCATGAACTTGAAGATTTCGCTCGAAGCGCCCAGGGCCTGCTGGAAGTTGTTGTTGAACTGGGCAAATTTGCGGACGGGGTTGTAGAGGCTGAATACCGCCGTAATGAAGGCAACAAAAACTCCCGGAGTCATCTCGCCGTGCTTGATCTGCTCGCGGCCCAGCATCAGCAAGCAGAGCGATTCCAAAGACGCCAAAAATATCCATCAGCGGCGAACTGATCGCCGTGGCGGCGACGGAACGCAGGTTCGCGCGGAACAAGCGGCGCGCTGCTCCGCGGAAACGCGCAATTTCCCACTTCTCACTATTGAACGCCTTCACGATGCGATTGCCGGTAATGGCTTCGTGCAGGATGTTTTGAATCTCGGCAAGTTTGTCCTGCCCGTGCCGGGTCGTGCTGCGCACCCGAGAGCCAATCTTGCGCGAGGAATAAACGATCACCGGAACGAACAGCAACAGCACCCACGCAAGGTTCCCGCCCAGAACCACGACCACCGCGGCCACCGCCAGAAAAGTGAAGAACTGCTGCAGAAACTCCGCCAGCACGGTTGACATGGCGTACTGCACGCGCTCGATGTCGTTGACGATGGTAGAGAGCAGGGTTCCCGTAGTGTGTTTGGAGAAAAATGCCGCCGAGCGCCGCATGATCGCGTTGTAGAGATCGTCGCGCAGGTCGGTGATCATGCCGAAGCCGGCGTGGTTTACCAGATACGTGCCGGTGTAATCGAAAATTCCTTTCAGGATGGTCGAACCGACCAGAGCAACCGCGACCATGGTCCAGGCATTGGTGAAATGCGAAGGCACCAACTGCTGCAAGTAAACTGGATGATGCGTCACGGGAATGACAAACAGTTGGATGTCTTTCGATCCGGTGGAGGGATTCAGCACCCGGTCAAAGATGGGGCGGATCAGCAAGAACTTGAACGCGTCGAGCGCTCCCACCAATGCCATCAGCACAACGGAAGACAATATCTGCCACCAATAAGGAAGCGCGTAGCGGACGAGGCGCGTCAGTTGGCGCATAGCGCTCCCAGCAGGCCGCAGTGGCTTACTGACGGTGGCATAGTGATTGAGTGCAAGGGCTTATTTTACTGCGCCGGAGTGGAATCCCAAAGTAACCGTCTTGTTTCTCGTGAACAACGGGTCCTACTTCGGCATATCCCGATGCACGACCTTCACGCGGTATCCGGCTTTGTGCAGGCGCTTGCTGACTTCCTCGGCGATCATCACCGAGCGGTGCTGGCCGCCAGTGCAGCCAAAGCCGATGGTGAGATAGCTCTTGCCTTCGTGGATGTAATGCGGCAGCAGGTAAACCAGCAGATCGGAAATGCGCGGGATAAACTTCTTCGCTTGCGGAAAAGACCGGATGTATTTGGCCACGCGCGGATCGCGGCCCGTCAGCGGCCGGAATTCCGGCACGAAGTGCGGGTTGGGCAGAAAACGCACGTCAAAAACCAGGTCTGCTTCCTCAGGCACTCCGTGGCGAAAGCCGAAGCTCACGCACGAAACCAGAATGCTTTTCTCCGCCGCCTGCTCGCGGAAACGCTCCGTGATGTGCGCGCGCAATTCGTGCACGTTGAACTTCGAGGTGTCGATGACGATGTCAGCCAGGGCGCGGATGCTCGCCAGGTGGCGCCGTTCGGCTTTGAGCGAGGCATTGACTGGCGTGTCCGTGCCCAGGGGATGCGGACGGCGCGTCTCGCTGAAACGCCGCATCAGCACCGCATCGGAGGCTTCCAGGAAGGCGACCTTGGTCGGAATCATGCGCCGCACTGCCTTCAGAATGCCTGGGAGCTGCTCGAGCTGGGAGCCTTCGCGCACATCGACCACCAGCGCGGTGCGGCGGATCTCGGCCGATTGCAACGCCATCTCCGCGAAGCGCGGGATCAGTTCGACGGGAAGATTGTCGACGCAGTAGTAGCCCAGATCCTCGAAAGCCTTGAGCACGGAGGCTTTGCCCGAGCCGCTCATCCCCGTGATGATGACCAGTTCCGGAGCATGCGGAGATTTATGGGCAGGTTTGTGCGCCGCCTTCCGCGAGGGCTGAGGCGGTTTCTTCCCTGTGCGCGCGGGTTTGAGCGCTTGCGGGACCCCGATGATTTCCGAGGCGTCATGAATTCGATAGTAGCACTGAAGGCGGGAGAGCTTCTAAGCTGGTTTCCGATTTGTCTAAGCCCTGCTTCGGAAGGTAAGCTAAGTCGCCATGAAGAAGTTTGAGGAACTCACGGAACGCGAAGTGTTGGCTCTGGCGATTGCGCTGGAAGAAGAAGACGAGCGGGTGTACGCCGACTTTGCCGAAGGGCTGCGGCCGGATTACCCCGCGTCGGCGGCCATGTTTGAGGGCATGCGCGAAGAGGAATCGGGGCACCGCAGGCGGTTGATCGAGCTCTTCCGGCAGAAGTTTGGCGAACATATTCCCTTGATCCGGCGGCAGGACGTGCGCGGGTTTGTGGAGCGTCCGGCGCTTTGGTTGATTCGTCCGCTGCGCATCGAGGCGGTGCGCAAGGAAGCCAGCACCATGGAAGTGGAGACGCGCCGGTTCTATGAGAAGGCGGCGCAGCGCACGCAGGATGCCAGCGTCCGGCAACTGCTTGACGATCTCATCAATGAAGAGCGCGAGCACGAAGAGCGCGCGCAGGAACTGGACAAGGAAAAACTCCCCGCCAACGTGAAAGCCGACGAAGAGCGAGCGCAGCGCCGGCTGTTCGTACTGCAGATTGTTCAGCCGGGCTTGGCGGGACTGATGGATGGTTCGGTTTCCACATTGGCGCCGGTTTTCGCCGCGGCTTTTGCAACGCGCAACACCAACGACGCGTTCCTGGTGGGCCTGGCGGCCTCGGCTGGGGCGGGCATCAGCATGGGATTTGCCGAGGCGCTTTCCGATGACGGCAGTCTGACTGGGCGCGGGCATCCCTGGGTGCGCGGCTTGATTTGTGGCGCGATGACTGGACTGGGAGGCATCGGACACACGCTGCCGTTCCTGCTGCGCGACTTCCGAGCTGCGCTGTGGGCCGCGGGAGCGGTGGTGATTGCTGAGTTGGGCGTGATCACTTGGGTCCGGCATCGTTATATGGACAGTCCTTGGGTTTCGGCGGCGCTTCAGGTGGGCCTCGGCGGAGTGTTGGTGTTTATCACTGGCGTGTTGATTGGAAAATCCTGACGCAACCGCATTCACGGTTGCGTGTCCAGCGGGTGCTTGCTCTTTTCGTAGAATTCGTTTTGCAGTTTCAGGCTGACGTCGTCGGCTTTGACGGCTCGGATTGCCTTTGCCACCGCGTCAATCCACCAATCCATTTGAAATTTTCCTAACTCTTTTGTCGCTGCGGAGCCGTCGCCGGAATAGTGGTTGGGGAAGCGCGCGTACCACCAGATGCCGGTGTAGACGTCTTCGGGAAGGTTCTGGCGGTGCTGGTCGGCTCCGGATTCGTTGGTGGCGCGGTCGAGGTGGACCGTGTCGGGGCGGGAGATCATCATCTTCGAGGTTTCGCTTTCGCCGGCATGCATGTCGATGGTTGACTTCTTCGGTGGGCCGCCTGATTCCGGGCTTCTGCGGTCGAAAACGTAGACCACGTAATCGTGGGGCTTATCGAGCTGCGATTGGGCGAAGAACGGGAGCAGGTGTTCGTTGCCGCCGTGGCCGTTGACGATGATGACTTTCTTGCAGCCATTGCGGGCCATCTCGTCGGTGGTTTCCTGCAGCAGGGCGAGTTGCATTTCGCGGCTGTAGGCGATGGTTCCGGGCTCGTGGCGGGCTTCGGCGATCTGTCCGAAATAATATTCGGGGAAGACGACGGCGTATTCCTGCTCGGCGGCGTGCAGTGCGGCGTAGCGCACGTCGAGCAGATCGGTGCCTAGCGGCAGATGCGGCCCGTGTTTTTCCAGGATGCCGAAAGGCAGCAGGCACGTGCCTTGCGAGCGGTGGATGCCTTCGCGGAAGTCGGCAGCGGTGAGTTCTTCCCAGTGGACGGAGAGCTTTGGTTGTGGAGCCGCTGATTGCGCTCGAACAAAACTCGAGGCCGCTAACATCGCGAACAGAGAGATCATTCGCAGAGCGCAACGTGTTGTGGAGTGGGTGCGGTTCGTTATGTTCAAGTCAATTTCCTAAATGGAAAGTTCCGGCGCAAAGTCTACATCTACGGCGGCTGACGGAGGCGGGCGAGAGCGCCCGCCCCACACAGATTATCGTTATCGTTATTTCAGGTAGATTTCCTGGAGCAGGTCCGAACTTACGGTCTCGCGGATCTCGGCGCGCTTTTCGGAAAGCTGCTGAGCTGGTGCCTTGCCTCCCAGGATTTTGTCGCGAACCGCTTCAGTCTTTGCGGACAGGCCGTCCATAGCGGCGTGGTTCTTGTATTCGACGGCTACGCAGATGTCCCAATCCTCCGGGTTGTTCTTGGTCTCTTTGAGGAACACCTTGTAGTCCATGATCAAGCCCTGCTTTTTCTCTTCGTCGAAGAACGGCTTGCTGGACTGCTGCAGGCTGGTGAGATAGGCATCCATCTGAGTGGGTTTGACGCGAATCAACGATACCCGCCAGATGGGACCTTCGGTGTAGTGTTCCTGGGCGAACAACGCAGGGGCGAGCAACAGCGCGAAAACGACGAGCCCGAAGAGCTTTTTCATAGTCATCTCCTTATGTGGGTGAGTTTAACGGCTGGATCATACGCTTGGTTCGGGGGATGGGAAAGCGGTTGCCTCCTGGAACGTATCGACGCCAATTTCGGCTGTGGATTTCTCGCTGAAATAAACTTGCGCGGCGCCGTCTCCGATTCGGGAAATGCTGCCGAATCCGGGGTACCCCCCTCCCCCCTTACCCTCTGAATGTCTTGCGGGGCGCGGGGTTTACGAAAACTGTTGGCAAAATCTTGATGTCAAAGAACTTAGAGGTCAAAATCTTGAGCGCATGGGACTTAGCAGGTCGCCGACGAGGCTGCCATTAGTACGTCCGCTTCGGCCATGATCGCGCGAGTCAAGGGGCGAGGACAAGGTTAGATGTCACAGGGTGGGTGTGGAAAACTTCTGCTGAACGTCATCCGCTCGGAATCCGAAAATCAGACTGGGGTCAATGAGTGTGAACGCCTCGTTACAACACCCACAACGGATTCACTCAGCAGACAGCCTCACGAGCGAGGTAATTTCAGTTCGTAGGTGACCGTTTTTCCCAGTGGATCGTAGACCTCGAAGTGAGGTTTGTTATCGTTATCGACGTAGAGCTTGATGGCAGTACGCCCCCACTTGTTCTTGATGAAAATGCCCGTGTCATCGTAAGGGGCGTTGCCCTTGATACCACGCTTCACTCCGAAGAAAAGACGGTTCGAGCTGATCTTCCCCTCCTGCAAGGACTTCAAGCGGAGGTCGTCTCGTTGTTCCGGGGATAGTTGGTCCAACTCACCATAGATTTTGTATTCCTCCTTGACGCCAGACCAATCAGGGCGGGCGTTGATCGAAAGCCCGTCCTCAACGCGTAAGTTCTGGGTGTCTTTGTGCTCTTCATGGTGCAGGTAAACATTCTGATCCTGCCGGTACTGATCCATGGTTAGAGTGACATCGGCGTCCTGCCCGCCGGGTGCACCCTTACCTGAATACACCAAGCCCCCTTCTTCCTGACCTTCCTCGTTATAAAACATTAACCCAGAGAAGGTCACTCCTCCCCGTTGCGCGCGACCGAATTCGTTGAATCCGGCCGAGTTGGAAAGAGCGGCTTTGATAATTCCATTCTCGAGAATATTGACCCGTTGAGCCTCAATCAGGTTGAACCGTTGCACTTTCAAGAGAGGGTGGAAGATATTGGTACAGAGAAGCGCAACCAAGGCAAATAGAACAACGACGCAGATTTGCAGCAGGCGTATCTGACGCAATAGCTTCGTTTCCATTTCTTTACCTCGACGAGTGCCGAATCGGTCAGGGCGACGAACGCGTTACAAGTGTATCGGGGAGCCTCCTTGGTTGGCGATAGATCTCTATTACACTCATTGACCGGCCTGAGTCTAGAATGGTTGCGTGAAATCTAAGGACAGGCCCTTCCCACAGTCGGCAATGACGTGTATGGAGAAGAGTGCACGGAGTTGTCTCCACAAAATCACGTTCACAGTAACGGGTTCAGGCCATGCATGGGTCAGCGATCCTGATCTTGCAACGTGGCACCGGCAATCGATTGCAGGTGTGCGATTCTCAGGAGTATGTGCGGCTCTCTGGGTATGAAGGAGCATCGATGAAACATCTCAGGTATGTTCCCGCGCTTTTCCTGTTGTGCTGCGGGCTGGCGCTTCCGGCTTTGGCGGCGGCCGATCCGTACATCGATTTCAGATCGACTGTGAGCTGCGACGACGGCAGGGCGTTAAGCGGATTCCAGTTCCTCACCTTTTCCATTCACGACAATGCGGAGGGCCGCGGCGATGCTCTCTGGACCGAAACTGTTCCAGTCCAAGTCCGCGAAAACGGGGAATATGCTATTAACCTGGGAGCCGGCTCACCTGGTTTTGCCGAAAAAGTTATCGAGGGCCATAGACTTCTATACGTGAGCGTCCACACTCCGAGATGTGAGGTGGTGCCCGCGTCCACGGTCATCACCACCGTTCCGCAGGGAATCTGGGTGGATTGCAATCCGGACAACAGCGCGGGAAATTGCGATGGCCTCTCTGGTGTCACCTCTGAAGCCGAGCTGAAAACTATTGCCGCCGCCAAGTTCAGGTACGTTTTCAACGACTCTAACTTGTGGGGAACGCAGTCCCAAATTGCAGCCTGGGCCAATCAGGCCAGCTCCTCGGGCCTGAAAATCATCTGGTACATTCCCTCAGACTTCGCCCTTTATCAGGGTACGAGCACCGCCAACTACTCTCTAGTCGCGAACGACACGGAGTTAGCCTCCAGCTTCTGCAGCGGCTGCACCAACGCGGCTTTTACGACAGCCCTTATAAAGTGGTTCGCGACCTTGCCGGCCACTGCCGGCTACTACATTGACGATGAGCTGGTAAACATGGCTTCACAGGATGAGATTCAGAATTACAAAGGGAAGAACATCTCGGAGTCCGCCATCGAAAGCGATCTGGCAACCCTCTACAAGGCCGTCCACGCAGCCGACTCCAAACACATCATCTATGGAGCCGAAACCTGGGACAGCGTCAATACCGCCAACGAGAGCCAGCTTGCGAGCTTTCTCGATCCCATCGAGGCTGATCTCAACGTGATGGGCGCCGACTACTATCCCGTCGGTACCGGCGAGGCCGCTAGTACGGTGGCTTCGGCTGCAAGTTGGCTCGATACGATTGCGCGCGGCTACGACAAATCCACGTTTATGAATCTTCAGGCTTTCAGCTGGGAAGACTTTGTTCCTGCGGCCTGCGCGTCGCAGTCAATCTGCGTCTACCCCAGCTTCAGCCAGTTGCAGACCATGCTGTCCGATGCGGCGGGTAGTTGCAAGGCGCCTTCGCTGCTTGTCTGGTACGACTACGGGGATACGGTCGCAAACGGCCAGTGGACGAACTTCGTTTCTGCGGTCAATCCTCAGTAGGCACGAACTCTGCGAGCGAAGAAACCTAGTAAGACCTCGGCAGACTTCGTTTGCGCGCCCGCTGTCCCATCCGTGCTACTACCGTCTCATTGATTTCCAGACTAGATTTTGATTAAGGCTTCAACACTCCCTCAAGGAGACGCGCATGTTTGGCATCGCCTTTCTCATAATCCTCGTCGTCATCGCTGTGATGCTTGTCGGCATGTACAACAGCCTGGTGCAGATGCGGGTGCGCTGCGACTCGGCGTGGTCTGACATTGATGTGCAGCTCAAGCGGCGGCACGACCTTGTCCCGAACCTGGTCGAGACCGTCAAAGGCTATGCCGCGCACGAGAAAGGGACGTTTGAAAACATTGCCAAGTATCGCTCGCAGGCGATGCAGGCGACCACGCCCGAAGGCAAGGCCGTGGCCGAGAATCAGCTCACCGGAGCGTTAAAGAGCCTGTTTGCCGTGGCGGAGAATTATCCTGAGTTGAAAGCGTCGGAACAATTCACGAAGCTGCAGGGATCGCTGAGCGAGACGGAAGATTCGATCCAGAACTCGCGCAGCTATTACAACCAGGTGGTGCGCGACCTCAATACGACGATCCAGTCGTTTCCCAATAGCATTCTGGCGAACATGTTCGGCTTCCAGGCGCGCCAGTTCTTTGAGACCACGGATGCCGACAGGGAGCCGGTCGCGGTAAAGTTCTGATGCCATTACCAAGGCTGTACGCGGATGCCGATTGAGATGCACATTCTGCAGGAAGGCATGGGCCGGCTCTGGGTATGCCGTGGCGTCCTCACCGGGAAGGAACTCATCGCGAATAATGAGCGCATCCTGAGTGGCAAGCAATACCGCGGCGTGCGCTGGGTGCTGATCGATGAGACTGAGACCACGATGGACATTTCGGCGGAGGAAATCCGGACGATCCGGCAGCAGGACGATCGCCTGGCCGCCGTCCTACCCGAACTGGTCACGGCTGTCGTCTCTCCTCACGACGTTGGCTTCGGGATGTCGCGCATGTGGGAGATATTAACGGAGCGTCCGGGATGGTCCACGCGCGCCTTCCGTTCGAGGCCCGAAGCGGAGGCCTGGCTGCGCGAGGAAGTGCGGCGCAGGTTCGCCTTGGAGTTGCCCGAGCAGTTGAGTCCGCCGTAGGAGGCAGTTCTTCGGGGGTCGGGATTCAGCCGTGGGTCGTTCTGGACCGCGCCGGCTAAAGAATCTGGTGCGCCCGGAGAGAGACTCGAACCCCCACCCCTCTGCTCCGAAGGCAGATGCAAGGCCGTGAGTGGTCAGGTACGCAGAATCAAGCAACTGCGCGAAAATTCCAACGGCGCGAATCGTAGAGCAGGGGGTCAATCGGCGGAAGAGATGTTCCCGCTTTTCCTACAGCATTTTCCCGATACCCAACTGATATCGATTTCGTTATTGCTGAGTCAACGCGAGACTCCCGGGGGAGGTGCTCGCGGGAGTTGAGGAAACTCGTCGGCTTATCCAATCAAGCGTTCCCCCCGAAGAACCAAGAGGCTGACTGATCCCGTGCACGGGAGGGGGCTATGCTAGTTGTTGGTTTGTTGGCAACGATCGTCTTGTTCGGAGTGCTGGTGTTGATTACCTGCGAGCTTTGAGCCTTCTGTAGGACGCCGTACCTATCAGGGTTTCCCCGATGTCAAAAATCAGGCAAGTTGTGCTTGAAATCTCGTTCCTTGTTTGATAGAAAATTCTGCCCATACGATCCTGGGAGACGGTCATGTTGTGCCCTCTATGCAATCAGCCCATTGCACTCGAAAACGCCAAAATAGACGAAAACGGGAGAGCTGTTCACGAAGAATGCTACGTTAACCGGTTGCTCGCGAACCCGCCTGACCGACCCCATGCAGAGCAGACAGAATGAGTTGCTGAATGGGCGTCAATCGCTCACGAGGGCCAGCTTTTAGAGGTTGCTCTTGAACACGAGCCGACCCCAACAGGTGGAAGTTTTGGAGGGGATGCTTCCGATGGCGGGCCGGGACTATGACGTCACCGGTCCCGTACTTTGCTTCAGCGCATTGAGATGGTGCGCCCGGAGAGACTCGAACTCCCAACCCTCTGCTCCGAAGGCAGATGCTCTATCCAGTTGAGCTACGGGCGCGGGGATGTATTTTACGGCAAATTTGGTTTGCCAGCTGAGTTTGGGGTGTGGGCTGTGGCCTAAACCCTTTGCTGTATGCTTCACGAATTCCCACTTCTCGCGAAGTACGCGAGAAATGGGGCACCCACGCGTAAGGAAGCGAGCCAAATGCGCGATTAATGCATCGCACAAAACGCGACGCGTCGCGCGGCTCGCCCGGATCCTTCGTTCGCGCAAAAAGCGCGCTCTCAGGATGACAATGAACTTCTTACCTGGGACATTTTACTCCATCTCGAAACTCAGGTATGTCAGGCCGTCGGAGCGTTCTACTTGCAGGACTACGGGATCGCCGGGCTTCAGGGCGAGGAGGGCTGAGCGCAGTGCGTCCATGGAGGTGATGGGAGTGGTGTTGAGGGCGTGGATGATGTCGCCGGTTTGGAGGCCGGTGTCGGGCAGGATGAGATCGGCGGCGCGGCCGAGCACGACTACGCCGGAGGGAATGCGGAGGGTTCCGATTTTGCCGCGCAGATCGTCGGTTAGATCGGTGGCTAGAATGCCGAGGCGGGAGACCAGATTTTTTTCGGGATCGGCAGCATCGAAAAGCTGGTCCATCTGGTCGCGATGCTCGATGGCCGGGACGTAGAGAGTTTTCCTCTGGTCGCCGCGCAGGATCTCGAGCTTCAGAACCTGATCGAGGCGGTGCAGATACAGCGCTGAAGTGAGTTGTGGAAGAGTCTCGACGTGGCGGTCGTCGGCGGCGAGGACGATATCCTGAACCTGGAGGCCGGCCGCGGCGGCAGGGCCGTCGGGCTTGACGTCGGCGATGATGACTCCCCAGCGCTGGGAGAGCTTGAGGCCGTCGGCAAGTGTGGGAGTGATTTCCTGGGCTACGGCTCCGATCTCGACGCGATGAACGTGGCCGTATTTGCGCAGGCTGTGATAGACGAAATCGACGATGCGGGCGGGAATGGCGAAGCCCAGACCCTCGCTGCCTCCGCCCTGGGACAGAATGAAAGTGTTGATGCCGACGACGGCGCCGTTCATATCGACCAGCGGTCCGCCGCTGTTGCCCGGGTTGATGGGAGCGTCGGTCTGGATGTAGGTGATGGGCTTGTCGGGATCGGCCTGGCGCGCTACGGCGCTGACTACTCCCATGGTGACGGAGTTCTGCAGGCCCTCGGGACTACCGATAGCGAACACCAACTGACCTACGCGGGGACGCTGTTGTGTCAGCAGGACCAGAGTCGGGAGATCTTTCTCGTCGATCTTGAGGAGGGCGAGATCAGTTTCCTTGTGCACACCCACGAGGCGGGCTTCGAGGATGTGACGCCTGCCCGCTGCGAGGGTACGCGCGGGATCGATGGGCAGGGGCAAGGCCACGCGGATGCGCTGCGCGTTTTCGACGACGTGGGCGTTGGTGATGATGTAACCGGTGGGATCGACGATGACGCCGGAGCCGACGGCGTGCTGGCGCACGATGAGAGCGGTCTCGGAGCGGCTTTGTTCCTGGAGCGGGCCGTAGCCGGTAACGAGAATCTGAACCACGGCGGGAGAGACGCGGGCAGCCAGGTTTTCGAGGGCATCGTTGAATTGCGCCAGGGTCTGGGAGGCTGCGGCGCCGGCGTCCGGGCTCGGCTTCGACGCTTCTGGGGCAACCTTCGTGGCGGGAGTTGGGTTGGCGGGCTGCTGCGCGAGGAGACACGTGGTTGAGGCGAGAACAAGGGCTGCCGTCTTGCAGAAGAGATGGCGCGGGCGGCGCGGTGCGCCTGCGCGGGACAGGGATGGGCGAGGCATGAGTGATCTCCGGGATGAAAACTTCTATTAGACGGTACCATGCTGGGTTCGGTTGCGGCGTGACGGCTTGTGGGAAGGGCTCTTTTCGGCCGATTCCTTCATCCCGCGCAGAATGTGAGACGTGACTGGCTACGACCATCAGTGATCTGGGCCTATTGCCAAGCGCACCCTTAAGATTCTTGCTACGGAGTCGGAATGCCCCTGCAAGTTCTTGTAGTCGAAGACAATCATGGAGATGTCAGGCTGATGCGGGAAGCCTTCGGCGATGTCAATCCGCTCATCCGTCTAAACGTTGCCTCCGATGGTGTTGAGGCGATGGCTTTTCTGAGGCGTGAGGGCGCTAATGCCAATGCAACTCGTCCGGATCTTATCTTGCTGGATCTGAATCTCCCTAAAATGGATGGCCGGGCGCTTCTGGCTCAGATTAAGGGGGATGACGAACTGAAAACCATTCCCACGGTAGTCGTGACTTCATCGGAGGCGGACTCGGATGTTATCAACAGCTATAAGCTTCATGCCAACTCCTACGTCACCAAGCCCATGCATTTCTCGGACTTCCACCGGCTGGTAAAAAGCATCAATGATTTTTGGCTGGCCAGTGCGAAAGGTATGCCGTCGCCCACAGCGCCTTATTGACGTCAAGGCTGCAGATGGGAAAATGAATGCGGTGTCCTTGGTTTGATTGAAATGGCCGGCTTACGCAACTCGCAGCGGTTCAGTATCCGCTGAACGGGCTTCCTTGGGCATCGGGATGCTTACAATCACAGAGGTGCCAGAACCATTCGATTCGATTTTCATTTCTCCGTGGAATTGGCGTATGCGCTCTCGGATTCCCCTGATCCCAACGCCGGAGCCGTGGGACTGAATTTCCGACAAGCGCTCGGGCGATATGCCATTTCCGTTATCCTGCACCTCGGTTCGGACACTTTGTCCTTCGCGAGCGATTCGGATAAGAGCGGTCTTGCTGCCGGAGTGCCGGTGGATATTGGTTAAGCATTCCTGCACCAGCCGGAAGATTGCAAGCTCCATATCGCTTGGCAGTCTTCCAACATTGGCGGCAACATCCAGCGTGATGGCTACGTGACTGCGTTCTGCCAGCCCCTCTACGTACATGTTAAGCGCGGACGCGAGACCGCATTCGTCCAGTAGCGGCGGATGCAAAAGGTAAGAGGTGGTTCGAATTTCGCGATGCAGTTGTTGAACTACTCCTTCGATTTCTTTTCCTTCTTCAGCCAACTCCGGAGCAATGACCTGTGCCCGTTCAACCAACTGCGCAAGACTCAATCCAAGTACCGTCAGCGTCTGACCAGCACTGTCATGCAATTCGCGGGCGATACGCCGTCGTTCTTCATCCTGCGCCTTCATCAGGCGCGTCATGTCATCGGCAATGCGAACCTTCTCTGCCGCCTCTTTTTGGTCGTGGATGTCGAGACAACCGCCTACATATCCTTCAAACGTTCCATCCGGCGCGTAGCGCGGCACTCCTCGATCCAGTATCCAGCGGTATTGCCCGGTGTGATGCCGCATCCGGTACTCCATCTCAAATGGACGACGAGCATCGAAGTTGCTGACGTAGATTTGCAGGCAGCGGTCGAAGTCCTCTGGATGCACGTTCTCCGTCCAGCCATTGCCTGACTCTTGTTCGAGAGTGCGCCCGACGAAATCCAACCATCCCTTATTGAAGTAATAGCAAAGCTTGTCCGTCCCCGACATCCAGACCATGATGGGCGAAGCATCCGTAATCACGCGAAAGCGTTGTTCGCTTTCCCGCAATGCTTGCTCAGCCTGCTTTTGCGCTGTAATGTCGCGCGCCACTTTCGAGGCTCCAATGACACGCCCCGATGAATCTCTCACGGGAGAGATGGTGAGTGAGACATCGAGGAGGCTGCCATCCTTCCGCCTGCGGACGGTCTGGAAATGGTCAACGCGCTCCCCTCGCCGGAGACGGGCGAGAATGTCTGACTCTTCAGCGTGGCGTTCTGGTGGAATGATCAGGGTGATATGTTGCCCGATGGCTTCTTCAGGGGTGTACCCAAATATCCGTTCCGCACTCTTATTCCAACTCGTGATGATGCCATCAAGGTTCTTGCTGATAATGGCATCATCGGAGGAGGCTACGATGGCAGCCAACAGACCCGTTATTTCTTCTGCTTGCTTGGGCTCGCTCATATCCTGTGGCGACGACCTAACCACCTTGGTTGTTGTGGAATACCGGGTAGAGTGCTCGGTCAGAACCGCTCTTTATGCTAGCCATTCTGCCCAGAGATGCCAAATACAGTAAACACTGTAGGCGATAGCCGGTCCCGAGGCAATTGAGGCGACCGATTGAGTGAGCTTTGAGATCGACCCAAAAAGCTAGGGTCAAAGGCGGCGGACGAGGGCGTCCGCCCTACGAGACCCCTAAGGGGGAATCTAGGTTCTACCCTTAACCAACTCGTAATCAGGCTTTTATCCGGGTTGCATCCGTGATATAACCTGCCCTGAGCAACAAAAGTGGCTGATCCGCCTGCCAGTGGCGTATTCTGGTGGGGTTGGCTGGGCTTGGCGAGGGTGTAAAGATTGAGCCACGAAATAGGAGGCACTGTGTCCGAAGCACGGACCGGAAAACGGTTTCCGCTGGAATTGCCGATCAAGATTCACGATGAGCATGCCAGCGGCGACACTAAAGGGCTTACAGGAAATCTGAGCGCGGCGGGAGTTTACATTCGCGCCGACGCGTCGCTGGAAATTGGTTCGCCGGTGGAGTTTGAGATCACGCTTCCGCCGGACGTTACCGGGGGGCAGGAGAACGTGGTGATTCAGTGCAAGGGGCGCGTGGTGCGCGCCGACCCTACCGGGACCAGCGAAGAAGGCCGCGGGGTGGCCTGCGTGATCGATTCGTATGAGTTCGTCAGGAACTCGTAGTTGGAGTGGGCTTTTTAGTGACAGAGTTTGAATAAGGAAGCGAGCCAAACGCGCTGGATATTGCGTCGCAAAAAACGCGACGCTTCGCGCGGCTCGCCCGGGTCCTTCGGCGGGCAAAAAGCGCCCGCCTCAGGATGACAATACAAGTTTTGGGGTATCGATAACATGCTCAAACTGATTCTGGCCGATAACCAGGCAATCTTCCGCGCCGGCATCGCCAAGGTGCTTGCGGTGGAAGACGAGATGCGGATTGTGGCGCAAGCCCAGACGCAAGAGCAGATGTTCATGGCTCTGGACAAATTCCGTGCCGCGGTGCTGGTGGTGGCCGCGGGCTTTCACAACGACTTCGCGGCGATCGTTCAATCGGCGAACCGGGCCAAGACCCGGGTGGTGGTGCTGGCCGACACCGGCGAGAGCGCGCAGCGGCACATGGCGAACGGCGCGCATGGCGTGGTTTACCGCAACGTGACCAGCGCGGCACTGGTGGACTGCGTGCGCAAGGTGGCGCGCGGCGAGACCTGGGTGCAGGATGTCGCGGTGCCGAGCGAGCTCACCGAGAACGATATGGTCGGGTTGCGGGTGCGCGATCGCCTGACGGCGAAAGAGCTGCGCATTGTGGCGCTGATCGTGCAGGGCTACAAGAACAAAGAAATTGCCACGCAGCTGGGGACTACCGAGCAGGTCATCAAGAATTATCTGCGCAATGTGTATGACAAGATCGGCGTGTCGGACCGGCTGGAACTGGCGCTGTTCACGATTCACCACCGGATTTTGAATGAAGCGGCTGCCGCTACTACGGCGGGGCCGGCTCCGCAGCCTCCGGCGGGGGTTATGCCTTAACGAGTTTTGAATTTCATTCGATGAGGCCGCCTTGGCAGGCGGCCTTTTTGTTTCCCGGCGTATGCGGGAAGATCCCTCAGCGGCTAAAGCCGGCGTCTTTCAGACCCGAACGGCACGACTGAAGTCGTGCCCTTCCCGATCTGTGCTTCGACGAATCTGTGTTAATTTCTCCTCCATAAAGCAGTTTGAGAACTGCTCTTTCAGCGCATCGTTCGGATTGCGCGATGCATCTATTGTCTCATGGAATTTCGAACTTTGGGACGCTCTGGATTGAAGGTGCCCGCTTTGAGTTTTGGGACGGGAACGTTTGGCGGGTCGAACGAATTTTTTCGCGCCTGGGGCGCTAGCGACGTGGCTGAGGCGACACGGCTGGTCGACATTTGCCTCGAAGCAGGGGTCAACCTTTTCGATACTGCTGACGTTTATTCGGATGGGCTCTCGGAAACAATTCTGGGGAAGGCGATTGCGGGGCGGCGCGGCGATGTATTGATCTCGACCAAGGCGACTTTTCGCATGGGGCCGGGGCCGAACGATCTGGGGTCGTCGCGCTATCACCTGATCAAGGCTTGTGAGGCCAGCTTGCGGCGGCTGGGCACGGATTACATCGACATCTATCATCTGCACGGGTTTGATGCGCTGACTCCGGTGGAGGAAGTGCTGAGCACGCTGAATCAACTGGTGGTGAGCGGGAAGGTTCGATACATTGCGTGCTCGAATTTTTCCGGATGGCATTTGATGAAGTCGCTCGACGTCGCGGATAAGTTTGGCTGGGCGCGCTACTCCGGCCATCAGGTTTATTACTCGCTGATTGGCCGGGAGTATGAATGGGAACTGATGCCGCTGGCTTTGGATCAGGGAGTGGGAGCGCTGGTGTGGAGTCCGCTGGGCTGGGGACGGTTGACGGGGAAAATCCGGCGCGGGCAGCCTTTGCCGGCGGAGAGCCGGCTACACAAGACGGGCGACTCGGTCCGCAGGTTTCAGATGAGCATCTGTACAAAGTGGTGGATGCGCTGGATGCGGTTGCCGAAAGAGACAGGAAGGAGCGTGCCGCAAGTGGCGCTGAACTGGCTGCTGCAGCGGCCGTCGATTTCGACGGTGATTTTTGGGGCGCGGAATGAAGAACAGTTGCGGCAGAATCTGGGAGCCGCGGGATGGAATCTGACTGCCGAGCAGGTGGCGAAGTTGGATGCGGCTAGCGATGTGACGCCGGTTTATCCGTATTGGCATCAGCATCAGTTCCTGGAGAGGAATCCGGCGCCGGTGGCAGTCGCGAGAAAACTGAATAAAATGGCGCGCGTTTTCATACGGTCTCCGATGGACGGAGCATATGGCCGCGCAGGTTTCTGCGGCAAGGGCCTGATGCGTGCCCGCAAGAGAAGCGTGGATAATAGAGGCGTTGGCGGCCAGTTCAACGGCGACGGGAGCAGTGCTGATGGCAGTTCGTGGCAGCATCGCGCAGACGCAAGAAGTGGTTGTACAGATGGTGATTGATTTGCGGACGCAGATTGACGCTCGGCGAGCTCGGCTACCGCGAGCAAAGGCCGCCGCGACGGATGGCTGCCGACAAGGGTATACGCATGCGCAGACGACGCTCGCAGCGCCTAGAGCTCCTACTGCGCCTCGATCTAAAGCCGAAGCGGCATCAGTTCTCATTTAAGTTCCGGCCATCAGGTTTATTACTCGCTGATTGGCCGGGAGTATGAATGGGAATTGATGCCGCTGGCTTTGGATCAGGGAGTGGGAGCGCTGGTGTGGAGTCCGCTGGGCTGGGGACGGTTGACGGGAAAGATCCGGCGCGGGCAGCCTTTGCCGGCGGAGAGCCGGCTGCACAAGACGCGGCGACATAGGTCCGCAGGTTTCGGATGAGCATCTGTACAAAGTGGTGGATGCGCTGGATGCGGTTGCGAAAGAGACTGGAAAGAGCGTGCCGCAGGTGGCGCTGAACTGGCTGCTGCAGCGGCCGTCGATTTCGACGGTGATTTTTGGGGCGCGGAATGAGGAGCAGTTGCGGCAGAACCTGGGCGCGGCGGGATGGAATTTGTCTGCCGCGCAGGTTGCGAAGTTGGATGCGGCGAGCGATGTGACGCCGGTTTATCCGTATTGGCATCAGCGGCAGTTTTTGGAGAGGAATCCGGCGCCGGTGGCGGTAGCCGAAGAAAACTGAATAAAATGGCGCGCGTTTTTATTACCGGGTCTTCCGATGGGCTGGGTCGAATGGCCGCGCAGCTTATCGTCGAGCAGGGGCACGGGGTGGTTTTGCATGCCCGCAATGAGAAGCGAGGACAAGAGGCGCTGGCGGCCGTTCCCGGGCGGAAGCAGTGGTTATCGGAGATCTGGCGAGCATCGCGCAAACGCGCAAGGTGGCCGAACAGGTGAACGGGCTCGGCTTATTCGACGCGGTGATCCACAATGCGGCGATCGGCTATCGGGAGCCCCGGCGCATCGCGACCGAAGATGGGCTGCCGCAGGTATTCGCGGTCAACACGCTCGCGCCTTATATTTTGACTGCGCTCATCAAGAAGCCGAAACGGCTCGTCTACTTGAGTTCCGGCCTCCACCGGAATGGCGATGCGAGCTTGAAGGATCTGGCGTGGGAGCAGCGGCCGTGGCAGGGGCAGCAGGCTTATTCCGATACCAAGCTGCATGATGTGCTGCTGGCCTTCGCCGTCGCGCGCCGCTGGCCCGGCGTTCTTTCGAATGCGCTTGAGCCGGGCTGGGTGCCCACCAAGATGGGAGGTGCGGGAGCGCCGGATGATCTGGATGAAGGGCACCGCACCCAGGTTTGGCTGGCGGTAAGTGATGATCCCGCTGCGACGTAACGGGCGGGTACTTTTATCACATGCGGCCTCGTAAGCCGAACCCCGCCGCGCGCGACGTGGAGCGGCAGGAAGAGTTGCTCGACGCCTGCAAAGGCTTTTCCGGAGTGGCGCTGCCCAGCTGAATGCCTTCCTCAATCCGGGTTGCTGGTGCAAGCAGAAACCAAGATCCCTCGCTTCGCTCGGGATGACAAGGACTAATGCTTCGTCCCGTCTAGACTTTCTCGGCTACCGACTTGGCTTGCGTGAACAGGTACAAGTAATCCGGGCCGCCGGATTTGGAGTCGGTGCCGGACATGTTGAAGCCGCCGAAGGGGTGGGCTCCGACCATGGCTCCGGTGCATTTGCGGTTGATGTAGAGATTGCCTACGTAGAAGTCGCGTTTTGGCGCGGTCGATCTTGTCGCGGGATTTGGTGTAGATGGCGCCGGTAAGGCCGAACTCGGTGTCGTTGGCGATTTCGAGAGCGTTGTCGAAGCCGCGGGCTTTGATTACGGCGAGCACGGGGCCGAAGATTTCTTCCTGCTCGAGTTTTGACTTGGCCGGGATGTCGGCGATCACGGTGGGCTGGATGAAGTAGCCTTCTCCGGCTTCGGTGGCGCGATCGCCGCCGGTGAGAGACTCGTCCATCTTTTTTGCCTTGCTCGATGTAGGCGAGGATGGTCTTCATCGAGCCTTCGTTGATCACGGCGCCCATGTTGGCGTTTTCGGCGGGATCGCCGACGGTGATCTTTTCCACGCGCGTTTTGAGCTGCTCGAGGAACTTGTCGTAGATGCGTTCGTCGACGATGGCGCGGGAGCAGGCGGAACACTTCTGGCCCTGGAAGCCGAATGCGGCCTGGGCTACGCCTTCGACGGCGGAGTCGATATCGGCGTCGGCATCGACGATGATGGCGTCTTTGCCGCCCATTTCGAGGATGGTGCGCTTGATCCAGAGCTGGCCGGGGGCTTGCGTGGCGGCAGTTTTGTTGATGTGGAGGCCGACCTCGCGCGAGCCGGTGAAGGCTATGTAACGCGTTTTGGGATGCGCGACGACGGCGTCGCCGAAGCTGGCGCCGGCGCCGGGGCAGAAATTCACTACGCCTTCGGGCATGCCGGCTTCTTCGAGCAGTTCGACGAATTTCGCGGCGATGGTGGGGGAATCGCTCGAGGGCTTCAGGATTACGGTGTTGCCGCTGACGATGGAGGCGACGACCAGGCCGGCCATGATGGCGCAGGGGAAATTCCAGGGCGGGATCACCGCGCCTACGCCTAGCGGGATGTAGGCGAGCGTGTCGCGCTCGCCGGGCATTTGCACCGGCGGTTCAGCTTTGGCGAAGCGCAGGGCTTCGCGGGCGTAGAACTCGCAGAAGTCGATGGCCTCGGAGATGTCGGCATCGGCTTCGCCCCAGTTCTTGCTGACTTCGAAGACGAGCCAGGCCATGTGTTCCATTTTGCGTTCGCGCAGCAGGTCGGCGGTGCGGAACAGCAGGGCGGCGCGCTCTTCGATGGGAGTGCGCTTCCAGGAATCGAATGCTTTCAGCGCGGCGGCCATGGCGGGCTCTACGTGCTCTTTGCCGGCCTTCTGATGGATTCCGACTATCTGCGACGGCTTCGAGGGATTCAGGGACTTGATCTTGTCGGTGGTCTTGACGCGCTGGCCGCCGATGATGAGGTCATACTCGCGGCCGAGCTGGCCGCGGACTCGTTCGATGGCGGCGCGCATCTTGCGGGCGTTGTCTTCTTTTGTGAAATCGAAAAATGGTTCGTTGATGAATGGGCCTTGGTGGGAGGGTGTGCGCGGCGGCCGGGTGGGGAGTTCTAGGGTTGCCATGGGAATCCTTTCGAAAATCGCGGATGGCGAATAAACATTTTACACCCGCGGGCGGCGGTGAGGTTCCGGCGTTGCACGGACGATGCGGAAACGTTAGCCAAGGAATATTGCGCAGCGAATTCGTTTTCGGGCACAGAGGTTGAGTTCCATCTGGCTGAGGCGGGTGATAGACTCAAGCGTTTTCATTGAGCGGACGTTATGCAAATGAAACGTGTAGGGGTGATTGGCGCGGGCACGATGGGTAGCGGCATTGCGCAGATATTTGCTGGCGCGGGTTTTCCGTCGTCTTGTGCGATGTGGAGCAGCGGTTTCTGAATCGCGGCCTCGAGACCATCATCAAGAATCTCGAACGCGAAGTGGCGAAGAACAAGATTTCCGCCGAGGACAAAGAGTCGGCGTTGCAGCGAATTGATCCGGTGACCGACCGCGCCAAGCTAGCCGAGTGCGACTTCATTGTGGAAGCCGCTACCGAGAAGATTGAGATCAAGACGGAGATTTTTCGTGATCTGGACCGGGTGGCGCGGCCGGACGTGATTCTGGCTTCGAATACTTCTTCGATTTCCATTACTAAACTCGCCGCGTTGACCAAGCGTCCCGACAAAGTGATCGGGATGCACTTCTTTAATCCTGTGCCGATAATGAAGCTGGTGGAGGTGATTCGCGGGCTGGCTACTTCGACGGAAACTTTCTCTGCCGTGCGCGATCTGGCGGTGAAGCTGGATAAGACTCCGGTCGAGGTGAACGACGCGCCGGGATTTGTCTCGAACCGCGTGCTGATGCCTTTGCTGAACGAGGCTATGTATGCGGTGATGGAGGGCGTGGCTACGGCTGAGGCTGTGGATGAGGTATTTAAGCTGGGGATGGCGCATCCCATGGGGCCGCTGACTTTGGCTGACTTTATTGGGCTCGACGTTTGTCTGGATATTATGCGGGTGCTGCAGGAGGGGTTGGGGGATCCTAAGTACCGGCCTTGTCCGCTGCTGATCAGGATGGTGGATGCGGGGTGGTTGGGGAGGAAGAGTGGGCGGGGGTTTTATCGGTATTAGAGCCTCCTGGGGCTAAAGCCCCCTTTTCGTCGTGGGCTCTTACGCGGCGCTGAAGAGCCGCCCTTCCACGTTACTGGATGCGTTCACGCCTTTTCCATGAGAGCCGCCGGAACAGAATGACGACTGAGCCAGTTTCGCCGAGAGCTGGGAGCGATGCCCCGTTCTATCTGCTGGCCGCGCTGGCTGGGATCGGCACGGGATGGGTGGACGTCGATGTCGACGACCTGCTTTTTACTGCGCTGCTGGTGCTGATGGCTTGTATGCTGCTGGGGTTGCTGCGGCCGCGCTGGCCTTGGCGGTGGGTGGTGGTGGTAGGGATGTTCATTCCCATGGCAGAGCTGGCTGCCTATTTGATCCTGACAGTGAAGCCTACGCGGGCGCAGGTGTATGGATCGTTTCTGGCGGCGCTGCCGGGAATTGCTGGAGCTTATGGCGGGTCGCTGATGCGCGGGGTTATCGATAATTTGCGGCAGGGAAAGTGAAAAATCAGTGGCCAGTGGTCAGTGGCCAGGAAACGCTGAAACCGAGACTGGCAGCTATTGCTGGACACTGATCACTGACCACTGGCCACTGCCCTTAGGTACTGGATGACCAAGAAGTTACTCCCGAATCCACAGGGTGGGCGCGTATGCTGCGGGGATGGGTGTGACGGTTTCGATGCTGGCGAGCGGGAGCCGGGGGAATTGTGCGTTTGTGGCGAGCGCGCGCACCCGGATTCTGGTCGATGCCGGCATTTCCTGCCGGGAGACTTTCAAGCGCATGAAGTCGCTGGGCGAAGATCCGCAATCGCTTTCGGCGATTCTGATTACTCACGAACATTCCGATCACATTTATGGTTTAGCAACTTTGGCGAAGAAGTTGCGCATCCCAATATTTATGACGGGGGCAACGCATGCGGCGTGGGCGCGGGCCATGCGTGACGAGAAGGGCGAGCGGCCGCAACTGGAGCGGCTGGAACGCTTCGAGTCGGGGCATCGTTTTCAGGTCGGCGATATTGAGGTGAAACCTTTCACCATTCCGCATGACGCCGCCGATCCGGTGGGGTTCACGTTTCGCGTGGAAGGCACGAAGGTGAGCGTGGCCACCGATCTGGGCTACTTTCCGGTTAACGTGCGCGATCACCTGCGCGGGTCGGACATTCTGGTGATGGAATCGAATCATGATGTGGAGATGCTGCGCGGCGGGTCTTATCCGTGGTCGGTGAAGCAGCGGGTGGCGAGCAACGTGGGGCACTTGTCGAATGAGAAACTCGCGGATTTCTTCATTAACGACTATGATAATAGTGCAGCCTTTGTGGTGCTGGCGCATCTCTCTGAGCAGAACAATCATCCGGAAATAGCGCGGCGAGAGGCAGAAAAGGCGCTGGCCGAGCGGGGTGGGTTGTTTCAGAATCGGGTGCTGGTGGCGATGCAGGGCGAGGTTTTGCCGCCGATCCGGCTGTAAGGTTTGGGTGTCAGGTCTTGGGTCATGGGTCTTAGGAAAATCAAAATCCCAAGGCCTATGACCTAAGACCCAAGACCCAGTTTTTTGTGTTCCCTATGAGTCAGCAGTGCATTGATCCAATTGTCGGAAAGATTCTGGCGGGCTGGCGCTATGACATTTCCGGCCTGGCGCCGGAGATGGGGAGCGACTACGAGAGCCATTTTGCCGAGTGCGAACACTGCCGCGGGCGGCAGCGCATGCACCGCACGATTGACGTCGGCCTGATCGCGCTGGCGTCGGTTTCGGGCGGTGTGTTTCTGCTGACCTTTGGCGTGATTCGCCACTTTGTTCCGCGGCATGCTTTCTGGCTGGAGATTGCGGCGCTGGCTGGCTTTGCCTTGTCGGCGCTGATCTGGCTGGTGGTGGCCGTGGCGACGCCCGCGCCCGTGACGGTGCTGGACGCGGCCAAGCAAGGCGCGCGGCGGGTGCACGACCGGCTGCCGCAGGAAATTCGCGAGCGCCTGCCAGAAGAGCTTCGAGTGAAGATTACGGGGACGTAATTTGTGAGCCAGCTTTTCCCACGAATCTGTTTGCCGCAGATCATTTTGCCGCAGATCATTGCCGTGGCGCTGTTGAGCGCGACGGTGGCTGCTGCTGCAGGGACGGTTTGCTTGTTGCCTGTCGCGGCACGCCTTTTTCCAACGCCGGGTGCCATCACGGGCGAGCGCCAGCGAATCCGCAGCCGGTTGATTATCGCTGCTGCTTCAGCCGTCATCCTTCAGCGATCACCACCGCTGCTTTCTCGCCTCGGCCTGCGCTAAGGGCGCAGGACGCGCTCCACGTGGGTATCGTTGCGGCCAGCAGCGACGCTATTCCGGTCGTCAGCTTTACATCTTCCAGCAGTCCGCCTGTCTGCCTGATTCTCAGAATCTGATCTGCCAATCTTTTCTCCATTCCTCATCGACACGTTTCGCTGCACGTGTGTTGATCACACACGCCGTTCTTAGTTGGGAGGAGGAGGTTCGGTGGACAGACCTTTCTTGGGTTCAATGCTCGCCTGCTCGGTTGCAGTTGGAGCGTTGATGTGTGCCGCGTCGGCGCAGGACACATCCATGAGCGGGATGAACATGCAGATGGCGGGGCATTCTGCTGCGCAGCTGCCTTCGCCGCATGACGGGATCGGGAACCGCCTGGGAACCGGCTTCGGTGCCGGCACACGAGTGGATGCTGATGCGCGGCGGATGGGAACTGATGGCGCATGGCGTCATCTTCACCGACTACAACCAGCAAGGCGGACCGCGCGGCGAGGGTAAAGCCGAATCAGTAAATTGGGGGATGCTGATGGAGCAGCACCGACTGGGCCGGGGAACGATTCTGTTGCGGCAGATGTTTTCGGCGGAATCGCTGACGTCGCCGCATCCTGGATTTCCGGAGCTGTTTCAGACCGGGGAGACTTATCACGGCGAGCCGCTGGTCGACCACCAGCATCCGCACAATGTTTTTGCGGAGCTTTCGGCGCTGTATACGCTGCCGCTGTCGGAGAAAATCTCGTGGGAATTCTATGGAGGGCCGTCGGCGGAGCCGGCGCTGGGGCCGGTTACCTACATTCACCGGACGTCGGCTTCGGAACTGCCGCTGGCGCCGCTCAGCCATCATCTGCAGGATTCGACGCATACGAGCTTCGGCGTGGTGACGACCGGGTTGGTGATCGACCGAATCAAGCTGGAGGGCTCGGCCTTCAACGGACACGAGCCGAACGAAGAACGCTGGAGCATCCAGCCGGCTGCGCTCGATTCCTGGTCGGTGCGCGGCAGTGTTGCTCCTGACCGAAACTGGACGGCGCAATACAGCATTGGGCATCTCGACCACCCGGAGGCGCTGGAGCCCTGGAACCAGTGGCGGCAGACGGCTTCTGTGGAATACAACCGTCCGCTGGCATCGGGCAATTGGGCGACTTCGCTGGTGTGGGGACGGGTGCACGAGATCGGCACGGGAATCACTCTCAATGGGTACCTGCTGGAATCCACGCTGAACTTTCTGCGGCGCAATTATGTGTTTACGCGGATGGAACTGGTGGACAAGAACGAATTGTTTCCGCCGGCGGAGCAACCGTCCTACCGCATCGGCGCCTATACTTTCGGCGGCACGCGCGATCTGGTGCAGACACCGCGCGTACCAACTGGGGTTGGGCGCGGATGTGACGGTTTACTCGAAGCCTGCGGCGCTGGATGCGGCGTATGGCAATTATCCTGTGTCGTTCCAGATCTTTTTGCGGGTGCGTCCGGGCAACTGCCAGAAAAGCGGCCATCATCGACTGGTGAGAACCCAGGAGCTCGTGCGTGGAAGTATCATGTCTGCGAGGGAATGACATGTCCATCAATGAGCCGGAAGAATTGAGCGGGATGCGGGCAGCTGGGGCCGTGGTTTGCCTCATGCTGGAGGCGATGAAGAGCGCAGTGCGGCCGGGGGTCACGACGGCGGAGCTGGATGAAGTGGGCGCGGGCGTGATGCGGCAGCACGGAGCGCGGTCCGCGCCGGCGTTGGTTTACGGATTCCCCGGGGTGAACTGCATCAGCCTGAATGAGGAAGCGGTGCATGGGATTCCCGGCAGACGCCAGCTGCGAGAGGGCGACCTGGTCAAGCTGGATGTCACTGTCGAAAAAGATGGATTCATGGCGGACGCCGCGGTCACGGTTCCGGTTGGCGAGGTGACGGAGGAGTGCCAGCGCCTGGTGGCATGCGCGGAGCGGGCCTTTGCCAAGGCTATGCTGGTGGCGCGCGCGGGATTTCGGGTTTGCGAAATTGGGCGAGTGATCGAGCGCGAGGTGAGGCGCAGCGGGTTCTCCGTGATTCGCGATCTGGGTGGACACGGCATTGGGCGGACGATTCATGAAGAACCTCGAGTGCCGAACTTTGCTGATCCGGAAGCGAATCAGGTTCTCACTGAAGGGTTGGTGATTA
Organism: uncultured Acidobacteriaceae bacterium; assembly: GCA_963791445.1. Taxonomy (GTDB): domain Bacteria; phylum Acidobacteriota; class Terriglobia; order Terriglobales; family Acidobacteriaceae; genus Sulfotelmatobacter. The sequence goes on from CAWBSN010000011.1 coordinate 249,665, forward strand.
CGGTTGAGCCGATTATTGCCGCGGGATCGGGCAGGGCGTTCGTGGCGCAGGATAAGTGGACGGTGGTCACGGCGGATCGCCGGCCGTCGGCGCATTACGAGCACACGCTGGTGATCACGAAGGGTGCGCCGATGCTGCTGACGGCGAACTGAGACCGCCGGCGCGCGGGCGAAACGGGCTTGCCCCAGCCTTCACGCTCCGCACGAAAGTGCCATTTACGGGGGCTTTTCCTCGAACCTAAGCTGTGGTTAAACAACCCTTGGGGAAGTGCCATCTTTTGAATCCCCGGCAAGAAGGGAGGGGGTATTATGGCTTCGCAACCTCGCCCCGAGATTCCCGCCAGCTTCCGATTTGAGTTCGACCGAGCGAGCAAGATCATGCTGATCCGGTTCAAGGGCCGGGTCACGAATGAATTGCTGGCGGTGTCCTACCGAACAGCAAAAAGATATGCGACCGTGATGGACCCGAGCGCCAGCATCATGGACTGCTCGCTGGTACCGAATTTGATGTGTCTGCGGACCTTATCCGCCAACTGGCAAACCAGGAGCCAGTCGCTGTCAGACCCCGCCAGGCCGCGTTTCATTGTGGCCTCCAAGGCGCTTGTCTTTGGTCTGGCTCGCATGTTTCAGATCATGGGAGAGCATTCCCGTCCGCTATTGAGGGTGGTGCGCACCATGGACGAGGCTCTAGCGGCACTTGGAGCTAAATCGCTGCACTTCGAGCAGCTAGAGTAAGGGTTGAGCCCTTTCTCCCTGCGCTTTTCGTCCCTACGCCTTGATGTGGCAGCTGGCCAGGCCGCGCTTTTCCAGATACTGCTGGTGGTAGTCCTCGGCGGGATAGAACGTTACTGCCGGGACGATCTGGGTGACGATTGGCTTGGAGAAGCGGTGCGCCTTTTCTAGCGCTTCCTTTGAGGCTTGCGCTGCGGCCTGCTGTTCCGGCGTGTGGTAGAAGATGGCGGAGCGGTATTGCGTGCCCCAGTCCGGGCCCTGGCGGTTGAGTTGCGTGGGGTCGTGATTCTCCCAGAAGACTTTCAGCAGGTCGGTGTAGCGAACCTGGGCGGGATCGAATTCTACTTCTACGGCCTCGGCGTGGCCGGTGCGATCGGTGCAGACTTCTTTATAGTTGGGATTGTCGGTGTTTCCGCCGGTGTAGCCTACGCGCGTTGACAGCACTCCGGGCATCTGCCGGAAGGTGGCTTCCACTCCCCAAAAACATCCTGCGGCGAATGTGGCTTTTTCCATTTTAAGATTGCTCCTTGTGGCGCTCTCTATTAGATGACGAATTCGGCAGAAAGTCACGCGCTGTGAAGCCCGGTGGTAGTTCTGCTAGGGAAGCGAGCCAGACGCGCGACTAATGCGTCGCAGAAAAGCGCGACCCCGCTTCGCGCGGCTCGCCCGGATCCTTCGTTCGCGCAAAAAACGCGCTCTCTCACGATGACAATCAAATTGAGACATTACCAAAGTGCTGATGACCCTATCGGGTAATTGACGTTTATTAGAAATTCATTATAAAGTGCGGCAAGGGTTGTCGCAGTCGGTGTCCCAGGAGAAGTCCTTTGGTTTTCAAGTCCAGCCGCGCCCGGAGAGTGCAGAAACTCGCCACTTTTCTGCTATTGGCGCTGGCCACGGCGCCTGCGGCGCTGGCCGCTTCGGGCTTCACTGCTCCGCGACGGGTCGGCTTCAGCCCAGGGGATCAATGGGAGCCCGCGCTGGCTACGGACGCCCACGGTCACATCTACATTCTCTATCCTCAGTATGGCCCGGTGGCGCAATGTCCAGCGTGCACGGCGCCGACAATGGTCCTGCTGGTCAGCAATGACAATGGCACATCCTGGGAAGCGCCGCGCTCCCTGCTGGCCTCGTCGCTCGGACAATTCGATGCGCAGATCAAGGTCGACCCGAACGACGGGCAAACGCTTTATGCATCGTGGATGCAGGGCAGACACATTATCATCGTGGCGCGGTCGCAGGATTTTGGCCGCTCCTGGTCGTTTGCCGTCGCCGAGCAATCTCCGGAAACCAGCATCGATAAGCCGGTGCTGGCGGTTCGCGGCCCCAATGTCTACGTGAGTTTTAACCACGATCAGACGCTCGCGGTAGCTGCGTCGCATGATTACGCGCAGACTTTCTCCGCGACTGTGCTGAATCCTGGCGCTGAGCCGGGCTGGTCCCTGGCTGCGGGCGCGGTTGTAGATCCCACCGGCAATGTCTATTTTTCCTGGACGGCTTACCCGCGAACGGATCTTCTCACGCGACCGGTGGAAGTATTTGTCAGCCGATCAGGGGACAGCGGCCGGACCTGGAGCACGACGCCGATGGATGTTTCCAGCGCGGCGCCGGGTTGCTCGTCCCGGCTCTGTTCGGGTGGCTTTCTGGCCTCCCAGATGGCTCTGGCTTCCGATGATGCCGGAGTGATCTATGCCTTGTGGAACTCAGGCTCGGCCGTTGGCGGACCGCAGCGAATTTACTTCTCTTCTTCGACGAACCAGGGAGAAAACTGGTCCGCAAAGGCTGACGTTATAAACGGCCCGGCTGGCGTGGAGCACTGCTTCCCGGCCATTAGCGCCGGCACCGCGGGCGACGTGCGCATCGCGTGGATGGACACAAGAGAAGTGGACGCGCAAAAGCATCCTCTCTGGAATACCTTCTATCGAGCTTCCACCAACGGCGGGGCGACCTGGTCGCCGGAATCGCAACTCTCCGGCCCCGTGCGCGGATACGATTACATCCTGCCCAACGGTTTTCTCTTCCCATTTGGCAATCTGTTTTCGATCGCCATCGATAGCCTTGGGAACACACATGTGGTGTGGGGTGAGGGCCGGAACTACCAGTCTCCGGGGTCGATCTGGTATGCGCGCGGGCGGTAGCCAACCCCAGTTCGCAGTTCTCAGTTCCCGGTTCTCAGCAAAACCCGGGATTCATCCCACAACCTAAGGACTGCACTATTCCAGGATCATGCCGCCGGTTAGGTCTGCCAGGCGGGTGATGTGGTGATCCTGGCACCAGCGCTGCAGTTCATCCACGATCTTCTCGGTGGCGCAGGGATCCCAATAGCTGGCGGTGCCGATCTGAACGGCGGTTGCTCCGGCGAGCATGAATTCGACGACATCGGTAGCGGTTGAGATGCCTCCCATGCCGATCACGGGAATGTTCACGGCGTGGGCGGCGTCGTAGACCATGCGCAGGGCGATGGGCTTGATGGCCGGGCCGGAGAGTCCGGCGGTGACGTTGGCGATGCGCGGCTTGCGGGTGTCGGCATCGATGGCCATCGCGACGAAAGTGTTGACCAGCGAGATGGCGTCCGCGCCGGCCTCCTGCGCGATGTGCGCCATCTGCGCGATGCTGGTCACGTTGGGAGAAAGTTTCACGATCAGAGGCCGGCGGGCGGCGCGTTTCGCGGTGGTCACGACTTCATCGAGAGAGCGGGGATCGCTGCCGAACTGCAGGCCGCCGGAAGCGGTGTTGGGGCAGGAGACGTTGAGTTCATAGGCTGCGATGCCTTCGCCGTCGTTGAGAATTTCGATGGTTCGTTCGTAGTCCTCGCGGGTGTAGCCGAAGACGTTGGCCAAGACCACGATGTTTTTGAGCTGGCGAAGCTTGGGCAGCTTTTCTTCGAGAAACGCGGGCGCGCCGATATTCTGCAGGCCGATAGCGTTGAGCATGCCGGCCGCGGTTTCCCACAGACGCGGCGGCGGGTTGCCGATCATGGGTTCGCGGGAAAGACCTTTTACGACAAATCCTCCGAGCTTGTCGAGATGGACAACATCCTCGAACTCGACACCGTAACCGAAAGTTCCGCTGGCTGCGATGATGGGGTTCTTCAGCTGGATGCCGGCGAAGGTGACGCTGAGATCCAGTGGGGACTTGCCGCCGTTTTCTGGGGAGGGGGTCATTGCGGCGGCCTTTCGCCGGGAGATCCCGCAGAATTTTCTGCCTGATGCGGCGCGGCGAGCGCTTCGGTGAGCACGCGGCCTACGGCGTGGGTGGGAGCGTTGATGCCGAGCAGCGATGCCAACGTTGCGGCCAGATCGACTGGTTCGGCGTGCGTGCGATACGTTCCCGGGCGGAAGGGCAGTCCGTAAAAGGCGAGCGGCACGTGCGTGTCGTAGGTGTAGGGCGATGCGTGGTCGGTGCCCTTGGACGGGCCGACCGTGTAGATTTCTGGAACTCCCATCACATACCAGCCGCCTTCGGGCGAGTAGCTATGGAGGAACTTTCTGCCGAGAGCAGTATCGGGGGCTTCGCCTGCGGCCAGTTGTGACTTGGTGAAGTAATCGCGCAGGCCGGCTTGCTTCATGGCTTCGCCGACGGCGGTTTCGGCATCGTGCTCTTTGATGTGAGCATTCGCGAAGGCGTCCGGATCGAGCCAGGCATCGGGGTAATCGAGCTTTATGTAGGAAGCGGCGTGCGAGAACTTTGCGGATAGCGCGCTGTTAATTTGGGCTTCGAGTTTGCCGGCGTCGAGATTGGCGGCGGGAATCCGGAGCTTTTTCGCGGCATCGGGCAAGGCGGAGACGCCATGGTCGGCTGAAAGTGCGATCCAGAGGTCTGCGAGGCCGACTTGATGGCCCAGGAAGTTGAAGAAGTCGGCGAGTTCACGATCGAGTGCGAGGGCCATGGCGGCCATCTCCGGGGAGTCGGGGCCGACCTGGTGGCCGAGAATGTCGTTCGGAGAAAGACTGATGGCCAGCAGATCGGTCGCCTGGCCGGCGCCGAGGCTTTCGTAGACCACCAACTCTTTGGCGAATTCCAGTTCGTACTCGTTGGCAAAAGGCGTGGAGCCGACGACCTCGTAGAAACCCGCGTCGGAGCCGTCTTTTCCCTTGCGATGCGCGGTTGAGCGAAGTACGTCTCCGTTCGCGTTCTTCCAATCGCGATCCCAATACTTTGCGGCGCGATTTGCGGCGTTGAAGTCTTGCGCCCACTTGGGCAAGTCGGGGCGATAGTAGGTGGAGGTAATCCAGACGCCGCTTTTGGGATCGATCCAGTACGCAGCATCGGCCGCGAAGCCGCCGGGCAGCACGGCCGCGCGGTCTTTCAGAGAAACACTAAACACTCGCGACTTGCCCTGGGTTGCTAGCTTGAGTTCGTCGCCCAGCGTGTCGGCGAGCAGGTTGTGGGGCGACGCGCCGGGTTTGTCTTTGTCATCTTTAGCTTGTTCGAGCTTAGCTTGATCGGGCTTAGCTTGATCGCGAGGCCGACGAGTTTGGTGTCATCGTCCTCGACCGACGTGACCATTTTCTTTTTCTTCGGATCCCACCATTCGTTTGCCACAATGCCGTGGCCGTTGCTGTAGGCGCCGGTGAACAGCGTGGCGTGGCCGGGAGCAGTGCGGGTGTTGGCATAGTCGTAGTTGCAATCGGTGAAGTTGGCGCCGTGGTCGAGGAGCAGGCGGAATCCGCCTTCGCCGAACTGGTTGCGGTAGCGCTCCAGATAGTCGCCGCGGAACTGGTCGATGATGATCACGACGACTAGTTTGGGATGGGCGTTGTAGGCGGAGGCAGAGCTGAAGGGGATGTTGGTCAGGAAGACGACGGCCGCGACTGCCAGCGAAAAAACTCGGCACACAGCAGTGGGACGGGGGGAGAATCTCATCGCGAAGGTAGTTTACACAGGTGGGAGGTCGGGCGAAAGCTAAGGCAATCGAGCTGCGCTCGACGGACAGCCGAGAGCCTGCCCTGAGCTTGTCGAAGGGGCGGCTGTCCCCACATGAACCCTCTTCTCACCCGCGTGCATTCTCCGCCCGGCTTCCGGTAAAGTAGTTAGTCCTCATGCTTGATCTGAGCTTTGTTCGCGAGAATCTGTCCCGGGTGGAGGAGATGCTGCGCCAGCGCGGCGCCGATCCGGCTGTCGTGCTCAGGGATTTCCGCGACGTCGACACGCAGCGCCGGAAGGCCATCACGGAAGCTGAGACCATGAAGGCGCGGCGGAATAAGGCCTCGGAGGACATCAACAAACTCAAGAAGAGCGGCCAGGATGCTACTGCCGCGATCGCTGAGACCAAAGACCTGCGCGAGCAGATTCAGGCGCGGGAGAAGACTGCCTCCGACCTCGATGGCCGCTTGCGGGACATTCTTGCCGGAATTCCTAACATGCCGGATGCGAGCGTCCCGGTCGGCCACAGCGCCGACGAGAATGTGGAGGTTCGCCGCTGGGGCGCGCCACCCACGTTCGACTTCGCTCCCAAGCCGCATTGGGAACTGGGCGCAGAGCTGGGCGTGCTGGATCTGGAACGTGCAGTGAAGCTCACGGGCGCGCGCTTTGCCGTTTACTGGGATCTGGGAGCGAAGCTTGAGCGCGCGCTGGCGAACTTCATGCTCGATCTGCACACGCGCGAGCATGGATACACAGAGGTGCTGCCGCCTTACCTGGTTAATTCCGAGTCGATGTATGGTACGGGGCAGTTGCCCAAGTTTGCCGCTGATCTTGTTTCGTGTGCCGCACGGGGAAAAGGATCTCTGGCTGATTCCGACGGCCGAGGTTCCGGTTACGAATCTTTATCGTGACGAAGTTCTTGACGCTGCGCGATTGCCGATTTCACTCACGGCTTACACGCCGTGCTTCCGCAGCGAGGCGGGATCCTACGGCAAAGACGTGCGCGGGATCATCCGGCAGCATCAGTTTCAGAAGGTGGAACTGGTGAAGTTCACCCGGCCGGAGAATTCGTATGAAGAGCACGAGAAGCTCACGCGGGATGCCGAGACCGTGCTGCAAAAGCTTGGCTTGCACTATCGCGTGGTAGCTTTGTGCACCGGAGACATGGGCCCATCTTCGGCGAAGACTTATGACATTGAAGTCTGGCTGCCGGGGCAGCAGTTGTTTCGCGAGATTTCGTCGTGCTCGAATTTTGAAGCGTACCAGGCACGGCGGGCGAATATCCGTTATCGTCCGGAAGGCAAGAACAAGACCGAGTTTGTGCATACTCTGAACGGAAGCGGGCTGGCCGTGGGCCGGACCTGGGTGGCGATTGTCGAGAATTATCAGCAGGCTGATGGGAGCGTGGTGATTCCGGAAGTGTTGCGGCCTTATATTGGAGCGGAGAGAATTACGAAGAAAAGTTTTTGACGGCGAAGTTTCAAAGCTTCAACGTTTCAAGGTTTCAAGAACCGGCGCTCGGATGGAACTCGAAACCTTGAAACCTTGAAACATTGAAACCTTGAATATGGAGACTAAACTTGCAAAGTGTGGACATCAGCACGACCGCGACGGGCGCGCCTTCCCTACCGATGAAGGGCGTCTGGCCCACAATTCGGAGCTACATCTTTTGGCAGCATGAGCGGGGCACGCTGCACTACGACATCATGGTTACGCTGATCCTCATTTTTGTCTTCTTCTCGCCCCGGGTCATCAACTTCAACGATAAACCTGCGCTCCGCAGCCCGCACGCCAGCGATGTGGTGGTCACGGCCGACGCGCAGGGAGGGCTGCTCTACCAGATTTCCGCCGCCGCGATCACGCCCGGCGACGATCAGACGGTGCGGGATCAGTTGCTGCATATTATCCAACCAATTTCCGGCGAAGTCGCGATCGTGAAATACGAAGGCATTCCCGATGGCAAGGGGCAGGTGCAGGCCTACCGTGTTTTGGTGAAGCGAAAACCGTGAGATGGAATCCAGTGGGGAATAATCTGCGACAAACATCACGGTAACCGGCCATGATGACCTGCCTCCACATTTTGTTCCTTTCGCTGAGTATTGTTTTGCAGCAGCAGGAGGCGCCGTCTCTTGATAGCGTGCTCAAGAAAATGGACGCCGCGGCCGCCAGCTTCCAAGCTACGCAAGCCGATTTCGTTTGGGACCAGTATCAGAGAGTGGTGGATGAAACCGACTTGCAGAAGGGCACGGTTTATTACCGCCGGGCGGGAAAGGAAATCGAAATGATGGCGGAGATCAAGGAACCTGACGTCGAAGTTCGTGCTCTACAAAGATGGCAAGCTGCAGGTTTACCAGCCGAAGATTGATCAGGTCATGGAGTATCCGGCGGGAGCCAACCGCGGTGAGCTTGAGAGCTATCTGTGCTGGGCTTCGGCGGGAGCGGCGAGGATTTGATCAAGTCCTTCGACGTAAGCTATCTGGGCGAGGAAACTGTGGGCGGGATCGCAACCGCAAAGCTGCAACTCATTCCCAAGAGCGAGAAGTTCCGCAATAACATTTCAAAGATTCTGCTTTGGATCGACTTGAGCCGCGGCATCTCGGTGCAGCAGCAGTTCTTCCAGGGCCAGGGCGACTATCGCCTGGCGAAGTATTCTGCGGTGCAGATGAAGGCCAAGATCGGCAACGACGTGTTTCAGTTGAAGACCACAAAGAAGACGCAGTTCGTCTCGCCCCGCGGGTAAGTTACTGAATCTAAAGCACAAGAATGTGTGCTAAAAAGGGAACGCAGGGCGCTATACTGCCTAAGAGTTCCTTTCGACTTCATCCAGGTTGAGTTCATTCATGGCTAAGGTTTTTACGATTCCTGTTCCACCCAATTTTGGCAGCAAACGAAGAGAGCGCACGTCCGATCCTCGGTACGTCGATGGACAGCGCGTGCTGGTGGAAGCCATGAAATATCTGGCCCAGAGCGATCCGGTGTCGAACCGTCCCGCCATCGAGCTCATCTCCGAGCACGTGCGCACCCGCTTCCGCATGAGCGACTCGCCGCTGGCGTAGTCAAACCCGCGCCACGGGTCCAACCTTGGCACTTGCCGCTAGAAAAGAATCTTTAAAGCAAATTGGATTATACGCGGACCCCGATAATACGGCGAAGTCGAAGGTGAACTATCGGTCGAGACCTGGCCAAACTGGCCGGCGCCGCCAACTGATCCCTCCGTTTGAAGTCGGTCCATAAAACTGCACATGGTTAAATGCATTGAAAAAGTTGGATTGGAACTGAAGTGACTTGCTCTCCGTGAACTTGAAGTTCTTCATGATGGAGATGTCCCAATCGTTAATTCCCGGTCCCCGCAGCACGTTCCTTCCCATATTGCCGTATGTAAAGAGCGGCACACCACCGGTGGTGAGACCTAGCCCCGCCACATTGGGTTGCCCCACAGGGGGTCCTACGGAGCAGACCACATTGGTTGGATCAAAGAAGAAGGGTCCAGTCGTCGTGCCCGAGAGGCAACTGCCATGGATTCCATCCGCATTAGGGCTGAATGTCCGTTGCTGCCGGGGGTTCTTGAAGACCTGTATCGGTCCAACGACGTCAGGCCGGTCCAGTCCTTCGTTGGATTCGCTCGCTCCGTTGCTGGAGAAGAGCGTGAACGGGTTCCCCGATTGAAATGAGGTGATCGACGAGACCACCCATCCGCCAATGATGTTCTTCTTGAATCCGCTGCTCTTATTCCCCAGGGGAATTTGCCAGATCGGGCTTAGCACCAGGCGTTGGCGCGCGTCAAAATCAGCCAGGCCGCGGTCGAATGCCGGGTCGGTTGGATCGGTGTAGGTGGAGGACCGTGCCCGGAAGCCCGAGGTCACGTCAATGGTTTTCGCCAGGGTATAAGCGACTCTAAAGCCCAGGCCGTGATTCATCCTGCGGTCGACAGTCACCTGCATTTCGTTGCTCGAAGAACTGCCATTGCTGACATTGGTTTCAATTTGCGTGGCGCCATGAGGAACGAAATTTGCGTCGCAATTCGCGAGAGGGCGGGCGCAATCCGGAGAGATGTCATTTACCACGTAGATTGGATTCGCAGGATCAGCCGTCGGCACATAGCTTTGATATTGCGCCATCAAATTGTTGGGGTTGCTGCCAGTGATTTCCGGGTAATTCAGATTCGTACTGGCGATCGCCTTGCGGCTCAGACTGCCAACATAAACCGCCTCCACTACCGTGTCCTTGCTAAGTTGGTATTGGAAGCCGTAATTGAAGTTCTCCGCATAAGGAGTGCGGAATTGAGGAGTAACCACAAACGCAAAAGGAATCGCAGGGGTAAAAAATTGTCCCAGATGCCCGCCGGCGATGAAGGGATACGGATCAGAGTACCCCGTCGTTGCGGTTTGAAAAGGGTCTGCCGAGTAAGAGCCATTGACCGGAACAAGACATCCGCCCGCACCGATGGCAACGGTAGTGAAGCACGGATAGTTGTTCGCCACATATCCAAACGGAGCCTGTCCTCCGAACTGCAGATTCAGGGCCCCGTCTTCGATGTCATAGAAAATCCCGAAGCCACCGCGCATTACCAGCTTGGCGTTGCCCAACATGTCCCATGAGAAACCGAATCGTGGCGCAAAGTTGTTTTTGTCGGGATAGATCAATCCCCGATTCGGTGTTCCCGGATCGCCAGCATACAGGAAATCAGGCGGAGAGCCTGGATACAGCGTCGATTGCTGTCCCGGGAACCAGCCCTGAATCTCGTTATGCGGATCTACCTGCGGCGAGTTATATTCATACCTCACGCCAAAGTCCAGACTCAAGTTCTTCGTAATCTTCAACGCGTCTTGTCCAAAGAAATCCAACTGATGGGTTCTGATGCCATAGATGGCTCTTGAAAACTGGTAGTAGTTATCGGTGAAACCGCCGACGAAATCGGCTAAAGCGCTGCCCGTATTCGTGTAGTAGCTCCCGAAGTCAAACGATCCGTTGTTGTAAAAGTCGTAGTGGAAGTTTTCTTGTATCCAACGGACATCCGCTCCAAACTTCAGAGCGTGGCGTCCCTTGGTCCAGGAAAAAGTATCCTGGTACTGGAAACGTTGCGTCGTGAATCTTGGTTGGACCTTGCGGGGAAGGACCGAGGTTGAATGCGCCCCCGACCGAAATTGCGGGCGGCGCAGTGCCCGCCGGATCATCAGGGATTACCGTCAGGAATCCGAGCGCCGACGGTGGTGTCGTATCCGTCGGTACCGCATCAAACGTTGCCACCCGGTTGGTAGAGAATCGCAACTCGTTCAGCTTAGTGGGAGAGATGGCGCGGGTCCAGCTAATCGATCCGGTCTGATAACGCTGGGCATTGGTAAAGCCCGATCCCACCGGCACGTCTCCCCCCGTGGAGGCGCCTTTCACGACCTCGAACGGAAAAATCTGCGGCTGGTCATCAAGAACGTAAAATGCGGACAACGTATCTTTGCTCGAGATGTTGTAGTCATAGCGGAAAATAAACTGATCTTCCTGCAAGCTGGCCACCGGGTCTTCCACAAAACCATTGGTTCCGTAATTCGGCATGGGAAGAAACTGGTTGATGTAATTCTGCATCACCGAATCAGTCGGCACCTGGTTGCACACATTAGCCCCGCAAATGAACGGGCCACCCGTCGTCGGATCCGTGAGCTGGCCCGTATCGTAGCCAGTAGTCGGATCAATCACCCCCGTGTAGAAGATCACTGAAATCGCCGGTTCGCTCTTGCGGAGTCAACACCGTCAGAATTCCAGGGTTTTGCCCTTCTCGCCGCCGCGCGCCCTGATAAGACGCGAAGAAAAACATCTTGTCTTTCTTGATCGGCATGCCGATCGTTCCGCCGAAGATGTTGTATTTGAAGATCGGAACTTCTTGCAGGAAATAATCGGAGGCATCCAAAGCGGTGTTTCGAAAATAATCGAACACGTCTCCGTGAATAGAATTCGTGCCGGACTTTATTACCTGATTGACGATTCCACCGGACGTCCGTCCATACTCCGCTTCGTAATTATTGGTCAAAATCTTGAATTCGGCGACCGCGTCGGGGTTGGGATCGACGACCATATTGTTGCCCAGGAAATCATTGTTATCAGAGCCGTCGATCAGGAACGTTTCAGACTCGGAGCGCTGGCCGCTCACTGAAAATGGATTGCCCGAGCCGTCATCCTGATCCGGAGCGAAAACACCCGCCTGCAGCAGGCCCAACTGCATCGTGTCGCGGGCGGCCAGCGGCAGATCTTCAATGCGTTGCGTGGTTTCGGCTTTGCCCAGAGTCGCGCTGACCGTATCAACCTGAGTCACATCGCCTGTTACTTCTACTATTTGGCTGGCCTTTCCGATTTGCAGTGCCACGTCCAGGCGTGCGTTCTGGTTGATCTCGAGCGTGATGCCCTTGCGGACGTACGTTTCAAAGCCCGCTTGTTCAACCGTCAGCGCATAGGCTCCGATGGGAACGAGATTGAATACATAGTTGCCGTCTTTGCCGCTGGTCGTAGTGCGTTCCACGTTGGTCTGGGAATTCTTCAGCGAGACCTTCGCACCCACAACCACAGCGCCGGTCTCGTCTTTGACCGAACCGGCGAGCACGTGCGGTCGCCTGCTGGGCGGCGGCCGGTTCTCCGCTTAAGAGTGCAATACCCAAACCGAGAATCAGACTGAAGATGCCAAGCCAGAACAACGGGCTGCGTAGTCTGCGGGTCGCAGATTTCAACTGCGCAATTCGGGGAATCCGAGTTAATGCCGGGAGAACGGAGAGCCAACAGAAAGAGGAACCGCCAGTTCAGCTGCATGCATAAGAGATCCTTGTACACGAGGCTTCAGGCAGAATCGTTGCGAGACGACCGCTATAGATCGCTCCGCAGAAGATGGGCGCTATTGTGTCTCGCCGGCTTGGCTCAGTTCAAGTGAATAACTCAACGGACGTGACTCGCAGTCAGCAGCGACGGGGTTTGTGCGCCTCGGTCTCGAGGGAGAAAGAGTCCAGAGGAACGAAGGGGCGGTGATTCGGCCCCTCGCGGCGTTCTGCCGCCACCAAGCACGAGCTTTAGCCCCTAAGCCTAGAAGGTTATCCGCCCGGCGATCTGCAGGATGCGCTGGGTCTGCAGAGCAGTTACTGGATTTAGCCCAATGTGTTGCTGGTAATTTCACCGAAGGTCTCACTCGTCAGCGTCGTATCAGGATTGGCGAATTCAGCGTGATTAAACACATTGAAAGCGTCGAATCGAATCTCGAAATTCACGCGCTCCGTAATGGCCGTGGCTTTGGCCAGGGTCATATCAAGATTTGTACGGCCTGGACCGCGGAAGAAGTCCCGCGCTGTGGTACCATATCCGTTCCCCAGAGTGTCAGGAACCGCCACAAAGGCTGCCGGATTAAAATAGAAGTTGCCGTTCTTTCTCGGATTCAAGATCGTAATCTTGCTGAACCCGGGCGCGAAATCGGCGTTGGCCAGGTAGCCGTCGCCAGCTCCCGAGGGTCCGGGGTCCGACGGATTAAACGGCAGACCAGAACTGATGCTGAGCGGGAAACCAGTCCGCCAGCTCAAGATGGGGTAGAGGCTCCAGCCTTTCACCAGTCGCTTTGGTCCCCCGAGCCGGTCGAACGGCAAATCCCATCCTCCGCTGAAAGTGAGCCGCTGCGTAAGGTCGAAGTCGGAGGAGGCGTGGAACTGGCTGGGGTTGTAATACGGCACTTGCGAATCGCGGTTGCGGAATCCGGATGAGTTATCGATGCTGTGGCCGTAAGTATAGCCAAGAGTGAAGTAGGTGTTGCCCAATATCCGGTTCTCGCCATTCTGCTTCGTCAACGAAGCTTCCAGGCTATTGAAATTCGCAAAGCTGATATTCCTGAACTCCTCCGAGATGGAAAGAGGACAATCGGACGGGCCGCCCGCGTCCGCGCAATAGGTGGTGAGGGCCGCATTCTGAGTCTCATTCAAGAACCGGGCCGGGTTGGCGCCGGTCACGGTGCTGAGATCAAACGGGTTGATGTCCTGCAGCGAAGTGAGGCCCTTTGAGCTGCTGCCCACGTAGTTAGCTTCTGCGATCAGGTTCCTTGCCAGTTCACGCTGCACGCTCAAGTTGTACTGGTAGGTGTATGGCGTGTGGAGATGCGGGTTCACGAAGTAGATGCCGCCGCCGCCAAACGGGAGAAATGGCGTGGTGCCCGTCGTGTTGAACGCGGTAGCGGGGTTGGGTGGCGTGGAGGGGAAAGGGTTGGCCGGAAGAGGAGTGGTGGAGGTGGCCCACGGTTGGCTGTAAAAGGGCATTGCCTGTCGGTAAACCCGGCAGCCCGGGCAAGCCCAGCGGCGCTGGTCGGAATACAGGGGAAAGTGACGTAGGGCTCGCTGTAGAACGGTGGCGCGCCATTGAATTGCAGGTTGTCTTCGCCCTTCAGCACGTCGTAGAAGATGCCGATGCCTCCGCGAATACTGGTCTTGCCGCTGCTGCCTGGGCTCCAGGCAAAACCGAATCGGGGTGCGAAGTTATCCTTGTCGGGGAAATTGGCTCCACGGGGCGCTCCCGGGTCTCCGGGAAAAACCAGGCCGAGCGGCGCATTGGGAAATCTTGTCGACTGATCCCCGGGAATGATGGAGAAGGTTCTTCCCGCGGTGTCGATCTTGGGCGAGCTGTACTCATAGCGAATCCCCAAGGTCAGGGTCAGGTTGGGTCTTGCCCGCCACTCATCCTGCGCGAATCCGTACGTAGCCTTGCTGCGGAAGTTGCTGACTGCGTTTGGACCCTCAAACAAATCGTTGGGAGCTCCCACCAGGAAGTCGGCGAAGCTGTTGCCCGTGCCAACCCCGCCCGCGGCGTATCCGTAGAAAGCGAAGTTGCTGTCGGTGAAAAAGGCATAGACCGTATTTTGCTGATACGCGGAAAATCCTGCGCCGAATTTCCAGGTATTGTGTCCCCTTACCCACGTAAGCGTATCGGAGATCCCATACGTGTTGCCGACTTCAGTGGCCGGACCCGACTGATCTTGACCGAAAGCCAGACCATTGTCGAAAGTCATGAGCGGAGGACCGTTGGAAAGGTCCGAGGCGATGCCGAACTGAGGAATCGGGGCCAGGGGGGAAACTGGCTTATCCGAAAGAGTGTTGTGGCGCTGCGCGGTCCCGCGCAGTTCATTCAGCATGGCAGGCGAAAAGGTCCGCGTATAGGCCACGTTGAGGAAGTAGTTGTTGATCGTGTCGATGGCGGGAAAACCGGGCACGTTGCCTGAATAGCCCGCGCGTCCGAAAGGCTCGCCTTCCTTAGTTCTGATGCCACCGACCGTCCCGGTCACCTTGTCTTTTGAGTCGATGTTGAAATCGATCTTGCCCTCAAGTTCGTTGTTGTTGTCCGTACTGCCGGCGGAGGCGAAAATCTCGCCGGCTGCATTCGACGGAACCAGTCCGGCCGCGATGTAGGCTTGGGCGGCGGGATCGAACTTGGTGGGGTCAATCTGGGCATTCGCGGCACCACCGTTGGTAGTGGCCGCAAAGTAGGTGTTGGTTTGGAGAAAGTTAACAACGTTGGTGTCAAGGCACCCGGCCGGATCTGCGCATGGTGTTCCCTGATTGCCAAGACTGTCAACGAGTGCGGTCCCGTCTGGCACCGCGTGCGAAAAATCTCCACTTAATTCGGCCGTCGTAAAGATCTGTTGTTCCGGCTGGACATCGGTTTCTACCTGGCGCTGACCCTGATAGGCAACGAAGAAGAAAAGCCGGTCCTTGAGGATGGGACCACCAAACGTGCCGCCAAATTGATTGCGTTTGAGATTGTTCCTGGGCAAGCCTGCTTGAATATTGAAATAAGAGTTGGCGTCGAAATCGGTATTCCGTACGTAGTCAAAAGCACTGCCATGCAAGTCATTGGAGCCCGACTTGGTTACAACGCTGATGATTCCAGCACCGTTGCGGCCGTATTCCGCCGTGTAGTTGCTGGTAAGAATGCGGAACTCCGCGATCGCGTCCGGATTCGGATTGAGGACAATGCCGTTGCCCAACAGTTCGTTGTTGAGGCCGCCATCCAGCAGGTACGTTACCGAGTCGGTGCGTCCGCCGCCAATGTTGAATCCTTGGGAAGCACTGGTGTCATCCGGATTGTCGTCGGTGACTCCAGGCTGCAAGAGAGCCAAACTCATGACGTTGCGTCCGTTTAAAGGCATATCAACGATGGGACGGCTAGTGATGGTTTGTCCTAGTGTCGGATTGACCGTCTCCACTCCCGAGCCTTGCGCCTCGACCAATACCTCTTCGTGGGTTGAGCCCAACTCCATCTTTAAATTGGCGCGAAACGACTGGTTGATCTCCAGCGGAGCAGTCATCAACTCCAGCGGTCGAAAACCTTCGTGGCGGGCACGAATCTGGTAGGTGCCAATGGGCAGGTTCAGGACCTGGTAAAAACCGTCCTTATCGGTGGTAGTCTCTACGGAAACGTTCGTAGCCACATTGGTGGCCGTCACTTTGACGCCCTGCACCACCGCTCCCTGCGGGTCGGTGACTACACCCACGATCTTGGCAGTCGCATTCTGAGCGTCAGCGTATGACGCAAATAACAGCGCCATGCACAAAATCAACATTGCTGGCAGTAGTTTTGCTAGTTTTTCTGTCTGGGATCGCATTGGGCACGCACCTTTCCGATGACCGGTTGTCTTCGGTTGGACTTTGTTGCTCTGAAAAGACATCTCTCCCCAAGGAAACGAAGGACGGCCGAGACCGCTGGAGACCTGATGGGGCACTATTGTGCAACTTGGGTGCCACTGTTGGCAAGCCCGAATTTTCAACGCGTTAGGCCGTTAGAGACACATCCTGAAACGTTTGAATACGCCTTTTCACATACTGCGTTCCAAAATTGGGAGCCTGTTTATGCGGGTTTCCGATGGCTTGGATTCGATTTTCCAATGAGGAACACGGCTGCCGCGACTATGACCACGGGATAACATTCCAGCGTGTAACGGGGCTCGGGATTCTCCAGGGTTCCGAGGAACAGCGAACGCAGGGCGAGAAACATGAGAAGCAATCCGGCGCCGAATGAGTTGCGCAAGCGCCAGAGGCCGGCAGCGGCCGCGGCGACGTAGGCGAGATTGATGAGGCCGAAGACGATGCTGACTGTGAGCCAGGTGGGGTCGTCGTTGAACTCCCACCAGCGGGGATCAGAAGGCAGCAATTCGGTGCGAGGACGCAGCCACATGTCGGCAATGCGCAGTGCCGGCAGCCATATGTAGTAACGCAGTGGCGCGGCATGAATGCGCGCCGTAGCCAGCGCGGCAAAGCGCGAATCGAGTTCCAGTGTTACTTCCTTATCGCGGTTGTAGTCGGCGAAAAGTTGCTCCGTGTCCTGGCGCTGCTGAGCGGAATCGAAAGCGCGCTGCGGCAGACGCGTGACATCGATGTCATCGCCCGGCACCTTCCAATAAATTTCCTCCACCGAGGTGTAGTCGGCGATCCAGGTTTTGGTCCAGCGATTGAAGCCCGGCATCAGGAGTTCATCGGAATCGTTGGCGTAGCGGGGCGCGAGCGGCTCGAAGCGGTGCATGGTGTGCAGGTTACGCAGGGTCCACGGAGCGAGCGGAGCGAAGGCGCCGACAGCCAGGATCACTCCCACGCCCAGCATGGGCCGCAACCGGGGCACGATCCCCGACGTCTGCTTCAGCCTCACCATGAAGCTTCGCAGGAAAATCAGGAACCAGTATGCACCGACAGCACCGAACAGAATGCCGCCGTCCGGCCGCAACAGGATGCATGCCCCAATGGAAAGACCGCAGCCGAGCCAGGTTAGCGGCAGCGGCGTTGAGTTTGACTCGAGGTCGCGGAGGAAAGCGGCAATCCCTCGCATTGCCAAATCGAGCGCTAACGTTGTGAAAAATATTTCCAGCGTCTCGGTGAGAACGGCGGCCGAGTAGTTGGCCAGGAATGGACAAAGTGCGGCCAGCAGGAACGCCACCTTCGCCGCGCGCTCGGATGCAAAGCGGCGCGCGAGATCGGCAACGAGGAAACACGTGCCAAGATCGAACAAGACCTGAATCAGCAGAACCGCGCGGAAGTTGCTCCAGCCGAAAACGGCGAAGATCGCGGCTAGAAACGCCGGATATCCCGGCAGGCGGGAAAGAGTGGGCATAATCTGCCCGGAATCTGTGATGCCGTAGACGCCATGCTGCAGCCAGTTTTCCGCGATATCGGCATAGAGGCGGGAATCGTCTACGACGGCCGGAAAGTGCAGAACAAAAACGAGCCGCAACGCCAGGGCCGCCAGGCTCGCCGCGAGAAAGAACCGAGCATCCTTCCGCACCAGTTCCAGCACGGTGAGAATATAGCGCGTTTGAAGCCATCTTTTTCAGGCCATCTTTGGTTCAAGCCATCTTTCGGAGCGGGAAAGTGCACCTCATCTACCAGGACGCTTAGCCCTGCCCGCACCGGGAATTGCACCTCACCTACAATTGACCACGTGTCGCCCGCGGCATACGATGAACGATTAGCTCTCCATGGCCGAACCTGTCTTTTACGATCCGCAACGCGCCCGCTGGAAGCGTCTGAGACGTTTCGTCGACGCCGGGGTCGTAGTGCTCTCCGCGTTGATTATTTTCTTTGTGTACACGACGCTGCGCGACGAGCGCCTGCCTGAGCTGCTTTTTTCACCGCAGAAGCGTGCCTTCAGGGCATTGAAGGAAAATGAAAAGGGAAAAGCCCGCGAGCGCCAGAAAAAGCTGGCCAGCCGATCCCATCGCAAGTCGAAGCTGCCTGCTTCGGAAGTGAAACTAAACCAGGAAGAGGGCATCCGGGCGGCATTCTACGTTCCCTGGGACGCGGCCAGCTTTTCTTCTCTGCGCGATTTTTCGCGCCAGATCGACTTGCTGTATCCCGACTGGCTGCACGCTCTCACTGCTGACGGCCGGCTGCAGGGCGTGGACGACCAAACCAACAAGTTCTTCGACGTAGTGCAGAACAATCGCGTGCGCTCCGTCGACGACCGCGTAATGCCTTTTCTGAAAGTCGAAGACCCCGCCATGGAAGTCTTTCCCATGGTGAACAACTTTGACGGCACCGAATTCGTGGCGGGAATCACGGACTTTCTGAACAATCCCAGCGCGCGCGCGGTCTTTCGCCGGCAGGTGGGGATGTTTCTTGCCTCAGACCGTTTTCGCGGCTTGATGGTGGATTTCGAGGCCTTCCCCAAAGTCGGTCAGCCGGGCTACATTGCGCTGCTGAATGAACTTTCCGCCGACCTGCATGCCCGCGGGATGAAGCTTTACGTCAGCGTGCCCGCGCACAATCCAGAGTTCGACTATGCCGCGATCGCAGCTCCGGCGGATGGCGTGGTCATCATGAACTACGACGAGCACTATCCCGGCGCGGCCTCGGGACCGGTCGCCTCCCAGGATTGGTTCGTCGAGAATCTCAAATTCGCGGTGAAGGCAATTCCGCGGGAGAAGCTGATCTGCGCGATCGCCAACTACGGTTATGACTGGGTGCTGAAACCGAAGCAGGGCAAGCTGCCGGCGGATGAACGCGACAGCTCGGTGAGCGCGCAGGCGGCCTGGCTGGCAGCGCGCGATTCCGATGAAGATGTAACCTTCGACGATGATGCGCTGAATCCGCATTTCAGTTACCTGGATGAACATAGTTTCCGCCACGACGTCTGGTTCCTCGATGCAGTCACGGCCTTGAACCACATGCGTGCCGCGCAGACGCTGGGCATCCAGACCTTCGCTTTGTGGCGGCTGGGCGGTGAGGACCGCTCACTATGGAAAGTGTGGGACGTTCCCGGAGACGCCGGCGCGACCGACAAACTGCGCGATGTGCCTCCTGGCCAGGATGTTGATATGGAGGGCCAGGGCGAGATTCTGCGGATCGAAGATCGCCCCACGCACGGCACTCGCGACCTTACCGTCGATGCGAATACCAAGCTGATTACGGACGAAGTTTTTCAGTCTCTGCCCGAGCCTTACCGCGTGGCCCGTTACGGTTACAGCCCAAACAAGGTAGTGCTCACGTTCGACGACGGCCCCGATCCCGAATGGACGCCGAAGATTCTCGATGTGCTCAAGCGTGAGCATGCAACGGCCACGTTTTTCCTGATTGGCATTCAGACGGACAGGTTCCCCGGTCTGGCCAAACGCATTTACGAAGAGGGCAATACCATTGGGAACCACACCTTCACCCATCCCGATGTGAGCAATATCTCCGCGACCTACATGAAGGTGGAGCTGAACCTGACCGAACGGCTCTTCTCCAGCCTGGTGGGAGTTCGCGTCATGCTCCTGCGTCCGCCCTATGCGATTGATGAGGAGCCAGACACCGCGGACCAGGTGCGTCCGCTCGAAACTGCGCAGGATTTGGGCTATACCACCGTGGGCAACCGGATTGACCCCAACGACTGGAGCGACAAGCCGCGGCGGCAGAGCGCCGAAGAGATTTCAGCCTCCGTGCTGGCGCACTTGCCGCCGTGCAGCCCGAACGACCAACACTGCGGCAACATTGTTCTGCTGCATGACGGTGGCGGGGATCGCTCCGAAACCGTGCGGGCTTTGCCCATGATTATTGAGGGCATCCGCGCCCGCGGATACGAGGTCGCGCCGATTTACGAGTTGCTGGGCAAGACCCGCGCCGACGTGATGGCGCCGCTGTCGACTCCCCAGCTCTGGGCCGCGCGCCTTGACGGGCTGGGCTTCTGGCTGTTCGACGCGGGCGTACTGGGGATCACGTGGATCTTCCTGATCGGCGATATTTTGATGACCGGACGCTTGCTGTTTATCGGCACGGCTGCGGTCTACGACCGCCTGCAGGAGAAAATCTTCGGAAGGCCCGCCGAGGTCGCTTCATACAAGCCCAAAGTCGCTGTGCTTATCCCCGCTTACAACGAAGAGAAGGTGATTGAACGCACGGTGCGCGCCGCGCTGAACTCCGACTATCGCAACCTGCGCGTGATTGTGATCGACGACGGATCGCGGGACCGCACTCTCGAAATTGCGCGCAACGCCTTCACCCGGGAACAGGCGGCCGGAAAAGTTCTGGTCCTCACCAAGCCGAACTCAGGCAAGGCCGACGCTCTTAACTACGGCATCGAACACATTGGAGATGCCGAACTCTTCGTCGGCATCGATGCCGACACTGTAATCGCCAGTGACGCGATCTCGCGACTGGTGCCGCATTTCATCAATCCGAAAGTCGGAGCCATCGCCGGCAATGCCAAGGTGGGGAACCGCGTGAATCTGTGGACGCGCTGGCAGGCTCTCGAATACATCACCAGCCAGAACTTCGAGCGCCGCGCTTTGGACGTGCTCGGCGCGGTCAGTGTGGTGCCGGGAGCGATCGGGGCGTGGCGCGTTTCCGCCGTGCGAGAAGCGGGTGGCTACCAGATCGATACTGTCGCCGAAGATGCCGATCTCACCATGGCGCTTCTGCGGCGCGGTTACCGCGTGGAATACGAAGACATGGCCCTGGCTTACACCGAAGCCCCCACCAACGCGAATGGGCTGATGCGCCAGCGCTTTCGCTGGTCGTTCGGCGTTTTGCAGGCGGTCTACAAACACAGTGGCGTATTCGCGCGCAAGGGAGCGCTGGGATTTGTGGCGCTGCCGAACATCGTGATCTTCCAGATTCTGTTGCCGCTGGTGTCGCCGCTCATCGACATCATGTTCGCCTTCGGCGCCTCGTGGTACTTCATCCAGAAATACTTTCACCCCGATTCCACCGACCCCGCGAGCTTCCACAAACTGGTCGCATTCTTCTTCGTGTTCCTGGTGGTCGACTTCCTGGCATCGGCGCTGGCATTTGCGCTGGAGCGAAGCCGTCCCGACGAAAAAGAAGACGGCTGGCTGCTGACCCAGGTCTGGTTGCAGCGCTTTGCCTACCGCCAGTTGTTTTCGGTGGTCCTGTTCAAGACGCTGAAGCGCGCGCTCGAAGGCCGCAGGTTCGCCTGGGACAAGCTGGAGCGAACCGCCGCGGTGAAGTACGTGCCGTCAGAAAACTCGTGATCAGGTGAACGTGCCGTAACTTGCCATGCATGGACTTCCGAGAACGTTTTCAGAAGTTTGTTTCTGAAACTGTCGCTCACCGTGCTCCCGTGGCCGACGCTGGAGCAGTTGAATCGTTACGCGACCCCCTTCCGGCAACTTCCTGAATATTTCTGGCTCAGTCTAGCTGTGGCGCTCGGCGTCATTGCCGCCGTGCACGCAAAGGATCGACAGCGGCGCGAACAGGCGCGTTACAGCAAGGAGCACGGATGGAATTTTTCAAAGAATTGGAGCCCGATCGGCGAAGAAGACTGGCAGCAACTCAGCAGAAATTCGAATCTGGCATCGCTTGCACTGGCCAGCAACCGGAAAGATTTTATCTGGGGTACCCATTTAGGGACGACATTTGCGATGTTCGATGCGCCAGGAGGAGTCACGCAAAGTGCGGAACGGCGCACACCCGAGACGATTATCGCGTTTCAAAAACCATCGGATCTGCCTGCGGCCGTGTCTACTGTCGCGGGCGGTGAAATTTCAGCCTGGGAGAGATTTGTTACTGACCGGTGGGTCTTCCTCCGGCCAAGACCACCTCGGTGGGTAGTTCGAGGCCCGCAGGCCAAAAGCTTTGTAGAAGAAGCGTACACGCAGCTGCGTGGCATCTAGTACCCCGCGCCCACGCTGTGCTCATTGGAACAGCAGCGATGCGAACTCTGCCAGATTCCTGCGCCACACCATCCAAGTGTGCATCCCAGGCGTTTCGATCTCGGTGGCTTTCACCCCCTTAGTCTTCAGCCATTCCCGAAAGCTGCGGTTGACGGTAATCAGATGATCCTCGGTGCCACACGCGATCCACAAGAGATGTATCTGCTGGTTTGCTTTTGCGTCGAGAGCAGGAAAATCCTTTTGGAAGTCTTCCGGAATGCCGCCGGAACTGAAGGCGCCGATCCAGGAAAACTTGTCGAGGTTATTCAGACCCGTGAGCAGAGATTCCGAGCCGCCCATGGATAAGCCGGCAATCGCCCGCGCATTGCGGTCTTTCGTGATCCGGTATTCGCTCTCGACGCGCGGCATGACCTCGGTGAGCAGCGCTTCGCTGAACTTCCTGAAATTCGTGTCGCGCAAATCCGTGTGACTCCATGATGCCCAGGAATGCCGGATCATCTCCATCGTCCCGTAGCCAAGCGGCATCACCACGAGCATGGGTTTAGCTTTGCCCTGCGCGATCAGATTGTCGAGAATCACGTTGGCATGGCCAACCGCAGTCCATCCGCTGGCGTCGTCGCTGTAACCGTGCAGTAGATAGAGCACTGGATAGGTCTTCTTCGCCACGGGATCGTAGCCCGGCGGGGTGTAGACGTAGTAATCGCGGTCATCGCCCGCAACCGCCGATTTATAGAAGTGATGATGAACTTCGCCGTGCGGCACGTCATTCAATTCCCAAGGCAGGGACAAAGGTCCGGGAACATGCACCGCATTCCCCGGCGTGAGCAAATTCGGAACCAGTAGATGGTTGGAGGGATCCAGCATACGCACGCCATCTGCGATGAATTCGTAACCGTAGTAGTCCGGGGCCAAGGGAGCAGTCGTCACGCTCCATTCTCCCCGGTCGTCCTTCTTCATGGGCAGAGGTTCTGCGACGCCCTCAAGCCCAAGCTTGACTTCAACCGCATTCGGGTCGCGGAGACGGAAAGTAACGCTGCCGTCGGCGTGGACCTCAGGCGAGACAATTGGTGCAGGCCGTTGAGGGGGCGGGGTCTGTGCCGGTTTGTCCTGCGCGGCGGCCAGAACTCCAAACACCGAGAGGATAAAGACGCCCGACTGAACGAGAGACGTGATCGATCTCATAGACCTCCGACCGAAGATCTTCCGGCAAAATTAGGAGTGGCTTTTCCCCTCGGCGACTTCCAGCCGCGTCTCTGCTTTTTGCAGCGCGTTCAGAGACCGCTCGACGTCAACATTCGGGTCGCCACTCGACAGTCGTTCCTCGGCGCGAGCTTTGGCTTTGCGCGCGCGCTCCACATCGATCTCGGCTGGGCGCTCTGCGGTCTCGGCCAGAATCGTCACTTTGTCGGGCAAGACTTCCGCGAATCCCCACGCGACCGCAAGCCGCTGCTCTTCGGCGGCGCCGGTATGGAACGTAACTTCACCCACCGCCAGTTCGGTAATGAGCGGCGCATGCCCCGGCAGGATGCCCAGATACCCGTTCCTGCCGGGAATCTGAACTTCCGCCGCAGTCGTGTCGACCACTTTCTTTTCCGGCGTGACGATCTCGAGTTGGAAAGTGTCTGCCATCAGTGATCGGTGTCCACTGCTCAGTGATCAGTTTTCGTCCGCGAATCAGCCAGTTTGACTGATCACTGAACACTGATCACTGGCCACTGCTTTATGCCGCTGCCTTCATCTTCTCCGCCGCTTCCAGCACTTCTTCAATCGGTCCCTTCATATAAAACGCCTGCTCGGGGATGTCGTCGTACTTGCCTTCGACAATCGCCTTGAAACCTTTCACGGTGTCGGCAATCTTTACGTAACGGCCCGCCGCGCCGGTGAATTGCTCGGCTACGTGGAAGGGTTGCGAAAGAAAGCGTTGAATCTTTCGCGCTCGCGCCACCGTGAGCTTTTGATCTTCGCTAAGTTCATCGATGCCGAGAATCGCGATGATGTCCTGCAGATCTTTGTAAGTCTGCAGCGTCTTCTTCACCGACTGGGCCACGTCGTAGTGCTCCTGGCCAACGATACGTGCATCGAGGATGCGCGAGGTCGAAGCCAGCGGATCGACCGCGGGATAGATTCCGATCTCGGTCAATGCCCGCGAGAGTACGGTGGTCGCGTCGAGGTGAGCAAAAGTCGTCGCCGGCGCCGGATCGGTCAAGTCATCGGCGGGCACGTAAATCGCCTGCACCGAAGTCACTGAACCTTTCTTGGTTGACGTAATGCGCTCCTGCAGTTCGCCCATTTCCGTCGCCAGGTTCGGCTGGTAACCTACGGCGCTGGGCATGCGGCCGAGCAGCGCGGAGACTTCCGAACCTGCCTGCGTGAAGCGGAAAATATTGTCGATAAAGAGCAGTGTGTCCGCGCCCTCGGCATCGCGAAAATATTCGGCGACCGTAAGTCCGGTGAGCGCCACGCGCAACCGCGCTCCGGGTGGCTCCGTCATCTGACCGTAAATCAGCGCGGCCTTCGAGTGCGCCGGATCGCCCGGCTTGATCACGCCGGATTCCGTCATCTCCAGCCACAGATCGTTGCCTTCGCGCGTGCGCTCGCCCACTCCCGCAAACACGGAGTAGCCGCCGTGCTGCTTGGCGACGTTGTTGATCAGTTCCATGATGACGACGGTCTTACCCACGCCCGCGCCGCCGAACAAGCCGATTTTGCCGCCCTTCAGGAACGGCTGAATGAGATCGATGACTTTCACGCCAGTCTCAAACATCTCTGCCGTCGTGGCCTGCTCGTCGAAGGCCGGCGCGAGGCGATGAATCGGCATTCGTTCCTTGTACTCGATCGGACCAAGCTGGTCGACAGGCTCGCCGATCACGTTCATCACCCGTCCCAGCGTACCGCGTCCAACGGGCACGGAAATCGGTCCGCCGGTGTCGATGGCTTTCATGCCGCGCACCATGCCCTCGGTGGCCTCCATTGCGATGCAGCGCACGCGGCCTTCACCCAGGTGTTGCTGGACTTCGAGAATTACGTTGACCGGGCTGGGCACGGTAAAGCCATCACTCACGACTCGCACCGCCTCATAGATAGGCGGCAACTTGCCTTCGGGAAACTGTACGTCCACCGCCGGCCCTGCAATTTGAACGACGTGTCCTACGTTTTCTGCCATATGTTTTTGACTCGTCTGGGTACTGGGTACTGGATGCTTGCTACATCGCAGCTGCGCCGCTGACGATCTCGATAATCTCTTTGGTGATCTTGGCCTGCCGCGCCCGGTTCATGGCCAGGGTCAGCGAGTCGATCATATCTGTGGCGTTACTGGTGGCGGAATCCATCGCGGTCATGCGCGCGGCATGCTCGGCCGCCACCGACTCGAGCAGCGCGCGGAACACCTGGCTGGAAACATACTTCGGCAGCAACGCCCGGAACAATTCCTCCGGTGGCTGCTCGTAGATGTAATCTACCTGCCCACCGAGCGCTCCGAATTGCGCCGCCTCTTCGTCCGAACGCTGGTTCGAATGCAGGCCAACTCCCGCGCTGATCGCCGCTTCCTTGGCTTTCTTCTTTTCTTCTTCCGTCATCTCCTCAGCCAGGCGAACCGGCGGCGCGCCAATCTGTTCGATGGGAAGAATCTGCTCCACGATGAGCCGCTGCGCAATCACCGACTTGAATTCGTTGAAGACGACGTAGACCGCATCAACCTCCTCGCGCTGATATCGCCTGATCACGTTCTCCGCCAAAGCCCGGGCCTGGGAAAATTCCAATTTGCCGAGAACGCCAACGTGCTCTCCTGTAATTTGTATCGCGCCGGCACGCTCCGCGGCCTCGGGCGCTGTCTCCAGCGACTCTTCGGTCTCGGCCAGGCTGCGCGTTTGCACCGGCGCCGCGGGATAGCGACGCCGCAAAAAGTCGCGTCCCTTGCGGCCGATCGCTTCAATGTCGATATTCTTCCCGGCCTTGGATTCGATAAACCGGCTGGCCGCTTTGGTTACGTTGGCACTGAACGCGCCTGCCAACCCCTTGTCGCCGGTGACGACGATCAACAGAATAGTTTTCTCCGGCCGTTGCGCCAACAAAGGATGCTTCGGCTCGCCGGTTTCCGGATCGTAAATCT
The DNA here is from genome assembly GCA_963791445.1 of uncultured Acidobacteriaceae bacterium. Taxonomy (GTDB): domain Bacteria; phylum Acidobacteriota; class Terriglobia; order Terriglobales; family Acidobacteriaceae; genus Sulfotelmatobacter. Next base: position 275,970 of record CAWBSN010000011.1, read on the forward strand.
CCGTCCGCGCGACGAGTGACTTCAGTACATTCGTCAGCATCAGCGCATACGGACGAGCCGACAAGGCGCGATCCTGCGCGCGGCGCAGCTTGGCAGCCGAGACCACCTTCATCGCCTTCGTGATCTGCCGCGTGTTCACCACGCTGCGAATACGGCGCCGTATGTCGAGAATGTTGGCCATGAGTCGGAGTCTCGAGTTTCCGAGTACCGAGTCTTGCTCGGTACTCGCTACTAGGTACTCGGTGCTACTTTGCTACCGCTTCCCTGCTCGCCACAAACTGCTGCTTCGCCTGCTTGATCACATCTGTCAACTGTGCCTTCAAGCCGTCATCGAGAACCTTTTTCTCCATGATGGTGCGCAGCAGTCCGGCTTGCGTTGCATCTACGTATTCGTAAAGTTCTTTCTCGAAGTCGCGCACTTGATTTACCGGCAGGTCGTCGAGGAATCCTCCCGTGCCAGCGAAGATGATCAGAATCTGTTTGGAGAACGGCAGCGGAGAAAACTGGTTCTGCTTCAGGAGTTCGACCAGCCGTTGCCCGCGATTAAGCTGCGCTTGCGTGGCCTTGTCGAGATCACTGCCGAACTGCGCAAAAGCTGCCAGTTCGCGGTATTGGGCGAGTTCAAGCTTCAGAGTTCCGGCAACCTGCCGCATGGCTTTGATCTGCGCGCTGCCGCCCACGCGACTCACCGACAAACCCACGTTTACGGCTGGACGCACGCCCTGGTTGAACAAGTCGGTTTCCAGATAAATCTGGCCGTCGGTGATCGAAATCACATTGGTCGGAATGTAGGCGGAAACGTCTCCCGCCTGCGTCTCGATGATAGGCAGCGCGGTCAGCGATCCGCCGCCGTTCTTATCGCTCAACTTGGCCGAGCGCTCCAGCAGCCGCGAGTGAAGATAGAACACGTCGCCTGGATATGCCTCGCGTCCCGGCGGACGCCGCAGCAGGAGCGAGATTTCACGATACGACGCCGCGTGCTTCGAGAGATCGTCATAAATCACCAGCGCGTGCCGCTTGGTATCGCGGAAATATTCTCCGATGGCCGTTGCCGCATACGGCGAAATGTACTGCATGGGCGCGGGTTCTGAAGCCGACGCCGCCACGACAATGGTGTATTCCATCGCGCCGTAATCTTCGAGAATCTTCACCACCTGCGCAATCGACGACCGTTTCTGTCCGATCGCGTTATAAATGCAGACCAGGTTATTACCCTTGCTGTTGATAATGGTGTCGAGCGCCACCGCGGTCTTCCCGGTCTGCCGGTCGCCGATGATCAACTCGCGCTGTCCGCGGCCGATCGGGATCATACTGTCGATGGCCTTCAGCCCAGTCGCCATAGGCTCGCGCACCGGCTGCCGGTCGATGACGCCCGGTGCCAGCCTCTCCAGTGCAATGAACTTATCCGTGGCGATGGGACCTTTGTCGTCGATGGGACGGCCGAGCGAATCGACCACGCGCCCGATCATGGCGTCGCCCACGGGCACGCTCATGATGCGCCCCGTACGCTTCACTTCGTCGCCTTCCTTGATCTCCGTATATTCGCCGAGCAGTACCACGCCCACCTGGTCTTCTTCCAGGTTCATGGCGATGCCGGCTACGCCGTGGGGAAAGGTAAGAAGTTCGCCGGCCATCACTTTATCCAGCCCGTACACGCGCGCGATGCCGTCGCCCAGCGTGATGACCGTGCCGGTCTCGTCCACGGAGATCTTCGATTCGTAGTTCTCGATCTGCTCGCGGATCAGTTTGGTAATTTCGTCTGCTTTGATCTGTGCCATAGAATCAGTTTCCAGCTAAGTGCCGCTTATCTCTTCGCGAATCCTCTCCAGCTGCCCTTTCACCGAACCATCGTAAATCGTACTGCCGATGCGGACCACGGCGCCTCCAAGAAGCGAAGCGTCCTGCCCGTACTGCGCCCGGACTTTCTTTCCAGTCAACTTCCCGACCTGAGCCTCGAATTCGCGCTTCTCCGCATCGCCAAGGGACCGAGCGCTGGTGATCTCGGCCTCAGCGATTCCCAGACGCGCGTCGAGTTCCTTTACCAGCTGCAAGATGATGGGATCGAGAAAATGTGTTCGCCGGTGATCAATCAACACCGCGACCAGGTTCCTCACCTGGGTTGAAATGCCGTCACACTTCGCGATCACATCCAGCACGCGCCGCTTCTGGTCAGCAGGAATCGCCGGATTTTCCCATACCCGCCGCAACACTGAACTTTCGTCGAGCAGACTGGCGATCGCGCGCAATTCCCCGATCGAGCGATCCGCGTCGAGATGCTCGCTCATGACGACATCTGCGAATGCCCGGGAGTACGTACTGGCAACGGAAGCCATGCTTCAGTGCCCGTCCTTTCCCGGCCCCGAAGCCTCAGACACTCCCAACTCCCCTGCAAACTTGCGCACCAGCACCTGATCGGTCGCCGTGTCAACATGAATCTGTTTCTGCGCCAGACCGACCGCCAGATCGGCCGCGTAAGCCGTAAGCTCGCGGCGCGCGGCCTTGGCAGCGGCCGCGATTTCCTGCTGCGCCGATTCCACCATCTTCCGCGCATCTTCCTGGACCGCCGCCTGGATGCGCGCTTCCTCGGCTGCGCCTTCCTTTTCGGCGGCATCGCGCATCATGCCAATCTCCACATCCAGCTTCATAAGCCGCGATTCGATCTCCGCCAGCCTCCGCCGCGCTTCCTCACTAGCCTTCTGCGCCTCCTGCATCGCCTTCTGGACCGCCGCCGTGCGGGCGCTGAACATTCCCGGCAAATACTTACGGGCGGCCCAGATGATCACCGCCGCAATCGCAACAAAGTTCAACAGGACGCTGAACCAATAAGCATGCTGCAGGCTCATTCCGGTCCATTTCGCAATCAGCCTCACCGATGCCGACTGCTTGAATTCGGCGTTCTCGTCTTTCTCTTCACCCGCGGCTTCCCGCGTCTCATGCACCAGTTGCTGGGCGACGCCCCGGTCTTTTGTCCTGTCTGTTTTGCCCGTTTTGTCGGAGGACGACTGCTGTTGCTTCTGCGGCGTTGCCGGCTGCTCCTGGGCACGCAGCGATCCCAGAGCCACGGCAAAACCAAGGGTCAGCAGCAAGCCCATCCCGATCTTTTTCACGGAACCCATATTCACGGAGTCCACATTCTTCGAATTCGTAGCCGGAACCTTCGACATCCTGCGCCGAAACATCAACGACCCAATCCCGCCGGCTGCAGTACGCGGCGCATGATCTCCGCCGCCAGAGCCTGCACTTCGTTCTGCAAACCACTCTGCGTCGCGTCTCGATCTTTCTGGATGTCAGCCTTCGCAGCCTGCACTTGCGCCTGAGCCTTTACGCGAGCTTCGTTCAGCGCCGCCGTTCGGGCATCCAGAGCGGCCTTGCGTCGAGCTTCCTGCGCGCGAAACACCGTCGCCCGCGCCTCGCGCAACCGCTGCTCGTATTCTGACGTGCGGGCCTCGGCTGCGGCAATGTCAGCCCGCGATTTCTCGACCGCACCTTCCGTTTTGCTGCGCCGCTCCTCCAGCACGCGCCGCAACGGCTTGTGCACAATGGTTGCGTAGAGCGCGTAGAGCAGCGCGAGAAGAATTACCGTTGGTATGGACCCAAGCAGTAATTCGCCTAGTTGTCGTAACGTTTGATCCATCGCTTGTGGCTTTACAGGAAAATGAGGGCTGTGAAAACTGTTAAGTCTAACGTCCGCAGCAGTTTATGTCAACGCAAAGGCTTGATTTCATGCGATTGCTCGACACGGAAAAAGGCTCAGAATGGGCGAATTCCGCCACTTGAACCCTGATTTGGCGGACTATGCAGAAACCTGCAACTAATCCTTGACTTCCCGCTAAAGAGGATTAGCATTGAACTATCACCTCCGATCCAATTCAGGATCGAATGGGCCGATAGCCAAGGAATGTCACCGCTTCTTGGTTGCCGGCCTATTTAAATTGCGGACGTTCACCGCCCACTCCCTAACCCTCCGCACCACCGATTCCGGCGCCTCCACTTCCAGCACCACCGCCCCGTCCTTGTACGTCCGAGAATAAATCCGCGCCTTGGCTTCGAGCATGGCCAGCGTCTTCCCTTCTTTCTGCGGCACGCGGAGATGCACGCGGCTGACCGGGTCTTCTTCGATCATCGCGTCAATGCGCGCGAGCAATCGATCCAGCCCAGTTCCCTCGGCCGCGGAAACGTACACAGTGTTGGAGCCATCGCGCAGCGCGTCATTCATCAGGCTCTCTGCGACTTCTCCGTCGAGCAGATCGACTTTGTTCATCACCCGCAACCGCGGCTTCTTCTCTACTTCGAGTTCCTTCAGGACAATCTCCACCTGCGCATCTTGCTCTGCGGAAAGCCGGCTGCTGGCATCGGACACATGCAGGATCAGAGACGCCCGCTGCACCTCTTCCAGCGTGGCGCGAAACGCCGAAACTAGGGTGTGCGGCAGGCTGCGAATAAATCCGACTGTGTCCGAGAGCAGCACCTTGCGCTTCGACGGCAGAACCACCGCCCGAATCGTGGGATCGAGTGTGGCAAACATTCTCGGCGAAGCCAGCACCGCGGCCCGCGTCAGCGCATTGAACAGCGTCGACTTCCCCGCGTTGGTATATCCCACCAGCGCCACGGTCGCCACCGGAGCCGATTCCCGCCGCTGACGCTGCTGCGTCCGGATGCGCCGGACATTTTCCAGTTGCTGCTCCACGTGCCGCACGCGCCGGGCAATTTTCCGCCGGTCGGTTTCAAGCTGCGTTTCTCCGGGACCGCGCGTGCCGATGCCGCCACCGAGTTGTGACATCTCCACGCCGCGCCCCGCAAGCCGTGGCAACAGGTATTGCAGTTGCGCTAACTCCACTTGCAACTGGCCTTCCCGGGTGCGCGCGTGCCGCGCAAAAATGTCGAGGATCAACTGCGTGCGGTCGATGACGCGCAAATGAACGACCTTTTCGATGTTGCGTTGTTGCGAAGCGCTCAGGTCGTGATCGAAGAGGAGCAGGTCGGCATTCACCGACGCGGCCGCGCCTGCAATTTCCTCGAGCTTGCCGGCTCCGATTAAAGTCGCGGGATTGGGCCGGTCGCGCCGCTGCAGAATTTCACCGACAACCTTCGCCCCCGCGCTCCCCGCCAGTGTGCGCAATTCCGCCAAAGATTCTTCCGCGTCGAACTCGGGAATGCTCGGCTTGTTGGTAACAGATGAACTCTGCATCTTTGCGCCGGCAGCTGGCGCAGCCGACGCCGCATCGCGGGCTGCTTGTGCCTGGGCAGTTACCGTGCCTCGGGCGCTGCGTCCGCGCGTGCGCACATCAATCCCAACCAGGAACGCGCGTTCCTGCAAATTTTCATTATTGTTGCGAGGCGGCTCTGCGCCGAGAGGCACACGTCTCGCTCTGGACGCCCCATCGCGGGTCTTCTTGGGATGAGAACTGCGCAAACCGAAAACGCCCCTACCCTTCGGTGCCCGAGGCGCTCACCGTCGGAACCGCTGCCGGCCCCGCCGACGAGGATGCCGCTGCCCCGGACGCGCCCACGGCCTTCGCCTCGGGATGCGCCAGGTGCGCCACATGCGACCCGGTTCGTCCCATCACCACGGTCGAGATGGCGTGTTTGAAGATCAATTGTTCTTGTCCGCTGGCCTCCAGCACCACGGAATACTTGTCAAAGGAACGAATCCGGCCCGTCAACTTCACTCCGCTCAGCAGGTAGATGGTGATGTTTAATCGCTCCTTGCGGGCCGTGTTCAGGAAGGAATCCTGGATGTTCTGCGCCGGCTTGCTGCTTTCCATAGCCGATCTCCTTAGGTTCTTTTGAACTCCGACACACCGACCTGCCCGGTCCGCAGCCTTCCGGGCAAGTTCATCGCAACAGCATGTTCCCTGCGGTCTTCCCGCACTGGTCTTCCAGCGCTGGTCTTCCGCGCTGGTTCTCCCGCACTGGGAACACGGGGGGGTTAGCCTGCCTCTTCGCCGCCACAGTTTCCCGAGGCTGCGCCGCCTGGCAGGTAGCTGCGAGTACCATACGGCGTCCCCCCGCGCTTTTCAACCGGGAATCTGTGGAAACTGGTTTTCTTTCACGGTGTGAAGGTTTGCCGGCTCTTCCTCCTCCTATCACCCCATCCGTTGTGTACAATCCCCGGCGTGGGCGATTCGACCCGCGCATAGGCAAAGGTTTCTGCGAAATCTTAGGAGGCATCATGGCAAGCGCTGCTCTGGCAACTTTCCTCGCACCCCAAATCAACTTCCCCCGCGACTTCAACACCAACTTCCTCATGTTCGTCCGCTGGATTCACTTCCTCGCCGGCATCACCTGGATCGGTCTCCTCTATTTCTTTAACCTGGTGAACGTCCCCGTGATGAAGGAACTCGATGCCACCACCAAGGGCAAAGTCATGCCCGCGCTGATGACGCGCGCCCTGTGGTGGTTCCGCATGTCGGCGGTGCTGACCGTGCTCGCCGGTCTGATCTATTGGGGAAAAATCGTTGCGGTCGACGCGCAGAATGGAGGCGCCTCGAGCGGCCCCGTCATGGGCAGCTTTTTTCTGATCTGGACAATCGTCTGGGGCGTGCTCTACGCCTGCCTCATCCCCGGCAAAGGAATCTTCGACAAAGGTGCATTTGTAGGAGTCGTCTACGCCGTCGTCGTCGCGGTCGCGGCCTGGCTCTTCCTGAGCCTCAACAGCCACGGTTGGGAGAGCAATCGACTGCTAGCGATCGGCATCGGCGGCGGCATCGGCTGGGTCATGATGCTCAACGTCTGGGGAGTGATCTGGCGCATCCAGAAGCGCCTGATTCAGTGGACCCGCGACAACGCCACCAACGGCACGCCCATCCCTGACAAAGCCAAAGCCATGGCCCGCCAGGCCTTCCTGGCTTCGCGAGCCAACGCATTCCTGTCGATAGTGATGCTGTTCTTCATGGGCGCCGCCAGCCATTACCCCATGTTCGGGAAGTAGTCATTTTCAAAGCGACAAGTGCCGGCCCAGAGCACCAAAAAATTAGGAGCATCCCTTTCGGGATGCTCCTTTTTTGCGTTCAGCTTTAGCCAGCTGATCTAGAACTTGAATTTCATCGAGAACTGCAACTGCCGCGCGCCGGTCGTGCCATCATTGCGCCCGACCTCAGACGTTGACTGCCCAAAATTCGAGTTGTTGATGGTATTAGAGGGCTGATAGAAATTCGGATGGTTGAAAATGTTGTAGTACTCAGAGCGGAATTCCACCGTAAGGCGCTCCCCGACTTTTGTGGTCTTTCCCACGACCATGTCAAAGTTCTCGTACGAAGGGCCATAGAAGGTGTTGCGCTGGACATTGCCCGGACCGCCGAACAACGGATATGTGAAGAGGCCAACGTTTGGCCCGGTTTGCGTGAGCGGCGTCGTAACCGGAACGGGCGAGGAAGGCACCAGGTAAGACGCTCTTTGTTGTGCGCCTGTTCCATCGCTGTCAACTCCGGACTCCCATATTTCGAACGGGAACCCACTTTGGAATGTGCCAATCCCCGACCAGGTCCATCCCTCGAGAACCTTGCCGATAAGGCCGCTACTTAGATGGCTCGTGCCGCGGCCAAAAGGCAGATCGGCAACATAGTTAAACACCAGACGGTTGCGAACATCGTAGGACGAATTCGCCCGCTCGCGGCCAAGATAGAACGAGTTGGCCGGGAAGGGGAATTGGTCCTGTTGCGGCAGGAAGGCGTCGGTGGCGTCATCGATTGCATGCGCCCAGGTATAGTTCACCTGCAAAGACATGCCGCGAGTGAATTGCCGGGTGAGCGAAGTCTGCAGGGCATTGCTGTTCGAACTTGCAACGCTGGAAACCAGGTTGGAGTGATACGCCGCGTTGTTATTAACCGCGTCGAACGGGAGTGCGTTCGCCGGGTAGCCAAAGGCCTCGAGATCCGCTCCGTAATACAGATTTGCGCCCTGAACAGTCTCCCAGTTGGGACTCGCAATAGGATTATCGATGCAACCGTACGGATTCGCCGGGTTAGGGCCTGGGTTGACGGGATTATAGGTGGGATCCGCGCAATAAGTTCTCAGCACCGCTACGCTTGCCGGAATCGGAGGATTGCCATCGATTACCCGGTTCAAACGGTGGGCTGCGTTCGCCACATAGTTGATTTCGAGAGTGAAATGGCCTGGCAGTTGCCGCTGGATGCCCACGTTCCACTGGTACACGTAAGGCACGTGGAAGTTTGGATCAATCGTCGCTGGAAACGCGAAGGAAAACTGCGGCAGGTTGGACGGAGGGGCCGGTTGCGTGGCCGGAATTGGTATATTCGATATCTGGTCGGAGGGACCCGGGCCTAGATCAAAGAATGCGCTATTCACATAAGGCAGCGAAAATGGCGGATTCGCCCGTGTGTCGCCGGTAAGATTGAAGAACTGCCGGTCTCGAGACACGCCAAACCCGAGACGAACCGATGTCTTTCCGTCCTTGAATGGATCCCATGCGACGCCGAAGCGCGGTTCGAATCCTTTCACGTCGTTAACGTAAAGTGGGTTCGATCCTCCGCGCGTTACCTGGACGAACTGAATCGGAGGAGGACCGGAAAGCGCCGCCGGGGTTGCGCTGGTGAGCTGGTCGTTCACTACCCACGGGGTTCCGTTCCATTCATAGCGAAGTCCATAACTGACGGTAAGGTTGGACTTGACTTTGAACTGGTCCTGAATGAAGCCGTACATGTCACGCTCGCGGAAGCCGCGCTCATCGCTGGGTGCACGGACTCCGCTGAAGGTAAATAGTTGCGTCTGAGATTCCTGATAGACCGAGCCCAAGAGGCCCCAAACCGCATCCTGAACCACGCCGTTGGCGAATGGAGTTGTGCTGGCCGAAAGCGCGGATGCGCCGGTATTTTCGTAAATCGAGAAACTGGGAGTTGACCGCGTGCTGAAGTTGTCGTAATCGTTCGAATAGTTGTCGTCGAATTCGTAGCCGAACTTAATCGTGTGACGGCCTTTGATCCACGTTATGTTGTCCCCAATAAGGTACGTTCCGAACGGACGGTCCTGGCCGTCGCTATCGCCCAACCCTGCGCAACCGACTGGTGAAAAGGCTGGGAGATCCCAATCGCGTCCCCGGCCGTACGGATCCACGCCCGCGAGACTCAAGCCGTCGATCGTGCTGTAACCATTGCATATGTAGTTCTGGAAAGACCGGTTCGCGGCCGCCCGCACGTCGCTCTGCAGCGTCGGGGTCATCGTAGTGATCAGGTGGCCGTTCAGGGCCTGCGTCAGCCCTGTGAAGGAATATCCTCCGATTCCAGGAAGATAATTCGTGTTTCCACCATTGTCGTTGCCCTGATTCGCCGTGTAACGCAGGCTCAGACTGTTTTTGGGAGTGATCGTGTAATCGATTTTTACGGCGTAATTGTTTGCGTTGTGAAGATCCGTATCCCCGAAAAAATACTGGTCTGAGACGCCCTGGATCACCGCCGGACCATTCGGGGCGGGATAGTAATTCAAAATCTTCTGGGTTTGAGGGTCCAATACGAGACCATACGCGTTGTTGGGAGAGGTGGGCGTGCTGACGTTGATGCTGACCGGTCCGGCCGTGGGATCCGTGTACGTAAAATCACCCGTCTTAAAAGCCGGATCCGGAACCGTTGCATCCGTGGTTGTGGCGGTTGCGAACCGATTGCCTTCATAATTGAAGAAGTAGAAAAGTTTGTTCTTAATAAGCGGACCGCCAATCGAGGCTCCGAACGTATTGCGAACGTAGGGGCTCTGCTTTCCGGTGGTGGCTTCGGGGTTAAAGAAGTCGCGGGCGCCGAGCGCGTTCCAGCGGCCGAAGTAGTACACGTCGCCATGGAGATGATTCGTTCCGCTTTTTGTGACGATGTCGATCACGGCGCTGGAGTCGCGGCCATTCTCAGCATCGTAACTGTTCGAGATCACACGAAATTCGTCGGTAGAGTCGGGATTAATCGACACTAATCCGCTGCCCGGAACACCGGGGTCATTGTTATTGGTCCCGTCAAGTTCAAAGTTGTTGTTTCGTTCCCGGCCTCCATTGATGGAAAAGCCGCCCAGTCCTGAATTGGTTTGCGTGGTTCCAGGCGATAGCAGAATCAGCTGATACGGGTCCCGAAGAATTAAAGGCAGGGCCTCCATTTGCTGTGAGTCGACTACGCTGCTGACCTCGGCATCCGTGGTGTTGATAGGCGCGACACTCGTACCTTCGACGGTCACGCTCGTCGAGGCTCCGCCAACCTCTAACTTGGCATCGAGCGTCAGAGCCTGGTCCACCGTCAGGGTTAAGAACGCAAACCTGACCGGACGGAAACCGGTTTTCTCGATGGTTACGTCGTAGGGGCCTGGAGGGAGTTGGGGGATGCTGTAGACCCCGGACGTTCCAGTGTCTGCGGTGTGGTCTATGTTGGTCGCGGTATTCGTGGCGGTCACCGTCGCATGCTGCACCACCGCCCCGGAGGCGTCAGTAACGGTTCCATTAATCGACGCAGCGGTCTGTGCCCCTGCGGCGCACACCAATACTAGAATCATGCTCATGACCACGAAAAACCAGCAAAGCCTTTGCCGCATAGCCATTCTCCATTCTTGAGGGCAGGGGGTTCCCCGGTAAAGACACCAATTCACGAGCAGATAAGCACCTGTCGATCCAAAACGATCACGTCGCCTAACATATCTATTTACCAATCACATAGACACTGTAATGTGCTCCACCGTTATGAGTTATAGATGACTTTGTGGAGATGAATATATGAGAATTGGTATGTTTTCCCACGAGCATTACTCTGGTGTGTACCTCTTCATCAAGACTGCTGGACATCCCCTGTTACAATCTCCCTTCCGTGACCACATCTTCCGCGAAGTCCGAACCGTCCAAGCCGTCGCCGGGAGGCACGGATTCGCCGACCGCGACGCCCCCCGACTCCGTGCCCATGCTAGATCTGCAGAGGCAGTACGAACAAGTGCGTGTCGAGGTACTGGCCGCAGTGGGCCGCGTCTGCGCCTCGCAACATTACATCTTGGGGGCTGAGGTCGAAGCTTTCGAGCGCGAGCTGGCGGGATTCTGCGGGGCTTCCGATGCCGTGGGTTGCGCCTCCGGCACTGACGCTTTGTGGCTGGCTCTGGCCGTCGCAGGCGTGCAGCCGGGAGATCTGGTTCTCACCACACCCTTCAGCTTTTTCGCGTCGGCCAGCTCGATTGCGCGCATCGGCGCCCGTCCAGTGTTTGCCGATATCGATCCGCGCACCTTCAATCTCGATTCCACTCAGGTGGAATCTTTTCTGCGCGGCGCGAAGCGCGACAAACTGCGCGCGCTGCTCCCCGTGCATCTTTACGGTCAGTGCGCAGACATGGAGTCGTTGCAACTCCTGGCGGACGAGTTCGGTCTGCTCTTGATAGAAGACACGGCGCAGGCCATCGGCGCGCGCTGGGGCCGGCAGACCGCCGGATCCATGGGCGTATCCGCGGCCTTCAGCTTTTATCCCACAAAGAATCTCAGCGCTTACGGCGATGCCGGGCTGGTCACCACGAACAGCCCAGAGATGGCGGCCCACATGCGCCGCCTGCGAAATCACGGCAGTCCGCGCCGCTACATTCACGAAGAGTTGGGATGGAACAGCCGTCTCGACGCCATCCAGGCCGCCATCCTGCGCGTGAAACTGAAATATGTGGAACGATGGAACGAAGCCCGTCGCCAGCGTGCCATGAAATACGACCAGCTCTTTGCCGCCGCAGGCCTCACATCAACCGGCGAACAAGCCGAGAATGCCGCACCCATTCAACTCCCGTTGACTCGTGCGCAGGCTCATCATGTTTTTCACCAGTACGTCGTCCGCGCCTTCCGCCGCGACGAACTCCGCGAGTTCCTCAGCGCGCGCAAGATTGGCACCGAAGTCTACTATCCGCTTCCCCTGCACCTGCAGCCCGCCTTCGTTTATCTGGGCTATCGCGAAGGCGACTTCCCGCAAGCCGAACGCGCGGCGAAAGAAGTGCTGGCTCTGCCCATGTTCCCCGAACTCACCGACGACGAACAACGCTGGGTGGTAAAGAGCGTTGCTGACTTTTACTGCTAGCCGCTGGCTGTTCGTGTAACCTTCCGTTGGGCTGGGCATCCACTCTGATTGAATGAGTAAGATGAACGCGATGAGACGTTATTCAGCCGCAGCGGTAAAGCTAGCTTTTGCGTTGCTTCTTGTGTGTTCACTCTTCTTGGCCAAGGCGAAAGCACAAAGCTCCGCCGTGGGAGTCGGGCGCCAGCCGGTGGTGATTGAGCTCTTCACTTCCGAGGGGTGTTCCAGCTGTCCGCCGGCGGATGCCCTGCTGCAGCAGTTGCAGCAGCAGCAACCGGTAGCGGGAGCTGAGATCATTGCGCTCGAAGAGCACGTCGATTATTGGAATCACGACGGCTGGATCGATCCCTTTTCTTCCGCAGAATGGACGCAGCGGCAGCAAGACTATGCCGCTTTGTTCAAAAACGACCCGTATACACCAGAACTCGTCGTCGACGGCCACAGTCAGTTCGTCGGCAGCAACGCGCGAAAAGCCGAATTCGAAATCGAAAAGGCGGCTCATGGCCCGAAAACGGAGGTTGCGATCAAACCAAACAACGCGGAAGCCAAGGGATCGCAGCGCTTTTCCGTATCGGTGGGAAAGCTTGCGCCAAGCGCGGCCGGCGATGTGGCCGAGGTCTGGTTGGCGGTGACGGAGGACGGTCTGCATTCATCGGTAAGCCTGGGAGAAAACGCCGGCCACGTTCTCCATCACGTTGCGACCTTGCGTTCCCTGCGGAAGATAGGAGTCGCGGCAGTGAACGGAGCATCGGTGTCGTTCACGGGAGATCCTATTGTGAAATTCGACTCTCATTGGGATCCTGCGAATCTGCACGTGACGGTTTTCGTCCAGGAGAAAAAGGGCCGGGAGATTCTGGGCGCGGCTTCCACCAAAATTAAGACTTAGAGGGCTTGCCCGCTAGCCCCGATGCTTCGCGCGCCGCGGCTCTTGCTTCTGCTCGCCCGGGGCCAATACTCTGCGCACAATTGGCGTATTCAACTTGTACTTGCGTTCAGTGACGTTCCCGCTGTCGTCCTTCACTCGCAGAATGAAAACCGGCAGCACGCCTTCCTTGTCGAAGTTCTCGCTGGTCACGGTTACAGGCAGTACACCGTTCAAGCCGTGTTCGCGGTAGGCGGTTTCGTAGTGGTGCTTTTTCACGTTCCAGGTGAAGACGCGAATCTGATCGTAGTCATAGGGCAGACCATCGTGCGGTTCGGTGAGGACGCACAGATACTGCGAAACGTTCTTGCCCGTGCCGTCCTTGCCGGTATCGAGCACCTGATTCAATGCGAAAAACGCCACGATACGCTGGCCTTCCGCATATTGTGCGATCTCGAGCGGGACGTCGAGGTCCACCATCCGGGCCAGCACCCAGCCCACGCGGTTGTCGGCGTCGCGCACCAGCCACCAGTCTTCTAACACCGGTCCGGAGGACGCTCTTCCACCGGAAGTTTTCGCGGAAGTCTTCCCTGCGGGCTCGCCCACCGTTCCCACTTGCTTCTCCGCCGTAGCGCGTTTCAGCACGGAGACCCGCGCTCCCGACGGAAGCTGGTACAGATGCTCGGCCTCGCGCGCGGGGGTAATGTGCAAGTTCGTCTCATTCCGCAGCACACCGGGCGATTGCACCGGATCGTGCAGGTTCTCTTGCGTGAGTTTCTGCAGAGCATCGTAGGTATGCTGATCTACCAGGTAGCGTTGCTCGATCCAACCTTCAACCCCGCTTGCAGTGCGCACACGGGAAAAGCGCTTCTCGCGCTCCAGAACCTCCACCCGCTCGCCGTTCTTGACCGTTCCCACGTGGTTGTAGACGGGAGCCACGCGGTCGCGCAGCATGGCTTCTCCCACCGATACATAATTGATTTCCAGGACGCGACGGCCTCTGCCTTTGCAGGCGGAAACTCCAAGCAGCAAGACAGCGGCGAGCGCGAAGAGGAGAGCGCGCTGATAAAGATGCGATCGATAAGATGATTTCACGGTCTTCGCCAGGTTCACAGCAACCAGCCCACATCAACCAGTTCACTTCACCCAGTCAGCTCCAGAAAGCCGACGTGAGCGTTGACGTTCTACTATAGCGCGGCGAGGCAGCAGTTTCTTCGCGGCAAGTTTCGCCGGAATTCAGCGTTCGAACCCCACGCGAGGTTGTTCTGCTTTATAGTCGGCAAATGGAGAATCGCCTTCGCTCTCTCCGCGGAGAGGGCATGGGGGCAAGACCCCTATTATTCACGGCTATTGGCGTGTTTCTATTCTTCGGCACCGTGATGGCTTCTCTCGCGGCAATCACATTGATTTGGCGAGACACCGTTCTTGACCGAATCTGGGTACTCAATCCGCGCGGCTTACACCAGCTTGCACCTTTCGGCAAACTGGTCGGAATTTCTTTCCTGATGCTGGGCGCGGTTCTGGCGCTGGCTGGAGTGGGCTGGTTTCGCCGCCAGCTCTGGGGATGGAGACTGTGCGTCGCCATTATCGCGACTCAGGTTTTGGGAGATCTGGTCAATGGCCTCAGGGGGGATTTCCTGCGGGGCGGTGTTGGCTTCGCGATTGCCGGAGCGTTGCTGATTTACCTCCTGCGCCCAAAGATCCGCTCCTACTTCGGGGAGACCCAAAGACGGCATCCTGACATCACGCCGCCGCTTCGGTTACCATGAAGGCAGGCCGTGATGAAAAACATGTCCAAGAATCATTTCCTTCTTCTCTCGTTAGTGGCGTTGGTGCTCGCTGCCGGTTTGTGCGCTGCGGCGAATGAGCCGGTGAATCCGGCGCTGCGTCCGCCCAAGGGCGCGCAGGTGGCCATCGTGGTGTTCGAGGATCTGCAGTGTCCGCAATGCCGCCGCGTGTCGCCGATTCTTGAGCAGGCTTCCAAGACCTACAAGATTCCGCTGGTGCGTCATGATTTCCCTCTGCCTGGGCACAACTGGTCTTACGACGCAGCCGTGATCGCGCGCTACTTCGATGAAAATTCGAAAGCGCTGGGCAACGAATTTCGCGACTATATTTTCGCGAACCAATTCGAGATCAACCCGCAGAACTTGCGCGGCTATGCGGAGAAGTTCGGCAGCGACCACAAAGTGGGATTACCTTTCGTGATCGATCCGCAAGGCAAGTTCGCCGCCGAGGTCAATGCCGACCGCGACGTGGGCAAGGCCATCAAGCTTGAACACACTCCAACGGTGTATGTGGTCAGCACGCGACATCCGGAAAGACCTTACGTAGAGATGAAGGACGCGAGCCAACTCTACGCGCTCATTGATGCCATGATGAAGGAATAGTTCTCAGTTCTCAGTTCTCAGTTCTCAGTTCTCAGTTCTCAGTTCTCAGTTCTCAGTTCTCAGGTCTCAGTTCTCAGTTCTCAGTTCTCAGTTCAGTCCCATGCTCAGTCCCCGAATCCGATGCCGATGGCGCGGGCGGCTCGGACCAGTTCGCCTTTCGGATCAACGGACTTGAGATGGCCGATGGCATGGGCCACGTCGACGGAAACGATCGACTCGCCGCGCAGGGCGACCATCATTCCGAAACCTCCGGCAGCGATCAGATCGACTGCGGCCACGCCGAAGCGGGTTGCCAGAATTCGATCGAAGGGCGACGGCGTTCCGCCGCGCTGGATGTGCCCGAGCACGCTGACGCGAACTTCTTTTTTCGAGCCGTGGGCGATGGCATTGCCGATGAGGTTGCCGATGGGGCTGGCGCGGCGGTTCTCTTTCAGTTCCGGCGGCAGCTTCACGCCTTCGGCCACCACAACGATGGTGAAGAACTTGCTGGTTTTCTCGCGTTCGGCGATGTAGCGGCAAACGTGCTCGATGGTGAAAGGAATTTCCGGGATGAGGATGATGTGCGCGCCGGCGGCGATGCCCGCCTCGAGCGCGATCCAGCCGCAGTCGCGGCCCATGACTTCGACCACCATGACACGATGATGCGACTCGGCCGTGGTGTGAATCTTGTCGAGGGCGTCGGTGACGGTGTGGAGCGCGGTGTCGAATCCAAAGGTGACCTCGGTCGCTGAAAGATCGTTGTCGATAGTCTTCGGCACGCCGACGATCTTCAGTCCCTTTTGAAAGAGGTCGTAGCCGATCTTCTGCGAACCATCGCCGCCGATGGTGATAACGGCGTCGATGCCCAGCTCGGCGGCGTTCGCGACGATCTGGCCGGAAATGTCACGCGACACTTCCTTGCCATTCTCGACCGTCTTGTAATGGAAGGGATCGCCACGGTTGGTGGTGCCGAGAATGGTGCCGCCGCGAGGCAGAATTCCGCTCACTTCCTTGAGCGTGAGTTCGAAGGATTTTTCGGGACAGATCAGACCGTCGAAGCCGTCGGGGATGCCGATGACCTTCCATCCGTACTTGATGATGGCGGCTTTGGTGGCGGCGCGGATGACGGCGTTGAGGCCGGGCGCATCCCCGCCTCCGGTGTTGATGCCGATGCAGCGAATGTCTGACATGAGATTGGTCGTTAGTCGTCGCTTGTTAGTTGTTAGTCGGGGGCGCTGGGGGCAGCCGCTTTCACGATCATACTGAGCCTTGCGAGGAAGGCAACTTACGAGTGGGCGTGTCGGTTCGGGGCGTCCCCTGTCTGGTGGATTTCTGCTGCGAAATAAATCTTTCGCGCGCCTGCGGGAGGCGGTCTGGTCTGAGCCGATGCTGATTCAATCGGGGGTATCCCCCTCCCCCCTCCCCTCCTGGAATCATCGGCTTAGCAGGAAATTCCTTGCAAAATCCGGATGTCAAAGAACTTAGGTACTAAAATCCGTGAAACAAAGGACTTAGGGGTGCGACGAGGTGGCCTCTGCCAACCGTCACGGCCTCGACCATGATCGCTGATTTGCAATCTGGAGGCAAGGTTGGATGTCACATACCGGTTGTGGAAAAGGTCAGAACCCGCCGAGAGTTGTGGTACCCAGCTTTGCAAAACCGGCAAAGCTGGGGCAGCCTCAGTCGAGGTGGTGTCGGCACGGGGAAATCAGAAGTGGGCCAGCGCCCGTTAATCGAGATGATTGACAGCTCAAAACAATCTAGCTTAAGCTAGATTAAATGAAAAAGAGTTCTATCTCGCCACCGGGGCAGGTTGGCGCCTTCGAGGCCAAGAATACGCTTGGGACTTTGCTTGACCGGGTCGAGCGAGGAGAGGAAATCGTGATTACGCGTCATGGCAAGCCTGTAGCCCGGCTCGTCCCGAGTACTGGATACCCCGATCAGAATCAAGTGCTGGCTGCATTCAATGGTTTGCGCGAACGCGCCCGGCGGCTGGCGCGGGAGAATCCGGGACGGCCTGCCTTCGACTGGGAAGAGATCAAGAAGCTACGCGACGAGGGGCGCCGGTGAAAAGCCCGCCGGTGATCTCCGCTGTGGGAGTTTTGTCGTGGAAATCTGGGAGCCGGTGGCATGAGCCTGGTTCTTGATAGTTCGGTGGCACTCGCCTGGATCTATGCCGACGAAACGACCGATGCGGTTCTGCGATTGTTCGACGACGTCAGACTTTATGGCGCATGGGTTCCGGGGCTTTGGCGGTGGGAGATTGCGAATGTCCTGCAACTGAATGTCAGGCGCGGACGCCACTCCGGAGATTTTCGCTATGGCGCCTTGGCCAGTCTTGCGATGCTTCCCGTAAAGGTGGATGCGGAAGCCGACCGGCAGGCCTGGGGCGACACTTTACATCTTGCCGAGCGCCACCGGTTAACGGTTTACGACGCTGCTTACCTGGAGATCGCCTCCCGCAGGGAAATCGCGCTGGCTACGCTGGATCGGCAACTGCGGGCTGCGGCCGCGAGTGAGGGAGTTCAGTTGCTCGGTGCGTGAACATGCGAGTTCCGATCCTCGCACGGAACCAGGGGCTGGGCCCGTGGTGCCCAGCTTTGCAAAACCGGCAAAGCTGGGGCAGCCTCAGGCGGGATGGTGCCGGCACGGGAAATCAAAAGTGGGTCAATCCCCTGACCCCCACAGAAGTGCGTCAGCTGCCCTAAAGCTAGGGCGTGACGTTCAGCGTCGCGTATACGAGGGCAGTGCCGGTGTATCCGCTATACGAAACCACCATATAGTACGTCGTGGCCGTCTGGAGGGAGCCTTCGGCCGCCGTGCATTGCTGGACTGCATCTCCGCTTGAGTCTGTTGTAGCAATACAGCTGACTACATTGTCGTCAGCAGGCGTCCCGAGCGGGTTATCCGCGGTGAGTGTAACGAGAGCAGAAATGTCCTGCGACCCGGACTCCGTCGTGCCGTTGATCGTGAAGTTCACGAAATTGGTGCCATTGGCGGTAAGACCCGCCGTGATCGGCGTTATGGTCATCGAAGTGACCACCTCGGCCGCAGTCGCCGTGGTCGTAGAGGTGATCGAGCCGGAGGCGGCGGTGATGGTGGTCGTGCCAGCCGAGAGGCCGGTCAACAGGCCGCCCGTAGTAATGGATGCCACGGTCGGCGAAGAACTGGACCAACACACACTGCTCCCGGTGCAACTTGTGCCTCCGGCAAGGTTCCCCGTGCTGCCGTCGCTGTAAGTGGCAATCGCTGTCATTTGCTGCGTGGCCGCATTGGGACCGAAGGCCACGGTCGGATTGGGTGGATCAATCGTGATGCTTGAGACCGTTGGGTTCACGAAAAAGCCAGTGCAGCTCACGGCTAATGCCAGGGTTGCAAGCGTGGCGAGGGCGCCGGCCAGTCGCAATTTATTTTTCGTGAACCACATAAGTGATCTGAGACTCCTTGGAGCGCCTGCCTGGCCTGCGGCCTGTTTGGCTTTGCTCTAAACCGCTGCTTACGCGCGGAAGACCGCCGCTGCGTCTCTCCTCTGCAATCAGAATACGACTTCCACCTAACGGCGGTTGTAAAAAATTGTAGCAGAAGATTCCGGGCCGGGCGCGGAGTTGTACCTCCGTGCCAGCGGGGCTAGCGCTGCTCTTCGGTTTAGGAACGTATGGGGAACGGGGCCTTGCAGGGAAAATGCTGCTCGCGAGAGCCTGGGCGGGGCTGCGCCCCGCGGACAGCCGAAGGCGGCCGTCCCCACATGATCGCTAATGAAAAAATGGCCAGGGCTGGAAGCCGCCGCTGGCCATTCAGTTGACGTTCGGGCGTTACCTCACTTCTCGTGCTTCTCCTCCGCCGGCGGCTTCTTGTTGTCCTTGGGCGGCTTGGGCTGGTTAGCCGGCTTCGCCTTCGGAGGGTTTGCCGGATGCGATTCGGCTTGCGGATGGGCAGGTTCGGTGTGCGCAGGCGGAGTCGCGGGATGGGAGTCGCCCTTCATGGCGTTGTTCTGCATCGCGTCGCCCTTCATGGCGTTACCCTTCATGGCGTTGTTTGATTCCGCCGGGGTAGCCCGTGCTTCTTTGGGCGACATGGCCGGGGCATTATAGGGCGCGCCGGCAGCTTTGGCGCCAACTACGCCTTTTCCGCTGAATTCGCCAGGGCGAGCGGTGGCGGCGACGGCGGGTGCACCGTGATTATTCGACGCGAAAAAGGCCCGGTTCTGGCTGGCAGCGTGCACCTGCTGGACTTGAGCGGCGACTGGAGGAGTATGGTTTCGCGGGCATACGCTTCTTCCTGCGGCTGGGACGAGCCGTGATGCCGCCTTCGCCGCCGTTAAAGGCGACGTGGGAGTTGTTGTTCACGATAACGGTATTGTTGACGTAGACGTTGGTGATGTGGACCGTATCCACGTGCATGACAGCCGTGTTGTAGAAGAAAGCGCCGCCACGCCATTCGCCGCCGCCAAAGCCGACGCCGCCGTAGCCGTAGCCATAGTTAATGCCACCGTAGAATCCGACGTGCGGACCCCAGTAGCCGGCGTTCCAGCCGTAGAGGCCGTTGTTCCATCCCCAGTAGCCGGGAGTCCAGAGCAAGCCGACGGTCGGGGGCTGCACCCAGGTGCCGGGAACCCAGTAGTAGCCGGCATCGTCGTTCCAGGCCCAGTAGCCGGGGGTCCAGAGATAGCCGGGGGTGGGACAGATGGGCTGCTCGTAAACCGGCAGCGCGGGCGGGGCGATGTGGACCGAGATGCCGATGCCGATTCCGATCTGCGCGAAAGATGGAGAAGAAAGGGCCGCTGGAATAGCCAGCAGCACGAGTGCTAAAGCTAGAAAGCGAACTGCACAATGAAGTCTCATCGTGTTATCCTTGTGCCCGGCGGGCTTGCCTGAAGGCTTGCAGCGCGAAAGCCGGGCGAAATTGACGAAGAGTCGAGTGATTGAAGATCTGCCCCAAGAAAGCTCTGGCTCCGGACGTTGTCTCATCGAAATCAGTTGTGTCCCCGAAGTGCAGTTTCTGAACCCGTGCTTTGGCAATCGTTCCTTCTGTGAAACACAGGCACAGGAAGATGTCGCTGCCGGGAATTGGTTGGAATGGATGGAGTGGAGCCACCTCCTGAGACCTAATTCGTTGGCTTAATTTGTTCTCCGGGAGCGGGCAATGCGGTCGTCGATGGGCTTGCGGCCGGCGAATCCTTCGTCGGTGCCGTGCCAGTGGGTGATGGAGTGTTCGCCGAGCTTCCAGCAGAGCAGCATGATCCGGCCTTCGACGTCGCAGGGAAAATCGAGCAGGCCGATGTCGAGATCTTTGACTTGCACGCCGATGGAATCGATTTCGGCGAGAGCATCTTTGCGCCCTTTGTTCGGCTTTGGCGCGCTCGGCCTTGCGCCGCGCGACGGCCACCATGTCGACGAGAGTGCCACCGTTCAGGAAGATGCGGTGATTGGTGGCCTGCATTTCGGCCTCGACTTCTTCCATCAGTTGCTTGCCGTCGATGGCGGCGCGCAGAAGAGACTCGAGCACGGGGAGCAGAGACTGGGCTTCGTCGAGAGTGAAGGTGCGGTCGGGCATTGTGGATACTTCCATTTTAACGCAATCGGCGAGCAGAAGTTGCGAGCAAGTTGACCCGCTGGCGAACTGCTGATTGCTCGCTCTCATTTGTTGCCGGCTTGATCAATTCTACGTCGAGGGTGATGGTGATGTCGTCGCCGACTACGCCGGGGGGGCCGTTGACTCCGAAATCGTGGCGGATGATTTTGGTGGACGCGGAGGCGCCCGCGGCGCCGGTCTTGCCCAGGGATCTTTAATGGCTGGCGATGGGCCGTCGACGTCGAGAACGACTTCTTTGGTGACGCCGTGAATGGTGAGATCGCCGGTGACCTTCAGCTTCCCTGCCCGGCGGGTTCGATTTCTTCGATTTGAAAGTGATGGTGGGATATTTCTGGGCGTCGAAAAAGCGGGGGCTGCGCAGGTCGTTGTCGCGCATCTCGACGCGGGTATCCACGGAAGCGGCGTCGATGGTCGCCTGGATCGGCGCCTTGGAGGGATTGGCTGGCGTCGTAGAGCACGGTGCCGCTGACTTTGGTGAATGCGCCGCGGACGGTGGAGACTCCGAGATGGCGCACGGAAAACTGTGCGGAGGAGTGCATGGGGTCGAGTTGCCAGGTGTCTAGGTGCGCGGCGGCGGAGAGGGCGAGGAGGAAGGTGATGGCGAGAACAGGTGCGGAAGTGGAATCGGGGTTCCGGGACATGGACGGGAGCCGTGCTTCTCCCTGAAGTGGATGCGGGAGCCGGCTATTTGGCTAACGCATACAAGCGAAGCATCCGTTCTATCTGCCCTGCGAGGGATCTGGCGATGTTGCTGTGTTTAGGTCGACGTGCAGGTGCTCGGCGGCGGGGATTCCGGGCGATAGCAGTCTCCGTCGCGGCTGTAGTTGGTGCAGTGGGCGGCGACGTCTTTGCGGTGCGGGGATTGCGCGAATTGCCAGACTTCGGCGAAGGTGACGCCGCTCTCGGCGGGGCTGGGCGGGTGAGCTGCAGGAAACGAGCAGCCGGGCGCGGGCGGGCAGGCGTCGTTGATGGCCCAATAGACGATCTGGCGTCCGGCGGCGTTTTCGCGAATATCTTCCGCAGTGACGATGTTGTCGTCGTCTGCGGCGGGGACGCCGGAGCAGTAGATGCCGGCGCGGAATCCGGCGGCGGTGATGCCGTCGACCCAGGCGTAGATGTAGGCTTTCTGCTCGGGGAGCATGCGTCCGCCTTGCTCCTGGTCGAGGAAGATGATGGTGTGCGCGGGAAAACCTTCGCGGCGCGCGGCGGCGGCGGCGGTTTGCGCGTCGGAGTGGCCGAGCCGCGTGGCTCTGGCGACGGATTTCAGTTCGGCGTAGAGGCGTCCGTTGAAGAGCACGAGGAATCCGAAGCCGGCGGATTCGACGGCGGCGCGGTGGCCGGTCCAGGTGTTCGCTTTTTCGCCGGGAGGATGGTTGAGCCAGTAGCCGGTGTAGGAAAAAGTTGCGTGCAGGGTTTTTAGGTTGGCGTCGCCGGGGTAGGTGTTGCGGTCGAAGCCTAGGTAGGAGGGGGTCTTGCGCGCGCAATGTGCCGCAAAAGAAAGTCAAGGCCAACAGTGACGCGAAGCAGGCGAGCAAGCTCATGCAGCGGTTCGATCTTAAATAAGTCGTGGGAAAATACGGTCAGTGAGGAAAGCTTCAGCCCGCGAAGCTGACGGATCAGGCGGCACGAGTGGAACTTGCCCAGGAACGTATCCTCGGTTGTGAGCAATGTCGGGAAAGCGGCGCCTACGATTTGTGCCGAATAAGCCATCCTCTGATCCTCTCCGGATGAAGAAACAAGAGGCACTCCGCCTATTTCGATTCGCTGGCTATGCCCCAGCTGCGAGGCTGACATTTGCTCCAAGGCACTCAGGTCGCCATTCCGACGGAGAGGCAAACGAAGTGGCGAAAGCTACAGGAAGTTTCAGGGTCTTATGGGAGCGCAATTGCTGGAAAATACCGGTCCCACTTAATCCGTATTCCAACCAGTGTGTAAGTCACAGTTTCGGCCAGCGGCCTTGCGAGGGCAGTTACTAAGGAACGGCTCGCAACCTACAGTCTCGTACTGAGTACCGGGTGTGCTGCGTAACCTGGACGACCCCCAATTTGGACCTCGCCCCAAGAGAAGGCGAGTAAGGCATACCGGAACAACCAAATCGTTGCGCGAGATACTGCTTGGTATTTAGGAAAGCCGATGTAGAAGACAGCGGTCGGTCGAGGCGTGAAGCTCGCCCATCAGGTGAATCCGTTCGCAATTTCAGAAAGTTGAGATCCTTGAGCCTGTGTCTATATCGTGGATTTGCGCGTGAAACTGGGGCTCCACGAGAGTACGTACCAGCTGGATCCTGTCGACGAATGTGATCGACAGAGAGGTTGAATTTCTCAGACCTACGCAAAGACTCTGACGAAAGCAGATCACAATACCGTCTGCACGCAATTTATGGCTGACCTCGCCCGCAAGAGGGGGCCCGGTCGGAATTCTTTACGAACAGCTCACGCCCTTCCGCCTACAACAGCCCAGAAGCGGTAGGGGTCAACACTCGTGCTCTTCGATCCAATTCCCTCCCACCAATCGGCGTTCCAATTGAGCTTGAATTCTTGGAAACCTGATTACGACCCTTTTGGTTAGAAACGTGGAGGTTGAAGCCTCAGCAACGCGCCGCGGGTACAGGATTACTGGCGACATGATTTCGCACGTTGCGGGTTGAGTCCAATAACGAGGCTCCTTTGGCCCCGGCGCAACAGTAACCAGCACGGATAAAGTCGTTACCTATCCCCCAATATGCACCATGGTCCTTGATGCAGGCACGAAATCTGGCTCGCCGATGTGGTGGCGTTCTTCTTTTTTCTGGATCACGCCGCGGATGAATTCTGCCAACTCTTCGTCGCTCGCGCCGCGGTGCATTTGGGCGTGCAGGTCGTGGTCCCACACTGAAAATAGGCAGGTGCGGATTTTGCCGTCGCTGGTGATGCGGATGCGGCTGCAGTGTCCGCAGAAAGGATGCGAGACGGGGGCGATGATGCCGATTTCGCCGACGCCGTCGTCGAAGCGGTAGCGGCGGGCGGTTTCGGAGCGCGCGTGCGGGATTTCGACCAGCGGGCGGTACTCGGCCATGCGGGCCAGGATTTCGTCGAGCGTGACCACCGTTGCGGGCGTCCAGCTGCGGTCTTCTTCGAGCGGCATGAATTCGATGAAGCGCACGGTGACGCCTTCTTCGCGGGCGAACATGCCGAAGGGGATGATCTGGTCTTCGTTGAAGCCGCGCATCAGCACGCAGTTTACTTTCAGCGGCCACAGCCCGGCGCGGCGCGCGGCGCGAATGCCGGCGAGCACGTGATCGTATCCGTTGGGCACGCGCGTGATGCGGGCGAAGCGGTCGGGATCGACGGCGTCCATGGAAACCGTGACGCGGGTGAGGCCGGCGTTTTTGAGCGGCTGCGCGAGATCGGCTAGCAGATGGCCGTTGGTGGTGAGCGCGATGTCGAGCGGTATCGCCGCCGTTTTCGTTTGGGGGGCGGAGTTGGGCGAGGTCGCGAACGAAATCGACGACGCCTTTGCGCAGCAGCGGCTCGCCGCCGGTGAGGCGAATTTTGGTGATGCCCATCCCGACCAGCACGCGCGCCATGCGCAGGTAATCTTCGAACGGCAGATCGCCGTAGAGCGCGCCTTCGTTGCCGGTGCGGCAGTAGACACACTTGTAGTTGCAGCGGTCGGTGATGGAGATCCGCAGGTCGGTGATGGGGCGGCCGAATTTGTCGGTGAGGGGCATGACCGGCTGGTCACATTATAGGCTGCGTGGAGCGGAAGTGGCTTGCCGTCTAGTGAGTCTCCCAGCGCCTTTTCGATCGCCGCTTCCGCCAGCGGGGCCATGATCTTGAATCCGGCGGCGTTGGGGTGCAGGCCGTCATCGGCTAGATCGTTTTTGAGCAAGCCCTTCTCGTCGACCATGGCGTTGAAGTAGTCGAGGTAGAGGCAGCCGGAATGCGTGGCGACGTAGTTTTTCAGCCAGCGATTCAGCTCGAGGATTTTCTCCGGCGAGCGCTGGGCAAAGAGATTCTGCGACTGCGGCGTGTAGTTGTGCACGGGCAGCACCGAAGAAAAGACGACGAAAATGTTGTTCGCGCGGGCGAGGTCGGCGAAAGACGCGTAGTCGGCTTCGATATCTTCAAGGCGCATGGGGCCGGTGTTGCCGGCGATGTCGTTGGTGCCGGCGAGAATGACGACCACCTTGGGATGAAGATCAATCACGTCCTGGCGGAAGCGGATCAGCATTTGCGGCGTGGTCTGGCCTCCGATGCCGCGGTTGAGGTAGGGCTTGCCGGGAAAATATTCGTCGAGATGCCAGATGTCGGTGATGGAATCGCCGAAGAAGACGACGCGGTTCTCGCCGGGCGCGGGCGGCTTGAGCGCGGCGTTGGCGTCGCGGTAGCGGCCGAGTTCGCCGAAATCGTCGCGCAGCGTTGCCGCCTTGGAGTCGCGGTATTGCTGCAGGGCTTGGTCCGGAGTAAGGGTTGGAGCCGGCTGTTGGGCCTGGGCTGCAAACGGCAGAGGAAAAGAACCAGCGCGAGCGTCTGCGAAGTGGAGAAATAATTTCATGTGGTTGTCCTTAACGTAACAGCAGCGTCGGAAAAACATCACGGTCTGCCCGCGATCGCGTGCGCGATCGCCTTCTCTGCGAGCGGCGCCATGATCTTGTATCCGGCCGCATTCGGATGCAGTCCCTCGTCAGAGAGATCGCGCCTCAGCATGCCCTTATCATCGACCACGGCTGAGAAGTAGTCGAGATATACGAATCCGTTCTTCGCGCAGTAATCCTTGAGCCAGGTGTTCAGCGCGAGGATTCTTTCGCGCGGACGCAGGGCAAAGGACTCCTTCGCGTCCTCGGTGTAGTTGTTCACAGGGAGCAGCGAGGCAAAGACGACGCGAATGTGGTGCAGACGCGCCAACTCTGCCATGGAAGCGTAGTTGGCCTCGATATCCTCGTTGCGCGTGGGCCCGGTGACGCCGGCAACGTCGTTGGTGCCGGCGAGCACGACCAGCACTTTGGGATGCAAATCAATCACATCCTGGCGGAAGCGCACCAGCATCTGGGGCGTGGTCTGCCCGTCGATGCCGCGGTTGATGTAAGGCTTGCCGGGAAAATAGTCTTCCAGCTTCCAGTAGTCGGTGATGGAGTCGCCGAGGAAGACGACTCGATTCTCGCTGGGCGCGGGCGGCTTGAGGGCATCGGCTTCGCGATAGCGTTTGAGTTCTCCGAAGTCATCGGTGTAGATGGCGATGCGCGAGGCGCGGTATTGGTCCAGGCCGGGCTGGCCGGTGGAGGGGATGGTGGGCTGCTGGGCCAAGGCTGGGAGAGCCACAACAGCAAAGAAAGCTACGACGGTGGAAGTGATCCAGCGGCATCGCATGGCGGAAATGCTACCACGCGCTCGACCAGATTGCGGCGGCGCTGGCAAGGATGCGCGCGCCATGCGAACTGTTAGACTGTCAGGTTCTCGGGAGACATCTTTCATATGAACTGGCCGGGGCGAGTCGTCCTGCTCATCGCCATCTTTGTTTCCGTGTTTCTATTCTCGCGGAAGTTTGGAGCGGCGCTGCGCATCATCCTGGCCGCGAAGCGTGACCCTGATTTTCGCTTGCGGCCGATCGGGCCGCGCATCCGCAAAGTGCTCTGGGAAGTCGGGGCGCAGGGATTGGTCATCGCGCAAAGGCCCTTGCCCGGGCTGGCGCACGCTTTTGTGTTCTGGGGCTTTTGCGTTTTTTCGCTGGTAACGCTCAATCACTTTGCCATGGGATTTGGTCATCCGTTTCTCTCGGTCAGCAGTTTCTGGGGAAGTCTTTATTTCTTCATTGCTGGATTGTTTGCGGTCGCAGTGGCGATTTCGATTGCTGGGCTGGCGTTTCGCCGGTTCGTGATCCGTCCGAAATGGCTGGAACCGCTTTCGCCGGAGTCAGGGCTGATTGCGTTTCTGATCTTCGCCTTGATGATTACTTATCTGGCAAAGTTCTGGGTGCCGGAGGGTAACTCCGCAGGCTGGGCGGTGTGGTGGGCGCATACCGCGGTGTTGCTGGTATTTCTGCCGCTGATTCCGAGCACCAAGCACATGCATCTGGTGCTGAGTCCGCTGACGATTTTTCTGGAGCGTCCGGAGTTCAGCCAGATTCCGCCGCTGGTGGGCGATGAAGATTTCGGTCTGGTTGCCGGCAAGGATCTCACGCAGATTACCGCTCTGCAGGCCTACTCGTGCGTGGAGTGCGGACGCTGCACCGAGCATTGTCCCGCCAACAACACCGGCAAAATTCTGAACCCTAAGGAAATCATTCTCGGCACGCGGCATTATCTCAACGAATTCGGGCCGAAGAGCGATGAGTTACTGCTGGGAAAACATCTCTCGACCGAAGCCGTTTTCGAATGCACTACTTGCGGAGCGTGTGAATTCCAGTGTCCGGTGGGCATTCAGCATTTGCCGATCATCGTGGGGCTGCGACGGGGCGCGGTGAATACCGGCAAGTGGGAGAACAGCCACGGCAGCGAATTGTTTGTCACGCTGGAGCGGCAGGGGAACGCGCTGGGATTTCCCCCTTCAGACCGGGAGAAGTTCATCGAGAAGAATGGTCTGCCATATTTCGACGGCTCGCAGGAATACTGCCTGTGGATGGGCTGTTTGGGGTCGTTCGATCCGAATGGACGGAAAATTCTGCTGGCGCTGGTGGAGGTGCTGAATCATTTGGGAATCAGCTTCGGCGTTCTGCGTCAGGAAAAGTGCAGTGGCGATCCGGTGCGGCGGCTGGGCAACGATTATCTATTCGGTGAGCTGGCGCAGGGAAATCTGGAGCAGATTCGCGAGGGTGGAGTAAAGAAAATGGTTTCCATCTGTCCGCATTGCGTGCGCACCATCGGCGTGGACTGGAAAGAACACGGAGGCACTGTGGAGATCGAGCACCACAGCGAGTTGCTGGCGCGTTTTCAGGACAAGCTGCCGCTGGGCGGCGAGGAGCAGAAGAGCATGGTGTTTCACGACGCGTGTTATCTGGGAAGATATCGCGGCGTGTACGACGAACCGCGCGAGGTGATTGCGCGGTATGGGGAGGTCGTGGATCCGCCACGGGCGCGCGAACGCGGGTTCTGCTGCGGCGGCGGCGGCGGATTGATGTTCCTGGGCGAAGAGACTGGCAAGCGTGTCAATCTGGAGCGCGCCCAGGAGTTGGTGGCGACGGGAGCAAGCGTGGTGGCGGCGGCGTGTCCGTTCTGCAACTCGATGCTTCGCGACGGATTGGCTGCGGTCACGGCCACGCCTCCGGAATTGCTGGATGTGGCGCAGATCGCGGCGGCGGCGATCGGGAAGAAGGCGGCGGGATGAATGGCCGGAATTTTGCCACGGTCTAGTCGCTCTTTACGATTGAAAATACTTTGGACTTCGCAGTCTTCCTTCCCTTTGCCGGTTCATCGCAAGCGTCGCTACGTTCGCCGACCCAGTAATGCAGCACGAGACGCATCTGGCCTGTGTCGTTCAGTCGAAATGGAAACCCGTTCGATGCTCCCGCACCCAGAGTAATCGAGCGCCTTAAACTTCCAATGTCAGGTCCTATGAGGAGCACGTTCCAGATGTCGCCGTTCTTTCTTTCCACGTGGAACGGAATGGGCGTGCTCTCAATTGTGCCGGCGTGCGGCGATTCCTGGCCGAACTCAACGCAATAACTGACGGGGAGTCTCCCTCTGTTTGCCACCTTTGCCTCTATTCGGCCTTCTGGTTTGAAAAAAGAGGCAGGCACCCTGATTTCTACTTGCGCAGCAGCGGTACCGGCCGCCAGCAGGACAAAAGAGGTTGCAACCACGGCTCGGCGGGACAGATGATCCACAGGCCTAGCCTCCCGCCTTCGCCTTCTTTACTTCTTCAATCAGCGGCGGAACGATGTCGAAGAGATTTGCAACTACGGCGTAGTCGGCAATTTCGAAGATTGGCGCTTCCGAATCTTTGTTCACGGCGATGATGGCGCGGGCGCCTTTCATGCCTACTATGTGCTGAATGGCGCCACTGATGCCCAGCGCTAGGTAAAGTTTTGGCGCGACCGTCTGCCCCGAGGAGCCGACTTGACGATCCATGGGCAGCCATCCGGAATCGCAGATGGGGCGGGAAGCGGCGATTTCGCCGCCCAGCGCGTCGGCAAGCTGCTTGGCCATTTCGATGTTTTTCTGTTCCTTGATCCCGCGGCCGACCGAGACGATGATTTCGGCTTGGGTGAGGTCGACGGCCTGTTTGACTTCTTTGAAAACTTCCTGCGGCTTGGTGCGGACGACTGCTTCGGCAATGTCAACCGTCACGGTCTCTACCGGCGCTGCGCTTGCGGCGGATTCTGCCTGGTCTCCGCGGAACGCTCCGTTCTGAAAGGTGACGAACCATGGAGCGTCGGAGGTGAAGCTGACGTCGGCAGTGAACTTGCCCTGGAACATCTGGCGGGTGAAAACGAGCTTTCCGTTTTCGTGCTTGAAGCCGATGCAGTCGCTGATGACGGTGCCTCCCATAGCAGTGGCCAGCTTGGGGATGAAATCGCGCACCTGGTAGGTGTGCGGCATCAGCACGAGTTTCGGCTGCCTCGGCGTGAGAAATTGTTTCAGCCCGGCGGCAAATGCGTCTGGGGTGTAGGGGTCTAGCTTCGGCGACTCTACGGCGTAGACTTTCGCAACTTTCTTGGCGGCGACTTCGGACGCCAAGGCGGACGTTTTGCCTCCGACGACGGCGGCTTCGAGAGTCCAGTCCGTGGCGGCGGCTATGGCCTGGGCGGCTGTGATCGTCTCCCAGGAGACGCGGTTGAGTTTGCCTTCGCGTTGTTCGACGACTACTAAGATGGTATCGGGCATAAAAGCAGTTCTCGGTTCTCAGTTCTCAGTTCTCAGCAAGACCGAAACGGCCGGGACGCCGGCTTTACAGCACGCGCAGTTCGTTGCGCAGTTTGTCTACTAGTTTTTTTGCGATTTCGGCCGGCGTGCCTTCTATGTGTTCCGTCTTTTTCGTTTTCTGCGGCACGTAGAGGCGTTCGATTTTCTGCAGGTTCTCGCCGATCGCGGATTGCACCTCCGCCAGCGTCACCTTGCGGATGGGCTTGTTCTTGGCCTGCTTGATGCCGATCAGCGTGGCGTAGCGCAGCTTGTTGATGCCGGATTGAATCGTCAGCACTGCGGGCAGTGGTATGTCGACGAATTGGAAGAATCCCGCTTCGAGTTCGCGCTTTACCCGAATGCCGCCGTCAGTTTTTTCAATCTGCATGATGATGGTGGCGTGAGGCCAGCCCAGCAATTCAGCCAGAATCACGCCAGTTTGCGCGTAGCCGTAGTCGTCGGATTGCAGGCCGGTGAAGATCAGATCGAATTTTTCGTCTTTGATGGCCGCGGCGAAGGCTTTGGCGGTGTTGAAGGCGTCAAGGCCGACGAAGGCGTTGTCTTCTAGGTGGATGGCGCGGTCGGCGCCTTTCGCCAGGGCTTCTCGCAACACTTGCTGCGAGCGGGCCGGGCCGGAAGTGATGACCACAACTTCTCCGCCGTGCTTTTCTTTCTGGCGGAGCGCTTCCTCGAGCGCGAATGCGTCGGGCTCGTTCACTTCATAGGAAACGTCGTCGCGAATCCAGGCGGCGGTTTCGTTGAGCTTGAGCGGTGCGTCTTTCTGCGGCACCTGCTTCATGCAAACCAGGATTTTCAAACAGGACTCCTGACTCCTGCCCGCATCGGGAGCGACAGGAAAACCAATTAGTATAAATCAGCGGTTGGCGATTGGCACTTTAGCGTTTGGACGGAACTCTGCCAAGCTACTCGGTGAAAACCACGGACTGCACTCCCGAGATTTCAAACCGTTTGCGGCAGCGCATGTTCTTGCAGGCCATCAGGTCGTCTTTGCGCAGCATGTAGGAGCGGGCCTTGGCGAAGCGGGCGCGGTCGCGTTCGTCGGCACGGCCGGCTAGCTGGCGCTTCTTGGTGCGGACCACCCAGGTGACTTCATATTCGGCGGGCTGATGGCAATGAGGACAGTTCAGGGTTGCCATCTTCTTTTGAGTGCTCTCGTCAAAAAAATCACGTTCTTCCATGAAACACGATTATTGCATGTTCCCGGGGATAGAGGCTATGGCAAGATGAAGGTCGGGACACGTAGCAGAATGGCGCGCAAGAAAAAGGTAAAGCGATTTCGCGCGGTGCAGGCGGTGAAGGAGTTGGCACGGGAGCGCATGGGCGCGCCTCCTGCCGAAAAAGTGGTTCCCCACAAGAATAAAAAGCAGGAAAAGCACAAACCTACGCTGGGGAAGCTGCTGGGCGAGGGTGACTAAACGGCGCGGCGTCCCGTCCAGCGCTCGTTAGGGACTGAAAGTAGCCGTCACATCGATATCTTTGTCCAGCAGAACTGTGCACGTGTTGCCGGCAGGTGTACAGTTCGTCCAACTACTGAAGGTCCCTCCCGCGCCGGGGGTAGCGGTAAGGCCGATCTGGCTGCCTAGGGTGTAGTCGGCTGAGCAGGTAATGGGGCAGTTAATTACTCCGGTAGAATCGACGACGGTTCCGGTTCCCACAATTTGAACGGTCAAGACTGCTTGGTTACAGGTCGCGGTGCCGGCGCCGCCTCCTGTAAGAAACGCGCTGCCGGTGACTTCATTCGGACTGTCGTAATAACTTGCATACAGGTTCCCACTGCCGCAGATGCTGATCGCGGTCACAAGACTGGTATCCGTAATCGTGACTAGGTTTTGCGAATCGACAGACCAGGTCACGATATCAGTAATGTCCTTGGTCACGGGCGGGTGCTCATATGTGCCCATCGCCTTGAAGGTAGAACTTGCGCCTACGTAGTTAAATGTTGTGCCCGGAGGGACCACCTGAATCGACACCAGATGCTGATTGAAGCCACAGCTGGAAAGGCTCAAGAAGAATGTCGCGATGGCGATCAGGGCGATGATGCTGAACCACTTCCGGTTCATCCACTACTCCTAGGGTTAAGCAACCCGGATCGAATGCTCACGCAGCGCGGCAATGCGGTCAATCTATTAAAAAACCTGTCAAAAAGCAATCAGTAAGCGAGCAGGCGAGCACCGTCGGTCACCCCTTCACCGACTCGGCAACCACCTTGGCGAAATCGCGAATATCGTCTTCGGTAGTATCGAAGGAGCACATCCAGCGCACGATCGACTCCTCCTCGATCCACATATAAAAAAAGTAATGCTGCTTGATCTTTTCGATGGCCTCACGCGGGATCTGGACGAAAACGCCGTTGGCTTCAACCTTCCACACGACTTTAACGCCCGGGATCGTGCTGACTTCCTTTTCGAGCAGGCGAGCCATGCGGTTGGCGTGTTCGGCGCTGCGCCGCCAGAGGTCGTTGTTCAGAAGAGCCTCGAATTGCGCGGCGATGAAGCGCATCTTTGAGGCCAGTTGCATGTTCTGCTTGCGCAGGTAAAGGAAGTCGCGGCTGAGTTCGGGATGGAAGAACACCACCGCTTCGCCGCCGAGGATCCCATTCTTGGTGCCGCCGAAAGAGAGCACATCTACGCCAAGATCGCGCGTAGCCTGGCGCAGGGTCTGGCCGAGCGATGCGGCGGCGTTGGCAATGCGCGCGCCGTCCATGTGCAGGAACATCTCATGTTCGTGAGCGAAACCTGCGAGTGCCTGAATCTCCTTCGGCTGATATACCGTGCCCATCTCGGTGCATTGTGTAATCGAAATGACGCGGGGCTGCGAGTGGTGTTGGTCGCCAATGCCATGGTAGGCCTGGCGGACGGAATCCAGCGTGATCTTGCCATCCTGATGGGGCAATGGAATCAGCTTGCAGCCGGTGTGCTTTTCCGGCGCGCCGCATTCGTCGCAGTAGATGTGGGCATAGTCGCTGCACAGAACTGACTGAAAAGATCGGGTCAGGGCCTGGAGACCCAGAACATTGGCTCCGGTGCCGTTGAAGGTGAAGAAAACTGCGATGCCGGGTCCAAAATGTTCCTCAAACTTTTTCACCGCTGACCTGGTATAGGGGTCGTCGCCGTAGGCGACTACGTGGCCCTGGTTGGCGTGGGCAATGGCTTCCAGAATCTCGGGGTGGACGCCGGCATTGTTGTCGCTGGCAAAGCTGCGGGCAGGCTGAGGGAGCACCGATGACATACCGCATAATCTAGCAGACTCGCAGAATCAGATGTTTTTCTACTTGACCGTCTGAGCTATTTGTTCTATGTTACAAAACAAATGAAACGTGGCGAACTTCTCGGATCTCTGGAGCACATAATCCTGCTGGCACTAGCGCGCCTGGATGGAAACGCCCATGGAATGATCGTGCGGCGCGAGATTGAAGATCGTACTGGCCGCAACATTTCGATCGGCGCAGTATATGCGACCCTGGAGCGGCTCGAAGCGAAGGGATACGTCAGCTCATTTACCGGCGAGCCGACCCCGGAACGTGGAGGCCGGGCGAAACGGTTATTTCGGGTCGAGGCAGCCGGCAAACGGGCCCTGCAAGTATCGGAGCAAACCATTCGCAGCATGTCGGCCGGCTTAAAGAGCCGCTGGGAGGGCATATGAGGCACAATTCGCCGTCGCCTTTCGCTTGCTGGCTTCTCGAATCCGTCATACCGGTACCGTATCGAGAGGCTATGCTGGGCGACCTGATCGAGGAATACACGCTTCGCGCCAAGTCTTCTTCGCCACTCACAGCGTCACGATGGTTTTGGAGTCAAGCGTGTTGTTCTGTCCCGTCGATGGTGTGGTCCTGGCTGCGAAGCTGGGATTGGCTTATCAGCATAAGCATCGCGATGGGCGTGTACATCGTCATGGGAACGCTCAAGCTTGCCGCCGACCTGGCCATCTCGAAGCTCGTTGCCCCACGGCCGATGACGGAAGTCGTCCTTGCGCCGGTTGTTTTTCTCGCGACCACTGCAATCAGCGGTTGCATTGCGGCGCGAATTCGCCCCGGCGCAACTATATTTCTCGCATTGATGGCGATGATTACGGTTGCCGTTTCGATCGCGTTGAAGGTCTGCACAATACCGGTACCGTGGTGGTATCAGTTTGGATTTCTCACTCTGGGGCCTTTGTCGGTGTTGCTCACTCCCGCAGTATTTCGCAACGAGCAAACCCGCGTTCTGACGGATCGGCAACCTTAAAGAAAAAAGCAAGACCGGGAATGCAAATTCTCACTACATTACGAGGAGAACAGCTATGACACTCAATTTCTGGAAATCGAAATGCTTCACCGCCTTCGGTATCGGCTTGTTTGCCTTCGCAGGTGGATCGCTAATCACCGGCCGGCTACTTCATGCCAAGGAAGTTAAGGCCGATAGCAACCGGGTATTCGAGCTTCGGGTTTATCACGCCTTGCCGGGCAAGTTGCCGGCGCTGGAGTCCCGGTTTCGCGACAAGACTTCCAAGATACTTGCCCGGCACAACGTGAAGGCTGTGGGTTACTGGGTGGCCGAGGATCCTTCCGCCAACTCATTCATTTGGATCGCCGCAAGCACCAACGAGGAGGAAGAGAAAAGGGACTGGGGCGCGGTTGCCGCCGACCCGGAATTTCAACAAGACGTCATAAAGGCCGAGCAGACCGAAAAAACTGTGGAAAAAGTCGATGTGACACATATGCGTCCGACAGATTTTTCAGCCATTCAGTAATGCCGCGAAAGGCAGTAGCCAGGAGCGGTTCGAAATCCAGCGGCATTTGAACAGATCAGGAGCAGTTCCCATATCGCAGGAACAATGTAGCAGCGGTAAGACGATCTTAATGTTAGAGGCGTTAAACTCACCAAAGCTGGTTCTTCCCTATTTCTTCACCAGAAGGCCCAGATTATTTTGCGTCCGGATGAGCCCCAGCCGAATCTTTTAATGAACACCTAACACCGGGGCTGTGCCCGCGTCTAATCGGGGATTGGGAGCTGCCACTGCCGCTCCTGGAGCTTCGAAGTAGGGTTCTGGTATTGTTCATCGAGTATTTACGAGAAGTGGGAAACTCATGTCCAACGGAATTTGTGGTTACCTGTCCAAGAGCCCTCTGCTGATCGCCCTAGTGGCCAGCGGAATGACGCTGGCTTGCTCGGGCAACGCCGCGCAGAATGCTCATGCCAACGGGCCGGCTGGAATGCCGGTGAAGGTGCTAGAGGCGCAAGCCACTCCGGTCAACGATGCGACCGAGTATGTGGCCACGCTCAAGTCGCGCGATTCGGCGGTGATTATGCCGCAAGTCGAAGGGCAGGTTACTGCGATCTACGTGCATTCCGGCGAGGCGGTCGAGGCCGGTGCGCCGCTGATGGAAATCGATCCCCTCAAGCAGCAGGCCACGGTCAAGAGCCAGGAAAGCTCGCGAGCGGCGCAGGAAGCGAACCTGAGCTACGCCAAGCAGCAGTATGCGCGCAGTCAGGGACTTTATTCGGCGGGCGTGGTGAGCAAGCAGGATCTCGATCAGGCGAAATCCGCAATGGATGCGGCACAGGCTCAGATGGACTCGCTGGATGCTCAAGTGCGCGAGCAGGAAGTGCAACTGCATTACTACAAAGTGGTGGCGCCCTGGGGCGGAATCGTGGGCGATATTCCGGTGCGCGTGGGAGACCGGGTTGCAGGTGACGACGCAACTCACCACCGTGGACAAGCCGGGGAGCCTCGAAATCTACGTGTACGTTCCGATTGAACACTCCCCGCAGCTCAAGATGAACCTGCCGGTGCAGGTACTGAACGGCGACGGCAAGGTGGTGGCAGACAGCCGTATCGACTTCATCTCGCCGCAGGTGGATAACACGACCCAGACGGTGCTGGTGAAGGCGCGCATCGCCAACAGCAACGACGCGCTGCGGCAATCGCAATTCATCCGGGCGCGCATTGTGTGGGGAACGCACCAGAACCCCCAGGTTCCTATCCTGGCCGTATCGCGGCTGGCGGGCCAGTACTTCGCCTTCGTAGCGGAGCCCCAGACCGGCGGTTCGTATGTGGCACGGCAGAGGCCGCTGAAAATTGGGCAGACGGTGGGAAACGATTATGAAGTGCAGGACGGCATCAAGCCCGGCGACAAAGTGATTGTTTCCGGAACCCAGTTTCTGCTGGATGGTGCGCCAGTGATTCCGCACAGTTAAAGGCCGGGCTTTCGGGCTTCGGCTCCTGAGTCGCGTTTCAAACCATTAATTGATTACATGCGGTTGGGCCGAAGCCCGAAAGCCGATCCTCTATGTTCGTTGAGTTCTTTATCCGCCGCCCGGTGTTTGCCTCGGTTTGCGCGCTGCTGATCGTTCTGGCGGGCACGGCCGTTATTCCGACGCTGCCGATCTCACAGTTTCCCGATCTCGCTCCGCCGCAAGTCGGCGTAACCAGTTCTTACATTGGCGCGAGCGCGCAGACCGTGGAGAGCGCGGTCACCATTCCACTGGAGCAGGAAATCAACGGCGCCGAGGGAATGAAGTACATGACCTCGACCAGCGGCAACGATGGCACTAGCAGTATTGTGGTGACATTCGACCTCACGCGGAATCCAGACCTGGCAACTGTCGACATCCAGAACCGGGTGAACACCGCGCAGGGCAGACTTCCCGCCGCAGTGAAGGCCGTCGGCATCACGACTGCGAAGACATCGCAGAATTTTGTGTTCGGCGCCGCGATCACAGCCGACAACGACCGTTATACCCCGCTGTTCATGAGCAACTACGTCGACGTATACGTTCGGGACGCGCTCAAGCGCATCCCTGGCGTCGCCGATGTGATCGTCTTCGGCGAGGGCAAGTATTCGATGCGACTGTGGCTCGATCCGGGGCGGATGGCCGGTCGCGGACTGACCGCGCCCGACGTGGTGAACGCGCTCTCGGAACAGAATGTGGAAGTCGCGGCCGGCCAGGTCGGCCAACAACCTGCTATCGCCGGGCAGCAATTTCAGATCAGCGTGCGTGCGGTCGGGCGCCTGAGCGAGACCTCCCAGTTCGAGAACATCATTCTGAAGACCAACTCCGATGGGACGCTGGTTCGCCTGAGAGATGTGGGCCGAGCTGAGTTGGGCTCGGAGAGCTATGGCAACAAGATTACGTACAATGGACAACAGGCGATCGGGCTTGGCGTGACTCAGCTTTCGACCGCGAACGCGCTCGATGTCGACCGCCGGGCCATCGCGGAATTAAACCGGCTGGCGAAGAGCTTTCCGCCGGGAATGAGAGCTCACGTAGCGTTCGACACCACGGATGCCGTGGGCGAATCCATCCGCGATGTGGCCTTCACCGTAGGCTTGGCGATCGGCCTGGTCATCCTGGTGATCTTTATCTTCCTCGGCGATTGGAGGACGACGATGATTCACTTCATCGCCACTCCGGTCTCGCTCATCGGCACTTTCATCTTTGTGAAGTTACTCGGTTTCTCCATTAACACTCTGACGTTGTTCGGCATCACACTCGCCACCGGCCTGGTGGTTGACGACGCCATCGTGGTGATCGAAAACATTGAGCGCCATATCGCCGAAGGCGAGCACGACTCGAGCAAGGCAGCGGCAGCGGCCACGGGCGAAATTACGAGCGCCGTTATTGCTACCTCTCTGGTGCTGGTCGCCGTGTTTGTGCCGGTTGCGTTCTTTCCCGGGACGACCGGCATTCTGTTTCGCCAGTTTGCGCTGACCATCGCGTTTTCCATTGCCATTTCCGCCTTCAACGCGCTCACTCTCGCTCCTGCGCTGGCGGCGATTTTTCTGCGTGGCGGCCACCGCCAAAAGTGGTGGTGGCTAAGAAAGTTTGACGACGGCATTGTTGCTCTCACCCGTGGGTACCGCGCCCTGCTGTATCACGTGCTGAAACACAAGCTGGCGATGGTGGTGCTGTTTTTCGCTGGGCTGGGGCTGACTTATTTTGTCTTTACCCATGTGCCTACGGGCTTCGTGCCCGATGAAGACCAGGGTTATCTGATTATCGTGATTCAGGCGCCGCCCGGCGCTTCGCTCGAATACACGGCTGATATCGGGAAGCAGGTTTCACACATCCTCGCCGATATGCCGGAGCTGGAAGGCACGTTTTCCATCGCCGGCTTCAGTTTTGCCGGAGCCTCGGCAAATCAGGGATTGATTTTCGTCCCGCTGAAACCTTACTCGCAACGCAAGGGAGAGCAGCATAGCGCCACGGCGATTCTGAATCGAGTGCGCCCGCGCTTGTTCGGGATTCAAGGCGCTATTGTCTTTGCCACGTTGCCACCGGCCATTAACGGCCTGGGGCAATTCGGCGGCTTTCAATTCGTTGTACAAGACCAGGCTGCGCACACTCTCGAGGAGCTGTCGAACACGACCCACGACGTCATCCGGCAGGCCGCCGCTCGCAAGGATCTCGTGGGACTTTACACGCCGTTCACTGCCAACGATCCGCAGTACCTTGTAACCATTGACCGTGAGAAAGCAAAGAGCCTGCACGTGCCGCTGTCGCAAATCACCGACACGCTGAGCGTGTTCATGGGTTCGTCCTACGTAAATGACTTTGATTTCAACAACCGTTCGTATCGCGTCTATGTCCAGGCGGACAAGCAGTTCCGTTCCCAGGCGCAGGACATGAAGGAGTTTTATGTCCGTTCCGACAACGGGGCGATGGTGCCACTCGACAATCTGATCGCCACTACGCAAACCACAACGCCGCAGGTGATCAGCCACTACAACCTGTTCCGCTCGGCGGAAATCGATGGCTCGGCCGCACCCGGTTTCAGCTCCGGCCAGGCCATCGCGGCCATGGACGAGTTAGCCAAGAAGATGCCGCAGGGCTTTAGCTACAGTTGGACGGGGCTATCGCTCGAAGAACTGCAGTCGGGCGGAGTTACGCTAATTCTTTTTGGATTGGGCACGCTGGTCGTTTACCTGACCCTCTCGGCCCAATATGAAAGTTTCGTGCTGCCTTTCATCGTATTGCTGGCCGTTCCCATGGCTCTGCTGGGCGCTCTCGGAGCGCAGTGGATCCGCAGCTTGCAGAATGATGTCTTCTGCCAGGTGGGACTGGTGATGCTCGTCGGGCTTTCCAGCAAGAACGCGATTCTGATCGTGGAATTCTCCGAGCAGCTTCGCCAGCGCGGGGTTCCGCTGCTGGAATCCGCAGTGCAAGCGGCGACCATTCGTTTGCGGCCGATTTTGATGACTTCGCTGGCCTTCATCCTCGGAGTCGTGCCCCTGGTCTTCGCTACCGGAGCGGGCGAAAATGGACGTCACTCCGTGGGCACAACGGTGTTCGGCGGCATGATCATGTCAACCATTCTTAATCTTTTATTCATCCCCGTGCTGTATCTGATCATCGAGGGCTGGCGGGAGCGCGGGAAAGCGCCGGAAAAGGCTTAACGGCGGCCGTTGCTCTTCGCCGTTTGTCCGGGTTGCTGCCTCGATTGTTTTCCGCGCGCCTTGCGCCGCATCCGGGCCATCCACTCGCGGGAATACATGGTGCCGCGGCACTTGGGCGAGCCGCAGTGGCAGGGCGCGGGCGCTTCATCATCGTAGAGGTTGTAATCCCAAAGCAGCTCTTCGCCGGCAGTGATGTCGCGCAGGGCAAAAATCCACGCTCGGCCTTTGATTTCATCGATTTCACAGTTGGGATCGCAAGAATGATTCAGGTAAGCGCCCAACCCCTCGCCATCGATGATTGTCTTGCCATCTTCCAAACCGTAGAGATAGGTGCGGGGCGCGCCGTCATACAACCGGTCTGCCTCCTGAGGAGTGATGCGCGGACCTGCATATTCCACGATGCGCGTGCCTTTGCGCACGGGCGAGGTAGTGAAGACGCCAACCGAATGAATGCGTGAGGGACGAACGACCAGAGACATCCTATTAATTTCGCATGCGGCAGCGGTTTGAAGGAAGCCGAAAAAATATATCGCAGCAGATCTTGCGGCTACGGATCGTAGACCGAGCTGCCGAAGCCTTGCTTACGGGCGGAATCCTGCATGTCTTCGAGACGTCTTTTCTCTTCTTCCAGTTGAGCTTGCATCCGTTCTACGCGCTCCTGCTTTTCCCTCTGGCGCTCGTTCCAGCCCACGCAATTTTCAACACAGTTGGCGGGAGCGAAGCGGATCGACTCGTTGAGTTCATCCACCTGGCCCTGCAGAGTAGCGATCTGGTTTTTCTGCGCGAGAATCTGGGACTTCACGTGCTCGGCCGGCTGCTTTGGTCCGTCTGAAGGCGCGGGCAATGAGCTCTGGCTCGCAGGGCCACCGGCCGCAGGTGCGCTTGCTGGCCCTGCATGCTCGGGAATCTCTTCGTTGGTGATGACCTTGGACGCCTTGGCATCCTTGCTCTGCGCGGTTTTTGACCGTTCCTTCTGCTGGCGTTGCTGGCGCGCGAGGTCGCCGAGGGACGGCGAATCCTGGCTGCTGGCGCTGCCGGCAAACAGGCAAGCCGCCGCGGTCAGAACGAGAATGAGCTTGCACTTCATGCCCATGGGAAGGCCCTCCCGCGCGCCCCGTCAATCAGGCGAGCCGCTTCACTAAATGCTATTCGCAATGAGACACCGAACCACCATTACGAACGGGCCGTGTACGAGCGGCATAAGAACAGGTAATAAACAAGACTACGGCGACGATTCAGTCACTTCTGATCCGATGGTGGCGATGCAACCGCAGCTTCCCCGCTCGCCTGCCACCGCACCAGTGGCAGATTTTCCGCCTTCCAGCGCATCGCGGCGTAAATGCGGTTGCGGCCGCTGGGGTGATCAAAAAAGATCCACTCTTCAACCGGACCCGGGTTCATCTTGCGATATTCCCCGAGATGGATCGCTGCCTGAGCGAAACCATCCGGCTGGCGGCTGGCGTTCAAACCGTACATATCGGCCTCACCCTCTGTGGTGCGGGTTTGGGTGTTCAGAATAGGGGTTGCGAACAAAGTAAAGATGGAAACCAGTAAAACCACCAGAGGCAGCACGGCCGTATCGCCGATGCCGCGGATCTTCCATTTCTCTCCCCAAAGCTGCAGAGACCAGGTCAGCGACCACTGGAGCAGCGCGAAGAAGATCACGATGACAACGCCAAAGAAGAGAGTGTCCTTGTAAATGTGGTGCAGAACGTAATGGCCCATCTCGTGGCCCATGACTGCCTGAATCTCTTCCGGCGATCCGCGGCGCAGCAGATTGTCATTGAGCGTAATTCGCATCGTGCTTCCGAAGCCACTCACGTTGGCACTCATGCGCGTAGACTGGCGGGATGCATCGATCTGAAAGACATCATGCACGGGAATTCCGTTGGCGCGGGCCATGCTTAAGATAGGCTGCGTGACCTTGGGATCGTCCAGTCGCGTGACCTTGTTGAAGATGGGAATGATATAGACCGGGGCGATAAGCACAGTGACAATCATGAAACATATAGTCACAACCGACGCCCAAATCCACCACGTGCGCTGCAGGCGCCGTACTATGCCGAACAGCAGAACCATCAGGATGCCGCCGAGCACAAGATTCACTCCCAGGCCCTTGAGCTGGTCGCCCATCCAAGGACCGAAGGTCTGCGTGGCCAGCCCGTATTTATGTTCGCGGAAGTAGTCCTCGTAAACCGTGAGTGGGAATCCTAGAATCGAGGTAAGCAGGAGATACTGCACCCAGTAGACGATGGTCTGTATCGGCTTGAAGCGCGTGACCCGCTCCGCAAAATCGCGCATGGCCGCGGACCAACCCAGGTTCAGCAGCAGAAGAACCACAACTGTCCCATAGACAAAATCCCAGAGAATCATCCAATAGCCGCCTTCGAAGTAGGCGTCGGACCGCGCCTTGGCGTCGGCAGGAATCTGCGCCAGGTAGGCATTCGTAGCCGCTTCAGCGTTGAAGTTAGGTGAAGGCTGAGCTTCCGGCGGAACTTGAATGACCGACGGCATCACGGTCAGAGGTTGCGCACCGGGCGCCGGAACCTGTTGGCCAACCACACTGCCCGTCATCAGGCAAAAGCAAATCACCACCAACCAAAAATTCCACTTCGCAGATAAAACCATAGGTTTCCTCGCGATCGATTGACGAACGGGAGTATATACGCGTTCAAACGAAAAATGGTTCCAAGAGAAAATCGAGGCAGGATAAGTGGCGGGATTGCGGCGGGATGAAGTGTCGCTAGGAGGCTACTGCACTTGCGGAGACGTCCATGCCCGACAGCCGACTGCCAGTGATCGCCGGTACGATCTGGATCTGCACGAGTCTCGTCACCCCGCCCGGAGTGGAGGCGTTCTGCTTCTTCGCCAGCAGATTGGCCGAGGGGACGCCGGTCCGGGCAAAGGATTTTTCGCAGTCCGCGGTGGAGGGGCCGCGCATGTTCCCTTCGAGGAACGCCAGGCCGGGGCAGCGAGTGCAGCTCGAACCGTGCGCGCACTGCGAACAACTCGACAGATCGCGCAGCCGAATCGAGCGGACTTCTTTCAACTGCTCGGAGTCGCGCCAGATGTCGATAAAGCGCTGCTGCCGCACATTGCCGCAGGACAGGGGAAACTGCACGCAGGGATAAAACTCGCCGTAGGGAGAAACGTAGCAGGCGGTGTGGCCGGCGCTGCAGGGCAAAGACTCCATGCTCTCTTCATCGAGTGCAGTCGGCGGCGCGCAGAACTCATCGGGGTTGCCGACTAAGCCTTTGTCGCGAAAAAGATTACGCAGAGCGGATTCGCCAGCGTTTAAATCCAGAATGGAGCGGTCGCCATCCATCTTCGGCGTGATCGTTGGATCTAGGGTGCATTCCGTGCCCAGCTCGTTGGCAAGTTCCTGAACCCCGCGATAGTCATGCATATTTTCGGTCATCAGCACATTGGCGATAACGACCTTGAGGCCTTGCGCGGTGAGAAAACGGATGGCGCGAATCGACCGCCGCAGCGAGCCTCGCACCTTGGTGATGGCATCGTGCACTTCCGGCCGGTGCGAATAGATGCTGATCTGAATCGACTCCACGCCCAGCTTACGAAGGCGCGCCGCCTGCGCTTCACGGATCAGCACGGCGTTGGTCTTGAGCTTGATGCAGAAGGTAAGTGAGCGCGCATATTCCAGGATTTCGAAGAAATCCTTGCGCAGAAAAATCTCGCCCCCGCTCAAAGTCAGTATAAAAACACCGGCATCGGCCATCTCTGTGAGCAGGTGTTTGATTTCCGCAGTGGTCATCTCTCCGTGATCGTCGTGGTCGAGGTAGCAATGAACGCACTGCTCGTTGCAGCGGTAGGTGAGATCGAGCTGCACGCTGAAAGGAACGCCCAGCCGCCGCGCCCGATCGCCCATCTCCTGCATTAAGGAACTCATCGTCGCGCTTGCTCCTGCACCGGGAAGTCCGCCGTCGCCGCGGGCGGTAGTGAGATCGGCTGCTCCGAGATAAGCAGGATGCCATGTTTGGCCAAATCCTCGGCCAGCGCCTCGGCGTCGCGCATCGCTTCCTCGGGCTTCACTTCGAACTCGGCGCAAATCCGGCGCTCGACAATTTCATCGAGGGGTGTGGCTCCGTCCGCGGCTTGCCAGAGAACGGTTGCGGTCGGGTTCAACGTAAACAGCGTCGACCCCTGCGCCGACATGACCAGCATTTCTTCACCCAGCTTGCGGGCCGCGATTCGCGGACTGCGCGCGACATAGAGTTTCTTGCTCATTTTCTTGCTCTTCCTCAAGCCGATCGTCTAGCCGATCATCTCCCAAACCCGCGCATCGGGCACAAAAGTCAGGCGGTAAACCGGCACGCGGTGAACGAAGTCACATGCCGCCTGAAACGCCCGATGCACCATTTCCTGATCCTCGGCGAAGAAAAGCATGTTGGCCAGCAGCTCGCGCCCCGCGTCCGCTGCACCCACCGCCTCAATTTTATTCTGCGGCCCTTGCGCCAGCAGATAAAGTGCGGCTAGCGGTGCCGACGTATTCTCACCCAGCTTGGCTAATTCCCCGGTGAAGGGCGTGCCGAACGCGAAGTAATCTTCGTCCTGTTTGCGAACGTAGGAGATCTCATCCGTGAGAAGAGTAGCGTCCGCCGGAGCCAGACGTGAAATCGTTGTCTTCCCCGCTCCCGACACGCCCGCAAACAGAAAAGCTTTCCCGTTGCGGATGGCGCTGGCGGAGTGCAGCAGAAATCCGCCCTGCCTGACCAGCACCAGCGTATGCACGATGCGTAGGACGGCGTCGATCGAGTAAGGATTCGCACTCTGGCGGATCCAGCCCTTGCCCGTGGCAGGCACCCACTCGGCACGAAAATCGCCGCGCTCCATGAACCACCGTCCCGAACGGAATTTAACGCTTACATCCGCGTC
This sequence comes from uncultured Acidobacteriaceae bacterium, assembly GCA_963791445.1. GTDB lineage: Bacteria > Acidobacteriota > Terriglobia > Terriglobales > Acidobacteriaceae > Sulfotelmatobacter. The sequence goes on from CAWBSN010000011.1 coordinate 319,915, forward strand.
CCGATTCGACCCCGGTGGCGTCAGGTCCACATCGAAATCAAATTCAGCATGCGCTTCCCCGCTTACGAACCCGGCGTAGCGGTTCTCCAGCATCTCCAAAAAAACCGGGTCAGTAGTGTTCACCCGCACAGCAACACCGCCGATGGCAATCACCACGCTGTACTGCTCGACTTGTGCGGCTAGCCCTGGCACGGAAGTGATTCCTTCGGAGTTTCAACCGCGCGGTGGAGATAGACGAGGGCGCGCGCCGCAGTTTTGGAGCGCCGGACGATCTTTGCGATCAACCGGTCGACCACGCTCAACTCCGCGGGCACTGGGACTAGCTTTCCCGCCCTGATGACGTAAGCGACGCGGCCCAACAATTCGCCCTCGCTCACCGGCCGATCGGGCGCGGAGTTGGCGTCGCCCTGAGTGATCCAAACCCGACTCCCGCAGCCCTCTGCCACCGAGACAACCCGGTGAGCGCAGAGCCTGCCATCTCGTCCCACCAATATGACGTCGCCGACACGCACTTGATCCGGATTGACGCGCTCCATCACCAGCGTGTCTCCCGGCCAAACCGAAGGCAGCATGCTCCAACCGGTAGCCCTAAAGCGAAGGCTGCCGAAGGAACGCAGAACCTCACCGGCGAGCTCGCATTTCAGGGTATGAGCCTGGCCCACAGATGCATCCGCGCTCAAACTCATGACGCCGACGAAGACCTCATGCAGGCGCCCTGCGTACCGTTGACCATCTTGCCGCACGAAAGCGCCGTGGTTACGAAGGCCTGCTCGTAGCGAAAGCCCGGCTTCTCATAGGGCTTCTTCTCAATTGCCGTTGGACGCGGCTCGTTGCTGGATGAGTCGTTTATCGCCATAAAATAAATTCCCTCCTGCTCAGAGCGGAGAAGTATAGCTGAAAACCTTCAGGATAGCGGTCCCACCGAACTGCGGCCAGTGAGGATTGATCATACACCCGCATACTCAGCGGAAAGCCTGAAAAGGCGGCAGTTTCAGCCAGATTTCCACAAGATTTCCACTCCGAAATCCGCCGTTGGCTCAGGCCGGAAGCGGAGACGTGGGAATCTGCTGCGCCCGATTACGCAGCTCCTCGAACAGGATCGTGCTCAAGTACCGCTCTCCGAATGACGGCAGCACAACGACGATCAGCTTCCCTGTATTCTCCTTGCGCCGGGCCACTTGCAGCGCAGCAACCACGGCCGCCCCGGAAGATATTCCCACAAACAGACCTTCTTCCAGCGGAAGCCGCCGCGCCATGCGAATCGCGTCATCGTTGGTGACCGGAATCACCTCATCGATGTAATCCCGGCGCAGGATGCTCGGAACAAACCCGGCGCCGATTCCCTGAATTTTGTGTGGCGAAGGTTTTCCACCGGAGAGCACCGGACTATCAGCCGGCTCCACGGCGATGGCCTTGAAACTCGGCTTCCTGGGCTTGATGTACTCGGAAACCCCAGTGATCGTCCCGCCAGTGCCCACACCGGAGACCAGGAAGTCCACGCGCCCGTCAGTGTCATTCCAAATCTCCGGTCCGGTGGTCTCGAAATGAATCTTAGGATTCGCAGCGTTGTCGAACTGCTGCAACATGTAACTGTTGGGAGTGTTCGCCAGCAACTCCTGCGCCTTGGCGATCGCGCCCTTCATCCCGTTCGGCCCGGGCGTAAGAACGATCTCCGCGCCGAAGGCCAGCAGCAGCACGCGCCGCTCCAGACTCATGGTCTCCGGCATGGTCAGGATCAGCCTGTAGCCTTTGACCGCAGCCACAAAAGCCAGGCCGATTCCCGTGTTGCCGCTCGTAGGCTCGATCAGCACCGTTTTCCCCGGCTGAATCTTTCCCGCACTCTCGGCTTCACTGATCATGCTGACGCCGATGCGGTCCTTGACGCTGCCCACGGGATTCTGGCTCTCCAGCTTCGCCACCACGTCGGCCACGCATTCTCCCGTAACTTTATTCAGCCGCACCAGCGGCGTGTGGCCGATCAACTCGGTAACGTCATTTGCAATTTTCATAGCAGGGTACCTCTCAACGCTACTGTCAGTTCGTCTAGCTTACTTCGTCATTGCGCCCTTTGCGGCATTGTCGGAGTCGAGTGGCAGCGGCATGGACAGCGTTTCCTGAACCGATTTCGGAAGCTTGTCTGCATTGGCCACCAGCAGGCTCACCTGCCACATTTGCGTTTCGGACAGCCCCGAACGGAAGCCCGGCATGCCCGTCAGGCGAATGCCATTCGTCACCTTCCAGTAACTTTCTCCCGGCTCGTCGTCGGTCACGCCTGTTCCCTCCAGCAGCTTCGGAGGACGCGGGTACATTCCCTTTGCGATCAACGTTTCCTTTTGCCCACTCAGCCCGTGGCACACCGCGCAATGCTGGCGGTACAGCGTGGCACCAGCCGCAAGGTTGGCCTGGTCCGCTTGAAGCGGAACCGTTCTTGGCATCTCATGGTCGATCCACGCGTGCAGCGCTTTATGCGCCAGCATCTTTTCAAACGGCATCGCCGGCGCGGAGGTCGCCACCGGAGCCTGCCCCGTAGCGAAGTAGAAATAGACTCCCAACAGAAGGGCGGCAGCCCCTAAAATCATTCCGAACACCAGCGTGCCCAACGTTCTCATCCAACCGTTCTCCCTGACAGTACTTTCCCTCATGTGAGCACAGCCGTCACCGGCAAACTAAAAACAAATGGCGGAAGCGAGTGGGGGTCGAACCTTTCCATGTATTGCAACCAAAGGACTTGCCTTTAGAATCAACCGTTCTTCCCGACACAAATCTTAACTTCCGCTACCCCATAGCACACAAGTTAGCACACGGGTGGATTAGTCCTCGAACGGTTTTGTAGCAAGAGGGTTCCTATCTGCCAACGCTTGTAAATCCCGTTGAATAACCCTTGCCTCTTTGACAACCTCATCAACTACAACGAGGTTCGCCCCGATGGTGAGCGGATTAGAACTGGTAGCGATTAAATCCATTAAGGCTTTCTTAAGTGCCTGTTTCTCTTTGTCGTTCATATCTCACCCATCGCCGTCAGAACGTGTCGAGCGCGTCAGCAAATTTCTGATTCGTAATCCCAAAGCACTTTGCTTTCCTGTTGAAAGAAACCCAGAATCGGTCAAAGAAGCCGTCTTGCCCCAGCATGCAAGCATCGCTCGGATGGAAGCCCACACGGACGTTATACGGTTCAACAAAGCCTAGGTCAATCAAGACAACGCCGTAGTAGATAGGGACTTTCCCGTTAGCCGTCATACTCGTTTCAAACTCTCGCCGCTCAATGCCGAGAGGTTCCATAAATGATTGAGGAAAACTGCAACAATCTGACCCCGAGTCCACGACGGCATTACAAAGGATTTGCTCATCGGTGTAAATTGTCCTGAGGATTACGGGCAGTATGGGTTGATAAATTACCCGTCCTTCTGGGAAATCCCTACTAGGTTCTGACCGCCCCTCGCTGTATTGAAAGGATGCGTCAATCAAGGGCTTTACGCCCTCTTGCACGCCGTCAATCGGTTCGCTCATCGTCGCCCCTTTGCAGGCGTCAGACGGCTGACCGTGTCGGGTTCGTCACTGTTAGAAGGTGCTGGGCTGATGCCCCGCTGTTTTTCTTCCCATCGGGCGTAAGCATCCAATTGACCTGTCTCATCTAGGAAATATGTCGCCCGCATCACAAGGATATTCGAGGCTCGGGTTACGCTACCCATCCGTAGCCTTTATGATGCCTGTCTAGAGCGAGGCACGCCTCTGCTAACGGCGGGATGTCTAAAAGTTCGTCAGTGCTCAGTGTGCGAAGCCCTGCAGCAAACGGGCAAGCAAGAGAGCCGTCGTTATCGCATGCGGGGGTTCTGTAAGCATCGCGGAACATCGGAATCCACTGCTTGAGATTTGCCCTGCATTCCTTGACCGTGGGTTTCGGAGCGTCTTGTGCGAAGAGTTGCCCAAGGGTGAGCAGAACGATTGCAAGCGTTCTCATTTCTCCCCCCGCTGCTTCAAAGCGTCTTCCAACAATAGGCGGATGACGTTGCCCCGTGTTCGGCGTTCCTGTTCTGCCAACGTGTCAATCTGCGCCAACAGGAGAGACGGCAGACGCACGCTCACCCCCACAGATTCAGGTTCCTGCTTCAAAACCTTCATTTTTGCCATAATACCCCCTAACCGAAGGTATCACGATGTAATCATATGTGTCAATAAGTCACTACGTAACCACAACAGATTACCAAAGATTTCTTGTAATCACTATGGATACGACGTACACTTTTGATTATGGAGGTTTTATGAGTGTTTATCGCAGACGCAATCACGAGTTTGACCGCACACTGGCGCAGCGTGCCGACGATTTGCGCGGGACGCTCACCGCGGATTCCTTTCAAACGAAAGACGGTACACTATATATGTGGAAAAAGGGTGCTTTCGTCAGTTAGGTAGCGAGTGCGTCAAAGTAGGGCTGTAACTCCTCCTGATGTTCCCTTAGTGTCTCTATCAAGGCATACGCCCGTTGCTTTTCTGCGGGAGTCTTGACACCCTATTTGGACCCTAGGGCTTTGCGTTTCGTATCCTGCACGCCGCGTCCTGGAAGCCCACAAACGCGGGCTCTGGACGGCTCAGAACGCGGTTCTCCTCCCGTAGGCTGGCAGAGGGCGGGAAATGTAGGATACCCCCTCCCCAGGACAGTCCTAGCGGTTTTGCTATGCACGAAGCGGGGTTTTAGGTGCTGAAAATGGCGGGTTTTTAGAGGGTCCGAATGTACGCCGTAACAGGCTTCACGGAGCAAACGGGTTCATGTGGAACTCACATTGTCTAACAATATCAATAAGTTACGGATTACTGTGCTAAATAGGCTAGCACAATGCCCTTAGAAGTTTACTCTCTCGATAACAGCAGATATTATTTCTGTCGTGACTGAAATTTGTGAAATCCTCGATAGAAGTAGCACGGGCGTGGTCTACGCGGCTACCTGCACGCGGCGTGCGGCTCATATCTATTCTGGGATTCGGTATTTCGTACAGCGTCTCTGTTGGGTCTCTGCTGTCCTGGGCTCCCTTACTCTCTCGTGTAGGCTCTCCGGTTAAGAGTGAGAATTGCCCGAGTTTTTGGACTGTGCGCCAAAAGGTCACAACTTGAGTGTAATCGCCTGATTTCGAGCGGCCACTTACGAAGTGCGTAGGAGCCGATTTTGGACGTATGAAAACTGCCCTCAGCGGTATGCTGCGTTATGGCTGACCGTTGCTGTTGCGTCCGGCCGGAACCTACGTGGCTAGCCATTAAACGGGCCTCTACTGGCACAATCTACGGAGATCGTCATCGACCCAGACGGGCAGCCTGCGAAGGGAGTGCGTTTGTCAGCTGTTATGATGCCCGAGTTCCTGCTCATTCTGGATGAGTGAGACAGTTACAAGGTCAGGGCGGAGAATATCACTTTCGGCCTTTGCCCCTTGGGAGGAAGTACGCTGTCTTTTCGAGGACGGCACAAATGCAGTATCCGAGGTTCAGCCCCCCTCCCACTGCAACTGTTGAACACACGGTTGACCATCCAAACGCGGAACTTCGCGTAGATTCCCTCCCAAGGTGGGCATCCTAACGATCCATCTGACCGACCGAACAACGGGTGCATTCATTACGAGGCCTCGTGAAGATAAAGGTCGCAGACGCCTCGGAGTCAGGGTGGTCTGAGGTATGGGTCAGACAGCTCAAATTGCCTCTTCTTTCAGACTGCGCGATTCCGCTTCCTCCGCGACGAAGCAACTCTTCGTGCATGTGTCATCTACTGGATTTAAGGATATGTGGATGAGAGCGCGTGAAAAGGCAAAGCGGCTACTCGTCCACTTGGGGCATCAGTCAACGCCATGACCGACGTGGTCAGGAACCTTGCACAGCTAAACAGCATGAGCTATTGAATTGTAAGGAACCAAAAGATATTCAATTGACCCGCTAGCGGAACGCTCAGCGGTAATCAGTCGCGATGCGGATTCACCGTGCGGGGTCATTCCTTCGTCAATCCAGTTAATCCGAGCAATCTCAGCCCATAGATGCTCAGGGGCGAATGCCGCTAGAACACGGGCACGGTCGGCAATACTCTCAAAGACTTCACGGTTCTTGCAGCCGTTCTGCTTCGCTGCCTTGGCGAGATTGAGGATTGCCCGAATTTCCCATTTCGGGGACTGCCGTCGTCGTGCGGCTCGTTCAGGGACTTCAACTGTGACCGAACGCCCACTCTTACTCTGTGAGGTATCGCTCGACAACGGATTTCGGGATTCGTAAAACTCGATAGCGCCGACGACCAAGCCTGCTTGATTTCCTCGTCTCGCTCTGAGAGCCCAGGTCAATCACGCCGTCCATCTTTGCGAATCGACGGATAACCGCATCCTCGCCACACTGAAGAATGGCGGCAACATCACGGACAGTCAGTAGAATATCGCTCATTTCGCTCCCGCACCCCAAGAACGAACAGGGAGTTTCGCTAACCGCTCCTCACTCCGCTTGCTTTCCAAACTCTTGTAGTGCCGTTCGACAATAGCAACGGTGTCACCCAGGGCGTCTGCGACATCGGTCAACGACCAACCTTGACCGAGCCAGAAATCGACAGCAGTGTCACGGAAACGATGAGAGAGATTGCCCTTAATCCACAGCCCCGCGGCTTTCATCAGCGTCCGTAAATCTTCTTGCCACAGCCCCGTTGCGGACTCTGGCAGGCTCGTGCCGTTCCAAAAGACGAACCTGGGATTGCCGTTCGTGACAGCGATGAGTTCTTTGTAGAGCCGTAGGGTCAAGTTTCTGTCGGACAGGCTTGTCCGTCTTCTGGCGTTTGATGCGAAGCCAGCCGTCCCGAATATGTTCCCGTTCAAGTTGGACAGCATCCCGAATTGCTAACCCCGTTGCGACCTGCAAATGAATGAGCGCAACGACACGGGCTGTTTTCTCAGTCTCAGGAAATATCTTCGGGGCGTGTGCGAGAAGTTTCGTCAATTCCTCTTCTGTAAACGGTTGCGGTTCAAGCCGTGCCTTGTCCGCCTTACATGAGTTTAATCGGCTTGAGGACATCGAGAATTCCTTTCAGATTGTCTCGACAGCACGACCGCAGGAACCCCGAAGATTCTGTTGTGCCTTCTGACGGGTGACGCCTGATTTCCAATTCCACGTACGCACGGTACTCGATGACATCGGTCGGAGTAATTTCGGACGGGAAGAACCTTGAACGGGTGCAGCCATGAACGAATCGAAGAGGTTGAGTTGATAGCGGAGTTTCCTGATAGTCGCATTGCTCAACCGTTCGCCTTGTTTGGCGAGAAGGAAGGTCTCAATCGACTGCTTAATCGTCTTCTGGGTCTCGGTGAGTTAGGAAGCGGGGTCTGGTCGCCTGCGTCAAGCCGCTTCTGTGCCTCTTCCCGTTTCTCTTCGGCTTGTGTCCAACTCCGAACCCCAGTCGGAAACCGATGCTGCCTGCCCTTGTGAGAGCGACCGCAAAGACAAACATCGCCCGAGTACCGCAACCACTTCGGACAGTCGCATCCTCGAAAGAACGGCTTGCCGTCGTGCTGGCATTCGCCGCTGTGCCTGACGTAAACCGTGACAACCGCTTTCCTTAGCATGCTTTAGTCTAGCACGGAAGCTAGCACAGAAGCACGTAAAATCAGCGATTATGGGCATAAAGTGTGGCGGAAGCGAGTGGGGGTCGAACCCACCGGCGACAGGGAACCTGCCGCCCGCCGGTTTTGAAGACCGGGACGATCACCGGACCGCATGCGCTTCCAGACGAGCCGCTGTGCAATTGCGGCAAACAACAAGGAGCGTAACACCGCGCGAGGATCCGCGTTGGTGCAATCGTGTTCGTGCAATCATGGCTGATTTTACTCAGCCGCTAACGGCCCGTCTGCCCCGCTACTTCGGCTGGGGCACGATGCGCAGATAAGGCTTGGGTGACTTCCATCCCCCAGGATACTTTTGTTGCGCTTCGTCGTTCGACACCGAAGGCAGGATGATCACTTCGTCGCCCTGCTTCCAGTTCACCGGTGTGGCAACTTTGTGCTTAGCCGTGAGTTGCATCGAATCGAGGACGCGCAATACTTCATCGAAGTTGCGGCCTGTGCTCATCGGGTAGCTGAGCTGCAGCTTGATCTTCTTATCGGGACCAACAACGAATACCGTGCGCACGGTGGCATTGTCCGCCGCCGTGCGGCCTTCGGAAGTAGTCCCGCTCTCCGCCGGCAGCATGCCATAGAGCTTGGCAATCTTGAGTTCCGGATCGCCGATCATCGGGTAATTCACTTTGTGCCCCTGAGTCTCTTCGATGTCGGCGGCCCACTTGCCGTGGCTGCTCACCGGGTCGACGCTCAGCCCGATGATCTTGGTGTTGCGCTTGGCGAATTCCGGCTGCAGGCCCGCCATATAGCCAAGTTCCGTGGTGCATACCGGCGTGAAATCTTTGGGGTGGGAGAACAGAATCGCCCAGCCGTCGCCGATCCATTCGTGAAAGTTGATTGTTCCCTGGGTGGTCTCCGCCGTGAAGTCGGGAGCAGTGTCGTTGATGCGCGGGATTCTGGGGGTTTCGGTTATGGTTGCTGTACTCATAGTTTCCTCCTTGTACCTAAAAGTCTATCAGATTACTAGAGTTTAACGCTTTCGCCAGTCACAGTGTTTCCAGACTGAAAGGGCTTCCGATAAAAACGAAACCCACCCGTTTCGCCGGGTGGGTTGGAAGAAATCTCGCTGCTCCCTACCCACACGGCGGCGAACAAGTACAACAACACATGCCGCCGGCGTTGCAGGGACCGAACATGCAACAAGAATAGAAGCCTGCCTTCACCCTGTCAACCGCAACACCGCCAGCAGAGCCGCTGTCCACCGAGTTTTCCTGCATCGCAAAAGCAGCCGCCAGCATCTGTAAGTTTTCACAGCCGTGCAATCAGATTCTCCGTCCGGGAAACAATTCATGAGCCGGCCTCCACGACGTCTGGCGATGGTGCAATGGGACGTTTTTTCTTCGCGTCCGCTCGAAGGCAATTCGCTGGCTGTATTTCTCGACGGCCGCGGGTTGACTGACCCCGAGATGCAGGCGCTCGCCAAGGAAATGAATCTCTCCGAGACCACGTTTATCCTGCCTCGCGATTCAGCCACCGAGCGCGAGCGGGGCATTCGCGTGCGCATCTTTACCGTTCAGGAAGAGCTGCCGTTCGCCGGTCATCCCACGCTGGGAACGGCGTTCGCCTTGCGCGGCCGCGGAAGCACAGAGAAGACCGGCGCGTCGCAGGTCGTGCTTGAACTCAATGTCGGCAAAGTGCCGGTGAGTTTCGAAGATTCTCCAGACGAGCCTGCGTTCGGCGAGATGACGCAGGTCAATCCTACCTTTGGAATGCAGCACGAGCGGGAAGCAATCGCGCAGGCCACGGGATTGCGCACCGAAGACTTCGACGATTCGCTTGCCCATTGAAACGGTTTCGACGGGACTTCCCTACACCGTGACCCCTCTGAAGTCGCTCGCGGTCATGCGGAATCTGCAGATCGACCTGAAGCGCGCCACCGAATATCTGGCGCAGACCGATGGCAGGTTTTTTTATTTTGTCACTCGTGAGACCGTTGATCGCGAGGCCCGCCTCCACGCCCGCATGCTCTTCTACAACGGCGAGGACCCGGCCACAGGCTCAGCCGCGGGCTGCACCGCGGCCTGGATGGTGGCGCACGGCGTGGCCAAGCCGGACGAACGAGTACTTATTGAACAAGGCATCGAGATGAAACGGCCCAGCCGGATTTTTGTGCGGGCCTCGCGCAGCGATAACCGGGTAGTTAACGTGCGCGTCGGCGGGAACGCAGTTGAAATTTTGCGCGGCGAAGTTTTCCTCTAGTCGAACGGCGCCGCAAGCGGCGCAGAATCGCGCCTTTCGCAAGGCCGCAAAAAGTCAATGGCCAAAATTTGCCATTTGCTTCGATGGCACTTTACAGTGGCGTCCCTTACCGTTAGCATCGGTTCTCTTCATATTCTTCACGAACAGAGAAAACTTCCGCTTGACTTCCGGTCACAGCCGGCATCAGGCGGATATGGACGGTGAATGAAACCCAAGCGCACGATTCTTTGTGTTGACGACAACGAGCAGTCCCTTTCCTACAGAAAAATCATGCTCGAGACCCGCGGCTACCGCGTGGCCAGCTACTCCCGCGGCGAAGAAGCCCTGGAGCGCTTCAAGCAGGGCGGCGTCGATCTGGTGGTCACCGACATGGCCATGCCCGGACTCGACGGTCCGCAGTTGATCGCCGCCATCAAGAATCTGTCGCCCCACACCCCGGCCATCCTCATCTCGAGCAAGGTCCGCGTCTACGATCATGAATCGCAAGCCGACGTTTTCCTGGCCCGTGGAATGTATGCCCCGGCCGATCTGCTGGAACGAATCCGTCTGCTTCTAGTCCGCAAGCGCGGCCCCAAGCGAATGCAGGAGCGTCCGCCGCAATTTGCCCATCGCCAGGGCGCAGCCTAGAACCAGCTTTCACCGCAGAGTACGCCGAGAGCGCCGAGAAATCTCTAGGATCTGTTCTTTTTCCCTTTCGTTTTCTCGGCGGCCTCCGCGCGCTCGGCGGTTGATCGCTTTCCATCGTGTAAGATCGACTCAGGCATGGGCGCATTCATCGAAGCCATTGACTTGCACAAAACTTATCGCGTCGGCAAGATCGACGTCCCCGCCCTCCGCGGCATCTCCTTCAGCGTGCAGAAAGGAGAATTTGTCACCGTGGTCGGCCCCTCCGGCAGCGGCAAGTCCACACTTTTCTACTTGCTCGGCGGACTCACCCGCGCCGATTCCGGCAAGGTAATTCTCGACGGCGACGATTTCGCCACGCTCTCCGATGCCGAGCGCACCCGCATGCGCAAGCGCAAAGATCGGATTCGTATTTCAGAAGTTCAACCTTCTGCCTACGCTCGACGCGCGTTCGAACATCGCCATCGCGCAGGAGATCTCCGGAAACGGCGACCGCGATCCCGCCTTCTTCCTCCGCATTTGCGACTTATTGGGACTGAGCAAGCGCCTGAACCACCGCCCTTCAGAACTTTCCGGCGGCGAGCAACAGCGCGTAGCACTGGCCCGCGCCCTCATCAACAAACCCGCGGTCGTTTTGGCCGACGAACCCACCGGCAATCTTGACACCGAGAATTCCAACATCGTTCTGCGCATGTTGCGCCAGTCGAACCAGGAACTCGGTCAGACGGTTCTGATGATCACGCACAATCCCGAAGCCGCCAAGTACGGAGACCGCATCATCCACATGCGCGACGGCCACGTCGTCAAGCCGGAAGAAGATCCGCAATGGTCGGTGCACTAAAGACGCGGCCCCACCAGGTTTGCGGATCAGTAATCAGTGGCCAGTGATCAGTGCCTAGCAAAACCAGCGAGGCCCGGTCTTGCTGGTCACTGACCACTGGCCACTGCGTCACGTTGCCGCCGCCTAAGCCCTCATTTATAATCACCTTCGCAGGGCGGGAGTAGCTCAGTGGTAGAGCGCAACCTTGCCAAGGTTGAAGTCGCGAGTTCGACCCTCGTCTCCCGCTCCATTTTTTCCTCGCCAAAGGTTCTCCCTCGCGGATAGACTTTTTCCGCTCGGAACGCTAACGTATTGAGCAGGGGCGCGGTACCCAAGTGGTAAGGGAGAGGTCTGCAAAACCTTTATGCGTCGGTTCGATTCCGACCCGCGCCTCCAAATTCTGAGCTCATCGGACCCGCGAAACCCGCGGGGTTTCCTTTGGTTAGCGAGATGGCTGGAAGCTGCGCTAGTTTTGCGTTACGACGATCCAATATCTCGCACCCCAAAACAGAGAAAAGAAGGTTATCAGCGCAACTACTAGAGACGCGATGCTCAAACCCGGAAATGAGTGGGCGTAGTACGGCTTGTTTGCCCAGATCATCCAAACCGTCAGGATGCCGTTTGCCAAGAGCGCACAAACGCCAGCAGCCAACATCACAATCTGGAGATTGGTTGCTTTCGCGGCGCTTATCAGGATGCGTCGGGCGATCCAGTACGTGATCGTCAAGTAAGCTGCTGCATTACTCACTAACATCAACATCGACTGGGCTGTATCGCCAGCCAAAAAATGGCCGGCATAACAACTGGACCTGAACACACCGCAGACTGCACCCAGCGAAAGAAAACCAGGTAGCTCCAGAAACAAGAGCACAGCGCCGCGCATTAAGGACACGCCCGAGAAAGTTCCCGGCGGGTTTCCGAAGGCAGTATCGAGAACGACGATCTGCGGCACCAACATTGCTATCCACAATGCCATCAGCGCCCCGGATATGAAGGTTCTGGCCTTCACTATTGTCCTGCTCTATGAACCTAAAGACCGCGTTCGACAAAACAATTCTCGCCTACAGGCAGCGTTCGTGAAAGTAACTGTTGTTGTCAGGCGAATTGCCGCTCATGGACCGCGCCGACCCGCATTTTCTGTGCTAATTTGTACCGGCATGTACTTCGTGGATATCTCGCGTTTCTAAGACATCAAAGAATGCGCACCCCACAGATTCCATTAGAGCGCCTTCAGTTCAATTCCGCCCTGCGCCTCCAGTCCTTTCAACAGTCACCCACGACAAAACGCTCCCTCGCTCACCTCCGTCACCAGACGACTTGGCGTGCGGCCGTCATCGCCCTGTTCGCCTTATCGCTCATCGCTCCGTCGATTTCCCGTGCGCAAGCGGCTCCTGCTATTTCCGTCGACGTCTCGAACGATGTTTCGAACGGGGTCTGGAACGACGTCTCGAATTATGTGCGCAGCGAGATGCAACGCCAGCACATTCCGGGTATCGCGCTTCTGGTCTCGCGCGGCGGCAAGATCGTGCAGGCCGAGGGATTCGGCCTCGCCAACGTGGAATTGCAAGTCCCGGTCAAGCCGGAAACCGTCTTCCAGTCCGGCTCCGTCGGCAAGCAATTCACCGCAACCGCGGTCATGATGCTGGTCGAGGAGGACAAGATAGGCCTCAACGATCCGCTGACAAAATATTTCCCAAGCGCTCCACCCACCTGGAAAGAAGTGACGGTGCGCGAACTGCTAAGCCACACCGCCGGCTTCGGGGACTATCCCGACACGTTCAATTTTCGCAAGGACTGGACGGAACCGGAAATGCTGAAGCTTGTGGAAGGCATTCCCTTGGCCTATCCTCCCGGCACGAAATGGGAATACAGCAATCTGGGCTACCTGACGCTGGGTATCCTGATCCACCGCGTAACCGGAGAATTCTACGGCGACTTTCTGCAGCAGAGAATCTTCCATCCGCTCGACATGCAGACCACGCGCATCATCAGCGAGGCCGATATTATTCCCAATCGCGCTGCCGGCTATCGCCTGGTCAAGGGCGAGCTGAAAAACCAGGAATGGGTAGCGCCCAAGGTCAACACCACAGCTGACGGCAGCCTCTATTTCTCCATCCTGGACTTGGCCAAGTGGGATGCCGCGCTCTACACCGAGAAATTGCTGAAACGCTCAAGCCTCGATGAGATGTGGACTCCCGCCAAGTTGAAGAACGGCCAGCCCAACAACGCCGGCTACGGTTTTGGCTGGGAGATCGAGGAACGTCACGGACACCACGTAGTCAGCCACACCGGCTCCTGGCAAGGATTCAAGACCGCAATCGCGCGCTATGTAAACGATCAGCTGACGGTGGTCGTGCTGGCGAATCTGGCCGAAGCCAAGCCCGGCGCAATCGCCGAACACGTCGCCGATATGTATCTCGCGGATTCGAAAAACGCAGCGGGGAAGAACTGACTCTAGCGCGGCTCAACCAGCATCCGCATCCCATATTTCGGGCGCAGCGTGATCAGCGGTTGCGGCTCAACCCGGTGCCCAGGAGCCAATCTTAGTTTCCATTTCTGCGCCAGCGTAGCCAGAATGAGCACTCCTTCCATCCAGGCAAACGATTCCCCAATGCACTGCCGCACACCGGCGCCAAACGGAAAGTAAGTAAACTTCGCTCGTCGGGCTTTGCCTTCCACAGAAAATCGATCGGGATCAAAACGAAGTGGATCGGGAAAGTAGCGGGCGTCGCGGTGCGTGACAAACTGGCTGATCAGCACCGTGGTTCGCGCGGGCAGAAAGAAATCTCCCAGAGCAAAATCGTTGCGCGCATACCGTCCCATCGCCCAGGCCGGTGGATACATTCGGAGCGATTCCGCCATCACGTTCTCGGTGTAGCACAGCCTGGGGACATCCTCGACCGCCGGCAGCCGGCCCTGGAGCACACTCTCCACTTCCTTGTGAAACCTCAGTTCGCAGTCCGCATTCTGCGAGAGCAAATACCAGGTCCACGACAAAGCGTTGGCGACCGTCTCGTATCCCGCCAAGAAAATCGTGATGACCTGATCTCGTAACGACTGGCGAGATTCTTCATTGTCGCCCAGCGAAGCCGCCAGCATGAGATCCAGCAGGCTACCGCGATCGAGGCCAGTCTTGCGGTGCGCGTCGATCATGCGGTAGACCACAGCGTCAATCCGCTTCCGCGCCCGGACGAACGCAGCCAGACCGGGAGGCCGCAAATGCACCAGCCATTCCGCAGCCGGCAGCATCACCAGGAAATTGTAGAGGCCCATGATGCGGTTGATAGCGGCTGCCAGCTCGAAAACTTCCTGGCGCAAATCCGTTGCGAACAGGGTGCGCGCCACCACGTTGAGCGTGAGTTGCATCATGTCGGCGGCAATGTCACGCTGCTCCCCGGCGTGCCACGAATCGCGGGTGCGGCAAGCCTCTTCCACCATGACGCTTCCATATTCAACAATCCGTTGCCGGTGGAAGGCGGGTTGCGCCGTCTGCCGCTGCGCCCGGTGTTCCGCCCCTTCGGCGGTGATCATGCCTTCGCCCAGCAGCATCTTCGTGCGCTGCACCGTGCGTTCCTTGACGAAATTATCGTTCTGCACCACCAGCACTTCGCGGATGTACTCAGGATGGTTCAGAAAAACAATGTGGTGATGCCCAATCTTGTAGTGCGCAATGTCGCCGTAAGTATCCGCAAGGTGCTGGAACAGAACGATGGGGTTGACGGGGCGGAACTTGCGCAGCGCAAACCAAATCAGATTGCGCTGAAAGCCAGGCGGAAAGCGGTAACCCCGTCGCTCTCGGGAAGATTCCTGCACTTCGGGTTGTCGTACTGCGGCCCCCATCCCGCCTAGTTTACGCCGAGCGTGGCCGGACACGTCTTGCGATCCCACCAGGTCTTGTCATTCCGAACGGGGCTGAAAGCCCCGTGAGGAACCTGCTGTGCCATGCAGCGAGGGGGACTGGCTGCGGATAAACGTCAAACCGCCAGCTGCGCACCCGTCACCACAATTCTCGCCGCCCTCTTTGAGCGTGGCTTCCTTCTGATCACGATCTCGACATCGCGGTCAAGCGCATTGAGAAAATGCATCAACCGCTCCACAGAAAACCCTTCTAGCCGATAATTCACCAGAGCGGAAATCTTCGGCTGGTTGATGTTGAGCAGGCGCGCTGCTGCAGCCTGCGACAGGCGCTGCGCCTCAATGATCTGATTGATGGCAACTGCCAGGCGCACTCGTGTTTGCTTCTCCCCGGCATCGCGTAGACCCAGATCCGCAAATACGTTGCCCGAACTCTGAACAACGGCCTCGTTATTTCTTCCGTTTGCCATATCGCGCCTCGTAATCTTCCCTCGCGGCTCTAAGTCTTCGAGAAACCAGTTCCACATCTGACTGGGCCGTCTTTATTCCCTTCGGCGATTTCTTCTGGAAAGCATGCAAGACGTATGCAGCGTTCTCAAACCTCACCGCATACACGGCCCGGTAGGTGTCGCCTCTGTGATCCTCTACGATTTCGGAGAACTCCAGCGCCTTCGCCTCTCCACGGCTTCGCCTTCGGATGCTTTCCACCAAACTGCGCGACGCTCAGAGCGACACCAATTTCGTCCTTTACAGCCTCGGGGAATTCCAGCAAGTCATTCCTGGCTGATCCAATCCAGTACAACGGTTTTTCGCCGGTAACACGCCTTGATCGCGCCATTCAATTATCCCAGTTCTAGGATATTTCGTCAAACGACTCGAAGGCCGGCCAGCCTCTTGGTCACCGCAACCGAAGTGGCGTGTCCCGCCGTGATTTCCGGTGGCCACCTTGTAAGTCCATGCAACTAGCACTCACCGCCACGAAGTGCCAGCCTCGAGACCCGATTTTCTCCGCTTTCTCTTCGCCCTACGTTTTTCCTGCCGACATGTCGGCACTGCGGCAAATCCCACCCCCTCATCGACTTGCCGCCAATCAACTATAGCGTTAAGGTGGTTTTCCGAGATTTCCGAGTTTTCCACAGTGTTCCGGTACAGAACGCTCTAGTGTTCCAGTCGGAACATTCAGCGCCTACTGCTTCTGCAGTTGGTCGAGCGCGGCCAGCACATCTCCGCTGTGCCGCGCCGGATCAACGCTGGTATAAGCCCTGGCAACCTTCCCGCTGGGATCGATGAGGAACGTATGCCGCGCGGCAAACTTTACCACTCCAAGGTTCGTAAGCGAACCGTAGGCACTGCTCACCTTGCCGTCGCTGTCAGCCAGCAGCTTGAAGTTCAGTCCTTCTTTGGCGCAGAACTTTTTATGCGAGTCCACGCTGTCCACACTCACGCCCAGAACAACAGCGTGCCGTTCGGCATACTTGGCCTGGTCTGCCTGAAAGTTGTGCGCTTCCCGCGTGCATCCCGGAGTCTGATCCTTGGGATAAAAATAAAGCACGACCCAACTCCCGCGGTAATCCTGCAAGCTGACAGAAGCACTGTCCTGCGAGGGCAAGGTGAAGTCGGGGGCGAGGCTCCCCAGGCCAGGAGCAGTGCCACGCGAGCCCGAGAACAGCCGCGGAACCAGAAATATCAGGACCACAACGACAACCAGAAGCAGCGTGACTCGCACCATTCTGCGCCTCCCGATCGATCACCCGCGCCGACCTTGGCATTGTAGAACGTTTGGCCATCGGCCTTTGTTCAGGAGACGCCCAGCAAAATTCCGCATAATTGAATATCATGGAACATTCGGCCTTATCCGACGGAGAGATCAGACGTGGCTCAGACGGAAACTGACGGTCAAGAGGTATTGGAAACGCGGGAGTGGGTCGACTCGCTCGACTATGTGCTGTCCAAAGGCGGCCCGACTCGCGCGGGGCGACTTCTGCAACAATTAGCCTTGCATGCGCGGCGCGCCGCAGGAGTGAATCTTCCTTTCTCTGCGACTACTCCTTACCAGAACACGATTGCTGTTCCGCAGCAGGCGCCGTTTCCCGGCAGCCAGGAGATGGAACGCCGCATCAAGAGCCTGGTGCGCTGGAACGCGCTGGCAATGGTGGTGCGCGCCAACAAGATTCAGGAAGGCATTGGCGGCCACATCTCGACCTTCGCTTCTGCCGCCACGTTGTACGAAGTTGCTTTCAATCATTTCTTTCAGGCGCAAACCGAAAGCGGCGACCGCGATTTTGTTTACTTCCAGGGCCACGCCGCGCCCGGAATTTATGCTCGCGCCTATCTCGAAGGCCGCATTCCAAAAGAAAAGCTGGAAAACTTCCGCCGCGAACTGAAGCCCGGCGGCGGGCTGAGTTCCTATCCTCATCCCGTGGTTGATGCCAAACTTCTGGGAGTTTCCCACGGTCTCGATGGGACTGGGGCCGATCCAGGCGATCTATCACGCGCGCTTCATTCGCTATCTGGAAAATCGCGGACTGAAACAGTCGACCGGCGGCAAAGTGTGGGCGTTCATGGGCGATGGCGAAATGGACGAGCCGGAGTCTCTGGGGTCGATCACGCTGGCTTCGCGCGAAAATCTGGACAACCTGATCTTCGTAGTGAACTGCAACCTGCAGCGCCTCGATGGCCCGGTGCGCGGCAATGGAAAGATTATTCAGGAACTCGAAGCCATCTTCCGCGGCGCGGGATGGAATGTCATTAAGGTGATCTGGGGCTCGGACTGGGACAGCACTGATTCGCAGCGACCGCGACGGCCTGCTGGTGAGGCGTCTGGGAGAAGTCAGCGACGGGCAGTATCAGAAATATTTCGTCGAGAGCGGAGCCTACTTCCGCCAGAATCTTTTCGGCACCGATCCGCGTCTGCTGAAAATGGTCGAGCACCTTTCCGACGAGCAACTGGCGCGCATGCGCCTGGGCGGGCACGATCCCATCAAGGTGCATGCGGCATACCGTGCCGCGGTCGATCACACGGGCTCGCCGACGATCATCCTGGCCAAGACCATCAAGGGTTACGGCCTGGGCGAAGCGGGCGAAGGCAAGAACATCACGCACCAGCAGAAGAAGCTGAATGAAGATGAGCTGGAACTTTTCCGTTCACGTTTCGGAATTCCGATTCCCGATGACGAACTGCACAACGCGCCCTTCTACCGGCCCACCGACGACAGCGCGGAGATCAAGTACATGCAGGCGCGGCGGCAACAGCTCGGCGGATACATGCCGCAACGCAAAGTGCGCGCCACGCCGCTGAAGCCAGTGCCGGAATCGTACTTTGAAGAGTTCTACAAAGGCACCGAGGGACGCGAAGCTTCGACGACCATGGTTTTCGTGCGGCTGCTGGCGAAGCTGCTGCGCGATCCGGAACTGGGCAAGCTGATCGTCCCCATCATTCCCGACGAGGCT
Source organism: uncultured Acidobacteriaceae bacterium (assembly GCA_963791445.1). Lineage (GTDB taxonomy): Bacteria > Acidobacteriota > Terriglobia > Terriglobales > Acidobacteriaceae > Sulfotelmatobacter. The sequence goes on from CAWBSN010000011.1 coordinate 338,485, forward strand.
CGCACCTTCGGCATGGAAGCTTTGTTCCGCCAGGTCGGCATCTACTCGAGCGTTGGACAGCTTTATGAGCCGGTCGATATGGACACGCTTCTTTACTACAAGGAAGCGAAGAACGGACAGATTCTCGAAGAGGGAATTACCGAAGCCGGGTCGATGTGCTCGTTCATCGCGGCGGGCACGGCTTATGCGAACCACGGCATCAATACCATCCCCTTCTTTATTTATTACTCGATGTTCGGCTTCCAGCGCATCGGGGATCTGATCTGGGCGGCGGCGGACATGCGTTGCCGCGGATTCCTCGTCGGCGGCACGGCGGGGCGAACCACGCTGGCCGGCGAAGGCCTGCAGCATCAGGACGGCCACAGCCACGTGCTGGCGTTGCCGGTTCCCAACTTGCTGGCCTACGATCCGGCATTCGCTTATGAAATTGCCATCATCATTCAGGATGGCATCAAGCGCATGTACGTGGATCAGGAATCGATTTTCTATTACCTCACCGTGACCAACGAGCCGCTTCCCATGCCGGAGATGCCGAAGGGCGAGCACGTTCGCGAAGGCATTCTGCGCGGCCTCTATCGATTCAACACATCGGACGCGCCGGACGCGAAGCTGCGCGTGCAATTGCTGGGCAGCGGAACCATCATGTACGAGGTGTTGAAGGCGCAGACGATCCTGAAAGAAAAATACGGCGTGGCGGCGGACGTGTGGAGCGTGACCAGCTACAAAGAACTCTATCGCAACGCCAACGACTGCGAGCGCTGGAACATGCTGCATCCTGGCGAAGCGCCGAGGGTTCCGTATGTCACGCAGACGTTGAAGGATGCGTCCGGGCCGTTCATTGCGGCATCGGATTACATGAAGGTGCTGCCGGAATCGCTGGCGAAGTGGGTGCCGGGACAACTGGTTTCGCTGGGCACTGACGGCTTTGGCCGCAGTGAGAACCGGGTGGCGTTGCGCGACTTCTTCGAAGTGGACGCCAAGCACATCGTGCTGGCCACGCTCGGAGCGCTGGCGCGGGAAAAGAAAATCGGCCTCGATGTGGTGAAGCAGGCAGTCCATGACCTTGGAATCAATGCGGAAAAACTGAACCCGGCCACGAGCTAAACGTGAAACCAGTCAATAGCTTTGAGTTATAAGGAAAAGAATCAGTGAATCGAATCAGTGATCGAATTCAAACTTCCCGCACTCGGTGAAAACATTGAACAGGGCGACCTGGTGCGCCTGATGATCGCGCCCGGCGCAACCGTCAGCGAGGGCCAGGCGGTGATGGAACTCGAAACCGACAAGGCGGTCGTGGAAGTGCCTTCGTCCGTGAGCGGAAAGGTGAAGGAGATTCTGGTTAAGGAAGGCGAGAAGATCAAAGTTGGCCAGGTGATCTTTACCGTGGACAATCATGGCGCGGCGCGGCGGTGGCCGCGGCTGCGCACGCGAAGAGGTCGTCTCCTGCACGGCGTTCCAGCGCCTCAGGCGGTCTGCTGCTGGTCAAAACCGCAGGGTTCTATCGTGCCGCCGCCACAACGTCCATCGGGCGAACCTACAGCGGCGGTAAACCAGCCGCCGGCTGCCACGCTGCACGGCGCAATCCCAAGCGGCGCCGCCGCGAAACCGATCGACGGATGCCGCGGCGCCCCGGGAATTCCGGCTGCAGGAACTCGGAGAAAATATTTCGGAGGGCGATCTGGTGCGCTTGATGATCGCCCCGGGCGCGAAAGTTTCCGAAGGCCAGCCGGTGATGGAACTGGAAACCGACAAGGCCGTGGTTGAAGTTCCTTCATCGGTGAGCGGCGTTGTGAAGGACGTGAAGGTCAAAGAAGGCGAGAAGATCAAAGTTGGGCAGGTGATTTTCACGCTGCAAGGTGGGGCGCCATCGCAAGCCGAAACGGCTCGCCCGGCAAGCCGTCCCGTGGAACATGTTTCGGGCCAGCACGGCGCGCGCCTCGCTTTTCAGGCTGCAATTCGCGCGGAGGGAAAAACCGAGGAACAGGCGTTGCCTCCCGACCAGCCGCAGCCGCGGCCTGCGGCATTCTCCATGCCGGTGCAATTGGGCAAGGTCGCGGGAACCGAGCATCGCGAACCGGTTCCCGCAGCTCCGCGCACGCGCCGTCTGGCTCGCGAAATCGGCGTCGATATTTACGAAGTCAAGGGTACCGGCCCGGGCGGGCGCATCAGTGAAGACGACGTCAAAGCCCATGCCAAGGCCCTGGTGCGCTGGCGCGGCTGCAGCAGCGCAGGCTCCGCCGCGCGCCGGACATTTCATCGAACCCAAGCTGCCGGACTTCGCCAAGTGGGGGAAGATCGAGCGCGTTTCCATGCGCGGGGTTCGCCGCAAGACGGCGGAACATCTGGCGGAATCCTGGAACACGATTCCGCACGTTACGCAGCACGACCGCGCCGACATCACCGAACTGGAACAGTTGCGCGCGCGTTTTGCTCCCAAGGCCGAACAGGCCGGCGGCAAGATGACCGTGACCGCGATCGCTTTGAAGGTTTGCGCCGCCGCGCTGAAAGTGTTCCCGCAATTCAACGCCAGCATCGATATGGAGAAGGAAGAAATTGTTTACAAGCAGTACATCAACATCGGGGTCGCGGCGGATACGGATCGCGGGTTGCTGGTTCCGGTGATTCGCGACGTGGACAAGAAAAATATCGTCGAACTCGCGGTCGAGTTGTCGCAACTGTCGCAGAAGGCGCGGGACAAGAAAATAACGCTCGCCGACATGGAAGGCGGCACTTTCACCATCACCAACCTCGGCGGCATCGGGGGGACGGCGTTTACGCCGATCGTGAATCATCCCGAGGTTGCGATTCTTGGGCTTTCGCGTTCGCGCATGGAGCCGGAATGGATTGGCGGGAAGTTCGAGCCGCGGCTGATTCTGCCGCTCTCGCTCTCCTATGATCATCGCCTGATTGACGGCGCGGATGCTGCGCGTTTTCTGCGCTGGGTGGCGGAGGCGTTCGAGCAGCCGTTCTTGCTGAGTGTGCAGGGGTAGGGAAACCAGCGTTTCAAGGTTATCAGAGTTTCAGAGTTTCAACGCTTCAGCGAGGGGAAGCCATTGCGTGGAAGTCAACCTGGCGATCCCGAAGATCGAATAGCCGCTAAATTCCAATGTCAGAAATTCAATCCCTGCACATCGCTGTAGTCGGCGCCGGCCCCGGCGGCTACGCTGCCGCTTTTCTTGCTGCTGATCTTGGCATGCAGGTTACGCTGATCGATCCTGAGGTGAATCCCGGCGGCGTGTGTCTTTACCGCGGCTGCATTCCTTCGAAGGCGCTGCTGCATGTCGCCAAGCTGATTGAGGAATCCCAGCAGGCTAAGAATTGGGGAATCGAATTTCCTCCGGCGAAGATTGATCTGGCGCGCCTGCGCGGTTGGAAAGAAGGCGTGGTCAAGAAGCTTACCGGAGGCTTGGGACTGCTCTCGAAGCAGCGCCACGTGGAATACATTCAGGGCCGCGCGGCGTTTCAAGATTCAACCACGTTGCGGATCAGCAAGACGGATGCGACCGAAGTGGTTCTCAGCTTTGACCGGATTATTCTCGCGACGGGCTCACGGCCTGCCATTATTCCAGCGTTCAAGCTCGATTCGCCGCGCCTGATGGATTCGACCGGCGCACTCAATCTTGAAGACATCCCCGGCAGTTTGCTGGTTGTGGGCGGCGGATACATCGGCCTGGAGCTTGGTTCGGTGTACGCCGCGCTGGGCACGCGAGTCACTGTGGTGGAAATGCTGCCGGGCCTGCTTCCGGGTGCGGATCGCGATCTGGTTCTTCCGCTGCACAAACGGCTGGAGAAGATGTTTGAGGCGATTCTGCTGAACACTACCGTCGCCTCGCTCAAAGACGAGGGCGCGGGAATCCGCGCGACTTTCGCCGGCGCGGCTGTACAGGAGAAGGACCGGGAGAAAGTTTTTGACCGCGTGCTGGTTTCGGTGGGACGCAAGCCGAACTCGGAGATTCCCGGGCTCGAGAACACGCAAGTGCGGGTCAATCCGCGCGGGTTCATCGAAGTGAACAAGCAGCTGCAGACCGCCGATCCTTCCATCTACGCCATTGGCGACGTGGTGGGCGAACCGATGCTGGCGCACAAGGCTTCGCATGAAGGGCGTGTCGCGGTGGAAGCCATCGCCGGGCACAAAGTTGCTTTTGAACCGGCTGCGATTCCGGCGGTGGTGTTCACCGATCCGGAAGTTGCGTGGTGCGGCTTGACTGAAACTCAGGCAGAGAAAGAAAATCGCGAGATCAAGGTTGCGAAGTTTCCCTGGGGCGCGTCGGGACGCGCGGTTACGCTGGACCGTCCGGAGGGAATGACCAAGCTGCTCATCGATCCGCAGACGGAGCGCGTGCTGGGCGTTGGGATTGTGGGCGTGGGCGCCGGGGAACTGATTGCCGAGGGAGTGCTGGCGGTTGAGATGGCCGCGCTGGCCAGGGATGTGGCGATGACGATCCATCCGCATCCCACGCTTTCGGAGACCGTGATGGAGGCCGCGGAAGTTTTCTTGGGCACGAGCACACACGTATTTCGCCCCAAACGCGCGTAATCTGGGAAAGAACCCATGCCTACTTTTTCCAAAGGGATCGCGCTTCTTGTTCTCAGTCTTGCGCCCGGCTTTCGGCTCGCGGCGCAGAGTCCGCTGACCCAGATTCTTCAACCTACGACGGCCGCGAGCACTTCCTCCAATCCTCCGACGGACGCGCTGGGGCGTGATACGCCTTATGGAACTGTCTTCGGATTTCTGCAGGCGGCGCAATCTGGCAACTACAGCATCGCGGCGCAATATCTGCAGATGAGTGCGGCGCGGCGCCAGAGCGAAGGCGAGACGCTGGCGAGGAATCTGAAGGTTGTGATGGACCGCGCGTACGCCGGGAGCCTGAAGAATGTAAGCACGCAGCCGGAAGGCATGCCGCAGGAAGGCGTTCCGCCGGGACGGCAGAAGCTGGGATCGATGTCGTCGGGCGATGTGGAGGCGGACCTGGAACTGGTTCGCGTTTCCGACCCGAGCGTGGGGAAAATCTGGCTGATCTCTTCCGACACTCTGGAGAAGATTCCGGAACTTTACGATCAGGTCGAGGCGCGGCAGGTGGAGACGCGATTGCCGCCGTGGGTGGTGAAGCATCAGTTGGCGGGAATGCCGCTGTGGCAATGGCTGGCTCTGCTGCTGATCATTCCCGTGGCGGCGGCGGCGGGCTGGCTGTTGCTGGTGGTGTTTGAAATCCCGTTGCGGTGGTGGGCGCAGAGGAAACGCGCACGCTGGACTGGGGCCATGGTATTCGGTTTCCGGGCCGGCGTGGCTGCTGGTGGGCACGGCAATTCACCGGATTCTGGCCCGCTACCTCGGCATGCCGCTGCTGCAGCGGCATTACTACGTGCAGGTCACGACGGTCGCGGTGATTATCGGCGCGAACTGGATTCTGTGGCGGATGATTCGCTGGTTCCTGCAGGGCGTGCGCAACCGGGCTCTGGCTCGCGGTCACTCAGGCACAGGTTCGCTGATGCTGCTGGGCGAACGGATCATCAAGGCCATCGTTGTTGTGATGGCGATTTTCTTCATCCTGGGCGTGCTGGGCTTCAATCTGAGCACTGCGCTGGCGGGGGTGGGAATTGGCACCTTGGCCGTTGGCTTCGGCGCGCAGCAGACCATCGCGAATTTATTTGGCGGCGTTTCGGTCTTGGGCGATGAAGTGATTCGGGTGGGGGACGTTTGCAAGTTCGGCGACCGTACGGGAACGGTCGAAGATATTGGGCTGCGCTCGACTCGGGTGCGGACGGAAGAGCGGACGCTGTTGGCGATTCCGAATGGCACGGTCGCGACCATCAATGTTGAGAACCTGAGCCGGCGGGACAAGATGCTGTTTAAGACGGTGCTGGGACTGCATCCGGAAACCGCGCCTGACCAGGTGCGCGCTGTGCTTGCGGAAATCCGGAGCGTGCTCACCAAGCAACCTAAGATTGAGGCCAGCACCGCTCGGGTGCGGCTTACTGAGGTGACTCCGACTGCCATCAACGTAGAAATTTTTTGTTACGTGCTGACGAGGGAGTTCGACGAGTTCGCTACTGCGCGCGAACAATTGCTGCTGCGCATCATGAAGTTTGTAGAGGAATCCGGGACCAATCTCGCTGCCGCCTCGCAGACGCTTTATCTGGGCGGTGATCCGGCGTCGAAGAAAAAGATCGATGCTGCGGTCAGCCCGGCGACTTCCACCGTCGCGGAGGCGGCTGACCGTCAGCTGCCGGACTCGGCGGCGCGGAATACGAGAGACAAGGCCGGGAAAGATGATTAGGACTTGGCGTGCCAGCGTCGCGTTAGCCAGACAAGAAACAGGTGCGTCGGAAAATACACGACGGCGGGGACGGTGATCAGGTACAGCAGCAGGTACAAGAGTCCGGGTGTGACATGCTGTTCGTGAAAGAACGGGCCGCGTGCCCAGTTCACATCGTATTGCGGACGCCAGAAATAATTGATCGGGACTACGATCCACGCGGTCAGCGTCTGATATTTCCAACCTCTGCCGGTCGTAGCCTAAACGCCAGATCGCCCACAGCAGCAGGGGCGGCGCGACCACGTGAAACAAACTCAGCAGGCGAATCCACAGCGGAACATGCGGGTCGAACATGAATTCCGTTCCGCCGATCCAGTGGCGTCCAGTTACAAGAGTGCCGGCCAGGTCGATGGTGTATAGAGTCTGGAAGAGCAGCACGCTGATTGCCTGCCACGAAAAGATGAGCGGGCTTTCAAGCCAGAGGCCGGCGGTAATGAATAAGTTTCCGAGATCGCAGAAGAAAAGAAAATTCTGCAGACCATATTGTCGCCAGTAAACCGGCACCCAGGCGATTACCCACGCGGTCCACAGCAGCTTGAGCCAGAGTGGGATGCGCATGAGACGGTATTGTATGCGCGGGCCGCAACCTTGAATCGCAACCTTGAGTGACAACCAGGAATCGCGATGGGCCAAAAGCCTTTCTGGCCCGGAAAAACGGGCTGAATCGGAATTACCACCGTAACTTGATGATGCTTACGGGTGTACCTACGATGACCTTAGTATGGGTTATCAAGCGCTCTTATTCTGTCCCGATGAGAAGACGGCTCGCGCTGTAACGCAGGTTCTCAGCGAGTTGGACTTCACCGTCGTTCCTTGCACCGAACCCTTTGGAGCAGTCAAGAAGTTGATGGGCGAGCACTTCGATGCCGTCGTCGTGGACTGCGATAACGAGCAGAACGCCACGTTGCTGTTCAAGAGCGCACGGAACACGCCCGCCAACCAATCGTCTCTGGCGGTGGCCGTGGTGGAAGGGCAGGCGGGAGTGGCAAAGGCGTTCCGGATCGGTGCGAACCTGGTTCTCACCAAGCCCATCAATGTGGAACAGGCGAAAGGCACGCTGCGAGTTGCCCGCGGACTGTTGCGCAAGAACGAAGCCGGAAAGCCGGCGGCACCGGCGACGCCTGCAGCGGCGACAACCGTGAAGCCGGCGCCAGCGCCTCCGAAGCCCGTGTCCCCGGCGCCAAATTCAAGGGTGGCTGCTGCGCGGCCGGCTGCGCCCTTCACACCTTTGGTGAATGCGGCGACGGCCAGTATTCCAGCTCGGAAGCCGGTAGAGCCGAAAGTGGTGGCGTCGATTCCCACGGAAATCCATGAAAGCGACGCGGACATCTTGGAGATCAGCGATGAAGTCGCTTCGCCTTCGATCGCTTCTCCGTCGATCGTTTCCCCGTCGAGCACTGCGCCCGAGGCAAAGATAGCGGCTAGTCAGCCGGCTCATCTGTCGTCGGCGAGTTCGGCAGGGGTTGGGTCAGGCGCAGCGAGCGCTCCGGCTCCCGCCCGCGAGACGAAATCCCACATCGCAACGGACCTCACATCGTCGACGGTCGCGCCCGAGAGTTCCGCCGGAAAAGTCACCAACCTTAACGTGGAGGCCTCTTCGAGTGACGGAGCGTCTGCGCCGGCGTTCACCTTCGGCGGTAATGTCGGCAGTGATGACAAGCCCGCGTCCGGCGGCAGCAAGAAGACGCTGCTGATCGTGGCTGCGGTTGTGCTCATCGCGGCTGGCGGCTACGCACTATGGATGCAATGGGTGCGTTCGAGCGGGGCCGCAGCTCCTTTCACGCAGGTTGCCGCGCCGGCGGTAAAAACGCCTGCCGTGGTTCCGCCAGTGGCGTCGCGGGTTGCGCCTGCTGCGACGGCTTCTGCGCCTTCATCGGTTCCATCCTCGATTCCGGACAACGGAGTGGGCTCACAACCAACCGGGACGGCCAAGAATTCTTCCAATTCCGATGCGTCGGACGAGGACGGTGCAGAGAAAGCGCCAGCTCATACGGGTAAGATCAATCCGAAAGCGAACTCTGCGAAAGCTTCTGCTCCGACACCGGATAAAGCTCCGGAAACGCAAGCGGCTGAGCCAGCCATTGTGATGAAAAACAACCTTTCGCAAAAGCCGGCCACAAAAGCAGCGGCGGCGCCCGATGCAGAGGCTCCGAGCATGAGCGGTATTGCCGCCGGGGATGGCAGCGGAGCGCTTCCCAATCTGATGGGCGGCGAGAGCAACGCGCCGGCTCCCGTGTTAGGGACGCTGAATGTCTCGCAAGGAGTGTCGCGAGGACTTCTGGTGAAAAAGACGGCTCCCGTATACCCGGCAAGCGCAATGCAGATGCGCATCGAGGGCGTGGTTGAGCTTGTGGCAACCATTTCCAAGAGCGGCGACATTTCCGCGGTGAAGGTTACCAGCGGAAATCCACAGTTGGCGCGCGCCGCGGTTGATGCGGTGAAGCAGTGGAAATACAAACCGTACCTGCTCAACGGCGAGCCAGTTGAGATTCAGACTCAGATCACGGTGAACTTCAAGCTGCCTAACTAAGGCTCAGCAGTTCTCAGTTCTCAGTTCTCAGTTCTCAGTTCTCATCCAGCCCGCTCGGGCCTGTGGATTCCCGCTTGAAAATAAAGTTGGCGGCGGTGGTTCGGGGATGGCTGGGTCGTCCGCTTGTTTGCTGAAACATCGGGTATCCCCCTCCCCCCTCCTGTCAGTGGAATCATCATGTTAGCGGGAAATTCTCCGCAAAATCCGGATGTCAAAGAACTTAGAGGTCAAAATCTAGAGAACAAACGAGTTAGGAGCGCGGCGGGTTGGGTTCGCCCAACCGTCACGGCCTCGACTATGATCGCGCGATTTTATAGTGGGCACAAGGTCAGATGTCACATCTACGTTGTGGAAATTCCAAGGAGCCGGCGATGAGTTGGGGAACGTCCCGTCTGCCCCGGATTCTATACGAGACCGTCAGCTGGCGTAACATCCCCACCACACTCATATGAGGGTCAATGAGTGCTAACGACTGATTGCAACAATTAATCCAGACCGGGGAAGGGAAAGGCCCGAAAACAGCTGGATCATCAAGTAAAGATTCGTAAAAGACAGTTCGCTTTTACAACTCCGGGTTAATAATCTGATTGGTTATAGATGTCTCAGGTCGAAGGTTCACACTTGGAGAAGCCGTGCTAAGACAATGCCCGATTTTACCGACCTTGGTCTTCGTCGGCTTGCTCGCGGTCTCTGCAGTCGCGCAAAACCCAGGCGACCCGGCGAACATCGCGAACAACGCGAACATCATGGACAGTCAGAAGCGTCGTCCATTATGCCAAGCTTGTACCAACCTCCGCGCGTGCACCATGCCCGTAGCGTCCCCAGAATGGTATCAGAATGGAAATTTCGATCCGGCGAAAAGGACAAAGGAACTGAGCAAGCAACTGAAGCTGACGGCAGACCAGCAATCGCAGATGCTCGACACTTTGGAGTCGACGAAGTCGCAATTGGAGGCCGGGCGGTCAGACCGGTCTCTATCCAGGAAGGTCCGTAACTGCAAGCTAGCCCTCATCCGCCAGGCGTCGGACAACCAGATCCGCGCATTTTTGGAGGAGAAACAGTATGCGAAATTAGTGCGGATACGGCGCCCGTACACTCCCTACGTTGACCCGTTTTCTGGAAGTTGGGGACCGCCTTAAGTCATGCTCCGGCGTAGGCTCTAAGAATCCATGGCAATCCCCTATGGCGCGACCGCGCGCAGGTTGGCAATTCAACCCGTGGTTGGGGAACGGTCTTCAAGATCGCCCCTTGAGGGGCTAAACAGTTCCTTGTTGGTTGGTAATCAACAGACTAACTTGTTGGCGATAAATCTCTATAACGCTCGTTGAGGGTTTTGAGCGTAATCGCCTGTTAACAACATTTAGGGCCGGTAACCTCATCTATCCGCTACAATCCGGCGGTGGCATGTCATGACGCCCTCTGAGTTGCTAAGAGACTCACCTAGTTCGACCGCTTTGAAACCATCGGCCCAGATCGTGGCCGTCGCGGTCGTTCAGTTCGCGGTGAGCGCACTCGTGTGGGCTCCATCCGCACTACTCTTGTTGGATGACGCGATCTCTAGCCACAGATATGCCGCCGCCGCCGCCGCTGCCGCGCCTCACCCAACTATTCTCCTTCAAACCCGGTCTCATGAGTTTTACGCCGTCGTTATCGGGGTTCCACTCTGCCTCTCTCTGTTGGGCGTGGTCACTGGCAGGGGGCTCTTGCGGATGCGAAACTGGGCGCGAAGAACAACGCTCTACATGGCGACTGTTCCCGGGTGTGGCTGTGCTCTTTTCCTGCGTCTATATCATCCGAAGAACGTTGCAGGGGGCGCAATTTTCGTGATCGGAGACTTAACGCCCGTCATTGTCGGAGCCTTGCTTGTGGTCTTATTCCCGGTAAGCGTCTGGTGGTGGATTCTTCTCACCCGCAAAACTGTGCGCTCCCGGTTTCGATAGGAAGCCCGCCATGCATGGCCGCTGTGTTCGTTGGCGTAACATCCCCATTTCACTCATTGACCCGGACGGCCAATTCCCAGTGAGTGTAATCGCCTTCGACAGTCAAGGCCCACCCGTAATAATTCTTGGTGCTGTTTTGTTGCAAGGGCACCGGAGGATCAGAAACAGTCGTGAGAGCGGAGAGCACACGTCCGAGAAAGGATCATCGCGGGGCTCTCGCTTCCTCGACGGTCTGTCCATGAAAATGGCGCTCGTAATCGAGAAACCAAATGAGAAAAGCAAAGCCAAGCATCGGCAAAATAAGCCAAACTTTTATCGTGTCGAAATCAGCTAAAATCGTTGCGCCTCCGACTACTGCCAACACATTGCGCAGGGAATCAAGGGCGGCGTCCGTGTGAAGGCTCTTTACCCAGGCGGCAATAGCTTTCCAAATGTTGAGGATTTTTTTCAATTTACCCCCTTTGATAAGTTAATTCGTGGACAGCCAATGGCGATCAAGATTACTAGAACAATCGGGGGTCAACCTCATAGAGCGCCTCAGTCTTAAACGAGATTCCGTCGCCGCGGCCATGGGTCAGAACCCCTAAGCCAATAGGAACCCCGCGCCTGAAAATAAGTTGTCTGACCCGACCCGCGATGACGCCCTGAAGAGTATCAGCGATTTGGGCTGTTATTTGAAAAGGATTAGTGGCGAAACATCCCCATTACACTCATTGACCTTGGCGGGTGGCTCGCTCGAGCCCGCTTTCTGCTTAAGTGCGGCGGTTCGACCGCTGGGCAAGGTCCTCCCGCCGCTCGTTCGCGTTTTTGCGCTGTTCACTCCGACTCGATCTCGTGCCTTCTGGGGCTTGCTGGTTTGGATCGGCCTCCGACATCTCTACCCATCGGTTCATCGTGATGTCCACGAGTACATAGGTCCTTCGCGTGGTGGCTTTCGGCGGCGCTGGGACTCGCGGGGCTCAGGATGACAAGTGGTGGTGGCACAGGCAAACAGCAGGTTCCTCCACTCCGCCGTCGCTGGCGCTGCTGCTCCGGTCGGAATGACAAAGTGAAGATCACGCAACGACAAACTGAAAGTCACACGCGGGGGTCCGCGGGGCTCAGGATGACAAGCAGTGGTGGCATAGGCAAACAGCAGGTTCCTCCACTCCGCCGTCGCTGGCGCTCCTGCTCCGGTCGGAATGACAAAGTGAAGATCACGCAACACAATCGGAATGACAAAGTGAAGATCACGACAAAATGAAAGTCGCGACGGAATGAAAGTCACGGCGCGGCTACTACGTCGTAGGGTCTCATCATTTCGTTGTCTTCGTGTTCGAGGATGTGGCAGTGCCAGACGTAGCGGCCGGTGTAGCCGGTGAAGGGGACAATGATTCGGGTGACCATGCGGGAATCGGCTCGTACCGTGTCTTTCCAGCCGGCTTCGTTCGGGGTCGGGAGGTTGCGGCGGTCCCAGGAAGTGCAGCTGGCGCCTGGTTTGGAACAGCCAGGGTTCGTAGGGTTGGCGGTCGAGGATCTGGAAGCGCACCAGGTGCAGATGAATGGGGTGGGAATCGTTGGTGGGATTGATCAGGGTCCAGATTTCGGTCGATGCCGAGCACTGGCTTTTCCGTGACCGGATGGCTCCAATGGGAAGCGTTCAGCATCAGCATGACGGGATTGCCCGACTTGTTGACATATTCGTCGAGCGTCAACAGGCGGGTCTGCACGGCTTGCGATTCGGGGATCCTGGGCACCGCGCGCAGTGCCGAAGGCAGCGAACTCGTGTCGGTGACTTTAGTTGCCGAGACGCGGAATTGCATCACCACGAACGCATCGTTCATGAGAATTAGCTGCTTGCCCCGATGCTCGCTGAAGTCGATCACGAGATCGGCGCGTTCTCCGGGCGCGATTTCAAGGGTGGTGAGTGGGACTGGAGCGGGCAATAGGCCCTGGTCTGTGCCGATCTGGTGAAACTGTGCATCTTCTTTGTTGGTGGCTTCATTGACAAACGACAGGTGATAGAAGCGGGCATTGGAAGCGTTGAGAACTCGGAAGCGATATTTTCTGGGCTCGACTTCGAGATAGGGAAAGAGCTTCCCGTTGACCAGAATGGCATTGCCTGAGAGCTCGGGAACCCAGGGAGATTGTGGGTCGGGCGAAACCGGGTAAAGAAGCTGGGCGTCGTGCGTCAGAAGACGGTCATAAAGAGCGAGCGGCACTTCGTATTTACCCTTCGGCAGATTGAGCGCGTCTTCCACGCTGTCGCGAATGAGGAATGTTCCGAACAATCCAGCGTAAACATTCAGGCGATTGATTCCCAGGGTGTGGTCGTGATACCAGAGCATGGCCGCGTCCTGCTGATTCGGATAGTAATAGAAGGAGGATTTTCCCGGCACGATCCAGTCTTCGGGATAGCCGTCGCTTTCGGGTCCGGTTTTCGCGCCGTGCAAGTGCACAACGGTGCGGACCGCAGGTTTGTCGGCCTCGGCTCCGTGAATGGTGTGGTCGACTGGCAAGAAATGTTCGTTGGGGAGTGCATTCACCCATTCCACGAGCAGCGGTTCACCGGAGCGCGTTTCGAATGTGGGGCCGGGCGTGGAGTGGCCAAAACTCCAGAACCTGGTGGGGGGAAGATCGCGGTGAACTTTGCTGGTAATGGGTTGGGCCTGGATGCGATAAAACGGTACGGCCTGCTTGGGATCGGACGGACTGGGTCGGGTTCCCTGGGGCCGCGCGAGTTCAGGAATCGGAAGGGGATCTACAAATTGCGGCAGGGTATTGACGTCGAGCGCTGGGGCCATGGTAGCCACGCCGTGCGTCTGCGCGATTGCGTGCAACAGCCGGCTCTTGCCTGCCGCCAGCGTTGTAGCCAGCAAGCTTGATCGCTGCAGAAATTTTCGGCGTGTAATCACAACCTGCCTTTCGGACGTCAAGGATACAACAACGGAAAGGCAGGTGAGCGCTGGAGCGCCGCACCTGCCTTCCGACTATCGTGACGGTCGGATCGATCTCGCAGGGAGCTAGTAGATGTTCAAGGGCTCGCCTGTGTTTTCGTTGAGGAGGAACAGATCGTTGGTCACCTTCTGATGGAAATCGAACAGCGAGCTGATCGAGTTTGCGATCGTATCGAACGATCCGTTTCCGATCCGCTGACCGCCCAGCCAATTGTCCTCGATGAAGCGAATGACCGAGGTTTGATCGGTGACCGAATGGTCCACGAAGTTGTGCCGCGCCCAGGGGGAGATGACGAGAAGCGGCTGCCGAGGACCGTATCCGCAACGACCCTGAGCGTGCGTGGTGGCGGGTTTGAGACCGGGCAGCGCATTGGCTCCGCTGCCGCAGGTTCCCGGACCGGTGAGCGCATCGGCGGCGGTCGCCGACGAGTTCACGATCTGGCCGAGTTGATGATCGTACCAGCCATCGGAATCGTCGTAGAGCACAACCAGCGCGGTGTTGGCCCACTCCGGCTGGGCTTGCAGGAAGTTGGCCACCTTAACCACGAATTGCTGCTCATCCAGAGGATCAGAATTCCCTGGGTGGGCGTCTTGAATTGCGATGGCCTTGAGGAAACTTACCTGCGGGAAATTGCCGGCTGAAACCGCGGCGAAGAAGTCATCAATGTCATAGTCGTGGTTGGCGGGATCGCCTGAATGACCGATCGCCGAGATCGACTTCGGCCGCGCGTGCGTGGGATTCGCGGTGGAAGCGTAGTACTGAAATGGAGTGTGATGGGGAACATAATCGCCCTGCGTGCCGGCGATGGGTGAGGTCGACTGGCGGTTGCAGCCGGTGCTGCCGTCCGGATTTACGATGTTCAGGTTGAAGCCTCCGGCGAACCAGCCCCAGGTGATGCCGGCTGCGTTAAGCAGGTCGCCGATGTTCTTTCCGCCCATCTGCGCCGGTGCCGCTGCCGGAGCAGACGTCGCCGTAGGGATCAGGGTCCCCGATCACCGTCAATCCGCCGTTCCCGTCGCCGACATAGCTGCCGGTACCGCCGGTATGGTTCACGACGCCGTTGGTCTGGCCGGAAATCAAATTGATGGCGCCGACTGTGGAAGGACCAAAATTGGTGCTGTACGAGTTGTCGCTCATGGCGTAATGCTGGGCGTAGTTCCAGAGCGCCGTAGTCGAGTTGCCGTCGTAGTAGCCCATCACCAGGCCGTTTGTATTCACCACGGCCGGCGGAGCGCTTGGCGGCGGGCCTGCGCTTCCAGTATTCAACGGGAAGAGATCCATCACGCCACCGTCGAAGGCGAGTTGTTCGGCCAGGTAGTCATGATCCATGTCCTGGGTGAAGGCCTGGGAACGATCGAGGCGGAAGGGGTTGGATGCGCCGGTGCCGTTGGCCGGGTTCAGATTGGGGTTATTGTTCAACAACGCGTTGCCAAAGCCGTTCACGGTTGGCGTATTTGGAGCGGCGTGGAATTGCGGTTCGCCCTTCGGATTCAGAGCGTAGGGATAGGTTCCGAAATAGTGGTCGAATGACTGGTTCTCCCCGAAAATGATCACAATGTGTTTGATCGGCGTGGCTGTTTTAGGATTGGCGGCGTTGGCTGCCGGCGTGAGTACTGGCGCGGCAACCATGGCGGCAGCGAGCAACTACAGAGAGAAATCGACGCATAGAGTTTTTGCCCTTTCGGAAATTGGCGGTGCAGGGACTTCGCTGGAAGAGGATGCTACGGCGCGAAAGTTAAGGCAGGATTAAAGCAATGTTAAAAGAAGATCTCAACTGCTTCGAAACGAGGCGGGAGTCTTTAGTCCCGGTTGCGGTCGGGAGCGGGGCTGCAAAAAGCCCGCGAGTGAATTGTCACGGCTCTGAACTCGGGCTCCGTTACCTACTCGTGCTGCAGGACCTCATCGATAACGACTTTCCCGCCTCGATCCACGGAGATGACTTTGTGGACGGTGACGTAGCCGCTCAAGGTGATGTCGACGACGTAGTTGCCGGGATCGAGAATAAAGTTAACCGGCGTGTCTTTATCCAGCATGTGCTGGTTGACCGCGACCTGGGCTCCCTTAGGCTGAGTCTTGATGTTGACCGTGCCCATACCCTGGGCTTCTTTACCACCGAACAGCTTATTCATTTTGCCGATGGTCTTGATGTCATCGACATTTCCTAGCGGCTGGAGTGTGGGCGAGAAATTGGTGGTCTGGCCCAGGGCGAACTGCGCGCTGGTGGTCTGGTCAATGTAGCCGGACTTGCGCACCAGCACGACGTGCTGGCCCTTGTCGACGGAGACTTGCGCGGGAGTGACCCTGCCGGTGTTCTTGCCGTCAACGAAAACGTCGGCTCCCGCAGGGCTGCTGGAAACGGCGAGCGTCGCCATGAGCTGCGAGAGGTGGCTGGTGACAAACGCCTTGCTGCCGGAAGCTACGTTGACGGTGCGCGTGTCGGTGGAATAACCCGCCTTGGTGACCGTAACGGTATGCATGCCCGCGGCCAAACCTGTCAGAGCGAATGGCGTGACCCATGAGGGATCAGTTCTGCCATCGACTTGCACCTGCGCGCCCTGCGGAGTGGAATCGATTGCCATCTGTCCGGGGATGATTGCGGGAGCGGCTGCTGGCTTCTTCCTGGAGTTTTTGCCTCTGGCGGCCGCGGCAACGTGAGTTGGCTCGGGCTCAGGTTCAGCCACTGGCTCGGCGGGAGCTTGAGCTTCCGGTTGAGCTTGCGGTGGGGCGGTTTGCACCGGTGCCGTTGTGGGCTGGGCGGCGGGTTCACTGGCTGCCGGTTGCGGAGCGGGTTCGGCGGCGACAGGGCGCGGCGTATCGCCATCGCTGTTCAAAGTATTGACGTGCAGGACCAGGACAATGGCGATGATCAGAATCAAGACCGCCGCGCCGGCGATGGAATAAATCATCAGCTGCGGAGGGACGCTCTTGATTTCTTTCATCGCCTTCTGGGCGACTACACGAGGCTGAACTTTCGGCTTCTCCGGTTCGTCTTCCTCCGAAAAGCCTGAGAAAACTGTCGGAGCTTGTGGCGTCTTCTGCTCGAAGACCGGAGGTGGCGGAGGCGGTGGAATATAAACTTCCTTGAGCGGAGGCAGTTCGGTCATCTCCGAAAAGCTGATGCCGCCGCCGCCCTGAGCGGAGCACCTTCAGCCATCATGGGATCGACGGCTATTTTTGGCTCTTCGACTTCGGGTGTTTCTACCGCAGGCTCATCAAGAACAGGGGAAGACATGTACGCGGATGGTTCCGGCGCTTCGCTGGGCGCCGGCTTGACGGGTGCGGAGGATGCCGCGCGGCCGCCAGCCCATCCCGCAGCCGCGGCAGCTGCTTTGCCTGGAGCCGATGGCGGAGCTGCAAACTTCTTTTCGGCTGGCTTGCTCTGCACCGGCGGCGCCGCAGGAGGTTTCGCCTGAGCGGGCCGGCCTGGAGCTGATGCAGTGGCAAATTTCGTCTGGGCCGCAGCTTTGACCGTAGTCGGAACGGCTATGCCCTTGGCGGGTGCTGCTGCCGCTTTCGCCGCCTGCGGTTTCGATTCCTTGCATTTCTCCAGCTCGTCGAGCAGTTCCCTTCCGCTCTGGAAACGCTCCGCAGGATCCTTCGCGAGAGCTTTCATGATGAGATCGCTCAACACAGGATGAAGTTTGGGATTCACGTGCATCGGAGGTACGGGCGTGCTCTCGAGGATGCTCTGGCGGAGCGATTCTGCATCTTCACGATCGAAGGCCTTGCGGTCGGTCACCATCTCGTAAAACATGGCGCCCAAACTGAAGAGGTTCGACCGGGCATCGATATTCTCACCGCGAACCTGCTCCGGAGACATGTAGTGCAGGATCGAAGGAACGCCAGGCATACTCGCCGTAAACTTGCCCACGCCGGAAACGCCGTAGCCCAGAATGCGGACCGTGCTGTCCCAGCCGCACATGATCTTGGAGGGCTCCAAACTGAGGTGAAATATGTTGTTGGAGCGAGCGTTATCGAGGCCGCTGCACACCTGCCTGCCGATATCGAGCAGGTCCCAGATGGAAAATCCTTCTTTGCGCGCCAGCATGGTGGCGATGCTGTTGCCCTGAATGTATTCCATGGCCGCGCAGAACTGGCCGTCGATTTCTGCCGCGCTGCGAACCGGCGTGAGATTGGAATGGCTCAAAACCTTGGCGGTTTCCGCCTCTGCGAGCAGGCACTGCTGCAGCTCGGCGGCGCTTTCGCCGAAGGCAGACAGCTGAATCGCTTTTAAAGCGACGGTTTGGCTGCTCTCCGCGTCGTTCGCTTTGTAAACCACGCACGTCGCGGATTTAGACAGCTCGCTCAGGATCTCGAAGTGGCCGATTTTAGTGGACATGGTTCCGTGCCCTCATCCCAGGAAACTAGCCGCGCAGTTCTCAATCGCGAACTGCGTGGGTTAGAACCCGGGGCAGGTTAAGGGTAGGATATCGCTCGCGAGATCAAGGTTCGAGTTACCGAAGTACCGTAGGAAATCAAGCCCTTTCTGCAAGTTGCAGAGGCCATGAATTGAAAAAACCGGGAAAGGCGGTCCAACACGGCGTATTCAGCGGGGATTGGGACAAAATGGGACAGGGCAATTTTCGCTTTAGAACTTTTGACAACTTCACATTTTGTGAAGTATTATCAGTCAGTGCAGATTATCACCAAGAAGCACTTGAAGGATGCGGCGGAAAAGCATAAAGACGCGGCGGATGAAATCAGAGCATGGCAGCCCATCGTCAAAGCTGCCCGATGGCGCAAATTTGCAGACGTGAAAAGCATTTTCAAGGATGCCGATAACGTCAATGGTTACGTGATTTTTGATTTCCGCAACAATCGCTACAGGCTCGTTACGGTCATCCATTACGTAAAAATGGTAGAAGGAAAGCAGACTAAGGGGCACGTTTACATCCGATCTTTTTTGACGCATAAGGAATACGACAACCCTAAAAAATGGGACCCGTACAGGAGAAGAAAATGAGGGCAGCATTGTTCAACCCGGCAGGAATGATCGCCAAGGGAGCACCCCACGTCATTCACAATGACGTGGAACTTGAAGCCTACACTGATGCCCTTTTCAAACTCACAGCTTTGCCAAAGCCTTCCCGTTCTGAAATGGAAGCTATCGAATTGCTATCCCTACTTGTGGAACGCTATGAGGATGAGCATTACTCTATTCCTGATGCTGGTCCAATTTCCGTGGTGCGCTATCTCATCGAAAAGGGGAACCTCACACAGCGAGATTTGATCCCTCAGTTTGGCACGGAAAGCGCAGTCTGCATGTTCCTTAAGGGGGATAGAAAACTCACCATAGAGCAAGTGCAAAGACTTTGCGCCCGCTTCAAATTGAGTGCTGATGCGTTCATCCTTCATGCTGTGGGAGCCGGCGTTGGGGGCGACTGAATTTTCGTTTTTGACTACCGCGTGGCGCTCGACTTTTTGAGCGCCCCTTTTTTATTGTGTTAGAAACTTTCCCCCTTGTGGTCATAGGACTGAGACTGAAATAGGGTCGCCTCGATTCACGACAAAAAATAAGGCATCGCCGACGTGACGTTTCGCCGCGAGGCACGTTTAAAGTCTGTTGGGCGGGAAATGCTAACTGCCATGCGGCGAGGCAAGTTGTCGTGAGGGACTCATTCGTTTATGCTGGAGGCCTGCATGGACTAGGCTCATCCGCTGTCCGGCACGCCGCGTCTTTCCTGGGGCTCGACTGGGTTTCGCAATATGACTTTGACCCGATTCGTCACCAAGAACGCCCTCCGCAACAAGCGCCGCAGCATCCTGACGATCGCGAGTATTGGGGTTTCGCTGCTGTTGCTGACCTTCATGATGACGCTGTGGCAGGGTTTCTATATCGACAAGGGCAGCGCGGAATCGACGCGCCGGCTGGTAACGCGACACCGAGTGTCGCTGACGTTCAGCTTGCCCGGCTTCTATCGCGACAAAATCCGTGGCATACCCGGGGTGGTCGCGGTCGTACCGAATTCGTGGTTCGGCGGCTTATATAAAGATGACAAGCCGGAGAACTTCTTCGCGCAGTTCATCACTGATCCTGACGAATTTCCAAAAGTCTACCCGGAGATGCAGATACCGCCGGACCAGCTCGCGGCGTGGCAACGCGACCGCGCCGGCGTGATCGTGAGTGACGAACTGGCGCAAAAATATGGCTGGAAAGTTGGGGATCGTATCGTGCTGCAGGGAACGATCTACCCTCTTAACCCTGAGCTGACGATTCGTGGCATCTTCCATTGGC
This sequence comes from uncultured Acidobacteriaceae bacterium, assembly GCA_963791445.1. Taxonomy (GTDB): domain Bacteria; phylum Acidobacteriota; class Terriglobia; order Terriglobales; family Acidobacteriaceae; genus Sulfotelmatobacter. The sequence goes on from CAWBSN010000011.1 coordinate 358,444, forward strand.
CGACGACGAACAAAACCGTCTACTTCAATACCCTGTATGTGGAAGAAGCGGTACCAGGTTTCAAGGGACGGGCCGGCACTTTCAGCACAATGTCGCAGTCGCCCGACGACGTGGCCAAGATCGCGAGTGCCGTCGATGACATGTTTCGCAATTCACCGCAGCCCACCAAGACTGAAAGTGAGAAAGCGTTTGGCCTGAGCTTCGTCAGCATGCTGGGCAATGTGAAGGCTTTTATTCTTAGCATTTGCCTGGCGGTGGTCTTCACCACGCTTCTGGTCTCTGCGAACACCATGGCAATGTCGATCCGCGAACGTACCCGCGAAGTGGCTGTTCTGAAGACTCTGGGATTCGAGCGGCAGACGATCCTTGGCCTTTTCGTGGGCGAGGCCATGGCGCTTTCGATTGCAGGCGGGCTTTTTGGTTGCGGCTTCGCGTGGCTGCTTCTGACCATGATGAAGCAGTCGCCCATGGGTTTTTTCCTGGCGCAGATGAAAGTTACGCCTGGAACCCTGGGAGTGGCTTTGGTCGCGGCAGCGCTGGTCGGATTCTTCAGTTCGCTGGTGCCCTCCTACAACGCGTCGCGCGTGGAGATCGTGGAAGGGCTGCGGCATATTGGTTGATTGCGGCGGGTTGATTGCGGCGGGTTGAATGCAGCGGCTGAGCAAAGCAGGCCGAGCAGGGCGGGTTGAATTTATGACGCTGAGCGGTTTTGTGATGCGCAATACATTTCGCAACAAGCGGCGCACGTTGCTGACGATGTTGAGCATCAGCTTTTCGTTGCTGCTGCTGACGCTGATGATGTCGATCTGGCGAACCTTGTACATCGACCAGGGGGCGGCACTGTCAGGGAGGCGAGTGATTACGCGCGATCGGGTCTCGCTGTCATTTTTTTTGCCGGGCTATTATCGCGACAAGATTCGAAGCATCCCCGGGGTGGTGGCTGTGGCACCGATGACGTGGTTTGGGGGCCGTTACAAAGATGACCGGCCAGAAAACTCTTTTGCGCAAATGGCCACCGATCCCGACGAGTATCTGAAAGTCGCGGCGGACAAGATCGTTCCGCCGGATCAGGCAGTCGCCTGGCAGCGCGACCGCGCCGGAGCTTTGGTGGATGAAACGCTGATTAAGAGATTTGGTTGGAAAGTTGGCGATAAGATCACGCTGGAGGGAACGATATTTTCAGTGAATCCCGAACTCACGATTCGTGCTGTTTACCACCGGGATCCGCCACAGAATACACTGTATTTCAACGCCAAGTATCTGGAAGAGGCGTTGTCGTGGTTTAAGGGGCAGGCCGGCTGGTATGTCGTTCAGGTGGCGTCACCGGACGACGTGGCGCGGGTTTCGAGCGAGATTGACGGCTTATTTAAAAACTCACCTCAGCCCACGAAAACGGAGAGCGAAAAGGCTTTTATGCTTTCGTTTGTGGCCATGCTGGGCAATGTGAAGGCTTTTATTCTTGGCATCTGCGGCGCCGTGGTGTTTGCCATCCTGCTGGTCTCGGCCAATACCATGGCGATGTCGGTGCGGAGCCGCACGCGCGAAGTGGCGGTGTTGCGGACGCTAGGCTTCACGCAGGGGCGTGTGCTCTCGCTGTTCGTATTAGAGGCGGTGGCTCTGGCGATCGCTGGTGGGATCGTGGGTATAGGGGCAGCGACCGGATTAATTCGCGTGATAACCCACTCCCAGGTAGCGATCGGAGTTCCGGCGGACATGAGGGTCACGCTGCCCGCTGTGGGGCTGTCGTTGCTCGTAGCTGCAACGGTCGGGTTTGTCAGCGGTTATATTCCGGCCTACGGTGCGTCGCGGGTAAACATTGTGGAAGGGTTGCGCCACATCGGATAGTTACACCAGGCTAGTTGCACCCAGTTAGTTTGAGAATGAATTTATGGCGATACCGATCCGCTACAACATCCGCAATTTGAAGCTCCGCAAAGGGCTTACCATCATGACCGCGCTGGGCATCGCGTTGACGGTCACTACCGCGATCTTTCTGATGGCGCTACTGGCGGGCCTGCAGCGGGCATTTGTTTCCAGCGGCAATCCGATGAACGTGCTGGTGCTGCGCAAGGGATCGGAAGCGGAGCTGTCGGGCGGCTTTGACGCTGCGCTGTTTCCCACACTTAAAGTGCTTCCCGGGATTGCAAAGGATAGCCATGGCGAGACCATGGTCTCGGGAGAGTGGGTGGTGGTGATCGTGCTCCCGCGCAAGGACGGCACGGGCGAAGTGAACGTGACGGTGAGGGGCATGATGCCCGATGGGCTCGAACTGCGGCCCAGTGCGAAACTGATCGAAGGACGCTGGTTCCAGACCGGGCAGCGTGAGGTTGTGGTGAGCAAATCCATCCGCTCGCGCTTTTCGCACGCCAACATTGGCGACACCATGGAGTTTGGCAAAGGATCGTGGAAAGTGGTGGGAGTGTTTGACGCCGGTGGGTCGGCCTACGAATCGGAAATTTGGAGCGATGTGAATCAGATGGCATCGGATTTCGACCGGCAGGGTGGGTACTCATCGGCCTACTTGCGGGCGACGGATCCGATTGCCGCCGATGCGCTCACGAAGCGAGTCAGCGACGACCAGCGGCTGAAGCTCGAGGGAGTTTTGGAAACGCAATATTACGAGAAGCAGACTAGTTCGGGGGCTCCCATCAAATACATCGGCATCGTGGTGGCGATCATCATGGCGATTGGCTCGAGTTTCGCCGCGATGAATACGATGTATGCCGCCGTAGCTTATCGCGGGCGCGAAATTGCGACCTTGCGGGTGCTGGGATTCTCGCGACCGGCGATTCTGACGTCGTTTGTGCTGGAATCTCTGATGCTGGCCTTGCTGGGCGCGGTAGTGGGAATTCTGCTGATGCTGCCCTTCAACGGGATGCAGACAGGAACGTCAAACGCAGTGACATTTAGCGAGGTAGTGTTCAGCCTGCAGATTACGCCGCTGGTTGCCGCCGCCGCTGTTGGGTTCGCGCTGATTATGGGACTATTTGGAGGATTTGCTCCCGCCTGGCATGCGGCGAGGCAGAATATTCTCACTGCGCTGCGAGGCTGATTTTTGTTTGATTGGCGATTGCGGAAACTAGAGCAGCGCCCTTTTCGTATTCTCTCTTATGCCGATTGACGCCAAACACGAAGACTTGCAGAGTTTGCGAATTGACCGCGCGGGCCACGGCGCGGGCAGCGGAGAGCCGCCCGTGTGGGCGCGACGCTACATTCTTATCGGGATCGTGGTCGTAGTTGTGCTGAGCTTGTCGGCGCTGGGATACCGCATGCTTTCCCGCGACGTCCCAGAGGTCGAGGTGACGCGCGCTTCCGCGGAGAGCAGCGACGTGGGCGGCACGGTGCTTTCGGCCACCGGCTACATCGTGGCTCATCACACCATCAATGTGAATTCCAAGGTTACCGGACGCCTGGCCTGGATTGGCGTGGAAAAGGGCGACAAGGTGAAGGAAGGTCAGGTTCTGGTGCGCCTGGAGGATCAGGAGTTCCGCGCTTCCTACGAACAGGCTCAGGGCGCGTTAGATAACGCACGCGCTTATCTCGAAGAACTTGAACATGGATCCCGACCGGAAGAAATTCAGGAAGCGCAGCATAACCTTGACGAAGCGCGCGCCACGCTGGTTGACGATAAACTGACTCTGGACCGCACCAAGGAACTCTCGGGCGCCGGAGTGGTTTCACGCCAGGTGATGGACGATGCCACCGCGAAGTTCGAGTCGGACCAGCAGCGAGTCAATTCGCTCGATAAAGCTTTTCAACTGATGAAGATTGGGCCGCGGGCGGAAGAGATTGCCCGCGCCCGCGGAGCGCTCGCGCAAGCGCAAGGCCAACTCGATTACGCTAAGTCGCAGCTTGATGCGACGGTGATTCGTGCGCCGGTTACGGGAACAATTCTCGACCGCACCGCTGAAAAAGGAGAGCTGATTACCGCACAGTTTGCCAGCGCAGCGGCGGGTGGTCCGCAGGGATCGGTCGTATCGCTGGCTGACTTGAATGATCTTCAGGTCGAACTCGATATCGCGCAGGCCGATTTCGCGCGGCTCGGGCCCAAGCAGAAAGGCATCATCACTACCGACGCCTATCCCGATCGGAAATATAACGGCGAGATCGCGCAGATTTCTCCTGAGGCGAATCGGCAGAAAGCCACGGTGCAAGTGAAAGTGCAGGTGCTGAATCCGGATTCATATCTGCGGCCGGAAATGAATGCGACCGTGAAATTCCTGGCCGATGAACCGAAATCCGCGAGCACCCAGCCGGCGGGGGCCTTTGTGCCGACCAGCGCGTTGCGGGATCATGACGGCAAGAAGGTTGTGTTTCTGGCTTTCGAGGGCAAGGCGCGCATGCGCGAGGTTCATGTGCTGAGCCAGCGCAGCGACGGCGTTCTGGTGGACGGGCTGGTGGGCGGCGAAAGCGTGATCAGCAAAGGCCCGCCAGAGCTGAAGGACGGGGACACAATTAAAATCAAGGGGCAGTCATAATTATGAGCACAGTTGCTGAAAATCAAGTCGCTACCGGAACCAAAGTAGTTCAGGCCCGCAACGTCAGCAAGATTTTCAAGCGCGAGGCCTTCGAAGTGAAGGCTCTGGACGATGTGTCGATCGACATCGCGGCCGGCGAATTTCTGGCGCTGATGGGACCGTCGGGCTCCGGCAAGACCACGCTGCTGAACATGATTGCGGCCATCGACCGGCCGACTTCAGGCGAGTTGCTGGTGCAGAATCAGAATGTTTTTCGCTTTAACGACTCGCAGGCGGCGCGTTGGCGCAACGAGAATATCGGGTACGTGTTCCAGACATTCAATCTGATCCCCGTTCTGACTGCGTTTGAGAACGTGGAGTTGCCATTGTTGCTGACCCACCTCAACCCGCAGCAGAGGCGCGACCACGTGATGACCGCGCTTAAACTCGTCGGCCTGGAAGAACGAGTGAACCATCTACCCAAGCAGCTCTCCGGCGGGCAGGAGCAACGAGTTGCGATTGCCCGGGCGATTGTGAGCGATCCTACGCTGCTGCTGGCGGACGAACCCACGGGCGATCTGGACAGTCACTCAGCAACTGAAGTCCTGGAGATCCTGAAACGCCTGAACGAGGACTTCCATAAAACGATCGTGATGGTGACGCACGATCCGCACGCGGCATCGTATGCACACGTGACCCGGCATCTCGAGAAGGGGATGTTGCTGCCGCCAGGGTAGCTGCGTCTACGACAAGGCCGACGCCGGCAACCGATCCGACTCAGACTCTGAGTCAGCCACCCACCGCCAGGCGCGGCGGCCGTTGTCGAGAGACACGGCCTGGGCCTCTCCGTACGCCACTAAACGATTGAGCACCGTCGTCACCGAGGCCATGGGATCTTTGTGACGCGCCAGCATGGGCGGGGCTTTTTCCTGAATGCGATCACAAACATCACGAGCGCTCAGAGCTCGTTTTGAGTCCATCAGGATCATGCGACAGGCCTTGGTGAAACCGGGCTGGCGCCCGCTGCTCTTGCGATCGACCAGTTCCAGCAACTCATCGCTTAATACGCTGTCTCCGAAAAGGTTGGCGAGGCCGGCGATCGTCTGCTTGATGGTGCCGATCCGGCGCATCACCTCGGCGCGTTCTTGCAGGAGTTGGCGCAGCTCTTCGTGCGCCTGCCGCACTACCTCTTGCACGTGGCCATTCCCGGTGTCGGTGATGGTTCTCATCGCGCTTGCGCCATCCTGGAAGTGCATAAATCCTCCAATTCCACTCCGCTGTTCAGACACACTCTGCCTCTTTACCGATACGCAGAAGACTGGGCCGTGGTTCCCAGATTCTCGCCAGGGATGAGGCGTATCCCTCACATCCAGACTTTCCGTATTAGACGATTGAACCTCGAGTTGGTTAACCATCGAAAAACGATTAGTGACAACGATTAATGACAGGGTACAGGTTCAGGATGGATATACGCCGAGGAAAGGGACAGACAGGATGTTTTCCGGCGCGAGTCTACAACTTCGCCAGCCAAGCATCACGGCGATGCATCACTGCAGAATAATGACCAGCAGGCGACCGTCGGATTGATATTCGGCGCCGGTGGCGTTCTTCGCCTCCTGTACCGGGTTCGATGGAAGATAGTAGGCGAGGCTTTTTACTTTGTCAGCCTTTTGCAAACTGCTGCCGATGTTATCGCGCTCGCCGTCGACCAGCGGATCGATCTTGTGAGTAATATTGCCATTGCGCTTGTCTTTGGCAAAACCGATATCGTGCGTGCCGGCACCCACCCAGACGTCCTGGCCTTTCCAGGTGAATGGCGCTTTCCAGATGCGAAAATGGTGGCGGTCGGCGACCATCGCGATGGGTTCGGCCATTTCGTATCCGAAATCCTGCGGCCGGCCGAACAGGTAGAGAGTGCTCATCGGCAACTGCAGATAATCTTTGTCCTCGTAGGTTTCCAGCAACGCATCGAGGACGGCTTCTTCTTGGTGGTATCTGCAACGTGCCAGTTGGCGGCGTCGAGGGCGGCTGCACATTTTCTGCGACCCCACGATCACGAAGTTCACCATATCGCCCAGATTCTGGAACTGGTCGTCACCCGGCGCGGCAGCTGTCGATGTGTTGCGGAGTCCGGAATCGAGGGGCTTAGAAAGCTTGAGTGCGGGCGCAGCATATCGTGAGTCTCGCTCGACCAAATGTGAAAGACCGACCTGCCGGAACGCGAGCATACTCACCGTGAGAACAGAAAACTATTTCCACTATTATCCTACATTCACAAAAGCAAGACCAGAGGCCGTGTGGCGTAAGAGGCTGACCAGGTTTCGCTCGAAAAAATATCCCGTCCAATCCCGAACTGGACCCATCCCCAATCTGGGACTTCTTCTTGTTCTCAATGGGTGTGCGGTTACTCCCAGGACGACGCCGCGACCGAAAGCATTCCGATGTGAAAGGAGTAGACATAAGGAATCCTCTGTCAACTGCCGCACAACCCGGGCCCTCTGTTTTGCGCGTCCTGCTGGTGGGAAGCCAGGAGGAGGATTTTTTTCTCATCCGGGAAATTCTTGACCGGAACCGGGAGGCGATGCCGGCGGAACTCGACCATGCGGGCTCACTGGAAGAAGCCAAGGCGATGTTGCAGCGGCGACTACGGGCTGGTGTTGTTTGAACATGAGACCGGGGATGCCGCAGGCCACCAAGCTTCTCTCGGAGTTTTTGCACACCCGGGGCGCGATGCCTTTCATTCTGCTGACTGAGCATGCAGATGAGAAAGCCGTTGCTGAAATCATCCAGGCGGGGGCTTATGACTGCATGGAGAGATCGCAACTCAACGGAGTCAACCTGGTGCGCACGATCCGCTGCGCGCTCAGTTTGCATTCGACGCAGCAGCATCGAAAAACCGCAGAGCAATCTTTGCGCAAACTTTCCTGCGCGGTCGAGCAATCGGCCGATGCCATCTTTATCACGAATAGTGAAGGCATCATCGAATACGTAAATCCGGCCTTCGAACTGCTGACTGGATATTCCTCCGAGGAAGTTGCAGGGAAGACTTCGTCCATTCTGAAATCCGGGGAGCAAGCGCCCGTACTTTACCGGGAGGTGTGGGAAAGCATTCGTTCGGGCAGCGTTCGCCGCAGCATCGTCGTAAACCGAAAGAAAAATGGCGGGGTGTACTACGTCGATGAGAGCATCAGCGCCATACGGGATGCCGAGGGGAACATCACGAACTTCGTCTCCAACGGGCGGGATTACACCGAACGCCTGCGCCTGGAAGCACAGTTGCTCCAGTCACAAAAAATGGACGCGGTCGGCCGCCTGGCTGGGGGCATTGCCCACGACTTCAACAACCTGCTCACGATTATCACCAGCTACTCGGAACTGGCGCTTGACTCCGTGGTCCCGGAAGGTCCTGCCCATGCGCGGATTCAGGAGATCCTTTCTGCCGCGCGCCGCGCCGCTGATCTGACGCGTCAGTTGCTCGCTTTCAGCCGCAAACAACCCCAGGCCCTGCGCGTCGCAGAACTAAACCCGGTGGTCAATGGAATCACCAAGACTCTGCGGCGCCTTATCGGCGAAGACATAGAGCTTGTCTTCGCCGCGGGCGAGGGACTGGGCAGAATCCGTTTGGATCCGGTTCAGATCGAGCAGATTCTCATGAACCTCGCGGCCAACGCCCGCGATGCCATGCCCCAGGGCGGACAATGCACGATCGAAACCCGCAATGTCCAACTTGACGAACAATACGCCGACCGCAAGCGGGCCGTGATTCCTCCCGGGCGCTATGCCGTGCTCAGCATGACCGACACAGGATCCGGCATTCCTGCCGATCACTTGTCGCACGTCTTCGAACCTTTCTACACTACGAAACCTTCCGGCAAAGGTACAGGGCTGGGTCTGGCTACGGTGTATGGGATCGTCAAACAGAATCATGGATTTGTCTGGGCCTACAGCGAACCTGGGATGGGCACCACGATCCAGGATTTACCTGCCCTGCGTACAGGATCAGCCCGCCACCGTTGAAAGCCCAGACAAGATCGCGGGCCCAGCACAGCGCGGCACAGAGACTGTCCTGCTGGTCGAGGATGAGGAGCCCCTGCGCCGGGCAACGGTCGAATTCCTCAGGCTTCGCGGCTACACCGTTCTGGAAGCCCGAGACGGAGTCGAAGCATTATCAGTTAGCAAGAATCATGGCGCGACGATCCACCTGGCAGTTACCGACGTCGTAATGCCTCACATGAGCGGGGGCGAATTGGCGAGAGAACTGGAAACGCTGCGGCCGCAGACCAGGGTGTTGTTCGTCTCCGGCTACGCCGGACAAACGGTGTTGGACCATAAAGTGGTCGACGTCGAAAACAACTTTCTGCAGAAGCCGTTCACTTTGAAGCAACTGGCCAGCAAAGTCCGGACGGTTCTCGATCACCATTCGGTTCCCATGGCAGCCGAAATGATTGCGCATCCGTATATCGCTACGGCACGACCCGAGTGAGCTTGCCGGCCTTCAGCCAGAAGCGTTGCCCTCGCCAAGTGACGGTGTGGCCACGAAGGCTCACGACCCAGACTGCGGCTGCAGTTAGGTCCCGAAGAGGGATCAGCCACGAGTATTTGAGAATCTGATGGTCCCGTAGAACGCCGCGGCCCACAAACAAGGCAACTGCGAGACGAAGAAACAGCGTGATCGCGAGCGCGCCGCAGGCCCAGAGCGCTGCCCGACTCGCGGCCAGAGCCAGCAGCGACCACATGATCCCAAACGTAAAAACCAGACCGATGTAGCCTCCCGCGCGCGCGTCCCGGACTCCACGCGCCCAGCGAAGTTGATGCGCGAAGAATTCCCGCAGGCGATAAGACGGAAGATAGGTCTCAACCACCACATCCGAAAGCTTCACGATCAGCCCCAGGCCGGCGATGCGCTTTCCTAGTTCGTAGTCGTCGGCGAGATAGTCTACGAATGAGGCGAACCCGCCGATCTTCTCCAATTCCGCCCGGCGGAAGGCCAGCGTGGAGCCGAGTCCAAAGCGAATGCCGCCTTCAAGTTGCCACGCGGCGAGCACGCTCGGGCAAAAGTCTGTGCTGATGCCCAACCCTTCCAGACGCGATCCCAGCGTCGCACCGGCCACTCCGCGGTAAAGGCAAGTGACCATTCCGACGCGCGGGTCGGCCAACGGCGCGGTCACCCGGCGCAGGTAGTCAGACTCCACGCGAATGTCGCTGTCGTTGACAATCAGGTGGTCATAGCGAGCTTCCGCCAGCATCTGCGCCAGGTTGCTGACCTTCACGTTCGCTCCCAGAATCTTCGGGCAAACCAGTAACCGAATTCTGCGATCGGGGAATTCTCGCTGCAATTTCTTCACACTCTCGACCGCAACATCGTTCGGGTCGTTCACCCCAAAAATGATTTCGTATTCTGGATAGTCCTGCAGGCAGTGGCTGCGAAAGCTCTCATACATTTCAGGATCGGTGCCTTTGAGGGGTTTAAGAATCGAGATGGGCGGCGAAGATTGTTCCGCGCCGATGCCCAGTTCGATCCTCCCTTCGCGCAAGAATCTTGCGGCGCTCCAAAGACACAGAAGGTAGTAAATGCAACTGGAGAACGTACCGATGACCGCGACGATCTGAACTGCTCTGACGATGAAATCCATCATGCGCAAGCGCGGGACAGGCTATTCGTAACGCAATGCCTCAATCGGATCCAGGTTCGCGGCCTTCCACGCGGGATAGATGCCAAACACCAGGCCGGTTCCCGCGGCAGAAGAAAAGCCGAAGATCGTCCAGAACATCGACATGTGGGCAGGGAGCGCGGGCCAGAACGCAGGAATCACCCACACGATGATTGCGCCGAGCAGAATCCCGATCACCCCGCCAACTGCCGTAAGAATGATCGCCTCTAAAGTGAACTGCAAAAGGATATCCCGCTTGCGCGCGCCAATCGCCTTGCGGACGCCGATCTCGCGCGTCCTTTCAGTAACGCTCACCAGCATAATGTTCATCACGCCGACGCCCCCGACAATCAGCCCAACGCTCGAAATGGCGAACATGCCTACGAACAGCATGCCGGTGAGCTGATTCCACACGTCCGAGATTGAGTCCGATGTGAAGACGGCAAAATTATCCGCCTTGTCGTTCGCAACTCTTCGCCGCCGCCGCAGCAGTTCGCGCATTTCGTCGATCGCCTTCGGCATCTCCTCATGGGAGGTGGCCTTCGACGACAATCCAATGGTCCTTCAATTCGGGGTGAAGCGTCCTGAAGGTAGTCAAGCGGGAAAAGGACCCGGTTGTCGTTAGGATCTTTTCCTCCTCCAAACACCGATTTGACCTTTGCTGAAACGACCAATGACTTCAAACAGTCGCCCCTCGATGTTGATTTCCTTCCCCAGGGGATTCTCGGCCGGGAATAGTTCTTCTGCCGTGTCGTGACCCAGGAGGATGACCGTGGCACGCCGCTCTTCGTCAGATTCGGTGAACCATCTTCCAGCGGCTATGCTGCAGGTCAATAACATCCTTCATAGAGGCCGTATCTCCCTCGAGGATTGTGTTCTTGGCCTTGCGATCTTGATACTTCACCGCGAAAGTGCCGACTCCCAACTCAGGCCGGAGGAACTGCATCAGCGCCCCTGCTGCCTTCACATGAGGCAGTTGGGTGACCGCTTCCGCATCCTCGAACGTCAGTTTCTTGCGAATGCGCATTTCTTCAGTGGGGCGTCCGAAAGTGAAAGGCTCCAGATGATAAGCAAAGATGACGTTGGAACCCGATGCTGGCAACCACGTCGCGGACATTGTCGTCCAAACCGCGCCCGATGGAGGAGACGCCGATCACCATTGCGACGCCAATCACGATCCCCAGCACGGTCAGCGACGAGCGCAGTTTGTTGCCGCGGATGGTGTCGGTCGCCATCTGAACGATCTCACCGAATTCGTCTTTACGAATCATGGAGGATTGAGTAATTTGGCAATTTGTAATTTGGTAATTTACCCCCAATGCCTCGGCTGATTCGGTTTCAAATTGCAAAATTACCCGATTACAAAATTGCCAAATTCTTTCTAGGTTTCAAACCGCAACGCCACAATCGGATCGAGTTTCGCCGCTTTGCGCGCGGGATAGACTCCGAAGAACACTCCGACACTTGCCGACACAATCAGTCCGGCCGCCACGGCCCAGAGCTTGATCGCCGAGGGCATCCCGACCAGCAGAGTAACGGAAAGGGCGATCGCCGCTCCCAACAACACTCCCAGAATGCCTCCCGCGAGCGCCAGAGTAACGGACTCGATCAGAAACTGCAGCAACACATCCTCGCGCCGCGCCCCGAGCGCTTTGCGAATGCCGATTTCGCGGGTGCGCTCGGTCACCGATACCAGCATAATGTTCATGATGACAATGCCGCCGACTACTAGAGAGATGGCGGCAATGCCGATGGTCGCGATGAAGAACGTCTGGCTGAAGTCGGTCCAGATGCCGAGCAGGCTCGAATTGGTCTCAATGTCGAAGCTGTCGTCGCCGCCGAGCGGGTCGTGGCGCCTGGCGCGAAGAGCAGCGCGCGCTTCATCGACGGCCTCGTTGAGTGGAACTCCCGCGCTGGCGGCTTTGGCTGCAATCCGCAGGCTGTTATTGTGCGATGCCATATTGTTTCAGGCAGGCCGTCATGGGGATCATCACGTAATTGTCAGCGCTCTGCCCCAGCGTCTTGCCCTTCTTCGTCCCTACTCCAATTACCTGGTAGGTCCAACCGTCGATGCGGATTTCCTTGCCCAGCGGATCCGTACCCGCCATCAGATGTTCGACGATGTCGTTTCCCACCACGGCAACCGGAGACCGATTATCCAGGTCAGTCTGGTTCACCATGCGGCCGGCGCTCAGGTCGGTATCGAGAATCGTAGCCATCCCGGGAGTGATTCCCCGCACCAGCGTATCGTTGATCTCCTGCCCGTTGTACTTCACATGGCCGCTTTCGTTGCGCGTGGAAGCGGCGACCAGTACACAATGCCGGCAGGCGTCGGCCACCGCCTGGTAGTCCTCGATCGTCAGGTCTTTGCGCTTCTCGCCTTCCAGATAGTGATCAACGTTGGTGACGGCCGGAGAAACTTTGAAGATAAGGAAAACATCCGCGCCCAGATTGAAGATCTTCTGCGCTACGTAGTCGTTGATGCCGGAGACGAAGGTGACCACGGCGATGACGGCGGCCACTCCGATCACGACGCCGAGCAGCGTCAGCACCGAGCGCAGCTTGTTCACCCACAGCGACTGCAGGGCGATTCGGATGGCTTCGGCGATGTTCATGTGTTCGGCTTCGGGTTCGGGCTTCGGGCTGCGCGAGAAACGGAGCCTCTGCGCAGCACGCTTGCCGACAAGTCTAACAGCAAGAAAGCCTTTCGGGCGGGTAGGACGAATCCCGGCAGCCCCTTCGACTTCGCTCAAGGCAAGCTCCGCCCGAAGCCCGTATAATGATTCTGTTGGCAGCTGGACCGGACGGTCGCTTTCTGCGTCTTCGGGCGCGGGGAGAGGAAAGTCCGAACTCCGCAGAGCAGTGTGCCGGATAACGTCCGGGAGGCCGGGTTCAAGCCCGTCCGACGGAAAGTGCCACAGAAAACATACCGCCCGCATCTTTCGGGGTGCGGGTAAGGGTGAAAAGGTGCGGTAAGAGCGCACCGCCGCAGCAGCAATGCAGCGGGCAGGGCAAACCACACACGGAGCAAGACCAAATAGGAAGGGAGCCGGGAACCTGGTTCTTACGAATCAGGGTCCGGGCACGTGCCGGCTCGGCGCGTCCAACCTTCGGGTAGGTCGCTAGAGCCCCGCAGCGATGCGTGGCCCAGAGGAATGACCGTCCCGCCGGAGCAATCCGGCGGACAGAATTCGGCTTACAGGTCCGGCTGCTACAAATTTTTTTCAATTCACTTCCAGGAGCACACCATATGTCAGCACCCAGCCGCCGGCCGGAGATTCGCCGGCGCCGCGCCCGTCAACACAAGATCACCCTCCTCCGCAAGCGTCTCGCTTCGGCCCAGACCGACGCCGACCGCAACCGGGTCACCGCCAAGCTGCACAAGCTCGCCGTCGCCTCGCCGGGCCAGCCCCTGCTGAAGTAGATCCATTGCAGAGTTCGGTGCGCCGAGTCGCCAGGAAGACTGTGGAGCCAGCCGAAATCAAGCCACGCCCGCAGTCGACTTGGGGCTCGTGGACGTCGGACTGGCCTCGGGATTCTGCACTGCCGGGCCGACTTACGACCTCTTGATAAGCGTTCATGATTCGACGCACAGACTTCTCCCAGGAGAACTTTGCCGCCTGCCGGTAGCTGCGTTCCTTCATTTTCTCGCGCAACGGCTGATCCAGAAGCACCCGGTGCAGCGCCCGCATGATTTCGAAAACGTTCTCCGGGTGGACCAGCACGGCAGCGTTGCCCACCACCTCGGGTAGCGACGACACGTTTGAGGTCACGACCGGGGTGCCGTGGGCCATCGCCTCTAGCGGAGGCAGGCCGAAGCCTTCGTAGAGCGACGGGAAGACAAAGATCTTGGCCTCATCGTAGAAAGTGCGCAGCACTTCGATCGGAACAAAGCCCAGGAAGCGCACATCGTTCTGCACTCCGCTGCGGATCACAGTCCGCCGCAGGTCAGGATTGCCGGAAACATCGTCTCCAATGATGATGAGCTTCAGGTCGGGGAATGCCTGGTCTTTCTCCAGTTCGGTTTTCAGCGCAGAGAACGCTTCGATCATGCGTACGACGTTCTTGTGCGGACTGATTCTGCCGGCATAAAGCAGGAAGGGATACGTGACCTGGTAGCGCTCGGCAATCACCTGACGGTCGGCCGCGCTGGCGTGTCCGTGAAGAAACCTTTCATCGATCGCGTTGTAGACCACCTCGATGCGTCGCGGCGGAATATCAAACAGCTTCTCCATTTCGAGCTTAGTAAAGTTTGAAACCGCGAAAATGCGCGCCGCTCCTCGCAAAACCCGCTTGGTCAATTGGAAGTGCAGCGTCCCCCAAAACCCGGTCTGCTGGCGCGCCCGCGACAGGTGCTCCAGCATGTCGTGCACCGTCATCACGTAGGGACAAGGCAGCGCGCGCGGGATGGAGAACAAATTCGGGATGTGCACCAGATCGCATTCCAGCCGCTTCACAATCGTGCGGAACTCCGTGAAGCTCTTCCAGGAGCGTTCCGGCTCGGCCAGAGGAATCGTGTGAAAGTTAGCCGGCAGAGGACCGATTTCCTTGACTTTGGCGGGAGAGCCGATGAGGAAGTACGTGGTCTCGTGGTCCAATCTGCCCAGAGTCCGAACGACATTACGGATGTATGTACCTACGCCGAACTCAGTCATCCGCCGAATGTCGATGGCGATCTTCACCGAAGGCATTTAACCACAGCGGGTACGCGGCTTCACAACAGAATTAACTAGCGCGCCAGCTTACGCCCGCACTTCCGCCTGTGCTCTAGCCCTGCGCTCGGCATACAGCGGGAATGCCTCACATAGGTCGAGTACCTCCTTGCGGATTCTCCCCAGCACCGCCGCATCCGTCCGCTGAAGGAGCGCCTCCGCGATCCAGCGTCCGACCTGCCGCATCTCAGCCTCTTTCATTCCGCGCGTAGTCAGGGCGGGCGTGCCGATGCGGATGCCGCTTGGCTTCATCGGCGGATTCACATCGAACGGGATCGCGTTTTTGTTGACGGTGATTCCGGCCTCACCGAGTGCTTTCTCGGCCTCGCTGCCGAGCATCCCCTTCGAAAAGACATCGACTAGCATAAGGTGCGTATCCGTTCCGCCAGAAATGATGCGGAAGCCCTCGGCGGCCAGCGTCTCCGCCAGCACTTTCGCATTGGCCACGACTTGCTTCGCATAATCGCGGAACTCGGGCTGCATCGCCTCATAAAAGCAAATGGCCTTGGCTGCGATGATGTGCATCAGCGGACCGCCCTGCATCCCGGGAAAAACAACCTTATCGATCGCTGCCGCGAATTCGGCCTTGGAAAGAATCATTCCCGCTCTCGGTCCGCGCAGCGTTTTATGGGTTGTCGAAGTAACGATGTGCGCGTGCGGCACCGGGGAGGGATGCACGCCCCCCGCGACCAGTCCGGCAAAATGCGCCATATCGACGAGAAAAAGCGCTCCCACTTTGTCTGCAATCTGGCGCATGCGAGCGAAATCGATAATGCGAGGATAGGCGCTGCCGCCACCAATAATCAGCTTGGGCCGGTGTTCTTCCGCCAGCTTTTCCAGCGAGTCGTAGTCAATCGTCTCCGTCTCTTTCGTCACGCCATAAGGGACGATCTTGTATGTCTTCCCGGAAAAATTCAGATGATGCCCGTGCGTCAGGTGGCCACCGTGGGCCAGGTTCAATCCAAGAATAGTGTCGCCGGGCTGCAGTACGGCCGCGTACGCCTCCATGTTCGCCTGCGACCCGGCGTGCGGCTGCACGTTGGCGTGCTCGGCGCCGAATAATTGCTTGGCGCGGTCACGCGCCAGGTTCTCGACCACGTCGGCGTACTCACAACCGCCGTAGTAACGCTTGCCGGGATATCCCTCGGCATACTTGTTGGTGAACACCGAACCCGCAGCCTCGAGCACGGCTTCGCTGACAAAGTTCTCCGAGGCAATCAGCTCCAAGCCCTCGTGTTGGCGGCGCGTTTCATTGTCGATGGCAGCGGCAATCTGAGGATCGGCTTCGTAGAGAGGACGATACATCTTCGAAACAGCGGAGTTCTTCATATCGTTTCCAGTTCTTTATCGTTTTTCCTAGGGCGTCCCGTAAATGTTGGGCTCGTGACGTTCCATAAATCGCTCCGGCGCCTTCACCGGAGTAAAACCAAACTGCGAATAAAGTCCGTGCGCGTCGCGGGTGGTCAGGATCCAGCGCCGCAGATTTTGTAGCGCAGGATATTCGGTAATACACTGCATCAGCCACTTGCCGAGCCCGCGTCCGCGATGCGTTTCCAGCACGAACACATCGCAGACGTACGCGATGGTAGCGAAATCGCTGATCACGCGGGCGAAGCCGATTTGCGCGCCCTCCCCATCATAAATGCCGAAACAAAGCGCGTTCTCGATCGACCGGGCCACAACTTCCCGCGGGATGCCCTTGGCCCAATAGCAATTCGTCAGAAAACCGTGAACCACATCCAGACTCAGCCGCTCACGGCTGGTGCTGATCAGAAACTTTCCGCGCCGGTACTCCATCACAGCTTCGGAATCGAGGATGCGCGCTGCCATGCCCACATTCTACCGCCTACTCGCTACCGCCTACTCGAACGCCGTCCGCAAAAACGAAGCCAGTTGCCACCCATCCATGTAGTTGTAGGGGGCCTCACCCATCGTGTAGTGACCGCAGGGAAGAACCACAACCTTGTGATCCAGTCCGTGACGCTCGAATTCCGCCACGACATCGCGCGAGAGCTCAGGCAGAAAAGTCAGATCGTACTTCGCATAAATAATGAGCGACTTCCGCGGCCAGCGGGAAAATTGATCGAAATACGCCATCGGACTAACCGCCAGCCACGACTGCCGCAGGGTCTCCAGGTCGATCTGCGATTCGATGCCCTGCCGGATATGCCGCGTCGACTGTCCATGCCACACCACGTCGGCGACATAAGTGGAAGCATGATTGAACGCCGCAACTCGAATGCGCGGATCGTGCGCCGCCGCGATGAACGCGTAGCACGAACCGAGACTCGTCCCCACGATTCCCAGCTTGCTGTAACCCTGCTGTTCCAGCCAATCGAGACAGCAGCGGACATCCACCACGCCCTGCCGCACCGCATCGAGCGTGCGGCCAATGTTGGCGGAAACGGCATAATCGGCGCGGCTGATCTCGGCGGGCATGCGGATGTCGTGATAAGGCATGCTTAGCCGCAGCACCGCGATGCCCAGCATGTTGAGAACCTTGCAGAGGCTCACGTAGGCAATCGCGTCGGCGTTCCAGTGCGGCAGAAGAACGATGGCGCGCCGTCCACGCGCGGGAAACCAGCGCGCATTTACCAGATTGTTTTCCGGATACGGCGTTTTCACTGGCGCCGTGAAGCGCAGGAACTCCGCGAACGTTCCTTTTACTTTGGCTTCCAGCTTCGGGTCCGGAACTTCGCGCGTGGAAAAAACCTGCACCTCGCGCTTCTCCAGCCGGAAGTCGGTTGCCGGCTTGTATGAATAAAACTCATCGCTGGCGGCGACGATGCGCCGGTTGAAATCGACAAGGAATTTCGCTGGATCGTCCGCCACCTGCCCCGGCTGCCAGCCATTGCGGCAAGGCCAGTCCCGCGCATATTCCAGCCCCCACTCCAGCGGACGCACCACGCGATTATTGTCCACCGAAGTAAGCCGGTGCTCCCAGTCGTACATCCATTGTGCGTAACGCGAGGGCATGGTCAATCTTCTAGTGTAACAAGCGGAGATCGCTTGGCTCACGCGCCGCCATTCAACGGTCGCAATGGGCAGGTGGCGCTGGCATTTGGTCCTTAAACGGGACGTCGAGGAGAAATGCCTCTGGATTGTGACATCCGTCACCGAGAATCCCGAGGAAGGCGCATACCACAGGAGACAGACCTCCTTGAATGTAACTACGTTTGGAGTTACAATGGATTTTGAATGGAATGAAGCGAAGAACCGATCCAACATCCGGAAGCACGGCCTCGACTTCGCTGATGCGGAGGAGATGTTTCGGGGCGTGCTGGTCGTAGAACCAGACACGCGCGAAGATTACGGAGAAAAGCGATGGCGAGGGATCGGCATGATCCGTGGGCGCACGGCTGCCGTCATTTTCACCGAGCCAGCCCCGGCGACGATTCGCATCATTTCATTGAGAAGGGCACATCATGAAGAACGAGAAGAATATGAAAAGGCCATCCAGAACGGACTGGAAGCGCATTGACGCGATGCGTGACGAGGAAATTGACTTCTCCGATATTCCGAAGCTGGGGCCCGATTTTTTTAAGAATGCGATTCTCTGGCCGGGACCGAAAAGACAGATTACCTTGCGCGTTGATCCCGACGTGCTTACGTTCTTCCGCAAGCATGGCCGCGGCTATCAGACCACAATGAACGCCGTCCTGCGCAAGTATATGGAAGCCAGAAAAGACGGAGAGCCTAGCCGCCTTAGCTTCCGTACCTTCGCGGTACGCGCTTGGAAATATTGCAGAGAATCTCGTACGGCGAACTGTTAGCCAGGCGAGCATGCTCGAGCGCATCGACGCTCAAGCCGTCGTGAGTTCCAAGCAGAATTACTTCATCGCCGACGGCGATCCCGGGAATGCCGGTCACATCCACCAGCGTGAGGTCCATCGAGATGCTGCCGATGATGGGTGCGTAGTGGTCGCGGACGATCACGCGGCCGCGATTGGAAAGCTGGCGGTTGTATCCGTCGGCATAGCCCACGGGCAGCACGGCGACGTGCGCCGGCGCCTTGGTCACATAGGTTCCGCCATAGCCCAGAGCCTGGTTGGCGGCGAAATCCCGCATGGAGAGAATTCGCGTCTTCCAGGTCAGCACCGGCTTCACGGCAAGCCGCAGCGTGCCGCCGCTCACTTCCCTGCCCGCGCGCTGGAACGGGAGATAATATCCGTAGAGCGCGACGCCCGGCCGCACCATGTTGTTCCACGTCTCGCGCCGCGAGATCAGGGCGCTGGTGTTGGCCATGTGTATCAACTCCGGATCAAAGCCCGCCGCCCGCACCATGCGCTGCGCCTCTTCGAAGCGGCGCTCCTGCTCGGCCACCGAAGGCGCGTCCATAATTTCTGAAGAAGCCAGGTGGGTCGAGAGCCCTTCGAGATCAAGATGCGGAGCCGCACTCAGAGCTTTCAGCACCGCGGGAAGTTCAGCCAGCGCCACACCGAGCCGGCCCATTCCTGTGTCCACTTTCAAATGCACCGCATGCCGCACTGCGGCGAACGCCGCCGCCTGCTCCAGAGACTCGATGTGCCACGGCTCCCACACCGTGGGAGTGAGTCGCAAGCGGACGATCTCGCTCTCTTCGCCTCGCCAGAAACCCGTCATCAGCAGGATTCGCGATTCAATGCCTGCCTCGCGCAACGGGATCGCCTCATCGAGAGAAGTGACGCCCAGCCAGGTCGCGCCTTCGGCCTGCAGGGCGCGCGAGCATTCCACAGCGCCGTGGCCGTAAGCGTCAGCTTTCACCACCGCGCACACGGTTACGCCCGCGCCCGCATGCTTCACCACCGTGCGGAAGTTTTGCCGCAGAGTGGCCAGCGAGACTTCCGCCCAGGTGGGGCGGGTCGCCACGCGGCTCAGAATTTCTACAGTTGACGCCACTGGGCTCGATTATAGCGGCAGGGCCGCGCCCCCTCAGGTTACGCTTGGGCTACTCCTGCGTGTGCTGCCCAGCTGTGTCGCCAACCCGCCCCATCAGTTTCCCGTCAGCGAGAAGTTCACCGTGATTTGGGTTTCCACCTCGACCGGTTCGTTGTTCAGGATGTAGGCCGGTAACGCCATTGGCGGACGGCCTCAATCGCCGCAGGCACGAGCATGGGATGGCCGGTCAGCACTCTCGAGATTCTCGATTGTGCCTTGCTTGCTGATCACCGCCTGCAGCACAACCTGACCCTGAAGCCGCGCAGCCCGCGCCAGCGGCGGATATGTCGGCAGAATCTTGCGAACCAGATCTCCTTCACTCATGTGAGAGACGGAGATCGGATGGGTCACGACAGCCGGTGCCACGGGAATAATCGGGCGTGTGCCGGCTCCGAACGAATCGAGCAATCCACCTGGAGCGCCCGGCCCCCAGGGTCCTGAAACATACCCGCCGCTACCTCCAATCTCCGGCGGACCATCATCGCTGACGGCCGGGAGGTCAGTCCGAAATCGCGAAGATGGTCTGAGAAAGATGCTCGCGGTGCTCGGCGCAGCAGTGTTTGCACCCGCGTGCGTTCTGACCGCAGGAGCCTCAGCCAGAGGCTGTCCCACACTGACTGGCGTCGAGAGCTGGCGAAGCAAAGGCAGGCCCATGGGACGGAGCAGCGGCAAAACCAGCAACCCGCCGACGGCCAGTGCCTGCAATCCGAACGAGGTTAGAGTGGTCAATCCGCGGCGCGAACGCTCGTTCCATGACGAATTGAGCGTGTCGTCAAACATGGTGTCCTCCTGAATGAACGCGGTTACAGCTAAGGACACCAAACCAGCTTGCGGAGGACCGGACAGAGCAAAGAAAAAAGGCCGCGTAGAAACGCGGCCCTCTGGAACTTTTCCGACACTCGTGGTGTCGCGAAAAAACTACTTGGGCTGTGCCGTTGCCGGTTTGGGAACCGCAGGTTTCAAAGGCGCGGGCTTGGCCGCGGCTCCTGTAGCGGGGGCTGGGGCGGGCACGCCGGATTGCGTGTTATAAGCATCGACTACCGCTTTGGTGATGTCCCCTTGCTCGCCGTACCAGAGTATCGGGCTTTGCGGCCACGGGTTCGAAGTATCCACAATCATGGCGAAGCCGTTGTCCTGCGCGTGCTTCACGATCACCGGCGCCATCTTCTGCAGAATGCGCTGAAAAATCTCTTTCTGCTGGTTCTGCGCATCTTCCTGAGCGTCCTGCACCGACCGATCAAACGATTTCTTCTTGGTCTCGATCTGCTTGACCAGGGTGGCGCGGGCATCGTCGTTCAGTTTGTCTGTCTGCGTCTGCAGTTGCTTTTGCAAAGCCTCGAGCTCGTCGTTTTGGGACTTCAATTCGCTTTGTTTCGGCTCCAGCTTCTTGCGCAAGGCTTCGAAGTCACGCTGGCCTTCGTTTGAGCCCAGCACCGCCTGTTCAATGTTGATGGTTCCGAGCTTCGAACCGGTGCCAGTCGCTATGGTTGTGGTGGGCGCCGCGCTTGCGGGCGAACTGGCCGCACCCGCTGGAGCGGCACCACCGGTTTGGGCCCATGCAGAAATGATCGAGAAAACCGCAATGGCCAGGAAGGACCGCAGAAACTTGCTTTTCATTGGATCGCTTAAACTCCTTGGAATGGTTCCGGTAAACAGGTTCCGGGAATGAACTCAGACTACCCTCTTCAGGCTACACGGGCCGCACTCACGAGGCCGTCGTCCTGCGTTTGTTTCTAACGACCGCTGTCGAGCATCGCGTTGTCGAGCATCACCTGGAGACAAGACGCACTGGGTTGCGAGCGTCACACGCCGGGGTTGCGGACGTGCCGTCCACCCCTGATCAGCTTTCTCAATGGTGTGGATCAATAAGATTATAGAGAGCTTCCTCCGGTGGCGTCAAACCTTACCGCGTCGCGGGTAGTGGTGCCGGTTAGCCCCGCTTCCATCGCCGGGGTCACACGCAATGTCGAATGCACGCGACAGTAGTTGCAGGGCATGAAGTAGAGCGAAACCTGGTGCGCGCTCTCTCTGCTAGGATTGGTATCCATAAACCATAGCCTATCGGAATAAGAAGCAATGCGATTGTGATCTTCGCCCCTTTAGCCCAAATCGCCTCCAGATTGCCAACCGATCCCTCGGCCTTAGAGAGTTCCATTTCGGCGCTAGAAAGAGATGTATCCGCTCTTGAAAGCGCGGTGAAAGCCCTAGAAATATCCTCAGCTTGTTGGGAGCCTTGGGTTTGGGTGTTTTCCGCCTTGGTTGTGGTCGGCGTTGTGATGGAACTGTGGGTGGTCCGGCGCGATTGGCGCGAAGAATGGGAAACATTTGCCATTTGGTATTTCGTTAGCGTGACTCGATCTCCATCCAGGCCATCTAGACTGAAACTGTGGATAGAAGTTCTTAGCGTCGTGTTTATAGCAATAGGTGTTGCTGGCGAACTTGGAATTGGCGTAAAGATTTCCCTTATTAACGGGGCCATACGCGGCAAGGCTGGCGAACTGCGAAGCAAGAACGCTGATTTACGAAGCAAGAGCGACCAACTGGTCGCGTTGCTGGAAAACGCCGCTGAAGACGAAAGACTTGCCCGTATCCAATTAGAAGAGCGCGTAGCATGGAGAACCATATCGCCCGCCGACATCGCTCGTATCGGCTCCAAGTTAAGTGTCCACCGAGGCATTCGCATCGCCGTATCAACAGTGGCTGGAAATGAGGAAGCCGTCTCGTTTGCAGGAGATGTCGGTGCTATATTTACGACTGCTCGATGGTCATTCCTCGGAGTAGTACCGATGGGAAATCTCGGAGTCCAGAGATTCGGATTGCGTATTGCAACAACTCGTGATGACCTAACACGGACGGCGGCGCAAGATTTAAGGAAAGCGCTGGATAGACTAGGATTTAAGCCTACATACGAAGAATCCGACCAAGTTTTTGCTGGCGGCGGAGCTGGCATATACGTATCGGTAGAACTCAGGCCACGGGTTGTTCCAATCAACAAGAACCCGGCTAGCAGCCATAAATGAACTGCGAACGGGAGACGGCGCCAGTACCCGCGCGCGAACCTGCCTTGTAACTTTCCTTGTAATCCAGTCTCGAACCTGCCTTTAGAACGTGGTAGCGACCGTGAAGCGGAATGTCTTGCGTGGCTCGCGCAACAGGAAGCTGGGAGAGTAAACGATCTTGGCAAGGCTATACGTGTAGTTGCCAGCCGCCTCGGCCTGCCCAGAGGGGAACATGCTGCGCGTAATGGGTAACGGCGAGTCCGCCGCGTTATCCAGCCGCAGTGGGTTATAGGCCCAGTAGATGCGGAAGGGCGCGTTGACCACCGGCAGGAACATTTGGAGTTCAAGGCCGGTGGACATTCGGGGGCGCCAGTTGGTCGTGGCCGAGGACCTGCAAGTCTTGCGACGGCTGCGGGTTCAACACAGAGCCAGGGGCGCAGGTATTGGCGGTCGCAGTCTGCGACAGGAAAGGACATCCCACCGGAGTGCCAATCACGGTCTGGTATTGCTCGGACGCAATCTGCAACTGCGATCTTCGCAGGATGGGGTCGATGCCCAAGTCGATAAACGGAGCCAGAGCGACTGGTCCATAGATGGTGATGCGGTACTCCAGGTTGGTCACAATGCTCAGATCGCCGCCGGGGAAGGTGATCTGATCAATCGGAATGGGTATGGTCACATTGCCCGCCCGTATGTTCTGCGGGTTCAGGGGCACAGGCGATCCGTCGGGATTGGTCAGCGTGATCGATCCCACGTTCGGCAAGAACGCCACCGGGGATACCGAACGTATGTCAAAGCCGCGGAGATCGTTCTCGCCGCCCATGTAAGCACGCTGGAAGGGCGGCGCAACCAAGCCGCCATAGCCGGTGATGAAAGATCCCTGAACGTTGAAGCCCAGCGCATTGCGCCGGTTCTGCATCGGAATGAACTTCTTGTACTGAATGATCGGCCGGACGGATCGAATGGTTCCTCCCAGGCCCGCCAGTTCCATCCCCGCCGTGAACTGGTGCCCACGGTGAGGCGAGATCGGGCTGTCCAGCGTATTGAAAGAAAAGTTGGGAAAGATCTTGCTGGTGATGATCCCATCGAGGGCAACTGGGCCGGAAACACCGCGAAAGGCCAGGAATTCGAATAAATTCTTGGAGGCCGAGCTTAGGGCCGCCAGAGAGGATCGGTCAAACGAATAGGTAATTCCGAGGCGCTTGAAAGAGCGATGTAGCGGATAGCTCAACGACGAGGTGAACCCGGCGCTCTGCTGCGTGTAATTCTGCAGGTTCTGCAGCACGGCGTTGGGCAGGTTGTTCAGGTTCTGCCCGCTGAAGATGGAGAGCTGGCGGGCCTGATCGTATTTGGTCTTCGTGTAGTAGACGTTGAAACCAAACTGCAGCGGCCGGTCAAACATGTAAGGCTGCGTGAAACCAAACCGCACGCTTTTCGCCAGGTTGCCCGCGCTGATCTGCATCTGAAGCGTCTCACCCAGACCGAGGAAGTTGTTGGTCGCGTAGTTGAGTCCCACGAAGGCGCCTTCCAGCCCGCTCACGCCTCCGTTGAGGCCGATGCTGTTTTTGCCTCTTTCGTGGATCTTCAGGGTCAGGTCGACCAACCCATCTTTCTCGTCCAGTTGGCGAACCGTGGTGTTGGGATCGTCCGGCTTTAACTGGTCGAAGTATCCCAGTTGATTCAGGCGCAGCAGGCTCATCTCCCAAAGCCGCGAGTTGTAAACGCTGCCTTCCTCGAGCGCGATCTCGCGCCGAATCACTTTGTCGCGCGTGGTGGTGTTGCCCTGAAATTCGATCCGGCGCACATAGAACTGCTTGCCTTCGTCAACATCGATGTCGAGATAAATCAGCTTCTTGTCATCGTCAAACCGGGTGTCAGGAATGGATGTGAAGTTGATATAGCCCAACTCGCCATAAGCTTTGCGCAGGTTCTCCAGGCCCTTGGCGACTTTCTCCTTGCTGAAGACATCACCATCTTTGATTGGGAAAATAGCGCGCAGCGCCTTCACGTTCTGAACCGCTTTGTTGTTCTTGAACGTGATCCCGCCCAGCGTGTAACGGTCGCCCTCTTCGATGGGCATGGTAATGTCGACGGACTTGCCCTTCCCTCCCTGCAACAGCGGGACGTGAGCGCCGGCGTGCCCGGTATCGTGAATTTCCGTCTTGGGCTGGGCTACGTTGGCCTTGAAATACCCGCGATTCTGGTATTCATTGCGGACGCGTTCCGTATCTTCATCCAGCTTGGTAGCGTCGTAGGTCCTGGCAAAGATGTCTTCCAGAAAGATCGAGTGCGGGATGCCGATGGGCCGCAAGTTCTTCATGGCGTAACGCAGCACTCGCGACTTGACGTTCTTGTTGCCGACGAACGTGATCTTGCCCACCTTGACCTTGGGACCTTCTTTCACCACAAACGTGATCCCGACCGCAGCCGGCGGAATCTGCCGTACTTCCGTCCGGATGGTGGAAAACTGCCGCCCATGTTCCGCCAGCAGGCCTTTGATCGTCACTTCGGCTTTCTTGACTTTCGTCGGGTCATACTGACTCTCAACCGATAATCCGACCTTCGCTTCCTTGAAGCGGTCCAGCACGTCGCTGGTGGAGACCGAACTCAGGCCCACATAGTTGATCTCGCGGATGGTCGGCTTTTCCTTGACCGTGATAATCAGCCGCCATCCTTTCGGAGTCTCTTCCCGGCTGAAGCGGATATCCTCGAAATAACCTGTGTTCCACAGCGAATTGAAGTCGCGCTCCAGGGCGGCGGGGTCATAAATGTCGCCGGGATGCGTGAAGATACGTGCCTTGACCGTCTCGGCAGGAATCCGGCGGTTTCCCTGAACGTTGATCTCAGAGATTATGTCGCTCTGCGCCCAGCTCGCGGGAGCGGAAAGCAGGACCAGAGTGGTCGCGATCCCGAATAGGCAGCCCATCCCCTTCATCAGGCGGCAAAGCCGTGCGAATGAAGAAGATGGAGGATGAGCAGTGCCGGAAGAACAGGGGCCGCGCCCGGACACAGCAATGTCTCGATGAGAGCAAAAATGAATCGCTACGACCTCAGCCTCTGGGATATAGGAAAACGACCATTATACGGTAGAGAAACAGAAAGCGTCCAAGCTGCCACTCTTGGCGGTGGCTTCATGGAAAGGGCTTGGCCAACTCCACCTCCACCAAGACGGAATAAAACGTGGCGGAGTTGCCCAGATCGGAAAGTTTTTCTGAGGTCAGCACATTGATATTCCGGAATCCAGGTCCCAGCTTGGCCCAGTTTAGCCTTGCCGCAACCACTCCCGGCTGAACCGCGCCGATCCACTCGGGCTTTCAGAAAGATTTCTCCTCGACGGTTGTACACCCTCACCGTCTCTCCGTCGGCAATTCCGCGCGCCCGGGCATCGGTGGAATGCATCTCCAGCAGGTTTGTCTCTTCCATCTCCTCGACCGAAGGCTGGTTGGCAAAGGTTGAATTCATGAAGTTGTCGGCCTTGCGCGCCAGAAGTTCCAGCGGAAGAGCCGCTCCCTGCTTCCCATGCCGCGATTCTTCCGGAGGCTTAAACTCTGCCACCGGATCAAGCCCCAGCGCCTTCATCGCTTCGCTGTAAAGTTCGGCCTTGCCCGAAGGAGTGCGGAAGTTGCCGCGAGCGAAGGGGAGAAATGGTTCAGGCTGGCCATTAGCCGTCTGACCACGGACCACTGAAGTTCAGCCGCACCTGCCGTTCCTGCTCCAACCGCTCCCGGCTGATGCCCTCGAACCACGGATTCTTAGACGCCAGCGCGCCATCGATCATCTCGTCGATGCTCTCGCCGAAGCACGGATCCTGGAAACCCATCCGTTCGGCAAGCGCTCGAAACACTTCGACATTCGCCCGGCACTCGCCCAACGGCTCGATCGCCTGGTCCGACACCTGCAGGTAGTAGTGACCGTACGCCGCCTGCAAATCCTTGTGTTCGAAGAACGTCGTGGCGGGCAGCACAATGTCGGCATAGTCGGTGGTGTCGGTGAAAAACTGCTCGTGAACCACGGTAAACAGGTCGGTGCGCTTGAGCCCGCGAACCACCTCATTGTGATTGGGACAAACCGCCGCCGGATTTGAGTTATACACAAACAGAGCTTTCACCGGCGGATCGTTCAGCGTATTCAGCGCCTCGCCCAGCCGAACCATGTTCACCACCCGCGGGGGACGGTCGTGTCCTTCGGGCTTAAGATCGGGCCGCCGCAACGCGTCCTTGTTCAGGTCAAACGCGCCGCTGGTCGAAAGGTGGATGCCTCCGCCCGCTTCTTTCAACGATCCGATGATGCAAGGCAGCATCGCAATCGCGCGCATCGCCGTCCCGCCACCCTCCGAGCGCTGCACGCCATAGTTCACCCGAATCACCGAAGGCCGCACGGTGGCATATTCGCGCGCCAGCTTGCGGATATCTTCGGCCGCGATCCCCGTCCACTGCGCCGCACGTTCCGGCGGATACGCCTTTACTTTCTCGCACAGCTGCTCGAAACCAAGCGGTGTATTTCGCCACATAATCGGCATCGTGCAAACCTTCACCGATGATCACGTGCATCATGGCCAGCGCCAGCGCTCCATCGGTGCCGGGATTGATCGGAAGATACCAGTCGGCGCACGCCGCAGTGCGCGTGCGGTAAGGGTCGATCACTACCAGCTTCGCGCCCCGGCGCCGCGCCTCCACGATGAACGGCCACAGGTGAACATTATTTCCGTGAATGTTCGAGGCCCAGGCAATGATGTAACGGGAGTGGATGAACTGCTCAGGCTCGGTGCCGAGCTTCACGCCCATCACCGACTCGAGCCCGGCCTCGCCCGCCGAAGAACAAATCGTGCGCTCCAGTTCGGAAGCGCCGAGGCGATTGAAGAATCTGCGGTCCATCGAACCGCCGTTCAGCGCTCCCAGCGTTCCGCCGTAGGAATAAGGCAGAATCGCCTCGCTGCCGAACTCGGAGATGACCGCGCGAAAGCGCGATGCGATCTCATCGAGGGCTTCATCCCAGGTAATACGCTGCCAGGTTTTTGTGGCGCGGGCGCCCTCGCCCGCGTTTGCAGGGGCGAGCCCCTTTGCTGCAATCCTCCGCATCGGATACAGCACCCGATCTGGCGAATACACCCGGTCCAGATACTTCGCCACCTTGGCGCACAGAAATCCCCGGGTCACGGGATGCGCCGGATCGCCCTGAATCTTCGTGGCTCGGCCGTCCTCAACCGTGATCAACACTCCGCAGGCATCGGGGCAATCGTGCGGACACGCGGCATGGACGATCTTCTTCATCATCTTCACGGCCTCTTGATTATAAGGGGAGGATGACCCGTGCAGTACGAAGGGCATCCGCACGCTTCGGATGCCCTGAGTTCAATTCAATGTAAGAGTCGATTGCTTCTACTTCAGTTCCAGAACTTCCTTCTCTTTGGCTTTGCTCATCTCTTCCATCTTCTTGATTTCGTCGTCGGTGAGTTTCTGGATCTCATCGAGCGACCGCTTCTCGTCATCCTCAGTGATCTTCTTGTCTTTCATCGCCTTCTTGATGGCGTCGTTGCCGTCGCGGCGAATATTGCGCACGGCGGTGCGATGCTCTTCGAGCACTTTGTGCAGATGCTTCACCATTTCCTGGCGGCGCTCCTGCGTGAGCGCCGGCACCGGCACTCGGATCAGCTTGCCGTCGTTCATCGGATTGAGCCCCAGTTCGGCGGAGCGGATCGCCTTCTCGATCGCGCCCACCTGCGACGGATCAAAGGGCTGCACCGTGATCATCTGCGGCTCCGGCGCGTGCACCTGTGCGATCTGGTTCAGCGGCATCTGCGAGCCGTAATAGTCGACGTTCACGCTGTCGAGCATGTGCACCGAGGCGCGCCCGGTGCGCGTGGCCGCCATCGCCTTGCGGAAATCTTCCACGGCCTTTTCCATGCGCGTCTTCAGTTGTACGTAAGTTTCTTTCAGGCCCGGAATCGCGGCCATGGTGGCTTGAGCCATATCAGTCAGCTCCGTAAACATTAAGAATCAAAACGCTGAATTATAAACCTAAGCAGCCACTCGTTTGCGTCATGCTGAGCGCAGCCGCTTTTCAGGCAGAGCGAAGCATCTCCCGCGAAACCGCTCTGACGGGGCTCGAGATCCCTCCGCGGCTGAAGAACGCCGTGCTTCGGGATGACGCCTTCGAGGCTTAAGCGCTCACTCTCGACCCGATCTTCTCCCCGCTGACCACACGGCGAATATTTCCATGCTGATTCAGGTTGAAGACGATGATGGGCAGGTTATTGTCCTTGCACAAACTGATGGCGGTGGAATCCATCACTTTCAGCCCCAGCTTCAGAACATCCATGTAGGTGATGTGGTTGAACTTCTTGGCGCCATCGACCTTCATCGGATCGGCATCGTAGATGCCATCGACCTTGGTGGCCTTCAGAATCGCGTCGGCCTTGATCTCCATGGCGCGCAAGGATGCTGCCGTGTCGGTCGAAAAGTAAGGATTCCCCGTTCCGCCGGCGAAGATCACCACGCGGCCTTTTTCCAGATGCCGGATGGCGCGCCGCCGGATAAACGGCTCCGCCACCTGATTCATCTCAATCGCCGTTTGCACGCGCGTGTAGACTTTCTGCTTTTCCAGCGCATCCTGCAGCGCCAGTGCGTTGATCACCGTGGCCAGCATTCCCATGTGATCGGCGGAGACGCGGTCCATGTCGCGAGCCTGGTCGGCCACGCCGCGAAAGAAATTGCCGCCGCCCACGACGATCGCAAGCTGCACTCCCAGCTTGTGCACGTCGGCCAATTCCGCCGCGACCTCGTGGATGCGTGCCGTATCCACACCAAAGCCCTGATTGGCAGCCAGGGCTTCTCCGGAAAGCTTGAGCAGAACGCGTTTGAAGGCAGGGGCTGTCCATAAGGTTGTAGCGCCGGCGTCCCGCCGGCTAGTCGAGCGTAGAACGCCTCGCGCACACAAAAAAGGCGCCCATCGGGCGCCTGGAAATTACTCCGCTTTCTGTTCTGTGGGCTTGGTGACGGCGACAGTCTCGCCCGCATCGCCCACTTTGAAACGCGCGAAGCGCCGCACGCTGATGTTCTCGCCCAGCTTGCCGATCTTCGCCGCGATGAGCTGCGCAATCGACACGGTCTGGTCCTTGATGAAGGGCTGCTCCAGCAGGCAGACCTCCTCGTAGAACTTTTCCATCTTGCCGGCGACCATCTTCTCCGCAATATTCTGCGGCTTGCCGGAGGCGACCGCCTGCGCGATGTAGATATCCTTCTCGCGCTCGAAGTCCGCCTTGGTCACATCTTCCTTGCGGACGAACTTCGGATCGCTGGCCGCAATGTGCATGGCGATATCGTGCACCAGTTCCTTGAAGTCGTCGGTGCGCGCCACGAAATCGCTCTCGCAGTTCACCTCGACCAGCACGCCAATCTTGCCGCCGGCGTGGATGTAGCTGGTCACCGCGCCTTCGCTGGTCACGCGCGTCGCTTTCTTGGCCGCAACCGAAACGCCCTTCTTGCGCAGAATCACAACCGCCTGCTCCATATCGCCCTTGGCTTCGGTCAGGGCCTGTTTGCAATCCATCATCGGAGCTCCGGTCTTCTCCCGGAGATCTTTCACTTGCGCTGCAGAAATATTTGCCATAGTAGTGCTCATTGGTTAAGAGTCCTTATGAATTCTGGGTTCGTGCGCAGGTTTCAAGGTTTCAAAGACGGCGATCACGCATCCGTGTGAACTTTGAAACTCTGAGACCTTGAAACTTTGAAACCTGCTTCCTACAAACTTTGACCCGCGCCGGGAATTTTCTAAGCATGACCCGCGCGGGTCTGATATCGAATGCCCGGTTTGTCCTGACTGGCAACTGATCACTGACCACTGGCCACTGCTCTTAAACCGTCTGGCTCTCCACCTTGATCGGAACGTCGGCATCTTCGTTCGCGACCGGCTTCTTGTGCGTCCCCGGACCCAGCACTTCTTCCATGCTGATGTTTTCGCCGATGTCCGCCAGATCAGAGGCTGCCGCAGCTTCCTGGGCACGAATTTCGAGCGCGGCCGCAGCATCTTCCGCCTGCTGCAATTCCCGAGCCTGCGCCTGTTCGGTCGCCGCCGTCATGTCGGCAACCTGCTTGTCGGTCATCAACTGCGCGCCCTCGGCGATCGACTCCGAAATCTTCGAAGTAAACAGCCGGATCGCGCGCAACGCGTCGTCGTTGCCCGGAATCACGTAATCCACTTCGCTGGGATCGCAATTCGTATCGACCACCGCGACCACCGGAATGCCCAGCTTGCGGGCTTCTCGAACTGCGATTTGTTCCTTGTTCGAGTCGATCACGAACACCGCATCCGGCAACCGGCTCATGTTCTTGATGCCCGCCAGGTTGGCCTGCAGGTGTTTGCGCTCGCGTTCGAGCTTGATCACTTCTTTTTTCGGCAGCAGCTCGTAGCGGCCATCCGTGGCCATCTCGTCGAGCTCCTTCAGCCGCTTCACCGACTTCTGCACCGTAACCCAGTTGGTGAGCAGTCCGCCCAGCCAGCGCTGGTTGATGTAGAAGCCGCCGCACTTCGTCGCCTCTTCGGCAATCGCGTCCTGCGCCTGGCGCTTGGTGCCCACGAACAGCACAATCTTGCCGTCGGCCGCCAGCTCCTGCACAAATTTCGACGCCTCTTTGAACATCTTCAGCGTCTTCTGCAGGTCGATGATGTAGATCCCGTTGCGCTCTCCGAAGATGTATTCCTTCATCTTGGGATTCCAGCGCTTCGTCTGATGCCCGAAGTGAACACCCGCTTCGAGCAACTCCTTCATGGTGATAGTAGCCAATGAACCTCCTTATTTAGTCTGCATCGGAAATCAGGTTTCAGAGTTTCAAGTTGCAATGGTTCAAAGTACGAGCGTCCCGCGCCTCTCTTCGAAACCCTGAAACCTTGGAACGCTAAACTTTCCTTCCCGATTGCCATTCCCGTCCCCGCGCCGCGAGGCTCGGGAAGAATTGAACACCTAAAACAGGTTTCAAGTTGCCAGTTGTCAGACTGACCAGTGCACTAAAGACTTTGAAACTTTGAAACCGATGAAACCTTGGAACCTTGAAACTTTGCCCTGCCTTACCGCTTGCTGAACTGGAACCGCTTGCGGGCGCCCTTCTGGCCGTACTTCTTGCGTTCTTTGCCGCGCGAGTCGCGCGTCACCAGGCCCTCGGACTTCAGCTTGCCGCGCAGTTCCGCGTTGAACTGCATCAAGGCGCGCGCAATGCCGAGCTTCACCGCATCGGCCTGACCGCGCACTCCGCCGCCCAGCACGCTGGCGACAATGTTGAACGAAGCCGCCGTATCCGTCGACGCCAGCGGCGCCTTCGCCGCCGACGCTGCGCCGGAGTCACGAAATACTCCTCGAACTCACGCCCGTTCACCTTGAAATCGCCGCTGCCCGGACGCAAATACACCCGCGCAATCGCCCGCTTCCGCCGTCCCGTTCCGTAATACTGAACCAATTCTGCCATTTAGCTCGTAGCTCCTAATCTCATTGTCATCCTGAGCGCAGCCGTTCTTCAGGCGGAGCGAAGGATCTCAATCTTCTCCGGCTCAGCCCGGAAGCGCCTACGCCCGCACTTCCAACTTCAAATCCTGCGGCTTCTGCGCTTCGTGCGGATGCTTGTCGCCCTTGTAAACATTCAGCTTCGACAGCATGTGCGCCGCCAGCTTGTTCTTCGGCAACATGCGCCGCACCGCATCTTCAATAATCTTTTCCGGCTTGCGCGCCAAACGCTTGCGGTAATCTTCAGTGCGCAGACCGCCCGGATAGCCGGTGTAATGGTGATACTGCTTCTGCTCCGACTTCATGCCGGTCGTTCGAATCTTCTCGGCATTGACCACGATCACGTGATCGCCAGTATCGAGAAAGGGCGTGTACTGCGGATTCTCTTTGCCCATGAGGATGCGCGCCACTTGCGAGGCCAGACGCCCGAGCGTCTGCCCATCCGCATCCACGACGTACCACTTGCGCACAATTTCCCCCGCTTTGGGGAAATAGGTTGACATCGGAACTCTCCCAGAATGAAAAAAATGCGAAACGCGATTGAAATAACTAAAGAAGACCGCTCGTTGATTCCCCGGCGAGGACGCCAGACCATCAGGCGGGCAACCGCGAGACTTCCCAAAGTCTTTAAGATACCGTAGCCTGCAAGGAATTGTCAACGCAGAGTTAAGAAAGGTAATGCCCAACCGGAATCAGCAGGCAATCTGACGTGCTCTACTCGTACGCCAGCGCCTCAATCGGATCTTTCCCCGCCGCCTTGAATGCCGGATAGAGCGCTCCCGCGATCGCCCCCAGCACCGCCACCAGCATGGCCCACCCAATCCAGTCTGCGCTCACCACCACCTGCACCAGCGGAAAGCGATGCCGAATAGCCCAGCTCGCGGCCAGACTGAAAAGAATGCCCAGCACGATTCCGGCCACGGCCAGCAATCCAGTCTCCCGCAGGATCGCGCTCACGATGTAAAACTTCGACGCGCCCATCGCCTTCAGGATTCCGATCTCGCGCGTGCGCTCCATCACCGCCGCATACATCGACTGGAAAATCACCAGAAAGCCGATGATCAGGCTCACCCCAATCACCACGCCAATGAATGGCCGGAACCCGGGCAGATGGCTGGGCGTCATCATGCTGAGATACTCGTCGGTGGACAGCACGGAATATTTCTCCATGCCGGGCTGACTCTTTACCTCTTTCACCACCCATCGGCATTGGCGGGTCGTCGAGTTTCACATAAAACACTGAGGCTTTATCTTTGGCGCCGATCAAATCCTGCAGCGTGGCGAGAGGCAGGAACTTGCGCGCGCCCCGGCCGTTCTCCACAATCCCAGCCACTCGAAATTTATGGTTCAGAACCTCCATGGTGTCGCCCACCTTCACGTGCTTGCTGGCGCGCGATGTAGTCATCCACCAGAACGTCATTCGGCCCCCGGAACGGCCCGCCCTGCACATATTGAAACGGTCCGCCCAGAGCCTCAAAGCTGGGCAGATCGATTCCGTCAATCACTTCCAGGGCTCCCGCGGTCGAGAGCTGCCAGATCACCGGACTCACCACCTTGACGTGGGGCATGCCGCGCAGGATGTCGGCAACCTTGACCGGAACAGGCGCGCCGCTGATCCCGGCCAGGAACGACGACCCCGGCGGCTGCACAATCACATCCGCGCCAATGCCCGCGGTCCGGTTCTTGGAGTCGTTCATGATGCCGTAGCACAGACCCGCGATCAGCAGAATCAGCGCCACTTCCAGCGCGATGGCCACAATGCTGATCAGCGACCGGATCGGCCGGTGCACCAGGTTGGCGACAATCATTTTGTTCATCATGTTCGAAGGCCGGAAGTTAAAAGGCCGAACTCAACCGCTCGTCATCAACTCCTCGCCCGTCATTAGATCAACCGATTGTCATCCCGAGCGGAAGCGAGGGATCTTGGTTTTTGCCTACGCCCGTCCATTGCCGCCTCAGACAAACACCACGATCCTCGCTTCGCTCGGGATGGCAATACGTGAAGATGCTAATTGCTGTTACCGGCGGCGGCGCCATCGCGCTCGACTGCGGCTGCGGCTTGTCCAGATGCACCACTTCCGCTCCCGGCGGCTGCTCCAGCGCAAACTGATCGTCCCGCAGCGGCTTGTTGATTTCCAGCTTCAACATATTGAGGGTGATGTCGTACTCCTCCTGCGGCCGGAAAATCTCGATGCGCGAGGGGAAGCTGACGCCATCGTAGTCCTTGTAGTTCGCGTAGCGGGCGTCGGTCACCAGATTGCCCTGCTCATCATAAATGTACTGGCGATGCGGCTTGCAGGTCGGTGCGGCTGAAAACAATCTTGCGCGCCAGAATCCACCCCTGGTCGTCTTTTGCGGATCACGATCAGTTCGTAGTCCTCCTGCAGAACGCGATGCCTTTGGCGTCGTGCAGAATCTCGTCGCCATTCTCCAGGACGGCGATCTCGTGCTCGGGATCGATGGGCCGGATCAGCAGCGCGTCGTAGATATCCTGCGGCCGGATGTTCTCCATGGGCTGGTCGGGGTTGTGCGTCTGCACGTCGTTGCGGCCCATCACAAAGCGGTTCTTCGGCGGAATCCACAGCTTGAACTCCTGCCCGTCGCTCACCATGTCAAAGGCCGTCGTCCGCACGATCGGCAGCAGGCCGATCATGTGCAGCATCGCCGGCTTGCGCGCCAGCACGTAGCCGCGAATCTCTTTGTAGTCGGTTGACATGGCCCTTCTTCGCGCCGCCCACGGAGGTATCGATATCCACGGTCGCCTGCAGCGACTGGATCTTCTCCGCCTGCTGGTTGATGCTGTCGATCAATCCTGACTGGGAGGCTTCCTGAAGCGGGGCCTTGGAGTAGGTTTCCTCCACCGGCCGCGTGCGGAACAGACAGCCCGTCGTGGGCAGCACTGCAAGGAACAGAGCCAAGGCCCAAAAGGGCGAGCTACGTCTCATGAAGGATCAGATGACTCCCAGAACATTTGAGTATACCCCGCCGGAAAGGGTGCAAAACCTCGCGAGCGGACCCCAAACTCGCCAATAGTACGGGCCGCGGAACTTCGAACGGCGTTGCCCGAGCGCTAACATCTTACTAAAGTCAGCTACGCACGCCTTCGCCATCATCTAAACTGTCGCCATCGTGCGCAAGATTTTGGCGCTCGTCTTCGTTGCGGCGCTCGCGTTCGCGGGTTGGTTCGCCTGGGCTCTGCTGACTCCGGTTGAGCCTCTGGGAAAACATTTGTGATGCTGCGTCCCGGGCTATTCCACTCACCGCATCGCCTCCGAACTCAAGTCCGCCGGAGTGATTCGCAGCGAGGAAGCATTCATCCTCTGGCACTACCTCCACCGCCGCCGCTCGCTCAAGGCCGGAGAATATCTCTTCGAGAGCCGGCAAACATGATCGACGTGCAGAAGCGCCTCCGCCGCGGCGACGTTTATTTCCATACCGTCGTCGTTCCCGAAGGCTTCACCATGTTCGACATCGCTCGCGCCGTCGAAGCCGCCGGACTCGGTCCCGCGGAAGATTTCCTGAAAGTTGCGCAATCCGATACCGCGCTGATCGCCGACCTCGCTCCCAACGCGCCTTCGCTCGAAGGCTATCTTTTCCCCGACACCTACGAATTCAGCCGCATGCAAACCATGCAGGAGATGGCGGCGGCCATGGTCAGGCAGTTCCGCCAGGTCGCACGCCAGATCGGATTGATCGACGCGCCGGAGGGCGAACGGCTCCGCAATCGGCAAATTCGCCTAACATCGAGATCCAGGTCAGGTCACCGGCTTCCGCGATCCGAACGCCGCCCCGACCGAACTCGAGCGCACCGTGATCATGGCCTCGATCATCGAGAAAGAAACCGCTGTCGCCGAGGAGCGCCCGCTCGTCGCCAGCGTCTACTACAACCGCCTGGAGAAGAAAATTGCGCTCGACGCCGATCCCAGCATCATTTACGCCGAACTCTTGGCCGGAACCTACACCGGCGCGCTGCATCACGACGACATGCGCTTCAACTCGCCCTACAACACTTACAGGCACGCCGGACTTCCGCCCGGCCCCATCGCCAATCCCGGCAAAAGCGCGCTCGAAGCCGCGATGCATCCCGCGCAAAGCGACTACTACTATTTCGTCGCCGACGCGCAGGGCCACCACCGCTTCGCCCGCACTATCGAAGAACACAACAAGAATGTAGCCGCCTACCGCCGCGCCATGCGCGGAAAGTAACCGGCGCGGCGAAAACGCTCGGTGGAGACTGTCCTGCACATTGCTGCATGCTCCGATACAAACACCGTAGTACAATTCACACCTCAAGTCGCCTGACCCCGGCGATCCTGCACTGGAGGCCACATGGCAGCCCCGCCGACTCTTACCTCGACCCAGACGCCGCCGGCGCCGGTGACCGCTTCCTCCGGCGGCATGTCGACCCGCCTCACTTCTCTCGATCTTTTCCGCGGAGCCACGATTGCCGCCATGATCCTGGTCAACAATCCCGGAAACGACCACGCTTATTGGCCCCTGGAACATGCCGAGTGGAACGGCTGGACTCCCACCGATCTCATCTTCCCGTTCTTTCTGTTCATCGTCGGAGTCTCGCTGGTGTTCTCCTCCGAATCCCGACTCAGTCGAGGCGATTCGCGAACCCTGCTCTTGCTCCACGCCTTCCGCCGCGCGGTCATTATCTTCGCCATCGGGTTAGCTCTGAACTGGCTTGTGGATTCTGCTTTTGTCGAGAGGGGTTCGTATTCCCGGAGTCCTGCAGCGCATCGGTATCTGCTACTTTGCGGCGTCAATCCTTTACCTTTACGTGCGGCCGCGAACCCGGGCGTTGATCGTTGCGGCCTTGCTGATCGGTTACTGGATCCTGATGCGCTTCGTCCCGGTGCCGGGCTTAGGAGTTCCCGGCCGAGACATACCGTTCCTTCATCCTGACGCGAATCTGGGGGCGTATCTGGATCGCAGGTTCTTGATTCATCTCTGGGGGAGCAGTAGCCGTCTCTATGAGATCACCCGCGATCCTGAGGGATTGTTGAGCACGCTGCCGGCAATCGCGACCGCGCTGCTGGGAGTCTTTACCGGCGAATGGCTGCGATCCAAACGCAGCCCCGCAAAACTAAGGCGCTCGGCATGTTGGTCTTCGGCGTGGTTGGCCTGATTCTTGGCAAGACCTGGGGAATATGGTTCCCCATCAACAAGAAACTCTGGACCAGTTCCTATGTGCTCTTTACCGCCGGGTTCGCCCTGGTCTGCCTTGCTCTCTGCTATTGGGCCACCGATATCAAACGCTGGCGCGGAGCCTGGACCAGGCCCTTCCTTATCTTCGGAAGAAACGCGATCACAGCCTACATAATTGCCGATCTCTTCGCCGTGCTGCTCATACGCTTTCAACAAACGGGTAAACGGCCAGATGATGAACGCGCAGCAGCTACATCTTTCAGCACTTCTTTGCGCCGCTGGGAAGTCCGAGCTTCAGCTCGCTCCTGTTTTCCCTGGCCTTCGTCCTGTTGTGTCTGCTACCGATCTGGCTCATGGATCGCAAGAAGATATTCCTGAAAATCTGAATAGCATGGAGTTAGCGGGTGCTCCGACTCTCCATCCACCCCTGCAGGATCAGAACCGCCGCCATCCGGTCGACCGCCTTCGCCCGCTTTTCAATCGACAGCTCAGTCTCCCGCAGCAACCGGTTCGCTTCCGCCGAAGTCAGCCGCTCGTCCCACAAATGCACCGGCAGCCGAAATCGCTTCCGCAGTTCTTCGGCAAACACCTGCATCTTTTCCGATTGCGTGCCTTCCGCGCCACTCATCCGTAAGGGCAGGCCGACCACGATTTCCCGCACGGCGTAGTCCCGAATCACCTGTTCCAGGCGGCCAAGATCGTGCCGCTTGTTCCGGCGCTGCAGGGTCTCCAAGCCCTGCGCTGTGATCCCCAGCGGATCCGATACCGCGATGCCAATCCGCCTGGACCCCACGTCCAGCCCCAGAATTCGCCCAGTCGACCCGTCGGATTTTCCCTTTTCGGAACTCACGCCGCGATTATAAGCGCCTCCCCGTTGCCAGCGCTAAGGCTCTTGCCTGACGCGAGACAGTCGGCCCCAGCCCGGAACCGAACCCGATCGCCAGCTAACTCAGCAACTCGCGCTTCACAGTAACTGTCACAAAACTTCCGAAGGTACCCGGAAGCCCTCAACCCCGCTACCAATCTTGCCTTTCGCCCGGTTTCGGCGTAGTCTGCTTTAGAAGTAGCGACAACGCTTCTCCCCACTAGACCCTAACTCCTTCCCGGGTGCCTTTTTATGAGTGGTGCGGACCTGAATTTTCACATCGGCGACAAGGTCGTCTACCCCAATCACGGGGTAGGTGTCATCGAACAAATCAGCAGCCGCTCCATCGGGGCCACGGTGGAAAAGTTCTATCTTCTCAACATTAAAGCCAGCAGCCTCAAGGTTATGGTGCCCTGCAACAATGTGGGGAGCGTGGGCATTCGCCGTGTCGTCCGCAACGGCGAGGTGCAGAAAATCCTCGACTTCCTCGCTATCTCCGACGACCTCAGCACCGCCGACTGGAAAGACCGCTTCAAGGAAAATTCCGACCGCATGCGCACCGGTTCCCTCTTCGAGGTCGCCGGAGTCCTGAAGAGCCTGATCGCCCTCCACCAATCCAAGCCTCTTTCCTTCCGCGAAAAGAAGATGCTGGAGCGGGCACGTTACCTACTGGTAAGCGAACTCGCCATGTCCCGCAACTGCGAAGAAACCAAGATCGAGGAACTCCTCGCCCTGGCCCTGGCCAAGTGCAAACTGCGCTTCCCCGAAGCCTCCGAATTCGAGGCCTGATTCTAGTTCCCGCGCCGTCTAGTGACCTGCTGGTCTTATTGGCTCGACGTGGGTGTGGCACCGTAATCCTTGGTTAAGTTGTCCTTCAGCAAAACAGTCTTGATTTCAACATTCTGATTGGCCAGCGGATTGACTTCCGTCTCAAAAGCCTGATAGCCGGGCAGCGCTATCTTGATGCGATGCTCGCCCGGTGCAACCAGCAGCCCTCGGCCCACGCCTTCAAATTCACCTACGTGTCCTACGAAAAGATTGTCCAGGAAAACGGCCGCCCTTGAAGGGTTCACCGAAATCTTCAATGTAGCCATCGCTGCGGGCAGTGGTCCGGTGGGGGCCTTCTCCATGGCCACACGGACTAGCTGCTTCTCTCCGGGTTCGACACGAATACGTTGCGTAAAGTCCTGGTAGCCGTCCTGCCGCACGCTAATTATGTGTTCACCGGGCAGAAGAAGAACCTTCTTCGATCCCTTGAGTTCGCTCAGGTAACCGACGTATCCTCCGTCGACCCACACCCCCGAAGTCTTTTCAACGTGGGATTTTCCTTCAAATTGAATCTCTCCCATCACCGAATTTTCGCCATACATCGAAGCGGATAGAAGCCAAGGCGCAACCATCAGCCAAACCCACAGCAGTGGATCCGCCCGTCGCAATGCTTTTTTCATAATGGCCTCCAGGCACTCGCAAACTGTTTCAAAAATGCTCACGCCATGCGCCGCTCAGGACGCTCATGTCCTTGCGACCCTCTACCGGGCCAACTCCTGACCTCCTTGCTACCCTCCAATCGAAGCCTTTCTTTAGGATTAAAGAGAATCGCCAAGACTGACCCGATTCCCAACCCAACCATCAGGAAGGTAATCGCAGAATCTAAGTCGTATTCATTCTTCATGCGTCGCACCTTTCTGCCGCTCTCTTACAAAAGAATAAAGAAGCGGCGAATCACTCTTATGACTGCAAGAACCGTGCCAATTTATTGAAACCCTTTGTTTTCCGGTCGATGCGTCACTGGGAGGGGTACTGAGCGCGAAATTTCGACCGATTCAGCTGACAAAAGTCACCGCTCGCCCCGGGGGACCCTAGTGTTTTCCATTTAGAGATTTACTTTCCGAAACAAGCCGGAGGTGCGGCCAGAGAAGGAGGAGTAAGAGAGGCAGGCCGTCGGGCCAGTTTCAGAGGTACTTTTTCAGAGGCTATTCAGGGCAATCAATTTCTGCCAGCCAGTCCGATTCATGCGGACTCGCTCCCCGGTTGTTAGAAGGACCCATCCCTCGGTTCGGCCATCGCGATGAATCTCGCGCACGTGGTCGATATTGACAATCGCCGACCGGTGCAGCCGCACGAACTTGCCAGGGTCCAGCTTGGCACTGAGTGCTTTTACGCTCTCCCGCAGCAAATGTTTCTTGCCTCCCGCGTGCAGGCACACGTAATAGTCGGCTGCTTCGATCCACTCGATGTCGCTTACGGACACAACTGAGTCCTTGTTCCCGTTCTTAGCCAGCAGCCGCTCCGGATAGCTCGGCCTCGCTGCCGGCCCCTGCAGAGCTTCCAGGACGGAATAGATTTCCTCGCGTGCGGCAAGAGTTTCCTGCAGCCGCACCCTTTCTTTTACTCGCGACACAGCTTCTTCGAGCTGTCGCCGCTCTATCGGCTTCACGAGATAGTGCAAGGCATGCACAGCAAATGCTTCCACCGCGAATTCGCTGTGAGCGGTTACGAACACTGTCAGCGGCATTTTGCGCAAGCCGACGCTTTCGATCACTTCGAAACCACTGCCACCGGGCATCTGGATATCGAGAAAAAGTAAATCAATTTGAGTTCCTTTCAGCGCGGCAACCACTTCGTTGCCATTCCTGCACTCCCCGGCGATTTCTATTTCCGCATCCGGCGCGAGCAACTGTTTCAGCCGCTCCCTGGCCAAAGGCTCGTCATCGGCGATCAACGTCCGCAACTTCACGGGGTCCTCAACTTCACGGGGCTTTCCGTTCGTAAGGGATGGTAATCAGAACCTCGAAGCCACCGGACTGAGGCTGGCTGGCGCGAAACTCAAAGTCGTCCTGGTAAAAATGAACGAGCCTTTCTCTGGTGTTGTTCAAGCCGATCCCAAAACCGGGATGTGACTTTCCGTTCGATCCCGGCCCGTTGTCGCGCACCTCCAACTGCATGTGAGTTCCAACTCGCTTAGCCGAAGTCTGGATGCACCCTTCGTTTTCGCACTGCGCGATGCCGTGCCGAATCGCATTCTCTATGATCGGCTGCAGCAGAAAGCAAGGAACCAATCCATCCAGCGCATTGGGATCCAGATTCATATCGACCCGAAGCCGGTCGGCGAAACGCACCCGTTCAATCGCGAGATAGCTCTCCACAATCTCCAGTTCCTGGGCCAGCGGAATCTTGCTGGGAGTGTTTCTCTTCAACCCGGTCTTGAGGATGGTATTCAGGTGCTCCAGAGTGTCGAGGGCCTCTTGCTTGCGGTCGAGATCCATCAAAGCCGCTACAGCATTCAGCGCATTAAACAGGAAGTGCGGCTCCAGTTGCATCTGCAACGCGCGCAAATGCGCACTCGAAAGCTGGCGCTCCAGCTGTAGTGACCGCATCGCGTCCCGTTGCGCGGCCAGTTGCGTGTGCAGTGCTGCGCAAGCGAACCACACCAGGCCGTACGTCAGAAACTCAACGCCGATGCGGCCAAGGTGGAAGAATGTTAGTTGGCCGTACACTTCTCTCTGGACATCAGATCCCACGTGCGCGATCCAGTGGGCCGTAACCTGCAACGTCGCCAGATGCAACACGGCCACGAACGCTGCAGCGACCAACTGCACACCCGCATTGGCCGCCGACACCTTAAGAACCGACGGCCAGCGTTTACCGGCTCGCCATAAAATCTCAGCTACTCCCGCCCACCACAACCACAAAACCGCCCCATAAATTAGCGCCCGAAACCAGGACGCCAGCGAGAACGAGCATTCAACGGTTGTAGCCAAAGCCAGCACCCCGGCGATAGCGATCGGGATGACTCCAGCCTGCGGGAAAAGGCCGCCGATGGCCGTTTTAGCAGGCGCCGGCGCAGCCTCAGCGGGATTCCGAACTTCACCAGACACCAGGGTTCCTCCTATCGGAAAGCCGCCACGTTAATCGTACAGCCGACACATTGGCTCCGATAAAAATCTTTCTGAGCCTGCTCTGCTGCCGCCCGCCATTGCGCCGCCTGTTCCCTCAATCCAGCTTGATCCAGAACCGCGGCATAAGCAATCTGCGCCGCAAAATATCTGGGATTCTTGCGTCCCAACGCCTTCTCCATGATGCCAAGCCCGTCCCGCATGTCGACGAACGCCTTCTCGATGTCCCCAGACATGCGCATAAGCCTTGCCGCGGAGCATATAGTCCCACCCGGTCTTCCAATGTCCTTCGCCGTAGATCCGTTTGCAAAGTTCCAGTGAGCGTTGATAACCCGCGACCGCCGCAGAAAAATGTCCCTCGGCCCGCGCCAGCCATGCCTGTGTCTCATAGATGAAGGCCAAATCGTCATCGCTCAGGTCGTGAGTCAATTTCATTTCCTCGGCTACGCTCTGCAAGTACTTTCTGGCGCTGGCGACCTGGTTTTGCGCAAGTGCCAACCCCGCGAGGTAGGTAAGAGACCGGGCGATGCCCGCGTGGTCGCCAGATCGCTGGAGTAAATCGAGTGCCTTCCTCCACATCTTCCCCGCAACCGCCCTTTCCCCGCTATCGTTATAAAGCTCCCCGTAGTTCTGCAGGGCCGCGGCATAGTCAGTCACGAATTGCGGTTCCTGGCCAAAAATCTGGAGCGAACGCTCGAAAGCATTCTGCGCTTCCATCAATTTTCCCTGCTGCGTGTAGACCACCCCCAACACGTTCCAGGCTCTCCCAAGTTCGACGCCGCTCAGGCGGCCCGAGTCGACAAGCTCCTTGGCTATGCCGGCGGCTTTGTCAAACTGCCCCTGTTTTTCAAAAACATAAGCCTCGTGCAGCGGCCCCTCCGGAATCGCCTGGGCCCAAAGCTGCGCCCCCGCCAGCACCACCGTGAATAGAACTTTCTCGATAGGTTTCATGCCCTCAGAATGAGCACGAAACCCAAATCAATCCAGCCAAACTCCGCCAGCCCGGACATTCCTGCAGGGAGCCCCAGACTTCCTGCCGGGAAACTCCGCTCAGGCACGGCAGATTCGCAACAGGTTTATAATCTTCAAAGCGGTGCCCCACGCATGACTGATCAACTCCGAAAGAAACTGCAGGAAGAAGTCGACGCGCTCGAGCACGAACTCGTCCACGAGCTGCCTAAAGAGATCAAGCGGGCCGCGGCTCTCGGCGACCTCAGCGAGAACGCCGAGTATCACATGGCCAAGCAGCGCCAGGAGTTCGTCAAGGCGCGCTTCCGCCAGCTCGGCAAGCGCCTCGCCGACTTTCGCTGACCAACATGAACAACATCCCCAAGGACAAAGTGGGGCTGGGTTCCACCGTCAAGGTCTACGACAGCTCGAAGAATGAAGAGATCGAATACAAGCTGGTCACCAGCGAAGAGTCCGACGTAGCCGCTGGGAAAATCTCGACCACGTCGCCCATCGGTCGCGCGCTGCTTAATAAGAAGGTGGGCGACGAGGCCACCGTGATCACGCCCAACGGCAAGCGCGAACTGGAAATCCTCAGCCTGACCACCATCCACGACGAGGCCGAGCCCGAAAAGGCGGGCGACTGATGTCTGCCTCGTCCCCTAATAAGAGCTGGACCAGCGCCTTCGGACGAGCCTGCGGCGTGTTGCTCGATACCATCGTCCGCTGGCTCGCGCTCTCGCGCATCAATCCCAACGTGCTTGACCTTCATGGGGCTGGTGGTAAATACCTGGGCTGCGATTCTGTTCGGTTCTGCCACAGCCCTCACCCAGCGCCGCTTGTTCTTCTACGCGGGCCTGGTGATCATCGGCTCAGGATTTTTTGATCTGGTGGATGGGGCGGTCGCCCGCGCCAACAACCGGGTCACGCGCTTCGGAGCGTTTTTCGATTCCGTTGTCGACCGCTACAGTGACGCCTCGCAGTTCCTTGGCCTGCTGGTCTTCTACGCGCGTGGCGACCGCTTCTTCTATGTCGTGCTCACTGCCTTCGTGATGGTCAGCGCCATCATGGTGAGCTACACGCGCGCCCGCGCCGAGTCGCTGATCGGATCCTGCCGCGTCGGCTTCATGGAACGTCCGGAGCGGCTGGTGCTGGTGATCATCGGCGCGCTCTTCAACCGCATGGCGCCGGTGCTGTGGGTAATCGCGGTGCTGTCGACGCTGACTGTGATTCACCGCATGCGCTACACCTGGACCCGCACCCAGGACGCCCCGAACGCCGCAGCCAAGGCAGGGCAAGCAGCGTAGCTCGTCCGTCCTGTTTCATGACTTCTCTGCGAGTGCTAGACTATTCGGTCATTTCACTTCCTTCTGAGAAAATTCTTGCCAACTGATCCCGTACTCGTAG
The DNA here is from genome assembly GCA_963791445.1 of uncultured Acidobacteriaceae bacterium. GTDB lineage: Bacteria > Acidobacteriota > Terriglobia > Terriglobales > Acidobacteriaceae > Sulfotelmatobacter. The sequence continues at coordinate 402,943 of CAWBSN010000011.1, forward strand.
TTCACGGCGGCGCCTGGGCCATGCCTGATGACATGGTGGAGGCGCATCTGCGCGGGGTGCGGAATGCGCTGGCGGCTGGCTGGCGGGTGCTGGAACGCGGCGGGGCGGCGCTGGATGCGGTCGAGGAAGCCGTTGTCGTCATGGAGGACGACGAGACCTTCGACGCCGGGCGGGGAAGTTTTCTGAATCGCGATGGCAAGGTGCAACTGGATGCTCTGATCATGGACGGCGCGACGTTGCGGGCCGGCGGAGTGGGGTGCGTGGAGCGGGTGCGCAATCCGGTGCGCGCAGCGCGGAAGATTTTGAGTGAGAGTCCGCATGTGTATTTTGTGGGTGAAGGTGCGGAGCGGTTTGCGGCCGAGCATGGGGTGGAGTTGTGCGCAAACGAAGAGTTGGTGATTGCGCGCGAGGTGGAGCGGCTGCGCGAGTATCAGCGCGAAGCAGGCTGACAAGGATCCGCAAAGGATGGCAACGACTTGTTCGCGCCGGAGATTTCGCACGATACAGTGGGCGCGGTGGCGCTCGACCGCGCGGGCAACATTGCAGCGGCCACTTCCACAGGAGGCACGTTGAACAAGGCTCCGGGACGGCTGGGAGATTCGTCGCTGATCGGATGCGGCTGCTATGCGGATAATTTGAGCGCCGCGGTTTCCACTACCGGTGGGGCGAGCCGATCATGAAGCTGGTGCTGGCGAAGTGGACGGCCGATCGCGTCGCAGCGGGGAATCTGCCGGAGTGGGCGGCGCAGGAAGCGATGAATTATCTGAAGCAGCGATTGAATGGCCATGGCGGCATCATTGTGCTGAACGCGCAGGGACAGGTCGGGATCGCGCACAATACTCCACGCATGGCCTGGGCCTTCAAGACAACTAAGAAAGAAGAAGCGGGATGCGGAGCGCGTGAGCTAGCCTCGGGTGAGAAATCCTTCCGTCTGAAAGCGAAACCTTCGATCGGCGCCTTGCCCCTGCCCAGGCTTCGGCACTTTCGTCCACCCGGCTTGTTACGAAATCCGAACAAACTCGCCCCAATTCCAACCAGCGTGACCAGCAGATGACACGGGAGCTTCCAGTCACAATATCGGCGGTTCCCTTGACTGGCGGCGGTTGCAGCCTGTTCTGAAATCGTAACAAGCGCCGCCCTGGCTCAAAATTCTGGCACTATTCATGACACAGAACTGCACGTCCTGCTATGATGTCGGGCACTTATGGAGGCGCGTTATGCTCCCGGCCGGTAAAAGCCTTCGCACTCTGCGAGAGAAACTCGGGTTGACCATGCGCGACGTCGAGACTTCCAGCGCACGCATGGCGGAAAAATATCGTAACGAGGAATTCTCCATTCCTCCGAGCCGTTTGTCCGACATTGAAACAAAAAATGTTTTGCCCAGCATCTTCCGCCTTTATACCCTGGCGGTGATCTACCGGCGCGACCTGCGGGAACTGCTGTCTTGGTACGGAATTGACATGAACAACATGGCAAGCGATCTTGGCATGATCGCCCCGCCCCGGTCGCACGTCTCCGAAACGCTCTCCGGACTCTCGTCGGTGCAAATGCCCGTCCGCATGGATCCAGGCTTTGATCAGCAACGCACTTCTAACCTGGGCCGCATGGTAGAGCAGTGGGGTCTCGTCCCTTTAGCCTATCTGGCTCAATTCGCCCACAGCGATTTTACCTACGGATACATCGGCCATCAGGATTTCACCATGTTTCCAATTCTTACGCCCGGCAGCTTCATTCAGGTCGATGAGACGAGAAATAAGGTGGTGGAAGGTGCGTGGCGCTCTGAGTATGAACGTCCCATCTACTTTGTGGAAACCCGCGAGGGACACACTTGTTGCTGGTGCAGCATGCGCCGGGATGACGTCATCCTGCAGCCACATCCCTTGTCCCCCGTTCCGATCCGGGTGTTGCGTCATCCTCAGGAAGCCGAAATTATCGGCCAGGTTGTGGGGATCGCTATGAAGCTGACGGAGTGGCAACCTTTCGGTTCTTCTCCAGGCTCGAAAGCGCAATCAGTACTGAATTAAGGTGACGCGCGGTGGGCGCATCCTGCGGTGAGGGAAGCAGAGCGCTCAATTGTTGGCGCATGCCGTCGACATAGGCTTCTGCGGTTTGCTGGTTGTCCCGGCTCGATTCCCGCAAGTCTTCCACCAGATCCGCTACCGGGGTACGCAGGACGGTGGACAATACCTCGGTGTGAGCCGCCTTCAGCGCGCGCTCCGACGATTCCTCCCCATGCACCAGCGACATGCCCCAGTGCAGGTACCCGCCCTCGCGGCGGCGCAGAGAACCCAGATAGGCTAGCTTCGCCAGCAACCCGGAAACGGCGGCCAGCGTAGTTTCTCGAAGATCCTGCAGGGCGGATTTCAGTGTCATCTGGTTACGAATTTTGTTACGAATTCCGAACAGTCAAAGCCCCTAAGTCATCTATTCCGCCGGGCTAGGGCCATGAAAGTATCACGGTTCGATTTTCCAAAACAAGGAGAAAACAACCGTGAAACGCATCCTACTTGTCGTTGCAGCAGCTGTGATGTTCCTTAACACTTTGGTAATCCCAACCGTCGCTCATGCCGACGGGAACCCCACTGGCACCAATTGTGGCGGAACAACCGTGTGCAAGCCGTAATTTTTGAATAGCGTTACGAAAACCGGACACGATTAACGACTGCTCTTGTCGCCTGCAGCTGGTCGCGGTATAGTGCCCAGCGACGGCCATGCTGCAGGCGCACTCATTACTTTGGCATTATCTCTGGGTTGCGCCCCATCTTCTCTTACTGCTCCTCGCCGCCCTGCTCTTGCAGCGTAAGTTTCACAGGCAGTACCCTGTCTTCCTGATTTTCGCGGTTGCGACCGCGACGGGGTCACTCGCGGTTTACGCCGCCGATGAGATCCGGTCAGTGAGCGCCAATGCCTTCTGGCGCGTTGATTGGGCCAGTTTGCTGGTTGACGCTCTCGTCAAGTTCGCCTTAATCGGCGAGATATTCGGCAGAGTGTTTGGGCTTTACCCTTCCCTCGCCAAGCTCGGCAAATCGTTCATTACCGGGGTCGGCGTGGTTCTTGTGCTCCTGGCCACGCTGGCTGCTGCTGATACGCCGAAGGACAACATTAATTTGATCGTCTCCGGCGCCCATATTCTCGAACAGACGATCTACCTGATCGAATGTGGGCTGATTTTGTTCCTCTTTGTGTTTGCGGCTTACTTTAAGCTCAGTTGGAGTCGTTCGGCCTTCGGCATCACACTGGGGCTGGGCGTTTCGGCCTCCGTGCATCTTGCAACTTGGGCACTGATGGCAAACGGGAAATTTCCTGCGCAATATCGCATTTCTCTCGACTTCCTGAACATGGCCGCCTATCACGTTTCCGTGCTGATTTGGTTTTATTACCTTCTTGTACCCGAGAAGAAATTTCGGGGCCAGTGGATCCTCCGCCACCCGGGCACGACCTCGAGATTTGGAACCAGGAACTGGAGCGCCTACTACACAAATGACTCTGGCCATCATTCTCGTCATCGCTGCTGTGGTTGCGCTGGGCATAATCTTGCGCCTGGCCATAACGCGAAGCTTGCAATCCAAGGGAAGAGCAACCCTGGCTGCAACGATCCGCCCCATCGACATAGAAGCTTTCCGCAATTTGATCGACCCCGCAGAAGACGACTACCTGCGGCGGCGCTTGCCGCCGGCGCAGTTCCGCGCAGTCCGTCGCGAGCGCTTGTACGCCATGGCAGCGTACGTTCATGTTGTGGCGGACAATGCCGCCGTACTGGTGCGTGTGGGCCAGACCGCCGTTGCCAGTGGCGATCCTCGCCTTGCCGGAGCTGCGCAACGTGTGGTGAATGATGCTCTGCTGCTTCGCCGCAACACGACGGTGGCGCTGTTGCGGATCTATCTGGCTGTGGCCTGGCCCAACTCCCGATTCGCGACCGGGCGACTGGTCGATGGTTACGAACAACTGAGCGGCGCGGCCATGCTGTTGGGCAGACTTCAGAATCCCGCCGTACCGGTTCGTCTTTCCGCGCTGCCTTAGATGTGACGTCGATCAGAGACGCTACGGCTTTACCCTGCCTTGACCAGCCGGTTTACTTGCGCACCACTCCTGCTCATTCCTTTCTTGTTTTCGTCACCCTTTCTGGTGTAAAAACCAGCGGGGACGTGCCAGCCTGCAGACAATGCCTACATTTCGTGCGTACTTCGCTCGACCACCGTTGGAGTTTTGCCGCCGCCTTCGAGTGGGCGAGTCAAGGAGACTGTATGATCCGCGGAAGCCTGATTAGCAGAACCTTGATTAACGGAACGAAGATTAACGGAACGAAGATCAGCGGAACGAAGATCAGCGGAACGAAGGTCAACAGAACAAAGATCAACCAAAACAAGATCAACAGAACCAAGATCCGCACCCTGCAGACCTCCTCCATCTCACTGCTCATCCTGTTGCTTTCCTCCATCGCCCTCGGCCAGGGTGGCGTTGCCACCGGCGACCTGCGTGTAAGCGTGAAGGACCCCGCCGGCAACGTCGTCGTCAACGCAACGTGACTGTAGCCGACGTTGCCAAAGGTGTGGAACGCACCGCCACCAGCGACGGCCAAGGCGGCTACAGTGCCCGCCTCCTGCCACCGGGAGGCTATACGGTTACAGTCGCAGCGCCGGGCTTTGGCAAAGCCGAAGCCAGGGATGTGATCATCACGGTGGGCGGACTGGTGGACCTTCCGGTCGCACTGGCGCTTGCTTCCGGACGCGAGGTTGTCGAGGTCAGCTCTCAGGCAGACTTGGTGGAGACCTCGCGCACCTCGACCACGGATACGATCGGGCAGCGGCGCATTGACAACCTGCCCATCAACGGCCGCAATTACATTAATTTTACCTTGACGGATTCCCAGGTAGTACGCGACAACGCCCCGTTCCTCGGCGCCGCACCCACGTCGGGACTCAACATAAGCGGACAGCGCGGCCGTTCCAATCTGGTGAACGTGGATGGCGCCGACGCCACCGACAATTCCACCAACGGCGTGCGCTCCACCGTTTCCCAGGAAGCGGTTCAGGAATTTCAGATCATAACTAACGGCTACGCTCCGGAATACGGCCGCGCCTCGGGCGGTGTGGTCAACATCATTACGCGTTCAGGATCGAACGATTTTCATGGCGACGTTTTCGGCTTCTATCGCAACCGCAACTTTCAGGCTGTGAACCCGTTCAGCACGGTTCCTAATCCCGCCTATACCCGCGTGCAGGCGGGCACTGCTTTCGGCGGCCCCATCAAGAGGGACAAAACATACTTCTACTTCTCCTACGAGGTCACCCGGCGGCACGAGACGGGCTTCTCCCAGATCGGACAGGGCAACTTCGGTTTGGTGCCCTTCGATGCCTCGCCTTTTTTTGGCGCTCCGGCCGGGACGTTTGATATCCAAGTGACCCCGGAACAATCCGCCTTCCTCAGCACCCCGGGACTCCCGCTTCCGTTGCTACAGCAGTATTCGATTTTGACCGGAGCGGTCTCGGGCGTGGCGCTCAACGGCAGTTACCCGGCAGCCTTCGCGCTACTGGTCGGTGCCCCAGGTGGCCTCCCCGCTCCTGCCAGTGGAAATCCCCTGACCCAGTTTATTACTTCATGCAGCGGTGCAACCCCGATCTGCGATGGCCTGCCCGCATCCTTCGCGTCGCTAGGTTCGCAATCCGGCAACTTCCCGGTTTTCGAGGGCACGAGCCTCTACTCGCTTCGACTCGACCATAACTTCAGCAACAGCAACCGCCTCACCTTGCGGGCCAACGTGAGCCCAAGTACGGTCACCGGTCTTGAAGGCAGCGGCGAGGACCAGCCTTTCGGGCAGAACGCCTACTCACGCACCTCCGAGCAAACCTACCGGGATGTCACTGGGGTCTTGAAAGACACTTGGACCATCGGCACGAACCGGGTCAACGAAGTCACTTTTCAGTATGCGCGCCGCGGGCTTTCGTATTTCTACAACACGCAAATCGCCGCTGGGGCGAATCCAGCCGTCAACATCCCTGGCTTTGGATATTTCGGCCGCGAGCCCTACTCCTACATTCAGCGCGTCGAGCAGCGCTATCAGTTCAGCGATAACTTTTCCTGGTCAATTGGCCGCCACGATACCAAGTTCGGCGTGGATTTCAACTACCTTCCGCTCGCTGCCACTTTCACCGTCAACTACGGCGGAAATTACGACTTCGGCGCAGTCAGTGCCGCCGAGGTTGGGCTCTCCGTTCCCGGTCTCTCGATTCCTGGACTTTCGCCGGTGCAGGCTTATGGCGCTGGCATCCCCGGAGATTTCGTCCAGGGCCTTGGCAGTCCGAGCGGCACGTTCCATAACGTAGCCGTCGCGCGCGTTCTGGCAGGACTCCTGGCGAATCCGCCCCAAATTCACCCTCAACTATGGCGTACGATACGATGTCGAGGTTCCGCCCTCATTAAAACCAGTGACTCCCCTTGCGGAAGCCGGATACCAATTCCTGGGACTGCAGAAGGGCATTCAAACCGGCTGGGACCACGTCCAACCGCGCGTGGGCATGGCGTGGGATCCCGCGGGTAACGGGAAGACGGTGGTCCGCGCCTCTTATGGCTTGTTCTACGACCATCCGCTGCTGGGCCTTTATTTCCTGGGGAATGCATCCGACGGTTCCTCCAGTGGCCAGTTGGCTTTCCCGGCATTGGGCGTATGTGCCGGTGCAAACAATCCCGCCAACCTGAACGCCATTCCTATTTTCCAGGGCTTGGTCAACGACCCCAACTGCACTCCCGGCCCTCCGGCGCTCCTTCCGGCGCTGGGTTATCTGCCCAATCAGCAGCAGTTCACCTCGATCAACTTCCCGAACTCCCTGTTTCTCAACCAGAACTACCTTACGGATGGGTTCCCGCTGTTCTTTCAACCATTTGGTTATCCCCTAGCCAAGAACTTTGTGTTCGCCTATGCTCAGCAGATCAACTTCAGCATCGAGCGCGATCTGGGCAAAGGTTTTGACTTCAATCTCGCCTACAACTTCAACGGCGGACGCCATCTCAACCGCCCCATCAACGCCAGCGCCCAGCGCGGCGACCTGCTGCTGGCAAACTTCAACGCTGCCCTGACTGATCCCACGTCTTATGCAGCCATCGGCGGACCGCTGGGAGTAGGGAGCGGTCCCACTTCAGAAGGCTTCGCTCCCTGCGGTCAAAACCCCAGCGGGCAACCCTGGGTTTCGGCCGCACTTATGAATTTCTTCCGCCCTAGCGGTTTGAATGCATCGATCGCCAACGCTTTGCTCAGTTTCCCAGCCGCCGCTCCCTGTGTGACCGTCGCGGCCCCAGCTGTCCTTCAGTTTCTCCAGGCATCGGGCTACAGCACTGCTGGCTTCAATACCTCCTGTAATCCTGCAACGCTATCCGGCTGCATTCCCTTTGGCGACATGGACGCCAATTACTCGAATGGCAGTTCCGTCTACCACGGCCTCAGCGCCAATCTCCGCAAACGTTTCGGCGCGCACTATGAATTCCTCGCCTCCTACACCTGGTCGCATGCGATTGACGATTCCACCGATTTGCAATCGACGCTCACCCCGCAGGACAGTTACTATCCTTACCTCGATCGCTCCAATTCGCTGTTCGACCAGCGCCATCGCTTCGTCTTCAGCGGTGTATATCAGACGGGCAAATTCGGCGGCCACGGCTTCACCCGTAGGCTCTTTAGCGACTGGACCGTTGCCCCGCTCATCGAATTCAGTTCTGGGCGGCCCTTCAACATCATTACCGGCAACGGTGATAACTACCAGGAATCGTCCCTTACCGGTCGTCCCAACACCTTCGTCAATCCGGCCTGCACCGCACTTGGGTACCCGGCGGTTCCATCGAAGTATTCGCCGACGGGAGTATTTCAGGAACCGTGCATGGCTGATTTCAACGGCACACTGCTCTCACTCGATGGGAACCTGGGACGGAACGCAGGCGTTACGCCCTGGACCGTGTTTGATGATCTACGCGTAGCCAAACGAATTTATCTCGGCGAGCGCTACAACTTCGAACTGATCACCGATATGTTCAATATTGCGAACCGCTACAACGTCTCGGCCGTCAGCCCGCTGTTTACCAACGCCGGCCAGGCCACGGCCGCATACGATCCGCGGCAGTTCCAGTTCGCGCTGAAGTTCAACTGGTAAGTTTCTTCGGGTTTCCTGTGTTGATCGGCGATCGTTTGGACTCCGTGAACTAGATTCTGCGAATCACGAAGTCCCGAGTCTCGCCCTGCATTCACCCGAAAGCCGAAGCCCGGGGCCCGAAGCCCGCTTCCCCGGTGTTACACTTTCCCTTCACCCATCCTTGGCGCTTGCCGGAGTTCTTCTTCCAATGTCCCAACCCTATACGCCCACCCCGCGGACTCGTGTGGTCCGCGAGGCTCATCGCGCGGTTTACGATCGTGAAACCGCCTACCGCATTCTCGACGAAGGCTTCCTCTGCCACGTCGGCTTCGTCGTCGACGGGCAGCCTTTCGTAATTCCCACCTCCTACGGACGCAAAGACGCGAACCTCTACATTCACGGCTCCGCCGCCAGTCGCATGTTGCGCCAAATGAAGGAGAGCATTCCCGTCTGCATCACCGTGACGCTGCTCGACGGGCTTGTGCTCGCCCGCTCGATTTTCAATCAATCCATGAACTACCGTTCTGTGATGGTCCTGGGAAAAGCAACTCTGGTGGATGATCCTGCGGAAAAGCTCGAGGCCTTGCACCTTCTTTCCGAGCACATTCTCCCCGGCCGCTGGGCCGACACCCGCCAGCCCAATGCGAGCGAACTCAAACAGACTTCGGTCTTGCGCTTGCCCATCGAAGAATTCTCAGCCAAGGTCCGCGTCGGTCCCGCCATCGACGATGAAGAAGATTATTCCTTCCCAGCGTGGGCTGGAGTTATTCCGCTGGAGATGACGGCAGGTGCGCCGATCAATGATTCGCGGCTTGATCCTGGATGCCCAGTTCCGCGGTATGCAAGCCACTACTCCCGAAAGCGGTAAAAATCATGTGCCGCCTCGGCTGTCCGGCTAGCGAAGCTCCCTGCCCCGTCGCGGCAAGCCGAGCTTTCTGCGGAACAGGCTTGACTCTTGCAGTAAAGATTGCTATCTTTACTGTAAAGAAAGACGGTAAAGATGAATAACTCCAGCACAATCAGCAGCAAAGGCCAGGTCACCGTTCCTCAGGAGATCCGAAAACGCCTGGGCTTGCAGACAGGCGACCGCGTCGAGTTCGTGGTCGAAGAAGGTCGCACCGTGCTTCGTCCAGTCCGCTCGGAATCCAACCCCTTCGAAAAGTACATCGGGATTCTGGGCCCGTTCCCTGGCGGCGAAGAGGGGATCAAGGCCTGGATCGACGATATGCGAAGCGATGAAGACTACGAATGAGGACGGCCGTTGACACGAACATCCTATCCCTGTTCTGGTCGGGAGGACCGATGGCGGCCGCGACCGCGGCTCAGTTGTCGAAAGCTCGTGCCGAGGGAGCGCTGGTGGTAAGCGCGCCGGTCTTCGTCGAACTTTCTGCCATTCCCACAGGCGATGCGCAGCGCGTTGAGAAATTACTCCGGGAGATGAACGTCGCGGTTGATTTTAAGCTTGAAGAAGACGTCTGGCGATTCGCTGCAACGAGCTTCGCGGCTTACGCCGCTCGCCGCCGACGCTCTGGCGGAGGTTCACCGAAGCGCTTGCCGGCCGACTTCATAATCGCATCGCACGCGCTACTGCAAGCCGACAGGCTTATGACCCGCGACGCCAGCCGCTACAGCCTGGACTTCCCGAATCTTCGTCTGATTTGAAGCCGAGTGGTTTTACGGAACCAGCAGCAGCTTCCCTACCATCTGGCGCGCTTCCATGTCCCGGTGCGCTTGCGGCGCTTGTTTCAGCGGATACGTTTTGGCGATCCGCACTTTTAGCTTGCCCTCGGCAATCATGCCGAAAAGTGCGGTAGTGCGCGCCAGCAACTCCTCGCGGGTTGCGGTGAAGTGGGCCAGCGTGGTGCGCGCCATATAGAGCGACCCTTTCTCCAGCAGTCTCGACGGATCCACCGGCAGTACGGACCCACTCGACATTCCATAGAGCACCAGCATCCCGCGCAGGCGCATGACGTTCAGATTTTTCTCGAAGGTCGCCTTGCCGACGCCGTCATACACCACTTCCACGCCCTTACCGCCGGTCAGGCGCTTCACCTCGGGTTCAAAATCCTGCCGGGTGAAGACGATCACCTCATCCGCGCCCGCCTCGCGCGCCAGTTGGGCTTTCTCTTCGCTCGAAACCGTGCCAATCACCCGCGCCCCAATCGCGCGCGCCATCTGCACCAGCAAGAGCCCGACTCCACCTGCGGCCGCATGCACCAGAGCGGTCTCTCCGCTCTTGAGTTTGTGGGCGTCGTTCACCAGATAGTGCGCGGTCAGGCCGTGGACCATCGCCGCTGCTGCCTGCTCATCGCTGATCGACGCCGGCACGGGCAATAGAAGCTCCTCAGGCGATACCACGAATTCCGCATAGGAACCCAACACTCCGCTCCACGCCACACGGTCGCCCACGTTCACCAACTTCGCCAGCTCGCCCACCGCCGTGACCACTCCCGCGCCTTCCTGCCCGGGAATGAACGGCAGCGGCGTGCGGAACCTGCCATCGCGGAAGTAGCCGTCAGCGGCGTTCACCCCCGCAACCGAGACCTTGACCACCGCCTCGGTGGCCTTCGCTGCCCGGACTGGAACCTCCTCCAGTTCCATCACCTCCGGCCCGCCTGTGTGTTGCACGCGGATCGCTTTCATAGTTTTCTCGGGGAACAGCCCTCGATTATGGGATCAGCAGCAGCTTCCCAGTCGTCTTCCGTGCTTCCAGATCCCGATGCGCCCGCTGCGCCTCAGACAGAGGATAAGTATGCTCGATGCGAATCTTGAGTTTTCCGGCAGTGATCATAGCAAAGACGGCGCTCGACCGCTCAACCAACTCTTCGCGCGTAGCGATGTAGTTCGTCAGCGTGGGCCGGGTCACATAGAGCGATCCCTTTTGTGCCAATGCAATTGGATCGAACGGCGGCACCGCTCCGCTCGATCCGCCGAACAGCACCATCATTCCACGCGGACGCAAAACGTTCAGTCCCTTCTCGAATGTCGTCTTGCCCACCGAGTCGTAGACCACATCCACGCCTTGGCCGCCGGTCAGCCGTTTGGTTTCAGCTTCGAAATCGGCTTGCGTGTAAAGAATCACTTCATCCGCACCCGCTGTGCGCGCGAGTTTAGCCTTCTCCTCGGTAGAAACCGTCGCGATCACGCGCGCCCCGATATTGTGCGCCATCTGCACCAGGAGCAGTCCCACGCCGCCCGCTGCGGCATGAACCAACGCGGTCTCGCCCTTCTTCAGCGGATAGGTGCTGTACGACAAATATTGCGCCGTCATCCCCTGCAGCATTGCCGCTGCCGCCTGTTGATTGCTTACGCCTGCTGGAATCTGCACCAGTCGCTCTGCGAGCACCGCCTCGTACTCCGCATAAGAACCCAGTAGCCCGCTCCATGCCACGCGATCTCCCACCTTCACCGACTTCACGTCGGCACCGGTGGCGCTCACCACGCCCGCGCCCTCCTGCCCCAAGACCAACGGCAACGGCGCCTTGTACCGCCCCTCGCGGAAATAAACATCGATAAAGTTCACGCCCGCAGCAGCCAGCTTCACCACCGCCTCATTCGCCTTCGGCTGTGGCACCGGCAACTCCACCAGTTCCATCACTTCCGGCCCACCGACCTGCTTCACTTGAATAGCTTTCATGGTTGCCTTGGATTCTATCTCCCGAAGAAAGGATTCCGAGGGATGGTTGCACTGGGTACTGGGTACTGGGTACTAAGAACTGAGAACTGTTCCTCTGCTAAACTTGCCATTCCGCTGCCAGGAGCCCTTCGTCATGGCCGAAAAGAAACCACAAACCTTCGCCAACCACGCTCGCTACGATCCGCTTTTCCACTTCTTCGTGCTTCCGGTCTTCGTGCTTTCCACGCTAGCTGCCATCGTCCTGTTCCTGTGGCATCCCAGCTTGCATTCGGCGTGGCGCTTCGTTCTCCTTGCTGCCGGCACCGTTGCCGTATTCAAGATCCGGCTGTACACGGTCCGCGTGCAAGACCGCGTGATTCGCCTGGAGGAACGTCTGCGGCTGGCTTCGCTCTTGCCCGAGTCATCGCGCTCGCGCATTCCAGAATTAACCGAGAGCCAACTCATCGCGCTGCGCTTCGCATCCGATGGGGAAGTCGCCTGGCTGGCCGAGCGGGCGCTCGCCGAAAAGCTTTCTGCGGCGGACATCAAGAAAGCGATTCAAACCTGGCGTCCCGACTACTGGCGTGTGTGACTTCGTCCCAATCGCGCGATAGGCAGCGGAGCAACTGTATGGCCCGATGCCAAAAGTAATCGCGCACCTCGGTTTCAGCGTTGACCCGAGGCTCACCGCGGGGTACGATTTTGATAGAATTCGGCAGATTCTAGCCCCACGGAGCAGTCCGTATCTCCTAGATAAATATGCGCCTTGCAAAACTCCATGTGCGGATCGCGATGCTGGCCGTTCTGGCTTTAACCGCTTCCTCCTGCCAGACAGCTCAAAAGCCAGCGTCCCTGGTGCCAGCAACAGCGCCGGCAAAAACTGCCCCAGCCCCGACGGCTACAAAGGCTGTCACTCAGCAACCGGCGCCGCAGCAGACTCGCCCCGCTCCTAAATCGGTCGCCGCTGAAAAGCAGCCGCAAGCCCAAACGCAGGCCTCGACGCAAGCACCAGACCAAGCCCAAGATCAAAACAACACCAAGTCAGAACCCCCATCGCCGACGCCCACTGCCGATCCGGTCGGCGATCTCATCGCCGGCGTCGAAAAGGATTATCAGTCCGGACTCGACGCTTATAAGGCCGGCCAAACCGACGCCGCCAAACAGGATTTCGACAAGGCCATCAACGCGTTGCTCGAAAGCAATCTGGATATCCGCTCCGACGACCGCCTGGAGCAGGAGTTCGACCGCATCGTAGAAGGCGTGAACCGCCTCGATCTCGCCAGCCTGGGCTACGCCTCCGACTCCGACGCCCAGAAATCCGAGCCCGCTCCCATCGATGAGACCAACGGCATCACACCCTCCGCCGACCCCAACGTGAGGGCCAAGGCGCAGGCCGAAATCAAATCCACCCGTTCCGACTTGCCGCTCATGATGACCGACCAGGTCGCCGGCTACATCAGCTATTTTTCAAATCGCGGACGCGGCACCTTCGAGCGCGCCTTCGCCCGCTCCGGCCGCTATCACGACATGATGGTCACAATTCTCAAACAGGAAGGCGTCCCGCAGGATTTGATCTATCTCGCTCAAGCCGAGTCGGGATTTCATCCCCTCGCGGTTTCCCGCGTCGGCGCCCGCGGCATCTGGCAATTCATGGGCAGTCGCGCCCGGGGTTACGGCTTGCAGCACAGCATGTGGGTTGACGATCGTCAGGATCCTGAAAAATCCACGCGCGCCGCCGCCCGTCACCTTAAAGATCTCTACGCCCAGTTCGGCGACTGGTATCTCGCCATGGCCGCGTACAACTCCGGTCCCGGCACCGTGCAGGCTGCGGTCAAGCGCACCGGCTATGCGGATTTCTGGGAACTCTACCGCCGCAACGTTCTCCCCAAGGAAACCCGCAACTACGTCCCCATCATCCTGGCGATGACGATCGTCAGCAAGAATCTGTCGCAGTACGGTTTCGATGACGTCTCCATGGACGAGCCGGTGGCCTATGACACCGTAACCGTCAACTATCCCGTGGATTTGCGACTGGCGGCCGAGTGCGTGGATGCGACCGCCGTCCAGTTGCAGGAGTTGAATCCCAGCCTGCTCCGGCTGACCACGCCTCGAGAAGGAACATTCGTGCTCCATCTGCCTTCGGGGACGAAAGATCAGTACCTGACCGCCATCGCCGCCGTTCCTCCCGATATGCGCCTGTGGTGGCGCTACCACAAGGTTCAGCCCGGCGACACCCTCGCTTCACTTTCCCGTTCCTATCGCGTCCCGGCGAAATCCATTGCCGCGGCCAATCACCTCGATGACACAGACAAAGACCTCGAAGCCGACGCTAAGCTGGTCATCCCGCTGGCGGTCGGCAAGCATCCCGCCAGCGATACTGCCACCTACGCGCGCCGCATTACCCGCTACCGGGTCCACAAGGGAGACACTGTCGAGAGCGTAGCCGAGAACTTCGGCGTCTCCGCTCAGATGGTCCGGCGCTGGAACGGCCTGCCCCGTGGCTCCAGCCTGCGCGGAAGGAAAGTGCTGGCCCTGCACCTGCCGGTTTCGCCCAGCACCGAAGCCGTCGCCGAGAAGCCCACCGGGCACCCTCGAAGAACCACTCAAACCGCCAGCGCGAAACTTCCCGGTGAGAACTCAGCAAGCGACTCCGCTCCAGATACTTCCGGTCAGCCCGCCGTTCTCCGCCACACGGTGAAAAGCGGCGAAACTCTCTACTCGATTGCCACCACTTACAAGACCACCGTCGCCGCCCTCAAGCGCAACAACCGCAACGTAGCCGTGCTCCGCCCCGGCATGATCCTGATCGTCGAACCCAGCCGGTAGCCCAAACCCGTAGACCCCAACCCATAGCGAAGATCAGCCACCGAACCCGGTCCGCTTCTTTTTTCGGCCTCTCCCCGTTCGAATCTTCTTCCCTTCCGCCCTCTCGTGTGGTAACAGGATAGGCAGGGTAGATGTGACCACGGCCCTTGCCGTCTGCCGCAAACGTCGTGCTATAATCGCCCGCCGTTCCAGCATAAGTTCTGGTGGTCTTTTAATTTCTCGTGCCCGGCAGCCTTGCGCAGCCGTTCCTGCGCCCGGAAGCCAAAACAAGATCAGGAGGAGCAATGACGTTCTACGATCCCACACTCTACGGCCGTGACGAAGAAGAAGAATTCGGCGATAGCGGCGCCTACAGCGAGTCGCTCGAAGAAGATTTCGAAGAGGAAGAAGAGGAGGAGGAAGAAGCTGGCGTGCCGGAACCAGCGATGAGTGAGCCGGTCATGCCCGCTCCGCCGCCTCCTGCACCCAGACCCGCTGCTCCCGCTGGAGGAGGCGGAGGCAGCAAGCCCGCCGCCAAGAAGAAACCGCCGAAAAAGAAGGCGGCCAAGAAGCCTGCAAAGAAAAAAGCAGCCAAAAAGCCCGCCAAGAAAAAGAAAGCCGCGAAAAAGAAGCCCGCAAAAAAGAAAGCAGCCAAAAAGCCGGCGAAAAAAGCAAAAAAGAAAGCAGCGAAGAAACGCCGCCGCTAAGAGCTAAGACGAACATCCAGATCCACGAGCCGCGGCCCACAGGTCGCGGTTTTTTTGTTTGTATTCCCGTTCACCAGGCCCGGAGCGTTCAATCTGGCCATGGTTCGTACGCTTCTGCTCGACGGACCGTTGAATGACTGTCTTCAGCCGATCTTCATCGTCGTCGGCGAGCGCCACGAACCGAAACGGTTGCAGGCCCCAGGAGATCGGACTCAGCATTTCCGCCGACCCCAGCACCAAGCCGGCCGCGGTCAGAAACATTAATTTTGCGCTGGATCCCGTGTTGACCGGATGAGGCACGGAGAGCAACCCGCCAGTCAGGGAAACGACCTTCAACTTGCCTGAAACACGGCGCCCATCACCAAGTCGAAGCACCGCTGGAGTGCGCTCGGTAAAATGCACTCGCGTGGCCCGCGGAGCGGGCTGTGATTGAGGGAGGGACAACATTAGGATCAAGTATCTTCCCTAATAGCCCCATTCGAGCAGATTACGGAAGGCCTTGTCCGCCGCCGGTTACGGCCCTTACTTCTTCCCCTCCACCGCCGCTCGGCACTTCCCATACAACTCGAGCAAATGCGCGGCATACTCCTCGGGCTTCGACGCCGAGCCCGTGCCCTGAAAACCTACGCCCGACGAGGTAGTCCGCCCGTACCCGGTAGTCATCGCCACAAATTTCATCAGATCAAGCGCGATATCCTCATTGCGCCGCGCACTCCCATGCAATGTTGGACCTTCATCCATAAGTCCTTCTCCTGAACCCGAAATATAAGGAAGTCCCTCGTCGTCTTCCATGTCCTGCATGACGCTCACACTCCGCCAAAGATGATAGCAGGGTCGACGCAGTGCCGCCCGCACGTGAATCACGGGTAGTGGCTCAGTGGCGTCATCCTGAGCAGGGCCGCTTTTCAGGCGGAGCGAAGAGCCTGCCCTGAGCGAAGTCGAAGGGATCTCCCCTGTGCACACAGCCGCCCAGAGTCGAGCGTCTTGATTCGCGATCAATCCCCCGTAGGCAATCGAAAATCCACCTGCGCCGTCCGCCGCAGCCGGTACATCAGCCACAGCGAGGCCACAAAAAGAAACGGAGAAGAATAAAACCCCGGCCCCGGACTCGGTACCGTCACGGCAGCCACAGTATGTCCCAGAATCGAGAACAGGGCAGATCCCAGCCCGCTAAGAAACATGAGGACGGCGTAAGCCCACGCCAGTGGCCGCAAGCCGCTCATCCCGCGCCCCGCCACCGGGGTCAGAAAAAACAGCACCCCGCAGGCCACGATCAGCGCTGCCAGCCACTCCCCAAACTCGAATGTGCCGGTCGGAAACCAGCCCCAGCGCCCGCGCAGGATGGTCACAGTTGGGTTGTAGACGGCGAGAAAGCCGCTAGAGGCCTCATCGAAAATGTGCAGCGCGAACGCCACGCACAGCGCAAACCACGCACTGCCAAAGCCCGGCGCAGAAAGTGCAGCCGCTGGCTTCATGGCGATTCGCATGTCCCACAAATTCTCGATCACCCACGCACCCTTGGCAATCGAAAATCCGCTTTCGCAGGCGCACGGATGGTCACCCACAATAGGATTCTCATCCCGGGCTAGTCATCCCGAGCCACAGCACAGTCATCCCGAGCCACAAAATTGTCATCCCGAGCGAAGCGAGGGATCCTGGTTCCTGCCGGCACCACCAGCGAGCACGCCGACAAGCCGGGACGTTTTTTCCTTCACCCTTCCGCGTCCCTACCGCGCCACTTCACTCATCAGCGCCAGCAAATTCCCCTCCGAATCGCGGAAAAACGTCATCCATAAGTCATGCGTCGGCATTTTCGCAATCACATGCGGCTCGTCCTCAAAGTGCACGCCGCTATCTTTCAGTTTGCTGTAAGCCCCGTGAATGTCAGGCACGGAAAAATACAGAACCGAGCTGGGATGATCGAACTCCGGCTTCTCCGCCCGGTCCAGCATCAGCCGCACTCCACCGCAATCGAAAAAGGCCAACCCCGGCGGCGCCTTGAACAGCAGCTTCAGCCCCAACTTGTCCTGGTAAAAGGCCGTCGCCCGCTCCACATCTTTCGCGTTGATGGCGACTTGCCCGAGCCGCGTAATTCCAATTCCAGTTGCGGTTGCGTTCATGTCTTTTCTTTGACTCCTGAGTTCGCTTAGCAGCATACCTGTTCCAGAAGCTCTTTGCAGTAAGTGGAATCGCGATACAACACCCATTGAGAGATTACTTGCGAAATCACTCGAATAACTCCGGGGTCAATTGCGCAAGAGTTGGCGGGAACACCCGGTCCGTGGGCACCGACGTATCATGATGGGGCATGCGCCAGATGCTTGACATCTTCGGGCAGACTCTCCGCACTCTTTGGGCGCACAAACTACGTTCGTTTCTCACCATGTTTGGCATTGCGTGGGGGGTAGGATCTCTGCTCCTGCTGGTCGGGTTAGGTGAGGGTTTCCGCACTGGGAACCGCAGGCAATTTGACGAATTGGGGCGGGACGTAATGTTCATCTGGGGTGGCCGCGCCCCGGCGATGAACGGCAGCTTTAACAGCCTCCGGCAGTACTATCTCACGGACCGTGACTACCAGGATATTTTGACCCAATGCCCTGACGTGAGAGCGGTCACTCCTGACATACGTCGCAATGACATCCGGGCTGTGAGTGATTTCTACCAGAGTTCGGGGCCGATCTTTGGAGTTCTGCCGAACTTTGCCGAAATTCGCTACGTTCCCCTCGCGGACGGGCGCTGGCTCAACGACATGGACGTGGCACAGAGTCGGCGGGTGGTCGTGCTGGGCGACGAGACGCGCCGCGTCCTCTTTAGCGGGCGTCCTTTTCTCGGCAGTACCATCCTGCTCAATGGAATTCGCTACGAGGTGATCGGTTCGGCGAAGCGCGTGGGCTACGGGAATAACAACGACCATAATCTGTGGAGTTTCGTGCCTTTCACTACGATGCGCCAGGACTTTCCCATGCTCAATGTAGGAGAGGTGCGGGATGCGGTCAGCCTGGTCAACTATCAACCCCGATCGCGTGCGCTGCACGAGGCCGCCGAACTCGAAGTCCACAAGGTCATCGCCCGCAACCATGGCTTTGACTACACCAACCTGGACTCTTACGAGGAATGGGACACGGTGGAGACCTCCGACTCGGTGGGAAAAATCTTTGACGCCATGAACGTATTTTTGGGGAGCGTAGGCGTGGTCACGCTGGGGCTGGGAGCGATCGGCGTGATCAACATTATGCTGGTCGCTGTGGCTGACCGCACTCGCGAGATCGGGCTGCGCAAAGCGCTGGGTGCCACCAATCGCAGCATCCTGTTCCAATTCTTCGTGGAAGGCGCCTTTCTCACTTTGCTGAGCGGCTGCCTGGGCATGGGCGGCGCAGCCGCACTGACGGGTTTGCTCTCACTTCTTCCATCCCCTCCCGGCTGGGACACACCCCGGGTGGTCCCTTGGACTGCCGCCGCGGCCGTTGGCTTTCTGGCCATTTCCGGAGTAATCGCCGGACTCTACCCCGCGCGTAAAGCGGCGTTGCTGCCGCCAGTGGAAGCACTGCGCAAGGAATAGCCATACCACGCCACTTACGATTCGCGCAGCCAATCACACGCGTAACCAAACAAGGTCCGGGGCATTCCTGCTGTCAGTCGATGTAAACGAGCCGTTACGCTCATTGAGAACGGCCCGCCCCGGGAAGGTCCAACGTTACCAAGGTTACGTCTCGCATCATGGATATCGGAATGGGCTTCTCCTTCCGAGTGAAGATAGGGGTATGAGATTAGAAGTGCTTTCGATTGTGTGGCGGCTTGATTGCTTGTCTTGTGTGTTCACTGTTTTTTCGACGATTCTGATCGGGAGAAGATGCCCGATGGGCTGGGTGCTGGCAGCAATCAACAGCCTGATCATTTGCATCATCGGGTTAAGAACAGGGCAACTGGGCTTCATTCCGGCAAACCTGTTTTGCATTGTGCTCTACGCGGTCAACCTTCGAATGTGGCACAAACCCCAGTTCTCCTGAACCGCGCGGCTCGAAGATGAAACTGTTGAGGACACGCGCTTGAGGGCTGGCCCACTCATCATGTTTCTTGCCCACACCACCACGAAACAGGCTGCCCCAGCTTTGCCGCTTTTGCAAAGATGCGCACCACGGACCCCGACCTCGCCGATTCATATCAAACAATATTGCGAACCTTCAGCTCCGCCTGGTACCCCATTTCTCGCGTTACTTGCGAGAAAGCCTGCCCCGAGCGAAGTCGAAGAGTGGGCTTTTGACTTGAGCTGGTTCTAGGCCCAGCCAATGTTCATCCGTCACCGACATCACCTCGTATTCGTGCGTAGCGTCTATTCATGGCCTGGGGCCTAAAGCGCTACTACGGAACGGGCAGCCTTCATTCCATCACCTGGAGCTGCTATCAACGCAAGCGATTTGGACGGGTTTCGCGGCCCACACTCGACAATGGCTCCGTCGTCGTATTTCGCATATTCTCGTGCTGGCGTGATGGGCGAGCGATGCAATTTCGCCGCCTCACGATGGTGATTCCTGTTATGCCAGCGGAGACATCGGATCGGTGGGTTGGTTGGGTCGCATCCTGCCTCGTCACCCTCTTACTCACTCCGTATTGGGCGATTTGGTTCTACAACTCGCCCATGGTGGAGCTCTGGAATGAGGTTGCAGGTGGCTCATTCTTCCCCGCGGGGCAACAAGGAAACCGTTTCAACTACCTCCGGAATCTGGTCATCACTCCCGGCGAAAATCGCGTGCACGCTAAGTGCGTGCTCTGCTCGATGACCGTGCGCGGTACGGTCGGAACGGCGACCACATTTTGGGGTGACGTTACTGTCGAGAGCGGGGGCGGCGTAGAGCGGGCCGACGTTTGGGGCGGCCGAATCACACTTATGCCGGGGGCCCGCGTCTGGATGCCCACCTTGTTTGCCTATGGCGGCCCGGTGGTCGTCGATCCGAGCATACGCATCAATTCCAGCCTTATTCTCAGCTCGCCGCGCACGTTCTATCCTGGCCAGCGGTCGTGGCCCGGCGGGGGCGTAGCAGTTTTTGCTATTGCCTTGCTGTTGACATCGGCCTGTGGCGGATCGCTGGTGTGGGGACGCCTCCGTGAGCGGGTAGGGAGAGCCGCGCGGCGGCCCTTCGCCAGCGCATTCCTCGGGGTTGTGCTACTTGTCGTGATATTGCCATCCCTCGGTTTCCTCGCTGTTGTGTTTCTACACACGTCCCCGCCGTTGTTCCTCTTGCTTCTTTTCTTGACCCCCATTCCTTATTGGGTTGCTTTTGTCATTGGTTTTGCCGCTCTGACCGAGCGGATCGGCTCGCGGTTCGGGCTCGCGCACCCCCTCGGAGCACGATTACGTGGCGCGGGAGTTCTCATAGCTCTGATGCTTATCCCAATCGTAGGACTTTTTGTCATGGTCCCTGTGACCCTGGTGGCACTGGGGGCGGGAACGGGCGTTTTGCCGTTAAAGAGACCGGAGACGTGGCTCGGAAACTCAAGCCCATAGGATGGTCACCACCGTATTGGCGGGCTGAAAGAGGTTCCTCGGCGACGAGACGTCCGCCGCAGCCTTGGTTCACGCGGGCTGGCCCACTCTTCATGTTTCTTGCCGACACCACCACGAAAGAGGCTGCCCCAGCTTCGCCGCGTTTGCATAGCAGGGGCAGCCTCTTTAGGGATGGTGGCCGGTGAAAATGGGCCAGCGCGCAATCAGGTTACGTGGCTCCCGGCGTATTTCGGGATCATGTGCCTGGGTCTGGGACAGGTGGAACAGGCGCTGGACTGGTATGAGAAAGCCATCGAGGACCGCGATGCCATCGTGCTGTATCTTTCCACAGAGCCCAAACTAGGCCGTATTCGGTCTCATCCTCGTTACCAGGCCCCGCGCCGCAAAATGCTTCTGCCAGATTGAACCTCAGCTCTTACAGGTTCTTGGCGTAAAAGCCTCGACGCATCTCGATAAACGTCTGGCGCTCCACGCTACCCACTTCGAGTGGTAGCTTGCCAACTGGACTCGGAAGATATAGTGTGTATAGCCAAGTTGCAACTGTCTGGCCTGCGGCGACCACGATGTCACAGGCTCGGTGAAGTCACTGCAGATCACTTCGCCATACGAATCTTCCCTGGGTTGGACTGAATTCTCCCGCTGGTCGGCGCAACCGTGCGGCTCATCGCAAGGTTGAGAAGACGAGTGCTCCACATCTCCTGCTATGGAGCAGAAAAAAGCACAGACGGTGGGACCCGACAGCGAGCTGCTCTACGCGGCGTTCAAGGCGTGTCCGATGGGAATTGCTATAGAGAATCTGGGGGGGCAGCCTCTCTTCGTGAATCCCTCCCTTTGCGCGATGCTCGGACTCAGCGAAGAGGAAATGCTCGGCAAACACCGCGTTGAATTCTCCCCTCCCGAAGATGCAGCGAAGGATTGGGCGCTTTTTGAGCAATTGCGGGCAGGTTCCATAGATCATTATCAAATCGACAAACGCTTTCTTCGACGCGATGGCTCGACGGCCTGGGGACGCTTGAGTATTTCTCTGTTAAAGGGCGCAACTCCTCCCCTGGCAGTTGCCATGGTGGAGGACATTACTGAGAAAAACAACGCAGAAAAGGCTCTACTCAGGTACGCCGCCATTGTCGAATCCTCCGACGATGCAATCGTGGGCTTGGACACCAATGCAATCATTACGAATTGGAATAAAGGGGCAGAACGTCTTTTTGGCTACTCAGCCAGTGAGGCGATTGGCCAGAACATTCTATTTCTGTCGCAAGCCAATGCCCGGGACGACAACAAAGCCGCGCTGATAAAGAAGGTTTGGCAAGGCGAAGTAGTGAGGCATCACGAAACCGTACGACGGAGGAAAGACGGTACTGGTGTTGACATATCGCTGACGGTTTCTCCGATCGTTGATGTCGACGGCCAGATCGTAGGAGCCTCAGGAATTGCCCGTGATATTACCGAGCGCAAGCGGGCGCAGGAGAGACTACGGGAGTACGAACAGGTCGTCGAAGTGTTAGGGGATAGGATCATGGTAGTGGACCGGGAATACCGCTACGTAATCGCCAATGCGGCGTTCCTGAACTACCGGGGCTTCGAGAAGGACCAGGTCATCGGCCATACCGTCGCCGAGCTTTTAGGTAAAGAGACCTTTGAGGCGGATATCAAGGAACAGTTTGATCAATGTTTCCAGGGTAAAGTCGTGCGCTACGAAGTCAAGTACAACTACCCCAAGCTGGGTGCGAGAAACATATCAGCGGCGTATTTTCCCATCCGAGGTCCACTCGGCATCGATCGAATCGCCTGTGTGTTGCGGGACATCACCGAACGCAAAGCGGCGGAAGAAGCGTTGCGCGAGAGCGAAGAGCGGTTCCGTCTTGTAGCAAACAGTGCACCGGTGATGATCTGGATGTCAGGACTGGATACAAAGCCTACCTATTTCAATCAGCTTTGGCTGGACTTCACCGGCTTCTCGCAGACCGACCTTCTGAATGGGCTGGCCGGAATTGTTCACCCTGAGGACTACCTGCAATTTCAAGATGTTTATTGTCGGGGGTTCGATCAGCGGCAACCTTTTAGGAAAGAATTCCGTTTGCGAAGGCACGATGGACAATATCGCTGGATGCTCAACGTCGGGGTGCCAAGGTTTTTTGAAGATGGCTCGTTTGCTGGCTTCATCGGCACTTGCATCGACGTCACTGATCGCAAGCTCGCCGACGACGCTCTTACCAACATGAGCCGAAAGTTGGTGGAAGCACAAGAGCAGGAACGCGCCCGGATCGCCAGAGAGCTTCATGACGACATCAACCAACGTCTTGCAATGTTGGGAATCGATCTTCAACAACTTCGAGAGCACTATGCTGAGTTGCCCGTAGAAATCAGCAGCCGAATGAAGGAACTGCAAGAACAGACAACGGGGATTGCGAACGACGTGCAATCCTTGTCCCACGAGTTGCACTCCTCAAAACTGGAATATCTCGGTGCCGTTGGTGGCATGAAAAGCTGGTGCAAAGAATTCAGTGAGCGGCAGGCACTACACGTTGAATTCAAAAGCCCTGACGCGGAAATCTCTCTGCCCAAGGAAATCGGGCTTTGCTTTTTTCGAGTTCTACAAGAAGCTCTGCACAATGCAGCCAAACACAGCGGGGTGAAACGGATTGAAGTGCAACTGCGGGAAGATTCAGGCGAGATTCATCTCGTCATCAGTGATTCAGGAAGAGGGTTCGACGTGGGAACAGCAATGCAAGGTCGAGGTCTCGGTCTCGCGAGCATGCAGGAGCGAGTTCGACTAGCGAACGGAAGGATTGAGATTCAGTCGAAGCCGATGGGTGGAACGACCGTCCATGTTCGCGTTCCGTTCGGCTCGGAAAAAGTTTCTGAACGGGCAGTCGGTTAGCGTCCTGGTTCCTGTCCATGGATAGCTGAGTGTTCCGCGCAGATTCTTTGGAAGAATGGGTCCGCTTCGTGATGGGGAAACGCACTCGACAGATAGCCACACAGAGTAGCTACACCATAGCCTCTCGTGATCTCGTCCCACAGGTGTTCGAGCTGAATTGCTCCCTCCCCATTACCTTTTGACAACAAGATGGGGGCAATTCCCCCGCAAAACACAACTCGACTATTTGCTCCCCTTACGCCTTTGGCTGCTTCCAGAATGAGATCGCCTACCACTTTCGTACAGCGAGCGGGATCGGGTATATCGTTGACCGTCAATCTCGACAGAGCATCGACGGCGTCCACCGGAATATAACGCCCCTGTTCGATGGCCGCAGCTACGTTCACACCGTCTGCTTCCAATCGCGCAATTACGCTGGCTCGGTGTGTCTCGGTCACGACAACGATGACCGAATTCCCATCTTTAAGAGAGGATTCGATAAAGCGTGCATACCCATCCACTACAGAACTGTCATCGGCGTAGAACGCAACCTCGTGGGAATGCGTGACCGCCGCGCCGTGGTCATTCGTGGGCGCGCTGGAATCATGACCCGTTAAACTCGCGCTGAGAAACCTGCCGCCTTTAAGAACCGTGTCAACCGCACGCAGCAGCTCACTCGCCGCATCCGACTTGACGACGTAGCCGCTTGCACCCGCGCGCAAGGCTTCTTCTGCGATGTACCGAGACCGATTTTCGCTTACGAAGAGTATTTTCGACTGTGGGCAGACCTTGCAGATTTGTCGAGCGGCTTCGATTCCATTCACTGATGGAAGCCCGATGTCGAGCACGATTAAGTCCGGTCGCAGTTCTTCGGCTTTGTGGACCGCTTTTGATCCGTCTGAGGCCTCACCGACGATTTGTATTTCCGGTCTCTTTGCCAGTGTCGAACAGACAAATCGGCGAAACGGTGCGTAATCCTCGACTACCAGAACGCGAATTGGGGATCTAGCCATGGAGCCACCGTGTAATCAATAGGAACCCGGAAATCACCAACAAGTTGCCGGGTTCAACACTGGAGATGGCACAAACCGAATAGTTTGTTCGTTGCGCGAAGAAATGTACATGGCTCGAACGGGCTACGCCAGGCGAAGTCGCTGGCAGTTTGCCCAGTTGCCTCACTGACCTGCACGCTCTACGCTGCAGACTCAGCCACTTCCTCCGTCATTCACAACCCAACCAAGAGCCATCAACCAACTATCTAAGGAGACTTTCAAATGCCTATCAAGAATTCGAAACAGGTTTTCCTGCTCCTGCTCAGCGATCTACGGCGGGGCACTGAAAAAACTACTAGTGTTTTCCAGAACCTGGCACAGCTCGCAGAAGATCCTGATATCAAGCAGGCTCTCGAGGTTCGCACCTTTGTCTCGCGAAAAGTCGTCGAAACCCTCGATGAATGTTTCAAGCTTATCGGCGAGCAGCCGGTACCGCTGAGTGGAACGAGGACTCGGATTTACGACGTGCTTGCCGAGGACTTCCGCGAAGAGGTAGCTGACATTCAAGATACGAAGGCGAGGCGTTTCTACATCCTCGCTAAACTTAACAACCTTGTTCATATCCGCGCAGCCGAATACAAGACGCTCATCGCGGCGGCTGACATCTCGGGCAATTATGGAGTCGCCGCACTCCTGGAAATTTGCCTCGCGGATAAGCTCGCGTTAGCTGAGCGGACGCAGACCTGGCTGCGCAGGGTCGCTGAAACTGAGATGGCGGAGAAAATTGGAGTCAAGAGAGCAGCTTAGACCCGAACCGTAGCCAATTCGCCATTAGGCGATGCCAGAGGTTGCTAACGATATACCTCTCGATCTCACAAGGCCGGGATTGCGCCTGTTAGCCGTCGAGCCGAACCGCGTGCTCTGAGGGTGGGAGCGGAGCACGCAATTTCTGGAGGTGGTTGTGGTCGGATCCGAAAGCAGTGCGCCGGGTTGGAGTGCGATCATTGCATCCTGCCGGGCGCTGCTGGATGCCGATATGTGGATATGCAAGAAACTCGGTTCATGCCGACTGCTGCATCACTGGCGCGACATCGTGTTTTTGCCGGGCTAGCGACTGTGTCATTTGCCAGTTTCATCCGGCTTGCAGAACTGACATCCTCCGAAAAGTAAACCTCCGTAGCGCTAGACTAGACACTGAGTTGCTTTCATCGCTACTCGGCATTCAGTCCGCGAAATAGTTGCCACGAAAACCTGAATCTACGGCGCGATTGTTGTCGCCATGACATTTGAACCGGGAACGCACAAAGTTCAAGACCGGATCGTCTTTCCTCTTTGCGCCGAAGAATGGTCGGTGGCGAAGCAGAAGAAAGTGACGGGTCACGTGCAGATTTCGCGCTACACCCGCGAACGAGAACATTTTGTTGACGAGCTTCTTGCCACCGAGGAGGTAGAGATCGAATTAAGGCCGGTTGGTGTGCTCCTCGATCAGCTCCCGCAAATCCGGGAAGAAGGGGATGTCCTGGTTGTACCGATCATCGGGGAAGAACTGGTGATTACCCGCAGGCTCGTCCTCAAAGAGGAGCTTCGTATTCGACGCGTTCGAAGTCAGAGGAGATATCAGCAAGGCGTGACCGTTCGCTGGCAAGAAGCGGTATTCGAGCGTTTTCCGGCGGAAGAGCCGATCAACAAAGAGCCCGGCGCTGCCGCTCAGAACAAATAACCAGGAAAAGGAGACAATAATGGCTTACGAAAAGATTGCTGCCGTTTACGATAGCCTAGGAAAAGCAAGAGACGCTCAACGCGCTTTGGAAGCTTCCGGCTTTTCCAACCGTGATATCACCATACTAGATGCCAATTCCGCCACGGAAACTGAACTGCGCGACGCCGGTTGGTGGCGCCGGCTTTTTGGCCGAGATCTTACTTCCCAGGAGAGCGGTACTTATGGCCGGGCCATCGCAAGCGGAGGCTCGCTTCTGACGCTACGAACCAGTGACACAGAACTACCGCAGGCTACGAAGATCCTCCTCGGACACAGTCCTCTCAAGGCCTCCAGCGAAATGAGCGTTGCGCTGTCGTCCAAACCGACTTTTGTTCCTCCCAGCGAAAGCACCAAGGTAGCCAAAGAAGAGGTCCTGCGTCTGACTGAGGAACAGATCGACATAGGTAAGCGCGTGGTCGAAACCGGCAAGGCCCGAATCCGTCGTTTTGTCACCGAGAAGCCGGTTGAGTCACATATTACTCTGCATGAAGAGCATGCGGATATCGAGCGCCGCGCCGTGACCGATCCCGCGCTCGCCAAAGAAGTCGATTGGACCGACAAGACGATTGAGGTGACCGAAACCGGTGAAGAGGTCGTGGTGACGAAGAGCTCACACGTGGTTGAGGAAGTCATCATTCATAAAAAAGGATCGGACAACGTCCAACTCATCCGTGACCGGGTACGCCGGCAGCAAGTGGAGATTGAGCGCCTGCCTAATGTTAAGAAAACGGCTTGACCACTCGTGGGGAATCCGGAGGCGGGCGGCCCATTCAAAGCCGTCTTCTGGCTTGAGCGGGGAAGTTTCACAGCACCACCCCTAAAGAATCTCTCTGTCATGCGGAGCGAAGGAGGATCGTCCAAAGGACGGTCCTCCGCAGCCGAGTGAAATGCAACAGACGCGACGCCATCCGCCCCGGAAGTCTATGTAATTAGCACTCCGCCTCCCACGACTGCCAGCCTCGAGCGCCGATTTTCAACGCCTTCCCTTCGCCCCACGTTTTTCGTGCCGATATTTCGGCACCTGTCCAACTCCATCCCCCTCAGCCGCTTGCCGCCAACCAACTATAGCTTTAAGGTGGTTTTCCGAGTTTTCCGAAATTTCCACAGTGTTCCGGTGAAAACGACGTTATGTTCCGACTGGAACATTCAGCCCAATGTTCCAGCGGGAACATTAAACCGCTCTCACCACCGGTGACTCCCGCCAGAAAACTTTGGGCTGATCCCTCAAGTGTTCCCGCCGCCCCGCCGATGAAGCCTGAGGTGAAGTAAAGCTCCAAACCGAGTAAAGCTCCGCACTTCACCTCGGAGGCTCAACAACAATGTCCCGCCTGTCATCCGCGTCACCGCAGCGTCGCGTCTTCTCATTTCTAACCTTGGCAATTTTCTTCTCGCTTCTTTCTCTCGACCTTCCCGCCGCAGTCCTCGCGAAAAAAGCCCAGCCCGCGGCCGATCCCACGAATCTTCCGCTCACCCAACCTCCGTTCGTCCAGGTAAGGGACCGCATCACCTCCTTCATTGATGACGACCAACGAGTCACGCTGCACGGCAACGTGCATCCCCTGGCCCAGGCCCAATACGATGCCGGCGCAGTCGCGCCCGACTTCCCCATGGAGCACATGCTTCTCACGCTGCTGCCCGACTCGACGCAGCAGGACATCCTGAATCAACTCGTCGACGCGCAGCACAACCCCGAGTCGCCTTACTACCATCAGTGGCTCACGCCCGAGCAGTACGGCGAGCGCTTCGGCGTCTCCGACTCCGACGCGGCCCAGGTCGTCGCCTGGCTGCAAGGTCATGGCATGGAAGTGGAAGAACTCACAGCCGGCCACCGCTCCATCATCTTCAGCGGCACCGCCGCCCAGGTCCAGGCGGCATTCCATACCGCGATTCATACATACAAGATTGGCGATGAAGTCCATCACGCCAACGTGAACGATCCTGAAATTCCCGCGGCTCTGGTTCAGGTCGTGGGAGGCGTGGTTTCGCTGCACGACTTTCACAGCGAACCAATGCACGGCATGGTCCGCAAGCCAGCCCCTGACTTCAGCAGCGGCGGCGCCTACTACCTTGCCCCTGCAGACTTCGCCACCATCTACGACCTCAATCCGCTATACCAGCAATCCGATCAACGGCAACGGCCAGTCCGTAGCCATCGTCGCCCGTTCCAACATCAACATCGCGGACGTGCGCCAGTTCAGAACATTCTTCGGCCTGCCCGCCAACGATCCCCAGATCATCGTCAACGGAACCGACCCCGGCATCTGGAGTGCAAATGAAGAAACCGAAGCCGATCTCGACGTGGAGTGGTCTGGCGCCGTGGCCAAGAGCGCCACCATCAAGTTCGTCGTGTCGAAGTCTACGAATTCAAGCGACGGTGTGGACCTGTCGGCGCAATACATCGTCAACCACAACCTCGCGCCGGTGATGAGCACCAGCTTCGGCCTGTGTGAAGCGGCGCTCGGTTCTTCCGGAAACAGTTTTCTCAACAGCCTGTGGCAGCAAGCAGCAGCGGAAGGCATCACCGTCTTCGTTTCCTCGGGAGACAGCGGCGCGGCCGGCTGCGATTCCGCTTCGGCCTCAACCGCCACGCACGGACGCGCCGTCAACGGCCTGTGCTCCACGCCCTACAGCGTTTGTGTCGGAGGCACTGAGTTCAACGACCTCTCGAACCCCACGCTCTATTGGTCGCCCTCGAACACTTCCGGGAACGCAGGCATCAGCGCTCAGCTACATTCCGGAAGTGGTCTGGAACGCAAGCGGTCCCGACTACGGGCTGTGGGCGAGCGGCGGCGGAGCGAGCATCGTGTATGCCAAGCCTTCCTGGCAAGCCGGCACCGGCGTTCCGGCGGATGGCAAGCGCGACGTCCCAGACGTTGCGCTCAGTTCCGCGGGTCACGACGGCTACCTCATCTATCAGAACGGCGAACTCTATGTGGTCGGCGGCACCTCGGCGGCTTCGCCGTCATTTGCCGGCGTGATGGCGCTGGTGGTCGCAGAACACCGCCGCGCGGCAGGGCAACGCCAACGTTGTGTTTTATTCTCTGGCCAGCAAGCAGAGGGCGGGCGGAGCATCCGTTTTTCATGACATCAACCATCGGCAACAACAGCGTGCCGGGACAGGCTGGCTTCAACGCGACCGTGGGATACGATCAGGCCACCGGACTCGGCTCGATCGATGGCTGCAGTCCTGGTCAATCACTGGGCCAGCGCTACGACTCCGCCCTCATTTCACGCGGCGGTTTCAGCGAATTCGCTTTCCGTTACCGGCGGATCGAACAACGAGCGTCACTCTGAAGCGTCACGGTCAGCGGAGGCTTCAACGCGGCCGTGGCCTTCTCGATAACCGGATTGCCCAGCGGAGTCTCTGGCGCCTTCACTCCTGCCAAGCTGTCTGCCCCGGGATCAGGCAGCAGCGTGCTCAAGCTCGCAGCGACCAGCGCCGCCAAGGCTGGCACCTATTCGGCCACGGTGTCGGCCACCAGCGGCGCAACGAAGCAGCAGATGCCGCTTTCGGTCATCGTTAGTGCGCTAGGCTCTACGCCAGGTCTTCTGTCCTGCAACCGTTCCGCCTTCTTCTTGAGGTGCGTCATCCCGAAACCCGGCGCAGTTCAGCCGGGTGAGGGATCTCCCATAGACATACGCATGCGTGCGGGAGATCCCTTCGACTTCGCTCAGGGCGGGCTCTTCGCTCCGCCTGAAGAGCGGCTCCGCTCAGGATGACGCCACTGAAAGAAATTCCAAGCTGGGCCACTACCAAACCCCAGCCTGTGGTTGACGCATCTCATTTGACGCGCTTATCATTTTTGTTTGGCCCGAACCCCGCGCACGGCTTCGGGGAGCCGGCGCAGAATTATAGAAGTGAACTTATGGATAAGAAGAAGTTAGAAGCATTCAAGAAGCGGCTGGAGACGCGGCAGCAGGATTTGCGCCGCACGGTGTCGCGCACGCAGGCCGACGGCCGCTCTGCCGACGAAGATACGGCGCAGGACATTGCCGACCGCGCCGCCAGTTCCTACACCAAAGAGTTTCTGTTCAGCCAGAGCAACAACGAGCGGCAACTGCTGCAGATGGTCGAGAGAGCGCTGGCCCGCATTCGCGAAGGCAGCTTTGGCGAGTGCATCCACTGCGGCAAAGAGATCAATGCCAAGCGGCTGGAAGCGGTGCCTTGGACGCGGCACTGCATCGAGTGCCAGGAGAAACTGGAGCAGGGTTTGCTGGAAGAGGCTCCGCGGTAAGCGGGAGCTACAGGTTGCTGAACTTCATCTCCGGCAGCGAAATGGCAGGTTCCTCACCGGGCTTGGCGCCCGGTGCGGAATGACAAAGGTTCGTGCCGAAGGGAACATGCGCGCTCCAAAGTATCGAGATGCGGCTTTGACGGTGCGGTTTTCCGGCTGATAAACTAATAACTCGTCCCACCTTAGACAGTAGAGTCATTACAGAGATTCAGGAAATCGACTCCAAGACTGAGATTGGAAGGTAGTCTTGCGCGCAGAAACCCGCCATCAACTTAAACAGGATGCATTCAGCCGAGCCACCATCGAAGCCGCCGAGAAGACGGCTCACTGGAGCGTAGAGCACAGGAACACGCTTGCGGTCGCCGTGGTCGTCCTCGTGGTGATTGCCGGCGCGGTGGCGGGCGGATGGTATTACCTGAGCGCGCAGGATGAGAAGGCGAGCTTCGATCTGGCGCAGGCGGTGCGGACGCTCGATACGCCGCTGCGTCCTGCGGGAACGCCCGAGCAGCCGGACTTTCCCAGCTTCGCTTCGGCGAAAGAGCGCTCGGACACGGCCAGGAAACAATTGCAGACGATCGTCGACAAGTATCCGCACACGCGCACGGCGGATATGGCGCGTTACTTGTTGGGAGTGACGGCTGCGACCGCGGGCGACAATGCTGCCGCGGAAAGCAACCTCAAGGCAGTGATTTCGAGCGGCAGCAAAGAGCTGGCATCGGTGGCGAAGCTCGCGCTGGCCGGTCTCTACGGCAACACCAACCGCACCAAGGATGCCGCGGCCCTGTACCAGGAACTGATCAACCAGCCGACAATTTCAGTGAGCAAAGTGACGGCGCAGTTGCAACTGGCGGAACTTTACCAGGCCAGCAACCAGCCGCTCGACGCCAAGCGCCTCTACGAGCAGATCAAGAAAGACAATCCCAGCGAGACGGCGGTTGAGATCGCGACCCAGAAACTGACGGAGCTGAAGTAGGAAGAGTCGCGCGATTTACGGTTTCAGCCTGAAGTCTCATTCCAGCCCGTTGTATCGGCCATCATTGTATGGGCCTTGCCATCGATGAGCTTCCGTTCCCGTTTCCACGAAAATCAAGAGAGAGCAGTGGTGAAGACGCCCTGCGAGGCCGGCGGAGGCCGAAGAGATGCAAGGGATCCTTCGACTGCGGCCGGCTCCGCGTTCGCGCAGCCAGCCTCCGCTCAGGATGACAGATCGCGGTAGTGGGTCCCCTCCCAATGCCCAATCGCCTGTTTGCTTACTTTCGTAAGGCCAATCTGGATTTTTACGGTGAGTTGTAGACCTGGCTCAGGGAGAATTGCGGGGAGTGCATTTTCTTCCCTGAGTGAGGGTCTCATGAAGGCGTTTCGGCTACGGGATGGATTCTTTGCGGTTTGCTTTCTGACATGGTTCGTGCTTCCCGCCTCCGGGCAGCAGGCGGATTCCGGGCAGAGCCTGGGAGACGTGGCGCGAAAGCTCCGCAAAGACACGACCGACGAAGTGAAGATGACGGACGCGGATACGAAGAAACTGTTCGAATCTGTGGACCGGATTTTTGCGTTTGCCGCCGAGGACACCGGCATGCCGCAGCACGCGGCGGTGAAGCGAAGGCTGGTGAGCAAGGCCGACGTGGAGAGCTACGCCGCCGGGCAACTGGCCAAAGAAGAATTTACAAAAAGATTTGCCCAGCAAGAGTTGAGCATGAAGAAGCTCGGGTTCCTGCCGCGGGATTTCAATCTGAAGGAATTTCTGGTGAAGTCCACCGGTCAGGAAATTGCGGCTTATTACGATGACGAGACGAAGACGATCTCGATGCTGAACTGGGTGCCTCCTGACCGCCAGGAACCGATCCTGGCGCACGAACTGACGCACGCGCTGCAGGACCAGAATTACGATTTGGCGAAGTGGATGAAAGCCGGGAGCAAGGCGGAGAATCGGCAGCGCCATGGGCGACAGCGCGATCGCGCGCAAGGCCGTGGTCGAGGGCCAGGCCATGGTGGTGTACGTGGATTACCTGCTCAAGCCGGTGGGGCGCAGCCTGGAAGACACTCCGCAACTCGTCTACCAGATGGAAGAGCCGGCGGTGAAGGCGGCGGTCGATTCCCAGCTCATGCACGATGCGCCGATGATTCTGCGCGAGGCCGGAACGTTTGCTTATAACCAGGGCTTGATTTTTGAAGGCGAGCTGCTGCACGCGGGTGGGAAGAAGATGGCGTTTGCCGGGGCGTTCGCGCGTCCGCCGCGGAATTCCCACGAAGTGTTGCAGCCGCAAACTTACATTCAGGGCGAGAAGCTGGTGCCGGTGCGCATCCCGGATATGCAGGGAGTGCTGGGCAGCCAGTATGAGGTTTACGATTCGGGCGGAATTGGCGAACTGGATGTGCGCGCGCTGTTGAAGCAGTACAGCGGGCGGAAAATCGCGGACGATCTTTCGGCGGCGTGGCAGGGTGGGGCATTTGTGGCTTTCCGGCGGAAGGACACGGCGGCGGAAGTGTCACCCAGCACCGGAGATCTGGCATTGCTCTACGTTTCGCGGTGGAAGACGCCACAGGCGGCCGAGCGCTTCGCGCGCTTCTACACGGAAGCGGTGTCGCAGCGCTATCGCAGCGCGACGGCGGAGACGGTGCCGGCTTGTGCGGGAGCGAATTGTCCGGTCTCGACCGCGCAGATTACTACCGAGGAAGGCCCGGTGATTGTGGAGCATTGGGACGATAACCGCGTGATCGTCTCGGAGAGCTTCGATACCGCGACAGCGGCCAAGCTGCGCACGGCTCTGCGGGATGAAAGGGAGGCAGGCGAGACGCATGCGGAGAATCTTCCGCAGGAAGAAGTTGGGTTGCGGCTGTTTGAGATTCCGGCGTTTCAGGCGTTTGCTGAGGAGGATTGGGAAGCGGGTAGCGGAGAGAGATGAATCGAGAGGCTGGACGCTAGGCTAAGAATTCGAAGCTCGGCGGCTGGGGTAAGGAAGCTTAGTGTGGTCGGAGCCGCTTCATCGTGCAAAAGGGTTTGTTCAACGGCAAGCTGGCGGCATGTGGACCGAATCACTTCTTGCGCGGCGCCTGACCCGATGAACTGAAAACCGTAGCGGAAGCAATCCCTTTGGCGAACCATCGCAGGAATATTCACCCGGCCGATCGGGACCATGAAGCCCAGCTCCACGATCTCGGACAAAGGAACTTCAATTTTAAGAATCGCTGAGATGCCGGACTCGCTGATATCCACGGTATAGCCCGCCAGCACACCGTGGGTCCGGGTGCGGACACTGATCTCCACCTCAAGTTTGAAGCGGGGTTCGTGACGCGCGGCGGTGAAGCCAGGCGCGGAACCGGTTGCCGATTCATTCTCAGCTTTCAATTCTGGTCTTCTCCACCGAGGGCCGCCGGGCCCACTTGAAGGACCGAACTGGCGACAGACCCTCTGCCTTTTGCAGGTCTACGAAGGTCTCAATCTCTTATCGGCACTGTGCCAGAAAACTTCAATCGCTCGCGTGCTCACGCAAGCACCATTCCACTTTTTCTGCGGGTTGAGTAGGATGATTGTCCAGGTTCTAATTGCTTCGGGAGACATATGGCCGAATTCACATTGCGGGTTAACGGAAACGAAAAGAAAGTAAGCGTCTCGCCGGAGACGCCGTTGCTCTGGGTGTTGCGAGACACACTGGAACTTACCGGGACGAAATTTGGTTGCGGCGCCGGACTCTGCGGGGCCTGCACGGTGCACGTGGAGGGATCGGCGATTCGGTCGTGCTCAACGCCGGTTTCGCAGGTTGCCGGGAAGAGCGTTACGACCATTGAAGGACTCGGAGCGAACGGGCTGCACGTGTTGCAGCAGGCGTGGATTGCCGAAGAAGTTCCGCAATGCGGCTACTGCCAGACGGGGCAGATTATGACGGCGGCGGCGCTGCTGGCGAAGACGCCGAATCCGAGCGATGAGCAGATTACGCAGGCGATGAACGGCAACCTGTGCCGCTGCGGGACGTATGAACGGATTCGCAAGGCGATTCATCGTGCCGCCGGTGCGGGTGCGACCGGGGCGGGAGGTGCGCGATGAGTCCGTTAAGCCGGCGTGAATTTGTTGCGGTTGGAGTGGCGGCAGGAGCGGGGCTGGTGGTTGGTTTCTACCTGCCGCATGCGGGGCGTTCGGGCAAAGAAGTGTTCTCGCCGAACGCTTATTTGCGGATCACGCCGGACAACAAGGTCACCATTGTATGCGCGCGCTCGGAGATGGGGCAGGGCGTGCGCACGGCGTTGCCCATGATTCTGGCGGAGGAACTGGAAGCGGACTGGAAGCAGATTGAGATCGAGCAGGCGGGAGCGAGCACGCTCTACGGAGATCAGGGCACGGGCGGCAGCGCGAGCGTAAAGACGACGTGGGATCCGATGCGGAAGGCGGGAGCGGCGGCGCGCGAGATGCTGATTTCGGCGGCGGCGCTGACGTGGGGTGTGCCGCGATCGAGCTGCGCGGCGGAGAACGGGGCCGTTGTGCATGGCGCGTCGAAGCGGCGGCTGAGTTACGGAGAACTCGTGGAGAAGGCGGCGACGCTGCCAATTCCGACGGATGTGCCGCTGAAGCAGAACAAGGATTACAAGATTGTTGGGCAGCGGCTGGCGCGCGTCGATACTCCGTCGAAGGTAAGGGGCGAGGCCGTGTTCGGCATCGACTTCCGCATGCCGGGGATGAAGTATGCGGTGTTGTCGCGGAGTCCCACGATCGGCGGAAAGGCGTTGAGCTTTGACGATAAGGAGTCGAGAAAGATTGCCGGCGTGAGTTACGTGGGCAAGATCAGCGACGCGGCTGTGGCGGTGGTGGCCGATAGCGTTTGGGGCGCGATGGAAGGGCGCCGGGTGCTGAACGTCAATTGGGACGATGGTCCGAATAAAGATTTGAACACTGCGGCGGTGATGGAAGCGTTGAAGCAGGCGGCGGCGAAGAAGGGCGTGAGTTTGTATTCCGCCGGCGATGTTTCGAAAGTCACGGGGCGGCGGATTTCTGCGGAATATCATTTGCCGTTCATGGCGCACGCGCCGATGGAGCCGGGGAACTGCACGGCGAATTTTCAGGGAACCTCGTGCGAGTTGTGGGCTCCGACGCAGGTGCCGCAGGATTGCCGCGACCAGGTTGCGAAGGCGCTGGGCTTGGATCCGGACCAGGTGAAGGTGAACGTCACGTTGATGGGCGGAGGCTTTGGCCGGCGGCTGGAGTTCGACTACGCGGTGGAAGCGGCGCTGGTGTCGAAAGCGCTGGTGACGCGAAGACGGGCTCCGGTGAAAGTGATTTGGACTCGGGAAGATGACATGAGGTTCTCGACGTACCGTCCGGCGAGTCTGCATCAGTTGAGCGCGGTGCTCGATGGAGCGGGATGGCCGGTGGCGTTTACGCATCGGATCGTTGCGCCGTCGATCAGCGGGCAGAAGGGACAGCCGGGACCGAACGGCATTGATCCTGATCTGCCGGATGAAGCGGCGTTCATCTACGGACTGCCGAATGTTTTGCTGGAGTATGTGCCCGCGGAGACGCCGGTTCCTCTTGGCTGGATGCGGTCGGTGTATGCGCTGCAGGCGGCGTTTGCGAGCGAAGGCTTCATCGATGAACTGGCTGTAGCGGCGGGGAAAGATCCGCTGGAGTACCGGCTGCACATGCTTGGGAAAGATCAGAACATCCAATATTTCGACACGACGTGGCGCACGGCGCGGATGCGCGGCGCGCTGCAACTGGCGGCTGACAAGGCAGGATGGAAGAGCGCTTTGCCGGCAGGACGATTTCGCGGCATCGCCTGTTTCGGATGCTTTTCTTCTTACGTGGCCGAGGTGGTGGAGATCAGCATGGAGAACGACGTGCCGCGAGTGCATCGTGTGGTGGCCGTGGTGGATTGCGGGCAGGTGGTGAATCCCAGCATTCTGGAGCAGCAGATTCAGGGCGGGATCGTTTTTGGTCTGACGAATGCGCTGCGCGCGAAGATCACAATCGAGAAAGGGCGCGTGGTGCAGGGAAATTTCGACGATTATCGCTCCGCTGCGGATGGACGAGACTCCTGTGGTCGAAGTATATGCGGTGCCCAGCACGGAGGCGCCGAGTGGAATTGGAGAGCCCTCGGTGCCGCCGCTGGCGCCGGCTCTGTGCAGTGCAATTTATGCGGCGACGAAGAAGAGAATTCGGGCGCTGCCGATTCTGAGCTAGAGACATGCAATGTCTGAGAATCATGCGCTGCGCCGCACTGCTGGCTCTTCTGGGCGGCCTGGGTCTCGCGCCGGCGCAGACCGCCGCACCAGGGTCTTCCGATCCCGCCGGCTTCTTCCGTGCCTGCATCGCGGCTGGCGCATCTGCGCCACGGCATCAACACCAGCGGATGGTTTGCGCAGGTCTATGACACGCGCGGCTACACCAGAGAACACTTCCAGAGCTGGACCACGGCGGAAGACATCGCGCTGATTCGGTCGATGGGTTTCGATCACGTGCGACTGAGCGTTGATCCGCAACCGATGATGGTGAGCCACCGGCCTGAGGAGATTCCGGCGGAGTATCTGGGATATCTGGACGCTGCGGTCAAGATGATTCTGGATCGGGGGCTGGCAGTGGTGATCGATCTGCATCCGGACAGCGAATTCAAAGCGCGGCTGGCGAAGGACGACAGTTTTGTGCAGGAGTTTGCTGATTTCTGGCGCGTGCTGGCGCGGCATTACTCGACTTGGGATTCGGAACGCGTATTTTTTGAGATCCTGAATGAGCCCGAAATGTCGGACCGATACCGCTGGTCCGGGGTACAGGCGAAGCTGGCAGCGGCGATTCGCGAAGGCGCGCCGCAGCACACCATGATCGCGGCCGGGGCGCGCTGGTCGGACGACGACGATCTGGTCTTCATCGAACCGCTGCGCGATCCCAACGTGATTTACAACTTCCATTTCTACGAGCCGCACATATTCACTCATCAGGGTGCGAACTGGAGTTCCTATTCCTGGCACTGGGTGAAGGGCTTGCACTATCCGTCATCGCCGGAATCGGCGGCGAAAGTCGCGGCAGAAAGTGCCCGATGCGGTGGACCGGCTGGCCCTGATCCGCTATGGAACAGATCACTGGGATGCGGCGCGCATTGACGCTGAAATTACGCAAGTCGCGGAATGGGCCCGGCAGCGCGGAGTTCCGGTGGTGTGCAATGAGTTCGGCGTCTACCGCGACTATGCGGATCCGCAGGATCGTGAGGCGTGGATTCACGATGTGCGCACGGCGCTGGAGCGGCAGGGCATGGGCTGGGCTATGTGGGATTATTCCGGGAGCTTCGGAGTGGTCACAAAGAAAGATGGACGGAATGTCCCGGATGAAGGGACGCTGCGGGCGCTAGGGCTGGATCGGGCGGCAGGGAAATGATTGAGCTTGCCAGAATTGCGGCTACTCCGATGCAGGCATCGGCTGGCCTACGGTCATTTTGAAGATTTTGATGTTACTGCCGAACGAGTCGAAATGCAGATCGCGGAATTCTGCGAAGTGCTTGCGCAAGTCCTCGGGGAGAAAGATTCCCCATCCCATCTGAATAATCCAGACCGTGTCCCCGGGCTTCAGATTGTAGGATTCCACGACGCGCTGCCACTCCTGGGGGAAGTTGTCCCCCCAAAGCATCCATGCGGTCTTATAGTCGGTGGAAGCGACGCGGTAGCCTTCGCAGGAGAATTGCTCGAAGTGAGCGGGGGCCGGATCGAATGCGATAGGACGCTGGCGGCACAGATAGTGACCCAAAATAAGGTCGCTCTGATAATCAGTGAAAATTAAATTGGACGGATCAACATTTTTCCTTACGAAGTCCATCGCCTCCGCCATGTTTTTTCGGCTTTGATCGGCTCGGTTCATCCTGGGCTGGCGCGGTTTGCCAAAGGCGACGCAGGCCACGATGACGAGGGCTGCGATCGTGAGTCCGCGATTCCATCTGCCTGATGAAAAACGCGCCATCGCCACGCTGACGCCCGCCATCGCTGGGATAATCAGGAAAGCTATGTGGCGCGTGCCTCCGTAGGGATAAACATGTGCGAGGCTCGCGATGCCGGCAATCGCAAAGGGAAGGAGCAGAAATAATCCCAAGCGGCGTGAAGCAGCTTGGCCTTCCGGGAAGCCTTTCCCGCGCAGCAGGAGCACGACTGCGAGCACGAACAAGACGGTCATCGACGTCGCCGACTGCAAGCTGGCCGAAGAAATATTGGAAGACTCCAAAAGTGTGGCCGACCAGGAACAGCAGCGGGTTATCATGGGCGCGATCGAAAAAAGACCGCTGGAGATAAGATTCGCTCATCAAGCCTTGCAGCGGAGTTCTTGAGTCCCCCACGCCCAGCTTCGAGAGATGGGTCTTGTACAAAAATGCCGCGATCGCCAGTCCGCCTAATTGGCTGAGTGCCCAAGCTGCCGTCAAGGCGGCGGGCGGGCGTTCCGTGAAGATTCGGAACAGCGCATAAAGGCCGAGTGCGGCGGCGAACCAGAATGCCGAATAATGAAAAAGCATCGCTAGGTAGAGGCAGAGCGTAAAGGCAGCCATCCGGCTTATAGAGTTTTTCGTGAAAGCTTCGTCCAGAAAATACAGAGCGCTGATCAGGAACGCGAGCAGCAGAGAGTATTGCCGCAGTTCCGCTGCAACCTGGATGATGGGCGGAAGGAATGCGACGAAAAGAAGTCCGATGAAGCCGGCGAGACTGCCCGCGGCCTTGCTCAGCCATTTGTAGAACATCCAGCAAAAGACTGCGCCCGCAAGCACCGAAGGCAGGCGCAGCCAGAGTTCCGAGGTGCCGAGCGCGCGCCAGTAATAGAGCAAGACGATCAGCAGCGGAGGATGAGCGGCAGTGAGGCTTTCTTTGTAGGCGAGAGCCAGAGAGACCTGGTTCGCCAGGCGAAAGTGCAGGGCTTCGTCGGGATTGAGGAAGGTTCCATGAGCGGCCCAAAGACGCGCGAGAAGGCCGAGAAGGGTAATCAAAGCTGCGGACAGGTTTGCGTGGCTTTCGAACCACTCATCTTTCTTGCCCGTTTCTGGTGAAGTCGCCATGCCGTGTCCAAACATAATACCCATAGGCGAGTGCGAAACGAGGAGGCGACCACGCCTTGACACTGCTTTCTATCAACCTTTATCCTTAAGTCTTGCTCCTAGCGGTACTTGCGCCTTCCTGGCGTGCTTCCGCGGGCCTGGGGCGGTAACTGGACGGTGCGCGGAGGTCTTCCGATGTTTTTCGAGATCAAGGATTTGGAACTTCATCCGATAGAGTTTGCGGAGAAGTTCGATCCGGGCGTGATCGACCTGGGAGCGGATTATCGCCAGGTGACGCCGATTGAGAGCAGCGGGCGGGCCGATCTGGTCGAAGAGCATCACGGCAAGCACAAGATAATACAGGACATACGGATCCAGGGCCGACTGGCAACCAGCCTGGAATTGAGCTGTGCGCGATGCCTGGAACCGGTTATGCAGGATGTGAAGCGCGAATTTGATCTGCTCTATCGTCCTCAGGGTGCTGACGCTGGGCGTGACGAGATGTCGGTGACCGACGCCGAAGCCGAGATCAGCTATTATGAGGGTGAAGGAATTCTGCTCGACGACGTGGTGCGCGAGCAGGTGCTGTTGGCCGCTCCGTTGAAGGTGACGTGCCGCGAAGATTGCAAGGGATTGTGCCCGCATGTGCGGCACGAATCTGAACCAGGAACAGTGCTCGTGCGCGGTGGCGCAGGAAGAACCGCGGTGGGCGGCGTTGAAGGAAATCCGCAGCAAGCTGGCGCATTAAGATCCTTCACTGCGCAAACAACGCTTGTTCAGGATGACAATTAAGTTTGAGATTGAGTGATGCGGGGCCGAAGGCCTCAGCGAGAGGAATTTTACATACCATGCCGAATCCGAAACGAAGACATTCTCAGAAGCGCACCTCAACCCGCCGGGCGCACGATGCCCTGAAGAGCCACTCGCTCTCGGAGTGCCCGAACTGCCACGAGAAGAAGATGCCGCATCGCGCTTGCGTCAAGTGCGGCTACTACAAAGGCCGCGAAGTTCTGGACGTCGAAGAAGCCAGCTAATTCCCTGCCACAATGCCTAGCGTGATCGCGCTGGATGCGATGGGTTCGGACCGGGCTCCCAAGCCTGAGATCGAAGGCGCAATTCACGCCGCTCGCAGTTACGGCGTGCGCGTGCTGCTGGTCGGTCCGGAAGCCGCGATCAAAGCGGAACTGGAGCGCCACCCTTCGGCAGCGCGGCTGCCGATTGAGATCGTCCACGCCAGCGAAGTCATCACCATGGAAGATAAGGCGGTGCAGGCGGTGCGCGCCAAGCGCGACTCCTCCATGCGCGTAGGGCTGAGGCTGGTGCGCGAGGGACGCGCGGCTGGCTTCGTCACCGCGGGCAACACCGGCGCGGCGATGGCTACGGCCAAGATGGTGCTGGGCGCGTTGCACGGCGTAGACCGTCCGGCGCTGGCGGCGGTTTTTCCTACGGCTCCGGGAACAGCGGCGATCTTGCTGGACGTTGGCGCGAACGTGGATTGCAAGCCGCACAATCTCGAACAGTTCGCGGTGATGGGCGAAATTTATTTCCGGTCGATGTTCGGGCACACGATGCCCCGCTCCAATTTTTCGGCCGGGAAAAGGCCGCGCGTGGGCTTGCTCTCGATTGGCGAGGAAGAAACCAAGGGCAACGTACTGACGCGCGAGTCGTTCCAGTTGTTGAAGCGATTGCCTTTGAACTTTGTGGGCAATGTGGAAGGCCGCGATCTGTTCAATGGCCACGTCGATGTCATCGTTGCCGACGGATTCGTGGGCAACGTGGCGCTGAAGATTTCCGAGGGCGTGGCGAACCTGGTGCGCACCGTGCTGAAAGAATCGCTGAAGGCGACCATTACCAGCCAGGTCGGTTACATGCTTTCGCGCAGCGCGTTTGCTGACTTCAAGAAGCGCATCGACCACACCGAGTACGGCGGCGCGCCTCTGCTCGGGCGTGAAGGGCGTCTGCATTATCACGCACGGTTCTTCCAATGCGAACGCGATCAAGAATGCGGTGCGCGTGGCGGCGGAATTTGCCGAGCGGCGCATCAATCAGTCGATTGAGCACGGACTGGCCGCGCTGCGTCCCGCACCGGTGGAAGCGGAAGTCGTCCCGGCTCACTAGTTCCTGCAAAATCAAAAACCATGACCGAACTCACCAGAGATCACGACAACGAAGATCGCATTCATTTTCCCCGGCCAGGGATCGCAGGCCGTGGGCATGGGCAAGGATCTTGCCGAGAAGTATCCCATCGCGCGGCAAACGTTTGAAGAAGCCGACGAAGCCCTGGGCTACAAATTGTCGCAACTCTGCTTCGACGGGCCGGAAGATCAGCTGCGCTTGACCGAAGTTACTCAGCCCGCGATTCTCACCGCGTCGATTGCGGCATTGCGAGTTCTTGAGGGCCGCGTTCCCAAGCCGAGCTTTGTGGCTGGTCACAGCCTGGGTGAGTATTCCGCGCACGTTGCCTCCGGGACCATCAGCTTTGCCGATGCGGTGCGGACCGTCCGCAATCGCGGAAAGTATATGCAGGAGGCGGTTCCGGTGGGAGTGGGCGCCATGGCCGCGATCCTGGGGATGGAACTGGAAAAAGTTGCTGCGGTTTGCGAAGATGCCGCGCAGGGTGAAGTTTGTTCTCCCGCCAATATTAATTCGCCGGAACAGATTGTGATCTCCGGCAACACCGCGGCGGTTGAGCGCGGAGCGAAGCTTGCCGACGAGCGCGGGGCCAAGCGCGCGAAGTTGCTGCAGGTAAGCGCTCCTTTCCATTGTTCGTTGATGAAGCCTGCGCAGGACCGCCTGGAAGTGGATTTGAACGCTCTGAAGATGCAGAAGCCGGTGTACCCTGTCGTCTGCAATGTGGAAGCTTCTTTGGTGCGCGATGATCTGCGGGCTCGCGATACGCTGGTTGCGCAGGTAACCGGCTCGGTGAAGTGGGAGCAGAGCATGCGCTTGCTGATCAGGGAGGGCGTGCAGACCTTCGTGGAAATCGGCCCGGGGAAAGTTTTGTGCGGACTGATGCGGCAGATTGACCGCTCGAAGACGTGTTTGAATG
This sequence comes from uncultured Acidobacteriaceae bacterium, assembly GCA_963791445.1. Classification (GTDB taxonomy): domain Bacteria; phylum Acidobacteriota; class Terriglobia; order Terriglobales; family Acidobacteriaceae; genus Sulfotelmatobacter. Next base: position 445,573 of record CAWBSN010000011.1, read on the forward strand.
TTGGAGACGAGGCGTCGTTGACGAAGACGCTGGAGCAGTTCGCAGGTTAGGTCGGGCTCGGAAGCGTGCAGGCGGATGCTACTCGGCGGCGGGGACAAATCCAAGACCAACTAAGCCAACGATGCTTAAACAAAACACGCCGATCAGGCCATGGGCGCCGGCTTTGGGAGTCGCCAGAACGATGTAAACGGCCAGTGCTGCCCAAAGAACCGGACCGTAGATGCACAAGTTTCGAACGCCTGTTCTTACCGACCATGCCGCAACCGGCGTGATCAGGATCGAAGCTACGGTGCCGCTGATAAGAGCGACCGGAACGACGCCGGGCAGCCGAAGCGTACTAAGTGAGAACTCGCCAGACGCGCAGGCGGCAAACAGCAATCCCAGGGTCACGGAGTAGGTCCAGCTCATTGCCGCAGCCAACAATATCCTCTTCAACATGTCCGAGGGGTACGACCAACCTAGCGAAATTCCAGATCGCAGGGCGGCGTGCTGATTGTCTTATCGGTCTTATCCACGTACAGCTGGGCGTGTTTCGCGCGATCGTTCACGATCAGGTCGACGACCACGCCGCTTCCACCGCCCGGGCAGTTGCTGGCGCCGTAAATCTGATAGCTCTTAACGATGCCCCACTCGCCGCCCGGTCCCCAATCTTGCCAGAACTCGTTGAACGGATACTGCTTGTGATTCTGCGGATGCTGCTTCCATGTGGGATCGGCAAAGTAGAGGCCGTAGGCTGTTTCGAAGTCCTTCTTTTGTAGCGAAGAAAAGAATTTGTCGGCAACGCGCTTCTGCGGCCAGAAGCGATTAAACCAGCCCACCAGCGCCAAAATCAGAATCAGAACGATCGCCGAAATAATCCGGATTCTTTTCTTCCGCTCTTTTTCGGGATGGTACTCTTTCGCGTCCAGTAGCGTCATCACTCTCTAGAATACCGGACACCGGCGACAAGTCAAAGGTTCCAAGAAGATTTTGCAATTTGGTCATCGGGTAATTCTGTAATTTTTGATCTCACGGGCATTTAGTCTTAAATTACCAGATTGCCAGATTTCCGAATTACAAAATTGCCAAATTCCCCTACAGCGTGCGCTTGAACAGCGGAATCGCGATCCCCAGGGTGACGGTCGCGAAGATCGTCAGGTACAGCATGTCGCCCCAGACCGCCGCCAGCGTTGTCTCTTTGAGCAGCAGACACTTGAAGCCGTCAACCGCGTAGGTGAAGGGATCAACCTTGGCAATCGCCCGCAACCACGGCGGAAAAGCCTGAATGGGATAGATCGCGCCGCTGGGAAAGAACAGCAGCGTATTCAAAATGCCGAACATCGCGCGCGGCACCAGCGGATCTTCGATACGCACCATCAGCAGAAACATCATGGTGTTGAAGCCCAGCGAAGTGAGGACGATCATCACCAGCAGCCCCAGCATGGTGAGCGGATTGAAAATCGTACTCACCCCTGCCATCAGCGATCCGATCACGCAAATGATCACGCCCGTCATCACCGCCTTGATCGCACCTGCCAGGTTGAGCCCCAGCACGAGTTCAAGCTTGGTGATCGGCGTGACCAGATAGCCTTCATGCACGCCGCGCGCCTTGTCGTCGATGTACAGCATGCCTCCGCCGATCATCACGGAGACGAACATCGCCAGTGCGAGCGAGCCGGGCAGCAGATATTTCATGTATTCGATATACGGATAGAGTTCGACAATCTCAAGCGCGGTCTGCTGCAGGATGCGCGGCTCAACCGTCGGTTGATTCAGTGCGCTGACCAGGTCGGTGAGTTCCGACTCCAGCGCGGAACTCATGAAGTTGTCGCTGTTGTCCACGACCACGGCGACTTGAGGATGGTTATCCTCGTAAACGCGCCGCGAGAACTGCGGCGGAATGATCACGGCGCCATCCAGTTTGCCGTTGCGCACGTCTTCGACCGCCTTTTTCTCGTTGTCATAGTAGACCGGGACGAAAGTGCGAATGTTCGCGCGGACAGAGTCAAAAGCTTCATGAATCCGCAGCGCTTGCGGGCCGCCGTCCTCATCGACAACGGCCAGCCGCGCGTCGCGAATTTTTCCGCCAAACGCGTTGCCCAGGATGACGAGCTGCACCAAAGGAAAAATCATGGACGCCAGCATCAGCGCCGGGGAACGGAAGAACTTGCGCATTTCGCGCTCGACAATGGCCATCATTCGATTCATAAATTCAATCTCGAGCAGTCATGGCTGCAGCCCCGGCCGCTGCGGCATCATGAAGGCGTACGCCTTCTGCAGTTCGTCGCGCAGCTGACGGCCCGTGTAATGCACGAATACGTCATCGAGCGTCGTGTTCTGCACGGAAAGCGACTTCACCGCAACCCCGGCTTCGACGGCCATCTCGACGAGTTCCGTGGTAGTTCGCGATCCGTTGCCGGTGAGGATTCGATACATGCCAGCGCCTTCATGCTGCACTGAGGTGACGTCGTCCATCGTATGCAGGCGCTGCTCCCAATCGTCGGGAGGATTCTCGAACTGCGCTTCGATCACGTTCGACCCGGGCACACTCGCCTTCAGCGCCATGGGCGCATCGAGCGCGACGAGCTTGCCGTGATCGACGATGGCGATGCGGTCGCAGAGCCGGTCGGCTTCGTCCATGTAATGCGTGGTGATCAGGATCGTGAGTTGCCGCTGGTTCTTGATGTTGCCCAGCATCTCCCACACGGCCACGCGCGAGACTGGGTCGAGTCCGGTGGTGGGTTCGTCGAGAAAAAAGATTTTGGGATGATGCACCAGCCCGCGCGCGATCTCCAGCCGGCGGCGCATGCCGCCGGAAAGCGTTTTGGTCTGCGCGTCGCGCCACTTGGTTAGGTCCACCAGCCCCAGCAGTTCATCGATCGAGCGCTTCCGTTCTTTCGCGGGCACATCGTAGAGCTTGGCGTAAATATTCAGATTCTCTTCAACGGTAAGGTCGAGATCGCTGGTCAGCGCCTGCGGGATCACGCCGATCGTTCGCCGCGCCGCATCCGGTTCTTTGGCCACATCGTGTCCGGCAATGAGCGCGCGTCCGGCTGTGATCGGAATCAGCGTGGTCATCATCCGGATCAGCGTCGACTTCCCGGCGCCGTTCGGCCCCAGCAGGCCGAAGATTTCGCCATCGCTTACGTTGAACGAAATGTCGTCGACGGCGGTGAAGTCGCCGTACTTCTTGACGATGTGCTCGACCGCGATGGCGTAGGTTTCAGCCATTATTGCTGCCCCGCCGCTGCCGTGCTCTGGGGATTGTTCCCTTTCAACTGATCGGGCGAAACCAGCACCTCGGCCGTCATTCCCGGCACATATGCGCCTTTGGGATTATCCAATCGTACTTTCAAAACAATGGTCCGGATATCTCGCTTACGCCGGCTCACGTCGCGCTGGGTGGCGAAGTCGCCTTCCGGGCCTTTGAAAAACACTTTGCCGCTCGTGATCGTTCCGCCGGGCAGACGGATGCGCAGCACATCGCCGTAGCCGATGTGGTCGGCAGTAAGTTTCCGGAATCGCCACGCGCGCCCAGGTGTCAGTCAGATCGACAATGGTCACAATGGGCGCGCCGATGTTGACCACTTCTCCCTGCCGCGCCGCGCGCACTGAAACTGTGCCGGTGACGGGCGCATAGACATTGGTGTAGCCGAGCCGCACCGCGGCTTGATTTTTCTGCGCGATGGCATTCTTGAGATCAGCCTCGGTCGATCGCACCGTGCTCTTCGCCGCGTTGGCCTGCTGGGTGCGCGCGATGGCGGAGGTCAAATCGGCTTCCGCGGCTTTAACCAGTTCTTGTCTGAGCCTGCACGGTCGCCTGCGCCGCCTGCAGGTTGGTTTCGGCCTGCACGCGATCCTGATCGGAGCTGCACGCCGGCCTTGGCCAGTTCGATCGTGCGCCGGCTGTCGCTCTCGGTACGATCGAGCGTTGCCTTCGCCTGCAAGAGCTGCGCTTTGGCGGATGAAAGCTTGGCCTGCGCATTGGCCACGTCGCTCGACGTCGAGCCCGAAGTGGATTCTTCCGTGTGCTGCATCTCGGAAACCTTGTGCTGCATGCTGGTGATGTTCGCGGCTGCTGCGGCTTCCTGCGTTTGCAACTCGGAGGGATCGAGCACGGCGATCAGGTCCCCAGCCTTTACCGGCGTGCCTTCATCCACTAGCAGTTTCTGGATGCGCCCTTCCACCTGCGCGCTGACAATCACCTGATTGGAATCGACGGTGCCGATCAGCACCAGGTCTTTGGAATGGTCGACGGAAAAGCCATAGTAGATCGCGGCAATCACGAAGATGATGCCGAGAAGAATGAAGAATTTGTTACGAGCGCTCATCGGCTGGCTCCTGAATTGCGAACAGCTGAACCCGCGCTGGCGCGGGGTTGAAACAGCGCGGCGGAAATAAAATCGAGAACGGCAGCCCGCCGCTCGGCGATGCGCCGGGGCGTCAGCGGATTGAAATGCACGATTCGCTGCATCACCGGGGCGCTGCTGAAATAGAAAATGATCATCGCCACCATGGAGGGGATGAAGTGTATCGGGTCGACTCTGCGGAACTCGCCTTCCGCGATTCCCTTGTTCAACAACTCGCCTACCCGCTGGTAGATGGGCTGGAAGTAGGTTTTGACCAGTCTGTCGATATGCTCCGAACGGCCCTCGCGCGCCCGCATCATTTCGCGCTGCATCAGCTTGGGATAGATCTGGCTCGAGGCGATGAAGTCGAAATACGCGCCCACGTAGGCCATAATCTTTTCGCGCGGCGGCAAGTCGCTGTCGAGCACCTGGAAAACTCTTGACCGCATCCCGGAAAACGCATCGTCGAGCACTGCGCCGTAGAGCGTTTCCTTGTCCTTGAAGTAGTAATAGAGCAGGGCTTTGTTGACTCGCGCCTCGCGGGCAATGGCGTCGGTGCGGGCTCCGGCAATGCCGAGTTCGGAAAACTCCTTCGCGGCAGCCTGCAGGATGGCGGCGCGGCTCTCCTCCGGCTGCCCGCGGGAGCCCAGGGGACGCGATCCATGCCTGCGCTCGCGCAACCGTTTGCGGAGATCGCGGGCTACCTGGCGGCGGTGGCGAGACTCTTCTCGAGGAGCCGACTGAATCATAGTTAATTAACCGGTTAGTTAGATAATACATCTCCGTGGTCCAGCATGCAAGACGCTCTGTTTTTGCTGCGGCTAGGCCAAAGTGCACAATTTTGCGTGACATTTGAATTTCACCCGTGTCACAATCTCTGCCAACGATCGCTTGCATGAACTGAGGTCAGTGGTTTTTGCACTGGCCCACGACGTGCGGTTGCGTTTCTTCCCCAAGGCAGACTGCTTTCAAGAGGTTGCTATGAGTGCGCTGGCACCTGTTTGTCGCTCCGAACCCGTTTCGGGTATATGGTTCTTCCTTTCGGCTTTGGTCGCAGTGGCCATCGTCAGCCTTACGATCGGGTGCGGTTCCACCATGTCCGGTACATCCGCTCCACAGTTCAGCGGCAACACCTCAGTCACGGTGGTTCTATCGAGCACTGCGAACGATCAGTTATCCGAGTTCGGACTGGTTTTCCAGAACATCGCCTTGACGAGCCAGTCAGGAAAGACCGTCAACCTGTTCTCTGGAACGCAGGGAGCCGAGTTCATGGACGTGAACGGCGGAGCCAATCCGTTCGTCAACGTGAGCATCCCGCAGGACATCTACACTGCAGCAGCCGTTACTCTTGGAAGCGCGCAGTTTACCTGCGTCGCCATAGAGCCTTCGAGCTCGGCCGATCCAGGAGGGCTTCTTACCAGTACATTTGCCTACGGACAAACGCCGACCGCCAACGTGAGTGCGAGCTTGCCGTCACCTATCACGATCACGGGCAATAGCATGGGGCTTGCCCTAGACTTGCTGGTGTCACAGTCAGCAACGCTCCCCAGTTGTTATTTCGCCGGCCCCGGTATCGAGCCCTACTCGATAACTCCAACATTCACCCTCACTCCTATTAATTTCGCGTCGCAGCCCACTAATCCTGCGAACGGCAAGGTCAACAGCATCAGCGGAGAAGTGACGGCCATCGCCACCAGCGGAAATACCTTCACTATGACGCGGCCCCTGGTGTCTCTCACTTGTCCATGCCCATCGCTTTATACGCTCCCCGTCGCGCCCAACAGCAACACGGTCTATCAAGGCATAGGCAGCTTTTCCGCGCTTGCGGTTGGCATGCTGATTGATATGGATGGAGCGATCCAATCCGATGGTTCCCTGCTGGCTACGCGCATCGCCGCCTACGACACTGCTGCTGTCAATGTGATGACGGGCCCCTTACTCTTTCTGGATTCGAGCGTGCCGGACTTTTACAACTTGGGGCGAGAGCAGCAAGGCCAGAACTACTCTGTGCAGGGACAGGACATTGGTATCTATTCCTTTTCCGACAGCACCGTATTTCAGACCTCCGGCCAGTTCAGTAATGTAGAGACGCTTCCGTTTGCTGCGAGCTTTAACGGAGCCAATATGGTCTCGGGGCAAAACGTGAGCGTGTACTCGGGGGTCCTCACCGCTTACTACGGCGGGCAATACGACGCATCCACAACCATTACGTTGATGCCGCAAACCATCGACGGCGTCGTCGTAGACTCTTCTCAAGAAGGCAACTTCACTGTTTACAGCGTTTCTCTAGCACCCTACGATCTGTTTCCGACCCTGGCCACCCAGCCAGGACAGGCTTCTGTTCTGGCCAACCCAAGCGAGGTTGAAGTCTATATCGACAGCAATACGCAAATGCTCAACACGCAGCCACTCGCAGCGGGCAGCACGTTGCGTTTTAATGGATTGGTGTTCAACGACAACGGGACGCTGCGCATGGACTGCGCGCAGGTGAATGATGGCGTGGCCTTCACGCCACCGTCTAATACAAACGCTCTTCCGGAAGTCGGACGGGTTCAGACCACTCGTCTAGCAGGGCCGGACGGGGCACAGAAAATCATCAGCGTCGTTACCCGCAGCCACTAAAAAGTTTGACGACGGCGTGGACTCGATTGTTATCGGTCCGCCCGCGTTCTTATTTCGTTCCGCCAGCGATCGAGGGAACCAGCAGCACTTCATCTCCGTCGGTGAAGATGTAAGCTGGCCCGCCCAGGAAGCGGATGTCTTCCTCGTTCACATAAATGTTGAGGAAGCGGCGGACCTGCCCGGCCTCGTCGCGCAGGTGAGGTTTGAGTTCTGGAAACTTCTCATCGAGGACAGAGAACAGCTCTCCCAGATTCGTGGCCGCGCACGCGATCGAGCCTACACCCGCGGTGTGCCGCCGCAGAGCGGTCGGAATTTGCACGGTGATCGCCATCTTAGACCTCCGTTCCTAAACGCCCACCGTGGCCGCCGCTTCTTTCGCGACCTCGACACTGTCGAGCGTTTCTTGCAGATACTTCTCGAATTCCGCCAGCTTGGGCGCAATCGCTCGCTCGGTCTCATAGACTCCCGCGAGAACATCGGTAGTCTTCAAGCCGTTGCCGGTGATGCACAACACGGTCGTTTCCTCGGGAAGAATGCGGTCCTGACGATAGAGCTTGCCCGCCGTGCCCACGGTCACGCCGCCGGCGGTTTCAGTGAAGATGCCTTCGGTTTCCGCCAGCAGACGGATCGAATCGATCACTTCAGGATCGCTCACGTCCTCGCTCCATCCGCCGCTGTGCTTGATGGTCTTGATGGCATAGTGTCCGTCGGCGGGATTGCCGATGGCGAGCGAACGCGCAATGGTCGCCGGCTTCTGCGGATCGATCTCAGAGCTTCCAGTTTTTACCGCAGTCGAAATCGGTGAACACCCGGTAGCCTGAGCGCCGAAGAACTTCACCGGCTTCTCCTCCACCAACTCTAGCTTGATCAGTTCGTCGAACGCCTTCTTGATCTTCGTGATCAGCGATCCGCCAGCCATGGGAACGACCACGTTATCGGGCAGACGCCAGCCCAGTTGCTCGGCGATTTCAAAGCCGACGGTCTTCGATCCCTCGGCGTAGTAGGGCCGCAGGTTCACGTTGACGAAGCCCCAGCGGCGCTCTTCGGCAATTTGCGAGCACAGGCGGTTTACCTGGTCGTAGTTGCCCGCGATGCGCACCACGTTCGCGCCGAACACTTGTGTGCCGAGAATCTTTGCGGGCTCGAGATCGGATGGAATGAAGATCCACGCTTTCAGATCCCAGGCGCGCCGCATGGGCCGCGACAGCATTGGCCAGGTTTCCGGTGGAAGAACACGCGACGGTATCGAAGCCGAAAGCCTGTGCCTGAGCGAGCGCCACGGCCACCACGCGATCTTTGAAGCTCAGCGTGGGCAGGCAGACGGCATCGTTCTTCAGGTAAAGATTCTGCGCGGCGGTCTTTGCTTCGTGACAGCTGGCGTCCCGGGCATCGGCAAGCCGCATGGCCAGATGCGGCGCCTGGAACAGAGGCGTGAACCCGACCGGCAGCCGGGGTTCAAAGCCCGCCGGCAGCGGCAGCAACTCGGCATAGCGCCACATGTTCGGCGGCCGCTGCGCGATGCGCTCGCGGGTGAACGTTCCCTGGGCAATCGCGGCGCGGATCGCGTCGTAGTCGTAGGTGATTTCCAGAGGAGAGAAACACTCGTCGCAGATGGAGCGGGGCTGGTTTCCCCAGCTTCGGCCGCATTCCCGGCAGCGCAGTTCGTATTGAGGTGTGCGTCGTGGTTCGACATCGGGCTACTCGCTTTCTTTATTCTCTGCGTTCAGCGAATAGCTGGGGACGAGCCGGGAAGGCCTAAAATACAAAGCCTCTTTCCCAGGAAATAAGGAAAAGAGGTATCGGAATGCAAATAGAAATGAAGCTCGCATCCGAATCTCATGTTCCCCGTTTCCGGGCGGGAGTTGGCACCTGGCGGTCGGGATATATGATCCCGATCCGGTTGCCGTGGCGTCACAGGGCTCGTCCCTCAGCCACTCTGCATGAAATTCAGGTCTGCCTCGAAAGGCAAACTTGTCCCGATTAATGCTACAACGCAGGATGTGGTTCGTCAACCAGGAATTTTAGATCTCCGGCAGGTCGACAATGAGTTTGCTAGCGGTGGTCGCGGAGCATCATTTCACGGGCTAGTTCGGCGGAGGTCGCTTTCAGCCTCTGCACCAGGACCAGTGCCAGCGACCGGTAAAAGCGGGAAGCGAGCCTGGGAAAGGCTTCGAGAATCTCGTGCAACGCATCGGCCTTGATTTCGTCGACTTCGACTTCTTCATCCTTCGCCACGACGGCGGCCGTGGCCTTACCCTGTTCCAGAAATGCCATATCGCCGCAGATGTCCTCCGGCCCCAGCGAGGCCACGATCGCGCGGGAGCCAGTCCCGGCCAACTCCACCGAAGCTTCCCCCGGCGGATGATGAAAATGCTGCCACCCCAATCACCCTGCCGGATGATTTCTTCCCCCAGCTTGAAAGTGCGTTGCACCGCCTTGGCCTGAATCAAAACCCAATCATCCGCGGTCAGATAGCGAAGGCGATTGCCGGCCATGCCGACTCCATCGGCAAATCGAGCCACTGTACTGTATTTACTTCGGGCGGAGCCGCGCGGTGTACAATTCTTGCCGTTCAAACAATTCACCCGACATTTCTAAACGAGGGACCGATCATGAGAACGTCTTTCCTTGCTCTGGCCGCGGCCTGCGCTCTGGCAGTTACCGCTTGGGCCAGCAGTCGCAACCCACAGCAGACCAGCACTCCGAAGTCTCAAAATCAAAAGAAGCCGCCGGCCGCGCAGTCCACTGAACCGGCTGAGAACACAGGTAAGGCCGACACTTCTTCCGAGCAGAAGCCCGCGGCGCCGCAAGCGTCCTCCGACAAGGAAAAAGACAAAGAAGAGCACTACGACATGACCGAAGCGCCTCCGGTCGCCACGCACCACCAGATCACCGTAGATGGAAAGCTGTTGAAGTATACGGCGACCGCGGGACGTCTTCCCATCAAGCGCGGCGACGGCAGAATCGAAGCCGAGATGTTCTACGTCGCCTACACCCTCGACGGCCAGGACGCCGCCAAGCGCCCGCTCACTTTCGCCTTCAACGGCGGCCCGGGATCGGCTTCGATCTGGTTGCACATGGGAGCGCTCGGACCCAAACGCGTCGTGCTCCAGCCCGACGGATTCATGCCGCCCGCGCCCTACCGCATGGAAGACAATCCCTACACCTTGCTCGATAAGAGTGATCTGGTGCTGATCGACGCCATCGGCACCGGATTCAGCCGCGCCGCCGACACTGAGGAGTTCAAGAAATTCTGGGGCCTCAAGGGAGACATCGAAGCTTTCAGCGAGTTCATCCGCCTCTATATCACGCGCAACGAACGCTGGTCCTCACCGCTGTTCCTTTTTGGCGAAAGCTACGGAACCACGCGTTCCGCCGGAATCGCCGGATATCTCGCCGATCGCGGCATCTCGTTCAACGGCATCACCCTGCTCTCCAGCGTGCTGAATTTTGAAACTCTCGAAGAAACCAAAACTAACGACCAGCCTTACATTTTCCTGATTCCGTCATTCACCATGATCGCGGGTTATCACCACAAGCTCGCGCCTGATCTCGCGCAGGACATGAACCGCGCCCGGCAGGAATCGGAACAGTGGGCATTTGGCGACTACGCCATGGCTCTGGCCAAGGGCGACGCACTCACTCCGCAAGAACGCGAGAAAATCATCGAGCAACTGGCCCGCTACACCGGCCTGAGCAAGGAAGTTGTGGACGAGGCCAATCTGCGCATCAATGTCGGCAAGTTCACTCACTATTTGCTGATCGATCAGAAACTGCGCGTCGGGCGCCTCGATGGCCGCTACACCGGACCCGATCCCAACGGCTTGCTCGACACTCCGTTTTACGATCCCACCGGCTCCGCCACCCAGCCTCCCTTCACTTCCGTCTTCAACAATTACGTACGGACCGAACTTGGATACAAGACTGACATGCCCTACAACGTGCGGGCGCAAAACGCGGGCATCCAATGGGATTGGGGATCGGCCGGCGAAGGCTTTCCCGACACGGCTTCCGCGATGCGGCAAGCCATTGTGAAGAATCCGTACCTGAAGATTTTAGTGATGGAAGGCTATTACGATCTGGCCACGCCCTATTTCGCGGCGAACTACGCCATTCAGCACCTCGACCTGCCGCAGAAGTATCGCGACAACATTTCGTTCACCACTTACGAGGCCGGGCACATGGTCTATCTGCCGATGGAAGGGCTGAAAAAGATGAAGGCCGATCAGGCTAGCTTCATGGAGAAGGCAGGCGCACAGTAGCCTACCGCATAACCCTGTCATCCTGAGCGGAGATTGTGGTTCGCGAACGCGAACCACAACCGCAGTCGAAGAGCCTGCCCCGAGCGAAGCCGAGGGGACCCCTTGCACTCTTGCGCGACCTCAGGCCAAGCGAGGCATTTCCACCACTGACTCCGACTGCGACTCTCATCGCGAGTACTGATTCTTCTTTTTGTCTGCGTGCCGCTCCAACCCCAAGCTGGATCAGCCGGTCGATCAGGTCTGGATAATCCAGTCCCGATGCCGCCCACAGCTTGGGATACATGCTGATCGCCGTGAATCCCGGCATGGTATTGATCTCGTTCAAATAAATCTTCCGTGACTTTCCCGACCCAGGTTTTCCGGACCCCGGTTCCATCAGAAAATCGACGCGCGCCAGGCCGGAGCAATCCACCGCTTTGAACGACCGCACCGCCAGCTCCTGAACTTTCTTCGTTTCCGCTTTCGTGAGCTTCGCCGGAATGATCAGCTCCGAGCCTTCGTCGAGATACTTGGCGTTGTAGTCGTAGAACTCCTTGACCGGAACAATTTCACCGGGTACCGAAGCCACGGGTTCATCGTTGCCCAGCACCGAACACTCGATCTCGCGCGCCTTATTTTTCTTTCCGCCCACGCCCTGCTCGATGACAATCTTGCGGTCGAACTTCGCCGCTTCTTCAATGGCCGGACCGAGTTCCTTGCGGTCGTGCGCCTTGCTGATTCCGACCGACGATCCCAGGTTCGCCGGCTTCACAAACACGGGATACTTCAGCTTGCTCTCGACAAACTTCTGAACTTTCTTCGGATCCTTCTCCCAGGCGCTGCGCAGAATGGTGACGTGCTTCACGATCGGTAGTCCCGCGGCAATGAACAGCGACTTCATAATGTCTTTGTCCATGCCCGCAGCCGAACCCAGCACGCCCGCGCCCACATAAGCGATGTCAGCGAGTTCGAGCAGGCCCTGAATCGTTCCATCTTCGCCGAAAGTTCCATGCAGCACAGGAAAGATCACATCCACATTGATGGCGCGGTCGCTGGCGCGCCGCGTGAGCGCCGCATCCGTCTGAAAAGGAACCAGCCCGCTCTGCCGGTGCACCGGCTCCGGCGGCACCACCACCGACTCTCCGCGCGCCAGCACCGCTGCAGCGGGCGTGGTTTCAGGATCGCCGGCGCGCAGATGGCGCGGCTCCAGCACCAGCTTGCCCTGCAGCAGATTCTCGGCATCGCCCGCCGTCAGCCAGCGGCCATCTTTGGTGATGCCGATGGGCACGACCTCATACTTGTCTTTGTCGATGGCGTTGAGAACCGATGCAGCCGAGAGCAGCGAAACTTCATGCTCTCCGCTGCGCCCGCCAAAAAGAATGCCGACTCGAAGCTTTTTCATAATCTCTTACAGAATCTTCTTTCCAAACGCCGACAGCGCCAATTCGACCGCCAGGTCCGCAGTCCGGTTGTGCTCGTCGATCACGGGATTCACTTCGACGATCTCGAAACTCACCATGCGTCCGTGGTCGGCAATGATTTCCATGGCGAGATGCGCCTCGCGATAAGTCGCGCCGCCGCGCACCGGAGTGCCCACGCCCGGCGCGTCCTCCGGATCGATCCAGTCCATGTCGAGCGAAATATGATAGCCGGCGGTCCCGCGTCCGGCCATGCGCAAGGCTTCTTCCATCACGGTCCGCATGCCGCGCTCGTCGATGTCGCGCATGGTGAAAACGCCGATGCCGGCGCGGCGCACATTTTCTTTTTCGATCGCATCAATGTCGCGCACTCCCACCAGCACACAGTTCTCCGGCTTCACCTTGGGAGAAAAGTCGAAAATGTTTTGCAGTTCGGCCGGACCCAACCCCATGAGCGCGGCCAGCGGCATCCCATGCACATTGCCGCTCGGCGAAGATTCGGGCGTGTTGATGTCGGTGTGCGCGTCGATCCAGATCAGCCCGATCTTCTGGTTCTGCCGCCGATAAAATTCCGCCACTCCCGAAACCGTGCCCGCAGCCATCGAGTGATCCCCGCCCAGCGCCAGGGGAATCTTCCCCGCTTCGAGCGTCTTGAGCACCAGTTCCGCATGCTTGGTGCAGGTCGCCGTGATTTCCTTCAAATACTTGGCATGGGTGTCGCCTTCTTTTTTCTGCTCCGGAATGGCAACGGCAACGTTGCCGCCATCCTCAACCTCATGTCCCAACGCTTCCAGCCGCGCCTCAAGCCCCGCCACGCGGACCGCCGAAGGCCCCATGTCGACGCCGCGCCGCGACTGGCCCAGATCCAGCGGCACGCCGATCACGCGAATCTTTTTCGGGCGATGGTTGAGGTGCTGTTGGTAGTCATAGGATTTTGCGATTGGGCGATCGGGTGATTTGGCGATTAAACAACCTGCTGCAGTCTAATTCAAATCGCTCAATCGCAAAATCGCCCAATGACTCAATTCTTCACGGGTACAGCCGATGCAGCATTCGCGGAAACGGAATCGTCTCCCGCACATGTTCGAGCCCGCAGATCCAGGCCACGGCTCGCTCAATGCCCATGCCGAAGCCGCCGTGCGGCACGCTGCCGTACTTGCGCAGGTCGAGATACCACTTGAACGCTTCCTCCGGCAATCCGTGCTCATGAATGCGCTGCACCAGCAATTCGTGCGACGCCATGCGCTGCGATCCGCCAATGATTTCGCCGTAGCCTTCCGGCGCCAGCACATCGACGCACAAAGCCAACTCGGGCCGCTGCGGGTCCGGTTCCATGTAGAAGGCCTTCACCTTCGCCGGGTACCGATGCACCATCACCGGCTTGTCGAACTGCGCCGAAAGATAAGTCTCATCGGGCGAACCCAGATCGCCGCCCCATTCGAATTTCGTTTCCAGCGCGCCCTTGGCGTGGCCTTCCTGCAGATTCTTCACCGCATCGTCGTAACTAATCCGCGGAAAAGGCGGCTCAATCTTTTCGAGCTTCGAAATGTCGCGGCCAATGGCCTGCAGATCGACACGTCGCCGCTCCAGGCAACGCTTCACGACGAAACTGATCAGCCCCTCGGCCAGATCCATCAGGTCGTCGAGTTCGGCATAAGCAACTTCCGGTTCGACCATCCAGAACTCGGTGAGGTGGCGGCGCGTCTTCGATTTCTCCGCGCGAAATGTTGGACCGAACGAATACACCTTGCCCAACGCCATCGCCGTAGCTTCGATATAAAGCTGTCCGGACTGCGTGAGATAAGCTTGCTCGTCGAAATAATCGACAGGGAAAAGCGTGCTCGTGCCTTCGCAAGCCGCCGGAGTCAAAATCGGCGGATCGGTAAGCGTAAAGCCGCGCTCATCGAAGAAATCGCGCACCGCTTTAATAATTTCCGCGCGCACGCGCAGAATCGAAGCCTGCCGCTGCGAGCGCACCCACAAGTGCCGGTGCTCCATCAGAAACTCGGTGCCATGTTCCTTCGGCGTGATGGGATACGGATCAGACTCCGGCACGCGCTGCACCACCTGCACATTCGCCACATCGAGTTCATAGCCGCCGGGCGCGCGCTTATCGGCGCGAACCTTGCCTTCGACGATCACGCTCGACTCCTGCGTCAGAGTCTTGATCGCCTCGAACACTTCCGGCGTGACCGCATTTTTCGGCACCACGCCCTGAATCACGCCCGAGCCGTCACGGAACTGTGGAAACAGCAGCTTCCCGCTCTCGCGCAGGTTATACAGCCAGCCGCGAAGCGTAACCGTTTGCCCTTCGTGCTTCCCGATTTCAGCAATAGTAGTTACAGGCGAGGACATAATCTGATTTGTAGTTTCGTAATCGGGCAATTTAGCAATTGAAAATCTCGTGGGGCGCTGTTTTGAAATTACCCGATTGCAAAATTGCCCAATTACCAAATGTTTTACTCCGCCTCCAGCTTCTCGAACGTCGCCTCGAACCTCTCCAGCGGATTCACCTTCTCGTCCTCCGCCAGTTCCAGCATCAGAGGCGGCTTTTGCGGCGCGGAGCGCAGCAGTTCCATCGCTTCTTTCCAGTCGATCGTTCCCTGTCCCGGCCACAAGTGCGAATCGTGGAGCTTGGCATTGTCGTGAACATGCGTGGAGCAAACCTGCTTCCGCACCAGCTCAAAGGCCTCGCGCACTGAGCCCATCATGTGAGCGTGTCCGAAATCGAAGCAGATTCCCACATCGTCAAAGTGCGCGGAGTGGATCATCTCCACCAGTTTTTCCGGCGTGGAAAGTTCGTTGGGAATATTTTCCAGCAGAATGCGCACGCCCAGCGGCTTGGCAAAAGCCCGCAAATGCTCGATGGCCGTCATCGCCGATTCGAATTTCTTCTCGCTGAAACTTTCGTTCGGAAGTCCAAGATGCTGCACCAGAAAACGAAACGGAATCTGCTCCGCGATTTCCAGCGCCCGCTTCACTTCATCCATCGCCTCCACCAGCCCGGCGCGATCGGTGGACGCCAGGTTTACCGGTGGCGCTCCCGCCCGGCCCCACTCGTAATCGGCGTACAGCGGCGAGTGCACGGAGTTCAGCGGAACCCCGCTCCCGCGGAACCATTCGGCAATCTCTTTGACGTGAGCTTTGCGGTTGGCATAGTCGAGATGCTGGCGCGCCGCGAAAATCTCAATCGCCTGCACTCCGCTGCGAGCCAAGCCATCCAGAATGCCAGGATGCAGCCGCTCTTTCACGTACAAGTAAGTTGAAACGGCTCTCAGCATCAGTACCCCACTGCCTTTCCGTTACTCCGGTAGTCGCTGGCTCCAAGGCGTTCGCCGGTCTGCGGGTCAATGGCGATGCACTCCGCATCGCTCCAGTAAGGAACCACAAACTCTCCGTAGCGCAGCCCGATCTGCACGTTGTATCCCATCTTCTGCAGCGCCTGCGCCGTATCCGGCGAAAACCATTGCTCCACGTTCAACACGTCCGGCATCCACTGGTGGTGAAAACGGGGAGCGTCAACGGCCTCCTGAATATTCATCCCGTAATCAATCACGCCCATCAGAACATTGGCCACCGTCGTGATGATCTTCGAACTGCCCGGCGAACCCAGCACCAGAAACGGCTTTCCGTCATGCACAACAATGGTCGGCGTCATCGACGAGAGCGGCCGTTTTCCCGGCCCAATGGCATTCGCCGCACCTTGAATCAATCCATCGGAATTCGGCACGCCCGGTTTGGTGGAGAAGTCATCCATCTCGTCGTTCAACAAAAACCCCAGGCCCTCCGCCGTGACCCGCGCTCCAAACCAGCCGTTGAGGGTCGTGGTCACAGCAACTGCGTTTCCATCCGCATCAACGACGGAATAGTGCGTGGTGTTGGGCGATTCGTGATTCCCCGAAGGCTGGGGATGGAGGGCAGCATACTGCTCAAGCTCGCTGAAAATGGCGGGCCGCTTCAAATCTTTGCTGGGGCTGGCATGGTCCGCCTGAATCGACTCCCGCCAGGCGGCTCCATATTTCTTGTCGATAAGTTGCGCCACGGGAATCTTCGAGAAATCCGGATCTCCCATGAATTCCGCTCGATCGAAAAATGCCCGCCGAAACGCCTCCGTCGTGAAATGAATGGACTGCGCCGACCGGTCTCCCATCTTGGCCAGATCGTATCCTTCAAGAATGTTCAGCGATTCAATCAGAACCGTTCCGCCGGAAGACGGCGGCGGCGCGCTGATGATTTCGTACCCACGATAGTTGCCTCGCACCGGTTCGCGTTCTTTCACCTCATAATGCGCCAGATCGTCGGCGGTGATCAGACCTCCGCCTTTCTGCATCGCGGCCGCCAGTTCCTGCGCCAGAGCGCCGTGATAAAAGTCATCCGGCTTGGCCGCAATCCGCTCCAGAGTCCGCGCCAAATCAGGCTGGCGGAAAATTTCTCCCGGCTGGTAGTAGTTGCCGTCGCGCTGGAAGATGCGCCGCGACTCGGGGAACTTGGTCAGATATTTATCGCGTTGCAAGTCGCGAGCCTCACGCCAGCTCAGCGCATAGCCCTCGCGCGCCAGCCGGATGGCCGGAGCCATCACCTGCTGGAGCGTCAGCTTGCCATATTTCTGCTCGGCGTAAACCATGCCCGCAACCGATCCCGGCACGCCGATCGACTTGTAGCCAATCTCGCTCGCGCCTTCGATCACGTTGCCCTGCGCGTCCAGATACATGTCGGGCTTCGCCGCCGCCGGAGCCTTCTCGCGATAGTCGATAAAATGCGTCTTGCCGTCGGCCATGCGGACCAGCATGAATCCGCCGCCGCCCAGATTTCCCGCCGCCGGATGCACCACCGCCAGCGCAAATCCAGTAGCCACGGCCGCATCCACCGCGTTACC
This sequence comes from uncultured Acidobacteriaceae bacterium, assembly GCA_963791445.1. Lineage (GTDB taxonomy): Bacteria > Acidobacteriota > Terriglobia > Terriglobales > Acidobacteriaceae > Sulfotelmatobacter. The sequence goes on from CAWBSN010000011.1 coordinate 463,058, forward strand.
GCCGGCCTGCATGATCTCGACTCCCGCGCGGGACGCCAATTCGTGAACGCTCACTACAATTCCATGCTGCGCGTGGACCGGCTCCGTGGAGGCGCGAGCGCAGGCTGGGCCGAAAATTGCCGCCGCCGCCATCAGCAGCAAAATCAATGATTTGTTTCGGAGTCGCATGAGGAAACGAACGGTCCAGCCACCGGCGGACTCTTGAGGCTAGCCGACCGCGGCAAGCAGAGTCAAATCAGGTTTGCTGTGGGAATTGCTCGCGTTGGTTGCTCGTATGCCGCGGGCACTCCTGCCCGCCCACTCTATCCGCGGGATGGCCCCCTCTTGGTCCTTTTCCGGCCGCCGGCCTTTGCCGGCTTTTTATTCTTCTCTGACTTTTTCGGAGCCTTCGCGGCCACCATCTCATACGACTGCCGGATGAAGTCCCTCAATTCATCCCACCGCACAGCGTCGAGCCGATCCAGCATCACCCACTTGTACCGCCCCACATACGGCGCCGGATGAATGTCCTCGCGTTCAATCAGTTCAGCAAAAGTCTCCGGCGTACACTTGAAGCAAAGCCTCGGATTGTCCAACCCAGCTATCGCAAAAATCTTCCCCCCGATCTTGAAGCAGAGATCGTCGCCCCACTGCAGCTTCTCCGCCGCGTGCGGCAAGGACAGGCAATACTCGCGAATGGAATCGATATTCACGCATTGGCTGAAAGCTGAGAGCTGACAGCCGCTGCCCCCTCACACCTGTTCCCGAGCCTCGCCCAGCGCCACGCTCACGTCCATCTTCTTCTTGTTGCGGTAAATCGTAACCTTCACCGTATCGCCGGCCCGGTGGTTATTCATCATCTGCGCGAGATCCTGCTCGTCCTCAACCTTCTCGCCGTCAATGGCGACGATCAAGTCTCCACCCAGCATGATCGGAATGTTGCCCAGGTAAGCGCGCTCGGTGCCGCCGTGCAGTCCGGCCAGATCGGCCGAGCCGCCGGGAGTGACTTGCACAATCAGCAAGCCGAAATCCACGGGCAAGCCCATCTCTTCGGCCAGTTCCGCGCTGATCGGAATCGTGCGCACGCCCAGAGCCGGCCGCCGCACCCGGCCCAGAGTCATCAGATCGTTCAAGACCGCTTTCGCAGTATTGATAGGGATGGCGAAACCCATCCCGGAGTTCTGTCCGACGCTCGAGAGAATCATGGTATTGATGCCGATCACTTCTCCGTGCCAGTTCATCAGCGGACCGCCCGAGTTCCCCGGGTTGATGGCAGCATCGGTCTGAATCGCCTCGTCAATGGTGGCGCCATTGGGCTCGCGCACCGGGCGAATCGAACTCACGATGCCGCGCGTCATCGTCCCCGCCAACCCAAACGGGTTGCCGATCGCGTATACCTTCTGCCCCACCTGCAAGTTGCGCGAATCACCTAGCACCGCAGGAACCAGGTCCGGCGCCTTGATCTGAATCACCGCCAGATCGTGCGCCGGATCAGTGCCCACCACGGTCGCCTTGTACTTCTTGCGGTTGTGCAGCGTCACCTCCACCTGGCGCGCGTCGGCGATGACGTGGTAGTTGGTAAGAATGTGGCCATCTTTATCGATCACAAAACCTGAGCCCTGCCCCTCCTGCGGCACCAGCCCGTAGAAGAAGTCGAAGGTCATGGCGCGCGACGTCACGTTCACCACCGAAGGAATATTCCTGCGATAGACGCTGATATTGTTCTGCTCTTCGCTATCGAGCGCCTCGCCGCCGGCAGCCTCCGTGATCTCCACTTGTGCGGGATGACTGAACCACCCCGCCGGATTCGCCCCGACCAGCCTCGCGTTCGAACGCCAGGTAGTGAAATAGAAGAACGCGCCAGCAATAAGCAGTGCGAGGATGGCAGGTCGTATGAGTTTCATAAGCTCCTTCGGGCCGCAACCGGATCGCGGAACTGGCCCACGTTCAATACTACGTTTGATTCTAAACAATGTTCCGCGATGAGGCACTCTACGAAGGAGACGTGGATCGGGGGAACGCCGCTCGAACACTCCCATGGAAGGTAGGCTGCCCTAAAATTTCCGCCGCGAGGTGGATGGAAAAGCCTAAAGGGATTTAGAATTGGCGCCATCCGCACTACAGGAGATTGCAAGATGATGAAAACGATTGGAAGTCTGATGCTCGCTTTGATGCTGGTTGCGACGGTTTACGCGGCCGATGATGTTGTCACCGCTGTCCATGGAACAATCACGAAGGTCGATTCGACCACTAAGACCATAGCAGTCAAGACGGCCGATGGCACGGAGCACTCGCTGCATTTTGTCGACAAAACAACAGTGCACGGCGCAGATGCCTCAGCGGCAGCCGCCAAAGATTCCTGGCATGGCCTGAAAGAGGGAACAGAAGTGGTGGCCCATTACACCACGCGTGGAACTGAAGACACTGCCGTGGAGTTTGACAAAGTGGGCAAGGATGGCCTGAAAACAACGGATGGCGCCATCAAAGACATTGATCGAGGTACCAAGACTCTGGTCGTCAAGACAGCCGATGGCACCGAGCAGACGTTCCGGCTGACCGGCCACGCCAGCGAGGATGCGGGGAAAGATATCGCGAAGGGAACCGAAAAGGGCTCTAAGGTTACGGTTTACTACACCGAGGATGCAGGCAAGAAAGTCGCCCACTTCTTCGAAAAAATCTAAGGGAGGATCTCCCGGCAGCCTCTTTCGTGGCGGCGCAGTCGTGGCCGTACAGCGCCAGTCCAGCGTGCACTTGGCCGCCGCGAGAACAGGCCAATGGGCCAACCGGCATTGCCGGACAAAACTTAGGACGCCCTGTATGCGGGTGTATCCCCGAAGAAGAACTCGTCCCGTGCCGGTCGCCCGGTCGATGGTTCTGGCTGCGGTTTTCTTAATTCCGCTGTCAGCTTCCGTTTTGCGCGCCCAGGCCGATCTTGCCCCCGGCCCGGGCGTTGCAGTCGGAGCACAATACGACTCCACGCACGTCTATATCGCTTCCGGCGACTTCGATGCCCTGGCGAACAGCTTCGTCGCCACCTTCGGGGGTAAGCTTTCCAGGCGAATGGTGTCGAGTGTCACGCCAACCGCCAGCAGTGCCGAGTTTCAGGCTGTGCTAACTCCGGTAGGCGTGCTTTCCATCTTCGCGTACCAGACGCCGATCCCGTTCCCTTTCGGCCAGGAGCGCACCGGATTCCTGGTCACCGACATGAATCAGGCGATCAAAGACGCTCGCGCGGCCGGAGCCGAAGTTATCGTCGAGCCCTTCAAGGACCCCATCGGAATCGACGCCGTCATCCAATGGCCGGGCGGCGTGAAGATGCAGCTTTATTGGCACTTCACACCACCCACCTACGCGCCGCTCGAAACGATTCCTGACAACCGAGTCTATGTTTCGCCCGACCAGGCCGACAACTTCGTTCGCGGTTTCGTGGCCTTCGCCCACGGCCGGGTACTCGCGGATGACAAGCGCGCCGATGCGGGAGAAATCGGACGCGCAGGAGAAACCTATCGCCGAATACGAATAACGTCGCTGTTCGGCAACACGCAGGTCCTGGTGACGGATGGTCATCTGCCGTATCCGTTCGGGCACGAACTGACCGGATACCAGGTGCACGATCTCGGTGCGACGCTGGACAAAGCGAAAACCGCAGGTGCGAAGATTCTGTCGGCACCCTACACGGCGAGCGGACGGATCACCGCGATCCTGGAATTTCCCGGTGGTTATGTAGCCGAAGTACACAGCCTGGCCGCGCGGTAGGAAAGTGGAATAAAACAAGCCCCAAGGGGGCGGCATGTGATCGCCCAGCCTGCCCTGAGCGAAGCCGAAGGGTAAGTCCGGGGTAAGGCCATTTAAGATGGAACCGAGTCCCGAAGGGACAACACCAACTCCCAACTCCCTTCAAATCGTCACTCGCGCTAAAATGCCGCGGCGGTACGAAAGAACCAGATCTATTACGGCGACAACCTCACCGTCCTCCGCGAGCGACTCGTCGAACCGACGCGCCAACGTCCTGAGGTTCGGCCAAGATTGAGACGCACTGGATTTTCCACACCCCCCTTGTGACATCTGACCTTGCCTGCCCAATTTAAATGAGCGATGATGGTCGAGGCCGTGACGGTCTGCTCCAGAGCAAGTCGTCGCCTCTTAACCCCTTTGTTGTCTAGATTTTGACCTCTAAGTTCTTTGTCATCCGGATTTTGCGGGGAATTTCTTGCTAACGTGATGATTCCAGAGATGGAGGGGGGAGGGGGGATACCCCGGGATCTCGGCGCGGGAAGGCAAATCCCAGCCGCTCGCCAACGTAGCAGCAAACTTTATTTTCGCGGGGAAGTCCACAGGCAGCCACATTCGCCACGCCAGAATCCCCGAGCTTCGCCTCAACATCAAAAGACCTCATAATCAGAGGCCTTATGTCCATTCGACCAGTGAAGCGAGTCATCAAATCGAAGCCGACGCTTGAAGGCGCAGGCGTACATCTGCGCCGCGCCTTCGGCTTCGGAAACACCAAAGAGACCGATCCGTTCCTCCTGCTCGACGATTTCCGCAACGATGTTCCCGAGGATTATCTGGCGGGCTTCCCCTGGCATCCCCACCGCGGAATCGAGACCATCACCTATGTGCTGGCCGGAACGGTCGAACACGGCGACAGCATGGGAAACCGCGGCGCCATCGCCGCCGGCGACGTGCAGTGGATGACAGCGGGCAGCGGCATTATCCATCAGGAAATGCCCAAGGGCGACCAGTCGGGACGCATGCATGGGTTTCAGCTGTGGGCGAATCTTCCGGCATCGCTCAAGATGACCGCGCCGCGCTACCAGGAAGTGAAGGCGCTCGATATCCCCGAGATCAAGGACGACGACGGCACCCACGTGCGAGTCGTCTGCGGAAGCTTCTGGGGAAAGAAGGGGCCGGTGGATGGCATCGCCGCCGATCCGATTTATCTCGACGTATCGGTGGCTCCGGGCAGGAAAAAGACGCTGCCGGTGGAGACGACGCGCCATGCTTTCGCCTATGTTTTTGGAGGAAGCGGAAAGTTCTGCAATGCGTCCGGTCCGCTGGCTGTGCCGACGGAAGCCGTGAAATGGCTGGACACAACTCCTCCCGTCGACGCCGAGAATCGCTCTCTCATTCTTTTCGACCGCGGCGACGAAGTCAGCGTGCAGGCCGGCGAGGACGGCATCCGATTCCTCCTGGTATCCGGGAAGCCTCTGGAAGAGCCGGTGGCGTGGTACGGGCCGATTGTGATGAACACGCAGGAACAGCTTCAGCAGGCCTTCAAGGAACTTGAGCAGGGAAAATTCCTGAAGAAGTCTTGAGTACGCACGGAAATTCATCAGTGTTTAGTCGTCGCCTCGGTGCGAAGCTTTTCCCACAAATTGTGGACCTGCTCCCGCGTATAGTCGAGTGAGCCGGAGTTGTCGATCACGTAATCGGCGGCTTTGACTTTCTCGGCTTCGGGCAGTTGCGCGGCCATGCGGCGCTCGACTTCTTTGCGCGCAGCGTCAAGGTCTAACTTATGGCGAGCGGCGAAGCGGGCGATGCGCTGCTCGTCGCTGCAGGTGACCACGATCAGCCGGTCGAAACGCTTTGCCGCGCCCGCCTCGATGATGAGCGCAGCCTCCACGATAGCGACCGCGCGTGGATCCTGCCGTCCCGTTTCTTTCATCCATTCTTCCTGACTTCGAAGCACTGCGGGATGGACGATGCGGTTCAATTCCTGAATGCGAGACGCGTTTGCCGGAGACGCGGCCTTAGCCGTCGATCCAAAGGCAGCCTCGGCCAGCTTCGCGCGATTCACGCTGAGATCGGGATTGAGAATGGCGCCGCCGAAATGCCGCACCACTTCGTTGTAGACGGGTTGGCCGGGAAGCATCAGTTCATGAGCGATGCGGTCGGCCTGAACCAAGATGCGCGCCGAGCGCGACGAACATCTCGCCGACCACCGATTTTCCCGACGCGATGCCTCCGGTGAGGCCGACTTTCAGCATAGATTCAGTGGCCAGTGTTCAGTGGCCAGTGTTCAGTAAAGCAGTTCGTACATCATGGAAATTCGTGTGCAAGCAGACAATGATCCCCGAGCCGAACTCACTGGCCACTGGCCACTGACCACTGACCACTGCCTCTCCGCATCTTCGCCGCTTTCACTGTGTTATACATCAGCATCGCTATGGTCAGCGGACCGACGCCGCCGGGAACGGGAGTCAGCGCTCCCGCTACTTCGGCTACTTCGGGATGCACATCGCCAACCAGCGTAGACCCTTTCGCCCGGAAAGCTGCTTCCCGCTTGGCGTTGCTGGCCGATCCGCCGGCCAGGCCGCCGCCGAACAGGCGCTGGAATTCGGCGGGATCGGTCACCTTGTTCATGCCAACATCAATCACGGTTGCACCGGGCTTCACAAAATCGCGCGTGATCATGCCGGCGCGGCCGATCGCGGCTACGAGAATGTCGGCCCGGCGGCGAGACTGCCCACAGATCGCGAGTTTTCGAGTGACAAACCGTGACCGTGGCGTTGGCATTGAGCAGCAGCATGGCCGCGGGTTTGCCGACGATGTCGCTGCGTCCTACCACAACCGCCTCTTGCCCGGCGATGGGGATCTGACTGCGCTTCAGAATCTCGATGACTCCCGCCGGCGTGCAAGGTACCAGGCCAGGCCGCTGCGTCGAAAGAAAACCGACGTTGACGGGATGGAAGCCGTCGACATCTTTGGCGGGATCGACCGCCATCAGGATTTTTTTCGAATCCACCTGCTGGGGGCAGCGGCAACTGCACCAGGATGCCATCGATCTCGTCGCGGCGGTTCAGTTCCTCGACCAGCGCAAGCAGTCAGCGGTCGTCGAGGTTTCCGGCGGCGTGTGCTGTTCGCTGTAAAGGCCGACTTGCTCGCAGGCCTTGACTTTGCCGCGCACATAAACCTCCGATGCCGGGTTATGGCCGACGAGAATGACCGCCAGCCCGGGGCGGACGCCGAGAGCGGCCATAGTCTTCGCCTCCGCGGCCACTTCGCTGCGAATGTCACTTGCGATCTTCGTGCCGTCGAGGATTCGGGCGGTCATAGTTTGATTGGATTCTATAGCAAGGGCGACAAGAATATTCACCACAGAGGCACGCTTCGGCTTCGCTCAGGGCAGGCTCCGCCACGGAGAAATCCCGTTCTTGTTTTCTCTGTGCCTCTGTGTCTCTGTGGTGATTCGATTCTTGCCGGGCGTACAATTGCCACCATGATTGCCAAGGATCTGCTGGAAATTCTGATTTGCCCGGCATGCAAGCAGGCGCTCGAGTACCGGGAGAATCCCGAGAGCTTGAAGTGCAAGCAGTGCCACCGTGTGTATGCGGTGAAGGACGACATCCCTATCATGCTGGTGGATGAGGCAAAGATCGAAACCTAGCGGACTCGACACGCCTACCCTCTGCCTCGACTTTCAAATCCTCTGCTTACCTGCGCTAATTTTTCACTCTGAATTCACAGCCCTGAGACCTTCACTCTGTATCTTTCTCGCACCAGCGGTAACCAGGGGTATTCCCGCCGTGCGTTCCCGGAATGACACTCTGTGTCAGTTATTGAGACGGCAGGGGTTACCAACAGCACTTGGGCGAGGTCGGCAGCTCTGATAGGGTTGCCTGCAACTTCAGATATTCACTGGGGTTAATAAATCTAAGGCCGCCTGCTTTCCGTATATGGAAATAGAGGGCAGGCACGGCAACCGAATTGCATGCAACTTGTACGGCTGCCGGTGAGTCTAATAGGCAAAAGTGGGGGTCAAGGTCGGAATCGGAGGTGATGACGGCCATGTTTGAAAAGATGAACGAGAAAATCAATAACGACAAAGACAGATTCACCATGACCGAACTAGCGGCATTGCGCAGTGATCTGCTGCAAGGCGGCATGATCGATTCTTACGAGGCCGCCGAACTGCTGCAGGTGTTCCTGATGGGCCGGGGCTATGGAGTTTCGCCCAAGGCCGCTCTGGACGCAGCGGGTCGGGTCGAGATGGCAGGGTGCGCCCTGCCGGTATTGCAGTATGAACTGGAGAACCTCGCGATGGTGATGTAGGCAATGTTCGTGGCGTGGGACGGTGACCCCGCGGCGAGCGGCGAGACCTTCCTGATTTTGACATTCTGATCCGGCCGTCGAAACTGGGTTGAACCAGACAAGATCGACCGAACCAGTTCCACAAGTGAAAGCCGGGCCAACCAGCCCGGCTTTGTGGTTTTTGGGGCTTGGCGGCCTCGGTCCGGAATTGGCGCATTGTTCCAACCGGACGCCTCACCTCGCAGCGTTACGGACCTACTAAGTGCTATGGCGATGTTGCAACAGTCGGGAAATATTGTGGGTTAGGAATATGCTGTGGGTTATGAAGGCACTACAGTTAGTTCTCGCCGCTGTTTGCGTCCTCCCGGTAGTGTCTCAGGACACACCGGTCGAACCCAAGCCAGCCGTAATTCCCGATGCTGCTTTCACTCTGCGGGACCCAGATTTTAAGCCGCAAGCACCCCATACGGTCGTAAAGGTAAACAAAAACAGTGATGGTGGTCCCGTGACAGGTACTTTCGCAGTGTACGGTGGATCATCCCTAATCCAAGTATCGAGCCTTTCGTTTAGTGGCGACGGCAAATTGCTTGCCGTCGGCAGCACTCCGGGACGCGTTGATTTATGGGACATGGAGAGCCACAGAAAGCTACGCACTTTTGATGGTGGCTCGGCAGTCAGCCTGAGCATGGATGGACGACTGCTCGCCAATGACGGTAGAGGGATTGAGATACTGGACGTTGCGTCAGGACAACTGCTCAGGAAGATAGAAAGGCCCGCAAAGAAAACGGATACCACGATCCAAAGACTTGAGTTTGATCCCACCGCATCATTCCTTGTGGTCACCGCGAATGGCGAAGACGATGTCGTTTATGACGTGTCTTCGGGGAAACTATTGGCTACTCTTACAGATACTAAGCGGGCTTGCTTTTCAAGGACGGCGGATTGCTGGTCGGCGGAAATTACCAACATCTGATTGCATGGCGCACAAAGGATTGGAGCAAGGTAAGCGACTTTCCGAACAGCCACGGTTACGTGACGGCGATGGCGGCGCTTCCTGACAAGGATTTTGTCGTAATCGGAAGTTCGGAGATGGCCCGTCTCGTACGACTCAGCACAGGCGAGGAACTCGCAAGGGTAGGGAATGGGTACACACATCTCGCGGCCTTTGATAGGAGCGGGGCCATCCTGATTCACGTATACGAGTAGCGGTTTGGCGGTCTGGGATGCTCAGGGAAAAAAGTACTGCGAAAGAGCTGATGCGGGAAACGGCACTATGGCACTGAGTCCTGATGATCGCTGGTTGGCCGCTGGGGTGGTAGGAGGCGGACCATCCGTATCTGTCTGGAAGGCTCAAGATGTTGCGAGGCTGTGTACCGATCGCGGCTCGGCAGGCGCTCACTGGATGGGCAGTTGTTGCTATCAGGCGATAGCACTCATTGAGAATTGCCTGGCTTGGTTGATGAGTGGCCCCTAGTTCCAGTGATGCGAGTGCGGCCAGATTTTCTGGATGTCGAAGGTAACCCCGCGGCAGAGATACATGGGCTGGTTTTCCTCCGCCATGCCAAAGCGCTCATAGTGCTCGAAGGGTTGAAACGATGTGCAGTTGTCGCGCACGTCGTCGAGACTCCACTGGATGACGATGAGATTCTTATAAACCTGCGGAGGCGGACCCCAGTACCAGTGGTTTTGGTGGCGCGAGTAGGCGGTCGGCAGGCCGTATTGCGGGCCGAACAGGTTGATGGCGCCGGCTTCGCCGTAGTTTCCGGCCCAGATGCCGGTTTGGGAGCGCTCCTCGGGCGGCAGCGAGTTGTAGATGGCGGCGACTTCACGCACCAACTCGGGCCATCCGAACTGGTCGGCAATGGGTTGCGGCAACAGAGATTCGTGATGCACTTCGGCTTTTGCGGGTTTGAAGCCGATCGCGTTTTGATAGGCGAGGAGGCGCTCCGGTGGCAGCATCCAGGTCACCAGCGGGATGAGTGGAAGTGACCGCGACGACGATGACGGCGACGAGGCCCACTCGCGTCCAAGCCGCCCGGTTTGCCAGCCAACTTTCAATCACCACAGCGCCACCGGCGAAGAGCATGGGATAGATTGGGAAGACGTAGTAATTCTTCGCGTGCGCCAGTTCCATCAACACGAAGAAGACGACGAATGTCAGGCCGAGCACGCGCCAGCGGCGGTCGCGAAGGAACCACACCAAGCCCGCGAGCCAGACCGGCAGCAGGATTGGGCCCAGGGAAAGAATCTGCTCCTTAACGAACGCCAGCGGACCGAGAACCACGTTCTTGCCTTCGCGGCGAACGTTGGCCAGGTCTTCGATGGTCGGGAAGTGATGGCGGATCTGCCAGATGAGGTTCGGAAGGAAGATCACGATCGCGATCGCTCCGGCAATCCAGATCCATCTTCTTGCAAACTCACGGCGATGATGAGTCAGAAGCAGCGCGACGGTAACCGCGAACCCGAAAGACAGCGTGGAGTGCTTGTTCTCGAGGCCAAGTCCGGCGAGCACGCCAAACCATAGCCAGAGCCGCGAGTCTCCGGTGCGCAAGACGCGGGCAACAACCCAGATGCAGCCCATCCAGAACAGCGGCTCGAAGGCGTTCATGGTCATGAGGCTGTCAACGCTCAGAACAGCCGGGGAAAGAAGAATCGCGAGTCCGGCGAGGAACTGGGCGTAACGTTCCCGCCCAGTTCGCGCGCGATGAGGATCGTCAGCGCGATGAGCGCCGCGCCCGCCAGCGCCGGAAGGATGCGCAGCGCGGCCAGTGAACCACCCATCCAGAGCGCGATCTTTGGCGTAGACGGCAATGAGTGGCGCGCAATCCACGTAGCCCCAATCGAGGTGCCGCGCCATATCCAGGTAATAAAGTTCGTCGCGGAAGTAGCCGTAGTGGCGGAGGCTGGTGAAAAGGTGCAACAGCAGCTTGGCGGCGCAGAGTCCGATCAGGATGCCTACCGCAAGCGGTGGAAGCGGCTGACCGACGCGCTTCTGATCAGGTTGATTGGAGGCTGTACTGGCGACGTCCATAACCCGAACTGGATCCTACTTCTTCTTTGCTGCAACCATGGCGGCGCGGTTGGCGCGTTCCTGCAGGGCCAGCGTTACGACCTGCATCATGTCATCTTGCGGCGCGGGCTTCCCGGTCCAGATCTCGAACTGGCGGGCGGCCTGGTGGACGAACATTTCGATGCCGGGGATGATCTGCGCTCCCCGCTCTTTCGCCAGCTTCAGCAGGCGGGTCTCGACCGGGTCGTAGATCATGTCGAAAACATAGCGCGCGTTAATTTCCTTTTCCTGAAGTGGTGTGTCGCGGGTATTGCCCATGCCGACCGGGGTGGCGTTGATGATCACGTCGAAGGCATACTTCTTGAGGTCGGCGCGCTTGATCGAACGCGCGTGGGCCCGCCGGGCAAGCTTCTGTGCAGCGGCTGCGCTGCGATTCAGAATGTAGACTTCCGCTCCACGTTCCCTCAGCCCGAAGACCGCGGCCCGGGCCGCGCCTCCCGCTCCCAGCACCAGGATCTTTGCATCCTGCAGCGTGCTCAGGCGGCGTTCGAGCGGGCGCACCACTCCAGAAGTGTCAGTGTTGAAGCCGTAGAGTTTTCCATCCTGCGCGCGGACTACAGTGTTGCAGGCGCCGATCTTCGTGGTGTGAGTGTCGGTGTTGTCGAGATGAGGAAGGATGGCTTCCTTGTACGGCATGGTGATGCTGAGGCCGTGGATGGGAATCTCGCGCACGCAGTTCAGCAGGTCTTTGAGAGTCTTGGCGTGCAGGGCGAGGTAGACAGCGTTGACGTTCTCGCGCCGGAAAGCCGCATTCATAATAGCGGGCGAGAGCGAGTGCGCGACCGGGTCTCCGGCCACGCCGTAGACGCGGGTCGCGGCGTCGACCGTATCGATGCGGTAAACGCTGCGCAGTTCCTGTGCGGTGGCTTGTCCGGGAGCCGTTTCTTCTCCGGCGCTGGCGGCCGCGAAGGTAAATATGCTGCCGGCGCGGACTCCGAGCACGCGGCTGATGATGCCTTGTTCGCCCATGCACAGGCCAACCAGAGAATGGTTGTCGCCTTCGCGCGCCAGAAACTGGATCATGGCAACGTTGTCGGAGAGAGTAGCGGCCGTGCTGACCACTTTGTAGAAATCGGCCGGAAAGGCCCGCATCTTCTCCAGAGTTTCGTCGAGCTTCTTCGTGCCGCGGAAGTCGTGAAAGGAAAGAATCAGCGCCGAGCGGCCGCGCAGCTTCTGCAGTTGCGCCGGTTTGCACTTTAGTGCGGTTTGCAGCTCGACATCGACCAGCTGGCAGCCCGATGGCCGAGGCCTTCGCGAGAATGTCGAGCTGAGAAGCGATAGACCCGCGGAATCGGCCTCCACTGGCGACCCGGCGGCAGGTGGCGATCACCACTGTGCCGGGATGAGTCTCCAGAAAATGCTTGATTTTGGGGAGCGCCAGGGAAGGCTTTGAAATATAGTCCAACCTGAACTCCAGGAAGGAGTTATCCCGTGTCAGAGCCTCGGCCTTCTCGACCAGTTCGGTGGGGTCGGGCGCGGTGACCGCCACACACACCCGCGGCAAGCGCAGAGGCAAGAGGCGGGGCGGGTAACTCCTGGCGGCAGAAATCATCTTAAATGTGACAGGTCCGGAGTGACAGGTTCGGCGCGAATCTTACAGGGGCTGAATTCCAGATGCAACAGCGTATTCACAAATTCCGCGAAAACCCCGTTTTCGCAAACCGTCTAACACCCTCGTAACCTTGACCCCCTCTTACCCCCTTGTTACCTTCCTGTTGAAGCCTAGCTTCCGTGGCATTTTGCTGGAGAGGAGGCGGCGTGTGTCTCTTCTCGGAGGTAACATGAAGAAAATAGGACTGTTAGTACTGTTGACTGCGAGCGCTGCTTGGACTCAATCGACGGCCGATGCGGCTCCGGCCGCTCCGGTCACCCCGGACGGAACCATTTTCACCTCGGCCAACTTTCCCATTCAACGGGTCATGATGCCCACCTACGCAGATATTTACTGCGCGGGTTTCATTAACCGGCAGACCCTGCCCGACGCGAATTATATTGCTGGCGGCTTGGACTCTCCTTCGAGCACGAAGTTCGTCAGGGGCGACATCGTCTTCCTGAAGGGCTCAGGCTACACTCCTGGTGCGGAGTACGAGATTATTCGCGCTTTGCAGGACATCAACAAATATGAAATGTTTCCCGGCCAGATGAAGCTGCTGGCCGCCACAGGGCAGCCCTACGAGGAAGTCGGCCGCGTGCGCATACTCGATACCCGCAGCAAGACGGCGGTGGCGCAGATTGAATACTCGTGTGACCCCCTCAACCCGGGAGATACGGCGATTCCGTTCGCCGAGAAGCAGATGGTGCAATTCCACCCGCCGCTTCGTTTTGACCGTTTCCTGCCCGCTGGCAGCAAGGTTTCCGGGCGGATCGTGATGGCCAAAGATTTTGACTCGCAGCTGGGAGCGGGGCAGAAGGTTTATTTCAATGTGGGAGCGAACCAGGGCGTGAAGGTTGGGGATTATTTCCGCGCCGTGCGGAACTATGAGGCCACTCTCGACGATCCAGTGGATTCGCTTTCGTTCCGGGCTTCGGTCAGTGAAGACACGCAGAAGAAGCAGCCGTCCTTCGATCCAGGCATGTTCGAGAAGGGGAACGGCCCGGTGATTCACGTGAAGGACCTTCCGCGACGGGCGGTCGGCGAAATCGTCGTCATCGGAACCACGCCGACGACTGCAACTGGAATGATCGTGTTCGCCATGGAAGATGTACACCTGGGCGACGGTGTGGAACTGGACGAGCAGGCACAACAGCAGCAATAACCCTCGCAAGCAGCACAGGCACAGTCGAACCGGGGACGGGCAACCGTCCCCGGTTTTGTTTATTAGTGCAGTGGTCAGTGGCCAGTGATCAGTGGCCAGCAAACCGAAGCGCCCATTTGCGGATTCTTACTGACCACCAGCCACTGACCACTGGCCACTGGTTTTGATCACTGGCCACTTTTTTCGCCGAAGACTTCCGCGGTGAAAGCCTCGATGGTCGCGCCTTTTTGCCATGCATCCGGGGGCAATCCAGCTTTGCGGCAGGTTTGTTCCAGGAATATGGTGCGGTCCCACGCATGCTCGACCGGGACTTGCGGCAACAGCAGGCCGCGGCGGCCCTGCCAGCTGATGAGCAGGCCATGGCGGCCGATTTCGATTTCTTCCGGCTCGATCGATTGCGGGGGCGACAGAATGCTCAGCTCAATTGCCAGATGAGGAGCTTCTTCGCGGGTGACCGGTGGAAAGCGGTTGTCGTCGAAAGCTGCGGCGCGCGCAGTTTCCGCCACCGCCCGGTAGACCGGGCAGGTGGGCAGCACATAGCCGACGCATCCGCGCAATTTTTCTCCTGGCCCGTCGCGTCCTGGGCTATCCTGCCCTGGCCTATCGTGGCGCAGATAAATTGAAGTGAAGACACCGCGCGGCTCGGCAAAATGAGGCGTAGGCGGCTCCATAGAAATCTCGCGATGCTCAAGAGCCGAAGAAATGGAATCGTGCGCCAGGCGCAGTAGCTGACTACGTTCCTCGCTGGAGAATTCCTGGACGGAAGCCACTGCCGAGGCCGAATTATGTTGTGGGGGCGACATCGGCATCTGCCGGTCGGGGCGCCGGTTGCGGCTTTCGGCGGCTCAGAATGAAGGCGCGGCGCCGGCGCTTGGAGACTTGCCGGTCAATCTTCGACCAGAACGCAGCGAAGTAATCGATACCCGAAACCAGCGAAACACAAACCACAAACCAGATTGCCGCATAGGCGATCCAGTGCACCGGGAAGACGAAGTTTCCGTAAACCGGCCATTCTTTCCAGCGATGATCGAGTATCACCGCGACGACGGAGACGATCTGCACGACCATCTTGAACTTGCCCAATTCGCTGGCTTCGATCGTAAAGCCCTCGGTCGCGGCAATGGAACGCAAGCCGCTCACCAGGAATTCGCGGCCAATGATGATCACCGCGATCCAGGCCGGAACCAGGCTGGGGTTGAACTGCACCAGGGTAACGAACGCGGCAGCGATCAGAAGCTTGTCGGCCATGGGATCGAGCAGAATCCCCATAGTCGTGATCTGCCCGCGCTTGCGCGCCAGGTATCCGTCAATGCCGTCGGTCATGGACGCGGCAATGAATACTGCCGAGGCGAGTAATTCCTTGGCGCCGTGCGCGCTGCTGAATTGATTGGAAGACAGAATCCAGATCAGCAGAGGAATGCTGCAGATGCGGATCAACGTAATGGAATTAGGCAGGTTCACCGCGGCTCAGCATTGTTTCCGGGGCGCAAACCGGAAGACAGCTTGATTATCCTCCACGGTGGAAGGGAACGCAATGCGAGGAAATACACAGTTGGGACACACTTGTCCCACGATGGATCACGGTTGAAATCCGCCGATTGATTTACTTCGTGGTTGCGGGAGGCGGTGCAGTCGGCTTTCGGCTGCTTGGCAATGATGAGGTCCTTGACCTTGTCGTAAGTCGCCTGAGGGATGATCTTCCGATGGACCAAATCCAGCTTCGTGCGATAAGGACGTCCTGCGATGATCTTCTGCGAGTAGGCGTCGCCGATGCCGGGCAGAGCCTTGAGTTGATCGGCAGTCGCCGTGTTGATGTCGAGCTTGTCAGCGGCAGGCTTTGCAGCTGGCGCCATCGTAGACTGCGCCACCTGAGCAGGATTGGGAGCGTTTATTTCCGGGGCCGTTCCTCCCGGCTCCACATTCTGCGCCATCACGTTCGCCGCTAGGATCGTGGCAGCGATGTTCGTTAGAATTACGAACCAAAGCTTCCGCATACTCTCCTCTTCAGGCGTAAATGCCGCGCTGCCGAATGGTATACGCCACGCGATCGATGGCCAGCATGTAGGCTGCGATGCGATTGTTCACCTTGTGGGTCTCGGCGTAGCGAACCACATCGCCGAACGACGAAATCATGATCTCTTCCAATTGCTCGTTGACTACGGACTCTTTCCAGAAGTAGCCCTGGCGGTCCTGAACCCACTCGAAGTAAGAGGTGGTGACGCCGCCCGCGTTCGCCAGAATATCGGGGATCACAAAGACTCCCTTGTCAGTTAAAACATCGTCGGCAGCCGAGGTCGTAGGACCGTTGGCGCCTTCCGCCAGGATGCGGCACTTCACGCGGTCGACGTTGCGCGAAGTAATGACATTTTCGGTCGCGGCGGGAATCAGGATTTCGCATTCCGTGGTAAGCAAGTCGGCTGTATCGGCAGCTTCCGCGCCGGGGAATCCATGCACCGTCCCGTTCTTCTGCCGGAACTCAACCAGCGCGTTCAAGTCGATCCCATTCTTGTTGTAAAGGCCTCCGCCAACTTCAGCGATGCCTATCACTTTGTATCCGGCTTGATGCATCAGGTGCGCGGCATTCGAGCCCACGTTGCCGAAGCCCTGCACAATCACGCGGCTGCCCTCGCGCGACAGGCCAAGCTTCTTGATGGCCTCGTCGCATACCACCATCACGCCGCGGCCGGTGGCTTCACGGCGTCCGCGGGAGCCGCCAATGTTGATCGGCTTTCCGGTCACCACCGCCGTCACCGTTTGCCGCATGTGCATGGAGTAGGTGTCCATCATCCACGCCATGATCTGTTCGTTGGTGTTGACGTCGGGAGCGGGCACGTCTTTTTCCGGCCCGATGAATTCGATCAGTTCCGAAGTGTAGCGCCGCGTCATGCGCTCGATCTCGCCCATCGACATCTTATGCGGATCGCAGATCACGCCGCCCTTTGCCCCTCCGAAAGGAATGTTGACCACGGCGCACTTCCAGGTCATCCAGCTCGCCAGAGCGCGCACTTCATCGAGAGTGACGTCAGGCGCGTAGCGGATGCCGCCCTTGGCCGGACCGCGCGCTATCGAGTGCTGAACCCGAAATCCGGTGAAGACCTCGAGATGGCCGTCATCCATCTGCACCGGGATGTAGACCGTCAGCTCGCGATTGGGATAGCGCAGCACCCGCCACAGGCCGTCATCCAGATTGAGCTTCTGCGCAGCCAGGTCAAAACGCGCCCGCTGCGATTCCCATGGATTGCTTTCCTTGTCGACGTGCGGTGGGGCAGCCATCGTGGTCATAAGAGGGTCTCCGGAATGATTGCGATTCAAGATGTTGGCCGGCGCCGGGACGAGTTCCCGGAGCGATCAGGCAAACGTTCAGAGTATATGAGCGGGGACCATAGGGAAGCAAGGCAGAGGGTGGAACTGGGATCCCATATTGAAACCAGGGAGGCGACCCGGGCCGGTTTCCCTCTTGTATATACTCCGCAATTTTGTATATAATCTGGTTATGCCACTCAGCATACGCAATTCGGAGGTCGAGCGCCTTGCCCGCGCGCTCTCTCGCCTGACGGGCGAGGGTCTGACCCAGACCATCTTGCAGGCTCTGCGCGAGCGCTACCAGCGCGTGCGTGCCTCCCGCGAGCAGAAACGACTAATGGAGGATCTTACCGCCATCGCCCGCCGGTCCGCCGCTCTTCCCGAGCTTGATCGCCGGAGCCCGGACGAGATTATCGGCTATGACGAGCACGGGCTACCGAAATAAATGGTCATCGACACCTCAGCCGTGGTGGCTATCCTGCGGCAAGAGCCCGGGGCCGAAAGCCTGCTGAGTCGATTAACTGCCGCTGGCTCTCGGCGAATATCTGCTGCGACTCTTCTGGAGACCGCAATCGTGCTCGAAAGTAAGTTTGGAGAAAGAGGCGGCGAGCATCTGGACTTGTTCCTGGCTCGTGCCAAGATTGAGGTCGAGCCAGTAACGGATGAGCAGGTCCGAATAGCAAGAAAGGCATGGCGCCGTTATGGCAAGGGCAGCGGTCATGCCGCCCGGCTGAATTTCGGCGATTGCTTCAGCTATGCGCTTGCCCAAACTTTCGGAGAGGAATTGCTCTACAAGGGCGCAGACTTTGCGCATACGGATGTTGCGAAGGAGGCAGGTTCGGTCTGATGTTCGCTCCGACCCGAACTAGCGCTTCCCGTTTTTCAGGTTAATTTCCATCCCTTCGGCCGCAGCCCGCACTTTGGGATAGTAGTTGCGCGCTTCCTTCACAACTTTGTCGATTACCACATCGGTGTGGTCGGGATCATGATGGAACAGCACCAGCTCTTTGGCGCCGCTCTCCATCACCACATTGACGGCTTCGCGCCAGTGGCTGTGTCCCCATCCCCGTCGCCGCGCTTCGTATTCCTCGGGAAGATACTGCGCATCGTAGATGAGCACATCCGCGCCTTCGGCCAGCTTGCGCACAGCCTTGTCGAATGTGGCATCGCCAGGCTCGTTGTCGGTGGCGTAGACAAGAATTCCATCTTTGGTTTCCAGGCGAAAACCCATGCATCCCTGAGGATGATTCAGCCACGCAGTCTGCAGTTGGACGCCGTCCTCGATCGTAATGCGTCCGCTTTCGATGTCGTAAAAGTCGCGCCGGGCCTGCATCTGCCCGATGTCCACGGGAAAGTAGGGCGCGGCCATCTGGTCCCCCAGGACTTGCTTCAGGCTGCGAGTGCGGCTCGAGCATTGGAAGAGGAACCGGTTTTCCGCATTCGCGTACAAAGGCCGGAAGAACGGCATGCCCTGAATGTGGTCCCAATGAAAGTGCGAAACGAACACGTGCGCCGAAAACGGCTTTTCCCCGAACTCACTTTGCAGCTGCTGGCCCAGCACGCGGAATCCGGTGCCGCAATCGAAGATGTAGATGCGGTCGCCAAGGCGCACTTCCACGCAGGAGGTGTTGCCTCCATAGCGCATGTTCTCGGGTTGTGGGGTGGGCGTGGAACCGCGTACGCCCCAGAACTTGATCCGCATAGGCTCCCCGGCCGCACGAGGGCTGTTTTCCGGCTTATCCTTGGTATCTTGCGACGATGCGCCGCGTCCGTCAATTGCCGCGTTGGTTCACAGACTACTATTTCGCGGTCTTTTCGCGGTAAGTACGAAAGTACTCTGGCACGACCTCTGGGACGACGGCCACACGCCACAAGCACCCGCGTCCAGGTAGCGACTCCCCTATACCGAGTCCCCTATAATGAACCGCGAGGCAGTGCCGGCGTCTGGCGAGTCTCGTCCCTAATTCTTCGCATGCCTTATCCCGAATTCAAGGAATTCTCCCGCCTGGCCCGGTCGGCCACGCTGGTGCCGGTGGTGAAATCAGTGAGCGCCGACCTGCTCACGCCGGTCTCGGCTTTCCTGTCGATTGCAGAAAACGAACCGCACGCGTTTCTGCTGGAGTCGGTCGAGCGCGGCGAACAGATCGGCCGCTACACCTTCCTAGGAGCGCGGCCTTACATGCGCCTGCGCGCGCGAGGTTCGGCCATCGAAATTGAACGCGGAAGGCACCGCGAACGGCACAAAGGCAACGTGTTCGAGTTCGTGAAGCTGTTGCTGAGCGAGCACCAGCCGGCCGCGGTTCCCGGCCTGCCACCGTTCACCGCCGGAGCGGTTGGTTATTTTTCCTACGACGTAGTGCGGCAGTTGGAAAACATCGGCGAGCATGCGAAAGACGATCTCTCTCTGCCGGATTGTGAACTGATGTTCTTCGATCGCCTGCTGGCCTTTGACCACTTGCGCCACCAGATTCATATCGTGGCTGCGGCGGACGTTTCGCGCGAGAATCCCCGAGCCGCCTATGCCCGGGCAGTGCGCGACATTGCCGCACTCGAAAGAAAACTGGCGGCGGGATTACGCCCGGCAATGTGGCGCAAATCCGTCAAGGCCAAGCCGGGAAAACTCAAAATCCATGCCGGAACTACGCGGTCGCAGTTTCTGCGCGGCGTCGAGCGCTGTAAGGAATACATCGCCGCAGGCGACATCTTTCAAGTAGTGCTCTCGCAGCGGCTCGACTTCGTCCCCGGCATCGAGCCATTCGATCTTTACCGCGCCCTGCGCCAGGTGAATCCTTCGCCCTACCTTTATTTTCTGAGGATGGGGGACACGCAAATCCTCGGGTCGTCTCCCGAGATGTTGGTGCGTGTGACCGGGCGCAAGCTGGAATACCGTCCGATCGCGGGCACGCATCCGCGCGGCCGCGACGAGGCCGAAGATCAGCGCCTCGAGCAACAAATGCGCAACGATGAGAAGGAGCGAGCTGAGCACGTCATGCTGGTCGATCTCGGCCGCAACGATCTCGGCCGCGTGAGCGAGTACGGCTCAGTCAAGGTGAAAGATCTGATGTACGTGGAGCGCTACTCCCACGTCATGCACCTGGTCTCGGCGCTCGAAGGCACGCTGCGCAAGGATCTCGGCGCGCTCGACGCGTTCGCGGCCTGCTTTCCTGCAGGCACGCTGAGCGGAGCCCCCAAAGTCCGCGCCATGCAGATCATCGAAGAACTGGAACCGGTGCGCCGCGGCATCTACGGCGGATCAGTGCTCTACGCCGATTTTGCCGGAAACCTCGATTCCTGCATCGGCATTCGCACCATGCTCATGCAAGGCAAGCACGCGTATCTGCAGGCAGGAGCAGGAATCGTGGCCGATTCTGATCCGGCGAAGGAGTTCGAGGAATCGATGAATAAAGCACAGGCGCTGCTGAGGGCGGTGGAGATGGCGAGGAGCAGTGGTCAGTGATCAGTGGCACTTGCGGCGTGCAGAAAGTTTGCCACCAGCTTCTTTCCCGAATCCGTTAGCACGCTCTCAGGATGAAACTGCACCCCTTCAACAGCGAACTTTTTATGCCGCAGCCCCATGATTGTGCGGCTTCCGTCTTTCTCGGTCGTCCACGCGCTGACTTCGAGCTCGGCCGGCAGATCCTTCTCTTCCACGATGAGTGAATGGTAGCGTGTAGCCGTCATGGGCATGGGCAGGCCGCGGAAGATGCTCTTGTTATCGTGGGTGACGGCGCTGGTCTTGCCGTGCATCAGGTGCGGAGCGCGCACGACTTTGCCGCCAAAAGCCGCGCCAATAGCCTGATGTCCCAGGCAGACGCCGAGCACCGGCACTTTGCCGGCGAAGTGCCGGATCAGATCAATGCTGATGCCGGCGTCCTGCGGCGTACACGGTCCAGGCGAGATCACGATGCGCTCCGGCTGCATGGCCTCGACCTCAGCAACCGTCACCTGGTCATTGCGGCGAACCTCAACCTCCGCGCCCAGTTCCCCAATGTACTGAACCAGGTTGTAGGTAAAGGAATCGTAGTTGTCGAGAACGAAGACCACGGGCACCATCCTTGCTACAGTTTAGCCGGAACGGGCCATCCCCGTCCCCAACGGTGGTATTGACGGAACACCCTGCCCCAGTCATTCTTGGGATAAGTTGAAAGCCACTACATTAGCTTTGGAGTAACACATGACAGAAGCCCAGCAGGAAAAAAGGGCTGCACGACGCTTCGCGCTGCGGATCCCGGTAGCCGTAGCCCGCGATGGAAACTCTGGCCACGGTGAACCGGCACAAATCCGCGACGTCAGCGCGCGCGGCATCAGCCTTTACCTCGACTCACCCATCGCGCAAGGGTCGCCCATCGGCTTCACTCTGACCCTGCCGCCCGAAATCACGCTCACCGAGAGTATCCGCGTGCAGTGCAAAGGGCGCGTAGTCCGCATCGAAGATGGCAGCGCAGATGGCAAAATGGCCGTGGCCGCCGTCATTGAAGAGTACGAGTTCCTTCCGCAGAGCTAAAGTTGGGTCCGGGAACTCGCCCGATTCCCGGGCAATGCTCTGGGGCACTTCGCGCTATCGGGTTTTGACTTCTTTACGAAATAATCAGGCATCGGGAGCATTCCCACGTCCCGCTCCTTGTTCCACACACCGCTTCATTCCCATGCTGACAAGTGGTAAGGTTCCTTCCAGGGGCCCGGCATCACTTCGATCTCCAGAGGATTTCCTTGCCGCGATCTGGCATTCAAGTCGTTGGCATTATGTTGGCGGCGCTGGCGGTCGCGAGAGCGTGGCCGCAGGCTGCGGAATCTCAGAACTCGAATCCTCCCAACCCTGAAACCGCCGTCGTCAGCAGTGTGCGCGTGGTGCATGAGGGGGGCGTACCGGCCGTTGAAATTGTTTCCACTCACCCCCTCGTACCCTCCATTCAATTGCTGGATTCGCCTCCGCGGCTGGTCATCGACCTATCCAACGCGCGCCTGGGACCGCTGCACAAGCGGATTCCGGTGCTGCAGGAAAACATTCTTACCCTCCGCACCGAGCAGTACCAGAAGGATCCTCCCATCGCCAGAATTGTGCTCGACCTCCTGGTTCCGTACGCCTACACCTGGGACGCCGCAGGCAACCGCCTGATGGTGCGCCTGAAACCTCGCCCGCGACCCGAACGCAGACCCCGACGCAGGCTCGAACGCAGCCAGCAACAAGTCACCCTCTCAGCCGTCGCAGGTTTTATCGTTGACTCCAACTGCCACGCCGGCGGTCGTGCCGGTCAGCAGCGGGAGAAGCGAGGTCGTGTTCGCGGGCAAGCGCCTCGCGGCCGGCTCGTCCCTGACCGCTGGCAGCGACACTGCGGTACTGCACTTGTCGCGAGGAGGCGAGGTCCGCGTTTGTCCCGGGACTACGCTTTCCGTGACGCCTTCGAAGAACACCAAAGCTTTGATGCTCGGGCTGAGCACCGGAGCGCTGGAAACGCACTACGCACTCGAGGACTCAGCCGATACCGTGCTCACTCCCGATTTCCGCATCCTGTTCGCCGGGCCCGGGGAGTTTGACTACGCTGTCAGCGCCGACGCGCACGGCAACACTTGCGTGCGCGCGCTGGCGGGCAACCACTCTTCAGCCATCGTTTCAGAGTTGATGGGCGACCGCATCTATCAGGTGAAACCCACTGAACAGGCGGTGTTTCACTCGGGGCGCATCGACAAGGTGGACACCGAAGTCCCTGCAGAGTGTGGTTGCCCGGCGCCGGTCCCGGTAATCCAAACAGATAAGTCTCCGGCGATCGTTCCGGATTCTGAGTTGCCGGCGAATGTCACGCTGGCTCAGGGCGCGCGACCAACGACTGGAGCAAAGCCCGGCAACGATGCGCCGCAGACGCTCTCCAGCGGACCCGAAATCCGGCCCCTCCCGCCTTCGCAGCCGGATGAAGTTCACGTCCAGGTGGACGCTCCGTTTGTTTTCCGCGGCAAAAACCACGCCACTCCACCACCCGCGCTTATGGAGGAGGCCGCAGCGTTACCAGTGATGGAAACTTCAACCCAGCCCGCCCGCCTTGAAACCTCTGTGCAACCGCCGCCAGCGCCCAACCCTCCGCAGGACGCCGAAAACCATCGCGTGCTGCGGCGGATCGGCAGGTTTTTCGCCGCCATCTTTCACTAGATGGCGTTAGACCGCTCGCAGAAAGCACGAACTGGACAAATGCCATCCCGAGCGAAGCGAGGGATGACATTTCCGTTCTTACCCCCGATTGACAGCCTTCCGCAGCGGTTCCACCTTCTCCCGTGCAGCGTCCCGCAGGTCTCCGGCTATTTCGACGCCGCGCTCGGCCACGTCTTTCACCCGTTCCTTGGCGTCGCGCGCCCGGTCTTTGGCTTCTTCCGTCCAGTCCTGCAGCGTGTCTTTGGCGTCGTCGTAGCCGCGTTTCAAGTCGCGGCGGAATTGTTTGCCGCTTTTCGGAGCAAGCGCAAGCGCCACCAGGGCTCCCGCGCCGAGTCCAACCAGAAAGAACGTAACGGCAGTTCCCAGGTTGTTTCCTTCCGAAGATTCATAACGTCCAAAGCGCATAATGTAACCTCATTTCCACTTGGCGGGAGCGCCGGACATCCTTCCGTCCGGCTGCAATATCCCGCCAACCGCAATTCTAGTCCTCTGCAAGGTTGGGCGGCGAGCCCTACCCAAGCCCGACGAAGGGGCTCGCTTATGATGAGTGCAACTTCGGGAAGGTTTCCTTTCCCGTGACCTGAGTGTAAAATAACTTTTCGGCCCTTGTGCGGCGGAAAATGTGGCCTGCCCGCCTTCCGTCAGCCCTGCAAACCGCACTTATTTTAAGGAGATTGTTTCGAGCAATGTCGATCCCTGCCACCCAAATGCGTCCCGGCATGATCATTAAGCATAACAATGATCTGCACTCCGTATTCAGCGTGGAACACCGCACGCCCGGCAACCTGCGCGCCTTCATCCAGGCCAAGCTGCGCAACCTTCGCACCGGCGCTATGTTCGAGCACCGTTTCCGCTCGCCCGATCCCATCGAGAAGGTCAACGTGGACGAGGTCGACATGCAGTTCCTCTATGCCGACGGCGACAACTACTACTTCATGGACACTTCGAACTACGAGCAGACGCACCTGACCAAAGAGGTTCTCGGCGGCGCCGTGGATTACCTGATCGCCAACCTCGAGATCAAAGTGGAATTCTTCGACGGCAAGGCCGTCGGCATCGAACTGCCCCAGACCGTGGAGCTCACCGTGGTCGAGACTGAGCCTGGCCTGAAGAGCGCGACCGCATCCAGCGTAACCAAAGCCGCGAGGACTGAAACCGGGCTGGTAGTGCAGGTGCCGCCCTTCATCAATGAAGGCGAGAAGATCAAGGTCGATACCGCCGAGGGCGTGTATTTGTCGCGGGCGTAAAATCAATTTGTCATCCAGAGCGTAGTGAGAACCTCGCATGAGCGAAGTTGATTCTCCGCTCAGGATGACATTTTCCGAAAATGACCTCCACCGAAAAGGCAGTCGAAGCCCGCCGCTTCGTAGTGCGCGGACGCGTGCAGGGCGTCGGTTTCCGTTGGTTTGTGGAGCGCGAAGCCCACATTCTCGGCATCGCAGGCTGGGTTCGCAACAACCCCGACGGAGGGGTCGAGGTGCTGGCCCAGGGAACCCGCGATCAGCTTTCCGGCCTGCATTTGCGCCTGCGCGAAGGCCCCCGCGCCGCCCGCGTGGATGCCGTCGAGGAGTCCGAAGCCAGGCCGGCCCGTGGCGTCACTTCATTTCGCATTGAAGGAGCATGGTGAGGCAGGTTTCAACGTCTCAAGGTTTCAAAGTGTCAAGGCAAAATCCCCCGCATTGTCCTTGAAACGCTGAAACTCTGAAACCTCGAAATATAAGGAGCGTGGTAGATTGTCCCCCAACTCAGGCATGAATGCCGCCCAACTCAAAAAGCTGATCCGCGAAGTTCCCGACTTTCCTAAGAAGGGGATCCTCTTCTACGACATCACCACGCTGCTGAAAAATAAGGTCGGCCTGGCCACGCTCGTCGACCGGCTCTCCGAGCACTACGTCGACCAGAAGGTCGATCTCGTCCTCGGCATGGAAGCCCGCGGCTTCATCTTCGCCCCCGCGCTCGCCTACCGCTTGAACGCGGGATTTGTTCCGGTCCGCAAGGTGGGCAAACTCCCCGCCGAAACCGTGAGGTTCGATTACGCGCTCGAATACGGCACCAACTCGCTCGAGATGCACAAGGACGCTATCCAGAAAGGCCAGCGTGTGCTGATCGTTGACGATCTCCTCGCCACCGGAGGCACTGCCGAAGCCACGGCCAAGCTGGCCACTCTGCTCGGCGCAGAAATCGCAGGGCTGGGCTTCGTCGTAGAGTTGGATTTTCTGAAGGGCAGGGAAAAGCTAAAAGGTTACGACGTGATGTCGCTCCTGCACTACGATAAGTAACCAGCCCGAGAATATCCCGAGAAGCTGTGCCGGCCAGCCCTTACTTCCAAAAGCGGGCGATCATCAACCCTACGCCCAGCCAGAAGCCGACGCTGACAGTGGTTGCCAGCCCGAGTCCTGCGACCAGGCTCCAGTTGAAGCGACCGCGGGGCGGGACGGCCTTCTGGCCGAAATCGTACACAAACCACGAACGGAAGAACTTTGCATCCTCCGGCCTCAACCGCGGACCGTCCCACGTTTCAGCCAGCGGCTGACCCGTGCGCGATTCGCGACTGCCGGATGGGGGGAAGGGCTGCAATCGGTGACTCATCATCCGTACCTCAAAGTTTTATGTGCAAATTGTTGGCCACCCCTTTGGGGGATCTTGTTATTCTCTGAAAATAACACACCCTGGCAAATTCACCGCTCTCGAAAGCTCTGAAACCGGGTAATTTTTCCCGTTTTGGAACCGCGGAACGGACTTCCCTCAAACCAACCTCTCTTGCGGATACCTTCGGCCGATGCTCAGATTTCTTCCAGTAACAAGTTCGAGTCCCGGGGTAGATAGCTTTTGCGCCGGAACCAGTCCTCCATCGCATGGCGGAGCTGTTCCAAAGGAACGTTCTTACCGATCTCCATGCGCCCGTCGCCGACCGGCAACGTATCGTCGAATACGCTGGCGTTCGTGAAATTGCGCATGGAGAAACTGTCCAGCCACTTCAGCGGACAGGGGAGCCTCTGGCCATGGTCCTCATAGTCAACGCGAATCTTGCGCGCGAACATGACTTGATTTAATCACAGTTGACAGAACTGCTCCTGCTCACTAGTCTGCCCCTCACACGCTTGCCGCTGTCGTGCAAGCCGGCCAAAGGGTGCAGCAATTTACAGGAGGATCGCATGCTCACAAACTTGATTTGGTGGATCGTCGTTGGACTGATCGCGGGATGGGCTGCCGGCAAGATCATGAAAGGCGGCGGCTACGGCGTAGCGATGGATATCGTCCTCGGCATAGTCGGCGCGGTCGTGGGTGGATGGCTCCTGGGTGCGCTCGGCATCTACGCCGGCGGATTGATTGGCACCATCGTGGTGGCGATCATCGGTGCCATCTTCCTGATCTGGCTCAGCCGCTTGCTCAAGAAAGCCTGACCAGCAGCGCTGCGCCGCACATCCGTTTGAAAGCTCCGGCTGAAAGCCCCAGCCATCTCAAAACACACGGCTTGCATCCACGGCTCCAGAGACCTCCGCTCAGGTGTCTAAATTCCTGCAGGGGCCGCGCCAGCGCGCAAGAACGACCTCACGCTGCGTTCTATCCAGGACGAGCGGCCCCCCAGCTCAACGGAGGAGCCATGCGTTTCCTGAAAACTGCAGCATTGTTTTTCTTGCTCGCCACACTCTCATCTGGCCAGTCTTTATTCAGCCAGTCTTCATCCGGCGAAGGTCCGGATTCAACATCGACTGCCGCGCGCCTGCCCGTCACCCGCGTCATTCTCTACAAGAACGGCGTCGGCTACTTTGAACATGCCGGCCAGGTGCGCGGCAGCCAAGACGTCAACGTCGATTTCACCACGGCGCAGCTGAATGACGTGCTGAAGTCCCTGACCGTCCTCGATCTCGGCAAGGGACGCATCACCGGCGTCAGCTACAACTCCAACGCTCCTCTCGAAAGACGTCTCGGCTCTCTGCATCTCGCCGTAGGCGAAAACCCAACCACCGCCCAGTTTCTAGACGCCTTGCGCGGCGCGCGTCTCGAAGTGCGCAGCGGTTCTGAAAGCGCCTCCGGACGCCTGCTCAGCATTGACGAGCGCGAGATTCCTATCAAAGCCGACCAGAAGATTACGGTCGATCAGATTTCCATCGTCAGCGACAGCGGAGAAGTCCGCGTCTTCGATCTCACTCCCACCACCAGCGTCCGCGTAGCCGAGAAGGACGTGAACGATGAAGTCGGAAAATACCTCGGCCTCGTTGCCTCGACCCGCGATCAGGATGTCCGCCGCATGACCATCTCCACGGCAGGCGAAGGCGAGCGCAATCTGCTGGTCAGCTACATCAGCGAAGTGCCGGTATGGAAGAGCACGTACCGAATCGTGATCCCGAACGAAGGCAAGCCCTTGCTGCAAGGCTGGGCCATCGTAGATAACACGGTCGGGGAAGATTGGAAGAACGTCGAACTGTCGCTGGTGGCAGGCGCTCCGCAGTCATTTGTGCAGCAGCTATCGCAGCCTTACTATGCCCGGCGCCCGGTGGTCCCGCTGCCCCAGAATGCCATGATCACGCCGCAGACGTATGAAGCCACGTTAGAAGAAGCTCCGTCAGCTTCTCCGGCGGTCGGCGTGGTCGGGGGAGTTCCAGGAGGAATCCCAGGTGGCCAGATGTCAGGCGTTATGGGCGGAATGGTCAGCAGCGCGCCGATGGCCCTAAAGGCTAACGGGGCTGCCGGCGGTGGTGGCGCTGGTGGCGGAATGTACCGGCCGAGCGCCGGAAACTCCAAGCAGTGGCTCAATGCGGATGTCGAACAGCTCGAAGCCGCCACCACGACTGCTCAAACCCGCGACCTCGGCGACCTCTTCGAATACAAACTCCAGGACCGCGTCACCATCCGCAAGAACCAGTCAGCCCTGGTCCCAATCCTGCAAGCTCGCATCGACGCAGAAAAAGTTTCCGTCTGGAATCCCTCGCAAAGTGCCGTCCTGCGCGCACTCTGGCTCGACAACTCGAGCGAACTCACGCTCGACGGCGGAAGTTTCAACGTGCTCGAAGGCGATGCCTTCGCCGGTGAGGGCCTGATGGACCCGATCAAACCCGGCGAGAAGCGATTGCTTTCCTACGCAGCCGACCTCGGCGTCCTGGTCGATGCCAAACAAAAATCCGAAAGCCAGCGCGTCACCAAAGTATTCATCGCGCACGGCATGATGACGCAGTCGACCCAGGAGCGCGAAGAAAACACCTACACCATCCGCAACCGCGACACAGCGCAACGAACCATCGTGATCGAGCATCCCGCGCGGCCGGGCTGGAAGCTCACCGACGACGAGAAGCCGGCGGAAAGCTCCGCTTCCTTCCACCGCTTCCGCTTAACCGTCGACTCCAAGAAAACCGAAACCCTGCTGGTGAAAGAATACCGCCCAGTCACGACCAGTTTTCAGCTATTGAATGTCACGGACGATCAGATCAAATTCTTTCTCGCTGCAGAAGATGATCAATCCGGAGATCGAGCAGGCCTTGCGGAAAGTGATCGCGCAGAAAAACAGCATCGCCGCCCTCGATGCCGAGGTCGGGTCGCGCAAATCAAAGATTTCCGGGATCTCCGAAGATCAGCAGCGCGTCCGCGAAAACATGAAAGCCCTGAAAGGCAGCGCGGAAGAAAAAGTGCTCCTGGCCCGCTACGTCCGTGAACTGAACGAACAGGAAGACCACGTCCAATCACTGCACCACGAAGTGGCCGACCTGCAGCAGAAGCGCGACGCCGCCCAGAAAACGCTCAACGACATGATCGAAGGCCTGCAGATGGAAGCAACGCTATAGAGCGTCACGTAAATATGCTCATGTAGAGACAGCCGCCTCGCCTGTCCAGCCTCGGCGAAAGCCAAGCTGCCAGCGGAGGCGCGCTTTACGCCGGGACGGCAGACTGCATGGCAGCGACAGCAGCGTCCAGATGCGCTCAGCGTCTCCTCGACGGTAAGCGAGTACATATCCCGGCCCAGGCCTTCGCCAGCCTGCAGCGCGGCTTTCAAATAATGCCCGGCAATCTCGACGGCGAGAGAATCCGTGATCGCCTTGCCCGTGCGGTTCTTGTACTCCACCCACGCCGGATGCGGCAGCGCGACCCACACAGTTCTTCCGTCGACCAGAAACTTGACGTCGACAGCGTCAGCATGCCGCGTAGCAATAGCAACGATCAGCGCCTGATAGACACAGTGAACCGGCTTCTTAGTCCAGCGGTCCGTAGCAGTGAAATCCTCAAACATGGCTAGGAAAACTATAGCGGACAAGCCAGCCGCGGGCAAATCGGAGGCGTCGAAGAATATTCATGTGGGGACAGCCGCCCTCGGCTGTCCGTCGAGCGAAGCTCGACGGTTTACCCATGCGCGACCTCCGGCCTTACCCTCCGGCAATCGCCCCGATGATCAGCAGCGGTTCCGACCCCGACACAACCGAGTCGGGCAGCGGCGCATCCGGCGGCTCGTGCGAAAGATCTTCCTCGCACGCGAAGAATCGCAAAAACGGCCGCCGCTCCTGCGTGACCTGATCGCGAATCGTCCCGCGCAGCATGGGATAGCGGGCCTCAAGCGCGTCCAGCACCGAGCGCTGCGTAACCGGACTTTCAACTTCAAGCTGCACCTCGCCGCCAACATGCGCCAGCGTTCGCAGATGCTGCGGAAGTATGACTCGGATCACGCGCAGCGTCTGCACCTCAACCGACAGCACCGCCGGCAAATCCCGAACAATCGGCGCCCAGCTATCTCCGGCATCAGCCGATGCATAAACCTGCCCGCCGCTGGTACCAAAGTAAATTCCGCATTTATCCAAAGAGTCGACCGCCATGGCATCGCGCAGCACGTTGACGTAGCAATCGCGTTGCGGCAGGCCATTGGTCAAAGCCTCCCACTCGTTGCCGCCGGTGCGGCTGCGAAACACGCGCAGCTTGCCATCAGGAACAAAATGCTCCGCGTCGCTCTTGATCGGGACCACATAAATAGTCTCCGGCTCGTGCGCGTGCACGTCGATCACGAATCCAAAGTCAGTCGGCAGGTTCCCACTGATCTTCTGCCAGGAATCGCCGGCATCATCGCTGCGCATCACGTCCCAGTGCTTCTGCATAAAGAGCACACCGGGGCGCTTTGGATTCATCGCAACGTGGTGAACGCAGTGCCCAACTTCGGCCGTCGGGTTCGGAATGTATTTGGAATACAGCCCGCGATTGATCGGCTTCCAGCTCCCGCCGGCATCGTCAGTGCGAAACGCGCCCGCCGCCGAGATCGCAATCCACATCCGCTTCGGATTGCTGGGATCAAGAATAATGGTGTGCAGGCACATCCCTCCGGCGCCCGGTTGCCACGCGGGCCCGGTGCCGTGCCCGCGCAGCCCGGAAAGTTCCTGCCAGTTCTCGCCGCCGTCGGTCGAGCGAAAAATTGCCGCGTCTTCCACCCCTGCATAAACGGTGTCAGGGATCCGTAAGCGACGGCTCCATATGCCACACCCGCTTGAATTCCCAGGGATGCTGCGTGCCGTCATACCACTGATGCGTGGTGAGCGGCTTGCCTGTTTTATCAGACGCGTCGTAGACGAACTTGTTGCTGGCGGCCTTCGGAGGTCCCGGCGCAGGCGCTTCTCCGGGTGGCGTTCCCGGCTGGTGCCAGGTCTTGCCGCCATCGTCCGAGCGCTGGATGATCTGCCCAAACCATCCGCTCGACTGCGACGCATACAGCCGATCCGGATCGGCCGGCGATCCCTTCACGTGATAAATCTCCCAGCCCGCAAAATGCGGACCGCTGACCTCCCACTTGTCCCGTTTGCCGTCGGCCGTCAACACAAACGCGCCTTTGCGCGTACCCACCAACACCCGCACCTTACTCATTGCCAGCTCCCATAATTCGAACAACTCCACTCCGTGATCACCCAGTCTAATTCCTACTGCGACTTTCGAAAAAGCCGTCCTGCGATGCCAGGCAGGACCCATTCGCATGACTAATCCGACTTGACTGGGTCCGCCGTTCCATCCGACCACCAGCCCGCGGGAATCATGAATACGTCGATTGGTTCCGGATTGCCATGAAACTGTGGATTCAGCATGACGGGAGAGTGGGGCAGATCCGCGCCCCAAACGGAACCGTCCATGATTGGAGTGTAAAACATCAGGTGGGCCATCCAGTTGGGGTGAGCGCCATCATTAAGGTGCTGCTCTTTCGACATCATGTAGGACATGGCTCCAGGCTCCAGGGGCGGCAGCCCTTGCTTTACGAATGCCTTCATGCTTTCGAAGATCTGCGCTTTGGATTGACCGGCCAAGGACCATCTCCGTCCTTTTAATGGTAATTGGCAGGATGGAGCGGGCAGCCGGCGGATTGAAGCAGACCGGCCCTCGAGTTTTAGGGTTCCAAAAGCCGTCGGCACCATCGCCCTCGAATGGGCCCATCCAATTTCGTTCCACCACGCATACGAAACCGTTCTTGCCCTGGACTGCGATTTCGTAACCATGCCGTCCGAGGACCATGACCTCGGCATCCCGTGAGATGGCGTCCGGCGCCGCGCTGCGTGCCAGAGCTATCTCAGCATTTCGATCCGCCATCAAATACTGCTCAACCGGCGCCATGCTCGAATATGGTGCTTTCGCGTCCTGCTGCCTGTGCTTGCCTGCCACGCCATGCTCAGCAAGATAACCAGAGCGCAGGTTCCCACTGACGATTCAATCAAACCTGCCAGCATTCCTGTCAGCTTCATCTTCGTTTCCTTTTTGTTCTCAGAATAATGACCGTCAACTCCGCATTCATATACGCCGAAGAGCCGCAGTGCCGGCAACACTTTCTTCTTGAATGCCTGATGCCGTCAGGATCCGAGCCTTGGACAGACCAGCCAAAATACCGTTCCCCATCTTTCATTTCGCTTCCGTCACTTGCTCCCGCGCTTCGTTGTATGTCCCGAACTTCTTCGCCACCACCTTCAGCGTTGGGTAGAACTGCACAAACGTATGCTCGACGGCAGCATGATCGTCGTGGCACGACCAGCAGCCGTTGCCCTTGGGCATTGCCTCAGCCGTTTTGCCATCGGCGTCGAAAACGTAGTACGCCCACTTATCCGCATTCCGGGCCGAATCTTTCACCTCGACCACCAGCCCCATCAGATCGGTCTGATAATGGCCCTTCTGGTTGATGGAACTCCGGCTCGCCGCATCCCGCTCGTCGATCACGAACATGCTCTGCTCCGGCCACTTTCCGGAGTTCGCAAATTCGTTGTAAGCCCAGCGCTGCACGAACACATTGGTGAACATCTCGTGGCCGCCGGGCGCGGGACTGTAGTTCATGCCGTATCCGGCGGAGAGGAACATCCATTCGCGATAGTCGGCAGGCCGGATAAGCTGGCCTTTCTCGTTATACTGCGGCTTGGGCGCCTTTTCGTCGGGCGCGGCAGCCAGCAGCGCAAGGCAAGTAACCACAACCAGGATTGAACACAGCACGTTTTTCATAAATGAATGACCAAATGACGCAGCGAACAGTATTCACATTCGACTTGCGAAGTGCAAGTAAGTATTCGACAATAAGTTAAGGATGACCCGAAAGAAGGCAACCCCAAGGCGGCGGTCAGGATGCCCGCTGAACGCTTCGGTGGAAATGCTGGGCGACCGCTGGTCGCTGCTCATCGTTCGTGACATGATGCTCGCGGGGGCTCGCACCTACAAAACATTCCTGGAATGTTATGAAGGGATCGCAACGAATATCCTCGCCGACCGCCTCCGAAAGCTCGCCACCTACGGAATAATCGCCACGGAACCGGACCCATCCGACGGCCGCAAGGTAATTTACTTGCTGACCACAAAAGGAATCGACCTGGCGCCAGTCCTTACGGAAATGGTGCTCTGGGCAGCCGCCCACGAAGACACCGACAATCAAGCGCTGGTAAAGCAAATGCGGGCCGAAAAGAAAAAGTTTCTGACCGGCGTGCGGCAACGCTGGACTGAAGCACTCAAGCTGCGCTCTAAGACTCCGTCAGCCGGTACCACGCCAGCCCGGCCTTCACACCCAGCCAGCGGAAAGGCTCGTTCGGAACGTAGTCGAAACCGGCGTTGAGAAACGGATACTACTTCCACAGTGGCGGCTGTTCTCAGTTGCTTCGGGTAACATGGTTGGGTGCCGACCCGGATTTCCAAGCAGGTTTCCAAGCGAGTCAAAGTCAACATTCTTCGCGCCGCAAACCTCACCAAAATTCCCTGGCTCGTCCACGGATTCTCCACGCGCGTAGGCGGGTCTTCGCGCGCCTACGGCGGCCACGCGCTCAACCTGGGATTCACTCCAGACGATGCCAAAGCCGCCGTCGAGCGAAACCGCGCCGCGTTCTCGCGTGAACTCACTGCCGCCAGCTGGCCGCTAGTCGCCCCGCGCCAGGTCCATTCCGAGACCATTCAGTTCGTCGAAGCTCTTCCCAAATCCCAGCTCGTCGGTGACGGCCTCATCACCTCGACCCCAGGTTTGTTGCTCGCGATTCAGACCGCCGATTGCCTGCCCATCATTCTTGTTGACCCCAAACGGCGCGTCGTAGGCGTGTTTCACGCCGGCTGGCGCGGTACGCTGAAGCGCATCGTCGAAAAAGGAGTGGGCGAGTTGCGCCGCCGTTTCGGCACCCAGCCCAGGGATCTCAAGGCTGCGATTGGCCCGGGCATTCATGGCTGTTGCTATCAAGTTGGCCAGGAGGTTCGCGACCAGTTCGAGTCGCAGTTCGCTTATGCCGCAAAATTATTTCGGCAGGTCGAAGAGCGCGATCCGGTGCGCGAAAAATATCCCATGCTGTTCCTCACAGCTCGCCCCCCCGGCCACGGTGAATTGCCCAAGAAGATTTTTCTCGACCTGGTGGAAGCCAATCGCCAACAGTTATTAGCAGCGGGCGTGCCGGCGAGAAGCATCGAAGCCTCGCTGTTATGCACGAACTGCCGCACCGACTTGCTCTTTTCATACCGTGCAGAGAAAGGGAAAACCGGACGAATGATGGCAGTCGCGGGGATCCGCGACCAGCGCCGTCCCGCTAGGCAGGTGAAGTCCCAGAGATAGAGACATGTTGCGACAAACAAATGCGCGCGTACTCCCCCTGCTCTGTCTGCTTATCTGTGCAGCACCAACTGATAGCCAAGTCTCGTCCAGCCCAGTATCATCCGGAAACGTGTCGTCCAGCCAGATCGATGCCGTATTCGCCAGCCTGAAGTCTGCTACAGCTCCCGGTGCCGCCGCGCTGGTGGTTCATCATGGCCGGGTAGTGTTTCGCCGTGGATACGGAGTCACCGACCTACGCACTCTGCAACAGATCGATGAGCGAACAAACTTCCGCCTCGCCTCATTCACCAAGCAATTCACGGCGACGTGCATCATGCTGCTGGCACGCGACCGCAAGCTAAGCTACGGTGATCGCCTCACCCACTTCTTTCCGGAATTCCCCGCCTACGGCAACTCGATCACGGTGCGCAATCTGCTGAATCACACCTCTGGTCTTCAAGACTACGAAGACCTGCTGTCGCAGCAATATCCCGATACGCCGCCGGAAAAGATTCCGCAAATCCTCGATGCCGGCGTTCTGAAGCTGCTCGAGCAGCAAACCACCGTGAAGTTTCCCGCAGGCACGAAGTGGGAGTACAGCAATTCAGGCTACGCCGTGCTGGCAATGATCGTCGAAAAAGTATCCGGCAAGCCCTTTGGCGAATTCCTTCAGGAAAGAATCTTTACGCCACTGAAGATGACAAACACACTCGCCTACGAGCGAGGCAAAAATGAAGTGCCGCACCGCGCCTACGGCCACACCAGGGACGACGACGGCTGGCATCAGACCGACCAGAGCCCCACATCCGCCGTTCTCGGCGACGGAGGCATCTACTCGTCCGTCGATGACCTCGCCAAATGGGATCGTGCCCTGCGCCTTCACACTCTATTGAGTGAAGCCGAAATGCAGCCGGCACTAACTGCAGTGCAACCCACAGACGGACCGGCCAAATCTCCCGAGGGCAAGACCGTGAGCTACGGTTTTGGATGGTTTCTCGATCCCTACCAGGGCCACCGGCGCATGTCGCACAATGGCGAGACGATTGGTTTTCACACCACAATCCAGCGCTTCCCCGACGACCAACTGACAATCATCATCCTCGCCAACCGTACAGACATTGATCCCGAGGAGTTAGCTCTGAAGGTTGCAGACTTGTACCTGGCGAAGCAGGGACCCGCTAAGCAGTAGGAGCGGCCGAAGGCGGAGCCGCATCGGCGATTCCCTCATTCACCAGATCCTTCAACTCCTTGCTGGGTTTGAAGAAAGGAATCTTCTTCGCCGGCACTTCGACCTTCTCGCCGGTCTTGGGATTGCGCCCCATGCGCGCCTTGCGCTGCCGCGTGCGGAAGCTGCCAAAGCCGCGTATCTCAATCTTGTCGCCCGCGCGCAACGACCGCACCACGCTGTCAAAGATCGCTTCCACAATTACTTCGCTGTCTTTGCGCGTAAGTTCCGCTAAACGCGAGACTTCATCAATCAAGTCGGCTTTCGTCATAATGTCCCTTCGCTCCCGGCTCAGCCGTGCGCTCACCGGCAGCCAAGTGCCGGCCACGGCCTCGGTCCCATATCGGAACCCTGCATAACCTTCTCAAATTTCAGGGGTTGTACGCAAGTCACGGCGGAGAGTCGGGTCTTACGCCCGAACTCGCTTAATGGCCGATCGGTCCCAAGACCTGGCACCTAAGACCCAGGACCCGTTTCCCTACTTCCACAGATAAAAAAACCCCACCTGCTCCTCCAGCATCTTTTCGCGGCTGGGGATCCACTGTGAAATGTCGCCGGTCAGCAAATCCAGCATGGTCTTGCGATCTTTCTCCGGCCGTACCAGTGTCGGTTCCCCCGAGATGCCCACCGCTTTCGCCGTGTCCTTGACGGCCGCCTCAAAGTCGCCAGTGTCGTCAATCAGTTTCATAGACAGAGCTTCCTTGCCGGTCCAGACTTTCCCGTTGGCAATGGCTTTGACATCGTCGAACTTCATCCCGCGCCCATCCGCCACCGCCTGAATGAACTGCCCGAACATATTATCGATCAGCGACTGCATGTAAGCCTGTTCGGCGGGAGTGAGATCGCGCGCAGGATTGCCCGTATCCTTGAACTCTCCGGTCTTGATCACGATACTTTTCAGCTTGGCCCACTTCAGCAGGTCGCCATAGTTCACCCACTCCGCGATCACACCGATCGAACCCACAATGCTCCCCTGGTCGGCATAAATCTTGTTCGAAGCCGACGCGACGTAATACGCGCCGCTCGCGCCCACGCTCTCGATAGAAACGACGACACGTTTCTTCTTTTCCTCGCGAATGCGTTTCACTTCGCGATAAATCTCTTCCGAAGCCGCCACGCCCCCGCCCGGCGAATTCACATGCAAAATGATCGCCTTGATGGAAGAGTCATCGGCAAACTTCTTGAGCTGCCCGACCACCGGCTGCGGCGAAAGAATCACGCCCTCCAGATCCACCACCCCGATGCGGTCGCCAAAGCCGCTGAATCCGGCATCCGTGGACCCCGCATGCAGCGTCAGGTAAACCAGCGAAAACACAGCCAGCACAAAGAGGAAGAATGCTCCTCCTCCAATCAGAATCCAGAGCAGAGTGCGGGAACGTTGTTCGGGCATGGGGAAAGTTTAGCACCGGCAAAGACCGGACGGGTAAAAGACCGAACGGGTGAAAGAGCTATTCCGATCCCTCAGACTTCCACACCCGCACATAATCCACCGCCATCTCTTGCGGAAATACAGTCGTACCGTCGGGATTCCCCGGCCAATCTCCTCCCACCGCAACATTCAGCAGAAAGAAAAAAGGATGGTTGAAAACCCAACTCGCGCCCGCAGGAAGAGACGCAGCAGTCACGGTTTCATACGAAACTCCGTCGACAAAGAACTCTATCTTCTCCGGGGACCATTCGATTGCGAACCGGTGAAAGGCCTTGTACAAGAGGATGATGGGGCAATTCATACACGCGCTGTGGCGCCGTCTCGAGGGTAACCCGGCCCATGGAGCGAACCATGATTGAGCCGTGGCTCGCGCCCAATATTCTCCATGATGTCGATCTCCCCACAGGCCGGCCAGCCGACGGAGCCGATGTCCGCGCCCAGCATCCAAAACGCCGGCCAGATCCCTTGCCCGCGCGGAAGTTTGATGCGAGCTTCAATCCTTCCATACTGAGTAGAAAACTTCCCCCCAGTCTTGAGCCTTGCCGACGTGTACTTGCCATCAGGAGTACGCAGCGCGCGAATTACAAGATGGCCCTTGCCGTCGAGAAAGGAATTTTCGCGCCTGTGAGTGTAATTCTCAAGTTCATGGTTTCCCCACCCGCTCGCGCCCAGGTCATAGACCCACTTAGTGGAATCCGGCGCCGCTCCTGCCACTCCGTTGAACTCATCGCTCCAAACCAGCTTCCAGTGCGTCTGCGCATGAAGCGGCGCCAAAGTCATCACCAGCACCAGCAGCAATCGCGGGATTCTGTTCATACCTTGAAACCATGCGACGAACCGACGCGTCCGTCAAGGTCTCGACTTTTCGAACCAACAATTATCCGCAGCGCAGCCGGCTCAACCCTCACCTCAACCGGCGTCCGGCAAACATATTCGCCATCGGCATACACGTCAAACGGCGTCTCAGTTTCCACGCGTACTCGCGCCGCCTGAAAATACTCCACCTCGCGGACGCCAAGATGCTGGCCAAAGTAGACCGTAGGAAACAAGCACGCCAGCTTAAAGGGATCGACGCCGGCAATCACGCAGACATCAAGTTGCCCGTCATCCATCCGCGCCCGCGGCGCGATCCTCATTCCGCCGCCGTAAGTGGAAGTATTGGCAAATGCCGCGAGGATCGTAGGCTGATCGCTGCGAATCGACCAACAGCCCATGCCGTCATCCGAAGTCGAAATCTTCACAGGGAAGGCAGCAAATCGAAAAATAGTCGGAACCAGGGTCAACGCGTAACCACCATGCCCGCGCACCCAGCGCGGCAATTCGTTAGCCCGGCGCGCCACTTCGCCGTCAAGCCCGAGACCAGCCACGCTGCAGAAATAGTGTGGCGCCGGCGCCCCGCTCGCGTCAGTTCCAAGCGGCAAGATGACTCCCAGATCAATCGTCCGCAAATTGCCCCGCCCGGAACAGAAGCGCCGCCAAGCCGCAAGCGAGTCGCGTACACGAGGCAGTCCCAGGGCACGAGCAAAGTCATTACCGCTGCCCGCAGGGACGACAAGTACGGGGCGGCCGAGCTTCACCAACTGACCATGGTGACGATGGATGGTGCCATCGCCACCAAACAGCAGAATGACATCCACCTGATCGGCAGCACCGGGCATCCCGATGCGCCACTCAATTATTTCGCGAGCAGCAGCTTCTGTCTGAAAGGGAACAAGGTTTTTCGCAGAACATCCCAGCCCGAGAATGGCCGCCACGCGCATGTGCGCGGTAGAGAGTAGCAGAATCGGCCGGGGAAGGCCTACGGCAGAGTGAGCACTATTCTCTTGATCTTCTTACCTACGCGAACAAGTAACGGCTCGTGGGAGGATACTAAAATTGCAAGAGCTACTATCAATTTTCCATTGATGTGCACCGCCCTTTCCTTGATCTTTCGCCCCGCCTCGCCCGTAGAGGAAGCCAGGCCTGCTTCCCGGATTAACTTGTCCGCCCGAAGGACTTCCGCGTTTGAAGGGTCCGACGTGATGAGCTGCGCGCCACCGCCCTCGCCCGAGTCAGGCAAGGCATCAGCGATTCTGATCCGCGCTATGCTGACCTCCGTCTCCTCGACGTTCTCAGGCACTTCACTCTTCTGAAACTGCCTAGCCCAATCCTCGGCAGCCTTCGCAGCCGCCCCCGCCGAATGAAAATCCCCCACAATCCTCCGCGCCAACTCCTTCTTAGCTTGCATCGGATGCGCTTCCCGTTTCATCTTCTCGATCTCAGCGACCTGCACATCCGTCAGCAGTTCGTAGTACCTCCACATCATCTCGTCGGAAATGCTCATCACCTTGCCATACATCTCCAGCGGCGGCTCGTGAATCCCAATCGCATTCCCCAGAGACTTCGACATTTTCTGCACACCGTCGAGCCCCTCAAGAATCGGCGTGGTCAGCACCACCTGCGATTCCTGCCCGTAAGCCCGCTGCAATTCCCGCCCCACCAGCAAATTAAATTTCTGGTCGGTGCCGCCAAGCTCCACATCAGCTTCGAGCGCAACCGAGTCATATCCCTGCACCAGCGGATAGAGCAGTTCATGCAGCGCGATGGGTTTTTCTTCCCGAAAGCGCTTGTGAAAATCTTCCCGCTCCAGCAGCTGCGAAACCGTGTACTTCGCCATCAACCGGATGAAATCGTCGGCAGTAAATTTCGCAAACCACCGCCGGTTGAAGTCGATCACGGTCTTCTGCGGATCGAGAATCTTGAAAACCTGCGCCTTGTAAGTCTCCGCGTTCTCCTCAATCTGCTCGCGAGTCAGCGGAGGCCGCGTAGCCGAGCGCCCCGTCGGGTCGCCGATCATTCCAGTGAAGTCGCCGATCAAAAAGATGGCAGTGTGCCCAAGATCCTGAAAGTGCTTAAGCTTTCGCAACACAACGGTGTGCCCAAGGTGCAAGTCAGGAGCGGTTGGATCCATGCCGAGCTTCACGCGCAAGGGTTTGCCGGAGGCGCGCGACTTCTCCAGCTTGGCCCGCAGATCGGCCTCGCGGATAATTTCCGCCGAACCTTTCTTGAGATACGTTAGTTGTTCGTCAACCGGTGCGAAGTTTGCCATGGGAAAGGACATTATAAGGAACGAAGCGGCAAAGGCCGAATCCGCACGTTTAGAATGTCAGC
Source organism: uncultured Acidobacteriaceae bacterium (assembly GCA_963791445.1). Lineage (GTDB taxonomy): Bacteria > Acidobacteriota > Terriglobia > Terriglobales > Acidobacteriaceae > Sulfotelmatobacter. The sequence continues at coordinate 503,136 of CAWBSN010000011.1, forward strand.
AATTCGCCGGGAACAGAATGAACATTCACATCCGAAAGTCAACGACGGCAGATGTTCCCCGGCTGCGCGAAGTGATCGAAGCGTCAGTGCGAGGCTTGCAAGCGAAGGACTATTCACCAGCCCAGATCGAAGGCGCGCTGCAGTCAGTCTACGGCGTGGACAGCCAGCTCATCGCGGATGGCACATACCTGGTGGCCGAGGCTTTCGATTTTCAGAATCAAGACTCGCAAAAGCCCGAGATCGTAGCCTGCGGCGGCTGGAGCAAGCGCAAGACCTTATATGGCGGCGATCAGTACGCGGCTCGTGAAGACTCATTGCTCGATCCGAAGCAAGATGCAGCAAAGATTCGCGCCTTCTTCGTGCACCCCAAGTGGGCGCGCCGCGGCATCGGCAGCCTGATTCTCGAAGCCTGCGAAAGCGCGGCCAGGGAAGTCGGCTTCACCCGCCTTGAAATGGGCGCAACCCTCAGCGGCGTGGCTTTCTATCGCGCCAAAGGATACGCAGAAATCGACCGCCAGAAGGCCCCACTGTCAAACGGAGAAGCTCTGGAGATTGTGAGGATGGCGAAACAGTGGCCACAGGACTAGCAAAGCTCTATGTGGGGACAGCCGTCTTCGGCTGTCCCGCTGAGCGCAGCGAGGCGCTGCCGGTAATCGGCTAACTTCCCAATTTCTCCACCTTCAGTCTTCGGCCAACGATCTCAAAGTTTCCCCTGAGCACGATGTTGATCGCCTCGGTATAAGCAATATGTTCCTGCTCCAGAATGCGCGCGCTCAGCGCGTGCTCGCTATCGCCGTCGAGCACAGCAACAGACTTCTGCACGATGATCGCACCATGATCCAGTTCTTCATCCACAAAATGCACAGTGCACCCGGAAACCTTGACTCCATAAGCGAAAGCCTGCTCCTGCGCCTCCAGGCCAGGAAAAGCAGGAAGCAACGAAGGATGAATGTTGAGAATCCGCCGCGGAAACTGCTGCACGAACCAGGGCGAAAGCAGCCGCATGTATCCGGCAAGGCAGATGAGGGTTACTTTATGTTGCCGAAGCGTGCCTACAACTTCGCGGTCATGCTCTTCCCGCGACCTGCCCTTCGACGGAATCACTACAGCATTCAACCCACGCTGCCGTGCAGTAGCAACACCGGGCGCGTCCGCGCGGTTAGAGATAACAACCGCAATGCGGGCGTCCGCAATGCGGCCCGCGTCAATGCTGTCGGCGATGGCCACAAAATTCGACCCACGCCCAGAAAGAAGAATGCCGAGGGAATGCATTCAGTTGTAAATCACCTTGCGCTCACCCTTAACAATCCTGCCCACGGTGTAAGCTTTCTCGCCCACGCGCTCAAGCACAGTCTGCGCCTTCTTGAATTTCGCCAGAGGCACCACCAGCAGCATGCCCAGACCCATGTTGAAAGTACGCAGCATTTCATCTTGCGGCACATTGCCCAGAGTCCGCAGGTGCTCAAACAACGGAGGCACCGGCCACGATCCAAGATCAATCGCAGCCGCAGTCCCGCGCGGCAGCACGCGAGGCAAATTCTCCGTAATGCCGCCCCCGGTAATATGTGCCAAAGCCGAAACGCATTGCGCATCCAGCAGCTTCTTCAGCGCCGGCCAATAACTCTTGTGCGTGCGCATCAGCTCATTGCCCACTTTGTTTTTTATTTCGTTGACGTAATCTTCCGCCGAGTAGCCCGCCACCTCAAACAGCAGCTTGCGGGCCAGCGAATATCCGTTGGTGTGCAGGCCGTTTGAAGCCATGCCCAGCACAACGTCGCCGATCTGCACTTCCTTGCCCGTAATAATCCGGTCTCGCTCGACCACGCCCACGATAAATCCCGCCAGATCATATTCGCCATCAGGATAGAAGCCCGGCATCTCAGCCGTCTCCCCCCAATCAGAGCGCAGCCGTTGTGCTTGCACGCATCCGCAATGCCTTCCACCACTTTCTCCGCGATCGTAGGCTCAAGCTTTCCGGTCGCCAGATAATCCATAAAAAACAGCGGCGCCGCACCTTGAACAGCAATGTCGTTCACGCAGTGGTTCACCAGGTCAGCGCCCACCGTGGAATGCAGCCCCATTTCGAAAGCAATCTTCAGCTTCGTCCCGACGCCATCCACGCTCGACACCAGCACCGGATCGACATACTTGGTCTTGTCCACCGCGAAGAGGCCGCCGAACCCGCCAATTTCACTCAGCACGCCGCGGGTAAAGGTCTTATGCGCCAGATACTTGATGCGCTGCTTAGTCCGGTTCGCGCGGTCAATATCGACCCCAGCGTCGGCGTAGGTGATGGGTCCAGCTGCGGGTGTGGAGTTCTTGGCCACGGCTTATCGCGGTGTCCTTTTCTCAGTGCGTCAGTGTGGGAAAACGCCGGGTTCTTAGCGAAGCAGCAGTTCCTAAGGCCGCTCATTGTAGCACGTTCGTGGTCGGACGCCCGGCGCGCGGAAGCTCAGTTCGAGCGTGACTCATGTGGGGACGGCCGCCCCCTCGACAAGCTCAGGGTCAACGCTGATTTACCTAGTGAGCAATAAAGTCCGAAAAGAAATAAGCGAAAAGCCCGAAAAGAGCCAGCCCTGAAATACCATAGGCGGTCAGCACCCAGGCCCCGCGGCCTTCACGATGTTTGCCGGCTGCCTGCGAAGTTGATTGCTGAGAAACCGAAGAAGAAATGTCAGAAGCCCGATCTTCCATGCCCAAAAACCCTCCGCGGAAAGATCGTGGCGCAAGCACATTATGCGTCACGCTGCCCGGCTTCGTGGCCAGGCAAAACCATCTGAGCGGGATTTTACTACGGTTTTGCAGCCGCCGAGGAAGGAAATCTGATCTCGATCACAGATTCCCTACCCGGTAACCACACAGGTCGATGACCAAAGTGCCATTCCGCAGGCGACACCGGGCCCGCCAATCAAGCCCAGAATCCAGGCTCTCCCACTTCTGCCTTGGGCTATAAACGCCGCAGGCTTTACTATTACCTTATGCGCAGTATCTTTCTCTCGCTTCTGGTTGCCAGCACCCTGGCTATACCCTCAGCCGCCCCAGCCCAATCCGCCAAAACACCCACGGCCCAACCCGCTTCCGCGAAAGCGACTACGGAATCCCCCAAGCACGACTATTCGCAGGAGGCCTACGTCGTCGAGCAGTACCACTCGCGCTATCGCTTCGAAAGCGATGGCACCGGCCGCAAGGAAACCATCGCCCGCATCCGCGTGCAGAGCGAGGCCGGAGTCCAGCAGTGGGGAGAGATTCAAGTAGGCTACAACTCCGCCAACGAACGCGTCGAGATTGTCTACGTCCGCGTGATCAAAGCCGACGGCACCGTAGTAAAGGCCGGCGAGGATGCCGTCCAGGACCTCAGCGCGCCAGTCGAGCACGAAGCTCCCGTCTACACCGACTACCGCCAGAAGCACATCACCGTGCCCGGCCTGCGTCCCGGAGAAGTACTCGAGTACGACATGGTCACGGTAATTCACACACCGCTCGCCGCCGGCCAGTTCTGGGCCGACTACGACTTTGACAAAACCAGCATCATGCTCGACGAACAACTCGACGTCGACGTCCCCGCCGACCGCCCGCTCAAGTTGAAGAACAAAACGGGCATGGATCCAAAGGTCACCGAAGAGAACGGGCGCCGCATGTACCACTGGACCAGTTCTCATCTCGAGCGCGAAGATGACGCAAAGGACAAAGATAAAGACAAAGACAAGAAGAACAAAAAGAAGAGACCCGACGACGATCGCCCCGACGTCCAGCTCACCACCTTCGTCAGTTGGGAACAGATCGGCCGCTGGTATGCCAGCCTGGAGAAAGGTCGCCGCGCCCCCTCGCCCGAAGTTCGCGCCAAAGCTGAGGAACTCACCAAAGGCCTCAACACGCAGATGGACAAGGTCGAGGGCCTCTACGACTACGTCGCCAAGAATTTCCGCTACGTCAGCCTGTCGCTCGGCTTAGGCCGCTACCAGCCTCACGCTGCCGCAGATGTCCTCCACGACCAGTACGGCGATTGCAAGGACAAACACACCCTGCTCGCGTCCCTGCTCGAAGCCGAAGGCATGCATGCGTCTTCTGTCCTGATCAATTCCACCCGCAAGCTCGATCCTGATGTGCCTTCGCCCTCACAGTTCGATCACGTCATTACCATGCTGCCGATGGGCAATGACGAAGTCTGGATGGACACCACCAGCGAAGTCGCTCCCTTCCGTCTGCTGGCCTTCAGCTTGCGCAACAAGCTCGCTCTGGTTATTCCCGCCGACGGCTCCACGCCGCACCTCGAGCGAGACGCCCGCCGACACTCCCATGCCCGACAGCGAGATCTCTGAGATCGATGGAAAAATAAATGAGATCGGCAAACTCGAAGCCCACGTTCACTACACCTTCCGTGGCGATGAAGAACTGCTGCTGCGTTCGGTCTTCCGCCGCGTCCCCGAGGCGCAATGGCAGCGCGTCGTGGAAAACGTCAACGCCGGAATGGGCGGCGATGTCACGAATTTAAAGATCAGCGATCCCGCCGCGACCCGCGAGCCGTTCACCTTGTCCTACGACGTAGCCCGCCCGAATTTTCTCGACTGGTCCAAGAAAAAATCTGACCTAATCCTGCCCCTCTGCCAGTTCAATCTGCCCGACCTCGGCAACAACAATGACAGTGACGACGATAATGCCGACACTGAGTCGCTCAAGCTCGGCCCCAAAGCGGAGTACGTCTACAAAATCAAACTCGAACTCCCCGCCACCTACACCGCGCACGCCCCGCTCGCTCTTTCCGTGAAGCGCGACTACGCCGAGTACCAGGCGACGTACCACCTAGAAGGAACCACTTTCACCGCCGCCAGGACCCTTACCGTCCGTCAGGACGAACTACCCGTCCCGCGCGCCCCCGATTATCAGGCTTTCCGACGCACCGTCAATTCCGACCTGGGACAGTTCCTTTCCGTCGAAAACACCGTAGCCGGCACGCTCACGCCTTCGGCCGACATGAAAGCGGATGACCTGGTCGAAAGCGGCCGCGCCGCCTATACCAGCAACAATTTTCCACTCGCCATTCAACTTCTCAAGCGCGCCACCGAAGTCGACCCCAAGAACAAGTACGCCTGGTATGCCTTGGCCGTGGCCTACATGGGCATGCGCCAGAATGACGACGCCATCGCGGCCCTCAACAAGCAGATCGCACTCAATCCCTACGACGAATTCGCCTACAACGCTCTCGGACGCGCCTACTGGCAGGAGCGCAAGTACGACAACGCAGTGACCGCCTTCAACAAGCAGATCGAAATCAATCCCCTCGACAAGTTCGCCCACGCGGGCCTGGGCAGCATGTATTCCGAGTGGCACAAGTATGACTTGGCCGCGCCGGAATTAGAAAAAGCCGCTTCTCTCACGCCAGATAATCCCGAACTTCAAGTGAGCCTGGGCGATGCCTACCTGAATCTCGGCCAGGACGACAAAGCTCTCGCCACTTTCGACCACGCCGTCGAGCTCTCAGCCACCCCGCTGGTCTGGAACAACATCGCCTACCAGCTTTCACTGAAGAACTCTCACCTCGACCGTGCCCAGCAATACGCCGAGTCCGCAGTGTCAGCCACTACCGCTGCCCTGCGCAATGTTTCGCTAGACCGGCTGACAGCGCAAGACCTGCCGCTGGTCCCATCGCTCATCGCCTACTGGGACACGCTGGGCTGGGTCTATTTCGGAGAAGGCAATCTCGATAAAGCCGAAAAATACATTGGCGCCGCCTGGCAACTAGGTCAGCACGGCGAGGTAGGCGACCATCTAGGACAGATTTACGAAAAGCAGGGAAAGAAAGATCAAGCCCTGCACACCTATGTGCTGTCCCTGAACGGACTGCGGCCCATCCCCGAAACCCGCGACCGCCTGGTTTCGATAGCGGGCAGCAGCGCCAAGGCAGACGCCGCAGTCGCAAAGTATAAAGACGAACTGCAGCAATCGCGCACCATCGACCTGGGCAAAGTAGCAAAAGAAACCGGCAGCGCCGAATTCTTCGTGCTCCTGAGTCGCGGCAGAGGCGGCGACGCGACCGTCGAAGCCGTAAAGTTCGCCAGCGGCGACGAAAAACTAAAAGTCTTCACCGACGCCCTCCGCACCGCCGAATACCGCCTCAGCTTCCCCGACGACACCCCAGTAAAAATCCTCCGCCGCGGAATCCTCTCCTGCTCCACAGCAACAGGCACCTGCAAGTTCGTACTCATCCTTCCAGATGATGTAAGAACAGTGGACTGAAGAGCGGCAATAAACGGACTGAGGGGATGCAGCCGCAAAGCGGCGATAGAATGCAGCCCACGGCGTAAGCCGTGGGTAACAAGCGGAACGAGAAGAAAGCCCTGGAGGGGCACAAGAACGTGAGCCCGACGTTCCTCTACCCAGGGCACGCCGTGGTGATCATAGGCGTAAGGCTCGTCCAGGCCCTGCCCGTAGGGTGACGAAAATCGGCCATGCTCGTCTCACGACTAGTTCGGAACACCGCGGCCTTCAACCAGAGATGAGGAGAAATGAAAGCGTTCCGCTTGGCGCTTATCGCGCTCGCCCTTGTGGGTGGGTCTGTTGCAAGCCAGGCCCCCGCCGCCGCAGAACGGTCGGACCTCACCAAAGAACAGTGGCACGAAGACCTTCAGTTCTTAGCGCGGGAGTTGCCAAAGCGTCACGCCAATGCCTTCCACTTCATTTCTCGCGAGCGCTTCGAGGCCGAAGTGGCCGAACTCGACCACCAAATCGATCACCTCAACAGCGATGAAATCTACGTCGGCATGGATCGCACCGCCAATTCGATCGGGGACGGGCACACCTACATTCGCGTCCCCGCCGATAGCGCCAGTTTCCCCATTGCCCTCCAGCGATTTGGGGACGACTATCGCGTCACCGCGACGGCTTCTGGAAACGAAAATGCCCTCGGCGCGCGAGTAATAAAGATCCAGGACACGCTCATCGCCCGTGTCCACGAACTCCTGTTGTCACTGACACCGTCCGATGAAACCCAGGTCCTGCGCGACTCGCGCGTACTCGACTTCCTCACCAAGGGAATCTTTCTTCACGGAATCGGAATCATCCCTGAGCGCAACACAGCACGCTACACCCTGGTCGACGACAACGGCAAAGAATTTACCATCGACCTCCAGGCAGTTGCCGCGGCAGACAGCTCCAAGCTCAACTGGACTTTCGCATTCAAGGAGCGCCCCTTATTTCGCCAGAGGCCCGAAGAGAATTTCTGGTACACCTATCTGCCTGACTCCCACACCGTCTACTGCAGTTTTCGCGGATACGAAGACTTGGGCATGCAGTCAAAAGGGCTTTTCGACCTAATCAACCAGGAGCACCCCGACAAACTCATCATCGACATGCGCCTGAACGGAGGCGGAGACTATGACAAAGGGCTCAAGTACCTGGTGCATCCTATCCGCGATCTCTCAAGTATCGACCGCAAGGGACACTTGTTCGTTCTTGTCGGCCCCACTACCTTCTCCGCTGCCATGTCGAACGCCGCACATTTCCGCTACCAGACAAACGCCATCCTTGTCGGCCAGCAAATCGGCGAGAAGCCCAACAGCTACCAGGAAGCTCGCGAAATGAAGCTCCCCAACTCTCACTGGACAGTGCGTTACTCGGTGAAGTTCTACAAATTCGTGAAGGTTGGAGAGAACGTCATCCGGCCTGACAAAGAAATCGTCCCCTCGTGGGAGGACTACAGTGCGGGCCATGATCCAGTCTTGCAGTGGGTTTTGAATTTCGACGATTCGGCGAAATGATTCGGTGGATTGAAAGCCCAAATCAAAATTGTCATCCTGAGCGGAGCATCTGCTTTCGCAAAGCGAAAGCAGATGCGGAGGCGAAGGACCCCCTTACCAGCGTACGCAGCCGACGGCCTCTCGAGGCGTTGGCATAGATGCTCGCGCGCGAAGGTGCTTGTGTAGGGACAGCGGCCCCCGGCTGTCCAGTCGAGCGAAGCTCGATGGCACAACCCCTGGATCTTTTCCACAACCACTCTGTGACATCCAACCTTGTCCCGCAATTCAAATCGCGCGATCATAGTCGAGGCAGTGACAGTTGAGGGCACCCAGAGTGCCCAACCCTAAGCCCTTTGCTCTCAAGATTTTGATATCTAAGTTCTTTGAAAACTAGATTTTGCGGAATACGGTTCTGCAAAACCCGCGCTGGGCAAGACTTTCAGAGATATCGAACGAAAAAAATTAATCTGGAGATCTGCCGCTGGAAGCCGATCCATCCACAATTCGCAAGCCGCGCCCAAAGTTTATTTCACTCAGAAATCCACAGCCAGGAAGATACGACGAGGGCTTCAGTCCGGACGCCGCTCGTGCCACGCGGTCGCCGACTCATAAGCCCGAGCCAGCCGCAACACCAAATCCTCCCGCCAATGCGGCCCAGCAATCTGCAACCCAATAGGCAGTCCGTGCTTCGTGAAGCCGCAAGGCACCGAGATCGCTGGCAGTCCCCAAACATTGAACGGTCGAGTGTTGCGCAGCAACCTAAGTTCCGCCGGACGCAGCGCCTCGGGCTCTTTCCTCAGGTCGGCAATCGCCGGCGCCGGAATCGGCGTCGCAGGCGTGACCAGCAAATCCACGTCCGCAAAAAAGTCACGAGACCGCCGCCGCTCCTCGTCCAATTCGCGGCGCCGCAGAATATACTCCCCCGCCGAAATGTTCTCGCCCGACCGTATGCGTCGCAATGTTTCCGCCTGATACAACTCAGGCGTCCGCGCAACATGATCGGCGTGATAAGCAAAAGACTCGGCAGCTTGCACGGTTCGGTCCGAGGATACCCCGATCCGCACGTCCAGAACCTCCGCTACCAGCGTGCGGATCACGGCGAGAGCCTGCTCCACCGCCGCCCGAATTTCATCGTCAAGCTCATCGAAAAAATACTCCCGCGGAACTCCAACACGCAACGCCTTCGTGGCTTCGCCCGAGCCAGAAACGTAATCGGAAACCGGAATGTCAACACTGCAAACGTCGAGCGGATCGTATCCCGCGATGACTCGCAACACAACCGCCGCATCGCCAACAATCGCAGCCAGAGGCCCAACATGATCGAGCGACAAGGAAAGAGGAATCACGCCCCGCGCCGAAACGCGCCCATAAGTCGGCTTGATCCCCACGCACCCGCACAGCGCAGCGGGCTCGCGGATCGATCCAGCCGTATCAGTACCAATCGCCGCATAACAAAGCCCGGCGGCCACGGCAGCCGCCGATCCTCCAGACGATCCACCAGCAACGTGCTCCGCGTTCCAGGGATTGTGAACGTCGCCGAAAAAGCTGACCAGCGAACTGCCACCATAGGCAAACTCATGCAGATTGTTCTTACCCAGAATCACCGCGCCGGCCTGGCGCAGCCGCAGCACCACCTCAGCATCTTCCGCAGGTACACGGTTCTGGTAAAGGCCGCTGGCGGCCGTCGTCCGCGTGCCGGCCGTATCGATCAGGTCCTTCAAGGCGACGGGAATACCGTGCAGCGGCCCGCGCCACTCCCCGCGCAAGATTTCGATTTCGGCGGTCCGCGCCTCCGCCAGCGCCGACTCAGCCGTCACCGTAATGAAGGCATTCAACACGGGGTTGAACTTCTCGATCCGCTCCAGGCAAGCCCGAGTCAGTTCGACGGGAGAAACTTCCTTCCGCCGCAGCCGCGGAGCCAGTTCAACGATAGTTTCCAAAGCAGCCATTCGATAGAAACGCCCATTGTAGTTGAACGCATAGACTTACCCTGTGTGCCCCTGTGCCCTCTGTGTTTAAGATTTCTATCGCAAGCAAAAAAGCAACCAACCCCCAAGGCCTATAATCAAAATCGCTGTCTGAACACGGGAGGGAAAAATGGCGGAGATGACGATCGCCCCAGTCGCAACCCACGGGTTTTTTGTCGACGGCCGCTGGATGGAAGACGGCGACATCATCGAGGTCCGTGCCCCTTTCGATGGCAGCATGATTGGGAGAGTGATCCAGGCCCGGCGCGAGCATACCGAAGCTGCGATCGCGGCGGCCGTCAAAGCTTTCGGCACCACGCGCCGCCTGCCTGCATTCGAGCGGCAGCGGGTGCTGCGCCGCGTAGCGCAGTCAATCGCCGAGCGCCGCGACGAGTTCTCGCGCACTTTGTCGCAGGAAGCCGGCAAGCCCATCAAGCTAGCGCGCATCGAAGTCGACCGCGCCGTCTTCATCTTCAACGTTGCCGCGGAAGAGGCCACGCGCATCTACGGCGAGTATCTTCCCCTCGACTGGCAGGAATTTACCGCCGGACGCTGGGGCATTGTGAAGCGCTTCCCGCTCGGCCCCATCGCCGGGATCACGCCTTTTAATTTTCCACTGACTCTCGTCGCCCACAAAGTCGCGCCGGCCATCGCGGCAGGATGCTCCATGGTGTTGAAGCCTGCGCCGCAAACGCCGCTGTGCTCGCTGCTTCTGGCGGAGTGCGTGCAGCAGGCGGGCTGGCCCGATGGCGGACTCAACGTGCTGCCGCTTTCGAATGACGACGCCGGCCTTCTCGTCACCGACGAACGCATCAAGCTGATCAGCTTTACCGGCAGCGTGCCCGTGGGTTGGGACATCAAACGCCGCGCCGGCAAAAAGAAAGTCGCGCTCGAACTGGGCGGCAACGCAGGCGCCATCGTACACAGCGACGCCGATCTCTCCTATGCGGCCGAGCGCTGCATCGCCGGAGGCTTCGGCTATGCCGGTCAGACTTGCATTTCCGTCCAGCGCATTCTGGTCGAGCAGTCAGTCTATGGCAAGTTCACCGATCTTCTTGTCGGAGGCGTCAAGAAGTTGAAGACCGGCGATCCCGCGGAGGAATCGACCGACATCGGTCCGTTGATCCGCGAGAGCGATGCCATCCGCGTGGTCAATTGGGTGGAAGAAGCGGTTCGTTCCGGAGCGCGCCTGCTGTGCGGCGGCGGCCGCCAGGGATCCGTTGTCGATCCGACGGTGCTGACCGGCACCAAGCCCGACATGAAAGTGAATTGCCAGGAAATCTTCGGTCCCGTCGTGACGGTCGAGCCCTATGAGAATTTCGATGAAGCTCTTCGCCGGATCAATAATTCCAACTACGGCCTGCAGGCAGGATTGTTTACTCGCGATGTGAAGCTGCTTTTCCAGGCGTACGACGAATTGGAGGTCGGCGCTCTGATCGCAGGCGATATTCCTTCGTTCCGCATCGACCAGATGCCTTACGGCGGAGTGAAAGACTCCGGCCTCGGCCGTGAAGGGCTGCGCTATGCGATCGAGGAAATGACTGAACCGAAATTGCTGGTGATGAATCTGCGGTAGCGGAGCAGCGCAAACCTCGTGGAATATTTTCCCGCTCCCGCGGGAAAGTGCGCGACAATGGCGCGCGAAATATTTATAATCTCCAGTTCTCATAGCTGACGCGAAAAAATCAGTGGATGTTTTTTGCGTCGTAATATTGCTTCCGAGAAACGGGAAATCTCTTGGGTCTCATTTTAATTTTCTGAAGCTCGCAAGTAAGCATGCCGCAGATTTTTCATCGCAGCACCAACACCCTGTCCCGGGCCACGATTTTCGGCGCGGTCTTCGTGATTGCTGTGCTCAGTTGGGCTGCGTTGGAGGTGCAGCGCTCGCCTTACGTCACTTACGCCGGAGTGCGCAAGCCGCAGCCGGTGCCCTTCAGCCATCAGCATCACGTCTCCGGACTCGGCATTGACTGCCGCTACTGCCATACGTCGGTCGAGGTTTCAAGTTTCGCCGGCATCCCTCCTACCAAGACCTGCATGAACTGCCACTCGCAGATCTGGACCAATGCTGAGTTGCTCGAGCCTGTCCGCGCCAGCTATCGCAGCGGCCAGTCGCTGCAATGGACGCGGGTGAACCAGCTTCCGGATTTCGTTTATTTCAATCACAGCATTCATATCAATAAAGGAGTGGGATGCAATACCTGCCACGGTCCAGTCGACCAGATGCCGCTGATGTATCAGCAGGAATCGTTGCAAATGGAGTGGTGTTTGAGTTGCCATCGCGCGCCGGAAAAGAATTTGCGCCCGCGCGATCAGGTGTTCAATATGCGATACCAGCAGCCTACCGGGGCGAATCCGGTGGTGGTCGATGGGCAGAGTTATACGGATCAGATCGATTTAGGCGCGGCGCTGGTGAAGAAATATAGCGTGCGCAGCGTGAAAGACATTACCACTTGCAGCACGTGCCACCGGTAGGAGCGAACTATGGCTTGTCGTCCTGAGGGGAGAGGTTGCTTCGATCGGCATCGTGAGAACGCCTTGCCGCGTCTGTGGCGCTGCCTGGGTGCAAGGGGTCCTTCGACTGCGCGAGACTTCGCTTTGCGAACTCTCGCTTCGCTCAGGATGACAGAGTGCGTGATGTGGAACCGATGAAGATGGGAGAACAAGACGGCCGCCCTAAGCGCGAAGATGTTTGCCCTTCAAAGAAGGGCAAGCTGAATCTGGACTCCGTCCGCGAGCGCATTGACGCAGCCGTTGCGCACGATGCTGCCGAAAAGACCGGTCCGGAATACTGGCGCAGCCTGGAAGAACTTGCGGGCAGCCCTGCGTTCCAGGAAGCACTGCACCGCGAATTTCCCAAGGGCGCTTCGGAGTGGGTCGATTCGGTCTCGCGCCGCGGCTTTTTGAAAGTGATGGGCGCGTCCATGGCGCTGGCCGGGATGACTGGCTGCGTGCGCCTGCCGCTTGAACCGATCGTCCCTTACGTGCGCCAGCCTGAGGACGTGATTCCCGGCCGGCCGCAGTTCTATGCCACAGCGATGACGCTCGGCGGCTACGCCAGTCCACTGCTGGTCGAGAGCCATTTGGGACGGCCGACGAAGATCGAAGGCAACGACAAGCATCCCGCATCGCTTGGCGGGACGGACATTTTTGCGCAGGCTCACATTCTCGGCCTGTACGATCCCGACCGCTCGCAGAGCGTGGTGTCGATGGGGGATCAGCAGTCCTGGCAGGCGTTTTTGAACGCGCTTCACGGACCGCTTACCGCGCAGAAAGCGCTGCAGGGCGCGGGCATTCGCATTCTTACGCCGACCATTTCTTCGCCCACGCTCGCCGATCAACTGCGCGGCTTCCTGAAGATTTATCCGCAGGCCAAGTGGCATGTGTATGAGCCGGTTAATCGCGACAACGTGCTCGAAGGCGCGAAGCTGGCCTTCGGCCAGCCGGTCGAGACGCGCTACGATTTTGAGAAGGCCGACGTAATCGTCTCGCTCGACGCCGACTTCCTGTATGCGGGTTTTCCGGGAAATGTCCGCTACATCCGCGACTTCGCCAAGCGCCGCGATCCCGATGGCAAGATGAACCGGCTGTATGTGATCGAGAGTTCGCCGACGACGACGGGGGCGAAGGCGGATCATCGGCTGGCCGATGCGGGCGAGTGAGATCGGGAAGAGTGTTGCGCTAGAGGTTTTCGTCGGCTGCTGCAGACCGGAGTACGGGTGATCACGGCCGCAGCGCGGAGCGATTGAGAAGTTCTTCGAGGCGGTCGCTGTCGATCTGGCGAAGCACCGCGGTTCAAGTATGGTCTTAGCGGGAGATCATCAACCTGCCGGCGTACATGCGTCTTGCTCACGCGATAAATGCGAGGCTCGACAACGTGGGCAGGACGGTTTTCTATGCCGATCCAGTCGACGCGAATCCCGTCAGACCAGACCGAATCCATAAAGGATCTCGCCAGCGACATGCGCGGCGGCAAAGTTGATTTGCTTGTCGTCCTCGGCGGCAATCCGGCCTACGATGCTCCGGCCGATCTCGACTTTGCCGATGTCCTGAAGAATGGCAAGGTTCCCCTGCGCGTGCATCCTCGGGCTTTATCAGAACGAAACCGCAGAACTGTGTCAGTGGCATGTCAATCAAGCGCACGAACTCGAAGCCTGGGGCGATGCTCGTCCTGCGACGGCACGGTCAGCATCATTCAGCCGCTGATCGCTCCACTTTACGGCGGCAAGAGCGCGCTGGAATTCGTCGCTCTGCTCTCCGGGCAAGCCGGACGCCGCGGGCTACGATCTGGTTCGCGCCTACTGGCGGAAGCAGCACCCGGCGCCGACTTCGAGCAGTTCTGGCGCAAATCGCTGCACGATGGCTGGATCGAGGGCACGTACGTTTGCGCCGAAGGACGGTCGCATCAGCAAGCGACTGGGGATGGAAGTCTTCCGGCAACGCAGGCCAACACCATCGAGCTCAACATTCGCCGCGATCCCACGATTTACGACGGGCAATTCTCCAACAACGGCTGGCTGCAGGAATGTCCGAAGCCGATGAACAAGCTCACCTGGGATAACGCCGTGCTCATCGGTCCTGTGATGGGCGAGCGGTTGCAGATCAAGACTTGCGACGTGGTTGAACTTGAGTTGAATGGGAGAAAAGTTACCGGCCCGGTTTGGATTCAGCCTGGGATCCCGGACAATTCGGTCACCGTGACTCTCGGCTACGGACGCACTCGCGCCGGCCGCGTCGGCACCGGGCAGGGGTTCGACGCTTATAAGCTGCGCACGTCGGACGCGCCCTGGTTTGCGTCCGGTTTGCAGATTCGCAAGACTGGCGACAGATATGTACTTGCCTCAACGCAGGGCTACCAGTCGATGGACACGCCGAATAGCGATCATCGTCCGCTGGTTCGCGAAACCGTGCTTGAGGAATATCGCAAAGATCCAACTTTCGCGAAGGAACAAGGCGAGGAGCCGGCGCCGGGGCTCACGCTGTACAAGCCTTATCCCTATAAAGAAGAGGACTACGCCTGGGGCATGGCGATCGATCTGAACTCGTGTGTCGGCTGCAACAACTGCATGATTGCCTGCCAGTCGGAGAATAATATTGCGGTGGTCGGCAAAGAGCAGTGCGCCATCGGGCGGCACATGCACTGGATTCGCATCGACACTTACTACCAGTATCCAGATGAAGCGGCACGCGATCGCGATAATCCAAAAGCGTTTTTCCAGCCCGTGCCGTGCCAGCAGTGCGAGAACGCTCCGTGCGAAGTGGTTTGCCCCGTGGGCGCGACCAACCACTCGACCGAAGGCCTGAACGATATGGTTTACAACCGCTGCGTGGGGACGAGGTATTGCTCGAACAACTGTCCTTATAAGGTGCGGCGGTTCAACTTTCTGCTGTTTCAGGATTGGACGACGCCGCAATACAAGATGATGCGCAATCCTGACGTGAGTGTGCGCAGCCGCGGCGTGATGGAGAAGTGTACCTACTGCGTGCAGCGCATCAACGAGCGCCGCATCGACGCCGAACGCGAAGACCGCAAGATCAACGATACGGAGTTACAGACGGCTTGCCAGCAATCGTGCCCCGCGGGCGCGATTATTTTCGGCAACATCAACGACCCGAACAGCAAAGTTTCTAAATTGAAGGCGCAGTCGCGTAATTACAGTTTGCTGGGCGAATTGAACACTCGCCCGCGGACTACTTATTTGGCGGAAGTTAGCAATCCGAATCCGGAGTTGAAGGGTTAACAACCTTTGACACAGAGGACACAGGGGATCACGGGGTAGAGCGGGGGCATTGGACCCTGACGGAATTCATGGACGAGCCATACAAAGCGATGGTCGACACGCAAGCTCCGGTGATGGAGCCGGGCTACACGTTCGGTACGGTCACGGAAAAAATCAGCGCGATTGTGCTGACGCGGCCTGCCTCGAACGGCTGGTTCGTCGGCTTCGGCATCGCGTTTCTGCTGACGATGATGATGCTTTATGCCATCGGATATCTGTTTCTGAAAGGCATCGGCATCTGGGGCGATACCATTCCGATCGGCTGGGGCTTCGCCATTGTCAACTTTGTGTGGTGGATCGGGATTGGGCACGCCGGTACGCTGATCTCGGCGATTCTCTTGCTGCTGCGGCAGTCGTGGCGCAATTCGATTAACCGCTTCGCCGAAGCCATGACTTTGTTTGCCGTGGCCTGCGCCGGAATTTTTCCCGCCATTCACGTTGGGCGTCCGTGGCTGGCTTACTGGCTGTTTCCTTATCCCAGCACCATGGGGGTGTGGCCGCAGTTTCGCAGCCCGCTGATGTGGGACGTTTTCGCGGTCTCGACTTACGCCACGATTTCGGCTCTGTTCTGGTTCATCGGCCTGATTCCCGACATGGCCACGCTGCGCGATCGCGCGACGCATCCCGCGGCGAGAATTATTTATGGAATGCTCTCGATGGGCTGGCGCGGATCGGCGCGGCACTGGCATCGCTATGAGACTGCCTACTTGCTGTTCGCCGGATTAGCCACGCCGCTGGTGCTGTCGGTTCATACCGTCGTCAGCTTTGACTTTGCGATCGGCATTGTTCCGGGCTGGCATACCACCATCTTCCCACCCTACTTCGTGGCCGGAGCCATCTATTCCGGATTCGCGATGGTGCTGATGCTGGCGATTCCAATTCGAAAAATCTATGGCCTCGAAGATTTCATCACCGAGCGCCATCTGCAGAACTCGGCGAAGGTCATGCTGGCGACTGGATTGATCGTGGCTTATGGCTACGGCATTGAGGCCTTCATGGGCTGGTACAGCGGCGACCGCTACGACGCTTTCACTCTGTGGAACCGCCTGCATGGGCCTTACGCAGTGCCTTACTGGGCTCTGCTCACCTGCAACATTTTCATTCCGCAATTGCTCTGGATCAAGAAAATGCGGACCAGTCCCGTAGCCCTGTTTCTGCTTTCCGGCGTGATCCTGGTGGGCATGTGGCTGGAGCGCTTCATCATCATCGTGGTCAGCCTTAGCCGCGACTTCCTCACTTCATCGTGGGGCATGTACTATCCAACGCGCTGGGACTGGATGACGTACATCGGAACCCTTGGCATGTTCCTGGCAGCGATGTTCCTGTTCCTGCGCCTGTTGCCGGCGATCTCGATATTTGAAATGCGCACCCTGCTGCCGGAAGCGGAGGTGAAGGAATGAAGCGCGATCCGGTCTACGGCATCATGGCGGAGTTCGATTCGGCTCAGGCGCTAGTGGACGCCGCCAAGCGTACGCACCAAGCGGGCTATCAGAAAATCGACGCCTACAGCCCGTTTCCCATCGAAGGGCTGGCCGAGGAAATTGGTTTTTACCGCGACGAAGTGCCGCTGGTGGTGCTGATCGGAGGCATCGTCGGCGGCCTTACCGGTTACCTGATGCAGTGGTGGATGTCGGCCGTTGATTATCCGCTGAACATCGGCGGCAAGCCGCCTCATTCCTGGCCGGCATTCATTGTGATCACGTTCGAGATGACGATTCTTTTTGCCGGGATCTCCGCAGTGTTCGGCATGCTCGCGCTGAATGGCCTGCCCATGCCTTATCATCCCGTGTTCAACGTGCCGCGTTTCTCGTCGGCTTCGAAAGATCGTTTTTTTCTGATCGTATTTTCTTCCGATCCTAAGTACGATCCGGCCGGCACGCGCGGATTCCTGCAAGGTCTCGGGCCGCGATCGATTTCGGAGGTGCCCAGCTGAGATGGTGCGTCTCCGCCAAATTTTCGTTGCCGGACTATTTACGGCGATCGCTTTGCTTTCCGGCTGCCGTCTCGATATGCACGTGCAGCCGCGGGAGAATCCGCTTTCCCGCAGCGACTTCTTTGCCGACCAGCGCTCCGAACGGCCGCCGGTCGAAGGCACAGTCGCCCGGGGCGAACTGCACGAAGATAGCTTATTTTTATACCGGAAAGCTCGGCAACAATCCCGGCGACTACATGCCGTTTCCCGTGACCATGGGAGTTCTCGAGCGCGGACGCGAGCGCTACAACATTTATTGCGCTCCCTGTCATTCGGAGCTCGGCGATGGCAACGGCTTCATTCCGTCGCGCGGTTTCGCGCGCACGCCGCCCTCGTTTCACATCCCGCGGCTGAAGAAAGCACCGGTCGGCTACTTCTACGACGTGATCACGAACGGCTTCGGCATCATGCCCGATTACGCGTCGCAGATTCCGCCGCGAGACCGCTGGAACATCGTGGCCTACATTCGCGCGTTGCAGTTGAGTCAGGACGCTACCTTGGCGGACGTGCCCAAGGGACAGTCGGTGCCCTCGGAGCCGCCGAAGTTCCGCGGCCAGCCGGGATCGGGCGCAACCCTGCCGGTGATTGATTCCGAGATGAGTTCGCAATCTGAGGAACATAAATGAGCGCCGCCACAACTCCACATCTCGATCTGACGGCGCCCGCGGTGGTAAAGAAAATATCGCAGCGCTCGCTTGTCATCGGAGTCGTCTTCGCCGTGATCGCAATAGTGTTGGCACTCAAGCAGCCAGATGAGTTCTATCGCGCTTACCTGCTTGGCTTCATGTGCTGGCTGGGCGTTGCTCTCGGCTCCATGGCGATTCTGATGATCCGCCACCTGACTGGCGGGGGCTGGGGTACGGTGATTCGCCGCATTCTGGGCGCGGCCATGCGCACGCTGCCGCTGCTCTTCGTGCTCTTCATTCCCATCTTCTTTGGAATACACCGGCTCTACATCTGGGCGCAGCCGCTCAGCAATATTGAAGACAAGCATCTCCGCGAACACCTCGAACAGATCACGCAGACTTACCTGACGGTGAACGGCTTCATCGTCCGCGCCGTGTTCTATTTTGCGGTGTGGAATGTTCTGTCGTTCCTGCTCTCCTACTGGTCGAAGCAAACTGACAGCGCCGGCGCGCCGGATAACAGTGGGCGTTTCAAAGCAGTCAGCGGCCCGGGCCTGATTCTGTACGGATTTACCATCTCCTTCGCCGCTATCGACTGGATCATGTCGCTCGACCCCAGTTGGATCTCGACCATCTTCGGCCTGATCATTCTTATTGGCGAAGTGCTCTCCGCCATGTGTTTTGCGGTGGTGGTCGAGCGCATCCTTTTCAACTACAAGCCGATGTCGGAGATGTTGAAGCCCGATTTCGTCCACGACCACGGCAAGTGGATGCTGGCCTTCCTCATGGTCTGGGCCTACTTCAATTTCTCGCAGTGGCTCATCATCTGGGCCGGCAACCTGCCTTCTGAAATCACTTTTTATCTCCGGCGCATCAATGGAGGCTGGGGATCGATTGGACTGTTCCTCGCGTTGTTTGGCTTCGCGGTGCCGTTCGCGATGCTGCTTTCGCGCCCATACAAGCGCAACATTCGCCGTCTGGTGTGGCTCGCGGTTTGGCTGCTGCTGATTCGTTACCTCGATCTGTTCTGGATCATCGAACCGAATTTTTCGAAGACAATCACTTTAACTCTGGCTGACGTAGTTGTGCCCATCGCCATCGGAGGAATCTGGCTTTGGTATTTCTTCCGCAACCTGGGTGCATTGCCGCTTCTGCCGGCCTATGACACCGACGCCCACGAAGTTCTGCAGCCGGCACATGAAACGCACGTGTAACAGACAGGCATAACGGGATATGACGAACGAGATATGAGCGACCAGACCAAACACGAGAACGCGGCGGGCAGCGGTGGCTTCGAGCACCAGGACCTGCAGCCGTCGGGCATTCTTTATTTCCTTCTTGGCCTGGCGATTTTCCTGCTGCTTAGCATTCTCGGCATCCGCGGAGTCTACGCATTCCTTGATCATCGCGAAAGGGCACTGCAGCCTCCGGTGAACCCGCTGGTCACGAACGTTCCAACGGATACGCGACACATCGCTCCCGGATATCCGCAGAGCGTCTTCCCCAACCCGAAGCTGGAGGAAAACGAGCGCGGCCAACTCAACGGAATCCTCTTGCAGGAGGAGGACGCCTTGTACAGCTACGGCTGGATCGATGAAAAAGCCGGCACCGTCCGCATCCCAATCGAACGAGCCATGGATTTAATTGCGCAGCGCGGGCTGCCCGTGCGTCCGCAAGGCGTCGCCGGCGAAACTGCCCCGGCCGCAATGGAATCAAGCAAGACCGGGACCACCGCCAAGGGTAAAAAGAAGTGAGCTGTCAAGAAAACAATTCGAGTTCCGCCGCACGAGTTTTGTTTGTGCTGCCGCTTCTGGTGTCTTCCGCGTGGGGCCAGATGAATAACGGCGTAATGTCTCCGCCGGCGAACACGCGTCCTCCGCGGCTTGAGAACGTTGGCATCGAGCAGCATCTCGATGCCCAGGTGCCACCCGACCTCACATTCCGCGATGAAACCGGCAAGACCGTGAAGCTGGGAGATTATTTCGGACGCAAGCCGCTGATCCTCAATTTGGTTTATTACAACTGCACCATGCTGTGCGGGGAAGCTCTGGCTGGACTGGCCAGCGCCATGCGGCTGGTGAAGTTCGACGTAGGCAATGAATTCGACGTGGTCACCGTGAGCTTCGATCCACGCGAAACTCCCGAGATGGCCGCGGCTAAAAAGAAAGACTATGTCGGACGCTACGACCGCGCTAACGCCGCCGCGGGCTGGCATTTTCTCACCGGCTCGACGGATTCGATTAATGCGCTCACCAAGGCTGTCGGCTTCCAATATCAATACGACGCCAAGACCAATCAGTATGCGCACGCCACGGCCATCATGGTGCTGACGCCGCAAGGCCGCATTTCGCGCTACTTCTATGGTGTGGATTTTCCGCCAAAGGATTTGCGGATGGGATTGGTGGAGGCTTCACAGGGCAAGATCGGCAATGCCGTGGATGCGGTGTTGCTCTTTTGCTATCACTATGACCCCGAGACCGGAAAATATGGCCCGATGGTGGCCAACATCCTGCGCCTGGCGGCAGCGGCGACAATTCTGATCATGGGCATTTTTCTTTTCATCTTGTGGCGGCTGGACCTTTCGGTAACGAGAAGAACGGCAACGAGAACGAAGACAGGCTATGCTCAATAATTTTCCATTATGGCCGGAGCAGGCCTCCACGATGGCGGCCCACGTGGACGCTCTCTACATTTTCCTGCTCATCGTCTGCGGGATGATGAGCTTGCTCATCTTCATCTGCCTGGTCTACTTCGCCGCCCGCTTTCGGCACCGGCCGGGCGTTCCCGCCGAGCACATCGAGGGTTCCACTCCGCTCGAAATCACCTGGAGCACGATTCCCTTCCTCGTCTTCATGGTGATCTTTGCCTGGGGTGCGGTCGTTTATTTCAAAGAACGCACACCGCCCGACGATGCGACCGAAGTTTATGTTGTGGCGAAGCAGTGGATGTGGAAACTGGAACACGCTGAAGGCCAGCGCGAGATCAACGAACTGCACGTCCCCGTGGGACGCGACGTGAAACTGATCATGACTTCGCAAGACGTGATCCACAGCTTCTACATACCGGCTTTCCGCATCAAGCAGGACGTGCTGCCCGGCCGCTACACGGTGGAATGGTTCCGCGCCACCAAGCCCGGCACATATCACTTGTTCTGCGCGGAGTATTGCGGAACGCAGCACTCCGGCATGGTCGGCGACATCGTGGTCATGCAGCCGGCGCAGTACGAAGCGTGGATGAATGGCGGCTCGACTGGTCCGCTCTCGGTGACAGGGGAAAAGATTTTCGCCGAGCTGGCTGCTCCACGTGTCATCGCACAGACACGCAGGGCCGCGGCCCCAACTTGCAGGGAGTTTTTGGCAAGCCGGTGCAACTCGAAGATGGACGCACTGTGACTGCCGACGAGAATTACGTTCGCGAATGCATCCTCGACCCGGGCGCCAGGCGGGTGAAGGGATTCCAGCCAATCATGCCGACATTTCAAGGGCTGGTTAGTGAAGAGCAGGTAAACGCCCTGGTCGCCTACATCAAGTCGATCTCGCCAGCGAAGGGTGAGGCGCCGAAGACCAGCGCCAGCGCGGCTGTGCCCGGAGTCCAGAAACGCCGAACCCAATGGAAGTCAGGTGCAATAAGATGCCAACTCCAACACCTCAACCCGAGCGCGAGAATTACCTGAACAAGCACTACGGCGCGTGGTCCTGGCTGCTTACCACCGACCACAAACGCATCGCGCTTCTCTATCTCATCTCCATTACGTTCTTTTTCTTTATCGGAGGCTTCTTCGCGCTGCTCATTCGCCTCGAGTTGCTTACTCCCGCGGGCGATCTCGTTCAGGCCGATACCTACAACAAGCTTTTCACCATGCATGGCATGGTCATGGTTTTCTTCTTCCTGATTCCATCCATCCCTGCCGTGCTGGGAAATTTTCTCGTGCCGCTGATGATCGGCGCCAAGGATCTGGCTTTCCCTCGCGTCAACCTGCTGAGCTGGTATCTCTACATCATCGGCGGCGTGATGATGCTGCACTGCATGCTGACCGGCGGCGTCGACACCGGTTGGACCTTCTACGCTCCCTTCGCCACTAACTTCACCAACACGAAAATCGTTGAAGCCGGGCTGGCAATCTTTGTTGCCGGATTCTCCTCCATCCTCACCGGTCTGAATTTCGTAGTCACTATCCACCGCATGCGCGCGCCCGGCATGACATGGTCGCGCCTGCCTCTTTTTATCTGGGCGCATTACGCCACCAGCATCATTCAGCTTCTGGGCACGCCTGTGATCGCCGTCACCATCGTACTGGTTGCGGCCGAACGCGCGTTGCACCTTGGCATCTTCGATCCCAAACTCGGCGGCGATCCGCTCCTGTTCCAGCATCTGTTCTGGTTCTATTCGCATCCCGCCGTCTACATCATGATTCTGCCGGCGATGGGCGTCGTCACCGAAATCATTGCCTGCTTCTCGCGCAAGCGCATCTTCGGCTACAGCTTCGTCGCGTTCTCATCGATCGCGATCGCGGTCTTCGGCTTCCTGGTCTGGGCTCACCACATGTTTGTGGCCGGAATGTCGGTCTATGCCGCGCTGGTATTTTCTCTGCTTAGCTACGCGGTCGCCGTTCCCTCGGCGATCAAGGTTTTCAACTGGACGGCCACGCTTTACAAAGGCTCTATCCATTACGACGCGCCAATGCTATACGCGTTCGGCTTCCTCGGACTATTCACCATCGGCGGCCTTACCGGACTATTCCTGGCGGCACTCGGCATCGATGTCCACGTCACCGACACCTACTTCGTCGTGGCTCACTTCCACTACATCATGGTCGGAGGCGCGGTCATGGGCTATCTCGGAGGAATGCACTTCTGGTGGCCGAAGATTTCCGGCAAGCTGTATCCCGAGGGATGGGCGCGCCTGGCCGCGCTGATCGTTTTCATCGGTTTCAATCTGACATTCTTTCCGCAATTCCTGCTCGGCTACATGGGCATGCCGCGGCGCTATTACGATTACAGTCACATGCCCGAATTCCAGATCCTGAACGTGTTGTCGACTGCTGGCGCCACCGTGCTCGGCGTGGGGTATTTGCTGCCTATGCTTTATTTCCTGTGGTCGATGCGATACGGCAAGCCGGCGCCAGACAATCCATGGAACGCAGCTGGACTCGAGTGGAAAACGCCGTCCCCGCCGACCACTTTCAACTTCGATGAAGAACCCGTCGTGACCTGGGAAGCTTACAACTACGACGAACTGGATGCACCGCACGACGACGCGCCACACAAGGAGGAGGTCCCCGTTGCCCGATAGCTCGACGGCCACAGGCCTTCACACCGAAGCGCACAACCCGGCGCTGCTGCACCACTTCGCCGAGCCGCAACAGCAGCGGGATGCGGCCAGCCTGGGCATGTGGGTCTTCCTCGCCACGGAAGTCATGTTCTTCGGTGGCCTCTTCTGCGCTTATTTGGTTTATCGCCGTTTGTACTTTGGAGACTTCGCCGCCGCCAGCAAGACGATCAACATGGGCCTCGGCGCGACTAATACCGCGGTGCTGATCTGCAGCAGCTTGACGGTGGTCCTCGCCGTCTGGGCCGCGCAGACCGCGCGCCGCACGCTGCTGATGGTCAGCCTCATCATCACCATGCTGCTCGGTGTCGTGTTCCTGGGAATCAAAGGCATCGAGTATGCAGAAAAATTTGAGGAGCATCACGTCCCCGGCGCTTCTTTCAGCTTTCGATCACGTGCCGATCCCCGGACATCCCGGCCAGTACGCCGATCCGCATCACGCGCAGCTGTTCTTCTCCCTCTATTTCGTGATGACGGGCCTGCACGCACTGCACATGATCATCGGCCTGGGGATTTTTTTCTGGCTTTTGACCATGGCCTGGAAGGGACGCTTCACTCCTGAGTGGCACACTCCAGTTGAGATCGGCGGCCTCTACTGGCACTTCGTCGACATCATCTGGATTTATCTGTTCCCGTTGCTTTACCTGATCGACCGGCACCCGTGAGGCTTGCATGTCTGAACACTCGTCAGCAAAATCGCCCTTGAAAGGTTACATCGCGGTTTGGATCGCGCTGCTGGCCGGCACCGGCCTCACGGTCTACGCCGCGACTCTGGACCTCGCTCCCTATAACGCCGCGGTCGCTCTCGGCATCGCGACGATCAAAGCCACTCTGGTGGCGCTCTTCTTCATGCATGTCTGGCACGCCAGTGAAAAACTGACCAAGCTGGTCGTGATCGCAGCATTATTCTTCCTGCTGCTGTTGCTGGGACTCACCATGACCGACTACGCCACCCGGCTGTGGAGCTAGTTTTTCCGTAGCGCTGCCGTCCCGGCGGCTCTCCGTCCGATCTGCGATATACTCGCGCCGAGCCCCCGCTCACCGCCGCCCATGCCAGACCAATTCGTAGAACTCGCGCCAGCCAGGTCCGCGTCCGTTGACGCTGCAGGTCTAGCCGAAGCGTTGCGGGAGCAGATTCATGGTGAAGTTCGTTTCGACCGCGGCGCTCGTGCTCTCTACGCCACCGACGGCTCCAACTACCGCCAGGTTCCGATCGGCGTAGTGCTCCCGCGCAACAGCGGACGATGTTCAGGCCACGGTCGCACTCTGCCGCCAGTTCGGCGCGCCGCTGCTCTGTCGCGGCGCTGGCACGTCTCTCGCCGGACAATGCTGCAACGTCGCCGTCATCCTCGATTTTTCCAAGTACATGTCGCGGATCCTCGAAATCGATCCCGACCGCCGCATCGCCCGCGTACAGCCCGGAGTCGTGCTCGACCGTCTCCGCACCGCCGCCGAAAAACACCACCTCACCTTCGGGCCTGATCCCGCAACTCACGGCCGCTGCACTCTCGGTGGAATGATCGGCAACAACTCCTGCGGCGTGCATTCTGTGATGGCCGGCAAGACCGACGACAACATCGAGGCTCTGGAAATCCTCACCTACGACGGCCTGCGCATGAAAGTCGGCGCCACTTCGAGCGAGGAACTCGAGCGCATCTGCGAAGCGGGCGGAAGCCGCGGCGAAATCTACTCCAGACTGCAGAGCATCGCCGCCACCTACGGCGATCTGGTCCGCCAGCGCTTTCCTAAAATTCCCCGCCGCGTCTCCGGCTACAACTTGAATTTCCTTCTGCCCGAGAACGGATTTCACGTGGCCCGCGCCCTGGTCGGATCCGAAGGCACCTGCGTCACGGTTCTCGAAGCGACGTGCCGTCTGGTCGAAAGTCCGCCCGAGCGCGTACTGCTGGTTGTTGCCTATCCCGACATTTATCAGTGCGCCGACCACGTGCCCGAGATCATGACGCACAAGCCCATCGGCCTCGAAGGCTTCGACGATCTTCTCGTCAGCTACACGCGAATGAAAGGGATCAACTCCGAAGGCATCGCGCTTCTGCCCGAAGGCGGCGGATGGCTGATGGTTGAGTTCGGCGCTGAAACCGCGCGGGAAGCCGAATCGCAGGCTCGCGGCTTGATGCAGACTCTCTCTCAAGGCTCTGATCCGCCGAACCTGCGCCTCTACACTCAAAAACAACAAATCAAACGCGTGTGGGAAGTTCGCGAATCGGCTCTGGGAGCGACTTCGCACGTGGCCGGCGAAGCGATGAGTTGGGAAGGCTGGGAAGACGCCGCCGTCGCGCCCGAAAAACTTGGCGGCTATCTTCGCGATCTGCGCAAGATGTTCGCCGCCTACGGCTACAAAGGCTCGCTCTACGGCCACTTCGGCCACGGCTGCGTCCACACCCGCATCAATTTCGACCTGCAATCGAAAGATGGCATCGCCAAGTTCCGCAAATTTATGGAAGAAGCCGCCGATCTCGTGGTCGGCTACGGCGGCTCCATCTCCGGCGAACACGGCGACGGCCAGGCCCGCGGCGAGCTGCTGCCGAAAATGTTCGGCCCCGAACTCGTCCAGGCTTTCCGCGACTTCAAGTCGATCTGGGATCCCGAATGGAAGATGAATCCCGGCAAGCTGATCGATCCTTACAAGCTCGACGAAAACCTCCGCCTCGGCGCGGACTATGCTCCCTGGGAACCGAAGACGAATTTCAAATTCCTCGCCGATCACGGCAGCCTCGCCCAGGCCACTCTGCGCTGCGTAGGCGTCGGCAAGTGCCGCCACGACGAAGGCGGAGTCATGTGCCCAAGCTACCGCGCCACGCGCGAAGAAGAACACTCCACCCGCGGCCGCGCCCACTTGCTTTGGGAGATGACGCAGGGCCAAGGTCGAGAGGATGGGGTCATCCGCGACGGCTGGCGCAGCGAAGAAGTGAAACAGTCGCTCGATCTCTGTCTGGCCTGCAAGGGATGCAAAACCGAATGTCCGGTAGGCGTGGATGTCGCGACGTACAAGGCTGAGTTCCTATCCCATTACTACGAAGGCCGCGTCCGCCCGCGCAGCGCCTACGCGTTCGGCAACATCGATCTCTGGGCGCGCCTCGCTTCGAACGCCCCCGGCCTGGCCAACCTGACCACGCAACTCCCATTCCTGCGCGATCTTTCAAAGCTGGTCGCCGGAATCCCAAAAGAGCGGGCCATCCCCGCATTCGCCCCGCGAACCTTCAAAACCTGGTTCTACAAGTCCTGTTCTACAAATCCGGGTTCCACCGCCGACGCGATCTCGCGCGAAACGCGGAAGGTCCACCCGTTCTCCTCTGGCCCGACACCTTCAACAACTATTTCCACCCCGGCACCGCCAAAGCCGCCGTCGAAGTCCTCGAAACCGCCGGCTTCCGAGTCGTCGTCCCCAAAGCCAATCTCTGTTGCGGGCGCCCGCTCTACGACCACGGCATGCTCGACCGCGCCCAATCGCTCCTGCTCCAGATCCTCGACGAGCTTTCCCCGGAAATCGAAGCGGGAATCCCCATCGTCGGCCTGGAGCCCAGTTGCGTAGCCGTATTCCGCGACGAACTCCTGAACCTGTTTCCCCACGACGAACGCGCCCAGGCCTTATCCCGCCAGATCTTCCTGCTCAGCGAATTCCTTGAAACCCTCGCCCAGGATTTCCCCTTGCCCCATCTCGACCGCAAAGCGCTGCTCCACGGCCACTGCCACCACAAATCCTTGATGAAGATGACGGCGGAGGAGTCAGTCCTGCACCGCCTGGGCATCGACTTCCAGAGCCCAGCCCCTGGCTGCTGTGGCATGGCCGGCTCTTTCGGCTTCGAGCGTGACAAGTACGAGTTGTCCATCGCCATCGGCGAACTTGAACTTTTACCCGCCGTCCGCCGGGCGCCAGCCGACTGGCTGATCATCGCCGACGGCTTCAGTTGCCGCGAGCAGATCGCCCAGGGAACGCCGCGCCGCGCCTTGCACCTGGCCGAAGTCCTGCAAATGGCGCTGTCCGCCACCATCGTCGGCCCAGGCCCCGGGACACCCGACTCCCACCCATACCCCGAATCCGCACGCACCCAGCAACGCGAAGCCGAGGTCCTCCAGTCCATGAAGCATGCCGGTCTTGGTTTAGCTGCCATTGCGGCAGGCGGCGTTCTATTATGGGAATTGTCCAGAAGGCACTGATTATAAGGTATTTAGCTAAGTTTTATAGCTCGATGCTAACGCCCACCCCTCGCCAGATCGCCTCAGTTCTGGGACAATAGGACGTTCGCCCGCTCCTCCAGAAGGAGCCCTAGACAAAACACCACGGCGAGCCGATTCTAAGTCCGAATTCTCAGTCAGGAAGTCATGGAACCCGAAGTAGAAGTAATGGAGCCTGCGGTTTTAGCCAGCGAACTCTCAGGGCACCAACGTCATGGACCGTGAAACCACCATCACCGCCCCGGTCGTAGGCAAGGTTCCCGCCGAGGCCTTGCCCACTCTGGTAGCCGACCAAGCCGGCGGACGCGCCCTTGTCTGGCTCCGTGCTGGTTCTGATCCAGTTCGACGTTTGCGAGGAGATTCGCCTCGACCAGCTGCGCCAGATCCTGGGTGCCCGCACCGCCGATGCCAGCTTCAAGCATCTAGCTCCCGGCTACGTCCGTTACCAGCGTCCCCCGGTCGAAGAGGTCCTCGAACCGCTGATTCTTGAAAGCGGCGAACGCCTGCAGGGCGACATCAAGTATTTCGATTACGGCGTGGTCAGCGTGGTCTTCGAGCTGCCGTTTTCCGGCGACTGGGACAAGCTGATCCAACTCTCCAGCCGCTGGGTTTGGGACACCAACTTCGAGAGCCTGGCCACCCGCATCGTAAAGCAGAAACTCGAGCGCGCCGCGCCGGCGCTGGTCAAGCCCTACACCGCCGAGTGGCTGCAGGAAGACTATTTCATCTTCCACCTGCGCGAGATTGCCGGCTCACCCTCGGCCACGGATCTCCTCGCTTCTCAGGGGCAATACATCTCCCAGGTCGTGCGCGGCGAGAGCCAGCCGCTCTCCGATGGCGAACGCCAGGAAATCCTGCAATCGCGCATTTCCTACTATCCCAACGACCTTGCCGTGATCGGCTGGAACGCAGCCTTCATTTACGACAGTCCCAGCCGGAGCCGAAACTGCCATCCAGCTTCTGCAGTATGCCAACTCGCAGCTGCTCGAGTTCCGCCACTACGACGAACTGCTCACCAAACAGCTCGAACAGGTCTACGACTTCCTCGACCGCGGAGGCCGCGGCCTCTGGTCCCGCTGGCGCACTGCCAAGGCCGCCTCGAAACTCCACACCGTCCTGCTCGACGTAAGCGAGTTGACCGAGCGCGCCGACAACGCCATCAAGTTCTTAAGCGACATGTTCTCCGCCCGCCTCTACAAACTCGCGGCGTCTGAAAGTCGGCGTGCCCGACTACAAAGACCTGGTCCAGCAAAAACTGCAAACCGCCGAAGAGCTCTACCGCTTCATGGTCGACGAATTCAACCAGAGCCGCGCCTTCGTCCTGGAACTAATGGTCGTCATCATCCTGATCATCGAACTCGTCTACTTCTTCCGCGGCAAACCCATCTAGCGGAAACCCATCTAACTCCGCTCCTACTTGGCCTGCGGTGCGGGCGCGCGCAGGTTGTCCGGCCAGCTTGCCAATCAGCGCCAGCAACTCGTCGTCATTCCACGGCTTCTGCAGAAAAGCTTTGGCTCCAAAGCGTAGCGATCGTTCGCTGTTTCCGGGAAGGTCGCGCCCGGAAACAACGATCACGGGGATCAGCGAGAGTTGCGTGTTGGCCCGCAATCTCTCCAAAACGACGAAGCCGTCGCCGGCAGGCAGACCAAGATCCAGCACGATCACATCTGGCAGGCACTTGCGAGCTTCGGTGATCGCGCACATGGCATCGGCGGCGAAGAATGTGTCGTAATGGTTGGCCTTCAACAGGACGTTATATCCGAGACGCACATCGGCATCGTCCTCAACAATGAGAATCTTCTTGTTACTCATGACACACCCTCCGATAAGATTTGCGATTTGATCGATTCTTCGAGGCTCGCCGCCATTGTGGTCACCATGTTTTCCAGCGGTTCGCCACCCTCCTGCGGAAATGGTTTCAGCATGGTGTAGGTGACGGAAAGGGTCAGGTCCATTCGCTTCAGCTGGGGAATGCACTCGAATTGGTCGGCAATCCTTTTGGCCAGTGTGGACGCCCCTTTTTCATTGGCAAAGGCTGCCACAAAGATGCGCTCTCCTTCTGCGCCGTAGCTCGCTCTGGGCAGAACTACGTCCAGATTGGGCAGCAAACAACGTTGCACCAGGTCGCGGACTTCCCGCCGCCACTCCTGCTGGAATTCGGCGTTGCCGCCCGCCTTGAAGCAAATCTCCGCCATCACCAAAGCCACCGATTCTGCCGGCCAGCGGTCGTACTTGAGAAGCGGAGCGATTACGTCGTTCAGCGAAAAAACCGGGAGCGTGAAGGAAAACGTGCTCCCCCCGGCAGGCTGGCTCTTCGCCCAGATCTTTCCGCCTTGCCGCGTCACCAGTTCTTTGCAGATAAATAAGCCAAGTCCCAGGCCCTTGCGGCTGGCTTGGTCGGGCTGCTCCACTTGGTAAAGGCGCTCAAAAACCCGCTCGCTAGCTTCCGCGCTCATTCCGCAACCGGTGTCGCACACTTCAAGAACCACGAACTCGGCATCCCCCTCCTGCAGCCTCGCCCGAATGCTCACCGCCCCGCCTTTGGGGGTAAACTTTATCGCGTTATCCAGCAGGATGATCAGGATCTGGCGCAACCGTGTCGGGTCCGCATGAACCGCAGGCAGGTCGGGCGGCAGTTCTGAAACCAGGCTCACCCCTTTCGACTCGGAGCTGACTCGCAGCGTGTTTAAGCTGTCTGTCACCGCATCCGAAACCGAGGTGCTCTCCGGGTTTACGCCAAGTTTCCCAGCCTCAGCCCGGGTGACGTCCAGTAAGTCATCAATCATCGCCTGCAGTTGCCGGATATTCTTCAGGACGATCTGCTGGTACTCACGTTGCTCTTTATTCAGCTCGCCCGCCAATCCGTTCAGCAGGATGGTCGTAAATTGCTTGATGGCGGTGAGCGGCGAGCGCAGCTCGTGCGAAACATGCGACAGGAATTCGTCTTTGAAGCGAATCTGATCCTTGGCACCCTGCTCCAAAGCCTCCTCGGCACGCCTCCGTTCGGTGATGTCCATGTTGACGCCGATCAGGCGAATTACTTTGCCCTGGTCGTCGAGAACCGCTTTCTGAATCACGGAGATATTTCTCACCGAACCATCCGGGAGAACGATGCGGAATTCCGCGGATCCCGGCCTCTTTCCCTCGATGGTTTTTTGCAGGTTCGCTTCCGCTCCAGCCAGATCCTCGGGCAGTACCGCGGCCGACCATTTTTCATACGGCAGTGGAACCTCCGGCGCGAAACCATAGATCTCAAACATCGTGGCATCCCAGATCGACATCTTGCCGGCCAGTTCCCATTCCCACACGCCCACCTTCGCAATCGCGGTCGCCAGCGACAGCCGCTCCGAGAGCAACTCGGCGCTCCTGGTTCGTTCTGCTACCCGTCCTTCCAGCGCGGCGTTTAGTTCGCGAATTTCTATCTCCGCCCGGCTGCGCTGGTCATACTCTTTATTCAATCGCCGTGCGTTCCACCAAACCAGGGATGCGAACACGACGATGTTGACGGTGGCATGCAGGCCCAGGCCCAGTTCCAATCCATACATCCCCGCGATTTCTCCGCGCAGGCAAATCCAACCCAGAAGAATTGGGATCAAGAAAACCGCGGGCAGAAATCGGCGGGCCACCACGCTTCCCGCCCCCTCATTGGTGAGATCGCCGGCCAGCCCGGCGCGGGGCCGGGCGAAGAAGACTGCAACGCTCAGCAGAAATAAACCAATCGCCGTATTCAGCGCCACCTGGGTGTAGAGAAATACTTTGGGGACGACAGTGGCGTGATACACGTAGCCCGTGATGGCCATCATCCCGATCAGCCCGGACCACAAACTCAGCCCCTGCGCCGCCGCGCTTGCCCGCCTCGTCTTCCCATCCAAAAGCACTAGCGCCAGGCCGATGGCGATGAATGCGGTTGCGGTCGTGGGCGCCAGACGGCCGGGCGACGAAGTCCCGATTGATCCCTTCAGGTCACTAAACAGCAGTTGGTCGATTCCGAGATTCGTGCCCAACAAATATTCCGCGAGCGTGGCCGCTCCAATCAGCACAACCAGCACAGCGAAGAACCGAGCGCTGTAAGTTGTTATCGATCGACCCTTGCCCGGCAGTTGCAACCACAACGCTATCCCGGAGAATCCCAGGCCCAGGGCCGTGTTTACCTTCATGGTGACGAGCCCGGGAAGAACAGACTTCAGAATTTCCACCCGAAAGGCCCAGCCGTAGAGAACCACACACGCCATTCCGATCGCGGCAATGGCGGACCCTTGACAATAGATTCGCAGGAGCTTGAACCGCCGAGTTCCGGAGCCAGACACCGAAACTCCCGAGGCTCCGCCCGGCGCAGGGTTATACAACATAGCCAATCATGAGGTTTGAGACGCCTTCTTGCTTCTCCAAGGCTATTGGAAGGAACCGAAAGGTATCTATCCACTTTGGTGCGGGAGACTAACACTGGTGCTCGAAGCTTCCCACTTTGGGGAAGTTCCCATTCGGTCTTTTACACTTTGTCATTCCGGGAGAACACTTTGTCATTCCGAGGAGAGAAGCGACGAGAGCCTGCCCTGAGCGAAGTCGAAGGGAATCTGCTGTCTGCCTGCGCTGTCACAGCTCCCGCCTCAGGCCTTGTCTCTTGCTTCGGCTGAAATCGACCCGCCTCCGGCCTCAGAAGCCTGCCTCTGCAACTTCAGCCACGTCTCCGCCTCCGCCCGGGTTCGGAAAACGTGTATCGCCCGAAAATATTTCTCGGCCAGAACCTCGAACATTCGCAACATGCCGAAAAGTGGGTCCGTGGTAGCCACGACAGCGCAGGCATCGAAGCGCACCTTTTCCCGAATCCTCGCTATTTCAAAGGGAACCGCCTTTATGTCGATGGCCCTCGGCAGGCTGGTCATCTCACTCAGGTCCAACAGAACGTCAAGGCGATCCACGCACTCGGGATCGCGCTCCAACTCTCGAAAATGTTCGACCACTTCCGCCAGAGTCGCGTTCCCGACGCACCGGGTACGGATGACCCTTTCTTTCGTGTCGATGGCGTAGGTTACGGGCATGTCACAACCTCAACACACGCTCGCATTGCGCGAAAAATCAAACTAAATTCTACTGTATCAGTCGCCCCGGGTACGATAGAAGCTGGGTACGACAAAAGCGGGGTACGACAGAAGCTACATGAAAGGCTTGAACGCTAAACGAGTCCTCATCACCGGAGGCGCAAGCGGAATCGGCGCTGCCACCGCCGCGCGTTTTCTCGAAGAAGGTTCGCAGGTCTGCATCCTCGACCGCGATTCCGCGGCATGCGCCGCGCTTCGTCACCAACTGCCCGGAATCTCGGAGGCCATCATCGCCGACGTCACCGACCTCATGCAGGTGGAAGCAGCATTCGCTGACGCGGTCCGCGTGATGGATGGAGTCGATGTCCTCATCAACAACGCCGGCATCAGCATCCGCCGCAGCTTCCTCGAAATCACTCCCGAAGAATGGGACCAGGTGATCGCCGTAAATCTCACCGGCGTCTTCTACGTGGCGCAAACCGCCGCGCGCCACATGTGGGAACGTTTCTCGGCCGAGCGCGGCAGCGCAGTGATTCTGCAAACCGCCTCGACCAACGGCATCATGGGCTATCCCTACTACGCCGGCTACAACGCCACCAAGGCCGGAGTCATCGAGTTGACCCGTTCCATGGCGCTCGAACTGGCACCCAGAATTCGCGTCTGCGCCGTAGCTCCCGGATACGTCCTCACGCCGATGCAGCGCGCCGAGTACACCGACGCCATGCTCGAAGAAGTAAACCGCAAAATTCCCCTCCGCCGCCACGCCAAGCCAGAAGAGATCGCAGCCCTGTTCGCATTTCTAGCCTCCGACGACGCGGCCTACGCAACTGGCCACGTCTACACCATAGACGGCGGCGAAACCGCCGGCGGCCTAGCCAGCCGCTAAGGGTTGCAGGATGCCGCATGCGAAGAGGGTGTGTGGGGACGGCCGCCTCGGGAGGCTGCCTTGAGCAAAGCGAGGCTTTAGCCCCCGAGGTACCCTGCCAAAGCAAGATCCCTACCGCCGAGCGAATCTCCCGGCCAGTCTCATCACCCGCACTACCCGATAAAGCGGAACCAGCGCTCCAGGCAATCGAACCGCATCCCACTCCCCGGGCCCTGGAGTAAACGCCAACCGCGCAAGAAATCGCGCCCGATCCGCCCGCCGTTCGCGAAGCCGCATCATAAGCCGGAAATAAGATGTGCGTCCGGTATCGTACGAAACTCCAGCAGCCAGAGCCGCAGCAATCTTATCAGCCAAATCACGCGCAGCCTGATCCGACAGAACCGCGCTCTCGATCGCTGCCGGAATCGCAGTCCCCAAAAGCCGGTTGGCCAATAAAAGCGTGACGCGCAGGATCCGCTCGATCCCCAATTCCCGGGTTCGAGCCCGCACCCTATCCCAATTCAGGTTCTCCCGCTTCAAAATCTGCGCGATGTCGCACAGCCAAATCACCCGTCCCCAAACATGTTTCGCCGCATGCACCGACAACACCAGCAGCAGATCTTCCGGAGCAGGAGTTTTCACCGAATGTCCTGCCACCGTGACCTTCACCGCCCGCTCAAATAATCCATCCATGTCGAAGTCGACGGCATAAAACCGCGGCTGCAGAGCCCACTGCAGTTCCAGCAGGTTCGGCCCGGCAGGGCTGTCGAAGGTCCACTCATAGCCAGCAGCGATGTAGTCCTCCAACACCTCGTCAGGGATAACCAGACGCGTCGCATATTCCAGGTCCGCCAGCGCGCTCTTGATGCGCCTTACGTCGCGCTTGCGCACAAACAAGTCCATATCGCCGGACTGCCGCACCGCCATATCGCGGTAGTAAACCTCCGACATCACGACACCCTTGTAAGGAACGGCGTCGATGCCCAGCCCCTCCAGCCGGTCCACAATGCGCATTAATTCTCGCGTGAGAAAAAGAGACTTATAGACGTTCCCCTCATAGCGCTGGCGAAGCGATGCCAGCACGGGGGAAGGAACCATGTTTGCCAAACGTAAGAGGCTCTGATACAGGAGCGAAGATGTGCCGTGATTCTCCGCCAGGCGCAGCACCATCTCCCAGTCAACCGGTTTCACTAATAGACGACGGATGCGTTCGAGCGCGCCGCCGGGATCAGCAGAGCTCGACGCCAGCAGAAGATCCCACTCGGGGGCAACCGAAGTAGTTGGCGCATTGCTCACGGATGTCGAGCCATCTTAGCAGGGCGAGACAGCGCCCCTCCAATGCGGCCCAGCGGCTGGGCGCTTCACCTAAGGCACCGCCACCGGTTACTTCCGTCACCTCCGCTGGCCCTTTATTAGGCGTCGATCCAGCCTCAGTTCTGTCAAACTTAAGATGTCGGAAACACTCTAAGAATAGGAACGATCAAGCATCGCATTAGGCATCCCAGATGGAAGTATTCACACCCAAGACGACTCGACGCAGCACCCGAGTGCGGGTTGAAATTCCCGTCACCGTCACCAGCCTCGACCGGAAACATGTGTTCGCTGCCGAGTGCGTGGCCCTGGTGGTGAGCGCGCAGGGCTGCGGATTCCGCACCCCGCAAGCTTTGCCGCTGGAAACTCCTGTCCTGCTGAGTAATCTGCCGGGCGGCGGGACCGCTTCCGGCCGCGTGGCCAATTGCCTGCCACTGGGCAGCGAAGGAAAGCAATTTCTCATCGGAGTAGCACTCTACAACTCCGGAAATGTATGGGGAATCGCCGATCCGCCTGCGGATTGGAATTGTGCCCCCACGGCTAGCCCTTCGTCAGGAAGTGCAGCCAAGGCCGCGCCCGCCAGCAAAAATGTCTGGCCCTACAATGTATTCTCCGGCCAGCGCGAAGCCCATCCCAGCAGAAAATAGTGGTGAGCGGTCAGTGGTCAGTGGTCAGTCATCATCTCGTCGGCAGCCTTCACCACAAAAATGCAGATTCCTCCGAGGGATCCACAGTGGCCACCGACCACTGACCACTGGCCACTGATTTTTGGCTCTTTCGTAACCTCGTCCCGTTGCCAGCGAAATGCCATACTCTAGCCACGATGTCCCAGACGCCAGAATCGGTCGCGCAGGCCTCACCGTCCGTAGCCTTTCAAGTCGGTAAGGACCGCCCGTTTCGCGTCAAGTTGCGCGGCTCCGTGCTGTCGCTCATCCGGCTGCCCAACCGGCGCCAGGTCCGAGGCAAAGTGCATCAGCTTTCCACCAGCGGGGGCCTCATGCATCTGGAAAAGCCTCTCGATGAAAAGCTGCGAGTGGAAGTAATCTTCCACCTCGGCGAGACCACCGTCCGCGAAAAAGCGGAGATGATGTTCCCCATGTGGGCGACACAAGGCTGGCTTCAGCCCTTCCGCTTCATCGATCTGCCCGAGGCCACCAAAAAGGCCCTCGAAGCCAACCTGTTGTCGTTCGTTCAGCGCCTGCAAGATCCAAATTCTTAAGCACACAGAATCGCCACGCAACCACCCTGACTGGCGGAATCCCTGTTGTCTGCAAACTACCTGGTGGTCCAGTTCGGACAATCTGAGCCACCACCAACAATGCCCAGCCCCTGCCTCTTGGTTTTTTCAAGGCCTTCCGGCTATTTCACAAAATCAATCACACCAAACGTGCCCGCTAGATTGTTGAAAGGACCGGCGGTGAAAAAGAGTTGATTGACCCCACCGTTCACGTTCTTTGGCGCGCCTCCGCCAAACTCAATCCCCCAGAGCTGGTCGATGGCGATTTCCTTTCCGCTCATGTCCTTGACCTTGCCCACGAACTGGCCGCTGTCGAGGTTAAAGCCGTTGATGGTGCCACGGTTCGTATTGTTCGAGACTAGGAGAGTGTTGCTCAGCGGCCCGAAACCCTTGGGGGCCACCGCAAAACCCCAGGGCTGGTTTAAGGGCGGCCCTTGTGCGAGCACTTTTACGAATGTTCCGTCCTCCTCGAAGATATCGATTTGTCCGCTTGGAGCTGTCGACGTTAAGGCAAAGGACACGTAAACTAGCCCATTGATGTCCGCGATGCCGAACGGTCCATAAGTCGGCCCCAGCGTGGGATCGGTAAACGAATTGACCAGATTGAAGCTTCCGTCGTACACATCGACTACGTTGTTGGCCAGGTCGGCCGCATACAGAAGATTCCCCGAAGGCCTATTGGTGACGGCGAGACCGGTGAATTGCGAGCCGGCCGCCGAGTTATTCACTGCGATGATCGCGTCGTTGCGATTGGTCTCCGGAGCCCAACCGCTGATGGTTCCGTCCAGGGTGGCGAACAGGAAGAACGTGGGCCATCCTCCTAACTGGAAATCCGGCGACGCGTTCGCCACGATTCCGGTTGGTTGCCCCGGGCCTGCGCCGGTTGCCGAGGGAATTAAGACTTCCAAGCCCTGCTTAATTCCCGCGCCGTTGTAGAGTGTGGACCAGCCCGAGCCTTGATCGCTGACCCAAAAGGGTCCGCCTGTGCCGTAAGCCAGACCCCAACCGTTTACCTGCAGAGGGTCTATGTGTTTTGCCGCTCCTACCTGATTTGAATCCAAGTTTGTGAGTTTATACTGCGCCAGGGCTGCGTTCGATACCAGCATCAACGCCAGGCCAAGGCAAACCGCGTAAGCGATCCTGCAACGCTGCATAAAAGTCTCCTCTTAATTTGCGAAGTCAGAGGCAGGGGTGGGTCGGCAATCCGCATTCGAAAGGCTTGGACCGAAGCTTCTCTGACCGCTCCTGAGGGATGCTAGGTTCGCGCCAGCGTCAATTTGTCACCACGTTGTCACGAGTTTGTACAATTGTTGTTGGAGAGGGCGGGAAGGCTATGGCATCTCGCGACGTTATTTTCTGGGAAGTCGACACGCAGGCGGACTTCATGCTCCCCGGCGGAAAACTCTACGTCGCCGGCGCCGAACGCCTGCTCCCGAATATTCGTCGGCTCACCGACGCCGCCCGCCAGGGCCGCGTCTTCCTGGTCTCCCATGGTTGCTTTCACACCAAAGACGATCCCGAGTTCAAGAACTTCCCGCCGCACTGCATCGAAGGCACAGCAGGATCGGCGTACGTCCCCGAAGCCTTGACGGAGAATGTTGTGACGGTGCCAAACGAACCAGCAGGGGCCCTGCCCCCCGATCTTGCGCAATATCAGCAGATTCTCCTCGAAAAACAAACGCTCGACATTTTCGAATCCCGCCACGCCGACGAACTCGTTAGGCGATTAGGAAAAACCGCCGAGTTCGTCGTCTTCGGCGTAGTAACGGAATACTGCGTTCGCCTCGCCGCCAAGGGATTACTCGAGCGTGGCCGCCGCGTCTCCGTAGTCAAAGACGCAATCGAAACCCTGAAACTGGAAGATGGAGAGCGTACTGTGGCCGAACTGCAAGCTCTCGGAGCGAAATTCATTACCACCGATCAGGCCTTGGCGTTACTAGATACTCCGAAATAGTTCACGAAAAGGGATCTACGGATTTCGCTGATTCTCCGGCGGCAGCGGACGGGATGTCACATCCGCATTCACCAGTCCCATGGTCCATTCAATCGCCTCTGTCATCATCTGCTGAAATTCCGGCTTGTCCCAGTTCGCCTCCACATGGCCGAGCGACGTGTAATAAACGCGTCCTTTGCCATAAGTTTTCGCCCAGGTTACCGCGAAGTCGCCATCGGTGCGGTGGACGTTCTTGTTCTTCAGGTCGAGCTTACTTGGGTCGAGCCGCATCAGCACGCGCACTTTGTCGCGCGAATAATTCTTCAGCTGATAAATCTCGTCGCGCAGCACAAACGAATGCGGAAATTGCTCCATGCCAGGGAAACTCGGGTCTTCCACAATGATGGGCGCATCGAAAGTCAACCACGGGTGCTCGTCGTAGGTGCCGCCGACCATATCCACATATTCCGGCCAATCTACGAAAGTAATGGCAGCACTATGCACTCCGATGAATCCCTTGCCGTCGTCGTGGATGAACGCGAGAAAATCCGCTCTTTGCTGCGCTTCCATTTCCAGGTCGCCGCCGGTGAAGAAAAGGACTGCGTCGAAATCATTTAAGTTCTTGGCGTTGTATTCCAACTTCTTCTTGGTAAGAGCTTCGGTGTCGGTGCGCAGGGTCGTGTCCCACAGCCCAGTCTGTTTCCCCAGCCGCTCGATCGTAGCCATCGCGTGGGAAACCGCTTCGTGCCTGTATCCTTTTTCTTCCCCAATGACCAGAAGCTGTTTCTTCGGAGATGCGGCTGGCGATTGCGCCCCGCAGAGATTGCAAAGACTGATGCTCAACACCAAACACGCGATCTGGATCTTGTTCTTCATGAAAGGTGTCATGCCGCCAGCTGCGCTTCTCCCGCGTCATCCCGAAGTCCCGCGTTTTCCCAAGCGGAACGAGAGCCTGCCGAAGGGATCCCCGTGGCACACGGCCGTCCCGACTCAAACTACACCACTATTAGCCAGCCAAAGCCTCAATCGCTCGCACCGCCTCTGTCGAAAGCTCCAACCCGGAACTGGCCAGGTCCTGCTTCATGTGCTCGCCATCCGAAGTGCCGGTCAGCGGCAGCATCCCCACCGCGCAGGCAAACGCAAACACAACCTGCGCGGCGTTGGCGCCAACCCGCGCCGCAAGGTCTGCGACCACAGGATGCCGAAGCACTTCCCCATTCGCCGTAAGCAGCGAGAATCCCTGATACACGATCTTCCGCTCGCGGCAGAACCGTCGCACCTCGCGATCCCAGCCCAAGCGCGCGTAGCACCGATTCTGCACGAACGCCGGAGCCTCTGAGTCGGCATCGGCCATCTGCTCCAGATGCAGCAAGGAAACGTTGCTGACGCCAAGCAGCCGTGTGCGCCCGGCATCACGCTCCTTCTTCATCGCCTCCCAGACCTCTGAGTCGGCATCAGTCCAGCCATAGCCTGAGGAAGGTCCATGCAGCACGTAGCTGTCGACGTGATCCGTCCCCAGATGCTCCAGCGAACTAGCCATCGACTGCGCAACTTGTATGGAATGGCTGGCCTCAGGATCATAGGGCAGCCGGTGATCCTGGCCAGGCCGGTAGGTGAATTTTGTCTGCAGAAAAAGATCGGCCCGCGTCACCACCCCCGCGCGATAAGCCGCCGCCAGCCCCTGCCCCACTCCCGCCTCGAAGTAATGCCGTCTCTGGTTGGCCGTATCGATGCCCCGAAATCCTACGCGCAGCGCCAGTTCCACCAGCGCCGGAGTCCGCTCTTCCTTCCATGCAGTCCCGTAGAGAAAATCGGGACGAATCTCGGAGGGTTCGGTTGACTTCACTTCGCGGACTGCAACCGTTGCAGATCAGCGAGCACTTCCTCGCTGTGACCCTGCGGGCTCACCTTCACGTACACCTTCCGGATCACGCCCGTTGGGTCGATCAGAAATGTATTGCGCGCGGCAAGCGTCGTCCCGTCGTGGTCCATGGTCGAGCCGTATTCCTGCGCGACGGAGTGTGTGGAATCGGCGAGTAGCTTAAAGTTCAAGCCTTCCTTGGCGCAGAAGCCCTTATGTGAATCCACCGTGTCCACGCTGACGCCCACAATCACGGCATTCTTCGCGGTGTATTTATCGATGTCGCGCTGAAAATTGTGCGCCTCGATCGTGCACCCTGAAGTGAAGTCCTTGGGATAGAAATAAAGCACCACCCACTTACCCTTGAACTGATCAAGCGATACCGGCGCCCCCTCCTGGCTGGGCAGGCTGAAAGCAGGCGCTTGACTGCCGGTAACCGGCGGCTGAGGCTGATCTGCGGCGAACGCCGAAACCGCAGCCAATACTAAACTCAGTAACAATACCGAAAAACTCTTCATAAAAACTCCTCCGACTAAGAACCAGCATAAAGATGACCGCAAGCCTTTGGCAAGCTGCCCACGACCAGTGCGATAGAATATTCCTCAGCACCGCGGGCCCGTAGCTCAGTGGTTAGAGCCGTGGACTCATAATCCATTGGTCCCAGGTTCGAATCCTGGCGGGCCCACCAAGCGCTTTCTGGCGTATGTCGCAGATTTTTTTGCTTCCCCCGCCTCTTCCTTGCTTACCATCCCGGCGCTGCTGCGGTTTGCGGAGATTCTCGGGCAATGTGACAATAGCTGTATGCAAAAATTCTCTACCACCGCAATACACCTATTAGCGGCCGGGATGCTGCTGGGCAATGCCCTGGCGCAGCAGACTCCGGCAGCAACGACTCCACCTGCTTCTCCAGCTCCGGCCACTTCTCCCAAAGCGCAAACTCCAGCCGGGACGGCGCATTCCGCCGCTGCCGCAAAGAAAACTACAGCGGCTCCTCTGGTTCTCAAGACCCAGAAAGACAAGTTCAGTTACGCCCTCGGAATGAATCAGGCAAAAAGAATGAGCGAGGGTCTTAAGAAACAGTCGGTCCCGTTCGATTCCGCAATCTTCATCCGAGGGATGAGAGATGGTTTTGCCGGCGGCAAGACGCTGCTCACCGACGACGAAGCTCAGGCCGTGATGACCGAAATGCAGAAGCAGATGCACGAGCAGCAACAGGCTAAGATGCAGCAAGCCGCGGAAGTCAACAAGAAAGAAGGCGACGCTTTTCTCGCCGCTAACAAAGGCAAAGAAGGCGTGGTCACACTGCCCAGTGGGCTGCAATACAAGATTGTGACGGCAGGCACAGGGCCAAAGCCCACGACGAGCGATTCCGTGGTGTGCAACTATCGGGGTACGCTGATCAACGGCACCGAGTTC
Organism: uncultured Acidobacteriaceae bacterium; assembly: GCA_963791445.1. GTDB lineage: Bacteria > Acidobacteriota > Terriglobia > Terriglobales > Acidobacteriaceae > Sulfotelmatobacter. The sequence goes on from CAWBSN010000011.1 coordinate 544,399, forward strand.
GACAGCAGCTACAAGCGCGGGCAGCCGGCTACGTTCCCCGTCACTGGAGTGATCAAGGGATGGACCGAGGCGCTTCAGCTTATGCCCGTCGGTTCGAAGTGGCAGCTGTTCATCCCGGCCGATCTGGCTTATGGAGACCGCGGTGCGGGCGCCAACATTGGCCCCGGATCCACTCTCATTTTTGAAATCGAGCTGCTCTCCATCGCCGACAAGAGCAAGGATTCAACTCCGGGAACAGCCGAGGAGAAGAAATAGAATCTCTGCCGTTGGCTTTCGGGCTTCGGCTAAAGCTCTTAGCCGGAGCCCGTATAATATTTCCTAGACCTAATCAGGTTCTGACTGAAGGACGTGTATGGCGCACACCGTTTTCTGCGTAAAGTTGAAAAGAGAAATGCCCGGGCTGGACGAGCCGCCTTTCGACAACGATCTCGGCCGGAAGGTCTATGACAACGTATCCCAGGAAGCTTGGCGGATGTGGACTGAACACTGCAAGATGCTGCTCAATGAGTACAGGCTGAATCCTGCTCGTCGCGAAGATCAGGAAGTCATCGTCAAGCAGATGGATCAGTTCTTCTTCGGCGAAGGTTCCGCGTTGCCCAAGGAGTATGTTCCTCCTGCACAGAAGTAAGGATTATTTCGAGGCGCTGCGACGGGCAGCGGGTTCCTCTCTTCGCTCGCTCTCGCTCCGCTCCGGTCGGAATGACAAAGCTCGTGTCGGATTCAGAGTTCGGCATCAGTAGTCCAATCGAGCCGACTCGCCTGCTATCATTGCGGCCATGTCCACGGCACAAACCTGGGATCCCGCTACCTATGCGCGAAATGCGAGGTTCGTATCCGATCTAGGATCGCCCGTCCTGGAGTTGCTTGCGGCAAAGCCCGGCGAAAGGATCCTCGACCTTGGTTGTGGAGACGGCGTACTCACGAAGAAGTTAGTGGATATGGGTTGTGAAGTTGTTGCCGTCGATTCGAGCGTTCCGCAGGTCGAAGCTGCGAGGAAGCTCGGTTTGAACGCACACGCCATCAGCGGCGAAGATCTGATATACGAAGAAGAATTCGATGCGGTGTTCAGTAATGCCGTGCTGCACTGGATTAAGCGCGCGGATCTCGTGATTGCTGGAGTGTATCGGTCTTTGAAACCGGGTGGACGATTTGTTGCTGAATGCGGAGGCCACGGATGCGTTCAGAAGATCAGGGCTGCTCTGGTTCAAGCGTTGGACCGCCGTGGGGTTGATGGCGAGGCTCGCGTTCCGTGGTATTTCCCCACACCCGGCGATTACGCTACCAGGCTGGAACGCGCAGGGTTTCGCGTCGATAGCATCGCGCTGATCCCGCGCCCAACTCCCTTGCCCGGAGACATCGTTGGCTGGTTGGAAACTTTCGCTCTCAATTTTTTCCAGGGCTTCTCCGACGAAGCTCGCAGCGAGTATCTGCAGGAAGTTCGGATGGCCCTGGAACCCCAACTTCGCGAGGCCGATGGAACCTGGGTAGCGGACTACGTGCGGCTGCGATTCGCGGCAACCAAGGCTCGCGAGTGATCCGGGCATCTACGGGTTGAAATAGGGATCGTTCGCCATACGGATGAAAGCCGCTTCCGAGGCAGGAGATGAGCTGATGCGCCAATCAGCTTCCTTGTTGATGTCGAACCATACGACACCTTTGATGAGCGGAAAGCGGGTGCGCAGCGTGGGGATGATGTCGTCGATCCATTTTCCTTTGTCCCCACCAGCTTCAGCAGACGCCATCTCTCCAATCAGAATCGGTTTCTTCTTCGCTGCAAGCAGCGGATAGATGTTCTGGAATACCTGCTGGAAGGTTTGCCACCCGCCGTTCGTCGTACCCCAGTTGTAGCCATCGACGCCGGTCCAATCGACGTAGGCATCGCCGGGGTAGTAGTCCATCGTAGTGCGGTTGCCTCCAGGGGTATCGGTAACATTGGGGCACCACGCCCAAACCACATTCTTCGCACCCGCGGCGACGAAAAGGTCGTGAATGTGTCGATAAGCGGAAACGTACAGGGGAGCGTTGTTGCCACTCCAGGCCTCGTCGCCATTCATCTCGGCGGCAAAGTCGAGAAAAAACTTCTTGCCGAGCGCTTTGGAACCTTTGGCACGCGCGATGATCGTGGCATCGACACTTCCATCTGCGATCTTGGCGAAATCGATGTTATGTGGTTCCCAACTGATGAGAGGAATGCGTCCCGCGGCCAGGTCTGCCTGGGTGACGCTCCCGGTCCAATCGGCTTCCCACGAGTAGTAGGCAAGGTGAATGGCAGGCATGCGCCCGAGTTTTCGCGTCGTCTGGTCGATGCTACCCGCGCCGTAGAACTGCCCGAGCAACGCACCCGACGCAGGCTCGAGAATGGACGATCGAGTAGATGATCCGCGCGACTTCTGGCCGGCGGCATTGGTAAGCGCTCCGCTCAAAACCAGTGTGAGAATACCCGCCAGACAGGCAGCTAAGATGAAAGGCTTGCCCATAATCTCCATAGCTTAATACAAGCAGCTTCCACAGGATGAGAAGGTCCGGGGATCGGAATGACATTCTCATTGAACTTCGTTTAGGCTGCGGGGTGGCACAAAGCAAAGTGTTATCGCGGAGGAATCACTTGCGCTCTATCGATCGATTCGTGGTCCATGCTTTTCTGGTTCTTGCGATCTCAGGGGCTGGCATCGCCGCCGGCGCTCACTCTGATCTTTATGTTTCGACCAACGGCAACGATTCGAATCCGGGGACCATCGAGAAGCCGCTGCAAACCATTCAGCATGCGGCCGACATCGCGAAGCCGGGTGACACCGTTAATGTGCGGGCGGGTACGTACTGCCAGCAGCTCGCGGTGAAGGTCTCAGGCAACGCGGAGCAAGGCTTCATCACGTTTCGCAGCCAGCCCGGCGAGCACGCCATTCTCGACGGCGGTTGCCTTACACCTCCGGCAGGCCAGCACAGCATGGTGCTGCTGACCAACGTGAGCTTTGTGCGCATCGAGGGCCTTGAGATACGCAACTACCGGACCAGCGACTTTGGCAGCGTACCGGGCGGAATCCGCGTATTCGGAGGCGGCTCGCATATCGAAATCCTGCATAACAACGTGCATCACATTGAGCAGAACTCGCCGCGCCGGTTGCGGCCGGGCAGCGGGGCCAACGGCTTTGGGATTTCTGTTTACGGTACCTCCGCGACCACTCCGATCAGCGACCTGGTCATCGACGGCAATGATGTGCACCACCTCAAGACAGGATCGAGCGAGTCGCTGGTAGTGAACGGCAATGTGGCCGGGTTCCGCATCACCAAGAACACGGTGCACGACAACAACAATATTGGAATCGACGTGATCGGCTTTGAACACACGGCGCCTGACCCGGCCGTCGACCGCGCGCGCGACGGCGTGGTGAGCGAGAACCTGGTTTATAGCATCACTGCGAGAGGCAATCCGGCCTACGGCGAGACCCCTGACTCCGATGGCATCTACGTGGATGGCGGAACTCGAATTCTGATTGAGCGCAACGTCATCCACGATGCGGATTTCGGCATTGAACTCGCCAGCGAACACCGCGTCGGAAGCACAAGCCACATCATCGCGCGCAACAATCTGATTTATTCCTGCCATGCTCCCGGATTCGCCATTGGAGGCTATGACGAAAAGCGCGGCACCACCGAAGACGTGGTGATCGTGAACAACACGCTTTACAAAAATGACACGTGGAAAACAGGACAGGGCGAGATCCTGATGCAGTTCTACATGCGCAACAATGTTTTCAAGAACAACATCGTCTATGTGGGCGACCACGGAATAGCCATGACCAGCAAGTCTGGCCGCATGGATGGTGGTGCTCCCACGGTGACGATGGATCACAACATCTATTACCGTCCTTCAGGCTCGAAGGCGGTGAAATGGTCCTTCGACACAAAAAATTATTCGAGCTTTGAGGAGTATGTCGCGGCCACGGGCAATGATCAGAAATCGCAGTTTGCCGATCCGCAATTTGTCGACACCGATGCGCACAACTTTCATCTGCGGCCGGACTCTCCAGCGCGGAATCGCGGCGAAGATTTGGGATCGGCAATGGTCGGCGATCAGGATCTAGACGGCCGTCCCCGGGTGCGAGAGAAGAAAATCGACATTGGCTGCTACGAGACGCCGTAGCGCTAGCGGCTGGAAAACCTTAGCTGTCTTTGCGATAGAGCAGGTCGCGCATAGCTTGCCTGCGGGCCTCGTTCGCTTCCTTCAAAGTCTTGCGCTCGTCGGCGTCCGTGCCGCGCTTCGTAGCGGCGTCGGCCTTTTCAGGCACGCTGCAGGCTGGACAACGATTGGCGAAGTCGGGCTTGTCCGGCCTCAGCTCGAATTCTTCTGAGCAGACAGCACAGACTCGAATGGGGAATGCCATGCAAATATTATGATACAGGCCGCCCTACCGGTCCAAACCATGTTTGTCATCCTGAGCAAGCGTTCTTTGCGCGGCGAAAGCCTGCCCTGAGCGAAGCCGAAGGGGACCTGGGCGAGGCGCGCGATGTGTCGCGTTCTTTGCGACACAATAAATAGCGCGTTTGGCTCGCTCCTTATCAAGCCGCCACCCACCGGCTCAATCCTCCTTGCCCATCCCCCGAATCCTCTCCACAATCCGCGCACTCAACCGGTCCACCGACCCCGGCCGCCCAACCTCCGGCGGCACCACCGTCCTCGCCCCGCGCCGGAAATGGTGCCGCGTCAGCAGCCACCAGTTTTCCATGTAGCGCTCGTACTTGTGTCCTTTGCAGTGAGGCGTCAGTACCACCGCCCCCAACCCCGCCAGCGTCCTTGCCGGAAAGATGTACCACAAATCGAAAGCCAAAACGTAGATGGCAAAGTAGTCGATGTCCGCCGCCGTATACAGCCGCCCGCACATATGCAACTGGCACACATAGCCGGTCCCCAACCACCGCTCGGTCGATTTCACCTGTATCCTGAGGAACCGCCCCTCGTTCTCCACAATCACGTCGTATCGCGCCGAGTCTCCCCACGGTTTCGCCACCGTAAAACCCAGCCCCGAAGCCACCGTCATAAACAGCAACTCCACCCACTCGCCCCGCCGCTTGTAATTCGAAAAAACCTTCCCACCCCACCGCCCCATAAATCCCCCCAAGAAAATGGGCACCGCCAAACTTCGATTTGTCATCCTGAGGCGACGGCTTTATCGTCGCCGAAGGACCCGGGCGAGCCGCGCGATGCGTCGCGCCTTTTGCGACGCAATAACTCGCGCGTTTGGCTCGCTTCCCTATCGAACTCTGCAGTCGCCCAGAAACACAAAAGGCGCAGCCCATGGGCTGCGCCTTCTTTGTCGACTTCTCGACTCTATAATTCTATTATATCATATTGCTATAGTGACATCTGCACACTATTCTGTGCAAGCTGAAATTTATATGTCCTTCGGCTGCACGCACATAGCCTCAATCGTGTAATTCCTGCCTATTGACAAGGTTTTCCTACGGTTTTCCATAGAGCAGAAGGGGGAGGTTGCATCGCCCGATTTCGAAAGGCTCAGCCTATTGAAGATCGGTGGGGCTAAAGATAGAGAGCCCGTGCACCATAGCAAAGCTCCCGTCACTGGTCGCGATATTGGAAATGCCATATTCGCGCATCGCACCGACAATTACGGAGTCGTTAGTGAGCAATCCAGCTTCGACCCTTGCCACTTGTGCCCCGAGCACGATTTTTTCCTCATCGGGCAAGAAGACGAGGTTTAGGGTTAATATTCTCTGCGTGTTGACCCAGTAATCAACCAGCCGTCTCACCTCTTCCGGGTGCTTAGAGAGGTATTTGGAACCTTTCTCGGCGCCAGTAAACAACCCTTTTGCTCTGGCCTCCGCGCGCATGAACTGATGCGTAGCCTCGTGTACTACTTCAAACAATGTTATGCCGTAGACCTGTTCGCGAGAGCAGCGCGACAGGAAGTTCTTGCATTGCGGCGACACGTTGGATAGGCCGTAGACGAAGACGTTAGCGTCAATGAGAACATTGCTACCGTCCGGGACGGTGTCCAGAGCCGCCATCGTTAATCCTCATCGTCTTCGACTTCTTCGACTATCTCTCTCCATTGTTCTCGTGTCAGAACAGTTGGCTGGGACGATTCCAATGCAGCGATAGACACTGCGATTCTGCGTTCCCGCCCCTCAGCGGTGAATTTCTGTCTCTTCAGGATTGCCAATTTTGAATCAGGACGGGCCGCACCAAATTGCCTGCTCAACATCGTCCAAAGCCACAGCTCGTCCTCTCCAAACTCCGCGGCTGCTGTCGGAGCCTGAGTCCGCTGATTCCCCAGCAGTCCCGAATAGTGTGCGAGACTGGGCATCGGAGCGTCCGATAAGACAGACGGTTGCTGAGCCGACGACTCTCCGAAGTGCGCAGTTTGTGTCATTGTTGTGTCCTGAAACCCAAACGAAGGAGCAGGCCTTCTTCCTCTTTCCAAAGTATAGATGCCATCTCTTCAAAGCTGGTCGCAGGGTCAAAGACTCTCGTTATCTTCACGAAAACACCGCCCGGCACTGAGACGGAGTTGTCGATGATGAGCGAATGATCTGCGCCGTACAACCCAACGCCTAACATCGACGCATCTGCGTGTCCCAGCGCCTTGGCATCTACGAATTGGTTCAGGACATCGCGGAATGGCTTCGGACCAGGTCTTAAATGGAACCCCAGCACCGTCTGGTGCGACTCAATCTCGGTGCCGCCAATCTTCTTCATGCCGTCCACGACACACTGGAAAAGCGCTGCCAGGGCCGGCGCTTGCGACCAGTCCGCGTTATTTGCAATTATCGCTAATCCGCCTATCCCGACGTTAACAAGGACGGGAGGTTTCGGCACAGCGAATGTAAACTGGACATCCTTCACATTCTTTGGGGTAGCATTCCAAGAAATTTTCTCCAGATCCACACCCCAAGGCATCAGCACCTTGTACATTTCTTTCACTACCGTCTGCTTGCCCTCATACCATGAGGAGAAAATAGGCTCCTTGAAGGTGGTTCTATATTCAAAGAATCCGACAGGAATGTCCGCGATCGGTAGTTGTTCGTCCATTTGAGCCATTCACTCCTGCAACGGCGCCGGACACAGTTTATACGCAAACATTGAAGAAGTGCAGTACCGCCTGGGAGCGTCCTTTGGGGTTTTCTAATAACTTCCTAATGGACAGTGAGCGCGATTCTCGAAGCCCGATCACTCCGTCAGGTTATAAATCAGCCCGTGTGGGTCCTTCATGTAGCATCGCGGAAAATCAGGCTCATCCTTCACCACCCTGCAGCCCTTTTTCTTGAGCCTCGCCTTCGCTTCCTTCACGCTCTTCACAGTGACTTCCAGAACTGGTCCACCCAGAGGCGGCCCGGGCTCAATGAACAAATTGATGTGTGGCCCGTGGAGGCCCACCATTTTCGGGTTCTTATCCGTAATCTCAAATCCGAGTTCCTTGACGTAGAAGTTGGCGGCCTTCATCGGGTCTTTAGCCTGAATCAGAATGTCTGTGCCAAATTTATTTGCCATAGGATCCTCCATCTTCACTTACTTGTGCTCGGTGTGCCCCTCGAGCAATTCGAGCGCATGCGGAATCAGGTCCATCACCGCTTCCAGGGATTCCACCGCGCCGCCGGGACTGCCCGGCAGATTCAGGATCAGAGTTTTCTCGCGCACGCCGCACACTCCCCGGCTCAAGGCGGCGAACGGAGTTTTCTTCACGCCTTCGAGACGCATGCGCTCGCCTATGCCGTCGATCAGACGATCGCAAATCGCTTCGGTCGCTTCCGGTGTGACGTCGCGCGGCGCAATTCCTGTGCCGCCGGTGGTTACGATGAACCGGACTTCGAGCGCGAGGTGAACCAGAGCATTTTGAATTTGCATGGAATCGTCTTGCACGGTTTGCGTAGCGACCACGCGAAAGCCGAGCTTCTTCAAGACCTCCGCGACCGCTGGCCCCGAAACGTCCACGCGTTCGCCGCGGGAGCAGGAATCGCTGACCGTAACTACGGCGGCAGTGAGAACAACCGGCCCGGGGTTCCCCTGCGACGAAGCCTCAATTGTCGAGGAGGACATCTTCTTCCTCTTCCCGCCGGCCGCTGCGGCCGCTCGAACCAGAGCCGCTGCTGCTGGCCGCAGCGCTCGCAGTGGCGCCGCTGTCTTCAGAGCTCGCAGGCTCGCCGCCGCCATCGCGCTGCGATTCGTCGAGCAGGCGCAAGCCCTCCATGAGCAGGCCCTGGGTGTTGAGCTTAGTGGTTTCCTGATCGGTCTTGCCTTCGAAGTTCAGTTCGAAGTTGCCGCCGGTCCAGCGCAGAACTTTGAAGACGGCTTCATCACCAGTTAAAGCTCCGTAGGTTGCGTGCTTCACCTGGCCTTCGACAAAGAAGACTTCGCACTTGTCGCCTTCGTGGTTGAGCTTGAGCTGGCAGCTCTTGCGTCCCATTTCGAGCGACTGCATCAGGTCAATCACATTCATCTGCGAGAGGTTGCCGCGAACCACGCCGTCGGAAGGCGCAGTCTTCGCCATCTTCTCAAGAGCGATGCGGTCCACGGTGCGCTTGATGCGGCGCGTGGCTTCCTTCAGGAAGAAAGGTTTGGGCAGGTAGTCATCGGCGGCATCCTGCGGCGAGAGCCGTTCATCAATGTCAACCCGGCTCGCCATAAGGATGGCGGAGAAATTCGCCGTAGCCGGCCGGCTCTTTAGCCGCTCGACCAGCTGGCGCCCATCCATGCCGGGCATGCGGTAATCGCAGACCACAAGGTCAGGAGGGTCGTCGACCGCCTTGAGCAAGGCATCAGCCGCGTCGCCGGCAGCCACGACGCTCGCGAACGGAGTAAGCGCCTGCTGCAGCATTCCCAGAACCATGGGGTTGTCGTCGACAAGGAGTAGTTTTACGTCGTTTGCCATGGAATCGGTTTCAGGGCGCGCTTTTCTTATTTCTTTGCGCGCCGGTAGTCTCCGCTCTTGCCTCCGGTTTTGCGCTGTAACACTATCTCGCGAATCTCAATCGCCTTATCCATCCCTTTCAGCATGTCATAAATCGTTAGCGCTGAAATACTTGCTGCTACGAGGGCTTCCATTTCCACGCCGGTTTCGGCGGTGGTTGCTACTTTGGTGGTGATGGCGACGCCATTTTCGCACAGGCGTATGTCGACGGCAACGTGCGCGAGCGGGAGCGGGTGGCACATCGGGATTAGCTCTGCCGTGCGCTTGGCGGCCATGATTCCGGCCACGCGGGCGACTTCGAGGGGATCGCCTTTGGGATTTTTTGGCAAGCGCCTTCAGGACGGCCGGTCTCACCTGCACAAAGGCGCTGGCCTCGGCTTCGCGCCTCGTCGGCGTTTTGCCCGAGACATTTACCATGCGGGCGCGGCCAGCGGCGTCGTAGTGGGAGAGTTTCTTCGGCATGCGGAAGTTCTATCTTACATGGGATGCGCGGGTGGAGAGCACAGCAGCGGCATGGCCGCTGTTGAGGTTTACTGGCGCTCGGCCGTCACCTAAAGGGACTCGTTTCCCTCACATCCGTTACCCCGCACTTACGTGCGGGGCTAATGAATGCCGTCGCTTTGCGCGACTAGGTCGAGGCATCACTGCTACCCACTCGCCTGCCCTGATGTGCTCGCGATCGGGCGGGATGACTACGTAGCAGTTCGCGCGGGCTCTGGGCGGCGACGTCGCCTGAGCCTTGCCAGGGTACGAGTTCGACCTCGGCATCCTCGTACTGGCCGGAGAGGATTGCGGGGAGGAAGCGCTTCAGTCCTGGCTTGACTCGGATTTCGGACTTCAGGCGGGCGTGCAGGAAGGTGAGCGGACTGGGGGGCATTCCTGCCAGCGCCTCGAGCATGGGCGTGGCGAACAGTTCGAATGTGACCATGGTCGAGACTGGGTTGCCGGGCAGGCCGAAGAAGTATCTGTGCTGCGGCGGGGCTGAAGCCCCTGCGCGGGCGCGGGCGCCCGCGCCACACTTGCTGATGCGACCGAACACTACCGGTTTGCCCGGCTGAATTTTCGCTCCGGTAAAGAAGAACTCGGCTTGCATTTCTGCCAGGACCTGTTCGACCAGATCGTAGCGTCCCATGGAGACGCCGCCGGTCATGATCAGCAGGTCGGACTGCAGGCCTTCTTCCATCAACTGGCGGAGGCGGCGCGGTTCGTCGGGAGCGATGGGGAGAAGCACAGGCTCGCCGCCGGCTTGCTGGATCTGCACTGCCAGCGAATAGCTGTTGGAGTTACGGATTTGCGTGGGGCCGGGTTCGGTATCGACTGCCACAATCTCATCGCCTGTGGTCAGTACCGCGACGCGCGGGCGAACGAATACTTCCAGTCGTGATCTGCCCACCGAGGCTGCGAGAGCTATGGCGGCTTCGTTGAGGCGGGTGCCGCGAATCGAGCAGGAGGCTGCCGCGTTTGGCTTCGGCTCCCTGCGCGACGATGTTTTCGCCTGGGGCAACGCCTCTTGTGATTTCGACGAGATCTCCTTTTTGCGATGTGTATTCGACCATGACTACGGCGTCTGCGCCCGGCGGCACCGGAGCGCCCGTCATGATGGAGAAGGCTTCGCCTCGATTCAGGGCGGATGGCGGTTGCGGCGGGCCCGCTTTGATTTCTCCCATCACTTTCAGCTTGGCTGGGAGCGTTGCCAGATCGGCTGCGCGTATTGCGTAGCCATCGCGGGTGGAGCGTGGGAAGGGAGGGATGTCGCGATCGGCGGCGACGGACTTGGCGAGGACTCGGCCGGCGGCTTGCAGGAGGGACACGGTTTCGTTGGTTCGTGAGGTTTGATGCAAGGCGTGGTCCTCGACTACCTGGCGAGCTTCTTCGAAGGTTAGAACGAGGGATTGGGTTGGCGGCGCGGCCATGGGGAGATGATAGCGGATGCTGGGTGATTTTTATTCGAGAGCATGCGAGGGGCATCCCTCAGCGGCTGAAGCCGCATAGGTAAGGGCTTTTGTGGCACGGCTGAAGCCGTGCCCTTCCCGAGCCTTCGCTTCTCGAAACCTCGTGAGCTGGCGGAGAATTAGGCGCGAATTCCCTGCGAGGCTTGTCCCGGTGGAACTGGGTATGGGGTCCCTTCGGCTTCGCTCAGGGCAGGCTCTTCGCTCCGCTCAGGATGACATTTCTTCTAGCACAGAAGAGCCGCTAGCGGGCGAGTTCCTGGCCTAGGACGGTGGGGTTGCTGGCGTAGGAGAGGCCGACTTCGAGGTCGACCACGCGGTCGCGGACCAGTTCCGCGATTTCGCCGTCGAAGTGTTGCATGCCTTCGGTTGCGCCTGCCTTCATGGCGTCGAGCAGCGTCTTGCCGTCGCGGTCGCCTTTTTCGATGCACTCGCGGGTGCGGGCGTTGACTTTCAGGATTTCGGCTACCGGGACGCGGCCGCTGCGATCGGCTTTGGGCAAGAGCCGCTGGCAGATGATGTAGCGGAAGCTTTTGGCGAAGCGTTCGCGGGCGTTTTTCTGTTCGTCGGGCGAGAACGAACTGACAATGCGCTCCACAGTTTTGGGTGCGTCCATGGTGTTGAGGCTGGAGAGCACCAGGTGGCCGGTCTCGGCGGCTTCGAGGACGCTCTCGATGGTTTCGCGATCGCGCATCTCGCCCACCAGAATCACTTTGGGCGCCTGGCGCAGGGCCGAGCGCAGCGCGTGAGCGAAGCTGGGGGTGTCGCTGTGCAGTTCACGCTGATGAATGGTCGAGCTTTTGTGGTTGTGCAGGAACTCGATAGGATCTTCAATGGTGATGATGTGGTAATTTTTCTCGCGATTGATGCAATCGAGCAGCACGGCGAGGGTGGAAGACTTGCCCGATCCGGCCGGGCCGGTTACGAGCACGATGCCATCGCGCAGCTTGGCCACATCCGAGAGATGCGCCGGCAGACGAAGCGAAGCGAAGTCAGGGATGGCGGTAGGGATTACGCGCATCACGACGGCGCAACTGCCGCGCTGGATGAAGATGTTGACGCGAAACCGGGCCACGCCGGGCAAGCCATAGGAAATGTCGCAGGATCCGTGTTCGCGGAGAGTGGTGACCGCCTGCTTATTGTCGCCAATCAGGTCGGCGGCGAGATGGCGGGTGTCATCGGGCGTTAGCGTGGTGAGTCCTGGAACCTGCACCGGGATGAGCTGGCCGTAGACCTGCACTTGAGGAGGCCGTCCGGGAGAAAAGATGAGATCGCTGATCTTTTCGGCGGCGCGCAGCATCGCGCCCAGCAAGGCGGGTGTAGCCACTTTGCCGCTGCCAGAATAACCCTCCAACGAAACTGCAATTGCCGCGATGCCAGGTGTTGCCAATTCCACTCCTCGCACAAATCCGTGCTTATTCTTAGGGAATTGCAAACACCACAGACGGGAGTCCGGGCCAACCGAAGTTGACCTGATACCTATACTTTATCGTGCGGGCGGGCGAAACGTAAGGACGGTTAGGACAGCGTCCTTAGTAACCGAGAGGCAGTTCTCAGTTCTCAGTAAACTTTGCGGCTTGCGGTCTGCGGCCAGGGGGTTTGGGGCATAGAAAAAGGGCGGCCTTGGGCCGCCCTATCGAACTGAATCCATTCAACTTAGTTTTTGGCGCCCTTCTTTTTCGAGCCGAAACCGGTCTCCACTGGGGCCCCGATGCTGGCCAGCATCTGCTTGGCTACGTCGGCGTAGGGGCCGGTGGGCTCGAGCGCGAGGTATTTCTGGAAGGCTTCCGCCGTGCCCGGGGGCGCAACCATCTTGTCGCCTTGCAGCGTGGCTTTGCCGATCATGTTCACGCCCTTCTGGTAATAGGCGTCTGCTTTGTTGGGATCGACGGCGATGCATTTGTCGAAAGCGGCGATGGCGTCATCGACCTTGCCGGCGTTGGTGAGCACCGCGCCGATATTGAAGTAATAGGCTGCGGTGCCCTCGGGATTAAGCTGGGCCGCCTGGGTATAGGCCTTCACGGCGGCGTCGACCTTACCGGTCCTGGCGTCCGCATCCGCCATGTTGTTGTAATATGCCGCCAGCTTCTTGTTATCGTCGGCGTCCTTCTTCGTTTCCATGGCTTTCTGCTTGATATCGATCGCCTTCTGGTAGTCGGCGACTGCCGACTGAAGGCGTTTTGACTTCTCCGCGGGATCGGTTTGTTTGGGCGCGGAGCCGCGATAGGCATCGGCGAGTTGCGCCCAGATTACATCACGGGTGTCATCGATCTGCGTGGCTTCGGTTAAGGTGGCGATGGCGGCGTCGAAGTCTCCGGCCTTCATGGAAGCGTTGGCGGCAACGATCTTGTCGTTCAGGGTCTTAATCGTTGTGTTTTCCTTAGCGGCTTTCTCCTCGGCCTCTTGCTTCTGCTTGAGTTGTTCCGGAGTCAGACCCACTCCCTGGGCCTGCTTCTGCTGTTCCTTCTGGAGGTCGAAGTCGAGAGTGTTTTCGTCCAGCGTGACCGGAAATCCTTTGACTGGAAACAATGATTTGTTCGCCTTGACATCATCGGCGTTCCTATACAAGACGACGTCGTACTTGCCCGAAGCAATGCCCAGAGAGAAATACTCACCCTTCTTGTTGGTCTTGAGAGTGTATTTCTGGCCATTGTCCAGGTTGGTGTAGACCACGACGGCATCCGCGAGAGGCTTGCCATCAACGTCCTTGCACACGCCCTTGACCGTTCCAGACTGGGCGACGACCGGGGAAGCACAGAGTCCCAGCATTAAGAGAACAAAAGCGGACACGGCAAAATATTTCTTCATTTTGGCCTCCCGGCGCAAAACACTTTCGATTGATCGATTTCTGATAGTTGATTGAAAATCGGCATGAGCGGATCTGTTTTTATTTTAGCCAACCAATCAACAGTCACAAAATTCAACGATCTCTATTCAACGATCTCTTTCTCGACATGCGATCTCAGCATACGGAATTGGATCGGCCGCTCCCGCAGCCGCAAATGCCCGCAGCCGCAAAACGCAGCTGTCACAGACGCCGCACGCCTGATCCTGGCGGCTGTAGCATGACCAAGTTAAATCGAACGGCGCGCCCAATTCAAGGCCCAGGCGCACAATTTCAGCTTTGCGCAGGTGGATGAGCGGGGTGACGATCTCGATGGTTCCGGCTTTCGTCCCCGTCTTGACGACCTGGTTGAAGGCTTCGTAATACGCGGGACGGCAATCAGGATACCCGGAACTATCTTGTTCTACGGCGCCGATATAGATCTTCTCGGCTCCCAGCACTTCAGCCCAGCTTACGGCGACGGCCAGGAAATGGGCGTTGCGAAAGGGGACGTAGGTTACGGGGATATCGTGGCCAGGCGGGTGAGCAGGATCGTCGGTGGGAACGGCGATGCGTTCGTCGGTGAGCGCCGAACCTCCGATGGCGCGCAGAGCCTCGATGCGCACGAGCAGTTTGTCCTGGATGTTGAGGCGCTGGCAAATCGCCAGGAAGGATTGGCGCTCGCGGTCTTCGGTGCGCTGGCCGTAGCTTACGTGCAACGCGGCAGCCGCATAGTCGCGGGCCGCGAGCGCGGCGCAGACGCAGGAATCCATGCCTCCGCTGAGCAGAACGACTGCACGTGATTTTGTCGGGCCCGTCATGTCTTGCCTGGCGACTGCTGATTGTTGATTACTGATTGTTGATTGAAACCCGTTGGCCTGCAGCGCGCCGATCATTCGGCAATCAACAATTCTTTAAACTCCCTTTACCGCCGGGTCCCAGATGAATTTGTGCAATTGCAATCCCAGGCGGGCTGGGACGTCATCGGCGAGCATCCATTCGGCTAATTCCTGGGGATCGAGTAAACAATGCGAACTGTCGCGCGATCCGGTCGCATCCTTGCGAAAAGCCGGGGAGAACAGGACCGCGTTCACGCGCTCCGCCAGGCGATTCCGATTCGTGAAATCGCGAGCAAATTCATAATCCGCGCGGCCGCTCAGCACAAATTTGATTTCGTCGTGCGGGGTGAGGGTTTCGAGATTCTCGGGGTGGAAGGTATCGGCTTCGCCCGAGTTCGGACACTTTACGTCCACGATCTTGATGACCTCCGCGGGTACCCGCTCCAGTGGCCGCTCGCCGCTGGTTTCGAGCAGGACTCGATATCCGCCTTCGAGCAACCGCTGCATGAACGGGACCAGTTCGCGCTCCTGCAACATGGGCTCGCCCCCAGTAATCTCGACGAGGCCGCCGTTGGGGCTGAGATGCCTCACCTCGTCCCAGACTTCTTCGGAAGTCATCTTGCGTCCGCCCTGGAATGTGTACTCGCTATCGCACCAGGAGCAGCGCAGGTTACATCCGGTGAGGCGCACGAAGACGCAGGGCAGTCCGGCGTGGGTCGATTCGCCCTGCAGCGATTTGTAGATTTCGGTTATCTGCATGGAAACAGTGGTCAGCGACCAGTGGCCGAAATCGGCTGGCCGGGAATTCACGACGACCAAGTCTGGGTGCCGGCCGCTGATCACTGACCACTGTCGCTGGCGGCTGCTACTCCGTGTATTTTGCTGTCGTCGTGTCGGTTTCAAACACGGTTACATCTTTTACGCGGACGCGGCCGTTCGTCACGCTTTTCAGCCGCGTGTTTGACTCGTCATAGAAATACTTGGCCAGATTTTCCGCTGAGGGATTGATCACGGTAAAGGGTTCGATGTCGTTGATCATCCTGTGATCTAGCCGTTCTATGACGTGTTTCATGACCTCGCGGAGGTCCTTGAAATCGAGCAGGAGACCGGCTTTGTCCAGCTCGGCTCCGGCCAGCGTCACCCGAATCTTATAGTTGTGGCCGTGCGGGTTTTCGCACTTGCCCTTGTAGTTGCGCAGGTAGTGGCCTGCTGCGAAAGTGTCGTCAACGGTTACTTCAAACATGCGTGCCTCAGCGGCTCGGCGCGGATACAGGCCGGGCCGTGTTCCATGGCGAAACATCTATTGTAACGCGCATCGACGCCATTCAGCTTGACTGCCCACCGTCTCTAAAGGTAGTTTGCCTATTCGTTTATTCCCTTGGTCGAGGAGCATAAATGCGTCGCAACGTATCGGTCCTCATTCTGATCACGGCAGGGCTCATCGCCAATCTTGCCGCCCAAAGCAAGCCCGAGACACCGGAGTACGACGTCAAGGAACATTACACGAAATATGAGTACAGAATCCCCATGCGTGACGGCGTGCACCTGTTCACCTCGGTGTACGTTCCCAAGGACGCATCCCGCACTTACCCATTTTTGATCAATCGAACTCCGTACAGCGTGGCTCCGTATGGCGTGGATCTTTACCGCACGCGGCTCGGACCGTCGCCCGACTTTGACAAGGCGGGGTACATCTTCGTCAACCAGGATGTGCGCGGCCGCTATATGTCGGAGGGTACGTTTATCGAAATGCGCCCGCACATCGACAACAAGAAATCCAAGCAGGATGTGGATGATGCGAGCGACCTCTACGACACCATCGACTGGTTGCTGAAGAACGTGCCTAACAATAATGGCAAGGCTGGAATCTGGGGCATTTCTTATCCCGGATTCTTCACCTCGGCCAGCATCATCGACTCGCATCCGGCGCTCAAGGCGGCTTCGCCAGAGGCTCCCATGACCGATCTTTTTATGGGCGACGACGCCTACCATGGCGGGGCGTTCATGCTCAACGCCAACTTCGGTTTCTACGTCTCTTTCAAGCCGCAGGAGAATCCCCAACTTCCGCCGAAAACTCCTGTGCCTTTCGATTACGGCACAAAAGACGGGTATGAGTTTTATTTGAATGTCGGTCCGATTGGGAACCTTTCAAAATATCTTGAAGGCAAGAGTGCGCTGTTCGACGACCAGATGCACCACGACACTTACGACGATTACTGGAAGGCGCGCAATCTTGCGCCGCATATGAAGAACATTCACTGCGCGGTGCTCACGGTGGGAGGATGGTTCGACGCCGAAGACCTGCAAGGTCCGTTCAGCACATTCCACGCCATCGACAAGAACAATTCCGGAATCTTCAATGCCCTCGTCATCGGCCCCTGGGTGCACGGCGGCTGGGCGCGTTACGACGGACAACACTTGGGGCGAGTGGAGTTCGCCGCAAATACCGGGGAATATTACCGGAAGAACATTCTGTTTCCGTTTTTCGAGCAGTACCTCAAAGGCAACGGCGATGCGAAACTTCCGAAAGCCTACGTGTTTGAAACGGGAACGAATGTATGGAGACAATATTCGGCGTGGCCTCCGAAAGAGGCTGAGGCGAAGACTCTCTACTTCACCAGGGGCGGCGTACTGTCGTTCGATCCTCCCGCCTCCGACGAGCCCTCTTTCGATGAATACGTCAGCGATCCGGCCAAGCCTGTGCCTTTTGTGAATTACGTTTCGACGCGCGTGCCCCAGGAATACATGCTTTCGGATCAGCGCTTTGCCTCCAGCAGAACGGACGTTCTGGTTTATGAAACTCCAGTGCTGCAGGAAGATCTGACCATCGCCGGGCCCATTTCGCCGCGGCTTTTCGTTTCAACCAGCGGGACTGATTCCGATTGGGATGTAAAACTGATCGACGTTTACCCCGCAGACTATCCCGACAGCAAGTTCGATGCGCCCCGGCCTGAGGATAAAGACAAACCCTCAACCGATGTAGGTCCACCCAGTTTCACGATGGGTGGATATCAGCAACTGGTGCGGGGCGAGCCTTTCCGGGGAAAGTTTCGCCACAGCTTCGAAAAGCCCGAAGCCTTCACGCCGGGCAAGGTCGAAGAAATCAATTTTACGATGCAGGACGTGAATCATACCTTCCGCCGCGGCCACCGCATCATGGTGCAGATTCAAAGCTCGTGGTTCCCGCTCACCGACCGCAATCCGCAAACCTTCGTCGACATTCCTAGCGCCAAGCCCTCGGACTTTGTGAAAGCTACCGAGCGGCTGTATCACGCCAAGGGCGAGGCTTCGGGGATCGTGGTGGGAGTGTTGCCGGGTCCGGCAATGGCGGAAGAACAAAAATAGAAACTGGCCCAAGGCATGGGCATTTCCACCGCACTCTGCGGTACAATGTCGGCCATTCGCCTCGCTACTGGGAGGTTCGACCCGCGCCTGCGGGATTATTGCGGGGCAATGAGGACTGGTCACGATGAACGTCCTGTTGCTTTCCATGCCGGATTCCTTCGAGCACATGCCACCGGTCGCGATCCGCATGCCGAATGGTGCGCTTACGTCGCTCGCGGGAAACGTTGATCCGCATCACCGCGTCGCCGTGGCCGACTTAATTCTGGTTCACCGGCGGGTTCGTGAGACCGTCACGCGGCTGGTCCGCGAGCTTGATCCCGAAGTCGTCGGACTTTCCATCATGACTTTTCAGCGGCGGACTGCCGGGCGCATTATCGACCTGGTGCGCGAGCTGCGGCCGGGCGTCAAGATCGTGGTCGGCGGCTATGATCCCAGCCTTGCGCCTGAAGCTTACGAGAACATGGGTGTCGACTATCTGGTACGCAGCGAGGGGGAGGTTACTTTCCGTGAATTGTTGCGGGCGCTCGAGCAGGGCTCTGGATTCGAGAAGATCGGCGGACTTTCATACCGAAGTGGCGAGAGGTGGGTGCACAATCCTGCCCGCGCGCCGCACCGGCTGGAAGACAGGGAAATCCGCTTGCCGAAGCGCGATGCGCGCGTGCTCACGGATACACGATGCTCGGCCGGCAGGTGGATGTAATTGAAACCTCGCGCGGGTGCACGTTCGATTGCAGCTTCTGCTCGATCATCGAAATGCGCGGGCGCAACTTTCATACTTACTCTTTCGACCGCGTCCTGGCCGACATTCGCGACGCCTACGATCACGGCGCTCGAACGATTTTTCTGGTCGACGACAACATTACGTTGAACGTGAGGCGGTTCGAAGCGCTGTGCGAGGCCATCATCGCCGCCGGACTGCACAAAATCGATTACTTCGTGCAGGCCATGACCTCGGCCATCGCCAATCACGGCGAAACGTTGGCGCCGCTGATGCGGCGGGCTGGATTCCGCTACGTGTTTCTCGGCATTGAAAACATTCTGGAGAGCGACCTCGCAATTTCTGAAGGCTTCGGCCAAGAACACGGAGCGCAGCAACGGCCACAACACCGGCAACGCCACGCTCAAAGCCATCGATTACATCCGTCGCAACCAGATGTACGTGGTCGGCGGATTGATTGTGGGCAGTCCGGGGGACACGCGCGAATCAATTGAGGCGAATCTGGAATTTGCCCGGCGCTACGTGGACTGGCCCTACATTCAGCATCCGACGCCGTATCCGCGCACGCCCATGACGAAGGACTTTCGCGATCAAGGTTTAATCATGAATGAGCGGCTCGAGGAATATGACGGGACGACGGCCGTGGTGCGCACCGAGCATCTGCCGGCTGAAGAGGTGGAGTTCCTGCGCTGGAAGGCCGAGCGCTGGATGAAGGTTCATCACATTCCTGCGGCGCTAAAGCATGACCCGAAATTTGTTCTGACAACAGGCTGGAAAATGCTGGGCCACACTTTCCGCGGAAGCTCGATTCGGTCGGCGCTGGGGCTGGAGAGCGACAGGAAAGTGTTTGAACGGTATCGGGAGATTCGGCGGGCAGAGCGGGAGTACGTGTGAAGGCGGGTCACAATTGACGTGTCGCTGCTTCCTTACTATAATGTAAGGAATGTAAGATTCGGAAAGGATCCGGCTATGGCGGCAGCGACTGTAACCTCCAAAGGGCAA
Source organism: uncultured Acidobacteriaceae bacterium (assembly GCA_963791445.1). Classification (GTDB taxonomy): domain Bacteria; phylum Acidobacteriota; class Terriglobia; order Terriglobales; family Acidobacteriaceae; genus Sulfotelmatobacter. Next base: position 564,000 of record CAWBSN010000011.1, read on the forward strand.
ATCACCATACCGGCGCGGGTCCGCACTGCGTTGGGGGTTGACGCCGGGGATCGAATTGAATTCGTCGAAGTGGGAAAAGGGGAATTCAACATTGTTGCGGCCACTCGCTCGGTGCGGGAACTGAACGGAATGTTATATCGCAGAGGAAGGAAGCCGGTGTCGATTGAGGAGATGAACGCCGCCATCGCGAAAGGCGCGTCCCGATCCCGATAGCGGGCGGAGATAATGATCGGCCTCGATACAAATGTTCTCGTCCGTTACCTTACTCACGACGAGCCCAAGCAAGCCGCGGCGGCGACGAGAGTGATGAACTCGCTGTCCTTCGAATCACCAGGATTTCTTTCCCTGATCGTCATTGCAGAGTTAGTTTGGGTATTGGGCATCTCCTACCGTTATCAGAAGAAGGAAATCGAGCAAGTCCTAGAGAACTTGTTGCGCAGCAAGGAACTGGTTATCGAGCGCGCGGATATCGTCTCGCAGGCGTCGCGGGCGTTCAGAGCCGGCCACGCCGACTTCGCAGATTACTTGATCGAACGCTGCGCCCACGCCGCCGAATGCCAATTCACCCTCACATTTGATCAAGAGGCCGCGACGGTAACGGGTATGCGACTCCTTCGTTGAGAACCGGCTCTTACGGCTCTCCCCTAAAGAACTCCTCGACTACGCGCATCTCCGTCGTCTTCTTGTAATTCGGCAGGCTTTCGATGAACACGCGGCCGTACTGTTTTTTCAGGATGCGGTTATCGAGCAGTACCAGGAGGCCGCGGTCGTGGAGCGAGCGGATCAGGCGTCCGAAGCCTTGTTTCAGCGTGATCACTGCTGCCGGCACCTGATACTGAAAGAAGGCGTTGCCGCCATCGGCATCAATTGCTTTCACCCGCGCCGCAACGACCGGGTCGCTGGGCACGGCGAACGGCAGGCGGTCGATGATCACGCAACTCAGTTGCTCGCCCTGTACGTCGACACCCTGCCAGAAGGATGAAGTGGCGAACAGCACGGCATTCGGTGCGAGCCGAAACTCTTCGAGCAGCGCGCTCTTCGGCGCGTCGCCCTGGCGCAGCATGGGGAATTCCAATTCTCCCAGCAATCGCTGGTAGACGTCGTTCATCTGAGCGTAACTGGTGAAGAGCACGAAGGCACGCCCGCGCGTGATCTCCAGCAGTTTGCGGATTCGCTCCGTCGCCTGCGCCGCAAATTGCGGGGTTCGCGGGTCAGGCAGATCGGGCGGAACATAAAATAGAGCCTGACTCTCATAGTCGAAGTGCGAAGGCAGGACTGACTCTCGGGCATGCTCCAGTCCCAGCCGCTGCCGGATGTATTCGAATCCTCCGCCGACCGCGAGCGTCGCGGAGGTGAGGACGGCACATTCCAGCTTCGACCACAAGCATTCGCGCAGGATCGGGCCCACGTCGATTGGAGTGGCCTGCAGGAAGACATTCTGTCTTCCAGCCTTTTCTGCGTATCCCGATCTTGTGCGGTGAACTTGCTCTTCCCTGGCCGCCGCGCCGCTCGATCCAAAAGACGGTATTACGATCGTCGGACTCCATGGCGAAGGTGAGCTGCACTTGAATCTCCTGCACTCGGCGCGCGAAGTTGAAAATCTCCTCCGGCTTTTGCGGGAGGCCTTCGAGTTCGCCCGCCAGTCGCGTCAGAGCCTGGTTGAGCGCAAGGAATTCGTCTCCGTTCTCTTCAAGAAACTCGCGCCGCGTCTCGAAAGCAAAGCGTCCTTCCCCCGGCGGTAACAGCGAAAAAAAGAACTGCGAGCGCTCCCGCAAACTTCCCAGAGCACCAGAGAGCGATGCCGAAAACATGCGGTTCTGTTGCAGCGACGTTTCGACGTCGCGCGCCAGGTCTTCCACGCGCAGGTTGCTCACCGAGATTCCGAAATAGTTTCCTGCCACATCTTCCAGTTCATGCGCTTCATCGAAAATCACCGCGGCGGCTTCCGGCAGGATTCCCACGTCGGGTGCACCATCTGCCTGCAGCTTGATCGCAAGATCGGCGAAGAACAGATGATGGTTGACGATGATAATGTCGCTCTCCATCCCGCGACGGCGCATTTCGGTGACGAAGCAGCGCTCCCATTCGCTGCACTTCTGCCCGATGCAGGCATCGGCTCGTGCGTCCAGTTTGTGCCAGAGCGCGCTGGCCTCGGGAAGTTCGGCAAGTTCGGCGCGATCTCCTGTCGCAGTTGTCTTTTCCCACGCGGCAATCGCGCGATATTGCTCAATCTCTTCCAATCCGCTGAGCACCGGCTGACCGGTAAGGTCGTAGAGTTTCTTGCGGCACAAATAATTGTTGCGGCCTTTCATGTAGCAGACGGAAAGCCGCCCCGGGCCTTGCCCAAGCTGCGCAGCCGAGGGGGGTGTCCCAGCGTTGTCTCCGAAAAGAGCGTGCTCCAGAAATGGAATGTCTTTGTAGAAAAGCTGTTCCTGCAGATTCTTCGTGCCGGTTGAGATGATGATGCGCTTGCCCGAGCGAATCACCGGCATCAGATAGGCCAGGGTTTTTCCTGTGCCGGTGCCAGCTTCCACAATCAGGTGGCGCTTTTCTTCCAGTGCCTGCTCGACGGCCTGCGCCATCTGCAATTGCCCGCGGCGGAATTCATAGGCGGGATGGGTGCGCGACAGCACTCCGCCCGGGGCGAAGAATTGGTAGAGAGACGCGTCTTTCACGCTCGTCGCGGAGCCACCGGGCGTCACGGGAGACACGGGTTGGGAACTTAAAGCCACAGGAGTCTCTATAATAAGGGTTTCCGGCTTTCAGCAGTCGATTGCCCTATTTTGACCCAGCCCACGTACAACTCGACCAGCACTGCCGCCACCACCGCAGCCGGAGTTCCGACGCTTGCCATCGTGGGCCGGCCTAACGTAGGCAAGTCCACGCTGTTCAATCGCATCGTCGGCTCGCGGCGCGCCATCGTCGGCGACGAGCCTGGCATCACGCGCGACCGGCTTTACGGCGATGCAGAGTGGCGCGGGCGGCGCATCCGCATCATCGACACTGGCGGCATTATTCCCGATGACAAGGATTTCATTCCGGCCGAAATCTTCCGTCAAGCCCGGGTCGCGTTTGATGAAGCCGCCGCGATCGTTATGGTGATCGACGGCCGCGCGGCGCTCGCCGGGCCCGACCTGGAACTGGTCCGCCTGCTGCGTAAGACCGGACGTCCGCTTTTTCTCGCGGTCAACAAGGCCGACACCGAGAAGCAGGCACACATCGTCGACGAGTTCCATCGCCTGGGAATCAAGCAGATGTTCCCTATCTCCGCTGAACATGGGCGCGGAATCGACGATCTGCTGGATGCCGTTTTTGAGATCTTGCCGCCTGCAGACGACCTAAACACAGGGGACACAGACGAACCACAGGAAGAACCACCTCATGCAGGAGACGAATCGGCCGAGCCTGAGCCTGTCTATGAAACAAAGGTCGCCATCATCGGTCATCCCAATGTAGGTAAGTCTACGCTGTTGAATCGCCTGACTGCTTCCGATCGCGCCATCGTCTCGCCGATTCCTGGTACGACGCGCGATGCGGTCGACGAAATTGTCGAGCAAAATGGCCGCCGCTTCCGCTTCATCGACACCGCCGGCATCCGCCGCAAGGGCAAGACTCATCTGATGGCGGAAAAACTTTCTGTGGTGATGGCGCGCAAGCATCTCGAAGCCGCCGACATCGCACTGCTGGTGATTGATGCCACCGAAGGAGTGAGCCAACTCGACGCCGCCATCGCCGGCTACGCGCACGAGAGCGGACGCTCGATGATCATCGTCGTCAACAAATGGGATCTCGTCACCGGCGGCGCGCTAAAGCCGGGCAGGCCGTCGAAAGCCATGCGCATGCGGGAAAGCAAGCGCCCGGGCGATCGCGACGCCTACGAAGAGCGGCTGCGCCATGATCTTAAATTTCTGAACTACGCGCCCATCGTTTTTATTTCCGCCAACACTGGCAAAGGTACGGAGAGAATCTTTCCGCTGCTCGAACAAGTTGCCATCGAGCGCCGCAAGCGCATCTCTACGTCTGCAATGAACAGGTTTATCGAAACCGTGGACTTCGAGCGCGCCTCGGTCCCCATGCGCTCGCGGGTAAAAATTCTTTACATGACTCAGGCTTCGGTGGCGCCGCCGACGTTTGTGCTCTTCACCAACCGCGCCGTTAAACTGCACTTTTCTTATCAGCGGTTTTTAGAAAATCAAATACGCGAGGCTTTCGGGTTCTTGGGGACGCCGATATGGATTAAGAATCGTGCGCGCAATTAGAACTTCACTGGGTTAGCGAAGCACTCTCACTCCCCCGCCACCTCCCGATCCATCGTCAGCAACCCCACCGTCTTGACACCCGCGTGGTGCGCCACATCGATCACATCGGCAACGTACTGGAAATCGACATCGGCATCGCCGCGCACGAAGACGACTTTCTCGGCGCGCCTCAAATAGATTTCCGCGAGGCGGGTTTCCAGATCCTCCCAGCGCACGTCCTCCTGATTGATTTTCACGGTCGGCGGCTGATCTTCCTTCGTCCACACAACCTGGATGATGACCGTGCGTGATTGCGACGATTCCGCGGTCTGTTTCTGATCCGGCTGCGGAATCTGGGCTGTCTCTCCCTCCTCTTTGTCCATCGACACCACGACCATGAAAACGATGATCAGCGTGAGCAGAACGTCGATCAGCGGTGTTACGTTGATCTCGGGTCCGCGCACACCACGGCCTGCCATTGAGAACGACATAGAAAGCTCCCCGGCTCCTGTTTCGTCTTTGGCACGCGCGTGTCTGCAACATCAGACACCTGGAGAGGTGAGAGAGTTCCATCGCGCAGGAAGGGACGGGAAATCTGCTGCGTGCAGGGCGCCGGCAAACAGCGGATTCCTCCCCCCTCGGCTTCGCTCGGGGCTTCGCCCTTCGGGCTCAGGCACAACCGCTCGGAATGACAACACAAAGTCGGCCCGGCAGCAGAGCACTTATCCGATCGGCTCGGGTGTGGGCGGCAACGGCGGAACCTCTGGAGGACGCGTAGGAGTCGCACCCGGCACGCCCTGTGGCGCAGCCGGAGCGGGCGGCGGGTAAAGCGCGGTGCTCAACGCGGGATAGCGCGCCGCGAAGAAATAGATTGAATACGCAGGAAAGAACACGATCACAGGCACTGAGATCAGTGCAATTACATAGAGAAAACCCGCCAGCAAGATGCAGCCCACTACGACGGCTACCGTTATCGTGTAGGCATTCCAAGCGAGCCCCGCGGTTTTCCCGGTAACGATGGCAAGGATGCTGAACAACGCCGTAGGGATTGCGATGATCAAACCTAAGATCACCGTGGCAATTCCAACTATGATGCCCGCGCCGATGGCCATCACGATTTTCATTCCGATATAGGCGGCGTAGCCTCCTTTTTCAGACTTGATCATCCACCACAGCCGCCGCCATCCCTCCATTACGCCGATGTTTTCTAACGCCATCTGTGGGATTACGAAATCTTTGGTCAACACGAAAATCACCGCCAGGGCCAAAACGAAAATCAGCACCGCAAAGAACAGGAATATTCCGCCTAGCACCAGCGGAACCATGTGTGCTTTCGGGTCCGTGAACCATCCCGCCGCAAAGGCGAGCCCGGCTGGAATTCCAACCAGCACGGTGAGGCCGCCTAGCGTAACTACCAGGTAGGCCAGCTTCCAGAGGAAGTATCGGAACCCCGGCCCTTGCCTGCGGCTCCAGCCCTGGCGAATGTGGCACTCCTTCGCCATGACGCTGTCAAACAGAACGAAGCGCATGACGCTGCTTATGTACATCAGGATGATTCCCAGCACCAAGCCGGCGACGACCAGCACGGCAATGAGGCCGGCTAACAAAGCGGGATCGATTGCCGGCCAACCTGAATCCATAAAGTGGCGCGTGGCTCCCGGGTGTTGATTCCAGTTGAAGTTGTGACTGTTGCATCCGCCACCGGAGCCGAGTTCCCCGGCCAACAGGCCGACCAGCGCCAGTCTGGTCCATTGGCCCAAGCGGAAAGGCTGGAAGAGCTGCTTCTTAGTGTGTTCAATCGCGGGATAGATGGCGTCCACGGCGGAGAATGTCAAGCGCGCACCTCGGCGTCGGTCGAATGTGGAGGAAGGTACTGCAAACAGACTAGCGGGTCAAATAAATTCTGCCTGCCAAGCGTGGATTCAGCCCCTCGTCGGCGCTGCTGCGGTTAGCTCCCGCCACTCATCGAAATGCTTCAGGGCCAACTGGCACTGCAATCGGTGGCGCTCTTTCCGGTCGCGAATTTTCTGATCCAGCGCGGGCAACAGATCAAAAGTAATATTCGCCGGTTGAAAATTCTTGGCGTCTGCGTGAGTTACATAATGGCTGAGTGATCCAAACGCCGAAGCCCGGGGCGGCGGCACCAACTCAGTTCTGAGTGCTAGGGCCGCCGCATGCTGCCCGGCCATCAACCCGGTCGCAATCGACTCCACATAGCCTTCCACGCCGCAAATCTGCCCCGCGAACAGAACCCGGGGGTGCGCTTTCATCTGCAACGTCTCCCGCAACAAAGCCGGGCCGTTGATATACGTGTTGCGATGAATTTGTCCGTAGCGCAGGAAGCGCGCATTCTCCAGTCCCGGAATCATACGCAGCACGCGCGCCTGCTCGCCAAACTTCAAATGATTCTGGAAGCCCACCAGATTGTAGGAATCCGCCCGGAGATTTTCCTGCCGCAACTGCACAACAGCATATGGCATCCGCCCGGTGCGCGGATCCTTCAAGCCCACCGGCTTCATGGGACCAAAGCGCAGCGTATCGCGACCGCGACGCGCAATCTCCTCAATCGGAAGGCAGCTCTCGAAGTAATTCAACTTCTCCCAATCGCGCTCTTCCACGGAATGCGCGGCTAGCAGCGCGTCGTAGAACCGGCTGTAGTCTTCCGGCGTCATCGGACAATTAATGTAATCCGCGGATCCTTTGTCATACCGTGCCGCCATGTATACGCGGGACATGTCGATCGAATCCGCTTCGACGATCGGACTGATCGAGTCGTAGAAGTACAAATGAGGGTCTTGATGAGGATTTTGTGGAGCGGCGTCATGCCCGGCGTTACTGAGTCTTGCAATCTCCTCGGCCAGAAGTTCTGAAGTCAAAGGCCCGGTGGCAATCACGGTGATCTGCTGACCCGATTCCTCAATCGACGTCACCTCTTCGCGGCGCACCGTAATTCGCGGCTCCTGCGAAATCGCTTGCGTTACCTTTGCGGCAAACGTTACGCGATCCACTGCGAGGGCATGGCCCGCCGGAACTGCGCACTCCCGCGCAATCCGCAACAACAGCGAACCCGCCCGGCGCATTTCTTCTTTCAGCAGCCACGGAGCCGTGTTCTCGCTGTCCGACTTCAACGAATTTGAGCAGACCAGTTCGGCAAAATCGGCTGTCTGGTGAGCCGGCGTCGACCGCGCCGGCCGCATCTCGAATAATTCCAGGTCCACGCCTCGCTGGGCGCACTGCCACGCCGCCTCCGACCCGGCCAGCCCCGCCCCGATAATGCGAACCTGCGCGCTCAAGATGCCTTCCCTGCCAGCCGCCGCAGTGCGTCGTCCTTCAGCAACACCGGCCGCCACCGATCGAGGAACTCCGCCCCCAGAGATTTGTAAAGTTCGATCGCCTTCTCATTCCAGTTCAGCACTTCCCACTGCATTCCCTTGCAATTTTCTTGCACCGCAATGCGAGCGACGAAAGCCAGCAACGTTTTCCCAATCCCTCGGCCGCGAAACGGCTCGCGCACAAACAGATCCTCCAGAAACAATCTCCGGCCGGCCCAGGTTGAGTAGTGGCCAAAAAATAGAGCGTACCCGGCAGGCTGCCCATCCCAGTCTGCAATCAGCGCGCGAAAACTGGGACTCGCCCCAAACCCATCGCGTGCGAGATCCGCTTCTTCGATTACACAAAGATCCAACTCGTGCTCAAACTTCGCCAGTTCGCGGATAAACGTCCGCAGCAGCGCCACATCGTCGATGGTGGCAGGACGAATCAGGAGCATCAAGGAAGAATACATCAGTGGCGGATCGGCGTGATGGGGCTCGCCGCGCTGCTCACGGCACTCGATGCGGGGTCAATGTAGACTGGCTGGCCACGGCCACCCAGTAATCGCCCCGGCGGACCCATGTGTCCGTAAAACGCTCGAGGAGCGCGTAGGGCTTGCCGTTCTTCACGCCACTTTCGCGACAAACGCCCGTGACCACAGCAACCATACCGTAAAAATGTATGTTCATCGATTCGTTCACAATGCGCACGGGATGCAGCGCGAGCGACTGTACGCTGGCCAAATATTCCGCTTTATTCATCAGCGTCCCGTCGTAATCGACGTAAATCAGATCGGACGCGAGCAGCATCCGAAGCGCCGAGACGTCCTTTTGTTGCACCGACTGGTTCCATGCGTTTTCCAGCGTCAGGATTCTGGCCTGCTCGGCCTCAGGCCGCGTCGTATCCTGGGCGACGAATCGAGCCGCCTGCAAAAGCAGCAGGAAAACAGAAATCAGCTTCCACATTCCGGCTCTTCCTCTCACGCGCCAAAGGTCGACGATCCGCGGCGTAACGTTCTTCTGCTGATCTCAATGCGGGATGGGTGTCGCCTCGGCAGCAACGCATACCCAGTGTTCACCCATCAGCATCCAGGTATCGACGAAACGCCTGCGCCGGAGGTATGGCTTTCCGTCTTCGACACCTTTGGCCCGATAAGTCCCAACTACGATTGCGGTATTTCCAAATACTTGCACGCTCATCGATTCGGTTACGATTTGCTGCAGGTACGATGAGTCCGACTTTACCCGCGCCAAGTACTCCGTCTTGGTCAATATCTTGCCGTCGAAGTCGACGAACACCAGAGCATTGTCGAAGATTGCACTCAGTGCCTTGACGTCTCCGCGCTCCTGCGCCTGGTCCCAAGCGTATTCCAGGGCAAGAATGTTCGAACGGACCGCGGAATCGCCATAGTTCTGCGCAGCCACGAACAGTGGCGCCGCAACAACCAGAACGGCGAAATACACCCTGACCTTCATCAGACAGACCTCTGCGGATGTATCGGCGGGCCAGCCTTTTTCCTGTAGTGGCGAAGTCGTCGCGCGGATTCTGCGATTCATCTATCCCGAGGAACCCGATTGACGATGTCTGCAGGATGGAAAGCATCGCCAGGTTGGAGACCCTAGCGGCCTAACAGCGTATATTGGCTGGCGACGCACACCCAAAGTCCCTTGCGGTTCACCCAGGTATCGGTGAAGCGTCCACTGCGCTGGTAAGGCTTGCCCTTATCTACGCCCTTCACGCGATATATGCCGATGACGATCGCGGTGTCGCCATAGACGCGCGCTGACATGGATTCGACGACCTCCTGCTCGCGATTGTCCGAGCGAGCCTTGACCCCGGCGAGAAAATCGCTCTTGGTCTTCAGAGTGCCGTCGTAGTCAATGTAGGTTAAAGAATCATCCAGCAGAGCGTCGAGCGCCTTGACATCTTTGCTCTTCTCCGCCATGCCCCATGCACTTTCAAAGACCATAACCCTGGAGCGCCGGGCCGCCGAGTCGACTTGGTCTTGGGCCACGGTAGGCAAAGTGGCAGTGAGAAGCAGCGCGAACCCACAAATTATCGTTCTCGCGAAACCATGTTTGCTCGCCTCGGAGAGGTGCGGTCTGGCGGCGGAAGAATGTGACGGGACTCCGGTGGAGGGCAACGTCATAGCGAGACTCATACCCTCAGCGCAAACCGCTCCGCGAGGGGTATTTAGAGTTAATCGGCAGAGGATCAAATAGCTTGAGTAGCCTCAGAAGATTCCAGCTTGCTTTTGCTGAGGCTCCGAGAACGATCAAGGTTGAATGGCTGGCAACATGCTTTCCATTCATCGCCGGAAGAAAAGACCTAAAGAATCTCCCGCATGTCTCCTACTCGCCGCGTGACTCGCTCGCGATCCAGGTATTCCAGTAGAGGGATAGCGTACTTGCGTGTTACTTCGGTCAACTCTTTGAACCTTGCGACATCGATTTTCGCCGACTTCGCTTTGTAAGCCGCCATCGTCCGCCGCAATTCTTCGAGCGCGCTGCGGTGAAAAACCAGTTCGTCGGAAACCTTTATCAGCACTTTGTCGCGTAGCAGCAAAGTCACGATCTTCTGCGCCCGCACCTTGTCCACCTTGAGCCCCGCAATCACCTCACTTAGCGCGGGAACCTTCAGACCTGCCGATGCAAACGCTTCTTCGATCTTGCGTTTCGATTCGGCCTCTTCATCCTTCATCACCACACCATGCCCTGGCAGCCGCGCCAAGTCACCGATCACTTCGAGTTTCTTCTCTCGCACCAGCATAAGAGAAACCGCCTCGAAGACTTCAGGCGTGGCCTCCACCTGCTTCCGCAACTCTTCTCTGCTGATCCCACTCACTAGAGGATTCCTTTTGTGAAAATCCAGAGCCGCACTAAGGATGCGCGTCTTCAACGCTTCGAGCGCTGGTAAATGCAGAAACCGCCCACCGGCCGCCAGTACGTCCCCGCTCCTCACAGCGGGAGCCAGGTGCGCTTCGATCACGGCTTTCGTCCAACCAGTTTCGGCCACCAGTCGGGATAGCGAGATCCCTTCATGATAGCGCCGTGCGATTCGTGCTTTTAGAATGGCTTCGGCATCGCCCCTGGCTAGCGTTTCCAGGAAGTCGACCGGTCGGGGCATGCGCGGAATCGGTGCGGCGTCCAGTACGACTCCGCCTCCAATCGTCACCACTGGCGAGAGTTGCCGAATGATGAACCGGTCTCCCGGAAGCAGCAGTGCAGATTCCGGCAGCTTCAAGCGCGCAAGTCCTCGCTCGCCCGGTGCAATTTCCTTTTTCCCAAGCAGCGTTACGTCGACCACCATTTCCATGGTGTAGGAATGAAAGTGCACTCGCGCCCGGTTTTTCAGAGGACGCGGCGCCGAAGGCAACAATCGCAGCTTCACATCGGCCCGCCGCGTGGCTTCAAGCATTCCCGGCGGCGCGAGGGTCATGCCGCGCGACAAGTCTTCCGTGCTCGCCCCCGCCAGGTTCAGCGCGGTGCGTTGTCCGGCGATCGCCGCCTCCGCTGTTTGCCCGTGCACCTGCGCTCCGCGCACGCGCAGCCGCTGGCCGGATGGGAAAACTTCCAGTTCGTCCTCGCGACGTATCGTCCCAGCCACCAGCGTCCCCGTCACCACCGTGCCGAAGCCTTTCATAGTGAATACACGATCGATCGGCAGGCGAGCGAGCGCCAGCGAATCCCGCGGCTGCACCTCGGCAGCAGCCGCGACGATGGCCCGCTTCAGTTCGTCCAGTCCCGCGCCTGTCAAAGAACTCACGGCAATGATCGCGTTTGGTTCATCCAAGCTTGATTCACCCAGGTTTGGCTTATCCAGGCTTGGTCTATCCAAGAATGTCCCACGCAGAAACTCTTCGACCTCCAGTCGCACTACTTCGAGCGTTTCCGCATCCACTGCATCGGATTTCGTAAGCACAGTGATGCCGCGCCGTACCCCGAGCAGTTGCAGGATGTCAAAGTGCTCCCGGGTCTGGGGCTTGATTGCCTCATCGGCCGCAATCACCAGCAGCACCAGGTCAATGCCGCCCACTCCCGCGAGCATATTGCGGACAAAGCGCTCGTGTCCCGGAACGTCGACAAAGCCCAGGCGCAAAGTCTCGCCACTCGGGGAAGACAAATCCGTGTGCGCGAAGCCGAGGTCGATGGTAATGCCGCGCCGCTTCTCTTCTTCCAACCGGTCGGCATCGATTCCGGTCAGCGCCTTTACCAACGCGGTTTTACCGTGGTCGATGTGCCCTGCCGTGCCTACGATGATGGATTTCATTTGGTTCGCCATCTTACCGGAAACGGGGGCTGTGCCCGGGCCGAAAAGGCAGCTGTGCCTGGGAATCCGCTAGAAAGATGGCCAAGTTGGCCCTACCCAGCCGCCCCGCTAAATGCGACAATAGAGTTTCCCCATGACCACCTCCATAACTTCTGCCTTTTCTCCGGAGACTCTCCGGCAGCATGGTCTCACTTTCGATGAATACGAAAGGATCAAGCAGCTCCTTGGCCAACGCGAGCCCACGCTCACGGAACTCGGCATCTTCAGCGTGATGTGGAGCGAGCACTGTTCCTACAAGTCGTCGCGGGTTCACTTGAAACGCCTGCCCACGCGCAGCAAGCGGGTTTTGCAGGGTCCGGGTGAAAACGCCGGCATCATTGACATCGGGGACGGCTGGGCGTGCGCCTTCAAGATCGAGTCACACAATCATCCGTCATTCATCGAGCCCTTTCAAGGCGCAACCACGGGTGTGGGCGGGATTCTGCGCGACATTTTCACCATGGGAGCGAGGCCGGTGGCGGTGATGGATTCGCTGCGCTTCGGGCCTGTCACTGCACGAGTGGGAACGGCTGCCGCCAACAGCACTGAGAAGGACGTGCACAGAAATCATTCGATCCTCGAAGGAGTGGTGAGCGGTGTCGCTTCTTACGGCAACTGCTTCGGCGTGCCGAACCTGGGCGGCGAAACCAAGTTCGAGGTGTGCTATTCCGGCAATCCGCTGGTGAACGCTTTCGCCCTGGGCCTCGTTCGCAAAGACGAGATCTTCTACGCGCGTGCCGCGGGAGAAGGTAATCCTGTGATCTACGTTGGCGCCAAGACGGGACGCGACGGCATCCACGGCGCGACCATGGCGAGCGAAGAATTCAGCGAAGCCTCAGAAGCGAAGCGGCCGAACGTGCAGGTCGGCGATCCATTTTTGGAGAAGTTGCTGCTGGAAGCTTGCCTCGAGGCCATGAAGACGGGAGCCATTGTTGGCATTCAGGATATGGGCGCGGCTGGCCTTACCTGTTCAACCTGCGAGATGGGCGGGCGCGGCGGCGTCGGTATTGAGATTGAACTTGACCGTGTGCCACAGCGAGAAACTGGCATGACTGCCTACGAGATCATGCTCAGCGAGTCGCAGGAGCGCATGCTGCTGGTGGCGCAGAAGGGCCGTGAACAAGAAGTTTTTCGCGTTTTTGAAAAGTGGGGGCTGGATGCGGTGGAAGTCGGGAAGGTTACGACCGACAACAAACTGCGGGTTCTGCAGCACGGCGAAGTCGTGGCCGAGATTCCGAATCAGGCGCTTACCGACGATGCACCCGTGTACAAGCGTCCGCTTGAGCGCTGGGAGCCGCCCGTGCCCCGCGAAATGCCGGAGAGCGTTCAGCTCAACGGCGCCGGCGACTTCACAGAAAGCCTGAAACACCTTCTTGCCGGCCCGAACATCTGCAGCAAGCGTTGGGTCTGGCAGCAATACGATCACATGGTGCAGACCAACACGGTCGAGGCGCCGGGTGTCGGCGATGCAGGTGTGATTCGCATCAAAAATGCAATTCCCGAGCGACCACAGCGTGGACTGGCGATGGCGCTGGATGGAAACAGCCGCTGGTGCTATCTCGATCCGCGGCTGGGCGCGATGCACGCCGTCTCGGAGGCTGCGCGCAAAGTAGCGTGTTCGGGCGCAACTCCGGTGGGCGCAACAAACTGCCTCAACTTCGGCAATCCCGAGAAACCCCATATCATGTGGCAGTTCTCGCAAACCATCGATGGCATCACCAAAGCGTGCGAGGAACTGGAGATTCCCATCACGGGCGGCAACGTCAGCTTTTACAACGAGACGCTGGGTGAGGGCATTTATCCCACGCCAGTTCTGGGTGTTGTAGGGATTCTTGATGACGTGCATAAAACTGCGAAGATGCATTTCGCCGCGACGGGACGCACGATTGTGCTATTGCGCGCCGGCGAAGCAGCCGATATCACCGATGTAGAGAGTGAGTTCGGCTCGTCTGAATACGCAAATGAGATTCTGGGTGCGTTGTGGGGATATCCTCCAGAACTCGATCTGGAGAAAGAAGCCGCACTGCAGAAGGCCGTGATCAAATTGATTCAGCAAGGATTGGTGCAATCCGTGCATGACTGTAGCGATGGCGGGTTGGCGGTCGCGCTGGCTGAGAAGACATTTGCAAAGGGTGTCGGCGCGCGGGTGAACTTTGCATCGAACGGACTTCCCGCAGAGTTTGCACTTTTTGGTGAAGACGCAAGCCGCATCGTGGTTTCCTGCACCCCGGATAACGTTCCCCGAATCCAAGAGATTGCGGAGGAATATGGAATCGCCGCAGACGTGCTGGGAGAAACGATCACGGACCAGTTGGAGATTTCGCTGGACGGACAAGTAGTTGTGTCCGCGCCTGTTTCGGATTTGGACGCCGCGTATGAGAGTGCGTTGGAATCAGTGCTGCGGACAGATCCCGAACTTGCAGCGGCAGATTGAGCGAGGCGTTGGTTGAATGTTGACGGCTGAGCACTGAATGCACAGAACTGATAAATTTCACGACGAGTGCGGCGTGGTGGCGATTTTCGCTCACCCCGAAGCGGAGAAGCTTGCCTATCTGGGGCTGCACGCTTTGCAGCATCGCGGGCAGGAGTCGGCCGGAATTGTCACCTCCGATGGCCTGACTTCCCGCGTCCACAAGGCAATGGGCGCAGTCGCCGACATCTTCACCGAAGATGTGCTTTCGAAAATGCGAGGCACGCTGGCCATCGGCCACACGCGTTACTCAACCGCTGGTGATTCCGCGTTGCTGAATGCACAGCCGATTCTGGTGCAGTCGAATAAAGGTTCAATTGCCGTTGCGCACAACGGCAATCTGGTGAACGCGGTCGATCTTCGGTCCCAACTGGAGCGTCAGGGATCCATTTTTCAGACCAACAGCGATACCGAAGTGATCGTGCACCTGATCGCGCTTTCGCGAGAGCACACGTTGCTGGAGGCGATTGCGGATGCGTTGCGCCGCGTGGAAGGCGCCTTTTCGCTGGTGTTGATGAGCCCCGACCGGATCATCGCGGCGCGCGACCCGCGTGGCTTCCGTCCGCTGGCGATGGGGCGCATCCCGGCCCTGGAGGGCCAGAAGCGCGACACGATTGTCTTCGCGTCGGAAACTTGTGCATTCGATCTAATCGGCGCCACCTATGAGCGCGACGTGAAGCCCGGCGAGTTAATCGTGGTGGGACCGGAAGGTATCACGTCCCGTTTTTATTCAACGGACGCACCGCAGTCGAGTTGCATCTTCGAGCACGTTTATTTCTCTCGGCCCGACAGCATAGTGTTTGGCCGTGCCGTGCAGACCAGCCGTGAAGAACTGGGCCGGCAGTTGGCGCGCGAGGCGCCGGTGGAGGCCGATCTGGTGGTCCCGGTGCCGGATTCGGGCGTGACCGCGGCTGTCGGATATGCGGCAGAGAGCGGCATTCCATTCCGCTTTGGTTTGATCCGCAATCACTACGTGGGGCGCACGTTTATCGAACCGAGCCAGAGCGTGCGCGACTTTGGCGTGAGGCTGAAACTGAATCCCGTGCGCTCGCTTCTGGAGGGCAAGCGCGTGGTGCTAATTGACGATTCGATTGTCCGCGGCACCACCAGCCGCAAGATCGTGCGCATGATACGCAACGCCGGCGCGAAAGAAGTTCACATGCGCATCTCGTGTCCTCCCACGATTTCGCCCTGCTACTACGGCGTCGACACACCTTCGAAGAATCAGTTGATCGCAGCCAATAAATCAGTCGACGAAATTCGGGAGTACATTCGGGTGGACTCGCTCGCTTACCTCTCGCTGGAAGGCCTGAAGAAAGCTTGCGGCGAGGGCGAGAAAACCTCCTACTGCACCGCTTGCTATACGGGCAAGTATCCTACGAACATTGTTGACGTGGAAGAGATATCGCCCGCGGTTGTTCCGCGCTAGCTATTTCCGCGCCTGCACGACGCGCGGAATCGATTGCAGATCCGACCTGATCCGAACGTCATTCCACTCCTGCAGCAACTGTCGCACCTTTTCTGAAATCGCTCCGCTGATTTCCATGACGAGCCAGCCGCCAGGCTTGAGCGCGGCGTGAGCCTGCGGAATCAGGCGCTTGATCACTTCGATTCCCGTCGGCCCGGCAAACACAGCACCGCACGGCTCGAATTTGCGGACTTCCAGCTGGACCTGATCTTCTTCCGATTCGCCGACGTAAGGCGGATTGGATACGATGAAGTCGAAGGCGTTCTTCTCAAATCCCGCCAGCAGGTCGGCTTCGTGAAATTGAATACGAGATTCAAGCTGATGGCGGGCGGCGTTGGCGCGAGCGACGTCCAGCGCTGCGGGAGAGATGTCGCTAGCGTGGATTTCGGCTAGCGGTAGCTCCTTGGCGAGAGCTAGGGCAATGCAACCGGAACCGGTTCCCATGTCTGCGATGCGGAGACGGTCGGCGGACGAGAGCTTACCCTGAGATCGCCGGAGGTCCGCCCGCGCTACACAATCCATGACGGTTTCGATCACGTGCTCGGTCTCGGGGCGCGGAATCAAAACCGCAGGCGAGACAATTAGATCCATGCCCCAGAATTCCTGATGGCCGGTGATGTACTGTGTTGGAACGCCGCGTGCGCGCTCGGCGAGCGCAGCTTCATAACGACCCTGTTCGTCGCGCATAAGTTCGCGCTCAGGATGCGCGTAAAGGTAGGCCCGGTCGCAGCTGAGGGTAAACATCAAAAGCAACTCGGCGTTCAGGCGCGGGGAGGGAACGCGATCCGCACTGAGGCGGCTGACGGCCGAGGCCAGGGTTTGTTTTAGCTGCACGAAATCATTCCACCACAGAGTCACCGAGACACAATGTAGAACGACGTCGAGAATTCGATTTCATATCGCTCCGTCCTTGGCTTGTCGACGCAACTCGTACCCAAGGTAGATCATCTGGCCAATGTGATGTTGAATGTGGGTGGCGCAAATGACCACAATGTCGAGTCGGTTCTTGGCATCGGAGCCGACCCCTGAGTATTCCGCCGACCAATCCTCTGGTGATTGCGCGCTGATAGTTTTTAGAACCATGCCCACAGCGTCGTCAAAACGTCTGAGAGCCTCGTCTTTCGACGGAGGATTCGGATCGTCGAATTCGCGTGGCCGGTCGCGGACGTAGCCGGTTTTCGCGATCTGGGCTCCGATGTAATAGTTCAGATTGCCCGTCAGATGCAGGACGAGGTGGCCGAAGCTGTTGCCGTAGGAGAACGGCTTCTGCCAGAACTGGGAGTTGGTTAGAGGCGCGGCCAGTTCATGAACTCGGGCGGCATTCTTCGTGTAACGCTCGCTGAGAACGGCGGCGAGCGTCGAGTACAGGTCAGGCATTGGGGTTCCCATGTATAGATTTAACTGAAGACCGAACCGCCTTCGCTGTCTATTTCACCACAGCGGGAGCAGCGGGTGTTAATTGGGCGAGGGTGCGCTTGGGAATCTTCGCGACCACGCCGACGTTGCGGTCGGCGACTTCAGAAATGTTGTATTGGATCGAGCTGCCGAGAAGCGCGGCGGCATCGCCATCGGAAAGGGCGTAATCGCTTTGCAGCCACGACGCCAACTCCGACGTGGCTTCGCGAAACGCGCTATCGAGCGATCCAGCCAACCCCATGGCCATGAGATAGTCGTTGTTTTCGGCGCGAGGGGTGCCGATGTTCTTTTCGCGCAGCACATCCACGGTGAACTCAATGTCCATCGAGGTTTCCAGAGCGTTGCCGTTCAGCTCGCCATCGCCTTGCAGGGCGTGACCGTCTCCCACATAGAGTAGAGCACCGGGCTGATTGACAGCGAGATAGAGCGTTGCGCCCTGGCCAAGCAGACTGAAATCCGTGTTGCCGCCGAAATCTCCGGAATCCTGAGCGGAGATCGCAGGACTGCCGAAGCCAGGCGCGACTCCGATGCAACCCAGCATGGGGCGCACGGGTACGGCGAGATTCTTGAGCGTATCGGAGGGTTTCTCTAAACTTGCCATACCTTTTTCGATGTCGAGATGCCAGCGCGTGTCAGACCAGTCGGGCTTTATCTTGGCGCGGTAGTCGGGAGTGAGGGCGCGCCCCACGAAGCCCTTGTCGCTCATGGCCCAGTCACGATTCAATCGCAAACGCTTGATGCTGATGACGAGGACGTCGCCGGGCATCGCACCTTCCACGTAGAACGGACCGGTCAGCGGATTCCCGCCAAGAGCGCGCACCATGGAGTGCTCGTCGGTGCCGCCGGCATCGACGCTGGTGGTATGGACCGTGTCGCCCGGCCAGATGTGGAGCACCGGTTCGATCGTGCTGGAGAATTCTCTCTGGAACTCGCTCGGAACGAAGTCATGAGTCTGGGCCGTGGCCGGCCGGTCCGGAGTCCGGCGCGCCGACCAGCGGCCAGTAGTCTTAATTCCGTGTGGATCGGTGCTCGAGTACTCGCCGGACATGTCGTCACCCGAAAAATGACCGATGTAAACGTTGAGCGTGCCGTCCGATTCCTTGAATTCAAAGTTCACATCCGAGGCGTGAAGAGTGCCGTGCAGGCTTACGTTTTCTCCGCGATAGACCGCGCCGGAAAGCTGGCCCTGATCGATTTTCAGCTTCAGGCGCTCCCCGAGGTTGTGGCCGAAGACAACCGTGGTCAATTCCCAATCGGTAGTTGAGCCCGGGGCAAGCTGAGCGAGAGCCAGGCAGGCAGTCAAGACGAGGTGGAAAAGAATCGTTGCCACGAATGCGTTGATGCGACGGAGTCTCGACATGGAAAGCCCTCCTGGCACTTCGACGTTATAGCACCGCCGTGGGAAGCAACGGCTTCGTTTCGAGGTCAAACCGCCGTGGTGGCTTCCTGCTTCAATTTTTCCGCCTGATAGTGCGTGGTGAGCGCTTCGATCAGCGGCTGAAGCTTGCCGTCCATCACGGCTTCGAGTTGGTGGATGGTGAATCCGATGCGATGGTCGGTGAGGCGGTTTTGCGGGAAGTTATAGGTGCGAATCTTCTCGCTGCGGTCGCCGGATCCGACCATGGCCTTGCGCTCTTTGGCCAGCGCCTGCTGCTGCTTTTCCATTTCGATTTCGTAGAGGCGGGAGCGCAGCACGCGCATGCCTTTCTCGCGATTCTTGATCTGCGATTTCTCGTCCTGGCAACTCACCACCGTGTTGGTGGGAATGTGCGTGATGCGGACCGCGGAGTAAGTCGTATTCACCGACTGGCCGCCGGGACCGGAGGAACAGAACGTGTCGATGCGCAGGTCTTTGGCTTCGATCTTGATGTCCACGTCTTCGGCTTCGGGCAGCACGGCGACCGTGACGGCCGAGGTGTGGACGCGTCCCTGCTGCTCGGTCGCGGGAACGCGCTGCACGCGGTGCACGCCGCTTTCGTATTTGAGCTGCGAAAAAACGCGATTGCCTTCGATGATGGCGATGACTTCTTTCAGGCCGCCGGCCGACGACTCCGAAGACGAGAGCACTTCAACCTTCCAGCGCTGGGTTTCGGCGTAGCGGGTGTACATGCGGAAGATTTCGGCGGCGAAAAGCGTGGCTTCGTCTCCGCCGGTGCCGGCGCGGATTTCGAGGATGATATTTTTTTCGTCGTTGGGATCTTTGGGCAGCAGCAGAACTTTCAGTTCTTCTTCGATGGCAGCGACGCGGGGCTCCAGCTTGTCGAGTTCTTCCTGAGCGTAGGCGCGCATCTCGGGATCTTTTTCATCGGCGAGCATGGCTTTGCTCTCGGCGATGCCCCGCGTCAGATCTTTGTATTCGCGATACTTTTCGACCATGGGCGCGATTTCGCTGTGCGCCTTGGCGGTCTTCTGGTATCTCGCCGAATCGTTGACGATATCCGGCGAAGCCAGAGCGTTGGTCAGCTCTTCGTAGCGGGCTTCGATTTGGTCTAGACGTTCAAACATCGGAGTCCTTCCGTAGACGCAAGTTGCTACGTCTCGGTCTCGCGCCGGTCCGGTTACTCTACCGGCATTTTAGTGATATTGGGAGGGAAGAGGAAATATTCGCGGCGGGGCCGCTAGGCAATCACCAATTCGCCGCCGCGCTCTTTTTCCAGAGCCATGGCTTGGTCGAGGGCGGCGATGGCGCATTGCGCCTGCTCGTCGGACGGAGGCTGCGTGGTGATGCGCTGCAGCCAGAGGCCGGGCGCGGTCATCAAGGCAAAGAGCGAACCGCGATGCTTGGCGGCGAAGCGGATGATTTCGTAGGAGACGCCGGCGATCACGGGCAGCAGCGCGATGCGCGAGGCGAAGCGCGCCCAGAAGTGGTGAACGGAATCAGCATGTAGAAGCCGATCGAGATCAGCATCACCGTCATCAGGAAGCTGGTGCCGCAGCGGGGATGGAATGTCGAATACTTCTGCACCGCCGCGGTCGAAAGCGGGTCGCCGTTCTCGAAGGCGAATACGGTCTTGTGCTCGGCGCCGTGATACTCGTAGACGCGGCGAATGTCCGCGAACAGCGAAACTCCCCAGATGAACAGCAGGAACAGGATCAGGCGCACAGCGCCATCGATCAGATTGAACATGATCTGGCCGCCGAGCGCGGGATCGACCTTCTTCAGTTCCGTGGCCGCCACCAGCGGCAGGTATTTGTACATGAAGATGAAGAAGGCGAGCGAGATGATGACGTTGACTCGCGGCCAGCCAACCGCTGATGGCGGCGGCTTTTTCGCGGGCCTGCGTCTGGTGGATTCAGTAGTGGATGGTTCCGCTTCGCTTCGCTTCGGCGGGACGGCCATTCGGCTTCGGTCAGGGCAGGCTCATCGGCCGTCACCGCATCTTCATCCTGCTTCTGCATCACGTCTTCGATGGCAACATTGGCCGAGAAACGCAGGGCGCGGTAGCCGAGAGACATGGCATAGCCGAGCGTCATGACTCCGCGGACGATGGGCCAAGCCATCCACTTGTGTTTTTCCGAGGGACGCTCGAGCGGTTCGCTCATGGTGACCACTTCGCCCGAAGGCTTGCGGCAGGCGATCGCCCAGGCGTGCGGAGAACGCATCATCACGCCTTCGAGCACGGCCTGCCCGCCGACCAGGGTTTCCTCGCCACTTTCAAGCGCAGGCAGAAGCTGCACGGCGACCAGAAAACGCACGAAATTTCGTAGAGAACGCACAGTGGTTAGATGCTCCCGGGCCAGAAAAGCGCCAACTGCTAGGTTACCACAGGCCATTAGAGCTACAGGCCACTGCGCTCTAAGTAAAGGACGGGCCTGGATTTATCGAGAGAGTCAAAGAGGAGCGCTCGGCAATCCGCGAGTCTTTCGTCTATTCTCAGAAGTATTTTGAACAGCATGCGAAAACTTGCCGAGACCTGCGAGGCGATCGCCGCCACGACCAAGAAACTGCAGAAGACGGCGATCGTCGCCGACTATTTCAAGTCGCGCACCATCGGAGAGGCCGCGGTGTCGGCGGTGTTTCTCTCCGGCAGGGCATTTCCCGCGTGGGAGGAGACCACGCTGCAGGTGGGCGGCTCGCTGTTGTGGCGCGTGGTGGCGGAGCTTTCTGGAAAAGATGAAGCCGCGCTGACGGCGGCCTATCGAAAGCATGGCGACTTGGGCGCGGTGGCCGGGGAGGTTCTGGCGCAGGGATCCGAACAGGGCCTGAACGTTCTCGAAGTTGCCGACAGTTTCCGGCAGATTGCGGCGGCGCGCGGGCCGGCGGCAAAGACTGCGCTGGTCCGCGATCTGCTGGCGCGGGCGACGCCGCTCGAAGCCAAGTACATCGTGAAGATCATGACTGGCGATTTGCGGATTGGGCTGAAGGAGAGCCTGGTCGAGGAGGCGATTGCCAAAGCGTACGGGGGCACGCTCGCCGGGGCGTTGAAAGAAGTGCAGCGGGCGAACATGCTGCTGGGCGATATCGGGGAGACGCTGCGGCTGGCGTCGGAGGGCAAGCTCGCGGAGGCGAAGATGCGGATGTTTCATCCCTTGGGATTCATGCTGGCGAGTCCGATCGAGTCGGCGGAGGAGGGGTTGAGTTATTTTGCCGAGGCTGCCGTGGAAGACAAGTATGACGGGATTCGCGCGCAGGCGCACGTCTCGGGCGGCGAGGTAAAGTTTTTCTCGCGCACGCGGGATGAGATCACCGAGTCGTTCCCGGAGTTGCCGGACGCGCTGGCGGGATTGCCGCAGGATGCGATTCTCGATGGCGAGATCGTGGCGTGGGAGGAACCGGGACGGGCGCGGCCGTTCAGCGTGCTGCAGCAGCGGCTGGGGCGGAAGAAAGTGAGCGAGAGGATGCTGCGGGAGATTCCGGTGGCGTATCTGGTGTTCGATGTTCTGTATGCGGGCGGGGAGTTGCTGATTGATCGTCCGCTGCGGGAGCGGGGGCGGATTCTGGATGAACTGCTGGCCGGAGAGAAATCTTCACCACAGAGGACACAGGGGAGCACAGGGAAAAGCGGGCTCACAGGCGAAGCTGATCCTTCGAGATGAAGAGGAATCAATGGCGGCTCACATCATCCGCGCGCCGGTGTTTCGCGCAGCTTCGCCGGAGGAACTGGAAGAACTGTTTGCGGCGGCGCAGGCGCGGGGCAACGAAGGGTTGATGATCAAGGATCTCGACTCGGCTTACACGCCGGGAAGCGCGGCAAGTCATGGCTGAAGATGAAGCGCGAACTGGCCACGCTCGACGTGGTGGTGACCGCGGTCGAGTACGGACACGGCAAGCGCGTCGGCGTGCTCAGCGATTACACATTGCCGTGTGGGATGGGCGACAAGCTGGTGAATATCGGCAAGGCGTATTCCGGACTGACCGACGCCGAGATCGCCGAGATGACGCAGTGGTTTCTCGATCACACGATTGAAGATCAAGGCTTCCGCCGCACGGTCGAGCCGAAGATTGTGCTGGAAGTGGCGTTCAACAACATGATGCAGTCCGACCGGCACGAGAGCGGCTACGCGCTGCGCTTTCCGCGGATCGTGCGGCTGCGGCCGGACAAGTCGGCGGAGGAGGCGGATACGATTGAGCGGGCGCGGGAGATTTTCGAGAAGCAGAGATAAAAACTCATAAGCCGATTCCAGGCAACTTCTAAATCGCGTCTAGTGGCTGTGGTGGTGATGCTCTTCGCTCTCGCCCACCGGAATCACGCATCCATGCGCCACTTCGCATTCCACGTGCTCGAACTGGATCGTGGTGTGGTCGATGCGGAAGCTGTGGTGCAGGCGGTCTTTCACGTCGCGCAGGATGCGCTCGCTCACCGACGGCGGAATGTCGGCAATCGAGATGTGGCAGGAGAGCGCGCGGGTTTCCGAGCCGATGCTCCAGCAGTGCAGGTCGTGCACGTCGTTGACGCCCTCGATCGAGCGGATCGCGGTCTCGACCAGTTCGAGCTTCACGCCGCGCGGCGTGCCTTCGAGCAGAATATTCAGGGTCTCGCGCACGATGCCGAATCCTGACCACAGGATCAGCGCGCCGATTCCGAACGAGAGCGCGGAATCGATCCAGTAATTGCCCGTGACCAGGATGGCCCAGCCTCCGGCGATCACGGCGGCGGTCGAAAGCGTGTCGCCGACTTCATGCAGCAGCGCGCTGCGAATGTTGACGTCGTTTCCAGAGCCCCGGCCCGAGCGATACAGCAGCAGCGCGATCACTCCGTTCATCACCACGCCCGCGGCGGCGACCCACATCATCACCGAGGCCTGAACGTGCTCGGGATGCTGCAGGCGGCGGAAGGCCTCGTAGAAAATGAAGAACGAAACCGCGACCAGCGACACGGCGTTGACCAGCGCGGCCAGCACTCCGGCGCGATGGTAGCCGTAGGTCTTGGTGGAACTGGCCGGGCGCGACTGCAAATAGACCGCAACCAGCGACAGCAGCAGCGCCAGAAAGTCGGAGAGATTGTGTCCGGCTTCGGAGAGCAGGGCCAGCGAATGGGCGCGGATGCCGGCCACCACCAGCAGCACGATATAGGCCAGGGTCACGCCGAGCGAGATCTTCAGCACTCGCTTGGGACCGCCTGCGCCATGAACGTGGACGTGCATATCTCTAAGTGTACGGGCGGCAGCAGCGGGCTTCAAGCGGCAGCAGGAGTGGTACTCAGTGGCCACAAGCGACCAGTTGCCAACTGAGCCTTAATCGCAGCGCTGACCACTGGCCACTGCCTCTATCAGCGCTTGAAAAGATTCTGCAGATAGCGGTCGTTGTAAACCGTGGTCGTGTTCTGCACGAACTCCAGAATGCGGTACATTTTCTCGCGCGACTCCCGGCTCATCTCCTTGAATTGGATGGCCACGCCCGATCCGGGATGGATTCTGGCGACACTGCCTTCGGTGCTCAGGGTGCCGTCATCAATGGAGAACACCAGCTTGACGTTGGAGCCGGGAGTCAGAATGGCGCTGGTTTCCACATAGCAGCCTCCCAGGCTGAGGTCGATCAGGTTGCCGAAGATCGGCCCGCCTCCGGACTGGGGATGCAATTCGATCGTGAGCCGGCATTTCATCCGCGTGTGCAGCCGCTGGTCTTTCTGCGTAGGTAGTTTTTGCTTCTCCAGATACATGCGGCGGTCGGCCTGGGTCAGAAGCTGCTCGGCGTCATTGCCGTCGTCGGGAGACACGGCCATCCCCACGCTCAGTGAAAGAATTTCTTCTCCGCAAACATCGAAGCCAGCCTGCCGGGCAAGAGGACGAATCTGCTCGACTTTCTTGGCGGCGGCGTCGGCGGGCAGACCGGGAGCAATCACCACAAATTCATCTCCGCCCATGCGGGCTACGTAGTCGTATTCGCGGCAAGTGTCTTTCAGAGCCTGGGCAAACAAGCGCAACACGCGATTCCCTTCCAGATGCCCGAAGCGGTCGTTGATCTTCTTGAAACCGTTCATGTCGCAGACCATCAGCGTGAGCGAGACGTTGTCGCGCTTGCAGCGCGCCAGTTCGCGGTCGAGTTGCAGAAACAGCGACCGGGCGTTGGGCAGGCCGGTAAGGTAGTCGGTGGTGGCGGAGCTTTCCGCCTGCTGGTATTTGAGAGCGTTTTCGATGGCCAGCGCCATCTTGCCGCTCACCGCCAGAAGAATGCGCAAATGGTCGGAAGTAAACGCGTCGTTCTCGGCGCGATAGAGGGCGAGAACGCCGATCACGCCGGCCACTCCTTCCAGAGGCAGGGCCAGAGCTGAGCGCAGCGTGCTGAACTTGTCAGGATCGTTCAGGTAACCCGGCTCGACCGAAGGATTTCCGTTCACAATCGGCTTCTTGTTCTGCGCCACCCAGCCCGAGAGCCCGTGCCCCGACAGGAATCCGCAACGAGGCAAACAGGCGGTAGTTATCGCCGTTCACATATTCGGGGATCAACTCGTCGCCGCGCCGGATATAAATGGCGATGGCGTCGTAGGGAACCATCATTTTGAGTTTCACGGAAAACACGGAGAGCGTTTCACCCAGGCTGAGCGACGCGCCCAGGTCCTGGCTCAACTCAAACAGAGACTGCGCTTCCTGGCGCGCCGCCGCAATGGAGGACAGAAACGTTGCTTCGCGCCCCGGCGCATCGGAAACCGTGGCATTTTCGAATCCGGCAGCCGGCGCCGGTCCCCGCGTGATCTTGAGGTCCGTCGGAAGAATCAGGTTGCCATCTTCCGCCGATTTCGCCAGGGCCAGATTTTCCAGAGTGCGGTAGCGCCGCTTGAGGACGTCCACCACCTTCGGATCAAACGACTTGCCCGACTCTGCCGTGAGCCGCTTCATCACTTCATCCAGCGGCATGGCGCGCCGGTATTGCCGGTCGGAAGCCAGCGCGTCCAGATAATCGACTGCGGAAAGAATGCGCGCGCCAATCGGAATCTCCGCGCCTTTCAATCCGTAGGGATAACCCGATCCGTCCCACTTCTCATGGTGGGCGCGCACGATCGGCACCACCGGATAAGGAAAGCGAACTCGTTCCAGAATCTCCGCGCCCACCACGGTGTGAATCTTCATCTTCTCGAACTCTTCCGGCGTCAGCCGGCCGGGCTTCGAGATGATGTGTTCGGGCACGGCCAGCTTGCCGATGTCGTGCAGCAGCGCCGCGGCATGCAGGGCTTCCAGTTCAGTCCCTGTCATGCCTAGTTCCTTGGCTACCTCGATGGCGTAGATGCGAACGCGCTGCAGGTGATCGTGGGTGGTCTGGTCTTTGGCTTCGATGGCCAGCGCCAGGGCCTCGATAGTTCGCAGATGCAGGTTCGCGATTTCTTCCACGTGCCGCTTCTCATCCTCCAGCTTGCCCAAATACAAGCGGTAGGAGCGGTAGATGAGATAAATGGCGGGGACGAACAGCAGCGAACTTTCCCAGTTGAACCTGTGGTTGAACCAGCCAATCGCGCCCGCGATGCCGGCGCCCACCAGGTAGTAAGGGAAGGACCAGAAATAGCAATCCACCAGAATCTGCCGGAGCGGTTTTCCGTCGCTGACGGAGATCACGACGGCGATGCATCCGGCGTTGACGATGAAGTACGTCGAAGCCGCCAGGCACAGAACCAGCGGCCGGTTCTGCGATGATCTCGTTGGCCAGACGGCTGTGATAGACAAAGTAGGCCAGAGCCGTCGAAAGCGAGCCCGCACAAACATTGAACGTCAACTGGATGGCGCTGGGCCGGTTGGGGTGAATGCTCTGGGCCAGCATGGAGACCGCGCCCAGCGTAAGCGCTTCCGAGTAGCTCAGCTCCGCAACCGCCACCAGGATGAACAGGAAGTTCACCGAAAGCGTGCCGGTAATGCCGGGCAGAGTGACGCGCAGCCGCGAAGCCAGAATCGCGATGCCCAGATAACAGATGAACTCTGCGATGTTCTTGCTGCTCTGGTGAATCGCAGCTTGAAGCAGCGACGCCATTCCCGCAGCGATCACCAGGCCAATGAAAGCCTTGGCGCCGATGGGCAGGCCTCTCCACGAGTGTGTGCTGGCGGACATTCGTCTGCGGGTCACTGCGCGCCGCTCTGTCGCCGGCGCGCAGGCGTATCCCCTGACTAGGATAACCAGCTAACAGATTTAGTAACAATGATTTGTGGGCCCTGCCGGAAACTTCAGTAACGCTTGGAATCGCCTGATTCGAGGCAACTTTCAGCGGGGTAACCAGCGAAAGCGTAACTCAGTGGAAACTCAACTGACTGCTTTTCCCCAGAACTGCCGCAGCCCAGCCGCCAGCAGCAGCGCGTCAAACGCCGTCAACGCCACCAACACGGCCGGCAAAGGAAGATGCGGGAACTGCGGCACCAGCGTTCCGCGCAGCCCTTCACTGGCGTAAACCAGGGGATTCACCAGCACTACCTTCTGCAGGATGGGAAAGCTGTTCAGAGCGCTCCAGGGATAGTAGGTGCAGCCAAAGAAGATCATGGGGGTCAACACCATGCTGAACATCAATCCGATGTGTTGCTGATTGACGCTGCAGCCCAGGGCCAGACCGCCGCAGGCGGAGAACAGCGCCACCAGCAAGGTAACGCAGGCAAAGGTGAGAGGACTGTGCACCGTCACAACCACGCCCGGCCGCAGAATCATCCACGCCGCCGGAATCACCACCAGCCCTGCGATCAGCGCCTGGAGCGTTCCCGCGAGCACTTTCTCGACCGCCACCCAGGAGATTTCCATGGGCGCGAGCAGGCGGTCTTCGATCTCGCGGGTGAACTGGAATTCGGCAATCAACGGCATGGCCACGGCCCAGACTCCGGTGAACACCATGCTGATGGCCATGATGCCGGGAAGCAGCAGGCTCTTGTACGCCTCTGGCATGTATCCGCTGCGCACCATGACGCGGCCGAAGATGAACACGAACATCAGCGGCTGCAGAAAAGTCTGCAGCAGCAACACAACGAAGTTGCGCCGTGCCACATGAACATCGCGCGCCAGCATGGCGAAAAACGTCTTCCAGTTCATTCCCGCAGACTCCTTCCGGTGTGGTGCAGAAACAGGTTTTCCAGGCTGGGCTCGGAGATGTGAACGTCGCGCAACTCCGCGCCTGCGGCCGAGGCCAGGCTGGCGATCCCTGCAATCAGCGAACCGCCGCGGTCGGAGTACAGGTCGGCGCCGTTTTGATCGTTGGCGCGTACCTCTCGCACTCCGGGTAAAGACTGCAGCTGCTGCAACAAGTCGGCAGAGTGCTGGCCGAAACGCAGGCGCAGCAAGTACCCGCCCGGCACCGAAGCCTTCAACTCCGCAGGCGTACCCAGCGCGATGTTGCGTCCGTGGTCGATAATGGCCAGGCGGTCCGCCAGCGCGTCGGCTTCTTCCATGTTGTGCGTCGTCAGCAGGATCGTCTTGCCGGTCTGGTTGTACTCGCGAATGATCTCCCACAAAAGCAATTTTGTCTGCGGATCAAGACCGGCGCTGGGTTCGTCGAGGAAAAGAACCTGCGGATCGTGCATCATGGCGCGCGCGATGGAAAGCCGCTGCATCATGCCGCCGGAGAATCCGCGCACCATCTGCTCGCCGCGGTCGCGCAGCTTGAACCGGTCCAGAAGACTCTCGGCGCGAGCTGCCCGCGCCGCGGAGTCGAGCCCGAAATAAGCGCCGTGAAACAGCAGAATCTCGCGCGCCGTAAGAGAGAAATCGAGGTTCGGGCGTTGCGCCACCACGCCAATCAGGCGTTTGACCGCGACCTGTTCTTTCCAGACATCGTGCTCGCCGATCCAGGCAGCGCCGCCGGTCGGCCGCACCCGCGTGGTGAGAATTCCTACGGTCGTGGACTTGCCCGCGCCATTCGGTCCCAGCAGCCCGAAAACTTCGCCCGCGGCAATGTCGAGCGTCAGGCCATCGAGCGCGACAATCTCCGGCTTCGGTTGCTTCTTCCGCTTGTCGCGCGCCGCGGGCGGACCAAAGCCGCCCGCGCCGAACGGCGGCGCGGAAGTATAAATCTTGCGCAGATCGCGCGTGCGAATTCCAACCATAAGAAACACCTCAACCGGCTCGAGAATACGCCGAAAGTTCGAGACCCTTCGCTGGAGAGTTTTCGATGTTTCCAGAGGGGCGCAGGAATGTCAATTCCTGC
Organism: uncultured Acidobacteriaceae bacterium; assembly: GCA_963791445.1. GTDB lineage: Bacteria > Acidobacteriota > Terriglobia > Terriglobales > Acidobacteriaceae > Sulfotelmatobacter. The sequence goes on from CAWBSN010000011.1 coordinate 592,758, forward strand.
TTCTTGAAAGGACTGAGAGAAAACGAGAGAATGGTGGCGGCGCGTGGACTCGAACCACGGACCTACGGATTATGAGACCGTCGCTCTAGCCACCTGAGCTACGCCGCCTAATTAGTTAAGCAACACAATATAAACAACTTGTAAGCAACTCCGAAGACGCAGCGCTTACGTTCCATTGCATATCATTGCATCTTGGCTTTACGATGGGGTCATGGGCAGACACCAACGCGGTTACATCTTCGAAGCTTTCAATGCTTTCCATGTTCGCTACTACGCCAACGAGATTGTAGACGGCAAGCCGCAAAGGAAGCAACGTTCCCACCGGCTCTGCTCTAAAGACCGCACCACCGGCCACTTCTCAGCCTCGGCAAAGGCCGTGCGGCAAACCTGCGAAGACTTCATGCGCAAGATCAATGAAAATCAGCAGACCTCGCAGAGTCTTGAGCAGAACAAGTTGGTTACCGAATTTTGGGAACGGCACTACCTGCCGTACAACGAAGAGATTTTGCCGCTCACCGGCAAGCCTCGCAAGAAGCCAAGCACCATGCGCGGCTACAAACAAATTTGGAATCAGCACCTCAAGCCGCACTTCGGCAAGCACACCCTACAACAATATGAACCGAACTTCGGTACGCAGTTGCTTCAATCGTTGACCGGAACACAACGAAAGAGCACGTTGAAGCACATCCGCGCCGTTGGCTCTGCGATCTTCAAGCTTGCGGTTGTTGAACAACGCATCAAAGTGAACCCTTGGCACGATGTGGTAATGCCGCATGATGCCATCGAATCCGAAGCCACTGAACACTACACGATGGAAGAGGCCGAAGACATCATCAGTGCCTTGGTTGACCACGCTGACGCTCAACTTGTGCTGGCACTCGCGTGCTTCCTCGGTCTTGGTCCGGCTGAGATTGGTGGTTTGCAATGGGGTGACGTTGACAAGGAATGGATTCACATTCGCCGCAACAAGGTACGAGCCGAAGTTGTCACACCAAAAACAAAAGAGCGCATGGCACCCATACCCATCATTGGTAAGGTACAAATCTTTTTAGAGTTGTGGCGTGCAAAGTGCACCAACACAGATGGTGAAGCTTGGGTGATCGTTGATCTTCCCAACATGATTAACCGGGTCATCAAGCCGCACGTCATTGGTAAGAAAAAGTGTGATCGTTGCGAGAAGACACCGGAGGCTTCAGGTGTGACGTGGAAAGGCTTGTATGCCGGTCGCAGAGGTGCTTGCACAGCCATCATTGAAGCTACCAACGGCAACTATGCTGTTGCTCAGGCTTTGTTACGCCATAAGAAGATGATCACCACTCTCAACGTTTACAAAAAGCAGATCACACCGGATGCATTCAAAGCCGGAATGAACCTGTTTCAGAAGTCGCTCAAGTAAGTCCTGAAAAGCGCGAATAGCCGACAAATAGCCATACCTGACAGTAAAATTCAATCACTTACCGCCTGAAAACCGTCTTATAGACCGTCACTGACAGCTTGGAAACGCCTTGATTTTTTGATGGGAAACGACTTGATTTTGGAGACCTTGCAGACCGTGCAGACCTTTTTAGCCATTTTTCGTTTCATATTCCTCCACCGAGTGCTGCACGGTCTGCAAAATCGCAGCCGATTCCACTGGCAATTCTTCCATCTATATATTTGCGCAACACCCCTGTGATTTTGCCGACTTTGCAGACCTTGCCGACCTCGGGCCGGAACCCGCCATGGGTGCGGCTTTTGATGTAAATTATTTTTCCATTATTGTTGCATCTTGAGCAAGGACGGAGCATCATATGGTTGGTGAGCCGCCCGGCTCGCTTTGGCGTATTGACCGACAGAGTTCGGCGCTGACAGCCTTACAACTCTACCCGAGCCTAAGACGGACCTGTGAGGCTGGGCCGCAGCTCAAGGGAAAACAGCCGAGGGCGAGAGTGTCCCTCAGTGGGTTTGAACTCGGTTTTGGTCCCTAGTGGTGCAAGCATTCAATACTGTAATTCGCACTAATATCAAATTCGCCTGAACACGTTTCATAGAAACCAGTAAGGCGGGCGAGCGGTGGTGGATCACAACACCACCGGGCAGACCAAGGGCCTCTTCAGTGAGGCCCTCGCCACTTACCCAATTCGATGCTTTACAGGTTCGCAGAGATGCGAGGCCATTTTTGTTTTTGGAATCAATATGGCTCTCTTCAACGAAAAGAAATTCCGCGAGTCACTGCCGCCCGAAATGCTCAAGGAAAAGCGTTGGGTCAGGTACTTCCTTTCCCCGAAACCTGAAGGCGGCACGGCCAAGATTCCGTTGGGTTCGCATAGCGACCCGAGCACATGGTCAAGCTTTGATGAGTGTGTAGCTGCGATTGAGAACGATCAACAGGGACTTGGTTACAACTTCCTCGGCGGCCAAATACATGGGCTGGATATAGACCACTGCCGGAATCCGAAAACCCGCCAAACTGCAATGAGGCCATGCTGCTACTAAGCAGAATCCCATCATGGGCCGAGTTCTCGGTGAGCGGACAGGGAATGCACGTCTTGTTCGTGGGCAACGTCCGGGGCAAGCAACTCGGGAAACCTGTTTGCAGTATTGGCATCCGGCGAAAGCCCCACGCTTCTTTGCGATCACTTGCGACATGGTAGGAGAAGCCTTCACTGGGCTGAAAGACATCGGTGATGATTTCAATTTTGTATTCGCGCAGGCGCGACACATCAGCGCAAAGATACGCGAGGAATTGGAAAAGGTAGATCGTGAGCAATGGTTGGCGCTGCCAGCCGAGCGAAAGACGGAGGAGGTAGTTGACCGCGAGAAGTCGAAAACGAAAGCACCCACGGTCAAGGGGTTCGATGTTCACGACTTCCTGAGTTTCTACAATCTCCCCATTGACCACGAAAGAGGATAAACCGAAATACGGTCATTGCATCTTCCTGACAACTTGCCCAATTAAAGGCTCGCCGCACGTTGGGCAGAACTCAACGACTACAAACTTCATGGTTAAGAATGGTGGATTGGCGTTTCACTGCCAATCGACCGGCTGCCAAGATTCATCGGTTTACGATGCGGTCAAGAAACTTGCCGAGGATCACGGGCCATACCCTGAAACAGATCTTCGCGGAAGATCGTTTATCTATTTCAGTGACAGCAGCCACGTCGTTATGGTAATTGATCTTCTTACACCTTGAAAAGGACGGCACTTATAATAAAGTTGGTTGGGTTAGAACCGTATTGGTGGCCTTGGGAAAATGCAAAGCCGGAACCGAGTTCTTTGTATTTACGTAGTCAAAAATATGTCTGCAATCAAAAACAGCGTGTTTTCCTATCCGAAGAATATGAAATTGTTCAAGTGTAGACATAAACATGG
>CAWBSN010000012.1:0-345368 GCA_963791445.1 uncultured Acidobacteriaceae bacterium
CGTGCGGCACTGACTGACGCGGGGCGCGAGCCCCGGTCGTCGAGCAGCCGATCCAGCAGCGCGATGAACTCGTCTGCGCGTCGGCCGGGGTGAAGGCCGGACTGGGTTTGGTCCCAGGCACGTCCAAGGTGACCAACGTCGACTTGATGGGGCGCCAGATGTCCATCGGAAGCCAGCGCCGCAGGTCCGAGGATCCCCAGATGCGGAACCGGTTCATGAAGAGCCCGAGCGACTCGGTCTGGTAGCCGCGAATGTCAGGCAGCGGAATGATCTTCGACGTACCCGACGGAAAGTGGTACCGGCGCAACGTCAACGCGTGCTGGTCGAGTTGCACCAGTCCGTCGTCGTAGGACGGTGTAGCGCTCACGCCCGCGCGCTCCTGAGCTGGTGGCCCTTGGACGGTCAGGCAGCGGCCGTTGGGCAGGTTCCATTGCCAACCGTGCAGGTTGCAGGTGAGCGTGTCGCCCTCGACCACGCCGAATTTCGACAGGTCGGCCTTCAGATGCGGGCAGCGGCGCTGAATTTCCCAGCCGCACAGCGGTCGAGGCGGAGTCGTCGTGCGCCTCGGCGAACCAGCCGTCGGCGTAGGCGATGCGCTCGTCGGTGAGGCATTTGAAGAAGGTGTAGAGGAATTCGTTGTATCCGCCGACCCGCCACGCCTCGAAGCGGGTGGACAGGAAGATGGTGTTGACCCAGTCGGGCTCGTTGTCGCGCAGCACGGTTCGCACCAATTCCGGCGCGAATGGGGAAGCCGTAGCGGTACTTCTCGTGCGGGAGGGCCCGCACAGCGCGGCCGGGAAGTCCAGCACCACCGTCTCGCGCCGAGCGCCAGTTCGACCGGGTAGCCGATGCCGTCGCAGATCAGGTCGCTGTGCCGCATCAACGGTTCGAACAGCTCCCGCAGTGGTTCCAGCAGCGGCTCGCCGTCGGCGGGCGCCCAGCTCGCCTTCTCCGCGGCCAGCGCGGGCGCCATCCGCTGCGGCTATGCCGCGATGTAGCCCGCCTTGTCGTGGCGAAGAATCGCATCGGGTGCACACGGGATGGGTCAGCGAATTAAGTGCGGGCCTTTCACCTCGGCGGTGGAGCCGGGATCATCAGCAGCCCGCTGTCGTTCCGTGCGTCGCAGCTGCTCGAGGAACACCATCTGGTCGGGGAAGATGTTGGCCGGTCGCCGTGGTCGTCGTTGAGGTAGCGCAGCGCGTCGTCGAGGAAGCACGGCGGACCCGCGGACGGGACCACCCAGGTCGCGTCGACCTGCTCGATGTACTGCGGGCGCGGTCCATCCCGCGCTGCCGCTTCTGCTTGCCGAAGTCTCCTTGGTGCGCGCAGGCATGTCGTAGACCATCGGGTACCAGATCGCGCCCGAGTACTGCAGCAGGTGGATGTCGACCGGGCCGAAGGGGTTCGTGAAGCACATCCAGGTCTACCGGCCGCGCGTCGTTCATGTTGAACAGACGGTCTCGCCGTCGGACACCACCAGCCCGGAGTCGCCGATCGGGCCGTCCGCCGGCGCGCGCAACGCGATGATCATCACGTCGAGCTCGCCGCCGGGACCGCTGATCCGGTGCTTGACCGAATCTCCGTCTCGAAGAACCGGTGAAAGCCGAGTGTCTTCCAGCGCCCGGCGCAGGTCCGGGACCGGGATAGTCCGGCAGCAGCACGGTGGCGTCCTTGTTGACGTGTTTGGCAGGTGGCGGCGTCGAAGTGGTCCCGTGCAGATGCGAGACGTAGAGGAAGTCGCAGTTGCCTAGCTCGTCCCAGTCCAGCCGGTGTTGTCCGGGAATGGGAACCAGGACCCGAAGTACGCGGGGTTGACCCAGGGGTCGCACAGGATGCTGCCCGCCGTCGTCTGGATAAGAAAGCCGGCGTGTCCGACGCTGGTGACCTGCACAGATGCCCTTCAAGGACTGGTTTCGCGACGCTCGTCTGCCGCTCCGAGCTTAGCGGGAGAGCGGTGAAACGCCCGACCCGCTAGAGCCACCCAGCCGCGAAGCTGGGCGCTGGCGTGCGACCACTGCCATGCGCTGGTTCACTCCGAGGAACTGGAGCGCTTGTCGGCGGAAGCAAAAGCGCTCGAAGCCAAGGGCGATCTGCGACAGGCGCGGGAGAAATGGCTCAGCGCACTCCCGCTGCTGCCGCCAGCCTCCACGCAGGCCACGTGGATCACCCAACATGCGAAAGCGCTCGACGCGGGGGGAGATGCAGCGCGACCCGATAGGTCGAGCGATACTCAGTGGGCGCAACAGCGGGAGATGCTAGGTCCGGTGGCAGGGCAGGTCGGGGAGAATAAATCCGCGATTAAGCCGGGTTTCAAGCTCACCTCGATCCTGAGCTTCTTAGCTTTCGTTGCGATCTATTCAGCCGCTTCTGGAGCGAAGTTCGGCATCGGCTTCGCGATGCTTATTTTGATTCACGAGATGGGCCACTTCGTCGATATCAAGCGCCGTGGCTTGCCGGCGGAGATGCCGGTATTTCTGCCGGGCCTGGGAGCTTATGTGCGCTGGCAGGCGATGGGCGTGCCGCTCGAAACCCGGGCCGCGGTTAGCCTGGCTGGGCCGCTGGCCGGGTTTTTCGCGTCAGTCGCGTGCGCTCTGATCTGGTGGCAGACGGGCAACCCGTTCTGGGCCACGCTGGCGCGGGTGGGCGCGGTGCTGAATGTACTGAATCTGATTCCTGTATGGGCGTTGGACGGTGGACAGGCAGCCCTGGCTTTGAGCAAGACGGAACGGATAGTTCTGCTGTGGGCTTGTCTCGCCCTGGGGCTGGCGCTGAGGCAAAACATTTTCTTCCTGGTGGCCGCGGGGGCGGGGTATCGGGCGTTTTTTGTCGCTGATCTGCCGGCTCATCCCAGCCGCGCTGTTACGGCCTACTTTGTCGCGGTCCTGACGGCGCTGGGCGTGATCATCCGGCTGATGCCTGGACACGGGTTGGGCTTGCAATAGGAGTCCTGAAACGCCCACTGAATAAATCTCTTTTATGCCTTCGATCAGCTTTTTCGATTGTCCGATGCTGTTCTCTCGCGATATTCTTCTCAGTTGAAACCCAGCCATTCAACAGCCTGTATCCGTAGCATTGCTGCCGACATCATTCTTTCTGACGACGAATAGGAGACTGAAGGATATCCATGCCTAACGAACTGCGTAATTTCCTGGCACTCACCTACGACGAACTGGAAGACCTGAATCTGGAGGCGAAGGAGCAGCGCAGGAACCGCGTGCCAATCGGCAAGATCCAGGAAAAGCGGCTGAAGTATCTGACCGACGAAAAGCGGATCAAGGCCGTGACCGTGCTCTTCAGCGATCTCGAAGGCCGGTTGCACATGCTGGACTACGACAAGAAGTTCCTGATCAAGAGCTGGGACAATCTTACCTTCGACGGCTCTTCCATTCGCGGCTTCACCGCGCAGCGGGAGAGCGATCTTCGACTGGGGATTGACTGGGCGGCCTTCTACTGGGCGCCCGCGGATGTGTTCGGCTCCGGCAAAGTGCTGGTGTTTGGCGAAGTCATCGACAAGGGCGGTACCTCGTATTCGGCGGACATTCGCGGCGTGCTGAAAAATTATGCCGACGATTTGCACAAGAAGAAGGGCTACACGCTCAACGCGGCCAACGAAATTGAAGGCTTTCTATTCAAAGGCGCGGACGCCGAGCGCCGCTATCACGAAACCGGCAAGTTCGAGTACGTCAATACGGGCGGCTATTATCACTCGCTGCCCGGCGATCCGCTGCGCACCTTCATCGATACAACCGCGGAAGTGCAGCGCGCCATGGGCTTCCAGAATGAGAAGGACCATCCGGAAGTTGCGCCTTCGCAGTTCGAAATCAACTACGGTTACGGCGAAGTGGTCGCGGCCGCCGATCAGATTCAGCTCTACAAGCTGATCTGCCGCCAGGTGGCGACCAACATGGGATTCACCGCGTCGTTTCTGCCTAAGCCGGTGGTGGGCGTGAACGGCAGCGGCATGCACACTAACGTTTCCATCAGCGAGAACGGCAAGAACTTGTTCTGGGACGCGAAGGGCGAAGAAAAGCTCAGCAAGATGGGATGGGCATTTCTCGATCGCATTCTCACCCACGGCAACGACATTTGCCTGTTGCTGAATCCGAGCGTGAACGCCTACCGCCGTCTCGATCCGCATTTCGAGGCCCCGAACCAGATCAAGGCGTCCGCCGTGGACCGCGGATCGATGATCCGCATCCCCATCGGCAACGAAAAGAGCATGCGCGTGGAAGTACGCTCGGTTGCTCCGGACGCAAATCCGTACCTGGTGATGCTGGCAATCTTCAAGAGCGGCATCGATGGCGACACTTCGAAGATCAAGAATCTGCGCCAGGCCGAACGCTACCTGCCGGACAACATCTACGACGCGCTCGCCGACTTCCGCAAAGCCGCAGTGGACAACTACTCTTCTGGGCAAAGATGTGAAGGGCCGCTATGCTGATCTGAAGCAGGCCGGTGCGGACCGCTGTCCGCGTCTGCTGGGAACTTTCGTGAAGGCTCCCGAGGTGCAGTATCACCACGACGTTTACAACCAGTTCCTTTGGAACCTGTTCTAGAATGGTGCAGGTCCGCCACGAAAACGGGGGGCATCAGTTCAAGAAAAGCGGCAAGCGTCCCTCGGCTCAACGCCCGAACTCTGCGGTAAGTTCGTCGGTTTGTAGTCAGGGTCAACGTTGAGTTTCTCGTTCACCGTTTCGTGCAGTACGGAGCCCTCAGGAATCACGCGCCTCGCTCCCAGCGGAATACGCCATTTCGCTTTCTGTGCGACGGGATCGTAGTAAGAGTGCGGGAGGAATTCCAGAATCCACCAAGCCCCGGTCAGCGAGTTGTGCGTCTTCTGCGCGGGATCAGGTGGCACGGGCTGGGGCGGCGGAATCGTTGTTAGAGGAACCCGGGCAAGGACTTGGTCGGCTTTCGCCGGGTTAACCAGCAGCCCAAGTGGAACTGCCTCACAAAGCATCCACTCGAGAGCGATTTGCGACAAGCCGCTTTCGGCGGGAGCGTACGATCCTCCGACGTCGGAGTGCACGCCCGCGAACCAGACCTGTTTGATGCTTTGGCCGGGTAGCTGATCTCCCCACAAGCTGTTTTGAAAATAACAGCGCCGTTCATCGATCGAAACCGCGTGCCGGCCGTTAACTATTTCTGGATTCTGTCCCGTATACGGCAGCTTCAGAGGATCCCATACCCAGCCCACCGAGCTGACCGTGTCCCAGACTCCGACGAAATGCAGCGGGCAGTCGCGGCAGAACGTAAACTTGAATCCGTCTGCCACTTCGAGCGTGTTCTTTAATCCCGCTGCACTGCGCGTTCGCTTCGCGTAAAGCCGGATGATGTAAGGAATGAGCCCGTTGTTGCCGGGACACAGCAATCCGAACATGTGAATCACGCCGGCAAGCGCTCGCACCGTGTATGCGCCTCGGCTGAAACCAAACAGATAGACATTATCCCCGTCTTCGTAGACATTCATCAGATAGCGGTAGGCGTCCCCGACATTCGCCAGAAGCCCCGCTCCAAAGGCCAAGCCCATCACCACAGACCAAGTTTCGCTAATCTTGTTATGAGCGGTCGGCGCACCCATGGTGCCCACGCCTGGATGGTAATAGCCGACCTGACGCTTGCCATCGACAATTAGCACACTATAGAGCTTGACCACGTTCGAGTTGTGGTCCCCGAATTCGTTTCCCGTTCCGTCGCAGCAAATGACGATATTCTTGGCCATATGGCACCTTACAAGATGCAAACGTTAGAATTGAAATCGAGTGCCCGCGAGAGGAGCAGCAGTCTAGCACAGGCCGGCGAGGAACCCGCCTTCAAGTTCGTCTTGTTCGGCTATCGTAAGATTCTGTGAGTTCCGACCTGCGTGTTTGCCCATTTTCGCCTCTGTTAAATCGGTCCTCGACAAAACTGCACGGATGTTTAAACTAGTTCGTCTCTGGAAGGAGGCCTTTCATGAAGCGCATTTTCCCAGGAATCTGTCTGCTGCTGGTCGTTGCGACAGCGTTTCGCTGCACCGCTCAGGTGAATCCCTACAAGGACGGTACTCCCGGGGTTACGGGCTATAGCTCTGAAGTGCTGGCGGAAGTCATGGTCCAAGAGGACAAGTTCACCCGACTCGCGGAAGCGATCCCCGCGGAGAAGTATACCTGGCGGCCTTCGGCAGACGTGCGTTCCTTCGCCGAGGTTTTTCTGCATGTCGCCGCCGCCAACTTCAACCTCTACAAGCTCGTCGGCACGCCTCCACCCGCGGGTTTCGAGGTCAAAGGATTCGAGAAATCCACCACCGACAAGGCGAAGGTCATCGCTACCCTGAAAGATTCGTTCGCCCACGCCCGCAAGGCGATCACTGCCATGCCCGACGCCGATCTCGAGAAGAGCATGGACTGGTTCGGGGGCAAGAACACGGAGCGCGGCATTCTACTTTTCATCGTTCGCCATGGCGCTGAGCACCTGGGACAATCGATTGCCTACGCGCGATTCATCGGCGTGGTCCCACCCTGGACGGAGGATGCGCAGAAGAAGCAGGCGGAGAAAGCGGAGAAGAAAGATGCGCCTGCGAAAGACAAACAGTAGCCACAGAGACTCGCGGGTGTGCTAGATTCAGAAGCTTCATGGACGCTGCCCCGACCATCTCAACCCAGGGCCTGACTCGGCGCTTCGGAGAACTGATAGCCGTGGATGCCATCGATCTGCGCGTGGCGCCCGGACAGTTCTTCGGCTTCCTCGGCCCCAACGGCGCCGGTAAATCCACGACCATCAAGATGCTCACCGGGCTACTTGCGCCTAGCTCGGGGCGCATCGAAATCCTCGGACTCGATCTCACGGCGCATCCCGTCGAAGTGAAACGGCAAATCGGCGTCGTCCCGGAAGGCATGGCCCTCTTTGGACGCCTCACCGGGTCGGAGTTCCTGAACTTCGCCGGGCGCATGTACGGCCTCGACCGCGAAACCGCGGCCAAGCGCACCGCAGAACTGCTCGAGTTCATGCAACTCGCCGACCAGCCAAAAAAGCTGGTCACCGATTATTCTCACGGCATGCAGAAGAAGCTGGCCATGGCCGCGGCCGTAATTCATGGGCCGAAGGTGCTTTTCCTCGACGAACCATTCGAAGGCGTGGACGCCATCGCCGCTGGAACGCTGAAGGCGATGCTGCAAGGCATGATTGCGCGCGGAGCCACGATTTTTCTGACATCGCATGTGCTCGAAATTGTCGAGCGGTTGTGCAGCCATGTCGCCATCATTCATCAGGGACGGCTGGTGGCTCAGGGTTCGCTGGAAGAACTGCGTGCGGGGGTGGAGGCGCAGACGCCGACGGCATCGGGCGATGGCTCGGGTGGAGGTTCGGCACCATCGGGCGAAAAGATGACGCTGGAACAGATCTTCCTGCGCACCGTGGGCGGCTCGCGCCACACCGAGCAGGAGCTTTCCTGGCTGGGATAAGACAGCATGAATGACGCCAACTTTACGCTCCAAACTCGCGGCCAACTCGCAGCGATCGCGTGGCTGCGCTGGCGCCTCTTCGTGAATGCCCTGCGTTCCACCCGCGGCCAGCTGGAGTTGATCTCGCACATCTTCGTGTCGATCGCGTTCGCCATCGGCGGACTCGGTGGCGCTTTTGGCATGGGTGTTGCCGCATATTTCTTTATCACCAGCGGCAAGCCAGAGATGATCGCGCTCCTGCTGTGGTCGGTATTTATCTTCTGGCAAGTCTTCCCTGTGATGGCGACGGCCTTCACCAACAATCCTGACTCTACCGACCTGCTGCGCTTCCCTCTCGGCTATCGCTCGTATTTTCTGGTGCGCATGGGATACGGTGCGTTCGATCCCGCGACCGCGCTGGGCAGCATGTGGTTATTCGGGATGCTGGTGGGCGTTGGAGTTGCGAAACCAGCACTATTGCCCTGGGCGCTGCTGGTGTTGCTGACCTTTGCCGCGTTCAATCTGCTGTTGATGCAGATGGTATTCGCCTGGGTAGAGCGTTGGCTGGCGCAGCGCCGCACCCGCGAGGTCATGGGCATTTTGTTCGTCCTGCTCATGCTGAGCTTTCAGTTGATCGGGCCGCTGACCCACTACTTCGAGAAGCAGTCACGGTCCGGTGCGCAGCAATATGTGCACCGCTACCTCGAACTCCTGGCGCCCGCGCAGGGAATCCTTCCACCCGGGCTGGCCGGTGATGCCATCGCGCAGGCGGTGTTTTCGCGATTCATGGTGGGATTCAGCTCTCTGGTGCTGCTGTGCGCATTTGTACTGGTCGTAGGCTATTGCCTGCACGTTCGCCTGCTGGCCCAATATCGCGGTGAGAATCTGAGCGAAGTGGCGAAGTCCTCAGCGCTGCCGAGAGACCGGTCACTCCGGTTGGGCTGGAATCTGCCTGGATTCTCCACTCCGGTGTCAGCCGTTTTCGAAAAGGAAATCCGTTATCTCCTGCGCAGCGGCCCCATGCTGCTTACCCTCATTATGCCGGTTTTCGTCCTGGTGATCTTCCGCTTTGGAGCTTTGAACTCTGCCCGGCACTCTGGCGCATTCCTGGCACGGACACCAGACCTGGCATTTCCCGCAGCTGCGGCCTACACGCTGCTGGTGCTGACCAATCTGGCGTACAACAATTTTGGCGGCGATGCCGGGGGCATACAGTTCTTCTACGCGTCTCCGGTAGATTTCCGTGACATCGTGCTGGCCAAGAATCTCACCCACGCCAGCATCCTGGCCGTGGAGGTTCTTGCGGCATGGATCGCGGTCGGGTTTCTCTACGGAAGGCCGGGCCTCGACGTCACCATCGCCTCGCTAGCCGGCCTGTTGTTCGCTGCGCCGGTAAATTTCTCCGCCGGCAACCTGCTCTCGATCTACTCGCCAAAAAAACTAGACTTTTCCTCGTTCGGACGTCAGCGGGCCTCCCAGACAACTGTGCTAATAAGCCTAGGCGTGCAACTTTTCGTCGTAGGCGTGGGAGGTGTCGCGTTCTGGATTGCCCGGATGTACGGCAACTTCTGGATCGCGACCGTTATCTTGCTGGTGTTGGCCGGGATTTCGCTCTCGGCTTACCGGATGATTCTTAAGCGCATGAGTGGTTTAGCCCAGGACCGCAGGGAAACACTCGTGGCTGAACTGTGCCGGGCGTGATCGGTCCTTACTCTCAAGACATGGAGTCCAGGAGTTGCGCAAAGGGTTGCGCAGAACCTAGAATGCAGTGCTCGCTCGCGAGCCAACCGTTTCTCACCCTGGAGGCAACATGACAAGAGGCAACATGACACTAAGAAGGACAGTATTGACGCTGGTAATGCTGTTTGTGGGCCTGACGATTTGCTCGGCTCAAAACCCAAGCCTGGGAACCTGGAAGCTGAACGAAGCCAAGTCGAAGATACCTGCCGGATCCCCAAAGAATAGTACCGTAACGTATGAGGCCGCTGGCGACAGCATCAAAGGCACGATCGACGGGGTCGACGGTCAAGGGAAGCCCACCCACACCGAGTGGACGGGTAAATTCGACGGCAAAGACTATCCGGTCACCGGCGATCCCACTTCAGACACCCGGGCGATCAAGCAGATCGACGACCATCACTACCAGTTGACAGTCAAGAAAGCCGGTAAAGTTACCCTGACTGGTAAGGCCGTGATCGCGGCTGACGGCAAGAGCCGAACCGTCACTGTGAGCGGAATGGATTCGATGGGCATGAAAACCGAAGCAGTTTCCGTCTACGACAAGCAGTAAAACCTGGGGCTGTCCGAACCCGTGGCCAGTGCCAGTGAGCAGTTGAATTTCGCTGCCCACTGATCACTGGCCACTGATCACTTCTCCTCCGGATTCGCCAGGAACCGATATCCCACGCCGCGCACCGTCAGCAGGTGACGAGGCTGGGCGGGATCGTCTTCAATATAGCGCCGCAGCCGGACGATGAAGTTGTCGATGGCGCGGGTGTCGGTATCCTCGTGCAGACCCCATACTTCCTCGAGAATCTGCTTGCGGGAAACTACGCGTCCATCGTTGCGCACCAGGTGGCGCAACAATTCTGACTCCATCAGCGTCAGGTGAATAACATTGTCGGCAGTACGCAGTTCGAGGGTGCCGAAGTCGATGGTTTTGCCATTGAATGAAAATGTTCCGAAATCGCTCACGCTGCCCGACTCAGACACGGCCGGAGCGGCATCCGCATTTCCCTTGCCAGCTTGCATCCACTGACTGCGCCGCAGCAGTCCTTGCAATCGCGCCAGCAGGATTGACAGGTCGAAAGGCTTGGGCAAATAGTCGTCCGCTCCCGCGGCAAAGCCTTTCAGCACATCTTCCGGTTGGCCTCGTGCGGTCAGCATGAGCACGGGGACATAATTCCGCGCCGCCCGCAATTCAGAGACCACGCTGAAACCGTCTTTGCCTGGCAGCATAATGTCGAGCACGATCGCATCGAAGTTTTCCTTCTTGTTGAGCAAACGATCGGTGGCGGCTTCACCATCGCCTACAACCTCGGCAGAGTAGCCTTCAGCCTCCAGGTTGAATTGCAACCCCTGCGCCAGATGCGTTTCATCTTCCACCACCAGAACCCGGCTCATGCGATCGCCTTCATGATAACGACCTCGGCAGCTCCATCGTAATCGTGGTGCCGTGGCCTTCGCCCGCGCTTTCCGCAAACACTCTGCCGCCGTGTTTTTGCGCAATCGACTTCACAATGAACAGGCCCAGCCCGGTCCCTTTCACATGCGCGAGCGAACGGTGGCTGACGCGATAGAAGCGCTTAAAGATGCTCTTCACATCGTCGGGAGGAATGCCGACCCCTTGGTCCTGCACGCTGAGCACGACGCGCTTGTCGTCGGGCATCGCCAGGCGCACCCGCACATCCACATGCTCGCCGGAATATTTGATGGCGTTGTCGAGAACGTTGAAAACGGCGGTGCGAAGATCTTCATCGCTGCCCAGCACGCGGACCCCAGCTCCATTGCTCGGACGCTTCCTCATAGCGGAGAGCTTCCAGAGGAAGATGATGGCGAGTGCGGGCGGCGTCCATGCAGTCGCGCACCAGTTGGCGAAAGTCGACGCGCGACTTTTCCCGCCCGGCTTTCTTGTCCCCGGCGCGGCCGGCGCGCAGCACCTGCTCCACGGTCTCGGTGAGGCGGTCGGTATCGCTGAGCATCACCCGGTAAAACTCCTGCTTCTGCGGTTCCGGCAGGTCGCGGCGCTGCAAGGTTTCCAGATGCAGGCGAATGGAGGCGACCGGCGTCTTCAGTTCGTGAGTAACGGCGTTGATAAAGCTGTCGTGCTGCTCACTGCGGCGAAGCTCGCGAACCAGAAAGCTGGTGTTGACGATCATCCCCGCGATGATCAGCGCAAAAAAGATGATGCCGAAGAACAGCAGCACGCCCTCGCGCCAGTTAAGGATGATCCATCCAACATTCAGGGCAACCGCCAGCGCCACCAGGGTGATGCCCAGGAAAAGGAAGAAGACGATAGTTCCGCGGCGGCTCGTGATGCGCATGGCGTCAGGCTGATTTTAGCGCGTTTGGAGACTGCGCCCGGACTAAGGATCAGAATCTTAACCACAGAGGACACGGAGGATCACAGGGTAAGCCGCAAACGACAATCTTTATCCTGTGTTCCTCTGCGACCTCTGTGGTTAAGATTTACCGCAGGCAGCAAAAACCCCGATCGCGATGATCGGGGTCGAATTTCCAAGGATTGCAAGAAGGGTTAATCTCCCGCAGCCGCGCCCTCCGCCAGAGCAGCCGTAACCAGCCGTCCATTCGGAGCCGCGACCAACCCGTTCTCCAAATCAGCCAGCTTTACGCGCTTAACGTCCCAGGCCAACCCCAGCGTCTTCAGCGCCCAGATGCCGTACCAGTTCACATCGACCTCATACCAGGTAAAGCCATGCTGCGCCGCGGTCGGATGCGCGTGGTGATTGTTGTGCCAGCCTTCCCCGAAGGTCAGCAAAGCCACCCACCAACTGTTGGTGGAAAGATCGCGCGTAGCAAAACGCCGCGTGCCCCAGGAATGCGTCGCCGAATTCACCAGCCAGGTAGCATGCAGGCCAACCACCGTCCGCACGAAGATACCCCACATCAGAAAAGGCAGCCCGCCGATGGCGAACAGGATCACGCCCAGCACAATCATGGGAACGTAGTGATACTTCGTGATCCAGACGTGAAATTTATCTTTGGCAAGGTCGGGAACGTAGCGGGCCAGCGTGGTCGTGTCATGGTGCATCGACTTGCCCATGAGAATCCAGCCCATGTGCGCCCACCATTTGCCCTCGATGGGCGAATGCGGATCGCCATCCTGGTCCGAATATTGATGATGAATGCGGTGCGTGGCTACCCAGAAAATCGGCCCACCTTCGAGAGCGAGCGTGGCGCACACGGTCAGGAAATACTCCACCCACTTCGGCGTCTTGTAGCCGCGGTGCGTGAGCAGGCGATGATAGGCCATGCCAATGCCCAGGCTGCCCGAAACCCACCACAAGAACATGGCGACGAACAACGCCTTCCATGTGAAGAAGAAAAGCGCCGCCACGGCTCCCACGTGAAACAGCCCCATGAAGATCGCGGTCACCCAGTTGATTTCCCCGTTTGCGGCTTGCCGTTTTTCCAGGCTTTCCAGTTCCATGTCCAAAGTAGTTCCCCGTTCGGTGGTCTCGAATTCTCTAACGACCTGATCTAACGTATCAAGGGACCGGGGTAAACCACTGTAATACTTGTGTAATAGCAGGATGGGCGGGCATTACGGAGGTACCAGAGGAAGGTAACAAAGCGGAGCGCGGACCTGAGCCGCGCCCCCGAACCAGCAGAATGACAAATCACTGATTCGATCAAACTCTCAGGCGCTCTTCGGCAACTGCTTCATAGCTTCTTCCATCTCTTCCATCGTCACATCGCGTTTGTGAGTTCCGATCGACCATTTGTGGCCGAAGGGATCGGCCAGCTTGCCGTAGCGGTCGCCCCAGAACATATCAGCGACCGGCATCTCGACGGTGGCTCCAGCCTTCACCGCGCGATCAAACGCCGAGTCCACATCCTCAAGATAAATGTGCAGTCCCATGCCGGTGCCGCCGGTGGACTGCGGTGACAAAGATCCGAATTGCGGGAACTCGTCGGCGAGCATGAAGACGGAGTCGCCGATGCGCAGCTCGGCATGCATGACTTTGCCGTCCGGTCCCTTGCTGACGCCTTTTTCCACCGCGCCAAACGCCTGCTTGTAGAACTCGATGGCGCGAGCGGCATCGCGGACCGTCATATACGGAGTAATCGTGTGGTAACCCTTGGGAACAGCTTCAACAGCCATGGTGTCCTCCTCGTGCGAAATCTGGTGCGAAATCCAGCGGCACGAAGTTTACACCAAAAATGCGGCTTCGGTTGTCAAAGCAGTGTTAAAACAGCTCGCCAACGAGGAATTGCCTCAGCCCGAGCCGAATCAGAAGAACCGGGTCACGCCTTCTTCCATGCACCACTACGCGGTCCTCGATCCCCGCCGAACGCGCCTCCTGCTCCAGCAGTTGCAGCGGCTCATCCACGGGCTCGTGCGACAGCCGAAAGCTTCCATAGTGCATGGGCACCATCCAGCGCGATTTCAGGTCGAGAAAGGCGCGGGTAGCGTCGGCTGGATTGGTGTGCACGTTGCGGAAGCTGGGCGGATTGTAGGCGCCGATGGGAAGCAGCGCCAGTTCCGGCGACAAGCGCCGGCCGATCTCGCGAAAGCCCGCGAAATAAGCCGTGTCCCCGGCGTGATAAACCGAGTGCTTCGCCGCCTGCAACACGTAGCCGCCGTAGCCGCGATGCGAATCCTTGAGAATCCGCGCTCCCCAATGCCGCGACGGAACGTGCGTCACCGACAAGCTGCCGTGCCGCGAACTGTTCCACCAGTCGAGCTCGATGATCTCGGAAAAACCCAGGTCGGAGATCAGGTCCGTCACATGGCTGGGAATGATGATGGCCGGGGCCGTTCCGCGGGTGCGCAGATTGTTCTGCACGATGGCGCGCAAGGACGGCCGGTGCAGATGATCGAAGTGCGCATGCGTCACCAGCACCAGATCGATGGCCGGCAAATCCCGCACCCGCAGCCCAGGACGCCGCAGCCGTTTCAGCACAAAAAGCCAGCGCGCGAAGTTCGGGTCGATCATCACGCTCTGCCCGCCGATCTGCACGAAGAAGCTGGAATGGCCGATGAAAGTAACACCCAGCTCGCCGTTGGAGGCGAGACGCGGTGTGTGCGTCTCTCCGCAAAGCGGGGTTACCGCGGAATGCCGCACCAGGCGCCCGAACTGCGACGCACGTTTGCGGAGCGCCGGATTGCGAAGCGTTTGCTTTGATCATCCTGAAGCTGGTCTACTTTATTGGATGAATGCTGCCAGCTACTGGCTCCATTTTAGTTCAGGACAGAAGATAAGGCGCGTAATTCCGGCGGTTCCACCCTGACCTATCCTCGATCGGAGGCCGCGTCGCACAGCCAGAAACAGACGTCCCAATCCAAGCCCGTTTAGGCTATCTTGCTTGACCTCGATCCTCTCGCTCATATCTAATCCGGAAGGTCTTTCATCACGAGGAGAAGTTCACTAGGAGAAGTTCAGAAATGCGAGTCGCTTTCTTAGGCTTGGGAATTATGGGGCACGCCATGGCCACGAATCTGGTCAAGGCCGGCCACGAGGTCACGGTCTGGAACCGCACGCCCGGCAAACTGGTGGAAGGCGCGGGCATGGCACCCACTCCAGCCGCGGCGGCACAAGGTGCCGAAGTAGTCTGGCTGTGCGTTTCCGACACCGCCGCGGTCGAAAAGATATTGTTTGGCTCCGAGGGCGTCGAGCAGTCGCTGGCCGAGGGCATGATCATCGCGGATTCCAGCACCATTTCTCCCTCTGCCACCGTGAAGTTTGCCGAGCGCGTTCGCGCGCGCGGCGTGGCCTACGTCGACGCTCCCATGACCGGATCGAAGATCGGCGCCGGCAATGGCACGCTGATTTTCATGGTCGGAGGAGACGAGGCAACCATCGACCGCCTCAATCCCCTGTTTGCGGCCATGGGCAAGAAGATTTTCCGCATGGGCGAGACCGGCAAGGGCCAGGCGACCAAGCTGGCGATGAACCTGCAGATCGCGCTCATCTTCGAGGGCTTTGCCGAGGCGCTCACGCTCGCCACCAAACTCGGAGTGGACCCGCAAGCAACTGGTGTCGCTGATCGAGGCCACCATGGTGCGCTCCGGCGTCGTCGAATACAAGGCGCCCTTCGTCCTGCAGCGCGACTTCACCCCCAATTTTCCGCTGCGCCTGATGCACAAGGACATCCTGCTCACCCTCGAAGCCGCCAAAGAAGCCCGCGTAAAATTGCCCGCTCTCGAAACCGTGGAAGAGATCTACGAAATGGCCACTGAAGACGGCCACCGCGACCTCGACTACGCCGCGACGCTGACTCTGCTGGAAAAGTGGGCAGGGGTGCAGGTGAAAGGCGAAGCGGCGTAGCCGCGTTGACGCGCCGCAGTTTGCCTCCTAATATGGTCGCCACAGAGCGAGCTCTTCCTTGATCGGCCAAACATGATCGGCCAACCATGATCGGCCAAACCATCTCGCACTACCGCATCGTCGAGAAACTCGGCGGCGGCGGGATGGGTGTGGTCTACAAAGCCGAGGACGTGAAGCTGCGGCCGTTTCGTGGCTCTCAAGTTCCTGCCCGACGACGTTGCCAAAGACCCGCAGGCGCTGGCCCGCTTTCAGCGCGAAGCCAAGGCCGCCTCAGCGCTGAATCATCCCAACATCTGCACGATTTATGAAATTGACGACCAGCACGGGCAGACCTTCATCGCCATGGAGTTTCTGGATGGACTGACGCTGAAGCACCGGATCGCCGGGCGTCCGTGGAGACGGAGTTGCTTCTGTCGCTGGCCATTGAGATTGCCGACGCGCTGGATGCAGCGCACGCGGAAGGGATCATCCACCGCGACATCAAGCCCGGCAAATTTTCGTCACCAAGCGCGGACACGCCAAGGTTCTCGACTTCGGCCTGGCCAAGGTCACGAGCCCGAGCAGCTCGTCGAGCCAGATTGCCGCGGCAAACACCATGACGGGCACAGCCGACGAACCGCATCTGACCAGTCCGGGAACGGCGCTGGGCACGGTGGCCTACATGTCGCCGGAACAGGTGCGGGGCAAGGAACTGGATGCCCGCACCGATCTGTTTTCGTTCGGCGCGGTGCTGTACGAGATGGCGACCGGGGTATTGCCATTCCGCGGTGACACCTCGGGCATAATTTTTGACGCCGTGCTCAACCGCGCTCCGGCGTCTCCTGCGCGCCTGAATCCTGACGTGCCGGCGGAATTGGAACGCATTATCAACCGGGCGCTGGAGAAGGATCGCGACCTGCGCTACCAGCACGCCTCCGAGATGCGCGCGGAACTGCAACGGCTGAAGCGGGATACGGATTCCAGCCGCCAGGTGCCGACGGTAAGCGCGGAATCGGGAGGCTCGGCGCTGGCTGTCGCCCAGCCTGCGCAGACGACCAGCAGTTCTGCTGTGGTGGCGGTGGCGCGCCAGCACAAATTGGGCGTTGGCATCACCAGCGTCGTCGCGATTTTGCTGGTGGCGGCTGCGGCCTATGGCGTCTATGCTTTCTTCCTCCACACCCGGCCGGTTCCCTTCCAGAATTTCTCCGTCAACAAAGTTACCGAGACCGGTAAAGCCAAGCTGGTCGCCATCTCTCCCGATGGCAAATACATTTTG
Organism: uncultured Acidobacteriaceae bacterium; assembly: GCA_963791445.1. Taxonomy (GTDB): domain Bacteria; phylum Acidobacteriota; class Terriglobia; order Terriglobales; family Acidobacteriaceae; genus Sulfotelmatobacter. The sequence continues at coordinate 16,686 of CAWBSN010000012.1, forward strand.
AACGTGGTGGAGGACAAAGGGCAGCAGAGCTTGTGGCTGCGCAATGTTCCGACCAACAGCAACACGCAGGTGATGCCTCCGGAGGCGGTGCAATACCTGGGCGTGCGGTTCTCTCCCGACGGAAATTATCTTTATTTTGTCCGCGGCGAGCCGGGACAAGCGCTGAAGTATCTTTATCGGGCGCCAGTGCTCGGCGGCACGCCGCAAAAGCTGGTCACCGACATGGACACCAACATCACTTTTTCTCCCGATGGCCACAGTCTTGCCTATTCCGTGATAACAACCCGGAACTCGGCAAGTTCCGGCTGGTGCTTATTCGCTGGAGACCGGCGAGGGGAAAACACTGGTCACCGGCAGCATGAGTCAAACGTTATAGACCCGGCCTGGTCGCCCGACGGCAAGACCATCGTGTGCTTTCATACAACCGAGGATGCGATCAGTGGATTGGTGGCGGTCGACCCGTCACTGGTAAACAAGATCTATTTTCGATTTCCCAAAGGGGTCCTTGATAGGCCGGTGTGGCTGCCTGATGGAAGCGGTTTGCTTGCCCTATCTTCGGCCTGGAAACCAATCACTCCCGCAGACGAATTGTGGAAATATCGTATCGAGATCGTAAGGTTCGAGCCGTAACCCACGACATCAGCGACTATTCCGACCTGAGCCTCTCCGCCGATGGGCACATGCTGGCAACGGTTCTTGGCCAAAACCACTTCGATCTTTTCGTGGCGCCGGCATCGGATCTCGGCAGCGGCCAAACTCAACAGCTCACCTCCGGGGCTCCCGTCCGCAGTTTGCCTGGACGCCGGACGGCCAGATGATCCTCGCTCAGGATTGCCTTGCACCTCTTCAATCCTGAAACCCGCAGCAAGACGCCGCTCACTTCGCCGACAGGATGGCGTGGCATTCTGGCCCGTGCGTGCGCCAATGGCCGCTATGTTGTGTCCACGCTTGTGGCCACGGCGGAGCGAAAACGTAAGAGTCTGGCGCATGGATGCCGGCGGGGGAAACCTGAAGCAGCTTAGTGACGGTAAACTGGATGTTGCGGTCTGTTCGCCGGACGGGAAGTGGGTTTATTACTCCGACCAATCCAACGGCGCAAAACTAACCAGGGTGCCTTTGGACGGAGGGAAGGCGGAAAGACTCACCGAGCTTCCCGCCTACCAATTCGACATTTCTCCCGATGGCAAGCTGGCAGCTTTTGCCACCTTTGCGTCTCCCAGCGCGCCAAGAAACAGCTGGCGTTGGTCCCGGTTGATTCTCCACAGAACACGAAGATTCTGGACTTGCAACACCCCGTCCATGGACCTGTCCGTTTCACCCATGATGGCAAGGCAGTCGTTTATACCTTCCATGACCAGGAGGCCGAAAATCTGTGGCTGCAGCCTCTCGACGGTTCGCCGGGAAAGCAGATCACCAACTTCAAGTCGGAACAGATCAAGGACTTTCACTGGTCTTTCGACGGCAGCAAGCTGGGGATGGTCCGCGGGCACACCGATTCGGATGTTGTGCTGCTGGAAGAGTCCAAACCATAACGTGGGTCAAGGTCTTCACGCTCTCAGTAGGCCAGCAGAATCCGCAGGTCGCGCAGGTTGTTTCCCGTGGGCCCAGTCTCGATCGCGTCGCCCAGCGCGCTGAAGAGCGGATAGGCGTCGAACTTTTCGAGCGCCGCGCGGGCGTCGAGCCCGCTCGACTGCGCGCGCGTTAGCGTGGTTCCATCCGCGACCGCGCCGGCTGCCGGACTGTTTCCATCCACTCCGTCCGTTCCGGCGCTGAGTACGGTGATGTTTTCGCCGGCAATCTTCGCGGCGCACGCCAGAGCAAACTGCTGGTTGCGTCCGCCGATGCCGCCGTTCGTGACTTTTACGGTCACTTCCCCGCCAGAAATCAGGCACACGCGCGCGGATTCTTTTCTTAGCTCGCGCAGGCGCTTCAACAGATACTCGGCCGCGCGCTCGTAGTCCCAGTCATCGCAAGAGTTGTCCACATGCACGGCAAATCCGGCGCGCTCGGCCGCCGCTTTCGCCTGTTCGACCGCTGTCTGGTTCGAAAGAATCGTCCACCAGCGCGAACGGTAGAAGGCCTGGTCGTCGGACTTCGGGGTTTCCTCCAGCGCACGGCGTTCAAAAAGCTCGCGCGTGGAGTGCGGAAACTGCGGCAACAAGCCGTGCTTCTCGGCGATGCGATAACAATCCTCCACGCTGGTTGAGTCGGGCATGGTCGGACCGGAGGCCAGAGCATCGGGAGTGTCGTCGGGAACATCGGAGACCAGCAGCGAAACCTGCTGCGCCGGAAAAGCCGCTTGCGCCAGCCGTCCGCCTTTGACCGAAGAAAGATGTTTGCGGATGGCATTGATTTCCGCGATGGGCGCGCCCGAATGCACGAGAGCACGATAGGTCGCGATCAGATCGTCCAGCGAGATTTCGTCGTCGATGGGCTGCTCGACGATCGACGAACCTCCGCCGCTGAGCATGAAGATGACGAGCGAGGCCGCGGTTTGCGCGTCCAGCGCCTTGCGAATCGCCTTGGCCGCGCGGATGGATTCGGCATTGGGCGTCGGATGTCCGCCGCGAAAATAACGAAAGCCGCGGACCTGCGCCAACGGCTCGACCGAACTGGCCACAATGCCTTCGAGCGAGGACTCGCCGACTTGCTGCGCCAGCGCTTCAGCCATCGTGTGTCCGGCCTTGCCGATGGAGATCACGAGGACGCGCGAATAGGACTGCAGATCGTAAAGATCTTCGCAAACGCGCAACACGCCGCGTTCGCAGTGCACATGCCGCGCAAATGCTTTGGCAATCGAGGCCTCGGCCAGCGCGTAACGGAAAATCTCGCGAGCGGTGTCGCGCATTTCGTGGAACTGCGATTCGCGCTCGGCGTCAGACATGGGCAGGATTATAAAGACAGGTCTCGCACGATTTCTTGCCGCACCCAACTTTCAATCGTTTCCCGCAATTCGCGCAAGCGTCCTTCGAAGAAATGATCTCCGCCTTCAATCAGAACGAGCTTCTTGGGCTCCGGCAGCGATGTGACCAGAGCTTCCAGCTTCGCTCGCGGACCAAACTGATCGCGCGCTCCGCTGACAAACAATTTCGGCTTCGCGCAATCCTGCAAGAAATCAAGTTTGTAAGTGCGCGGCGCTTCCGCTGTCGGCGGCGACCGGAATCGCCGGAACGCCCACGCCGATCAACGCCTTCACTCGCGCGTCGGGACACGCGGCCCGCAACCCGACCGCGGCGCCGAAGGAGAATCCCGCAAACAGCAGCGGCAGGTGGAACTCCGCGTCCAGCCAGTCGAGAGCGGTGCGAACATCTTCGACTTCGCCGTTGCCGTTGATCGTGCTCTCCCTGGCTGAGTCCGGTGCCGCGGAAGTTGAAGCGCAGCACGGGAAAACCAAAACTGTTCAGCGCCTTCATGGTATGGAACACGACCTTGTTATGCAGCGTTCCGCCAAACAGTGGATGCGGATGGCAAACTACCGCGGCGTGAGTTGCGTTCTCCGCGCCTGCGTTGAGCAGGGCTTCGAGGCTTCCTGCCGGGCCTTCGAGGAAGAGCGATCGGATGGTTGAAGTTGCGGCGATCACAGCATTCAGATTACATGATTGCGATGGCACTGCGATTCGTAAGCCGGTCTTCGTTTATGACGGGCTTAGTTTATGCTCTTGCCATGGACGCTATCACGCTTACCCGGCAACTGGTCGACATCGAATCCATAACGGGCAATGAAGCGGCGGTTGGAAATTATCTGTACGGAGAACTTTGCCGGATCGGCTACCAGACGCGGCGGATGCCGGTGGAGGAGAATCGCTTCAACGTTTACGCGACGTCGCCGGAGCAGCCGCATCCGGCTGTGGTTTTCTCCACGCATATGGATACTGTTCCTCCGTTCATTCCATCTTCCGAGGACGCTGCGCGGATTTATGGGCGCGGCTCGTGCGACGCCAAGGGAATCATCGCGGCGCAGATTGCGGCCGCGGAACGATTGCGGCGCGAAGGAATTTATGTCGGACTGCTGTTTGTGGTGGGAGAAGAGCGCGACAGCCTGGGGGCGGAAGTGGCCAATGAATACGCGGCGAGCCAGCAGGCGCACGCGCTGCAAATACCTGATCAACGGCGAACCGACCGAGAACCGCATCGCGCTGGCCTCGAAGGGGACACTGCGGGTTGAAGTCACCGCTTCAGGGCGCATGGCGCATTCGGCTTATCCGGAACTCGGTGAATCGGCGATCGACAAGTTGCTGGAGGCTCTCGCTCGGCTGCGGGCGATGCCGTTGCCGTCCGATCCGGATGTTGGTCCGTGTACTTTGAACATTGGATTGATCGAGGGCGGTCGAGCGCCTAACGTGATTCCGGATTATGCTCATGCCGATTTGCTCTATCGCCTGGTTGGTCCATCGCAAGATCTGCGACGTCAGATTCTCGCGATCGCGGGCGATCATGTGAAGATCGAATTCCCTCTGGAACTTCCCTTTCTGCGCTTTCGCACGGTTGATGGATTGCCGACGATGATTGCGGCGTTCACCACTGACATTCCTCGGCTGACGAACTGGGGCGAGCCGCTGTTGATTGGTCCGGGATCGATTCATGTCGCGCATACTGAGGGCGAGTTTATCGAGAAGAAGCAACTCGCGGAGGCGATTGATTTGTACTGTGCGATTGCGAAGAAGCTGTAGGGCTGTTCTCAGTTCTCAGTTCTCAGTTTTCTGCTCTCTCCTATGTCCTGTCTGCTCTCAGCTCCTGGCTCGTAGCTCCCTCTGTGGAAATAATCTGAAAGGTGTACCTTTTTCGAGCGCTATGAAGGGTGAGATTCCAGCCGGGATCAGGAGCAAAATTGTTATGGGCGTCACTTGTTCGTCTTCTTGCCGGGCACAGGGTCGCCTGTCCTATTTTTTGCCTCGTCTTCCCAGCCGCCGATCAGAGTCAAAGCATCCGCGGCATTCAGCGGGAGTTGGCGGATCGACGACTCGCCAGTCGTGCTCAACGTGATGTCTACGCGGCGGTCGCTGGCGAGAACGATCGTCTGCATGTTTCTGAGCGCCCTTTGACGATCTTCCGAACTGAGCTGAGGATTATTCTCGACCGCATCCTTCACTGCAGCTTCGCTAAGGGCATGTCGAGTGCCAAAAGCTTTGGTATCGATGTTGCTCTCAGGAATTCCCTGTTCGACCAGGAAGCTTTTGACCCGGGCGGCACGGCGCTCGGACAGTTCCTGATCGTATTCGGTGCGGCCCCGCGGATCGGCGTGGCCCTCCAGCATCAAGTGCGCCCCCGGGTTAAAGTCGAGATACTTCTTGAAGTCGGCGGCCAGGGCAACCAGAGTTTGCCGCTGGCTATCAACCAGCCCGGCATCGGGATTATTAATCGCCGGTATATCCGTCGGGAAGTAAATGCTGTGAAGGGCAAGGCGAGCCTCAGTCACTTCGATCTCCGGGGTTGGCTGAGGTGGAGGCGAGTTCTCCACTATGACTTCGGTCGAAGCTTGAGCGCTTAGCCCGCGCGAGTCGGTGCAGGTGGCGCCGACCGTGATGGAACCCGATGCAGCGCCAGTGGTGTTCAGTGTGGCCGAGGGGCCAGCACCGGAAACGGTTCCGCGGCTGGCAGTCCAGTTGGCTACAGAGACCGGAACACCGTCAGGACTGGTGCAGTTGGCTGACAAATTCGCGGCTGCACCTACCTGCAGGCTCGAAGCGTTGGCGGAGAGTGACATGGTCGGTGGGTTCTTCGGCGGCAAGGGCTTCACGATGAAGTTCGCCGAACATATCACTTCGTTGTTCTTCTTCTCTTTGGCGTCGGTTACGTGGACGGTAACGATGTAGTTGCCGGGGGCCGCGTCCGTGGTGGCGATGTGCGTGATCATGTCTGTGCCGATGATTCTGCCTCCCCCGCTGCTGGGGTTCCAGACGTAGGTGAGCGCGTGTTTAGGATTGAACTTGCTGGGAGTGACGGTCGCGGTGACTGGCTCGCCCACCCACACTTCCTTGGGCTGAACCGAACAGGTGGCAGCCCGGGCGGTGCCGCCGGCACGCAGCCATTCGGGCAAAAATCGTTCAGGCTGTGTCTGAGCGGTGACCGGAATGCACAGCATCACCACCCCAAGCAATAGAATCGCCCGGGGCACCAGGAAGAGTTTTCTGTCGAGAGATAGAACCGTCATCGCACTCTATTCTTCGATCTTTCCCTGCTCTCCGATAGATCACCGTCGTAATCATCCATTTACCACTCATTGACCTTAATGCGCGCTATCAGCGATTTTTGAACGTCGGAGGAGTTCAAGGAAAACATCACGAACGTTGCGGGTCTTCCAGTTTGGGGTGCTCCTGGAGTTTGGGGTGCTCCTGGTGGCTTTCTTCCGTGGTCTCAACCATCCGCTTTGATTTGCGATAGACGTTTGCGACCGCCAGCGTCCAGAAAGGAACTAAATCAACGCCGGGAACGAGTTTGGCCAGGAAGGTCGGTAGGAATTCCCAATGCCAGCCGAGAAGGTGAATCATGGCGGCTCCGATGCCGAGATCGAGGATGTCGTCGGCTGGCGAGATGGCGCCTTCGACGAATGCGGGGAACACGATGATCTGCAGTGCGTCGGCAACGATGGCCAGGATCATGGCGGTTCGAAAGCGCGGTCCCGGCGAGATGGTGATGGCGTCATCGTTCATCACATGGTCACCCAAGGCATGGTCACCCACGGCATATTCACCCGCCAAGCTGGTTTCATTCTAAGCGATTCGCTGGCAACAAATGCGAAGAAGCTTTGACAGCAGTTCTCCGGTTCTCAGTTTACCCGGTAGAGCCTTATGGGGATCACTGAGGCGTAGCGGGTGAAGTCGTGGTCAGTGGAGAATATTTGCCAGTCGCGACGAATGGCGGCGGCGCAGATCAGGAAGTCGGTTGGCGATCCAGCGATGCCTCGGGTTCGGCAGTGGTTGTGAGTGTGTGCAGCGTCCTCGTAGTCGGCAATTTCAAGAATCGGCTCGTCGAAAGCGCACAACCGCTCGCGCACTTGTTGGAACACGGTTTGGAGGCGGATGCCGGAAAGAAGCTCCTGGCGAACCGGTTCTATGATTTTTGCGCGCCGATCGCGGATCAGTTCTCGAAGGGCAGCGATCAGGATCTGCTCTCGGGGATTCAAGGCTGAGACGCTTCGCCGAAGAGCCAGCGACCAGATGGGTGTGTCGACGAGGACCATCATGCTCGGAGAACCAGTCAGGAAATCTTCGTTCGGGAACGCTTTCGGCGGCGCTCAGCCTTGTAATCGTAAGTGGGATCGAAATCGACGGTGCCGAAGGATTTGAGAATGCGAAGCTGCTCGCGGTGCCTGACATACTCCGCCAGAGCGGCCGTGACCGCCTCTTTCTTGGTCTTGTGACCGCCAGCGCGGCAGGCTGCCTCAATCAAGCTGTCATCTAGGGCTAGGTTGGTGGCCATGTGTAGATTGTTACACAGATCTATGTGTAATGTAAAGCCGATAAGCCTATGACGCAGCGCTGAAGCGCATCCGCCCTGGCGCTGCGCACAGAATCTGATGCCTTCAGAACGAGGGTTTAAAATCGGACGGATGAGATTACTCGCCCTCGCGTTGTTGCTTGCTTCGGTCATGTTGGCACTCGCCGCGACCGAAGACGTCTCTTCAATCGCCAGGGCCGTGGACGAGCATTACAACCACCTGCGCACCCTGCAGGCGGAGTTTGCCGAGGAGTATCGCGGGGCGGGGATGGAGCGGACGGAGTCGGGCACGCTTTGGTTGGCTAAGGGCGGGATGAAAAAACCTGGCAAGATGCGGTGGGAGTACCGTTCTCCCAGGGAGAAGCTGTTTGTCAGCGATGGGAGAGATGCGTGGTTTTACATCCCTGGCGACCGGCAGGCGCGCAAGACGGACGCCCGGAAGCTGGATGACGTTCGTTCTCCACTTGCGTTCTTGCTGGGTAAGAGCAAGCTGGAAAAGGAGTTGCAGGGGTTGTCGCTGGCTCCTGATGTGGCGCCGGTGGATGCCGGGGATGTTGTGCTGCGGGGAGTACCGACCGCCCTGGCTGATCGGGTTAGCTCGATTTTGCTGGAGGTGACTCCGGAGCACAGGATTCAGCGCATCGTAATTAATGAAGCGGATGGATCGGTGACTGGGTACCGGTTCAGCGAGCAGAAAGAGGACTTGCCAATTCCGGAGGGGCGGTTCCAGTTCACTCCGCCGGCGGGAACGGAGACGGTTGAAGGTGGAATAGGACCTTGAAGTTTGGGTGTGACGGACAGCAGTATCCTGAGCGTGTGGAAGCAGTGCTCTTCCCACATCGCGCCCTGGTTACCTGCGATACTGGAGAAGCTGGGAATCGCGGGTGATCTGAGGTCAGGATGGGAAGCGGAATGTTAGACTGAAGCGAGAGAGTTTGCGCACATAGGAAGAGAAGAAAACCCGGGAAAATGGCCGAATTTGTCGTAAAAATCGCGGACGAGCGGGGTCACACCCACCAGCAAGTGGAGCAGGGCTACTCCGTGGCCGAGGTACGCGATCGGTTTGCTTCGCAGGGCTATCTGGTGCACTGGGTTAAGCCCCAGGGGCTGTTTTCCACGGGGTTCGGGCGCGGGAGACGCAAACTCAAGCACAGCTCGTTTCTGGTGTTTAACCAGCAGTTCCTGACGCTGATCAAGGCCGGGCTGCCAATTTTGAACTCGCTCGATCTGCTGATCAAACGGCAGAAAGATCCGAATCTGCGCCAGATTCTGGAGAACGTGCGGGAACGCGTGAAGGGTGGAGAACTGCTGTCGGATGCCTTTGCTACCCATGCCGTGGTGCCGAAGATTTATACCACGACGCTGATGGCGGGAGAGAAGAGCGGAAACATCGATGAAGTGCTGAGCCGCTATATTAACTTTCAGCGCCTGGCAATGACCTTCCGCAAGAAGCTTGCGGTGTCGCTGATCTATCCCACGCTGCTGGTCACCGTGGTGATCATCATGGTGATGTTTCTGTTTACGTATGTCGTGCCTAAGTTCGCGGAGCTGTTTAACAGCCTGGACGCGAAACTGCCGGCGATCACGCTGTTCATGCTGGCGGTGGGCGTGAACGCGCAGAAGTACTTTCCCTTCTTCGTTGGTGGGGCGGTGCTGGCTGGGTTTCTGTTCTGGCAATGGCGGAAGACGGATCGCGGGGCCGATCAGATTGACCGCGTGATCCTGAGCCTGCCTTTGCTGGGCGGGATCCGGCTGAAGCACCAGGTGGCTACCTTTTCACGGATGCTCTCAACATTGCTGCAGGGCGGGCTGCCGCTGGTGCCGTCGATGGAAACGGCGGGCAGTTCGATGTCCAGCCGGCGCATTCTGAAGGGCGTGATGCGGGCGAGCGTGAGAGTTCGCGAAGGGCAGGGGCTGGCCAGCAGCCTGGAGGAGCAGAATATCTTTCCTGACCTGGCGGTGGAGATGCTCGAAGTGGGCGAGTCCACGGGAGCTTTGCCGGCGATGCTGAATTCTGTGGCCGAGTTCTATGAAGAAGATGTGCAGACGGCGTTGAGCGCTTCCATGGCATTGATCGAGCCGCTGATTCTGATCATCATGGCGGTCTTTGTGGGTGTGGTGATGATTTCACTGTATTTGCCGATATTCAGCTTAGGAATGCAGGGAGCGCACTGAGCTGTACGGGAGACAGTGCGGAGATTTGAGAAATGGCGATGGCGGAAAAGAAATCACTTTTCGTAAACGGCGAAAACGGCGGGCAGCTGGTGACGACGGGAAATCCCATCACCGACCTGGAACGTGCTCAGGACGTGGCACGGCGCTATCGCTGCGAGTTTGTCGATCTCACCGACTTCCAGCTTCACCATGAGCTGTTCAAGAAGTTTTCTCCTGAGCTGATGTTCCGCTATAACTTCGTTCCTTTGGAAGAGACGGCGGACGGCAAGCTGGCCATCGCGATTGCCGATCCCAGTCAGCTGATGATGATCGACGAGATCAGCCTGCTGCTGCAGAAGCGGATCCTCACGAAAGTGGCGACGCTGAAGCAGATCTCTGACATTCTCAAAAAGACGGAGCAATCGCAGCGCGTTCTGGAGGAGGCCAGCGAAGGCTTCCAGATCATCCGGGAAGACGAGAATACTGGCGCCGAAGAAACGCTAACCATCGACAAGTTGACGGCGGCTGGCGACACCAGCCCGATCATCCGGCTGGTCGATACTACGATCTTCACCGCGCTGCAGCGGCGCGCCTCTGACATTCATATCGAGACGCGCGACGACTCAGTTGTGATCAAGTTCCGCATCGACGGCGTCCTGACTCAGGCCATGCCGCCCATCGGGAAGGAACACCACTCGACCGTGATCTCGCGTATCAAAGTCATGAGCGAACTGGATATCTCCGAGCGCCGCGTGCCCCAGGACGGGCGCTTCCGTGTGAAGTACAACGGTCGCGCCATCGACTTCCGCGTTTCGATTATGCCCTCGATTCACGGCGAAGACGCTGTGCTCCGTGTGCTCGATAAAGAGTCGATGAGCGAGAAGTTTAAGTCGCTCACGCTCGACGTGGTTGGTTTTGACGAAGACGATCTGCGCAAATTCCGCCGCTATATCAAAGAACCTTACGGCATGGTGCTAGTCACGGGACCGACGGGCAGCGGCAAGACTACGACGCTGTACGCCGCCGTGAATGAGATCAAGACTGACGAAGACAAGATCATCACGATTGAAGACCCGGTTGAATACCAACTGCGCGGCATTACGCAGATTCCGGTGAACGAGAAGAAAGGACTGACGTTTGCCCGCGGCTTGCGCTCGATTCTGCGCCACGACCCGGACAAAATCATGGTCGGCGAAATCCGCGACACAGAGACGGCGCAGATCGCGATTCAATCCGCGCTCACCGGCCACCTGGTTTTCACCACGGTCCACGCCAACAACGTAGTCGACGTAATTGGCCGCTTTCTGAACATGGGCGTCGAACCTTATAACTTTGTCTCGGCATTAAATTGCATTCTGGCGCAGCGGTTGGTGCGATTAATCTGCGAATCCTGCCGGACTCAGGTGAACTACGCGCCGGAGGTGATGGAAGCCAGCGGACTGGATCCGGCGCAATGGTCAAGGGTGGCACTGTATGAAGGGCCGGGATGCATCGAGTGCGCGGGAACCGGCTTCCGCGGCCGAACCGCGATTCACGAATTGCTGGATTTGAGCGACCGCATCCGCGAAATGATTCTCGACAAGAGGCCGACGTCGGAAATCCGCCGCGCCGCCCGCGAAGAGGGCATGCGTTTTCTACGTGAATCGGCACTGGACAAAGTCCGGCTTGGCCTGACCACTTTGAAAGAAATCAACAAGGTCACCTTCATCGAGGCCATGCGGTAGAAAGGCAGAGGCTGGGGCTCAGGGGATAGGCGTCAGAAAATTCCAATTCGCCGGTGACCCTCCCCTATTCCCTGCCCCCTGACCCCGCTAGTGCCCTGTCAGGTATTGCAATTAAGACGCCGTGGCGTTTGAATTACAGAAAGAGTTGACTCCTGAAATGAGCTCTGGTTCCAACCCGGCAAAACCTAGGCTGGCGTGTGAAATCGCCGCCGACCGCGTGCTGGTGGGACGGCTGTCAGAAGATGGCCGCAGCCTGGAAGCCTGTGCCGCGCGCGAACTGGCTCCGGGCAGCGTGGTTCCCGACCTGGTGGAGAGCAACTTGCGCCAGCGGGACGCGGTGAGTGCGGCCGTGCATGAGGCCCTGGGCGGTGTAGCCGGACGCTCCCACGATGTGATTGCAGTAGTCCCGGACGCGGCCGTGCGGGTGGTGCTGTTGGAATTCGATACCTTGCCGGCCGACTCTGAAGAAGCCGCCAGTGTGGTGCGGTTTCGTTTGAAGAAGTCTCTGCCCTTCGACGTGGACAAGGCCAGAGTTTCCTATCACGCGCAGAAAACAAATGACGGAGTTCGAGTGGTGGCGGCGGTTGCCCTGGCCACCGTGGTGGAGGACTATGAGGCTGCTTTCCGTGATGCTGGATTCAGCCCCGGCGTAGTGCTGCCGTCCATGCTGGCCGCACTCGGCATCGCGGAGGGCGAGCGTCCCACCTTGGTAGTGAAGGTGGATGCTCGCACAACCAGCATCGCGATCCTCAATGGAGAACTGCTTCAGCTGTTTCGCACCCTCGAAAATACGCGCGGGGTTACGATTACGGGAGAGCAGTTGGCTGAGGAAGTCTACCCCTCCGTGGTATTTTTTCAGGACACGTATCACCTGAACGTCGAAAAGATATTCGTCGCAGGGATCTCAGACATCGGCAGTGCCGCCCCTGCTCTCCGCGCGCAGACCGGCGCGGAAGTACAGGAGCTGGTGAGTTCCTCGCAGTTGGGAGCTGGCACCGGGGCCACGGTGCCGCGCTGGAGAATGGCAGCAGTGGTGGGGGCTTTGATTTCGTAGGTGCAGGGGTTAGGGATCAGGGGTCAGGGACCAGAAGGACCTACGGACCGCGAAACCCTGACCCCTAGCCCCTGGCCCCTGAATTTAAATATGCGTCTTAACATCAATCTCGCCAGCCAGCCCTATCAAGACGCGCGGCAGTTCTGGCTGCGTTGGGGAACGGGTCTGGTGGCGGCGGCGATCCTGACACTCGCCCTGTTGACGTTCACCGTCACTGATTGGTTTGCGGCCCGTCGTGACCATGCCCAAATTGCCAGCTTGCGCGCTCAGATCGCCCAGTGCGACCGCACGCGCCAGCAGGCCGAATCTTTTCTCAGCCAGCGGGAGAATCGCACGACGCGCGACCAGTCCCAGTTGCTCAACGAATTGATCGAGCGCAAGTCACTTTCCTGGACGCATGTGCTGGAAGATCTCGAGAAAGTCATGCCCTCGCGGGTCCACCTGGTTTCGATTCATCCCGAACTGGATGCGGACAATCAGCTCACGCTGAAGATGATAGTGGCGGGCGATCGCGACCGGGCCCTCGAACTGGCTCGCCGCATGGAAGATTCGCGACATTTCACGCAGACTTATGTGGAGACGGAAAGTGCCGCTACATCGGGCAGCGGAGATGCCGTTCAATTCGCTATCGACGGGATTTACCTTCCTGAGACAGCCGCGACGGCTGCCCCGGCGCCCGCCCCGAAGACGGCTAATTCCAAGGGGAGCACGCCCTGATGCCAGACTTGCGGCAGACCCGGAAAAACATCAAGACCGCGCTGGCGGTCCTGCTAGGCGTCGATGTCTTGGCCGCGGCGGTGCTATTTTCACCGCTGGTGGGCTCGGCCGACTCGCGGCGCGAGGAACTGAGTCAGTTGCGGAGCGAACTGCAGACGAAAACCCGCCAGGTCGAGCCGCTAACGGATCTGCCCAAGAAAGTGATCAACGCGAACCGGCAGATCGCGGACTTTTACAAGAAACGCTTCTCCGCCCAGGAATCGCAGATCCCCACCCAATTTGGCAAGCTGGCCTTGGCCAATGGGGTCACAATCGATCAAGCCAAGTACAAAGTGGATGAGGATGAAATAGGCGGGCTGCGTCCGGTCGAACTGGAAGCGAACCTCTCCGGAAATTACGTTTCGTTGGCCAAGTTTATCAATGCGCTGGAACGCGATGACACGTTCTTCATCATCAGCAGCATCACGCTGGCGGGCGAACAGAAGGGCCCAATCAAGCTGCAGATGAAACTTGAAACCTATCTGAAGGCGGGCGCGTAGTGAAGCTGGGAATCGAAAACCGGAATCAGATGATCCTGGCGGTTGCGTTGGGTTTGGTGGCTCTTCTGGTCATCGCCTACGAGTTCATGCCTTCTTCCTCGACCATCGCTTCCACTACGCCGGTGACGAGTGCGACGGATTCGCGCGCGCTGGCGGGGAATGCTGCGCGTCCGGGCGCGCACCACGGTTCAGGGCCGGCGTCGGGGAAGAAAGAGCGACCAGCGCAGGATCTCGACCCCACCTTGCACCTGCAGCAACTGGCCTCGGCGGAGCAGGTCCAGTATGAAGGCTCGGGAAGAAACATTTTCATATCGCAGCCGGATCCGGTGATTCCCACGCCGCTGGCCCCTGGCGTGACGGGCGCGGGCAAGCCGGGCGACCCGAAGGACAAAGTCATCCAGATACCGCAGCAGACCCCGCCCCCGCCGATTCCCCTCAAGTTCTTCGGCTTCGCAAACCGCCCGGGAGAGCCCAAAAAGGTTTTCCTCATCAAGGGCGAAGATACTTTCATTGCCGGCGAAGGCGAGATTGTCGACCGGCGCTACAAGGTTGTCCGGATCTCCGCCACTTCCGTGGAAATTCAGGATCTCGTGGTGAGCGGTCCACCGCAGAGCATACCGTTAACGCAGGGGAACCCGTCGTGAAGTTGGCAGCACAAACGGGCGAGTCAGAGCGCAGGCTTCGAGCGGCGGCCCGCATTCGTCGCCGGGGAGCTCGTCCCCAAGAAGAGGGATACGTTCTGCTCACACTGCTTCTCGTGGTAGCGCTCATGGCGATATTCGCCCTGGGAATTATTATTCCAGTCAAGTTTGCGAATCAGCGGGAGCAAGAACAGGAAATGATCCACCGCGGGGTGCAATACTCGCGAGCCATCCGCGCCTACTACAAGAAATTCGGCCGCTATCCCACGAAGCTTGAGGATCTGGACAACACCAACAATCTGCGTTATCTGCGCAAGCATTACAAAGACCCGTTGAACTGCAAGAACGGCAAGTGCGAGGACTTCAGACTCCTTCACTACGGCGAACAGGGAGTGACGCTTGGCGGCGGTTTCAGCATTGGCGGCGGAAGCATTCCGGGGGCAACTCCGGCCGGCTCTCCTTCCGGATTGAACGGTTCGGGAGCGAGCAGTTCCGGATTTGGTAGTTCAGGGTTTGGCAGCTCAAGCTTCGGCGGCTCAGGATCTGGCGGTTCCGGAGTAAACAGCAACGGGGTGTTCTCGCAATCGTCCGGATTCGGAGGAAACTCGAACAGCGGGTTCGGGGCAAACTCAAATAATGCGCCGGGATCGAACGGTGGAAGCGCGAATCAGACCACAGCTCCCGACGGATCTCAAACCTCGTCGCCTTCGGATGATTCAGGTTCCGGCAAGGTTGGTGCCAATGGAGCCAGCGATGCATCGTCTGCCCAGTCGTCCACCCAGCTCGTGAGTGGCGGGCCGATCGTGGGTGTGGCCAGCATCAGCAAGAAAAACACCATTCGCGAGTTTAACCACAAGAAGAAATACAACGAGTGGCAATTTATTTATGACCCCACGCTTGACCGGGGCGGCCTGATCACGACGCCTTATCAGCCTGGGCTGCAGCAGGGCGCTGCCCTACAACCCAATCTGAACGGGCAACCGCCGGGGAGCACGAGTGGAAGTTCGTTCGGCAACTCCAACAGCAGTTCCTTCGGTAGTAGCGGTTCCTTCGGGCAGTCTTCCAGCTTTGGAAATAATCCCAATCCCGGCGGATCCTCGCCGCCGTCGCAGCCACCCGCGAATCCGCCACAGCAGCAGTGATGCGATTCAAGTCAAATCTGCAACCATCTCGGCAAAACAAAACGGCCTCATCACGGGATGAGGCCGTTTTCTTCGCGAGAATCCTGCACTAAAAGTCTTTATACGCTGAACGAGGATCCGCAGCCGCAAGTGCTCTTCACGTTGGGATTTTCGAACTTGAAACCGGCGCCTTCCAGGGTTTCGACGTAGTCGACGATGCAGCCGTTCAGATACATCACCGAGGTGGCATCGACGAAGACCTTCAGGCCGTCCATCTCGAAGGTCTTGTCCATCATTCCGGCAGCGTTTTCAAACTGCATCGAGTAGGAGAAGCCGGAGCAACCGCCTCCGACTACGCCAATGCGCAGGCCGGCCGGCACGGGACTCTGCTGTCCCATGATCTCCTTCACCTTGGAGACCGCGCTGGAAGTCAGCGAGACCGGAGGCGTCTTCTTCACTTCAGGGACGTTTGGGTTCACTTCTGGAACGGTTGTCGTGGTCGTAGCCATTCGTATCTCCTTGGCTCTAAAGTACCTACATTATAGCAGAGGGCAGCAACCCGCTGGCAGTGGAATCGACTTCCGCCCCTGGCCTACATTTGTACTTACTGTTGGATGCCCGACTTCTCCCGGACGATTCTCTCCCGCGCCACTTGCCAACGGGTCTATAATGCTTGCGTTAGGCCGTTCCTCCAGGTCGAGGATTGTGGGCTCAGACCCGCACCCGCGACGGGGCGGAGTTGCCCAACAGGCTTGCAAACTGTCGAGGTGGCCTATGAATTGGACGTGGACTCCTTTAATGGTGGGGCTTGCGATTGTGTGGGGCGTTTTCACCGTTGGACTGATTCTCCTTCTCATCTACCGCAGCACGCTTACGATGCATGAGGAAGAATCGTTGTATCTCGACGACGCGAGCCAGCATATGCAACAGGAACAGACGGAACTGCTGGTGAAAGTCAACCGGCTCACCGTCCCGGTCTGGGTAGCTGGCGCGGGTTCCGGAGTTCTGTTGCTGGTGCTCGCCGGCATGTTTATTTATCAGGGACTGAACGCGGTGCAATAACCGATTCGCAGGGCGGGCGCGCCTCGGCAAAGTCTTGACCGTGGGCGCCTGTCTTTTTCGCGGCCGCTTGAGCCCGGCAGGCGCGCGTATCTACCTTAGTATTTCCGCAGTATTTCCGCTGGACACTTCGAAAGAACTCCCTCCACTTTGTATAATCGTGTGCGTGCGAAAGTGGCGGAATTGGCAGACGCACCAGACTTAGGATCTGGCGGGTAAAACCGTGGGGGTTCGAGTCCCCCCTTTCGCACCAAGCTAGTCGAGTTCGTCGAAGCCGCTTACAAGTAGGGTACGAAGCCTTGCGTCTTCATCTCCAGGCGGTAGACTGACGTGGTGGCGGTGATGTAAAGGGTTCGATAATCTTTGTCGCCCCAGTTCAGATTTGCCGGCTGTTCGGGCATGACGATCGTGCCGAGATGATTGCCTTTGGCGTCCCAGACCCAGATGCCTTTGGGTCCGGTGACAAAGAGATTGCCGTTCTTATCCACTTTGATTCCGTCGGGCACGCCGTCGCCTTTCCCGCCCGGCTCTGTCGCCGAAGATGCGACCGTTGGTTAGCACTCCGTCGGCCGCGACGTCGTAGACACGGATGTTTCTTTGTTCGCTGTCGTCGACGTAGAAGTGTTTGCCGTCGGGTGAAAAAGCCAGGCCGTTCGGCTGAGTCAGATCTTTAGTGAGCAACTTCAGATTACCTTTGTCGTCGAGGCGGTAAACGCCTTGAAACGGGATTTCCTGCTTCTCTCCGGCAACCAGATCCAGCGTCGGATCCGTGAAGTACAGGGCGCCATCAGGACCGACGATCACATCGTTGGGGCTGTTCAGTTTCTTGCCTTCGTAGTGGTCGGCCAGAATCTTGTATTTTCCGTCTGGAGTTATTTCGATGATGGCGCGCAACACGCTGGCGCAATCGATCAGGCGGTGCTGGCGATCGAAGGTGTTGCCATCGGGGTCGCCGAGCGCGATCACTTCTTCCCTCTTGCCATCGGGATGGAGCCGGAAAATCTTGTTGATGGTTTCATCGCTTACATAGAGGAAGCCTGCCTCGTCCCAAACGGGGCCCTCGGTAAATCCAAAGCCCGTGCCTACCGATGCCTAGCTTGGCGTTGGGATCCACCAGATCCCAGAACCGCGGCGATTCTGCTTGCAGCTTGAACTCCCGGGGAGCACGTGGGGCATTCAGAAAGCCTGACGCTCTTACCGCCATGAGAGCTACGGCTGCGACGATGAAGGCCTGCAGGATTTTTGTCTTGCGATTCATGAGGATGTCTTTCCTTTTCCATGAAACTCTGGATGTAACTTTTGAATTACTGTGCTGACGTTCACCACGGAAGAAGTTAGTCCGGCTAATCCTCCCATTCATCTGCTCTCTTGGGATTCCCTGGCGCGCTGGCGCCAGCCGCCTTTATCAGATAACTGATGACATCGTTCAATTCACCGGAATTGAGAGTGGAACCGTACTCAGAGGGCATCAGGGTTTGCGAATTGTATTCCAGCGCCTCGAGGTCTGACTTGGTCTACAAAGTGAAACGTTCCATCCAACGTCTGCAGCTGTAGGGAGAAGTTGTCTTCATTGCGGATTCTGCCGACAACTTTCTCGCCGCTGCGAGTGGTCGCGGTCACCAGTCGTGCTTGCCGGTCGCTGGCGGGAGCGGGATCGGTAATCGCGGTCCGAATCTCTTCTACCGTATGAGTGCGAGCGTAGGCGGATAGATCAGAGGCGATAAAGCCACCTTTGCCGGCAATCATGTGGCAACTGGAGCATCCCGCTTTGCCGAAGAAAATTGTCTCTCCGCGGACTGGATCGCCGGGCAGTTTCAGAGTTTGCCTTGTCCCCTGAAGAGTGCGCAGGTAGGCCACGACGGCTGTCACGTCAGAAGTTGCGAGGGCATGAAAGGCCGGCATTGCGGTGCCGGGAATGCCGTTCTCAATAATGTGAGAGATCTGCACATCGGAGAGACGCTGGACCTTCGGATTTTCGGCGATGTTCGGGGCACGCTCGGCGCCTCGTCCGTCGAGGCCGTGGCAGGTGGCGCAGGTTGAGGCGAAGATTTGCTGGCCGCGCTTCGAGACTGGGCTGACATTTTTCTGTTGGGTGGGTTTCTGCGGGGTTTGCGGCCAGGCGGCAAAGCAACTGGCGGCCCAGAGGGCCGCCAGAACCAGCACGGGCTGTGACCTGCGCCTTTGAAGCATTAGCGAAATACGGCTTAGAACAAGAACTTTAAGGCGATCTGCATGATGCGCGGATCTCGGGCGCCAGTCACAAACCCGAAAACCGCCCGCCCTGAGTTGTTGAAATTTCCTGAAGGGTTCATGAACTGGGCATGATTGAAGACATTGAACGCTTCTGCCCGGAACTGCACCTGCATACTTTCGGTTATCTGCGTATCTTTCAGCAAGGCCATGTCAAAGTTGTAGATACCCGGCCCGCTAAAGAAACGCCGCATGACGTTTCCGACCTGCCCAGGGTTTTCTGCAACGAAGTAATTTGGGTTGAAGTAAGGCACCGGGTTCGCCTGGCCCATCATGATTGCGCGGATTGCGGTTTCCATACAGAGGGGTGCCATTGTTGGCATAGTTGGGTTCATCGATTGTGGCATCGAAAGTTCCACTCAGTGAGTTGTCGTCGTTCGGTTCGCTTATCTGGACTGGCTCACCTTTGGCGAATGTCGCGATACCCGACAGAGCCCACCCTGCAGTGAGTCTCTTAGCGGAGCCGCCGGTTAGTCTGTCAAAGGGCAACTGGACGGTATAGCTCACTGTTAAGTCTTGCGGGACATCGAAAATCGACAAGGCGCGGCTTGCCGCGGAGTTAAAGACATTGGTTGCATCAAACGAAGTGGAACCATTGTCTATCGATTTTTCGTAGGTGTAGGCAACCAGGAAATTGGCATATTTCTCGTTATGTTTCAGGCTCACCTGCAGCGAGTTGAAGCTCGAACTGGCGACTGTAGTCATGTCCGCATTGCTGCCGAAATTAATCCCAAATGTAGGACGCGTACCATTAACCGTTGTCGCCCCGCCAGCAGTAGTAACGCGTTGGCCGGTGAAGGGCGCCCCTTGTGCAGAACGTAACAGTGTCTTCCCCAAAAGGACCGCAAGGAGTTGGACTGGCCGTTATTGAACCAGATTGTGGGATTGCTCAAGACAAGTGCAGAGTGCTGCATTCGCCGGATTCGACATCTTCAAAGGTCAAGAGGTGCCGGCCCACGGATCCCACATAGCTGGCGCCCAATACCGTAGAGGATCCCAGTTGCCGCTGCAGGGAGAATTCAAACTCCTGCACGTTCGGTATTTTGTCATGAGGATTTAGGTAGTCAGATCCGGAAATCGGCGTGGCTTGTGCCCAATTAAAGTAGGTGTCCGGATTTTTCGGCGACGCGTTTGCCGGAGGAAAGTGAAGGGAAATTTCTGTCCCTCATTATTTCCCGGTAGGCACGATCAAAAAATGGGGTTGCCAGGAGTATTCGGTTCGGGGACAGAATAATACAAGCCATATGGCGCATCCCCAACTTCAACAAACCCAGTGGCGTCCTCAATGGAGCTGATAGAAGATGCCGTAACCGACACGAATACTGGTTTTACCCGGGCCACCGAAAAGTTTGCCAAGCAGGCCTTCCGTCGTATCCGGCGAATACGCAAATCCAATTCTGGGAGCAAAGTTGTGGTACCGAATAGGGGCCAAGGTCCGCGGCACTCCCGGATCTCCTGGGACCACCAGCCCTGTTGGAGCCGTCGGGAAAGTTTGGGACTGTTCGCCGGGGATAACGGTTTCCAATTTGTTCTGCGTGTCATACCACGGCGTCATGATTTCATAGCGAAGGCCATAATTGATGGTCAGCGTTGGCTTTGCGCGCCAGCTATCCTGCGCATAACCCCGAAATATTTGTTGCGTGAGTCGAGAAGCTGTTGGCTGGCCTGCGTAAAATTAACCGGAGCGCCGATCAGGTAGTCGGCAAAATCAAAGCCCGTCTCTGAACCATCAAAGCTATAACGCCCCATTCGCATCATCGAAGTTTCGCTCGTTAATCTGATCGTAGTGAAAATCTACGCCGAATTGGAGTGTGTGGGTGCCTACAATTTTTGTGAAGTTGTCGATAATCTGGAACGTGTTGTTGAATTGACGCAGGGCATCCTGTGGGAGCCCGAACAGTAATTATTGAAGAAGAAAGATGGAACTCCTTCCAGTGCTGGAGTAATGGGAGCAATGCCGCCGTTGAAGTTCGTACCTGTACCTGCAGGAGCCGCGAAGCCTAAAGATGTCAGCGGAACACCTGTGCCGCCAATCGGAACTCCTCCGAAGTAACGATCTCGCAGATACACCAGACGAACGTCATTGATAGTGGAATTATTGATCGTTGTCGTCAGGCCGAGATTGATCATCTGGGCGCGGCCTTGAACTCCGCTATCAAAGCCAGGGAAACTGATCCCCTGAGCGTAAGGAGTGGTCACTGAGAATTGATCGAAAAAGTAGTACCCGAACAACGTACCGAAGTGTGTATTCGTATCCAGTCGAAGTCCAAATTTGTTGTCTGTCAAGTGCTGGTTATAGGCCGAAGCTTCGATAGTTAGGCGCCCGACGGCAGATTCGCGTTCGGCGCCTGGATGTATTGCAGAGTGGCCTTCGCGACCGGGGACCATGCAGACATGGGAATGACCGCGTTCGGGAAGACGCAGGCGGTATTGCTCGTACACCCCGGCGTATAGTAGGGCTCACCGTAGGAAACTGCGTACCAGGCGCTCACGTTATAACCCAATTCCTCGAAGTAGTATCCCGGCCGCACGCAGGTAGTCCAGGCGACGAATTCACGTGTTGGTGAGTCCGCCGCCGGCAAAGAGCTGCGTCCATAGGTCAGGTTTCCGGAGCGATCGGTTTTCAGAAGGAACGGTAAAGCTCTGCGGTCTGGCCCAGTATTTGCTTGTTTCCCTGATAGTCTCCAAAAAAGAAAACCTTATCTTTCTTGATCGGTCCGCCAATGGTTCCGCCAAACTGATTCTGTTTGAAATCTCCGCGTGCACCTCCAGCGAAGAAGTTGGCGGCGTCGAAATCGGTATTGCGGAGAAAGTCGAACGCGTTTCCGTGAAATTGGTTGGTTCCAGATTTGGTGACGACATTGATTTGCCCACCGCTGAAGTTGCCATATTCGGCGTTGAAATTATTGGTGATGATGCGAAATTCTGAGATGGAGTCGAGATTCGGAATAATGGCCGCTCCGTTGTGGACGCCTTCTTCCGCGTCGGCTCCATTCACCATGAAACCGTTCGAACCGGTTCGGCCACCGTTTACAGACTGAGTTCCGTTGGTTTGATCGCCGGATACCGTTGTTGGATCCATGCCTATTCCCGACATTGTGTCGTCGTCTTGGTAAGGCGAAACGCCCGGCTGCAGCGCCAGCAGATCGATAAAGTTGCGGCCATTCAGGGGCACGGAGGTCATCTTTGTGCCCTCGATGACTTCTCCCATCTGCGTGCTCTGTGGTCTCCACTTGAGCGCGCTTCGGTGCTCACCTCGATCTTCTCGCTGATCGCGCCGACGGCCAGACTGGCATCCACTCGAAGCGCCGAGTTGGCATCGATCACCAATCCGTCTGCCGGTAAGTCTTGAAACCGACCTGCCTGATTTCCAGGTTATAGGTGCCGACAGCCAGCGTCGGAAGATTGTAAAAACCTTTGGCATCGGTCTTTTGAGTCGTCTGGACCCCGGTCTGGGTATCAGTCGCAATCACCGAAGCTCCGGAAATAACCGCGCCCGATTTGTCCGTCACAACGCCGGAGATGCTGCCGGTGATACTTGCCGACGCAACGCCAACGCGAAAAGCACAAACGCAAGTACTGCGACAACAGCCCACCGACGGTTACTCATAGCTCGTCTCCTGCCCGAGGCTTCCTCGCCCGATTCAATACGTCAACTTTACTATTTTCATCTAGTGAAAACTTATCTACTGAGTTTTGAAAATTCAACTGCACGTATGGACCACGGTTTATCTCAATCGCAGTAGCACTGTCAACTCTTTTTTGCGTTCTACAGAGATCAGGAAAAGCAATGCACGCTCCTGCGCGTCACACTTTCTCCGGGCGGCCGCAGCAGGGAACTCCGCTTGCCACAGCAGCGAGACAAACTACTTCTGTTTCACTGCGATGGCCGAGATTTCAATTCGGGCATTGTTGACCAGGGCCGCTGCTTGGATGGTCGCGCGAGCCGGCTTGGGGTCAGGCATAACACTCTTGTAAACCTTGTTCATGTCCGGGAACTCATGAATGTCGGCGAGATAGACCGTTACGCTGACTACATCTTTCAGTTCGAAGCCAGCGGCCTTCAGAACTTTCTGGATATTGTCGAGAGCCGCGGTGGTCTCGGGCCCAATTCCCCCGCGACCAACTTGTCGGAGTCATCGGTACCCTCCTGACCTGCGACGTACAGAGTATTGCCCGCCACGATGCCGTCGCTGAAAGGAAGTCCCTTGGCGGGTAGATAGATTCACCGCTTTCCGTTCCTGGCCATAGCCTGCGCTGCGCTGACAACGCCTGCGGCCAGCGCGATCGCGAAAGCCCATAGAAACCACCGGGCTAGTTCTGGTCTCGCATTGTCATTTTCATTTTGCTTCCTCTTGTGATAAATGGATTGGCTCTTCCACCCGACGAAAAATGGTGTTAGAGTCCGCGCACATATATACATCCAGGAGGACGAAATGAACAAGTTTCGTGGCTTTGTGAAATCCCACACAATCGCGGCATCTCTGGTGTCCATCGGCGTTTTGAGCGCCATCTTGTGCGGGGCCAGACTTCTGCGGGCGCAGTCGGTTGCCGGAACAACTGCGGCGCAGACCGACAGCGCTTTGATTGCAGACTTTCGCCGCGTGGAAGTGGCTTCGGTCTCGGATGCGCTGGAGCAGTTGACCGGCAAGCGCATGTACATGAGTCACCGCATGCATCCGATCTTCACCACAAAGTTTGCCGGCTTTGCGCGGACGGTCCTGCTCAAGAAAGACGAAGGCAACAGCGATCCCGCGGCTTTGAACGGAATGCTGGCGGCCATTGACCAGGGTTCCACCGATTCGGTTTACGTGATGGTGGTCGAGGACGGCGAGGACATCGCGGGAATGGGCGGACTGATGGGCACCGCCATGGCGGCGCGCGGCTATGCCGGAGCCGTGATCGATGGCGGAGTGCGGGACGTGGCGTATCTGCGCAAGATCGGGTTTCCCGTGTATGCGACCGGCATCGTGCCGTCGACGTCGGTGCATCACTATCGATTCGGAGGATCCCAGATTCCGGTGACCTGCGACGGCGTGACGGTGAATGCGGGCGACATTGTCGCGGCGGACAGCGATGGCGTGGTGGTTGTCCCAGGGCGAGGGCCCAGGAAGTGCTGACTCTCGCGCAACAAATGGATTTCAAAGAGCACTCGATGTATGCCGTGATCGAACAGATGAAATCGATCGTGGAGGCGGTAAAGAAGTTCGGAAGACTGTAGAGGATAAGAGACCTCTTGCACAAAATCGATTTTCATCAGATAATTCGCACTTTCATTTTGTGCTGATATCGATTTCATCCAGTTCTCATGGCTGATACTCCAAAGCGAAGCTACAACATCACTGCGCTGCAGCGTGGGTTGCGTCTTCTGCAGCTTTTCAGCGAGTCGCCGCATGGGCTCACGGCGAAGCAAGTTGCGGGACTTTCCCGGCTGCCGGTGAGTACGGTCCACCGTTTCCTGGCGAATCTGGAGGGTGCGGGCTTTTTGAACTGCAGCGGAGACGGCGTGTATCACCTGGGAATCGCGTGTTTCGCCATCGGCCAGGCGGCTGTTGGGTCAACTCGATATTCGCCGGGTCAGCCTGCCATACCTTCAGGAATTAAACCGGCAGACCCGCGAAACCATTCATCTGACCGTGCGGCACGGGCTGTCCGCGGTTTACGTTGAAAAGCTGGATTCGCCCGAACAGTTGCGCATCCACTCCCGCATCGGCGCCGCCGTTCCGCTTGTATTGCACCGCGGTGGGCAAGGTCATGTTGGCGTACATGCCGGACGACGAGCGGGAAAAAGTTCTCCCGCAGTTGGGACTGAAGCGTCTGACGCCGAACACCGTGGGAAACCTTCAGGAGCTGGAAGCTGAACTGTACCGGGTTCGAAAGAACGGCTACGCCTGCGATCTGGAGGAGCACGAACTCCACATACGATGCGTCGCGGCTCCCATCTGGGACCACGCCGGCGGCGTGAATGCCAGCCTCAGCATTACCGCGCCGGTGGTACGCATGGCGGTTACCCGATTGCGGCAACTCGCGCCGTTGATTCAGACCGCTGGACTGCAAATCTCGCGCGAGCTGGGATATCGGACTGCTGGTTACCGCGCGCCACTGCGAAAGAATAGTGCCGGGGAGGCAGCGCTTGCGAAACCTCTCTAAGCGGATGGCGTCGCTCATCGCCGTCGTTTTCACCTGCCTGGCAGCGTCGGGCAGGAAATGACCCGCCAGCGAATATATCGACGGTGATCGATGTGACGGTCTGAGGATCTTCTGGTTCAGCCCCCCGCTGCCAACTGGATTTCCTACAACGGGGACTATTCCGGCCGGCGCTACAGCGGACTTTCGGAAATCAATCCGGGCAATGTGCGGGACTTCGCGCGGAATGGGTTTTTCACGCGCGCAACACGAGACGGCTTGAGGTCACTCCGGTGGTAGTGAACGGAATGATGTTCGTCACTGCTGCGAATGATGCCTCGGCGCTCGATGCGCGTACCGGACGAGTGGTGTGGCACCATTCGTGGCCGATTTCGGAAGGATTGATCGATGATGCGTCAGGGCACATCAACCGCGGCGTCGGGGTGTGGCACAACCGGGTTTACATGGAAACGGACAATGCGCATCTGCTCTGCCTGGATGTGCGCTCGGGCAATCTGATCTGGGATGTGGCCTATGCGGATTGGAACAAGAATTACGGCGCAACCAGCGCGCCGCTCGTGGTGAAAGACAAAGTGCTGGTGGGAACTTCCGGCGGCGATGATGGCGTGCGGGGCTTTGTTGCCGCTTACGATGCGCTGACCGGCAAGCTGGCGTGGCGATTCTGGACGATACCGGGTCCGGGCGAATTCGGTTCCGAAAGCTGGCCCGGAAAACTCTATCTGCATGGCGGCGGAACTACGTGGATGCCGGGAACCTACGATCCCCAACTGAACACGATTTACTGGGGCACCAGCAATCCCGCGCCGGACTTCGAAGGCGGCGTGCGTCCGGGAGACGATCTTTACACCGACTGTGTGTTGGCCCTGGATCCCGATACCGGAAAACTGAAGTGGTATTTCCAGTTCACGCCGCATGATCTGTTCGACTATCGACG
The DNA here is from genome assembly GCA_963791445.1 of uncultured Acidobacteriaceae bacterium. Taxonomy (GTDB): domain Bacteria; phylum Acidobacteriota; class Terriglobia; order Terriglobales; family Acidobacteriaceae; genus Sulfotelmatobacter. Next base: position 42,463 of record CAWBSN010000012.1, read on the forward strand.
CGGTTGAAACTCCGATCCTGATCGATGCGGTCTATCAGGGCGCGGCGCGAAAATTGCTGGTGCAGGCAAATCGCAATGGCTACATCTACGTGCTCGATCGCACGAACGGAAAGTTTCTTTCGGCAACGCCATTCGTGGAAAAGCTGAACTGGGCAAAGGGAATCGATGCGCAAGGCAGGCCGCTGCGGACTGGCGTCGAGCCGACGGCGCGAGGGAACCCGGGTTTGCCCCGGCTACGCAGGAGCCACGAACTGGTTTGCGCCTTCTTACAGCGAGTCCACGCATTCGGTTTATTTCATGGCCCTGGAGGAATGCGAAACCTATTTTCTTCAAGCCGCAGACTTTTCAGGAAGGTCAAGACTATTACTCGACCGGAGTAAAACGCATTCCGAGCGAAACTTCGCAGAAGGTTCTGGTCGCATTCAACCTGGACACAAATTCGATTGCCTGGAAATATCCGCAAACCGGCGCCGGGCCGCTCCTCTGGCGGAACCATGGCAACGGCTGGCGGCTTGGTGTTTTTCGGGGACGATGCCGGCTCGTTTGAGGCCGTAGACGCGCGAAGCGGCAAGCCGCTGTGGCACTTCAATACCGGGCAGGACATGAGCGCATCTCCCATGAGCTATGCAGTCGCCGGCAAACAGTATGTGGCGATTGCCGCGGGCAGTGACGTTTTCAGCTTCGCGTTGCCTTGATCGCGCATCGGATCATCGACGAGCTCAATTTGAAAGGAGGAGATATATGAATTTGACTTTCACTCGCAGAACGTTTGCCGCACGTTTCGCTTCCGTGCTTTCCGCATTGGGAGTTACCGCCGCCGTGTTGCCCAACCGTGCCGTTGGCCCAGAGTTCCGCCGCGCAGGATGCGGGCGGAATCCGCAAGCTGAATAGCGAAGGCAAGCCGGGCAGCGAAAAAGACGTCATCATGCCGGTGATTGTCCACAACGGATTGATTTATGTTTCCGGGCAGGGCGCTCACGATAGTCGAGATTCCAAGGAATGGACGATTGAATCTCACACCACCATGGTCATGGACAAGATCAAGAAGCACGTGGAAATTGGCGGGGGACCATGGACACCATTCTTCAGTTGAATGTCTTCCTGGTGAAGATTGAACACTGGGACGGAATGCACAAAGTGTTCTCGACATATTTTCCCCATGGCGGCCCGGCGCGCACGACCGTTGCAGTGGCTGCGCTGCCGGGAGATTCGCTGGTGGAAATCAATTGCATCGCCGCAGTCGCCGGCAAGTGAACGGCAAGGGAGCTTCGTTCATGCGACTCAAATCGAAGTGGAACCGCCGCGAGTTTTCTCGGCAGCGTGGGAGTGATCGCAGGCTCGATTCTCGCGCCACGCAAGCTGTTCTCCTCGGAGTCGCGGAGCTGTCGGGCGCAAGTGCGCCGGTGAACGGTTTTGGACAGACCGGCAATCCTTACGAAGAACTTGGGGTTACAACGGTGATCAATTGTGAGGGAACCATGACCATGCTGGGCGGTTCCCTTCCCCACCCCGAACTCGAAGCGGTGATGACGATGGCCGGGCGCCACTTTGTCAGCATTCCGGAGTTGGAGGTGGCCGCGGGCAAGCGCATCGCGGAAATGCTCAAGTTGCCGGATGGTTACACGGCGCTGGTGACTTCGGGCGCGGCGGCAGCGATTCAATCGGGATTGGCGGGAATTCTGACTGGCGGCAACGAGGCCTTGATCCGGCAATTGCCGGATCTTACCGGCATGAAGTCGGAAGTGATCATCCAGAAATCGCATCGCAATCCGTTTGATCACCAGTTGCGATCCACCGGAATCAAGCTCATCGAGATCGAAACCGCCGATCAATTGCGAGCCGCGGTAAATGAGCGCACGGCGATGATGCACTTCTCCAATTTCGCCAACGCCGCCGGACAGATCAAAGTGGACGAATGGGTCAAGCTGGCGAAGCAATACAACATTCCCTGCATGAACGACGCCGCGGCCGATACGCCGCCGGTGTCTCATCTCTGGGACTACACCAACATGGGTTACGACCTGGTGACTTTCAGCGGCGGGAAAGCGATTCGCGGGCCGCAGTGCGCCGGCATGTTGATCGGACGCAAAGAAATGGTGGCAAATGCGCTGCTCAACAACAGCCCGCACGAGGACACATTGGGCCGCAGCCAGAAAGTGGGCAAAGAAGAAATCGTCGGAATGGTAAAGGCGCTCGAGCTTTTTCTCGCAGAGGACCATGAAGCGCTGGCCAAAGAATGGCAGGACCGGCTGGAAGGGATCTCGCGCGAAATCACGAAAGTTCCGGGCGTCAGCACGTCGTTCTTTGTCCCGGACATCGCCAATCACGTGCCGCACATGAGCATCACGTGGGATGCAGCCCGCATTTCGTTGACGCCGCAGCAGGCGTCAAAGTTGTTGCGCAGTTCAAAGCCATCGATTGTGATCGGAGCCGGCGAAGGCCGGCCTGGGCTGGCCATGAACTCGTTCATGCTGCAACCGGGCGAAGACAAAATCGTCGCCGAGCAACTTTCGCGGCTTCTGCGCGAGCATGCGGCACTAACGAGGTAAGACCAGTAAGTGATGGAATCGCGTGCGAGAACGCCACGCACGAGATGTGCGCTGGTTTCTGGTGTTCTGGCTGTTCGTCCTCAGCGCCGTGTCTTATCTCGACCGGGTAAACATTTCCATCGCCGGCGGATCCATCGCCGAGGCCTACCATCTCAGCGATGTGCAGCTGGGCAAAGTGTTCAGCGCCATGCTGGTCGGGTTACGCACTGTTCCAGACGGTTGGCGGCAGGCTGGCTGACCGCTTCGGACCGCGCCGGGTGCTGGCCGGCGGCGTGGCGTGGTGGGGAATCTTCACTGCTCTGACTGCCATGGTCCCGGCGAACATTGCCGGCGCGCTTTTCATTTTCGTCGCGGTCCGCTTTCTTCTCGGCGCCGGCGAGGCGGTCATCTATCCCTCCGCCAATCAATTTATTGCGCGCTGGATTCCGACCTCGGAACGCGGCATCGCGAATGGCTGGATTTTCGCCGGTGTGGGAGCGGGCGCCGGCCTTACGCCGCTGCTCATCACTTACATCATGGTTCATTACGGCTGGCGGTCGTCGTTCTGGGTGTGCTCCATCATCGGATTCGCCGCGGGGGCGGTCTGGTTCGTCGATGGCTCGCGACACGCCCGCTGAGCATCCGGCGTATCCGCCTCCGAGTTGGCGTTGATTCGATCCGGGCTGACGCAAGCGGAGTCGAAGGAATGATCCGAAAGCGCTCGTGCCCTGGGGGCGCGTGCTGCAAAGCAAAGAAGTCTGGGCCGTCACTCTCAGCTATTTCTGCTACGGCTACGTGGCGTGGATCTTCTTCAGCTGGTTCTATCGCTATCTCGCCAAAGTGCGCGGCCTGGATTTGAAGGCGAGCGCGTTCTACACCATGTTGCCCTTTCTGGCCATGCTGGTGTGCTGCCTTTTGGGAGGAGCGATCAACGACCGGCTCACGAAATGGCAAGGGCCGCGCGTCGGGCGCTGCGGTCTGGCGGCATTTGCGATCGCCGTGGCGGGGATATTCATCGCCTTCGGCTCGCAGGTTCAAAGCGCGCGGCTGGCCAGCGTGGTGCTTGCCGGCGGAGCGGGTGCGCTGTATTTGTCGCAGAGTTCTTTCTGGTCGGTGACGGCCGATATTGCCGGCGCGTCTTCGGGTTCGGTATCGGGCTTCATGAATATGGGGAATCAGATTGGAGCGGCGCTCACGGCTTCTCTCACTCCCTGGATCGCCGCCCGATTCGGTTGGACAACTTCATTTCTCGTGGCGGCGGCGTTGTGCGTGGTAGGTGCGGTGAGTTGGCTGGTCGTGGATCCAACGCGGCAACTCAGAGTTTCTTCAGCTGAGGCTGGCACGGCGCAGCTTCAGAGTTCTAAGCATCGTCGGATCAGTCTGCCGCAGCCGATCGACCGGTGGCGCGTGCGAGTTTGTAGATCATTTCTAGATCATGGCGAAACTGAACATCAAATCGAAGAATGGCTGCATGTGGGATCTGGTCAGCCTCGGGGAAGTCATGCTGCGGCTCGATCCCGGAGATGAGCGCATCTCGACGACGCGTCATTTTCGCGCATGGGAGGGTGGAGGCGAATACAACGTCGCCCGCGGCCTGAGGCGATGCTTTGGGATGGACACGGCGGTCGTAACGGCTCTCGCGGACAATCCGGTCGGACGGCTCGTCGAAGACCTGATGCTGCAGGGAGGCGTTAGTCAGAAATATGTGCGCTGGGTGCCTTATGACGGGGTGGGCCGCACCGTCCGCAACGGGTTGAATTTTACCGAGAGAGGCTTCGGCTTGCGCGCGCCGCTCGGATGTTCGGATCGCGGCCACACCGCTGTCTCACAAATGAAACCCGGCGAAATCGATTGGGAGCAGATTTTCGGCAAGGACGGAGCACGCTGGTTTCACACGGGCGGAATTTTTTGCGCGCTTTCGGAGACCGCGCCGCTCGTCGCTCAGGAAGCTATGGAAGCGGCGAAGCGCGCCGGCGCGATCGTTTCCTACGACCTGAATTACCGTCCGTCATTGTGGAAGTCGATCGGAGGAAAATCCAAAGCTCAGGAGACGAACCGGCGGCTCGCGCCGCTGGTGGATGTGATGCTCGGGAATGAAGAAGACTTCACCGCCGCTCTGGGCTTTGAGGTGAAGGGCCTCGACGAACACCACTCCAAGCTCGATCCGGACAATTTCAAGAGAATGATCGAGAAAGTGGTGCAGGAATTTCCCACGCTGGCCGTCATCGCCACGACGCTGCGGCACGCGAAGACGGCGACCCTGAACGATTGGGGAGCGATGTGCTACTACGATGGCGATTTTTACCAGGCGCGGGTTCGCGAGAATCTGGAGATTTACGACCGCGTGGGCGGAGGCGATTCCTTTGCCTCCGGATTGATTTATGGATTTCTATCGGGGAAAGAGCCGCAGTGGGCGGTCGACTGCGGCGCAGCGCACGGCGCGCTGGCAATGACAACGCCCGGCGATACGACGATGGCGACGCTGGAAGAAGTGTTGCAGGCGATGAAGGCGCAAACCGCGCGCATTGCGCGCTGATAACGCTGAGACAGGTCGAGAACCGAGTACGACGGACAGACGACCACTATGACCATCGAGGACGTGATTCGCAGGATCGGCGAGATTGGCATCGTGCCCGTGGTGCGGGCCGCGACCGTCGAAGACGCAACCCGGGCCGTGGAGGCCATCTGTGCCGGAGGCATTCCGATTCTCGAGATAACCATGACGGTTCCCAACGCGATGTCGGTGATCCGCCACGTGGTGCGCGAACATGGCAGCACGGCGCTGATCGGGGCGGGCACGGTTACGACCGGCGAACAGGCCGAGCAATGCATTCGCGCCGGCGCCGAATTTCTGGTGAGTCCGGGACTGTCGACTCACGTGCTGCGGTGGCGCAGGCCTGCGCCAAGCTGGCAATCCCCGGAGCGCTGACGCCAACTGAACTCATGCATGCCCAGGACAATGGCGCGAAGCTGATCAAGATTTTTCCTTGCGGCAACGTTGGCGGTCCCAAGTATTTGCAGTCCTTGAGAGGTCCGTTTCCCACATGCTGCCTTGATTCCAACGGGGGGAGTGAATGCTTCGAACGCTGCCGACTACATCGCCGCCGGAGCGTTTGCTCTCGGCGTGGGTGGGGATCTGGTGAATGCGGCCGCTCTGCGCGACGGGAATCTGGCGAAGATCACGCAAGCGGCTCGCGAGCTGGTGCAGGCAGTTCATGCGGCGCGCGAGCTGGCCCTCGAAAAAGCCGGCTCGCCGCGTTAGAGCGTAGGATTTCTTGCGATGACACCTAGGGGATTGCGATGCAGCTTGGCTGTTCTACGAACGTCGGAACCTCGGTCGAATCCTTGCTGGAAAACTGTTGAGCGGATCTGCTCGTCGCAATCGCTGGTTCTTCTTCTGTTATCGTGCACAGCACTGGCTGCGACTGCCCAATCTGCATCCGCCGCGGAACCGCACGGCGCCACCGTTCACGTCGACGCGACGCCCGGCCACGCCATCAACTCCTTCGATCCCGACAGCGCGCTGGGCAGCTCGATCGATGTTCTGTCCCATGACGGCATCGACAAGGTCTATACCCCGCACATCATCCAGGAGTCGCTTTCCGCGGGCTGGGGACCGATCACTTATCGCAACAATTCCGAGCTGCGCATGGCCGCCTGGCACTGGACCGAGAACGGAACCTGGAGCGATCCGGCGCACAAGAGCGGATACTTTACCGGCAGCACCGAGCTCAAGGAACCGACTGCGCTACATTCTGTCCTATGCGCTGCCGCACCGCGGCTTCTCGACCAGCGGCGACCGCCCGCTGCAAGGCCCGAATCTCAGCTATTGGAAGAGCAATCCCTATCTCACCAGCAAGTTCACGGGTGAAAGCGACGCGCTGCACCCGCAATGGGTGGTCGTGGATCTGCAGGCCGAAAAGCCGGTGAATGCGATTCGCATCGCCTGGGCGAGCCCGTACGCCACGACCTATCAGGTGGAATATTGGGTGGGAAAACGCGCGCTCGACTTCGATGAGGGCCCGCAGGGCGAGTGGAAGACTTTCTCCTCGGGCGCAATGAAAAATGCGCAAGGCGGAACCGTCAATCTGAAGCTCGCCGACGCGCCCGTCACCACGCAGTACGTGCGCATCCTGATGACGGAATCGTCGAACACCTGCGATCTGCATGGATCGGACGACATCCGCAACTGCGTGGGATACGCGATCCAGGAAATTCGCGTCGGCACCGTCGATTCCAGCGGCGCCTTTGCCGAGGTCCAGAAGAGTATCGGCGACGAACCGACCACTTATTGCTCCTCTTCGATTGATCCCTGGCACTCGGCCAGCGACGTGAATGCCACGGGCGGCTACCAGCACAGCGGCTTCGATCTTTTCTTCACCAGCGGCCTCACCAACAATCTTCCGGCGATGATTCCGGTCACCATGCTTTACGGCACGCCGGACGACGCCGCCGCGCAGATCGCCTACATTGAGAAGCGCGGCTATCCGCATCGGATACATCGAAATGGGCGAGGAGCCCGACGGCAAGCATGCCATGCCCGAAGACTACGCCGCCCTCTACATTCAGTGGGCCGCGGCCATTCACAAGGTCGATCCCAAGCTCAAGCTGGGTGGGCCGATTTTCGAAGGAGTCAACGAAGACATTCGCGTCTGGCCCGATGCGCAGGGCCGCACCTCATGGATGGGCCGCTTCGTGGATTACCTGAAGGCGCACGGCCGTCTCTCCGACCTGGCTTTCGTCTCCTTCGAGCACTATCCATTCGAGCCGTGCACCATCACCTGGAAAACTCTGTACACCGAGCCGCAATTGATGAAGCACATCCTGCAGGTGTGGAGAGACGATGGCGTGCCGAAAGATGTGCCGCTCATGGTGACGGAGAACCACTCTGGCCGCCGATCTCACCGGGCCGATGACCACGATCTTTGCCGCGCTGTGGCTGGCCGACAATGTTGGCTCTTTCTTCGAGGGCGGAGGCGCGGCTTTTTATCATTCGCCCATTCAGCCGCAGGGCATTCAGAACAGTTGCCTCGGCTGGGCGTCATGGTCGAATTTCGTGGCCACGAAGGCTCGACGAGTCTATGAACTACGACATCAAGGGATACACCTCGCCCTACTTCGCCGCTCACATGATCAACCTGGAGTGGGTGCAGCATCGCTCCGGCGTGCATCAGATGTTCCCTTCTATCTGACGCGACATCAAGGATGGCGAAGGCAATGTGCTGGTCACTTCTTATGCGGTGCATCGGCCCGACGGAAACTGGTCTCTGATGCTGGTCAACCGCGACGAGATCAACCCGCACACCGTGCGCGTACAGTTTGAGGATTCCAAGAGCAAGCAGAATGCGTCGTTTTCCGGGCCGGTGACGTTCGTGACTTTCGGCAGCGAGCAGTATGTATGGATCAACGACGGCCCCAACAGCCACGCCGACCCGGATCATCCGCCGATTGCGACTACTGTGGCGGCGGGTCCGCAAACTGTGTTTACTCTGCCGAAAGCCTCGATCACGGTCTTGCGGGGAAAGGTGGCGGGGCTCAAGGAGTAACGCCGCGGGCTTCCGGCGTTATGAACGTTGAAAATGGAAGCGGTCGCCGACCGTTCAGGACGGGCGACCGCCTAAACTCAGAAATCCCTCTTCAGTTTTCCAGCATCACGGGCGAAGCGGCCAGCACTCCGGCGGCGAGTTCCAGATCGTGCAGGTCTTCGCGGCTGAAGTCCTGAGTGAAGCGCGGATCCAGATCCTTTGCGCGAGATCTGAATGACGCCGAGCACCGTCAAATCCTGATCGAGAATCGGCACCGACATCAGCTTCTGGATGGGCGCGGGCGGCGCCGGGATCATCAGCTTCGGCTCCGACCGGCTTGATCGTCTCGAAGATGCTGGCATGTTTTACGCGGGCAAAATTGTTGAAGATCTCGGCTTTCTTGCTCAACGCAGTGTGGGCGGCCACGGCCTTGCTGGAAATCGGAATCGCTCCGGTGGTCCGCAGGTGCTCAGGGAAAATGAACTTGAGCAGGCCGCCTTCCAGCCGCAGCAGCGCAACTTCCGCATACTGCACGCTGAAACACTTTCGCCAATACCATGCTGACGTCGAGCGGCGTGACGCCTTCGCCCAGCACCGATCCCAGAGGGAGCAGATTCTCGGGGAGAATGATTTCTTCAATGGCCCCGTCTTCAGGCTTATGGGTCATAGAGTACTCGCAAAATTCAATTTAGGAACCGCTTCAAGTCTCGCACTTTAAACGCCAGATCGACGCCTGTAATGACATCCTACAACCCCTTTTGTTTCAGCAAAGTAGCTAACGTCCATGACCTTTCGCGGCACGCTCGCAGCCATTCAGCCAGAAATCTGTAAGCGGACTGACAATTTTTGTCAGTCGGATCTATCCGCCCGATGCCTATGCCACGAAGTTGATTGTCTCCGAACAGGGATTTCCACCGCGAGCGCTTCCCTTCCTGACCCCAAAGTCATTACACTGCCTTTCTATGAGTGTTCCTGCACAACCCAACGTCAAGCTGATCAATGCTCCCGACTACCGCGAAGCCTATGCCAACAGCGTGCAGATGCGGGTGAATGTCTGGGACTTCTTCATGGTTTTCGGCACCCTGCAGCAGCAGACCGAAACTCAAGTGGAGATTCGCAACTTTCAGGGCATCTACCTCAGCCCGCAACAGGCCAAAGCCCTGCTCGGACTTCTGCAGCAGAACGTCTCTGGCTACGAGAGCGCCTTCGGCGAGATCAAACTCGACCCGCGCATGACCCCGGCAGGGCCGGTGCACTAGTAGGGGACGCGTTCGGCGAAGTCGGAGCTCGTAGTCGCTGGACCAGGAGGGAAATTCTGAGAGATTACCGGTCTGACCGGCAAGCAGTCCGGTCGCAATGGTCAGGCGCTTATCCGGCCTTGGTGTTTGCGGTTATCTTTGTATTTATCTTTCTGCTGCACGTTCCTCTGTTGCGGTTACCTTACTTCTGGGACGAGGCCGGCTACTACGTTCCGGCTGCGCGCGATATTCTGCTCACCGGAAGTGTGATTCCTCATTCCACGGTTTCGAACGCGCACCCGCCGCTGGTGATGGCCTGGCTGGCCCTGTGGTGGAAGGTGGTGGGCTATGCTCCGCTGGTCACGCGGACGGCGATGCTGGTGGTCGCTGCCTTCTCGCTTCTGGGTGTGTTCCGGCTGGCCGAACGCGTCGCCAACACAAAGGTCGCGATCGCGTCCACTCTGTGCACTGCGCTGTATCCAGTCTTCTTCGCACAGAGCTCGCTCGCGCAGGTGGATTTGGCCGCGGCAGGGCTTACTTTCTGGGCGATTTCGGCATATGTCGAAGGTGAGGCAGTCGCAACGGCTCTCTGGTTCTCCCTTGCGGCGTTGGCGAAGGAGACTGCGATTCTGGCTCCGCTGGCGCTTGCGGGATGGGAGGTTGTCGGCTGCTTGCGCGCAAGAGTTCACTGCGAGAGCTGTGGCTGGAGTGGCAATGATGAGACCTATGAATCGAAACGCATGTCCTCGTGCGGCGCATCGCTTCTCTGCTGATTCCGGCGTTGCCGCTTAGCCTTTGGTATGCCTATCACTATGCGCGCACGGGATACGTCTTCGGCAATCCGGAGTTCTTTCGCTACAACGTGGCAGCGACTCTCAGCTCCACGCGGTTTTTTCTCGCTCTGGCCATGCGGCTTTGGCAGATCGGTCGGCTATCTCCATTTGTGGGTTTTGACGCTGGCGATGCTGTTTGCGATGTGGATGCTGCCGCCGCAGCGCGATTCCGCGGCGAACGTCCGCGGATCAGCGTTCCGGCGCAAATGATTTTCTATGTTGTCATGCTGGCTTATTCGTGGCGATGGCGTTGATCGGCGGCGCGGTTCTGGCTCGTTATATGCTGCCGGCCGTTCCACTGGTGATTATTCTTTCGGTCTCGACGCTGTGGCGCAGAGCTGAGTTTCTGGCGCGTGGCGGTCGCATGCGTTGCGCTGGCCTTCGTTGCAGCGTGGTTCTGGAATCCTCCCTATGGATTCTCGCCTGAGGATAATCTTGCTTACCGGGATTACGTCGTGCTGCATGAAGATGGCGAACGCTTTCTCGAAGCGCGTTATCCCATGGCGCGGGTGCTGACGGCGTGGCCCGCCGTCGGATGAAATAGCCCGTCCCTGGCTCGGATACATCACGCGGCCGATGCGCGTGGTGCGCATCGAGAACTTCTCCCTGGATGAAGTGCTTTCCGCAGCCGACTTTCGCTCGAACTATGAAGTCGCCCTGATTTTCTCGACGAAATACGAGCCCGGCCCCGCCCGCTGGGATCACTGGCGGACCTGGACAGAGCTGAAAGGCTCGCTTTTTCGGCTTTCACCGCGATCTGCCGCCCGCTGCGGTGGCGCAGATTCTCGGCGGCCACATCGTATTTTCAGAACAGCGCCAGGGACAGTGGATCGCCGTGATTGAGATGGAGCGAGTGGAACAAGCGTCTCGCTTTCCGCTCAGTTGGGGCTGGTCTCCTGGCGGGCGTGGTAGCCCTTGCGAGCCCGGACTTGCAAACGTTTGCCGTTCTTCTCGGCGATGATGGTGATCGTGCGATAGCTTCCGTTCGGCTGGAAATCGGCGGGTTTATAAGCGATGAAGTAGCGGCTGCGGATCAACATCGCGCAGCTTATCAAGAGACTTGACCCCAGAGTGAGTAAATCGCCGGGAAACATCGCCTCTCCTCCGGTGCGCTCCGCCAGAGCCTCTAGCACCTTGTCGGCATCTGTCTTGTCGCCAAGGTCCTCTTTCGTGCTGACCGTGTAAATCGTGACGCCCGACCTTTCTGCAACCTGGATGCTCTGCTTCAGGCTGCTATGGCTGGAATTATCTTCGCCGTCGCTCAGAATCACCAGGACTCTCGCCACCCGCTCGTCCTCGGGATACTCCGCCAGTTTCCTACACGCGAATGACACCGCGTCGAAGAGCGCGGTTCCGCCTCCGTTTGCGAGCTTGTCAATTCCGCTTACCTAATGCGGCTGGATCCGAACTGAAATCCTGGGTCACGGTGGGTTCGGTCGAAAAACCCGCTATAAACCCGAGGTCGGAAGCATTGCTCAGCACTTTCTGCACGAACTTAGTTGCGGCTGTTTTTCGAAGGAGAACCGGTCGTGCACCGAACCGCTCGTGTCGACCAGAAGCGCCAGCCGCAAAGGAAGCTTCGACTGCGGGGCAAATTGGACCACCTTTTCCGGAGGCTTATTGTCATCCCGGATCTGGATGTTGGACGCTTCCAGATCGTTCACCATGTGCCCGTGGCTGCTGACGGAGAAAAACAGGGCCACATCGTCCACACTCTTCCGAATTGTCCAGACGCCGCCAATGCGACTGGCCGAAGCGCTGGGCACATCCGAGCCGCCCCGTTGGCCGGTCGTATTGGGCGAGACTCGCCTCGGCCAAGGCGCCGCAGTCTTTCGCAGGTCTCCTGCATCGGATTCATTGCCCAAGGTAGTTCAGCTGCGCTTTCAATCTGATCACTGTTGGGAAAAGTTTGTATCGCTGTGAAACGGATGCGGTTGTTGCCAGTTGCGTATGAGCTGCGGCCTGCGGCCCGAACCTCCTTGTTGTGGGTTAGAGCGGCCAGATTCTGGCGCGCGACCGGAGCGAGCGCATTGGTCGGGTCCTCGCCAAGAAAGAAAGTCAGTTCGTGCTCCATGGTGTCGAAATCGTTGAGAGCCATGGCTGCGGCCGCGGCGACGTAGTGCACATTCGCCATCCCTTTGTGGTCGAGAGCATGCACTCGCTGGGCCGTTTGAGGGCTTGCTCATATTGCTGGGTTCCATTTTGCGCGTACGCCAGAACCGTCAGGACGCGGACATCTTTGGGACTGAGGGCGGCAGCTTTCTCCAACGCCGATTCCGCAGTCGGAAAATCGTTTAGCGATAAGGCCAGCTGACCGAGATGCCGGAACGATCCGGGAAACTTGTCGTCCAGCTTGGCGGCCTCTTCGAATTCACTCTTGGCATGAGCCGGGTCTTCCTGATCGACATAGGCGAGTCCGAGACCGATGTGCGCTGATACGAACTTGGGATAGTCCGCGATCGCTTTCTGCAGATGCCTCATTGCTTCTTTCGAATTTTGCGCTTTCAACAGCGTGCTGGCGCGGTTGAACTCCTCCACGGCATTATTCGGAGCCTCCAGGTCGAGCGCCGATATAACACCGGAATCGACCCGCTCCTTATCCTGTGCCTTTAGCCGCTCAATGTCCTTGACGTGCCGGGCCTGCGTGTCGAGATAGATTTGTGCGAAGTCGACTTGTGAGAACCCGGCATCCGGGCCCGAATTCATGCCGAGTATTATCTGTGCGAGGGCGCCGACATCTCCGCATAGCCAGAAAGCAACAACGCAGGCGAGCAATCGCGCGGCACGGTAGAACGATAGAGCTTAGGCGCAGACTGCACGAAACGACTCCTGCGATGGATGTGGGGGGCCTGCTGCAACTTCTCGGGGACGGCAGGCAGAAACGTCGGTCGGCTTCCACCGCGTTTGTCCGGAACATCCCGAGCGCTGGCGGCATTATATGTCAGGGCCGCATCAAATGACAGGAATGAGTTTTGATCACCAGCCACACCTCGCGGCCCTCGGTAAGCTGAAGGCGTCGCGCGCCGCCAGGGTCAGATGGACGTCCATTTCCACACCACAATCCACCCGCGCGGAAACAATCATGTCGCGTCTTTCCAGGGAAACCAGCCGCCCGGCAATCACGTTGCGCGCGCTGAGTCCTACCGGCTTTGCGATCGCCAGCAGAATATCGCCGGCGCGAATTCCAACCCGCAGGCGTGCGCCGGCTTCGGCGCGAATCAGAGGTGTCTCCAGCAGGACGAAGGTTCCCACTGCCGGAATGCTGTCGTTACTCGGCAAGTCATGTCCGGCACATCATGGTGCCGCGATCTTCATGCACCGACTCCACCGTAGCGTCGAAGATGTTTTCAAAACCCGCCAACTGCGCCACGGTTTCCTGGAGCGGAGCGCTCAGCACCTCGTGCGGCGTGCCCTGCGCGATGATGCGGCCCTGCATCCATCACCAGCACGCGTTCGCCCAGCGCCATTACTTCTTCGCGGCTGTGCGTGACATACAGAATCGGAATGCGATGCTCCTGATTCCAGCGCCGAAGATCGTCGAGGATCTTGACTTGGTGGGGGCGTCCAGAGCGGCCAGCGGTTCGTCGAGCAGAAGCACACACGGGTCGGTCACCAGAGCTCGCGCTAAAGCCACGCGCTGACGTTCTCCCCCTGAGATTTCCGCCGGGCGCTGCTGGCGCAGGTGTTCGATGCGGAACTCCTCGCAGCATCGCTGCGGCCCGCTGCTGTCGCGCATCGGCGCGGCAGATGCGCGAGACCATATTCGATATTCTGCTCGACGGTCAAGTGCGGGAACAGCGCGAGATCCTGCAGGACATATCCCACGCTGCCGTTTCGCCACCGGAACACTCGACATGCGAGTGCTCGCGTCAAAAGGACCCGTTCCCCCACGGCGATTCGCCCTGCATCCGGAGTAGCCAGTCCGGCCACACAATCGAGCAATGTGGTTTTGCCCGATCCCGAGGGGCCGAACAAGAATGGTGAATCCGGGCGCGGCGCTGAACTCCACATCGAGAGAGAACCCGCGCTCCGCGGAGGAAAGCTCTTGCGAATGCGCGCACTCAGGATTGGATTTGCGGGTTTGGGTTCCGCAGGCGTGGGCATCGAGTCTCGCTTATTTGACCGGACCGATCGTCCATAATCTGACCTGATCTCCTGGCGTTCTCCGGTTCAGCCCGTAGACCAGCGTCAGCACAACGAAGCAGAAGATCAGCAGCAGCAGCGCCATGGCATTGGCCGCCGCGTAATTGGAGGCCTGCACCTGATCGTAAATGTCAATGGAGACCGTGCGCGTCACGCCGGGAATATTGCCTCCAATCATCAGCACCACTCCAAACTCGCCCATGGTGTGAGCAAACGCCAGAGCCACGCCCGTGACCAGCCCGGCACGGAAAGTGGAACCACAACGCGGAAGAAAGTGCGTAACGGCGAAGCTCCCAGCGTGGCCGAGGCCGCCAGCAATTTGCGATCGACCGACGAAAAAGAAGCGGCGAAGGGCTGCACCGCAAACGGCAGGCTGTAGAGGATGGAGCCGATCACCAGTCCCGTGAAGGTGAACGCCAGAGTGTGTCCGGTCAAAGACTGCCACCAACGCCCCAGCGGACTGCGGGAACCGAGGGCGACGAGCACGTAAAATCCGAGCACAGTCGGCGGCAGCACAATCGGCAGGGCGACCAGAGCTTCCACAAGGAATTTCCAGCGCCAGCGCGAGAAGGCGATCCAGGAAGCCAGCGGCAGGCCGACCGCCAAAAGAATGACCGACACCACCACCGCCAGTTCTATGGTGAGCCGGAATGCCTGCCAATTGATGGACATTTGTCGCTAGTCCGCGTTCTTCTACTTCAGATCTTGCTACTTCATGCTTCGGGCAAGCTGAATCCGTAGCGCCGCAGAACCGCCGCAACTTCGGCGGTCTTCACATACTCCAGGAATGCGGCCGCGTCCTGCCTGTGAGGCGAGCGCGAAATCACGACTACGCCCTGATCCAGTGGCGGATATGCCTCGGCCGGAACGATCCAGTATTTCCCTTTGCCCTGCATCGCGGGCGCTACGGCATGAGCCAGGGCCACAAACCCGACCTGCGCATTGCCGGACTCCACAAATTGCGCCGCCTGCGAAATATTTTCTCCCAGCACCAGCCGGTCGCTTACTTTTCATACAGGCCATAATGCTTCAGCGCCGCGGCCGCGGCGCGCCCGTAAGGCGCATGTTGAGGATTCGCGATTGAGATCTTCTTCACCGAAGGATCGAGCAACACATCCATGCCCTTGTGCTCGACATCAAGCGGCGAATCCTTCGGAACCCACAGCACCAACTGCCCCACGGCATAACGATACAACGTTGCGCTCTCGGCTTGGCCGCCCGCGATCAATTGCCGGGGATAGTCCATATCGGCCGAGAAGAAGACATCAAACGGCGCGCCGTTCTGAATCTGCTGGGTCAACGCGCCGGATGCGCCAAAGGAGAGCTTCACTGAAACGCCGGTGCGCTTTTCATAGTCAGTGGCAACCTCCTGCAGTGCGGAGCTCAAGTCCGCCGCCGCAGCCACATTAATCTCGCGGTCTGCGGCTTCAGCTCGCGGGATCGAGATCGCCAGAAGACCAACACCAGAAAAGCAATCAAGCTGCGAGTGACAAGACGCCTCATCGACATTGGAAGACACCTCCAAGCATCGCGAAGAATCGACACAGGAATCCGTGGAAATTGTACAGGCAGCGGTGCCGCATCGCTGCGCGACAAGCCGACTCTCTGCGATCTCGTCTGCTCGCTGCACCGGTCACCTTCTACTTCCCGAAATGGTCCGCAGCGCGACTTTTCGTGCGCTTTTTGTTTTGACCGCTCTCCTTGGCCCTCCCATACTGGCCACGTAGTTCGGCGCCTATGACCTTCCCAGGCTTTGCCGCGTGCGTTCGCGCTTCCCTGCTTCGCTTTCTTATCCTCTCGTTGCTTTCCATCGCGCACGCTCAGGGCGCAAAGAAAACCGCAGCCGAAACGCCCATCGCCGATGCCGATGCCGATCAGTGCAAGCAACGCTCAGAATGGTTCTTGCGCGGCCGCGTGGTTCCCGGAAAGTCTTCCGCCGAACTGCGGCATCGCGCCTATCAAGCCAAGATGCAGGCGCGCGCCGCTCGGCTGGCTCGCGCTCGCGCCGCACAGTCGAACTCGCAGTCGGCAACATCATCCGGCGGATGGACGCCGCTGGGTCCGGTGCCGCTGGCCTCCGACGCTACCGGGGACGGATTTCAGAACTATAACCAGGTTTCGGGCCGTGCGACCGCGGTGGCAATTGATCCCGCCGATCCGAGCGGAAACACGGTTTACATCGGCGGAGCGCAGGGCGGGGTATGGAAATCCACCAACGCGGCCGCCAGCATCGCCAACAACGTGACTTGGACGGCGGTCACCGACGATCAGGCCACGCTTTCGATCGGCTCGATTGCGATTCAGCCAGGAAACTCCGATCCCGCGCAGAGCGTGATTCTGGTGGGCACGGGCGAGGCTGACAATTCCGCCGATTCTTATTTCGGCCTCGGCATTCTGCGTTCCGCCGACGGCGGCAGCACCTGGACGTTGATCCCCACCGCGAACAGCGGCGCGCTCTCTTTCAGCGGCCTGGGCGCTACGCGAATGGCTTTCAGCACCGCCAGCGGACAGACCAGCACAGTGGTCGCAGCCATGGCGGCAACGTCGGAAGGCGTAACCGATGGCGCATTGACCAGCAATACTTACCGCGGCCTCTACACTTCCACCGACGCTGGGCAGACCTGGACCTACGACGCTCTCTTCTCCGGCAGCGGGCGAGGCGACTTCGGCAACTTCGGTGGTGTATAACGCCGTCGGCAGGTTTGTTTTTCGCGGCGATCCGCTATCACGGCTTTTACTCTTCCCCTGACGGTCTGAACTGGACACTCCTCGCCAATCAGCCAGGCGCTGCGGGATTGCTGAGCGCGGCGGCCTGTCCGCAAAACTACGTCACAACCTGCCCGATCTATCGCGGCGAAATCACCGTCGTGCCGGGACGCAATGAGATGTATGTGTGGTTTGTTTCGCTGGATTCAACCGGCAATCCGGTGGATCAAGGAATTTGGCAGAGCACGAACGGCGGCGCTTCGTGGACGCAAATCAGCGACAGCGGCATCATCAACTGCGGCGACAGCGATGGCTGCGGAGTTGAGCAGGGATACTACAATCTCGAACTGCTGGCCGTTCCCAACGGCGCTCCTGCCACCGATCTCTACGCCGGCGCGATCAATCTTTACAAGTGTTCCATCAGTTCCATCAACCCGACCTGCGCCAGCACTCCGTTCATGAATCTCACGCACGTCTACGGCTGCGATCCGCTTCGGCGCGCTGGCGCACGTGCATCCTGACCAGCACGCGCTGGCTTACACGATCCCACGTCGTCCGGAGCCGACCTGATGTATTTCGCCAAC
This sequence comes from uncultured Acidobacteriaceae bacterium, assembly GCA_963791445.1. Lineage (GTDB taxonomy): Bacteria > Acidobacteriota > Terriglobia > Terriglobales > Acidobacteriaceae > Sulfotelmatobacter. Next base: position 60,020 of record CAWBSN010000012.1, read on the forward strand.
GACGGCGGCATTTACCGCGCGCTGAACGGATTCAGCGGGCTCACGACCGGCTCATGTTCGGGCACGAATCAATTCGACGACCTCAATCAGAATCTGGGTTCGATGACGCAGTTCGTCAGCTTCTCGCAGCATGCCGACCGATCCCAACATGCTGCTGGGAGGCACGCAGGATAACGGTTCTCCCGCCACCGCGACGGCAACGACCAGCACGAGTTGGGGAAATGTTCTGAGCGGCGATGGCGGATATAACGCCATCGATCCCAACACCGGCAATTGGTTTGCCTCGAACCCGGACACGGGATCGGGCACGCTGAATATTCAGGAATGTTCGTCGGGGATGAACTGCACCGACAGCCTATTCAATGTGGTCGTCAGCAGCAGCAACGTCGGCGGTGACGACGGAGCTTTTTACTTTCCCTACATTCTCGATCCGCAGTCGACGACTTCGTTGCTGGTGGGAACCTGCCGGGTGTGGAGCGGGCCGCGCTCGGGCGGCGCATTTACGCTGTTGAGCCTGAATTTCGATACGCTCGGCACCGGAACCTGCGCGGGAACGAAGTCAATGTGGTTCGCGCGCTGGCGGCGGGCGGACCCAGCGAACGCGAATGGCTCGCAAGTAATTTATGCCACCACCGACGGCCCGGGCCCGAACGATCTATCTGCTCCCATCGGCGGAAATGTCTGGGTCACCACGAATGCCACCGCGGTTTCAGGCACTGTTTCCACTTTCGCCAACGTCACCCTGAACGGCCCCGGCGGCAACCAGCATCAATCCCAACCAGTTTCCGATTTCAAGCGTTGCGATCGATACTTCGGACCCCACCGGCAACACTGCCTACGTCACGGTGATGGGCTTTCACCGGCGGGCCGGGACATGTGTGGCAAACCACAAATGCCGGGGCGAGCTGGACTGATTTCACCGGCACCGGCGCGAATGCTCTTCCGGATTCTCCGGTAAATGCGGTGGTCGTTGACCCTAGCACGCACATCGTTTACGTGGGCACCGATGTCGGCGTCTTCCAGAGTGCCACATCCAGCGCCGCATGGACCGAAGTGGGACCAATTCCGAGCAGCCGGCGAACTGGATTCCTGCCGAATGTTGCCGTGACTGCGCTCGCACTTTTCAACTCCGGCGGACAGAAGCTGTTGCGCGCTTCCACCTACGGCCGCGGCGTGTGGCAGTTCAATCTGCTGGCCACGCCAGATTTCCAAATCGCGGTTGCCAACACGCCGCTCACCGTCTTCGCTGGGACCACGGCCACATTCAACGGCACGGTAACAGCGGTGAACGGATACAACAACTCGGTTGAATTGAGCTGCACGGCAGGCTCAACGAGTCCGCCCAGTCCCTGCACTCCGAGCCCTTCAGCCTCACGCCCACCTCCACCGGCGCGGCGTTCTCACTTAATGTGGGCGCGCACGGTCGGCAACTACAACTTCAACTTGCAAGCAGTCGGCTCCGATCCGAATAATACAACGCACGTCGCCGCGCTCACTTTGCAAGTGGTGAACTTTGGATTGACCACGCCTTCCCCCACCACCGTGACCGAGCCTCGCGGCGCGACTTCTCCGCCGGTAAGTTTTCAAGTCACGGTGCAAGGTTCATTCAATCAAAGCGTGACACTCAGCTGCAGATTCAGTCCCAGCATTGCGGGCGCAACATGCGCATTTACTCCCGAGCGCCACGGTGAATCCAACATCAGCCTCACCCGTCAACATGACGGCGACTGTGACCGTACCAGCGGCAACGCCGTCGGCAACTACACAGTCACGTTGCAGGCCACAGCCGCGGAGCGCTTGGTCCGTTAACCGCATCGTTCACCGGCCGTTGCTACTCAATCCGGATTTCATTCTCAGCGAACCAGCTCCTTTCCCAACGTGAAAGCTGGGCAGCACCGGCACCAGCGGCCCGATCACGATCTCTTCCCAAGATGGCTTCGCGGCACGGTCAGCCTGAGTTGCGCAGCACCTGGAGCTAACAGTTGCAGCATCAGTCCATCGTCGGTCAGCTCGTTCCCCGCCACGGTCAATCTGATCATCAACGGAACCAGCTTCACGCGCAGGCAGCTACCAGATTGCGGTGCATAGGCACCTCTGGCTCGATTACGAATTCTCTCGCGGTTCCTTTCAACGTCGGCGATTACCTGATCACCGGTCCGGCAACGCTTTCTTCCCCGCCCGGCGGTCAAGTGCCGGCCAATCTTACCTTCGCTTCGACCAATTTCTACAGCGGCCAGGTCAATGCCACCTGCGACGCCACGGCGCTATCGGGCGCGCAATGCACGCTCAGTCCGACGAATCCGATCACGATCGAGAGCGGGCGCTGTCTTGCCCGTGACCGCTTACATCAATGTTCCGAACAACGCCACACCCGGCATCTACAACATCAACATCAATACGCAAGACATGACTGGCGCACCCAGCCCACATGGACAATCGCCCTCACGGTAATCCAGGATTTCACTCTCGGCGCACTCACGCCCGCCACTCAGACCATTAACCCGGGACAATCGGCCAGCTACAATTTCAGTGTGTTGCCGGTTGGCGCGTCATTCACCAACGCCGTGACTTTGTCCTGTTCTGGCGCTCCGTAATCTCGCTGTGCAGCTTCACTCCCAGCCCTGTGACTCCCGGCAACAGTTCCGCAGCGGTCGTGATGACACATCACAACGACTTCCAGTTCGGCCAGTTTCTTTCCGCGGGCGGACCAGAGCGTGTCAATCTTTTACGCTTTTGGCTGCGCTGCCCGGCACTGGCGTTACTGGAAGCCGGGGCGCGAAGGCATGCGAGGCTACCTGTCCGCTTCCCTGCTGGGATTGTTTCTGCTGGCATCTCTTGCTGCCATCTTGCGGCGGAGCGGAAGCAATGGCGGAGGAGGCGGTGGTGGTGGCGGCGGCGGCCAGCAGCAAGGCACACAACCCGGCACCTACACCATCACCGTGACTGGCACCTCGGGCACACTGACTCATCAAGCGCTTCCACCGTAACTCTGGTCGTGAGCCAGTAGTTAAAGCGCTGGCGTGAAACGGACGTCGCGGTATGATCATCGATCATGCCTGATTCGCACCACGACGTCATCATCGTCGGCGGAGGCATTGTCGGCCTCGCAGTGGCACTCGAAATCACCCGCGATTTCCCCGCCTTAGCTTGCTGTTGCTCGAGAAGGAAGATGGGTGGGCCGGCACCAGAGCAGCCACAACAGCGGCGTTATTCATTCCGGAATTTACTACAAGCCAGGATCGCTGAAAGCGAAGCTGTGCGTTGCCGGGGCGGCGGCCATGGTCGAGTTTTGCCGCGAGCACGGCATTCCGCATGAGGTTTGCGGCAAGGTCATCGTGGCCACGCAGGAAGAGGAATTCCCGCGCCTGGAGGAATTGCGGCGGCGGGGCGAGGCCAATGGACTCACCGGCGTGCGGCTCATCGGCGCAGAGTTGCGCGAGATCGAGCCGCACGCCAGCGGCTTAGCGGCACTGGTTGTGCCTTCAACCGGAATTACCGACTATGCTGCAGTTTGCGAGAAGTATGCAGAGCTTATCCGCTGCGCAGGGCGGAACAATTCTCACTTCCGCGGACGGTGATGCGGCATCAAGCGGGACGCGGATGAGATCGTGGTGGAAACCAGACGCGGAGCGTTCTCCGCGAGCTTTCTCATCAACTGTGCTGGATTGTTCAGCGACCGCATCAGCCGCATGGCCGGCGACGACCCGGAGGTCATGATTGTTCCCTTTCGCGGCGAGTACTACGATCTCATTCCCGAGCGTTCGTCGTTGGTGCGGGCCCTCATTTATCCCGTCCCCGATCCGCGGTTTCCGTTTCTCGGAGTCCATTTCACGCGCCGTATTAGCGGCAGCGTCGACGCCGGCCCCAACGCCGTTCTCGCCTTTCGCCGTGAAGGCTACCGGCGCACAGACTTCAATCTGCGAGACCTGGCGTCATCGCTCGCGTTTCCCGGATTCTGGCGAATGGCCGCAAAGCATTGGCGAAGCGGACTTGACGAGTTCCACCGGTCATTTTCCAAGCCCGCGTTCGTTCGTGCTTTGCAGCGACTGGTTCCTGAGGTGCGCGAGACAGATCTGGTTCCCGGCGGCTCCGGAGTCCGCGCCCAGGCACTCAAGCGCGACGGCACGCTGGTGGATGATTTCAAGTTTGTGCCGTCGGGAAAGATGCTGCACGTTCTGAACGTTCCGTCTCCCGCGGCGACAGCTTCCCTGCTGATTGGGCGCGCCATCGTAGACATGGCGAGCCAGAACATCGGACTCGCCAGCTGATCGCAGTCCTGCCGATCCAGCTACCGTGAAGTCCGGGGGAGCATGGGCGACAGGATCCGGACCGGTTCGCGGCGAAGGTTCGACACGCCCGTCCTGCTGGTTCCCGACGGGGTCTCGACAGGGCGGATGTCCCGCCTCCGCCACAGGCCCGGCTCGGGTTTGGCTGTGCATCAGCATTTCGTTCGCCGCCCGCGGCGCCGGCGCGGCCGCTACCGTTACCGTCCAGGCGTGCACGGCAGGAATGCGTTCCCAGCTGCGCAGGCTGTTCAGCTTAGACTCACGCGCCAGTCTGGCGTTCGACCACGCCTATGTAGCCGCCACCCAGCATGGACGGATTCCTTCAGTTTCTCGGTGGAGCGTAGCGATACAAGTTCGCCAGCGCCTCTTTGAGCGCAACGATTCGCCTCTCGTAGCTAGGTTACGGTATTACTGATGGTCTCTCAGACGCCAGACGAGGCTGACGGTGAACCGGAGATTGCCCTGGGGCCGCACGGCTCCTTGCGCATTAAAAAACGCCGAGTGCAGATAGTCTGCCTGGACTCGGACGCGGAATGGCCCGGAGAGGGTGTGCTCGATTCCGCCTCCAGCCGCATAAGAGAATCGCATTAGCCATCCGTGAAAGTAGTCGACCGGGTTGATTGGCACCGCTCCGTCGACGAGGGCCGCACCGGCTAGCGCGTGAACCGACAATCGAGTATTCCCGTGGCCAAACGGATAGAACACCGGACCACCAAGTAAGCTCCACTGAGAGGCAGGGTGTCCGGTCCCGAGGACGTTGGATGTGCGCACATAACTGGAATCGACCATTGGCCCCCAACGCGAGTTCAGGTCGGCACTTCCGCTAACATCCACGCCGCTCAGGTTCACGTGTTGCGAGGAGGGGATCGCCATGGTGAGATTGGCATAGCCGACACTCACGTCGTAAGCTGGGCCGGTGACCGCAGGCACCGGTTCTGTCGCGCGCTGATCTTGCGCCAGAGCGGGCGCGACCAGCGTGAACAAGATAAAACCGGCCTGCACGATAGTCCTCATCGCGGTTCTCATTACATCCTTTCTGATCGGCAGCGAGCGATTTTTTCCATCGGTCTGGCTATAGCTCAAGAAAGCGAGAAGCACCCGACCTCACGGTGCAATCGCGATGCCAATGTCACAATCCGCATCCACCGATTGCGAGCTTGTCTTCGCTCGGCCGGTCGAGAGCCGCAAAGTTGCACGAGATGAAAGGTTTAGCTTCCAAATAAGACGGAACAGAAGTTGAGCTGTTCCACGGTCTCTCTGGCCCGAAAGTAACTCTTCATTGAATCTTCCGGGCCACGCCTGGTAATTAGAGACTAGGAGAAACACCGTAGCCGCTTTCACATGGGAAAATACTTTCCCTCGGCTCCGTACACGCGCAAGGCGGCTTTCGATGACAGACACAAGATGCACTCAGCGAAGACGGGCGCAGATAACGGTGAGTCGGAGAAGAGCTGAAAGGCTCACAATCAAATATCGTTGAGAAGGGTTCTTGCATCGATGTCTCCGCTGTAGGGATTTTTCCATGAGCTTGTGCAAAGCTTTGCATAAATGACTGACGGCGTCGGCAAGCTGTACAAAAAAGGCCTCCCGGATGGCAATCAAGTTGCTGCCTTGAAGTGCGGGCCGCCACAAAAAACAAGGTTTTGGCGCGCTACGAAAGCCCGCCGATCGTTCGAACAGCGAGGGAGCACAGAATTACATGCGAATTAGGGCATTAACACTGATCCTGGTGTTGTTGGGGATGCTTGGGTTGGTCGGTTGTGGCCACGGCGCCATTTCTGACGGAAGTGGTTGGGCCATTGTGAGCGATGCATCGAACGCTGGAGCTATTACGAACCTCACGATTCAGCCCACCGGCACGGGGAATTTGATTGTTGTAGGGCTCATGTTCAACGCCGGAACATACGCCACCAGTGTTTCCGATGATGCAGGCAACACTTATGTCTCGGCTCAGGCTAAAGGTTTCGTCGACATTCATTCGACGGAAATTTGGTATGCAGTGAACTCCAAACCTGGCGCTACGGTTGTGACTCCCACGTTTGCCGATTCACCGACTTCCGTTGAGATCACGGTTTGGGAGGTTTCAGGAATTTCAACCTCACCCCCTGATGTAAGCAACACTTCCAGCGGAGTCTTTACTCTCAATAACACTCCGGGACCGGCCGTGATTACCACCCAGGCTGGGGACTTTATCGTGTCCATTCTGTTTGCCGTAGATACCAACATCAGTGGCATTACCAGCGGGAACGAGTTTACGAACGATTTCACGACGAATGGAAACGGTTGGGCGCATATCACTGACAATTTTGCCCCGGTCGGCACTCATCAGCCTAGCTGGTTTACGTCTACACCCGAAGGCGAATACTGTGCCAGCACTGTTGCATTCCGTCCCGCTCGATAAGTCGATAACAAAGCCGCGCCGCCTGAGTGTTCCCTGGAATTCGTGCAACAGGCGGCGCACCTGAGACGTTCACCGGCCATTTACGCCCCTCCCGAAGGCGTGCTCGACACAAGCCCTGAGCCACGGTGCCAATAAGACTCGCTGAATTTTGGAACCAGCCAATTCAACTGAAGTCCGCAGAAAACACTCTGCCGCACCTCAGTCGTCACCCCCTTGTTACTCCTAACTATTGTTTCGGATGAGAGGACAGAAAAAGCCAGCGACTGCTGTTGTCCGACTCTTCCCAGGTATGCCCTATACCTTCTTCCCAGATGAACTGGACTTCAATGTTGTTCCCGGTGCAACCTGTGGCAATATTTCCTGATAGGCCCGACGTGGCCGAACCATCTGTGCACAACGTCTGCGTGGTTTGCAGATTGGAACACTGGTTTTGACTCACCCAATAATTGAATGTGTCATCCACCGTATCAAGGTAGTAAGTGACTCCTGAGTAGGCGGTTGGGCCATTGTTACAGGGAGGAAGCTCGGTGTCAGCCGTGCCATGCCACTCCTGAACGGAGATGGGAGCGAGCGCACTTCCTGGCACCATTACCGGCGGCGGAAGTGACTGCTGGCCCTCTAGCTGGCCGGACGTGGGACCAATGGCTGCCACCAGATCGGAGATTTCCACGCCCACTCGCTCGGCCATTTGTGCGCCCGAAGACATGCCAGCAACAAAAATCATTTTCGGATTCACATTGTATTGCGTTGTCAAATTCAGGATGAGCTGCCGCAGAAAGCCGGCATCGTCTGGGCATGATGTTGCTGGAGGTGAAGTACAGGTCCCGCTTTCGGACGAGGTAAACGCTGCGTCCATGAAGTACGCGTTCCAGTTCCACTGGCCCTGACTGGCATTGTATGTGGATGCGGGTTGCACCTCGATAAATTCGTATTGGTCGGCGACACTTTGCCAGCCCCAGCTCAGGGTGCTGGGATTGGCTGGCGGAACTTCAAATCGTGTTCCGTGTAGCATGAGGAGCATCGGCGGATTCGGCCGGAGCACGGAAGGCACGTAGACCTGATAGTAACGGGTGACTCCGTCCCAGGTCATTGTTGCGGGAATTGTCGTTCCCGTGCCAGCCGCGGCTGTGGTTACGGGTGCGGCGGAGCTTTGAGCCCCAAGTCCGGCCGCGTCGCTGGCCGCCACGGTGAAGCTATACGTTGTCGAGGGAGACAGGCCGGTCACGTTGAAGCTGGTGGTGGTCGAGGTGCCGATTGAAGTGGTGTTCCCATTTTCGTAAATGGTGTAGCCGGTCACGCTGCAATCGACCGCAAGCCCGGTGGGCGCCGTCCAGTTCAATGTAGTGGCCCCGGCGGTGGTGTTCGAGGCGGCCAAGCCAGTGGGAGCGCCGGGAACGGCAGTGCATGTCCCTGTCCCGCCTCCGCTGCCGTTGTTGCTGCTGCCACATGCAGGCATCAGAACGAAAGAAGCCAAGAGTACGACAACCAGCAGCGAACTCAATCGGATTCGACACCTTTCCCCCGCGGTGCGGAGTTGCAGAACGCAGAACTTCGTATATAGGTGCCTCTGGGTCCCTGCTTCGAACGCCCGGTAAGTCGTGAGAAGTCGATCACGAATACGCTGTTTCCATGCTGAAGGTAATTGCTCCGCGAATTCGCAGTAGCGTTTGTTCTCGAGGGAATGGGAGGGGATCAGTGCAGCGCAAGGTTGGGCATCATGTAATAGAGTCGGTCGTGGGCGGAGACGCATGGGTTTCCCGATATGAGTGGCGGCGATTCCCCGTAAGGGGTCTTTTAGGCCACTTGAATTGGTATAAATTTTACCTTATATGGTTGGCTTGAGGCGAACGGCGGGCGTTCCCGCCCTTCAATATCGATGAGTTCGAAGTGGGAATCATGATCAGAGAGGCGATGTAACGGCAACAACTTCCGTGTTTCGTAAACTATAATAGTTGCAGAAGCGAGGGCATTACGATGGTCAAAGTCGCAAGCGAAGACACTGGCGATCATCTCTCGTCCGGCATTTGCAACCAGGAAGACAAGGACGAAATGTGATGCCACGGAGAAGACTAGGAAGCGAGGCAATCCTCGCGCTAGTGGCAAGCCTGAGTGTTTACACGACATTGATCTCAAGCGCAAACGTTGCAGGCCGAAGCAGCCCGGCAACCAAGGCAGCCACCAGCGCTCAGCAGAATGTACCCGCGGAGGATACCAAGCCGGAGTTGCGCAACTAAGAATCGCGAAGGGCTACCTGGAGAAGGCCGGGAACAAGTGGGGCGGGTATCGCGTAAAGGGCATCGCGTCGATTGACCAGGCCTTCAAAGCGTTTGGCGTAAATCCGGAGTCAACTTCCGATGAGAAATGCAATCCGGCAACGTCGACGAGCCCGACATGATGAACAGTGGCATATCCAGCCTGCAGGAGCCAGAGCCGACTTTGAAAATGCCGGCAATGATTGGGGTGGCCGAAAGGAAAAAGGGGTCGCCCTCATCGATCAGGCCCTCAGAGATCTTCAGGCCGGGATTGATTGGTCCAAGGAGCACAATACCTACTGAACCGCATACCCTCCGGGTTTGCCGTGTAAGGTAACGGCTATACCTGCACCACGCAGTTCATTCTGACGGATTCCATTGCGGCGAACGTTGCACGGGAGGTTGCCGCCAACGATTCGATGCTGACGGGGGAACCGGTGCCGGATTCAAAACCGTCAAGCAAGGCCTTCATCTCCGCAGCGTGTCCTTTATCACCGGAGAACGACGTGCTTGATTTCTTCCGACCAACCGCGCATTCGAGCTTCTTGAAGTTCCACATGCGGGCTGTTTTTGAGTCACCGAAAACTTCCAGATATTCCTTCTCTACAGCGTTGGCCCCGTTGGCCAGGTAGTGAATCGTGCCGACAGAACCATCCGCGAAGGTGATGGAGACCAGCACATTGTCGTTGTTGTAGCGGCGGGCACTGTCGGTAGGGGCGACGGCATAAACGCTGGTGGGAAGTGCACCACAGAGAAATTGCATCACGTCTATGAAGTGGCCTCCTTCACCGATGAAGCGTCCGCCCTGATCGGGATGCTGCATCCAGTGCGTGAGAGGTGCGAAGCCGGCGTTGACGCGATAGTGCATGGCCAGCGGCTCCGTCCGCCCAGCAAACAATCGCTGGATGGCACGGACCGGCTCGGAAAAACGCCGGTTGTAGCCGACCATTAAAAGCGGCGCAGTTCCTGCCTGTTCTGCTTCGGCGTATGCGCTCAGAATGGCTTCGAGCTCCTCGTTGTTCAAGGCCAGCGGTTTCTCGACGAACACGCTCTTACCGGCGCGCAGAGCCTCGGCTGCATAGCGTGCATGCGAGTCGTGACGCGTCGTGACGAAAACCAGATTCACATCCTTGTCATGAATGATCTCGGTCGCGTCGGTTGCGCAGAATTCGAACTTGTACTTTTCCGCCGTGGTTTTAGCGTTCACTGGCTTGGTGGCGGCAAGACCTCGCAAGCGCGGAGCAAGTTTCAGCAGCGGCGGCATCAGCACGGATTGCGTGAAATTGCCGGCCCCTATAAACCCCAGAACCGCTCGACTTCCCGAGGCCGGCCGCTCCAACGCGCGCAAGTCCACGCGCCGGGGGCCCGCAGCCAGCTCACTCTTGTCGGAGTACTGGATCAGAATGCCGAGATAACTCTCTTGCACTTTGCCGGTAATGATGTCGTAAGCCCGAAGACTTTGCTCGACCGGAATTTTGTGCGTAATCAACGCCCCGACGTTGAGTTTCCGCTGTGCCATCATGTCCAGGGCAGCTTCCATGTTGCGGTTTTCTGTCCAGCGCACGAATCCGAGGGGATAGTCTTGCCCGCGCTCCTCGTAGTCGGGATCGTAGCGGCCGGGACCATAAGAGCAGGATATGCGGAAGTTGATTTCCTTCTCATAAAACGGAGACCGCGGAATGTTCATTCCGACCGTGCCGACAACTACCACCGTGCCCCGCTTACGGGCACATTCAATGGCCAATTCCACCGGCTCGTTGGAGGTAGTGGCCGCGGTGATGACCACGGCATCGGCGCCATAACCGCGGGTGAAGCTTTGCACTTCGAGGACGGCGTCGGGGTTGCTGATCACGCAGCGATCGCATCCCAGCGTTAGAGCCAAGTCGAAGTTTCGTGACGCCACATCCATTCCAATCACTCGGCATCCACTGGCCTTCAGCAACTGGAGGGTCATCAGGCCGATCAACCCCAAACCAATGACCACTACCTGCTCACCGACGCGTACATCGGCCTGGCGTACCCCTTGCATGGCGATAGCGGAGACGGTAGTGAACGCTGCTTCATCGAACCCAACCTCGTCCGGCACTTTGACGACCAAGTTGCGCGGAACTGAAACGATCTCGGCGTGCGAGGCATAGCCGACGCCCGCGCAGGCCACACGATCCCCGACCTTAATGTCGTCCACCGCGGATTCGACGACGACGCCGGCAGAGCTATACCCCAGCTCCTTGAAATGGTCGAGCCGCTCCCGGACCTTCTTGTAAGTCGCGACCAGGCCGTCGCGATTGTAGTTGTCGAGCACCTGGCGAACCAGATCTGGCCTGGAGCGCGCCTTCTGCAGCATCGATGCCTGGGCGGTTTCGACCGAGGTCCGTTCCGTCCCAGCGCTGATCAGCGAGAATACGTTGCGGACGAGCACGCTTCCCGGCCGAAGTTTCGGCGCGGGTAGTTCATCTACGCAAATCTCACCGGTCTTCTGGTACTGGGTTATCTGAAGCAATTGGCGCGTCCTTTCGATGCGTGCTCCGAGCAATTGTAAACCTCGGATGGGCTTAAGAAGCTAGCTTCAGCCTGCTAGTTTGTTACAGGCTCTCTAGGGTAGGACAGGAAAGTAAGCACTCACTGTGGGCGAGTGTTTCCTGTGGAGAAGTGTGACAATCCAAAGCGCCTCGAACAACTCGCTACGCCGGATGGAGATTCTGCAAACCTCGTCTGGCGAAACCCAGTTTACCCTTCGCCACCACTGTGGCGTCGACCGTAGCCACTCCTTCCACCAGCGCGAAACCTTCAATAAATTTGAGGACCTGTACATCAATTTCAATTCTGTTTCCTGGGACCACTGGCACCAGGAATCTCATCTCATTGATGGAGCCCAGCACAAGGAATTCTCCCGGCTGCGTTCCCGTTCCGGTCGTCTTTGAGAACAGAATGGAAGCCGATTGGCCGATTGCCTCGACAATCAGAGTTCCTGGCATCACAGCGTGTTCGGGAAAATGACCCAAAAACTGGATTTCGTTTCCCGTCACATTCTTCGTTGTCCGGATGCTCTTGCCCGGTTCCAGAGAGATTACGGTATCGACCATTATCATGGGGAACCGTTGCTTTAGAGCCGCTCGCACTTCCTCAAATGTCATCAAAGGTGTGGTCATCTCTGAACTATCCTTCTCCACGGAACCGTATTCAACGAACGCGCACGAACTTCACCTCGACCGCAGGATCATGGCTGTAGCGCGTGGCAGGAACCGTGAGCCCGGAGGCACGGCGCTGGCATCGGATACAAGCCGGCTCACCCGCAGGCCAGCAGTCTCGGCCATAAGCAGAGGTTGGCTTTCCTGGTTGTATTCAAAAACGTGATCTCGCTGCGGCGACTCGAGGGCTGTGCTGAGGAACACAAGTCCGTCTTGTGAGATCTGACGAGAAATCGCCTTGAAAAGCGGCCTCGGATCAGACAGGTGCTCGGCAAGCATCCCGGATATAACGCCTTGGCATTTACCGTCACTTGCCGTCGTCAGCGGTCGTCAGCGCTTCAGCGCGTCTTTCACCGTGAACTTGACACGACCCGCGTGTCCCGAAACAGCTAGCAGGCGATTCGCTACAGCCACTGCCGGAGGGCTGATATCTGTACCTTCGATCTGAATGTCGGATCGTTCTTCAGCGGCCAGAAGACTCAGCACGCCATGGCCCGCCGCCAGTTCACGGACGGTCGCATTTCGGGGCAATCGCCTCACGAAGTCGTCACGAAACATCGCGATGTGACTGACCATGGATGGCCAGAACGGATAGATAAGAATGGCGGCCCACATGTAAGGCACCATGTAGCCTTCGTCCTCGTACACCCCTGACATAATCTCCGGCATACTTTCAGGGGTGTAGATCCCGGCGCGCTCGTATATCTTGTACGCCTTGGCGATGCCGACGCAGTATTCCGCATAGCCACGCGCCGCAACGTCGAATACATCACTGCCGTAAGCTGCCTCGGCCCAGCGCGCCAGCGGATTCAACAACCATGCGCACAACTCCCGGTTCGCCTCGAAGGTTGCCCGCGCCGAGCGGGCAAGCATCTTGGCCTTTCGATCCATCGCGTCTAAGAATTGTTGTGCCGGTTCCATCCTGAGTACCTTGTCTTCGTCTTCCTTCAATCCTGAGACTGCACATGACGCACGAGACGCACCATCGGACGAATCAATTCCGTTCCGTCCCACGGGGAACTAAAAACATGCATCCTGCCCAGCTTCACGATCCTGTCTACCCCGCTCCGTCCCGCGGCTTGGGCCAGCATCTCTTCCCTCTGGGCATCTCGAATGCCCAATCCCAAAGTCTGCAGCGCTCCATCGAACTTTGAGATCACTTTCAGAAGGTCATCCACTACCTGGACACTCAGCGTTCGACCCTGAGTCGGATTCGGCATTTCCTCGCCCTCCCCTAACAGAACGGTCCAATCCGGCGACGCGGGAAACAGTGCGCTGTTCTCTACACTATCAAGAAGCCACGAAGCACGCGCCAGGCAGATCGCCGAGGTCAACGCCGGTTCGATTTGCAGGCGCGGATGATGACGGTTTTCTTCCTGAAACGCCGCTTGAGATCTTCCACGAATTCGCCCGGATCACATCCGGCGCCGCGCTCGAGAAATAGCGCCTGCGGCGATGAGCAGGCTTGCTGATCAAACTGCCACACATCGCGCGCAATGCGTCGACACCACGAAGATCGTTCCGCCCGGTCGCCCCACGACTCGGCATCCATGGCCGCGGCGGAAAGCCGTGGTCCAAAAACCACGACACGCGCCCAGTGCGGAAATGCCAACCCGCGCACCTGCGAGACCGCTTCCGCGCCCCCCCAGATCATGGCGCCGTCCACCGCCTGCGCCATGGCCTCGTGGAGATCCATGCGCGAATGATCGAAACTGGCCATGAAGATGCGCTCCGTCAGCGAGCCGGTTCGGTCGACCTCTTGCAACTTCTCCATCACGCGTCGAGTGATCTCGACCAAGCCACTCAGGGATGCGCACAAGACAGCTATTGCCCCCAAGCAAGGCGCACGTCAAAGACAAGATGGGCTGGATCTCGATATTCCCGGCTGGCCAATGGCCGACTACTCCTAATGGAAATGTCCGCAGCTTTGCGCGTCCATCTTCCAGCCATCCTCCACTCAGCGCATTCGGGCCTAGCTCGCGGAGCAGAATGGGCTCCAGGTTGCCGCGCCGGAGCCACAGGCGGAGGAATGCCAGACCTGGAATTTCTAACTCGCGTGCCTTCAGAGCCTCCGACCATTGCTCGAAAACCTCAAGCACCGCTTGCGGAGGAATCAGCTCTCGCTGTGCGGGTTCCCGCAGCCGGTGTGCCGCGCGCGCAATCTCCTGTGGAGAATCCACAGCTTGGATCAGATCGCTCATGCCTCGACGCTCCACCGCGAATCCCGGCTGCGTGTTGTTTCTACGTTGCCACAGCCCCGCACTTCTGCCTTCGGCGCCCTTCCTGCAAAGCGGAAGTGGGTGCCGCGCCTTCCGCAGGCGCACCCGTCGTCGCCGATGACTTCAGCCATGTCCTCGGTCAAAAGTAAAAACCCCGGAAAACTTGTCGGCAGCACGCTGCAGACCTGCACCAGGCCCCGCTGTCCTGGCTCGACGGGCTCGAGCGTCAGAGGATCCCTCACAATAACCTCCGCGAACGCCGGAACATGCTTGTTTCCCTGCTCGCAGTCAGGATAGACGACGCCAACATTTTCGACCATGCCGTAATAGTCGATGACGCGATCCGGGGAACAGCCAAAGACCGATGCCACGCCGCGTATGAAAACATCTTTCGTGACCGCTTGTTGCTCCAGAGCGCTTCCAACCACCGCTGTGCAGCACATGGACATTAGGAATGCCGAGCGTGATGCCCTTGCGCTGTAAAGGCTGCACGAGCTGGGTCCAGATGACATGCGTAAACCCATAAACCAAAAGCTCCGCCTCTTTCCACTTCGCGGCGCAATCGAGAAGCTTCTCCAGATCGAGGCTCGGCTCTCCCTGTCCATCGGATCGCAGGCAGCAAACGACTTCTGTGGCGAAAGATCCCAGCGCCTGAATGGCTGCGGCACGAGCGCCCAACTCAGTCCGTGCCGTCATGTTTTCTGCAGTGTCGATGACCAGATAAGGCCGGCGCGCCGGTCCGATGAAATCGCGGATGATGGCGACGACGCCCTTGGTCATTCTCCGAGCAGTCGCAGCATCCAGAACCACGCGGCTAGGGACCTGGCCAGTCGTCGCACTGGAAGCGAGAGTGCGCTTAATCTCGCCAGCCTCGACCAGAGCCAACGGCGGATTCTGCTTGAAGACGCCAACTGGGAGGAATGGCAGATCGGAAATCCGCTCCGCCGCGCGGAAATCCACCGGCCAATGATTCACGTAGTTACGAAACCGCGGATTTCGTTCGCAGGCGTACTCCAGTTCGCTCTTCAGCAATGCCAACAAGGTGTCTTGGCGTTGCTCGGGAGCCAGGCTGTAGGGCGGCGACCGTCAACAGCCCCTCTATACGTTGCTCAATTTCCATCGTTGCGCTCACACCATTGTCCGCAACTTGGAGCGGGCGATTTTGCCGTTCGCTGTCTTCGGGAGTTCAGCGACCACTCTTATCGAAGCACAGGTCCACTGCGGCGGCAACGTATGTCGAATGTTTTCGACGACACCACTCTCATCTCCGGTCGCAACCACGAAAAGCACGACAGCCTCACCGGCTTCCGGGTGCTGCACGGCGGCGGCGGCGCATTCGTCAACCCCTGGCGTAGCCGCTACTTTCGCTTCCACTTCGGCAAAGCTCACGCGGATGCCGCGCATCTTTACGAATTCATCGGAGCGTCCTTTGATCCAGAGGTAGCCCTCATGATCACGGCAGGCGAAGTCGCCGGTCTTGAGCCAACCGTCAGCAAACTTGCGCCCCGTGGCTTCGGGATCATCGAAATACCCGGAGCAGACAGACGGGCCTCGCACCTGGGTCTCGCCAGCCTGCCCTTCCGGCAACTCGCGGCCTTCATCGTCCACGATGCGGACCTCCAGGTTGTCCAGGGGCAGGCCCGCACTGCCCAGCTTTTCGCTCAAGCGATCCGAGGGCAGACAGGAGATGCGGGCTGTGGCCTCGGTTTGGCCGTACATTACAAAAAACTCCGCGTTGGGCACGATGTTGCGTATCTCCCGGACACTATCAGGAGCCAGCGCACCGCCAGCCTGGAGAAAGCGCCGAAGACCGGGGAGCGGAATGGATCTGAGATTGGAACGCCGCAGCAGGATGTTGTAAACCGCCGGCACACCCGCGAACGTGGTGCAGCCGTAATCGTTAATCGCGCGCAGTACCTTGTCGGGGAACATGAACCTCGAGTCGAAAACGACACCGCCTCCCTGCCACAAATGAGTATGCAGGACGCTCGCGCCGAAGCAGTAGCTCACGGGCATGATCAGCATGGCTCTTTCGTCGGTGCCCAGACGCTGGCTTCGGACGATCGCCGCGGTGTTAGCCAGCAGGTTGGCATGACTGACCATCACAAGGCAGGGTACGCCGGTAGAGCCTGACGTCGGCATCAACGCTGCGAGGTCTCCTTCCGCACATGGAGCCGGAGGTAACGAGTGGGCGGGGCAAGGCTCGAACTTGCCATTGAACGCTAGGAATGCCCTTCTTGTTTCGCCCAATCCAAACCCACTCTGTTGGCGGCCCATATCCCTTTGGCGCGGGCCTTGTTGAACAGCGCCTCGCCGGAAATCTCGAGCGCACGCTCATCCACGAGCACGGGCACGAACCCGGCATACATGGCCCCCAGGTAAGCCAGGGAACTGGCCGGAGTCAGATCGCAACTGATCAGAATCCGATCGCCCCTCTGCATGCCGGTCGAAAGAAACCCAGATGCGAAGCCGACGATGAAGTCGGGAACCTGCGCTGGCGGGAAACTCATGCCCGGTCGCGGCGTCGATCAGAGAGGAATGCGGTCCCAACTTCTTGAGCAAGAGACCTGTGAAGTTGCACTCATTGGACCTGCGCACTTGGGACCTTCTCAAGCTTGGATTGCACGATCCTGAGAATCTCCTTCACGTTCTCCATTGCCATCAAGTCATCTACGTCGAAAGTGAGACCAAAGGTACGCTCGAGGCTGCTCGCGAGCTCAACATGTCCCATCGAATCCCACGCCGAAATGTCATCTGGCGAGCTGTCGATGGTCACGGTCTGCGGATCAATATGGAACGCCGACTCGAAGGCCTTCTGCACTCTGGATAGCACGTCTTCCATGCTGGAATTTCCCTTCTTCGTTGCTACGTTCAGCATCATTGCCTCTAAGGCTACCTTGACGACGAATGGCAATGCGCGTGGGCAGGATCTCTCCCAGGGGGCAGGGAGCCACTGGCTTTGATTTGCATTCTAAATCAAAGTCTTGAATCCGTCATCAAGAAACTTGAATCGGCGATCAGAGGTTTGTGGATGGCGAGTATCCTGCCCAACATCCCGACAATACACCGACAGTGGCGCTGGCCAGCGCGTTTCTGATCCTCGCATTGTAAGATTTTGCACATCCCGCGGAAACCCTCGTGCCGTCTAAACCTCCGCGACCGTGAAGCTGCGGCTTAAACACGATGAAGTCGTTGCGTCCTTCGCTCTCAGCGCTTGGGCTGGTATAGTTGTTCACATTAAGACGCCCGAATCCGAATTGCTTCATGTCTGAGGCGACGTTTCTCCAAGTACGATTGGGAATATCGTTGAGGCAGCGAAGAGATGTGTCCCGTACGTCCATTTGTCAAAGACGACATCCCGCAAGTGGCGGATCTATGCTGGAAATTCTTGCTTCGCCGCCAGGGCCCTCCTTCGCCCGCAGTCAATTCTTTTCTCCATGAACTCTGCTTCGTAAACCCGTGGGTCGACAGCTCATTCCCCTCGCTTGTCGATGAAACACGAAAGCGGGCGGATTGTGGGCTTCTTGTCCGTGATTACGCGGCCGATGTCGCTACGTGGAGAACCCATTCGCGCCGCCTTTGGCGGCAATTTTGTAGTTCATCCGGAAGCTCGGACCGCCCTGTCGGGCATGCGCCTGTTGAAAACCTACTTGGCAGGAAAGCAAGACGTTTCGCTGACCGATTCAGCGAATGATATGTCTCGAAAATTACTGAATGGATATGGCTTCAGCACTATCCTCCCCTTTAGCCTCCATTGGGCGCGCCCGCTCCGGCCCGGTCAGTATGCGTTGTATGCCATTTCTCGCCTGGGATGGCCCACATTTTCCGCTTCCATAAAGTTTGCAGCGAAGCCCTTTCTTAGCGCTGTGGACGGCATTGCCACGAGGCTCTCTTCCAGTCCTTTCCGTCAGACCGTGCCCTCCCTGCAAGCTGCCGAACTTGATGTCAAAACGCTCTTAGCTTGCTTCGACGAATTCCGAAGTGGTTATTCGCTCTGGCCTCAGTACGATGCCCAGTCTCTAAGCTGGCTCCTCACTTTCATGGACCGGAGAAAGGCCCGCGGAGATCTCCGGAAGGTTGTTCTTCGCGATGACCAACAGAAAATCGTTGGATGGTATATCTACTATCTGAAACCCGGCGCTGTCGGAGAGGTCGTCCAAATCGGCGGTGCCCGGCAGTTCACCAGAAACATTCTCGAGCATCTTTTCTATGACGGTTGGAGTCACGGATTAGTTGGGCTTCATGGGGTAGTGGGCGGGCCGGTTGGTGGACGAGTTCTCGGACAAGAACTGCCTCTTTGCATGTCGTGGTGGCTGGATGGTGGCACATTCCCGCAAACCCGAACTCCTCGAACTTCTCAGTCGAGGTGATGCTTTCTTCTCGCGTCTTGATGGCGAGTGGTGCCTGGGTTTTGGCTAGGAGCGTGATGGGGCAGTTGCGGACCGGGTCCGAAGAAAGCGACGACACTCAGACCTCTTCGGCCGGGGGGTAGCGCTCCTGGCATGTGATTGCAGACGAAGAGACAAGAAGACCAGCTAGAGCGTTGTGACCCGGGAGAAATTTGTCAGGCCGTTGGGGCATCGACTCCTTCCTGTACGATCATCTTTGCCAATTCACTCTTGGCAACCTTTCCGGTTGGAGTCACGGGCATAGCGGGGACCAGCAAAATCTTGGAAGGCCTCTTATAGGCCGCAAGATGCTGTGCAGCATGGTCTGCCAAATCCGCGGCAGTCACGGGAGATCCGGGCAGCAGCTGAACGAAGGCAAGAACTTGCTCATCCCCTTCAATCGATCGCCCAATCACCGCAGAGCGGACTACTGCGGTGTGACCATTCAGCACCGCTTCGACTTCGGCGGGGTAGACATTGAGCCCTGATCGGACAATCAAGTCTTTGGTGCGTCCAACGATAAAGAGGTGCTCGTCTTCCAGCTTAGCGAGGTCGCGCGTGTTAAACCATCCCTCCGCATTAATGGCAGCGCAAGTTGCCTCGGGATCGCGATAGTAGCCCTTCATGACGTTGGGACCTCGTACCCATAACTCGCCAACTTCTCCAATAACTTCCTCGGCGTTCGGCCCCATCAACTTAGCTTGGACTCCTGGTAATAATCGGCCGACAGAAGTATCACTGCGCGGCGCCTCAACTCTGGTTTGGGCGATCGTCGGAGAGCATTCTGTGATGCCGTAGCCGTTGTGCAGGGGAATTCCGAAGAGGCTTTCTGTAGCCCTCTTGGTTGCGGAGTCAAGCGGTGCGCCAGAAGAGGAAATGATCCTGAGAGCAGGAAAATTCAGCGATTTCAATCCTCTCAATTTCGCATATTGAAGGAACTGCGAGAACATCGAGGGTATCCCCAAGACTACCGTCATTCGGTCTTTTTCGAGCACCGTGCGTGCCGTCATGGGATCAAATCGCGGTGCTAAATACAGTGTCGCGCCGCTTAGCAATGTGCCTAGAAGTACGACCGAAAGACCCACCGCATGCGACATCGGCAGAACTCCATAAAGGCGATCGCTGGGAGTTAGTGAACGGATCTTCGCCGACACCGCCGCTATGAACAACAGGTTTCGGTGCGTCAGCATTACACCTTTGGGCAGGCCAGTTGTGCCGGAGGTGTAGATCACGGCAGCAACCCGGTTCGCGCTGTCTCCGTCAACCGGCTCTGGCTCGACTCTTTCATCGAGCACACCAACACCGATTGTTCCTAAGTGTGGTACCTCTTCGATGACCGCGCCGTGTCGTTTGGCATGCTCCAAAGCCTGCGGCGAAACGGCTGTGGTGTAGATTACCCGACGAGCTCTGCAATGATCACGGATCCCATCGATTTCACGCGCTGAGAGACGCGCGCTTACCAAAACGGGCCACGCGTCAAGAGCAACCGCGGCCAAGAGAACCGCAACGAATGCGCGGCAGTTCTCGCCCACGATCATCACGCGATCGCCCGGGCGTACTCCTGAGGCAATGAGCCAGGCCTGCGGTTTGATCAACCACATATGCAAGTTGCCCGTAGGTCCAAGTACCAGCACCTTCCACGAGCGCCGGATGATCTGGCGAACGATCCGCCCATTTCTGCACCAGCGTCGCTGATTCGCGTAGGGAGCGTCGTCAAGATGTCAGAGGTGGGATCGTCGGCCATGAGGGCTTTTTTGCCTTTTCGCAGGGGATTGCCGTGGAGTATGCCTCTAAGGGAGGGTTATTATGGGAATCCTCAATACCCTGGATTTCATAAACCAATTAACGTCCCGGATCCAGACTCGCGGCGCGGTAGCTTAGTTTTCTCGCGACAAATGCAACCAGGTTGTTCACGGAATCGAAGTTGTCTGGAATCACGTCCTCATCCTCCACGGTGAATGCGAACCGTTCTTGAAGATAGTTAACCAGTTCAATGACTCCCGTGGAATCCATCACATCCCCTAATAGCGATCCATCGTCACGCAGCCTTTCAGCATGGCCGGAGAGGAAGTTCGTAATAAGGAAGCGACGGATTTCGCGGTCGATCTCTGTTATCTGCATTAACGAAATAGCCTCTGCCGAGTCAATAAATCCTGGCTCGGTCTTCCCTTGGTACACCAGATACAACGTCATCTCCGGGGTCGGGTTGTGCGCCAGAAGCAGCGGGCTGACGGACTGTTAGGGCCGTATCACCGTCGAAGGGAGAGGCATGCCAAGCCCCACCTTGCGAGAGTAAGCAGCGCCGCGTCACAGATTTTCTCGAGTACGGACGCCATTGGACGCAAATGTTCCGCACGGATTGCGGAAAACCCAGCACCTTAAGAATGCAGCTCCCCGCTGCTTGGCATGACTGTAAGCGGCAACCAATAGGGCTCCTAAAACTGCAGGGTCATCTTTCTTCACCAACATATCCGCAATGATCGATTTTCGCAAGCCAGCAGAGAGGGAGCACCTACTACTCTTCGGAACGGAGAGCTTTTCCCGTCGAGCTTCGATTGCATTACGGAATCGCAAAGGGGAATTTCTTTTCAATCGAGGTTAGGCAAGAGGTAGAGTCTACGGCTTCTAAGCCTTGAAAACACTGTTGCAGTTGCGCAAATTCTTTTCCAACGGCTCGCCTGGCGGACACTTAAGCAACAGCGCTGTCTGGCTCGCTCGGACAATTCCCATCGCTTGAGCTATGTGCGGAAACCTGGTTCTGACGGATCGCGGAAACAATTCCATCCCACAGGGCAATGCGGGCCCGCAGCGCCTTCTGCACTGCCTCGCTGGCTTCCTCCCATCGCCTGCGATCATTCCCGCATAGCTCATGCATTACCTTAATCGCCATGGGTGCGTGCCGATCTTCATCCAACTCGATGTGTCGCTCCAGGTAATACCTCAGCTTCGGCAAACCGGTTTCCAGTTCTCTCCCCAGCGATACAACGCAGCTGCGGAAAATCCCGGGAAGCACGTCCTCCCGCCCTAGCGTGAACGCTGCTGCTACTCGATGCGGGCGATCCGACTTGATAAACCACCAGGTGCTTTGGACAAACTCCGCCACGCTGGCGTCTGCTCCACAACTCACCAATGCCTGGCTAATGTCCACTCCCTTTCCCACTTGTTCCACCAAATCATCGATCTTCGCGGTCGATGCGCCACATTCCTTCATCGCCGAGCGGTACAGGTCGAAATGGCTGATATAGCCTCCGGCGCCATCCTCGTCCGACTCTTCGCACAACACGATCTCATTAATGAATCGCGTGGTTGTCGGGTTCGGCCGAGGGCGCCAGGGGATTTCCACGCTGGTCTGGGAGCGCTGCAGCGACTTCAGAAGCGACATGAAGTCCCACACCGCAAACACATGATATTCCATGAAGATACGGAGATTGGTCAACGAATCGATCATCCCGTACAGAGGATGTCCGAGGAGTTTCACGCGCAGGGGTTGGACATCCCTTGTGAGTCTCGCGAACTGGCTCATCGTTCCTGTTCCTTCTTCGGCGGGAGAATGACTTGTTAGGTCTTAGAGGGCGCTAGCTCCTACAAGCTATTTTCCGCCATTTTACACCCGTTTTGCTTGTTTGCAACAACGCAACACCCACGGGAAGACTCATCCCACAGCTGATCCCGGGTCGAGCTGATCCGGTGCGGCCCGGACTTCGAAGCTTAAGACGGAGCGAAAATGCGACAACGCACCTCCGTTTTACTCGATGACCGTGTCGCACGGGAAGACTTTCTGAACCGGTCATGCGTGCCCGACGGCCACGGGGGGACCTTATCTATCTTATTGTCAATGGCTTAGTCTGCACCTCGATCTGTTATCGCAAGAAACCCGATCGGTCGCGGGTCGCCGTGTTGATGAGTTTGCGGCCCTGCCCTAATGGCATCTTTTCGCAGTCAGTTGAAGGCTTTAAACTCCCGCCATGCGGCTCCCCCGGTTGAGTAGTCAACCTGTCTTCATCCGTTCCGCTTCCGTTGCCATTCTCATTGCATTCACAACCATGCTCCCATTGGCAGCTCAGACGTCACCGTCACAGTTAAGATTCTCGCCGACGCACCTGATGCATTTTGGCACCGTGATCGTGGGTCATTCCGAGACTCAAATCGTCACTGTGACCAACGCCGGAGCAACCAGCACGACGATTTCGGCGATCGGTGTGAGCTCCGCCGAATTCAGCGTCCCGAATCTGAAGCTGCCCCTCGTTCTGGCGGCGGGACAGAGTGCTGGTGTAACCGTGGTTTTCGCTCCGACGGTAGCTGGATACACCGGCGAAGAAAGCATAACGTTCAAGAATGATTCGTCGGACCCGAGCGTCGAACTTTTGATTGCGGGCGTCGGTGTGAAGAACGAACCCCTGACTGCCACCCCTTTGAGTCTCTCTTTTGGATCCGTGCCCGTAAGAACCAGGGCAACACGCTCAGTCGTGCTGAGAAATGACACTTCCGAGAATCAGACCCTGAGCAGGTTCACACCGCAGAGCCCTGCCTTTTCCGTTAGCGGCCCTGAAGTGCCCTTGACCCTGACTCCAGGGCAAAGCGTCACCTTGAGCATCACTTTTTCCCCGCTGGTTGTCGGTGTCCACGGCGGCGGCGTTTTTATTACCGGCCCCTGGGTAGACATACCCGTGACCGGTACGGGTACAACGATCGGTCAACTTACCGTTGCCCCCACTACGCTGAACTTTGGCAGCGTGGATGTTGGCTCCACAACGAAGCAAGCATTCACCCTGAGTGCGGCCGGCGGAAGCGTCACAATTTCCTCGGCAGCCAGCAGTAATTCCCAATTCACTTTTCCCGGTACGTCGTTTCCGATGACGATCGGTGCGGGTCAGAGTCTAGATTTCGACGTCGTCTTCTCTCCAACCCAGAGCGGCACGTCGTCCGGCAAGCTGACCTTGGCCAGTGACGCCTCCAGCACGCCGTCTAGTGAAGCTCTGACAGGCACTGGCGTTCTCCCGCACTACAGCATCAGCCTTTCGTGGAGTCCCAGCACTTCTTCGGTCTCCGGCTACAACGTGTATCGCGGCGCCGCGGCGGGCAATTATTCCCGGATCAATACCACTCTGGACCCCATCACTTCATACACTGACGGCACGGTTGTTTCCGGAACCACGTATTACTATGCCGCTACCGCAGTGAATTCTAAGGGAGAGGAAAGCGGCTACTCATCGCCGCTGAAGGTTGTGGTTCCGTAGAAATGGACTGAGGCTCCTTGGACAGAGGCCTCAAGCGGAACGTAGTCGGCGGGTGTAATTTGTAGCGTCGGCTCCGAGTGGCGCCCCTTAAGCAACAGCGCTGTCTGGCTCGCTCGGACAATTCCCATCGCTTGAGGTATGGGCCGAAATCTGGTTCTGACGGATTGCCGAAACGATTCCATCCCACAGTGCAATGCGGGCCCGCAGCGCCTTCTGAACCGCCTCGCTGGCTTCCTCCCATCGCTTGCGATCATTCCCGCATAACTCATGCATCACCTTTATCGCCATGGGTGCGTGCCGATCTTCATCCAACTCGATGTGTCGCTCCAGGTAATACCTCAGCTTCGGCAAACCGGTTTCCAGCTCTCTCCCCAGCGATACAACGCAGCTGCGGAAAATCCCGGGAAGCACGTCCTCCCGCCCTAGCGTGAACGCTGCTGCTACTCGATGCGGGCGATCCGACTTGATAAACCACCAGGTGCTTTGGACAAACTCCGCCACGCTGGCGTCTGCTCCACAACTCACCAATGCCTGGCTAATGTCCACTCCCTTTCCCACTTGTTCCACCAGATCATCGATCTTCGCGGTCGATGCGCCACATTCCTTCATCGCCGAGCGGTACAGGTCGAAATGGCTGATATAGCCTCCGGCGCCATCCTCGTCCGACTCTTCGCACAACACGATCTCATTAATGAATCGCGTGGTTGTCGGGTTCGGCCGAGGGCGCCAGGGGATTTCCACGCTGGTCTGGGAGCGCTGCAGCGACTTCAGAAGCGACATGAAGTCCCACACCGCAAACACATGATATTCCATGAAGATACGGAGATTGGTCAACGAATCGATCATCCCGTACAGAGGATGTCCGAGGAGTTTCACGCGCAGGGGTTGGACATCCCTTGTGAGCCTCGCGAAATTGTTCATCGTTTCCTATCTTTAAGGGGAGAATGTCAAGCGGTTTCACACGCTGTGACGTTTTTTCACATCAGCCTCATGGAACTCGACTGAGCGCGAGTCTGTTTGCATAGCTTAGCAGCCAAAAGCGCGCGGAGCAAGGCGGAAGCCGCCACATTCTGTCTGCTATTTCCAAGCGAGCTTTGCAGCTTTACGCTGCGCTCGGGATTCTTTCTCCGCACACTTCAATGAGCACACTCGGCTTTCCGGTGCGGGAGCGGCTTCTGGATTTTTGCGTAAACAAGAAAACGGCGGCGCACCGGAATGCGCCACCGTTGAAGACGAATTGGTAAGGCCCCGGCTACTGTTGCAGGAAGAATCCGAGGGTTAGCTGGTTTTCGTCGGTTTCGATCGCTATGTTGTCTCCGGCGGAGTCGATCAGGTAGTAGCTGAAAGCATCGTTGCTGCAGCTACCGCCGATGATGCAGGCCAGGACATCCACCCCGGTGATGGTGCCGGTGAAGATGCCGTTCGAAGCGCCAGCACCGGTAGTAACGGTGGTGCCGTTCACGGCCGTTGCGGCATAGGTTGGACCAGTGCTGAAGAGCCAGTTGAGGTCAACTGTTCCCGCGATGGCGCCAGAGGCGACATTGACTGGACCAACACCGTCGAGTTCGTTTTCGTTGCTTCCATCATCGCCGGTGACATCCAGACCGTAGGCACCGTTGAAAGAGGTGGCGGTGAACCCTGATCCTTGCGTGTAGCCAGCTCCGGCAACAATATCGTTCGTGTCCATGGTAATCGCCAGGGCATGGCCGTTCCCGTCCAGGTAGAGTTGAACGTTATAGGAGATGGTCGCCGTGCTGTCGGTTACGGCAGGTATGGTTATATCCCCGGCACCGGCAAGATCCACTGTGTAGCCCACAGCAGTGACCGGATCCGGACTCGTGGCAGTGATTCCTGACGAGCTGGCGAGATCGTTGTAGTCGACGAAGCCGGTGACGCCGGCGCCGGCAACGAGGGCGAGTTGGTTGACAGCTTGCAACACTCCGTTCGTGTCAAAGCCTTGAACGCCGACTACATAAGTGCCAGCGGCGGACGCGGCGTTGAAGGTTCCAGTGTTCGCTCCCTGGCTGTAGGCGACACCGCCTAGACAGCCACTATACGTATCGTGGGTCTCCACCAGCCGGATGTGGCTGCTGTCAACGATGTACCCAGCCAGAATGACCGGGGAAAAGATCGAGGTGTTTAGCGCGAAGGTTACCCGGCCCAGCGCGTCAGGCGCTGAAACCGAGCTCGCGGTGAAGGTCTGACTCGGAGAGGGCGTCCCGCCGTCGTTTACGTCTAAAATGCTGCCGGTTCCCGAGATTGACCCGAGGACGCCGCCTATGTCATCGATGTTGATGATGCCCCCGACCGCTTCCGGATCCGCAGTCCCGCCGGGGTCGTAACCATTGAGGACGAAGGCGTAGCCGCTGGCGGGGGTTGTGGCGCCGGCGCCGGAGAGGTCTTGCGGTTCTAGCAGTCCGCTGGCCGAAGCCGAAGCGTCGAACTCGGTGATGACGCTCCTGAAACCGAGTGCTCCGCTGACGGTAAGGATCGAGCCGTTGAGGGTCTCAGTGCCGTTGCCGCCTGGACCTATAATCGGGTCGAAGTTGGAAGCGGTGCAGGGCGTCGCGAGGCAGGTCAGCAGACTGAGCTGCAGGTTGCCATCAGCTGTGGTGGTTATGGTGCTGGCGCCGGAGCCGTTGACGGTGCCGTTGATCTGGTCGAACCTGTCGTGCACAACGTCGTTGAAGTCCTGCTCGCCGGCGGTGATCAGGCCGCCAGCGATGGTGATTTCCCCGGCGACATAGTAATTGCTGTTTGCATCTTCTCCAGCCAGCGAGAAGACGTAGGTGCCATCGGCCAGGGTGGCCGCAGTGACCGGGATGGTGGCGCTAGTGTTGCTGATCGAGGGGGTGGTCACAGAGGTTGCGGTGAGGGTAACACCGGCATTGGGAATGTTGGGTGCCGTCCAGATGGTGTTGGCGCCAGTGAGCGTGGTGGCGGGGCTGAAGCTGCCGCAGGGAGCCGGCGAGCAACTCCAGGTCACGCCCGCAGTGTCAGTGGTGGTTGCGCTGATGTTATTTGGGCTATTGGTGGCCACGGAGGCCGGAACCGCGCCCACTGTAACAGTGATTGCGGCCGGGGGCGTGGTGTGGCTGCTGCTACTGCACGCCACAAGCGCGGCAACCATGCACAAGCTGATCAGAAGAAGAATAGATTTGCGGAATGTCATCGTGCACCTCCGTTTGATCCAAGCTGGGCGCTTTCTTTGGTTTTGAGGCTGGAGCCCTGCGAACGGAGAAGGAATCCGCGCTGACTTCGCAAGGTGACCGAGGTGCCGCCGACCTTCAGCTCGCGGACCATCAGATATTTCTTCCCACGCACCGACGCCATAACCCCGACGAGATCAACCGGCGTGCCGGTGTGCAGGGCTTCTTTCATATCCTTACTCAGGTAAGGTCCGACGTGGGCATCAACTATGCCCTGCGGGCCGGCCACCATGAGATGCATGCCGACTGGCCTGCCGGGCATGCGCCGGGTGACGACTTCCTGGACGGTCCCGGTGAGAGTGATTTGGTGAGCCGCGTCATAAACAGGGCCAAAGCCGTGTCCAACGTGGGTTTCGGAGGCCGGTTGGGCGCCGAGTGGAACAGTCAGGATCGCAAACAGCAGGCCCGCGATCATTGTTATGGGTATGGGTTTCATCAATCGAGTACGCCTCATGGATTTGCTCCTTCAAGAATTTGTCTGCGGTCTTTGTTTCTCAAGCTGATTAGCGGTTTGCAGGAATAGGAAAGACGAAGCCGAGCATGTTAACTCGGAGATGAACCCTTTCGCTGGGGGGAATGCGCCAAACATGAAAGATGGACACCGACCTCGCGATTATGAACCGGCAGCCAGGCAGCGTCAATGGCGAAAATCTCCGTAGTGTCCAAACAATAACTATGTGGATTGGCGAGCCGTTCAGAGCACCCGGCGATCTCCCTCCGGAATGTGTGTATCCGTGGTCTCAAACATATCGGCATGCACGAAAGTGTAAGAGATGACCTGACAATAATCTGCAAAAGATATGACCCGACTTTGCCTCGCGGGTTGACCCGAGGTTATCTGTCTCGGCCGGCGCATTCCACATAAGTTGGTGCCAGTAGTTCCGGTGCCAATCAGATGACGAAGAATGCGCTGATCCCCCTGGCTCTCGCATGCATAATCTTGCTCACACTGGTGGGAACCTCGTGCGTGGGTCTCTCCCTCGCATCACGCGCTGAGAACCCTGCGCTGTCGGTCACGACGACTTCGCTTCTTGCAGGAATCTCGGGAACGCCTTACGGCCCAGTAACCCTGGCTGCTTCGGGTGGGTCTCAGCCTTATGTTTGGTCGATCACGACCGGAACGCTACCCGCCGGCGTTACGATCACAAACGGGGTAATTGCTGGTACACCGACATCTGCCGGCAAATCAAGCTTCACCGTAAAGGTCACCGACTCTAGTTCGCCGCCGTTGGCCGCTACCCAGGCACTCTCGATTTCCATTACGAGTTCCGGATCGACAACCGTCACGATCAATACAACGACGCTTCCGGCGGGCAACACCGGAACGGCCTACTCCTCGACGTTGGCTGCATCGGGGGGAACCAAACCTTATAGCTGGTCGATCATCTCGGGAGCGCTCCCACCGGCCTCAGTCTCAACGCGGGAAGCGGAGCAATTTCAGGCACCCCAGCGTCTGCTGGTCAGTCAAGCTTCACGGTCAAGGTCACGGACTCCAGCTCGCCACAGAACTCGGCTACCGAAGCGCTTTCAATTTCGATCACGGCTTCGGCGACTCCTCTGGTGATCGCTACTGGTTCACTCCCGGCGGGTGACACCGGAATCGCCTACTCCTCGACGTTGGCTGCATCGGGGGGAACCAAACCTTATAGCTGGTCGATCATCTCGGGAGCACTCCCCACCGGCCTCACTCTGAATGCAAGCAGCGGAGCAATTTCAGGCAACCCAACGTCTGCGGGTCAGTCAAGCTTCACGGTCAAGGTCACGGACTCCAGCTCGCCACAGAACTCGGCTACGCAAGCTCTTTCAATTTCGATCACGGCTTCGGCGACTCCTCTGGTGATCGCGACTGGTTCACTGCCCGCGGGCGACACCGGAATCGCCTACTCCTCGACCTTGGCTGCATCGGGGGGAACCAAACCTTATAGCTGGTCGATCACCTCGGGAGCGCTTCCCACCGGCCTCACTCTGAATGTAAGCAGCGGAGCAATTTCAGGGAAGCCAACGTCTGCGGGTCAGTCAAGCTTCACGGTCAAGGTCACGGACTCCAGCTCGCCACAGAACTCGGCTACCGAAGCACTTTCAATTTCGATCACGGCTTCGGCGACTCCTCTGGTGATCGCGACTGGTTCACTGCCCGCGGGCGACACCGGAATCGCCTACTCCTCGACCTTGGCTGCATCGGGGGGAACCAAACCTTATAGCTGGTCGATCATCTCGGGAGCGCTTCCCACCGGCCTCACTCTGAATGTAAGCAGCGGAGCAATTTCAGGGAAGCCAACGTCTGCGGGCCAGTCAAGCTTCACAGTCAAGGTCACGGATTCCAGCTCGCCGCAGAACTCGGCTACCGAAGCACTTTCAATTTCGATCACGGCTTCGTCGACTCCTCTGGTGATCGCAACTGGTTCACTGCCGGCGGGTGACACCGGAATCGCCTACTCCTCGACGTTGGCTGCATCGGGGGGAACCAAACCTTATAGCTGGTCGATCACCTCGGGAGCACTCCCCACCGGGCTCACTCTGAATGTAAGCAGCGGAGCAATTTCAGGGAAGCCAACGTCTGCGGGCCAGTCAAGCTTCATGGTCAAGGTCACGGACTCCAGTTCGCCACAGAAGTCGGCTACCGAAGCGCTTTCAATTTCGATCACGGCTTCGGTGACTCCTCTGGTGATCGCAACTGGTTCACTGCCGGCGGGTGACACCGGAATCGCCTACTCCTCGACGTTGGCTGCATCGGGGGGAACCAAACCTTATAGCTGGTCGATCACCTCGGGAGCACTCCCCACCGGGCTCACTCTGAATGTAAGCAGCGGAGCAATTTCAGGGAAGCCAACGTCTGCGGGCCAGTCAAGCTTCATGGTCAAGGTCACGGACTCCAGTTCGCCACAGAACTCGGCTACCGAAGCGCTTTCAATTTCGATCACGGCTTCGACGACTCCTCTGGTGATCGCGACTGGTTCACTGCCGGCGGGTGACACCGGAATCGCCTACTCCTCGACGTTGGCTGCATCGGGGGGAACCAAACCTTATAGCTGGTCGATCATCTCGGGAGCGCTTCCCACCGGCCTTAGCCTCAACGCGGGAAGCGGAGCAATTTCAGGCACCCCAACTTCTGCTGCTCAGTCAAGCTTCACGGTCAAGGTCACGGACTCCAGTTCGCCGCAGAAGTCGGCTACGCAAGCACTTTCAATTTCGATCACGGCCTCGGGGCCGTCGGTAGAGATTTACCCGGGGCAAAACGTCTGTGATATCGTCTCGGAATATCCGGCGGGTACAACTTTCGTTATCAATCCAGGCACTTACCGCCAGCAATGCGTGATCAATGCCAAGAGTGGTGACGTGTTCCTCGGTCCGTGTGCGGCGCCTCCTTGCGCGACAAGCAGCCAAGCGATCCTGAACGGCTCGAGGTTGCTGACCACTTTCCAACACTCGGGCTCTTACTACTACGTAACAGGCCAGACCCAGGCAGGTAGAGTAACGATCCCCAGCAGTGACTGCGTGACCGGTTATCCCGGGTGTATCTACCCTGAGGACCTCTATTTTGACTCCGTGCCCCTGCAACACGTCGACTCGCTCTCCGACGTCGGCCCCGGCATGTGGTTCTTCGACTACTCCAGTCAAACAATATACTTCTATGACAATCCCTCCGGGCATACGGTGGAGACCAGCGTCACGCCCTCTGCCTTCGAACCGGGACCGGCCAACGACGTCACTATTCAAGGCCTGACAGTGGAGAAATTCGCCGCTCCGGTAATGACCGGCGCTGTCGCAGGAGCCGGCACCACACTCGGTTCCTGGACCACTGGCGCGAATTGGCTGGTTCAGAACAATGAAATCCTATTGAACCATGGCGACGGAGTGAGGATCAATTTCGGCTGGCAGGTTCTCAACAACCTGATCCACGATAACGGCAACATTGGAATTGGCGGAGGGCTCGGCGGGACCAAGCCGAACGCGATCTTGATCCAGGGCAATCAGATTTACAATAACAACTATGCTCGCGTGCTGCCCGCTTTTGGCGCTGCCGGCATCAAGATTCTGCTAACCACCGGGGCGGTCATCCGGGGCAATGACGTACACGATAATTACGGAACAGGAATCCATTTGGACACGGATAACTTGAACGACCTCGTCGATGGCAACACTGTCTCTAACAACCGACAAGGAATCATGGCGGAAATTGGTTACGCGGTTACTATTCGTAACAACACGCTGGTCGGAAATGGCTACGCCTACCCGACCGGAACCAATTGGTTGTATGGCGCCAATGTTTTAAGCGCCACCTCCCAAAATGTTGAAGCTTACTGCAACACAGTGCAGATTTCCGCACAAGGTGGAAATGGGATCGATATCCTCACCCAACCCCGCGGGAGCCACATTTCCAGCGGTAATTACTTCCACCATAATACGGTAACATTCGAGGGCAACTCAGGATGGTCGGGAGGGGGCGCCGGTGATCCCACCGGCCAGCCCAACTTCTTTTCTCTCAATCACTTCAACTACAACACCTACCATCTTCCGGACCTAAGCGCACCAAGCTTTGCCTGGTCCGGAGGGAATCATACCTTTGCGAAGTTTCAGGCCACCGGCCCGGACACCGACGGCTCGGCTGACACCAATTATACCGCCAGCGCTCCAACCGTGGTGATCACATCCCCCGCAGACCAATCTACAGTTTCCGGCGTTGTCGACATCGCGGGCACTGCCAGTGACGCTACTTCCGTCAGCAAGGTGGAATTCTACGTTGACTGGGCACTGCAATCGACCACGAGCAGCGACTCTTTCAGCTTTGCCTGGAATACCAACACCCTCCAAGCTGGGCAGCACACCGTTGCTGCGATGGCTTACAACTCGGAAGGAATCCGCTCCTGCTTCGGCGTCACCTTGAATGTGCCCTAGTAATGCGGGTGGCCAAGCGCTCTGAAACGCGTCGCCGATCAATACAAC
This sequence comes from uncultured Acidobacteriaceae bacterium, assembly GCA_963791445.1. Taxonomy (GTDB): domain Bacteria; phylum Acidobacteriota; class Terriglobia; order Terriglobales; family Acidobacteriaceae; genus Sulfotelmatobacter. Next base: position 92,144 of record CAWBSN010000012.1, read on the forward strand.
GCCTGGTGGAACTTGCAAATCCATTTCCTTGTGCTCCTCCAGGCAGCCTTGAACTTGGATTTCGTGAACTGAAATCCTGGGAACTACATGCGCCCGGGCAACAGTTCAGCCGGAGAGCCGATCGTTCGAAGGGAGTACCCTTTCCCATTCAAAACGGACCGGAAGCCTGACCATCAGTCGCCGATGCGCATATGCTGCATGATCTGGAATGTGCTTCTTGCTGACCTGATGGATCAGGGTGTCTCTGAAACCAAGCTACCAGAAGACAGTCGGCCCGCTTTCCGCAATTCCTCTTCGATCCATGGGTAGGTCCGCCGAAGCCCCTGCCGAAGGAGTATAGAAGGTTCCCAACCCAGGACGCGGCGCACCAGGGTGTTGTCGCTGTTGCGTCCGCGCACACCTTGCGGGCCCGTCAGGTTATGGCGCTTTTGCAACCGTTTACCGGCCACTTCGGACACTAAGTCGACCAGCTGATTGATGGTCACCAACTCGTCGGTTCCCAGGTTCAGGGCGTCGCGGTAGTCGGAGGCCATGATTCGAACCAGCCCTTCCACGCAATCATCCACGTACATGAAAGATCGCGTTTGATTACCGTCGCCCCAAACTTCAATCTCGTCGCCATCGTTCGCCAACGCCACTTTCCGGCTCATGGCCGCGGGCGCCTTTTCCTTCCCGCCGTCATAGGTGCCCAGCGGGCCGTAGACATTGTGGAAGCGAACGATGCGAGTCTCGAACTTATAGTCGTGCCAGTAATAGCGGCACAATTCTTCGGCGTATAGCTTTTCCCACCCGTAACCGGGCTCGGGCTCGGCCGGGAAAGCGTCTTCTTCGCGCAATGGTGCGACATCGGCATCGAGTTGCTTGCTCTGTGCATACACGCAGGCTGAGGAGGAGAACAGGAACCGCTTGATCTTGTTCTGCCGGCTCGCTTCCAACATATGGGCATTGATTAGAATATTGTTGCGGGCGATATCGGCATGAAACGCGGTGATGTAGCCAATGCCGCCCATATCTGCGGCCAGGTTGTACACCTCGTCAATGCCACCGCGTGTGGCCATCAGGCAGTTGTCCCATCGACGCAGATCAAGGACCTCAAATTCATCGGCGGGCGAAGTTTCGTACTCGGGCAATTTCACGTCCACCCCGCGTACCCAGTAGCCGTCGGCCTTCAGTCGTTTGACAAGATGGTGACCGATGAAACCGCCAGCTCCTGTTATAAGGATACGTTTTCCTGTATTCATAAGAATTGTTGTTCCCTTCTTTTTTTGTTTTTTGTTTTTTGGTTTTTGTTTTTTGATAGACTGCGGCGATCGATAATTCGCCTGATGGCGTCCATCGCCCAGCCCTCAGAACTCATCGGAATGGTAGTGAAAGTGAGTCTAGTATAGACCTTTCAGGCCTCGGCTTCCCTCGGAACTTCTGCCTCTGCGCAAAGCAAACACTAGAATTCTCATGGTTGACCTCCGAACTCAGGGCGGTCGAGAAAACTGCCCCACTCGCCCAGGAAAGAGACCACGGGCACGGATATCGTGCGCATACAATAACCTTCGAGTCGCGGTCTTGGCGGCACCGAATTCACTCGCTTGCAACTTCTCCCGGATCAGTTTGGACGCCTTTCACGCGGCGCTGCGAAACAGCTCGACCTGAGTAAAACCGACTGCAGGCCCACGATACTCGTTAGGTGCCGTGATTGTGACCCAGCAACCCTGCGCCTTGAGCGGCTGGATTATTTATGGCAGTTCTGGGTGGCGTCTGCTGCGTGCTGGTCCTGGCCGAGGGACCGCCAACGGGCGAAACTGGTGTAGGTGCCAGTGCCCAATTGCCCCCATTGCCAATTGTTGTTCGACGATGATGATGAGGGAGGGATGTAACTGTTGGCGTCGAAATGAACGTTTCCACTCCATAGCGAGAACGTGCTGGGGTTGCTGTTGTCGAGGGCTGATGACCCTGAAGTCGAGCCCGTCGAGGATAGGATGATGCAGTTGTTGTGGAGGTACATCCCGACCGGAACCGTGCAGGTGCCGGGGCCGTTGCACTGGCGGTGGTTGTCATACTCGATGTCGAGTCCCTTCCCCCCCGGTTTGTTCGGAACCGTCACCTGGTTGCCAGTTGCTGTCAGGTGCGACGAATTGGCAGAGACGATCTGCGCATTTGATCCGCCGGTTCCGTTTCCATAAACGATGTTGTTCGTCACGGTCTGCTGGTCGCTGATCTCCAGCCGAATCCCCTGCCCAACATTGTCATAAACCACATTATGGTCATACGTGATATTGAAGCAATAATCATCTGACCATAGCCCGCCACCGCCATTGTTGTAGACTGTGTTGTAGCTGACTAAGCTGTTATTGGTCGCCCCAAATTTTTGGCCTCCAGCACCGTAGCCCCTATCGACCTTGTCCGTGTTGTTGTTGTAAAGCGTGTTGCCCGTCACAGTGATGTTGGTGGCCGGCGTGACCGTGCAATTCGAGCCGGAATTAAAGCACTTGGTCCCAAGAACATTGCCCCCGCCTTCTATCCCGTACTGGCCCATATCGTGAATGCTGTTGTTCAGGATTTGGATGTTGCTGGTGCCGCTGCCGATACCGACGCCCGCCATTCGAGACAGCCGGATCTCGTTGTTCTGAATCACCCATCCCGATGCCGTGCAACCTCCGCACCCAAGGTGGTTGACATGAATGGTACCTTGGTCAATTTGTCCGGCATACTTCTCTAATGTCAATCCCTGAATTGTAATATTTTTGGCGTTGTCAGACTGAAACGCATAGATGAGGACACCGAGTTCCACGGTGTGTGATTTCGGATTCTCCTCGTTTGCAAGATAGATGTTGTTGACTACTCCACCATCGCCGCCAGCGTAGTCGTAATACCAGCTTCCGGGAGCGACGTTGGCGAGCGAAGTGACGTGGGTTTGGGTCACGCTGTCCAAGTACAAGTCCTGCGGGTAATAACAACCGGCGTATCCCGACTGGCAATAGCTCGAATTCCGATGGGTCAAGATGGGCGTGCCTCCGGCAGTCGTCCAATACACCACGGAATTGATCGTCACTTGACTCCAGCCGGTCAGAGTGTTGGCTCCGTTTTCGATGGCGCCGGATACGCCGTTGAACACGTCGTTTGAGGGGATCGATGTCACCGAATCATGGTGCACACCCGCCGACTACGTTGAACGTGGTACCGCTAGGACAGGCTGTCACCAGTGTCTGAAGATTGTCGCCAGGCTGGACCTGCACAGGATTGCCCGGACACTGGGAGCGCACGGCCGGCGAGGACCTACCTGGACTCCCAGTGGCGGGGCACACGGAGGTTCCTGCTACGACCAGTCCGACTATGAGTACGATTCGAGAAACGGCCGATTTCACGTTGCTGCCCATGTTTCCTGATTTTCCGCAAAACCTTAACTTCCCAACCGGACTGTGAGCGTTCCTGTGATCGTCTGTCAAAATTCCCCCCGTGCAGGCGGCATCCCACCGTCGCTTCCTGCCGCGTCCGTCAGTGCGGGTCTGCGCCTGCAGGTTTCACTTCTGAAGCAGTTATGATGCCCCGCCAGTACATGCCCCGTGCTCAGCGGCCGAGATGACCGAAAGGCCTACCTAAGGATGCACTTTCGAGTCTTGCCGACTGCCACAAGAAACCTGCACACTGGCAGCACTATGAAACTCCCCCAAAGCTTCCGGTCCGACACCCGTCCGGCCATAAAAGCAGGGGGATGGGAGAAAAAACATGTCAGGACAAAACTGCACAGGTCAGGTAAGAAATGAACGCCTCCAGCGATTCCTCAAGAGCGTCTTGGTTTCAATCACGTTCATCGTTGCCTTGAACCTCACTGCCACCCGCTTGCAGGCCAGCACCGTGAACATCTCCGCTGGTGATAATATCCCGAGCATTGTCAGTAGCAACCCGCCAGGCACCACCTTCGTTATCCATGCCGGGACATATCGCCTGCTCGCAGGACACATCGTCGCAAAAAGCGGAGACGTGTTCACTGGCCAGCCAGGTGCGATTTTAAGCGGCGCTAAACGGCTGAGGTCCCTTCCATCACTCGGGGAACTACTATTACGTCACCGGGCAGACGCAAAACGGACGGGTTACCATCCCGGTCAGCAACTGCGTGGCCGGTTTTCCCGGGTGTATCTACCCTGAGGATCTCTATTTTGACTCCGTGCCGCTGCAACACGTCGACTCGCTCTCAGACGTCGGCCCCGGCACTTGGTTCTTCGACTACTCCGCTCAAACAATATACTTCTATGACAATCCCTCCGGTCATACGGTGGAGACCAGCGTGACCGATGCGGCGTTCGCTCCGGGCCCTGCAAACAACGTCACTGTCCAAGGTTTAAAGGTGGAGAAGTTTGCCACACCAATCATGACCGGGGCTGTCGCAGGAGCCGGCACCTCACTCGGTTCCTGGACCGCGGGCGCGAATTGGCTGGTTCAGAACAACGAAATCCTGTTGAACCATGCCGACGGAGTAAGGGTCAATTTCGGCTGGCGAGTTCTCAACAACTCGATCCACGATAACGGCAACACGGGAATTGGCGGAGGGCTCGGCGGGACCAAGCCGAACGCGATCTTGATCCAGGGCAATCAGGTTTACAATAACAACTTTGCCCGCGTGCTACCTGCTTTTGGCGGTGCCGGCATCAAGCTTCTGCTAACAACCGGGGTCGTCATCCGGGGCAATAACATCTACAACAATTACGGAACAGGAATTCATTTGGACACGGATAACTTGAACGACCTGGTCGATGGCAATACTGTGTCGAACAACCGAACAGGAATCATGGCCGAAATTGGTTATGCGGTTACCGTTCGCAACAACACGCTGGTCGGAAATGGCTACGTTTACCCGACCGGAACCAATTGGTTGTATGGCGCCAATGTTTTGAGCGCCACCTCCCAAAATGTTGAAGCTTACTGCAATACAGTGGAGATTTCCTCACAAGGCGGAAATGGGATCGATATCCTCACCCAACCCCGGGAAGGCCATATTTCCAGCGGTAATTACTTTCATCACAATACCGTAACATTCCAGGGCAACTCAGGCTGGTCGGGAGCAGGCGACGGTGATCCCAACGAGCCCAACTTCTTTTCTCTCAATCGTTACAACTACAACACCTACCATCTTCCGGACCTAAGCGCACACAGCTTTGCCTGGACGGGAGGAAATCATACTTTTGCCAAGTTTCAGGCCGCCGGCCCGGAAACCGACGGCTCGGCTGACACCAATTACACGGTCAGCGCTCCAACCGTGGCGATCACCTCTCCCGCAGACGGATCTACAGTTTCTGGTGTCGTCGACGTGAAAGGTACGGCTCAGGCGAACATCAGCAAGGTAGAGTTTTACGTTGACTGGTCCCTTAGACAGACCCAGAACGCAAGCCCATTCAGCTTCCCCTGGACTACCGGCCTCTTCACCCACGGGGAGCACACCGTCGCAGTGATGGCCTATGATACCCAGGGGCTCCGCTCCTGCTACGCTGTGACGTTGAACGCACAGTAGGTGTCTCTGGGCAGGAAGCCGGGGGAAAGTTATTGAGAGGCGTCCCTGAATTCTCTCAGGGACGCTCGACCCAGGTGAGGACACCAAGGAAGCAGGCATACGCCGTCTCCAGAATAAGGATGGGCCTGCATCTCCGGTGACGATCACTTAGTGGGCACGCTCCCCGGATTCATTCCAACGGGCTATTCGTTTCAGCATGCGAAGCGCCCAGATTGGGTTTAAGCAAATCGCGGATGTGCTGTGTGTGAAAAAGCGCCCCCAGTTCTTCTCGGCAAAGTCGCGCGTGGCCTCTTTGTAATACACCTTGCTAAGTTCATTTGCATCGCGGGCAAGTCGCTTAAGAACCGGGACGTTCCGTCGGCTCTCGTGGAAGGTTTGGAGTGAAATAGCTTTTTGCCCCTGCAACAGTCGGACCGTGTTTTGGTCGATGAACTTACAAATCACTATATTTCCACGGATACCCTTTGCCGTCAGACTGGACCTGTGAATTCGTTGCTTAACGAGGAACTCCGGTTGTACGTCGAGCCGGTACCCTGAGGCCACAAGTCGTCCCCACAACTCGCGATCTTCGGCGAATCGATACTCCCTGGAATACCCACCCACTTCCTGGATATGTCTCTTTCGCAGGATGGTTGCGGGCTGGATAATATCAACAAAACAATTCGGTCTGTATTCTCTAATCCCACGCTCGAGATCAATCCTCGGTTTTGCTTCGGAAATTAGCCTGCCATTGCGGTCGATCAGCCAAACATAGCTAGTCGCAACGCTGATTTCCGGGTGTTGTTGCATAAACCAGACCTGCCGCTCGATGCGGTCCGGCACCATCAAATCATCCGCGTCAAGCCGCACCACCAAGTCGTTCTTCGCTCTTTCCAAGCAAGCATTTGCTGTCGCGGCAGGCCCTTGATTTTCCGTTCGCCAAAACACAATTCTTTTGTCCCGACGAGCGAACTCAGACAAGATCTCCCCCGAACCGTCGGTGGACCCATCATCGACAGCGATCAACTCAAACCTATGATGGGTTTGGTCGAGGACGCTTTGCAGCGCCTGGGCAAGAAACTCCTGGGCGTTATAGACCGGTAATATTACGGATACTTCTTCTTGCATAAGATGTTCGTCTCCCAGACAAGCAACTGCGCCGTAGGCTCAAGCAGTCATTCCCTGACCATCGAGCGATAGAGGCAGGATTCCCACCCACGAATGTCCCGGTTCCAATCGACGGTCTCCAGCGCGGGACTTCGGCGGAGCTTACGATACTCTCAAGGATTAACTTTGCATCGTCGGGTTTTGGATCGGCAGTTCAGAAGGCTGATCATTGCCGAACAGAATGCGGCCAGGGCGTCCATTTTGCCGCAGCCACTCTCACTCCGGATTGACCTTTTGGTCGACCGCTGCCGAGCTGCTGGGCGCGGAGTCCAACCCTCCTACAAAGTTGGCCACCACGTTGTGCGTGCCCGCTGCCAGCGTGGAGACCACCAGCGTGGCCTGATGCGTCGTCGCGTTAACCCCCACACTTCCCAACGTCGTGCTGCCATCGATGAAGGTCACTGGCGCGGTCGGGCTGCCGCCGTATGCGGGCGTCACCGTCGCCGTGAACGTCACCGCCTGCCCGCCGCTCGAGGGATTGGGAGTCGACGCCAGCGTCGTTGTGGTCGAGGCCAGACTCACCGTCACACTGATCGCCGTCGAGCTGCTCCCTATAAACGTCGTGTTTCCCGCGTACACCGCCGTGATCGAGTGCGTCTTGACCCCAAGCCCGGAAACCGTCAATGTGGCCGTCCCCGATTTCAATGCCACGTTACCGATCGTGTTACTGCCATCCTGGAAGACGACTGAACCGGTTGGAGTGCCGCCCGCCGGCGCGCTCACCGTCGCAGTGAGAACCACTGGTTGGTTGAACTCCGACGCATTCGGCGACGCACTCAGGACTGTCGTCGTGCTGACTGGATTCACCGTTTGGCTGACCGCTGCCGAGCTACTAGGCGCGGAGTTCAACCCGCCTACAAAGTTGGCCACCACGTTGTGCGTGCCCGCCGCCAGCGTGGAGACCACGAGCGTGGCCTGATGCGTCGTCGCGTTCACCCCCACACTTCCCAACGTCGTGCTGCCATCGATGAAGGTCACTGGCGCGGTCGGGCTGCCGCCGTATGCGGGCGTCACCGTCGCCGTGAACGTCACCGCCTGCCCGCCGCTCGAGGGATTGGGAGTCGACGCCAGCGTCGTTGTGGTCGAGGCCCGCGTCACCGTCACAGTGATGGCCGTCGAGCTGCTCCCTATAAACGTCGCGTTTCCCGCGTACACCGCCGTGATCGAGTGCGTCTTGACCCCAAGCCCGGAAATGGTCAATGTGGCCGTCCCCGATTTCAATGCCACGTTACCGATCGTGTTACTGCCATCCTGGAAGACGACTGAACCGGTTGGAGTGCCGCCCGCCGGCGCGCTCACCGTCGCAGTGAGAACCACTGGTTGGTTGAACTCCGACGCATTCGGCGACGCACTCAGGACTGTCGTCGTGCTGACTGGATTCACCGTTTGGCTGACCGCTGCCGAGCTACTAGGCGCGGAGTTCAACCCGCCTACAAAGTTGGCCACCACGTTGTGCGTGCCCGCCGCCAGCGTGGAGACCACGAGCGTGGCCTGATGCGTCGTCGCGTTCACCCCCACACTTCCCAACGTCGTGCTGCCATCGATGAAGGTCACTGGCGCGGTCGGGCTGCCGCCGTATGCGGGCGTCACCGTCGCCGTGAACGTCACCGCCTGCCCGCCGCTCGAGGGATTGGGAGTCGACGCCAGCGTCGTTGTGGTCGAGGCCCGGCGTCACCGTCACAGTGATGGCCGTCGAGCTGCTCCCTATAAACGTCGCGTTTCCCGCGTACACCGCCGTGATCGAGTGCGTCTTGACCCCAAGCCCGGAAACCGTCAATGTGGCCGTCCCCGATTTCAATGCCACGTTACCGATCGTGTTACTGCCATCCTGGAAGACGACTGAACCGGTTGGAGTGCCGCCCGCCGGCGCGCTCACCGTCGCAGTGAGAACTAATGGTTGGTTGAACTGCGATGCATTCGGCGACGCCGCCAGGCTTGTCGTCGTGCCGGCTGGATTCACTGTTTGCAGCAAACTCGCCGGCGTGCTCAGGACGTAGTTGCTGTCCCCGTTGTAAACGGCCGTGAGCGAGTGCGTTCCCGTGGCCAGCGTGGAGATTGTCAAGCTGGCGTTGCCGCTGTTGTCCAGGTTCGCCGTTCCCAGTATTGTGGTGCCGTCTTTAAACGTAGCGGTTCCAGTCGGAGGTCCTTTCGGAGCCGGACCTCCTTGCGGTGTGGCTCCCGGCTGGACATTCGCAGTGAGCGTCAGCGACTGGCCATAGAGTGACGGGTTCTGGCTCGATGTCAGTGTGGTGTTCGTCAGAGTTCCCGTCACGCCGAAAATCCGGAGTTGAGCGTAACTCGCAACGAATACTCGGCCGTTTGCCACGATTGGAACCAGATTCGCGTTTCCCCCTATATTCGGCCAGGTCCCAGCCGCTCCCTTGAAAAGTGTGGTCATCTTTCCACCCGAGTCCGGATCGAAGGCATACAGGTAAACGTTAAGATCGCTGGTGGTCGGCCGCGAGATTGCCCAGACAATCGGATTGCTCGTGCCATTGGAGGAAACGCTGGTGAAAAAACCCACGTCCTGCGCGCTGCTGGTGGGAAGCGAAATCGAGGTTGACACCAGGGTTAGCGATGGCGTCGGCGATAATTGCAGTTTCCAGATCATCACAGTGCTGCCGCCGCTGCTCACAACCCGTGCAAGGGAATCCTTGGGGTCGACAAAATACGCCGGACCGCACCAGCAGTGCGAGATCGCGTAGGACCCGAGTACGTTGTTACTCTCGCTGGAGTATCCGCCCAGAGCATCTTCATTCATCAAGTACATCGTTCCGGGTTTTCCGGCGGCGACGGCCAGATGTGGAATCGAGCCTGGCTGGTCAGGAAGAACCATGACTCCTCCGGACCCCAGGTCTTCATCCAGTTGATCCAGAGTTGCCCAGTTTGATGGAGTGAACAGGTCCAGCACCGTAGTCAAATCCGCCGAAACCTTAATAACACTCTCCTGGAGGTTGGTTACGCCATCGTACGTCGTACCCGACGGGATCAGAATTCCCTGTGGTGACCAGGATATTCCCCGAATCATCGGCGGAGGGGCCGAATCCTGACATCCAGATCGAAGACAGATAAGAAATTATTTGGAGCCGTTACTTGGATATCAAAAACCGTCGTCTGCACCAATCGGCGTCAGGGTTCCGGCCTGCCATCCCAGGAGCCATCCTCGCGAGAGGCTTGGAGAGTAGTCGCAGAAACTGCCGAACCCTGCATAGATGTTCCCGTTCGCCAACAGCAGCGCCGGGCGTTGCCGCTGATAGGTCGCGTTGAAGTTGAAGATCGTGCCATCGGTCAGCATCCGCGAACCCGTCACCAGTTGGGGCGAAACCTTGTCGGTCAGGCTGCCTAGATCAAGAGCGTGCAGATAATAAGCCGGACTCTCCGCTTTGCTGCGTGTACACCATTACATACAGAGTGTTCGAGGTCGGATCGATGACTGGTGTCGAATTGATCCCTACATTCGGGCCATTGTTAGTTGCAACCAAGAGGTAGTGGAATGGGTTTGCCAAAATTGGGATTTAACAGCACCGTTCCGCTTTCTGCATCGATGGCATAGACGGTATTATTTTCCGTTGCCACATAAACCACATCGTGCGTTCCTTGATACAGGCCAGCCGTGATATTCACGCCAGTCACGTAAAGCGGCTGGCTGTCCACCTGATCATCCAAGGTAATCGACTGCAGATATCCAAAGTACGAACTGCTCACAATAGCCGGAGTCAGAATGGTCTCATTCGGATTCCATCCCGTTCGGTAATTATCGTAGTGATAAGTCGTCACTGACTGTGATAGTGCAGGGCTTGCACCGGCAGCGAGGACTATGAGCAACACACAACAAAACCTATACTTGGTGGCCATTGTGATTAAACATGGATGATTCAGAGGGTTGCTGCTGTAACGACCTTCGATATTTTCACTCAATCCGATCCATTACTCTAACTTTGAAACGGATTGTAAAACTGGATGAGAGGCGGCCGTTCCTTTGGAAGTTGAATCTGCGCTGGCCGGCGCCGGCGTGCAAGACCCTACGCTGCTCCACGATCCTATCCAGTTCGAGCCGCCGGTGCCTGTAGCGCCGGCGATAACAAAGTTCTTCCATGGAACGTTGCTGCTGTTGAAGCCCTCGGGAGTTCCGGCGTTGTCCGAATTGTAGTATGGCGCCGAGCAGAACGGGACGTCGTCACCGCCCAGGCAAAACTGACTCGGGACGTTGCCGTCGTCCGTCGGTTTTATCTGTAGCAGCCCGTACTCATGCCCACCCTCGCCGCCTCCTGGAGCTCCGTCGAAAGGGAGTTCAGAGTACACCGCTGCTGCCCACTGCCAATAGATCGGTTGACTCGACGACGACACGAACGTCATTGACCAGGTGACAGGAGTAATTCCGCCTGGCAGGCCACCCGCCGGCACCTCGAACATGCACGGAGCAAGGAAGGTGTGACCGGTTGCCGATACCGGCAGAGTTTCGTTCCAATGGTTGTCTGGGTAGCCGCAGTTGGAACTGGCAGGGGTCACGGAATAGGGAAAATATGTCAACCGGGCATATGACGCATTGGGGTACCAGGTGGTTGAGCTGACGGGAGGATGGTTCCAGCAGCTATAGTTCGCGCTGTTCGCGCTGAAGTTTATCGTCCAGGTGTTAACGTTAATTGTAGCCGGCGTACCCGGGTTTCCTTCCGACGTGAGGGATGCGACGAAATAGATGTAGCTGTTCGCCGGGATTGGGGTGCTGTTGAAACTTCCAGAGATCGTACTGGTGCACGACCCGTACTTGGTTTGCGACAGTGCCTTTTGTGCCGGATAGAGCACCACCATTGCCGTTACTGCCAAGGTCAGAATCCTCTGGACACGACTTTTCATCGAAAACTCCTTTCGAGTGGAAACAAAAAATCTTGAAAAGGGAGGGTACTCAGATCCAAGTTTCGTAAGGTTGTTACGCGACGACGCGGCTCGCAGCGTACTCTAGTTTATCCTCTTGCTTCGGACTGGTTCCTGTGCTTCGCCGCGGATGCTCGACGCCAGTCCCGGAATGCGTAGCGAGCCCTCAGAAAACGTAGAGGTAAGCTGCAATAAAGGACAAGCTTGATTGAATCGAGCGTTCGAAAAAAAGCATAGCCACATCGGTCAACCGCCCTCTCCCGCCAGCTCGGCTTGCGGTGGTCACTGGTTTGCGGCGTCGCCAACAAGGGCCAGCTTCCACCACTCTCTTCCCGCCACAAGGATATGTAGCGCTCGATCTTCTCGCTCAGACCTTTAGGGAGAACTTCGGGACGATGAAGTGACGAGACAATGCGCTCGCTTTTTACGAGGGAATTCCAGGAGTCGTCGCCAATCGCTGACCGGTTCGCTCCCTCAAGAGAAGCTGCACTGGCAACGAACGGAATACCTAGAAATTCGCAGGCCGCTGTCATAGTAACGACAGGGTCACTGACCAATGTCTCGTACTGAATCTGGTGAACAGGGACACCGAGGCTAACCAGCCGATCACATTGCAGCTTCATCTCCTTATAGCCTATTAAAGTGCGATAAACCATCCCTCTCTGGCTAAAGAAGCCGCCCGGCGCATCGGATGCGCGGACGACGCTGCGAAGTATTGCCCTTGGATCGCGCCAGATAATCATGAACCGAGCGTCTGGAAAATCCCTTGCCAGACCGATTAGCGAATGATGGTAGAGTGGCGACTTCTCGCCCCAGATCGTAGCGCCCTTCTGGCGTGCGTATTCCTCATAAGACGCCAGCATGGTGGTTTTGAGGCGAGAAGCATCGACATGATTCGGCGTACATCAATGCCGTTCCGCGTGGGGGCTCCGTTCCGGAGTTCCCATCTCGCAAGGCGACTTGATCCTGCTTCGGGGAGCCAGAACATAGGCTTCAGAAGAAACAGATCTCCTTCAAACAACAATCCGATCTGCGGATGCTTATTCAGCAATGCGTATAGCAAGGAAGTCCCGGAGCGCCAAAGGCCGATCACAAACAGCGGTCCGCGCCATGGCGGCGGGATAACTGGTGCGGACGTCATACCAGTGTTGGTTGAATCGCGGACGTCGATTCTTTACTAAGTGTTGGTTGAATCATGGAAAAATAACGAACCCTCCCGAGGAATCAAAACAATGCAGCGCTAATTGAACTGGACTGAATTACTCGAATCTTTTGACATTGAGAAGTTCTAAAGACACACTCCACGCGAATCTCGACCCATAGATCAGATACCGTCGCCAGAGCCTGCGTGGTTCTTGGATCAGCCGGAAGAGCCACTCGAGGCCATGCTCGCGCATCCACGAAGGAGCTTGCCTTACCCTTCCAGTCGCGAAATCGAACGCTGCGCCCACTCCTACCATCACCGGTACGGTAAGTCGCTCGCGATGTTCGTACATCCAATGTTCTTGCTTCGGCGTGCTCAGCCCCACCCAGAGGACGTCCGGAGTTGCCGCCTCGATCCTCGCCACCACCTCTTCATCCTCTTCCAAGGTCAGAGGCCGAAAGGGCGGAGAATAAGATCCCGCAATGCGGATTGCATACCGCTGGTGCAAAGTCCTGGCGAGTTGGTCGGCAACACCAGGAGCTCCGCCGTAGAAGAAGTGCCTGTACCCTTCACCGGTCTCCCGGCAAAACGTCTCCATCAACTCCGGTCCGTAAACACGACGTGCCAACGCATGTCCGTGCCAGCGACCGAGCCACACCAGAGGCATGCCATCCGGCACAGTTAGGTCGGCGGCGTTCAGGATGGTGCGAAGACGCGGGTCGCTCTGGGACTCGGTCACGCCATGCATGCCGGTCACAGTGACGTAACGTGTGGCCTCTCCGGCCTGAATCTGACGCTCGATCCAGGCAATCGCATCAGGAATCTGAACCGCGTGGACGCGGGTCCCTAATACTCGAAAGCTAGGAAGCGGCGACTCTGAAACCGAAGTGGCTAAGCTATGCATGAGCGGCGATTGCCTCCTGGTATATGTCGATGAGCATTTCATAATTGCGGCTGGCAGTATATTTCGCTTCGAACTCAGCGCGCGCCTGTTGGCCCATGATTTCCATCTCTTCAGAATGCTCCCATGCCCACCGAACCTTGGATGCGAGATCTTCAGAATCACCGGCTCGGAAGTGGAGTCCCGTCCGGCCATCGCTGACGATTTCCTGCATGGAACCCAGTCCAGAGCAGATCACTGGCACGGAACATGCGAACGCTTCGGCTATGGTCATGGGAAAACCTTCGTACCATTGGCTGGGGAAAACCAAGAATCGAGCTGCTCTTATCGCTGCGATAGTTTCGTTGCGTGTCAATCGTCCCTTGCAAACCACACCTGGCAGGATCCCTTGAGCTATTGAAGTTTCGATCTGTGGCAGGTTGGGTCCGTCGCCGACAATCATCAGCGGAATCGATCCGCACAAGGATTTCCATGCAGAAACTAGAGTTGCTGTTCCCTTCCAATTGACAAGCCGACCAACAAAGATGGCATATTCACGGCTCTGAGATGGTTGCCCAGGATCGAGATCTATGAAGTTCGGCTTCACCCGAATTTTTTCCGCTGGCAGGCCTGAGTCAACGAACTTACTCCGCGCAAACTCACTCAATGCGATGTAGCGATCGATCTCCTGTTGCCAGGTGCCCTTGTTGCGGTGCACTTGCAGCATCGCTGCGATAACAGCTGTTTTGACGCTTGAGTCTTGGAAACAACCATGTTTTACTCCGCGCCAAAGGCTATGGTTAACGCACTCTTCGCAAACCTTGTCATTACGGTAAAACGTTGACGCAGGACAAAGAAGGCGGTAATTGTGCAAGGTCTGTACGACCGGCACACCAACTTGCTGGCACGCGTAGTACACAGCCGGCGACATAACCGGAAACACATTGTGAACGTGAACAATATCCGGTCGGATTCGTTCTAATGCCTGGTGAAATTTCTCGTACCAGCTGGATGACCACACGCAATCAATTGCCATCTTAATCTGATGGGAAATGTTCTTGGGAACCTGTGTCTGCTCGGTAACGAGATGCACATCACAGCCGCGCTGAGTGAGAAGCTTCGCCTCGGATTCAAATACTTCGTCTTCCCCGCCCCGGTTCAGGTAACGATTGTAGACAGATACGATTCGCATGATGCTAGGCAAGCTCTGAATAAGTGAAGACGTTGTCCTCTCCACCTCGGTTCAAGTGTCGGTTGCAAACGGAGGCGACCTTCAAAGGTTACTTCTTGAATTTTAAAATTTAAGTTCGCCCGAACAGCGAATCAACCTGCAAAATAGACCCATCCAGAGGTGAACCCAGTTGCTCCATGTTTCCCATATAGGAGAAGCCTGACTGAACGAGAAGTTCATAAACCGTATGAAATTGAGCTTGCCCGTCGTAGAGTGGGCCGACAGAGACTTCGACGATAACGTAGTGCACCCGCTCTAACGTCCGCGTGGCGCCCCGCAGAACTCGATCTTCGTACCCCTGCACGTCGATCTTAAGCAGGGTCTTCTCGGATAACTCCATCTCATCCGCATAGTCATCCAACGTCTGCAAACGGACCTTCGTGGAATGGTTGTCAGCGGTCCAGGGAAAGGCCTCCTGGTGCAGGACGGACATGGGCAAGACCGAGGACGATTTGGAAAAGCTGCTGCGCCAAAACTCTACCGGTCCACGTTCATCGCCGAGAGCAACCGGAAACGCGTGATACAGCGCGTCGTCTCCAAATCTTCTCATTAATTTCCGGCAACAATCAGCTTGAGGCTCGAAAGCATAGATCCGCGCGTTCGGAAGCACAGCCCGGGCAGCAGAGGAAAACTCGCCCGTGTGAGCGCCCACATCGATTACCGTCTTGATTTCTGCCTTTTTTAGCCAGGGCTTATTCAGCTTCAGGAACTCCCCGCCATGCACGCGCTTCAGAAGAAGCGCCGGGAAATGCAGCACTTGCGCGGGCCGCTCGAGAGCTGCCAGAGAATGTGCCCATCCCTTTCCGATGAGATCGCGAGCGCGGCTCAAATGGACCTGCCACCGCGGTGCAGCTTTTGGCGCTCTGGCCGAGACCGGCGCTCCAGCATGAAGAGTCTGCTCGTAGATTTCTGAAAGCATTTCGTAGTTCCGTTCGGCCGTGTACTTCGCCTCGTACTCGAGACGCGCCTCTCGCTCCATTTCCTTCATTTGGTCGGGATGGGTCCAGGCCCACTCCACCTTAGCGGCCAGGTCATCCGCATCTCCGGGCGTGAAGTGAAGGCCCGTGCGGCCGTCCTCAACGAGCTCCTGCATGGCGCCCAGTCTCGAACAGATGACAGGGGTGCCACAGGCAAAGGCCTCGGCGATCGTCAGGTTGAAAGTCTCATAACACTCAGCCGGCAAGATAAGGCAACGAGCCTTCGCGATCGTTGCCCACGCCTCCTGGCGCCCTAGCTGTCCTCGAAAGGAAACACTGGATAGGCCACTCGCGGCCGCCTGGGCGTGGAGTCGCTCGCGCTCAGGACCATCGCCGAGGATCAGAAGTGGTATCCGGTTCCCCAGGCGTTCCCAAGCGGTGAGAAGCAAACTTACTGACTTCTCGGGAGAGAATCGCCCGGCGAACACGGCGTAGTCCTTCGTGCCCACGCGTGGTCCGGGGTCCGGATAAACGAAGTTCGGCTTGACAAAGATTTTATCGGCCGGCAATCCTCCGGCGACGAATTTCTCTCGCGCAAACTCAGTGAGCGCTATATAGGCATTTATTTTGCGGTCCCAGGTGTGGCGTTGGCGATGCACCGCCAACATCAGGGCGACGGAAGCCGTAGCCGACAGGGAGTCGCGATAGCAGCTATGGCGCACACTTCGCAACAGATTGTGTTGGATGCACTCTTCACAGACGTGGCCATCCCGAAAGAGGGTCGCCTTCGGGCAAAGCAGCCGGTAATTGTGCAGCGTTTGCACTACCGGGATGTTCGCCTCCTGACAGGTCAAATAAATCGAGGGTGACACCATGACAAAGGTATTGTGGATGTGGACGATCTGAGGCTTCTCGAGAGCAAGCAGCTTCGTCAGTTCCCGCTTGGTATCGGCGGCCCAAATGATGTTCTTCGCCATCGCTAGTTGCTGGCCGAGGGAATGCCCTTCGAGTTCTACGTTACTTCGTTGATAAACCAGCACCTGATGACCCAGCGCGGCTCAGCAGTTGGCGTTCCTGCTCGAACACCACGTCCTCGCCTCCCGGCCACTGGTACTGATTATGGACAAGCAGTATCTTCACGTTCGAAGTCTCCTCAGAACTGATGCATCGGCCTCACGCTGACCCCAATGTAGCAACACTCTTGCGCTCAAGTCGCGAGTCCTGAATTTGAATTTGGAATTGGAAGGATCACTCACGCGATCCTGTGTCGGTGCACTTCTCCTGACATCGAAACCTCGAGCCTTCTTGTCATCTGAGAGTGCTGATACCCGGTCGCCCGCATGGGATTAGGGTGTTCGGGGCTCCAGTCTGTTTCTCTGCTGGACCTGCGAGCTCACCAGCCCTAGAGCCAGACCTACAAAGAAGAGGAATGGAATATCTGATGAAGGGAATTCGAGCCCGGCTTCTGTGCTTATGTTGATCATATCGATCAGGTACACCAAGAAGAGCCAGAGAAGGAGGTTCGACAACACCGGGTTCCAGCTGGATCGTTGCCGAAAGCCGCGGATAAATTGGATTAAGACACGCAGGTTGAAGATCACCCAGACGGCGAATCCAACTACTCCCAACCTCGCCAGTACGCTTACACTCGAGTTGTGGGGCTGGCGCACCATATTGCCCGATCTGGCATCCCGGAAGTCAATCAAGGGCAGACCGAAGCCTTCGCCGAATACCGGGTTCGGCCAGAAATGCTGCATCGCTTGGTCTATCCAGTCGGCACGACCTTCGACGCTGCTCCCCGGCGTTCCCTCCACGCCGCCAATGCTTAGAATGTGTTCTTTGAAAAAGGCAAGATTCACCGGCCCGATGCGACCGCTTATCTCAATACCGACTGTTGTCAGTATCAGAATTACAATCAGCGGTGGGGCGAGTAAGGAAAGGAGTTTGGAGAACTTTCCAATTTCGCCTAGAAACAGAAACACGATTAAACTAACCAGGATTCCCACATACTCCGCCCTTGCCTGCAGGATGGCGAGTCCGAACAATTGCGCCGCAGCAAGAAGCAGCACAATCCAACGCGGCCACCGGACCACATACCGGGCAAGAAGAATAAAGAAGAGAGCTCCGAGTAGTAAGAATACTTGGTTGCCACGGTAATTGCCCACAATCGGTGTCATGACAAAGACGCCGGATTTCGGTGACCAGGAGCTGAGCGCGTCCTCCCAGGGCATCAAAAAGCTGTAACCCAAGTTCAACAGGAATACAACCATCAGCCACTTTAACAAAAGCATCACACTGCTATGTTTCATCGACCAAAGTAGTCCCAGCAATAGAAAGATGCCGTCGAGGAACATCGAAGCATCTCGCACGGCCCATAGCCCGTAGCGAGCGAATGTCAGCGATCAAATGAAGAACCGTCAAAAAAAGGAATGCGAAGATACAGATCATCGCAGGTTCCTTGAGTGTTCTTGAGATCGTATGCCGGCACGAGAAAACGGCGAAAGCCATTGAGGCGTACATCAGACCGTAGCTGATGATAAGAGGAAAGCCTCCGAGGTGAATGGCCAGATTCTCAAAACCATAATTCAACACCATGTAACCCGTCAGCGCAGTCAGTAGGAGCCCCTGCCAGAGTTCCAGGCCAGCCCGGCGCGCCAAGACGATCGCGAGCAAGCAAAGCCCCACCGCGGCAACGAGCGCAAAGAAACCGAGCACTAAGAACGGACGAAGGACTACGAGACCGCCCAGTAAGAGAAATGCCAAAAAGCAGATAATAGCGGTCACGCGACCTTCCGTCCGACGACCGTTTAGTCGGAAGTTGGTACCGGTATTTCTGACGGCCTCGATCATGCTCATTCTGTATCTTGCTTGGAACTTTCCCGGAGTTTGCGACTACTCCATTGGCTGAAGTGGCAACACGACTGGAAGTTGCGTAGATGGAGAAGGCACCGAGGCCTGGGGATAGTCTCGCGCCACGGCACGCTGTAAGAGGATGACCGCTGTTATCAATCCAATTATCTCCGATACAGTCATAGACCATACCGCGCCCCTCAGCCCGAATACCCGTGTTATGGGAATCCCAACGGCAAGGCAGAAGAGACTCGAGGCGCATGCGGCGGCAAAAACCGATGCCGGAGATTCCATAGCTCGCAATACGATCGCCGGACCGAAGAAGGCGCTCCAACAAATGGATCCCAGTGCCACGACGCCCACCAGGTCTGTTACCTCCATGTATCTGCCGGAGTAAAGGAAGCGGAAGGCGTGCTCCCTGAATACCATCACCACAGCCCAATACACGATTGTTCCGCTCCCGCAAAGCAGGCTGATCTTCCACGCCAGGCGGCCGCCCGATTTACCCTGTTGGTGGGCGCGTGCCGCATAGGGAAGTAAGAGCAGAGAAAGTGCGCCGCAACTTTGCAGTACGGGCGCGTAAAAGTTCATCAATGCCTTGAGCTCTCCAGCTTGGGCTACACCGAAGAAGTAGTAGATGTTATACGGAAGCCACATCGCCGCAGCACCCGCTAAAGCCCATCGACCATAGCTCCAATGTTTTTTCAAAATGTCCCATGAACGAAGGTCGATTGTCGTTCCTTCAAGCCGAGTTCTTAAACTGAATAGCAGAAGAGCACTTGTTAAGGCTGATCCGATACCCATCAGCAGGAAAGCAACGAATGGCGAGGCCAAACCGAAAGCATGTGCCAGAAATAAGCCTCCCACGACGACCGCCGCATACAACAGAGCACCGGAAATGGCATATATCGGTGACAGCCGCAGGTAGAAAGCTCGCTTAACCAGCGCGACAAGCAGAATGCAGGGCGCGGCCAGGGCCGCGCCGGCGAGAGCGCTTGGCAGGCCGCCTGAATGTCCGGCCAAACGCACCACCTCGGCCGACATGCCCAGGAGCAGCGATAGAACGATTCCAATGCATAGCTGAAGCCACAGTAAAACACGTAGATAGCTCCGCAAATGATCGTGGTAAACTGACCCCCCGTAAACCGACATTGGTTCTAGCAGAAAGGACTGGTAAAGCATTGTCAGGAAGACGACAACAGAGAGGCTAACCGCAAAGGATCCATACTGCTCGCGCGTTAACCAGCGTCCAAGAAGGATGCCAAGCAAAAAGCCAGACCCAGTGGTTAGGCCTTGGTCCAGAATAGCAACCCCACCTTTCATTGCGCGTGGAACCATCGACCGCCACGCATATATCCGCCCTTGACCTGTCGCTACTCGTCCTTTGCCAAGCACAGTTCTCAAGTCTCCGTTTGTAGCAATTCTTTAGATCTGGATCCCCTCATCTCGGTAGGTGTCTAACCAGGAGGGAACCGGTGGCATACCTGAACCATCGAAACCGACTTCACGCTACTACTGGTTCAGCTGCTTGCAAGGTGGTAAGGCACGTCTTCAGTTGTTCGGCAACGAGTCGAACTTGCGGCTCCAAGAGAATATTGTCATGGTTGCAGGTGATCATGCGAACCTCTAATCCGTGACCGGCGTATGCGTGCCAGCCATCATACGGATCACGAACTGGCGTGCGGGGATGCAGGTTGGACCGGAACAGAATAACCCGTCCCGGATAGATCTTCGGCACGTAGTGTTCGACCGCTCGCTCGCAGGCCGTGTGGATCTTCTTCACAGCACTCGGTTGCCTCATATACTTCACCTGCCAGGAGATGCCCCCCCTTATGACTTTGGCCCTCTGCGAGAGATCAGCCCATGTCTGCGCGAGTGGAGTCCGCAAGATTTCGAGCAGGCCGGACAAGCTCCTATGTAGGGAAAGGGACACCTTCTTAGAAGGGTACTCAGTGGCATCCGAGTGCGCGGGGCCAGCGCAAAAAGTATCAAAAAGAACCAGCAGGCCCACTTCCTGACTTTGCGCGGTCAACTGTTGCGCCATTTCGAAAGCAACAATCCCGCCAAAGGAGTAGCCTCCCAGAAAATATGGTCCTTCCGATTGAACGGTACGTATTTCCTTGATGTAATGGGCCGCCATTTCCTCCACTCGTGTGTGGCATGACTGCCTTCCGTCAAGTCCTTGCGGCTGCAGTCCAAAGAAAGGCTGGTCCGAACCGAGATGCCGCGCCAGGTCATAAAACCTCAGGACGTTTCCCAATATTCCATGAACACAGAAGAACGGCGGTTTGGACCCGCCCCTCTGAATCGGCACCAGACAAGACCACGGAGGCGACGATCCCTTCTGCCGAAGAATTGCGGCTAATTGCTCAATCGTTGGGGCTTGGAGGAGCGTGGCCATCGGCAAGTTTTTGCCGAATGCCTCCTCGATGCGATTCATCAGCTTGACTGCCAATAGTGAATGTCCGCCAAGCTCGAAGTAATCGTCCCTGACGCCAATCGGCCGCACACCCAGAACACTCTCCCAGATCTGGGCTAGCCGGGACTCAACGACATCTCTTGGCTCGGCAAATGTTCCCGTTGGCGCGAGGTCTGCCTGACCAGGGATGGGAAGAGCACGCCGGTCAATTTTGCCATTCGGGGTCAGCGGCATGCTTTTCAGAGTCACGAACACTGAGGGAAGCATGTACTCCGGAAGCTTCTCTTTCAAGAAAGCGCGCAGTTCGGCAGTCGTCGGAACTGTGTCGCGAGTGGGGATGAAATAAGCCACAACCCGTTTGTCCCCGGGAATATCCTCCCTGGCTACCACTACCGTTTCGTTGATCCCGGGGTGTTGCCTCAAGACTGTTTCAATCTCGCCCAACTCGATGCGGAAACCGCGAATCTTCACTTGATGATCGATGCGCCCCAGAAATTCGATATTGCCATTCGGCAGATAGCGCACCAAATCTCCAGTTTTGTACAAGCGCGCTTTGGGGTCGGGGTTCAGGGGATGGACGATGAATTTCTCTGCGGTAAGCTCAGGCCGTTTGAGATACCCGCGCGCTAAGCCGTCACCACCGATGTGCAACTCGCCGGCAACTCCGATGGGGACTGGTTGCAGCATCTTGTCCAAGATGAAAATTTCGGTGTTGCCGATCGGCCGTCCAATCGAGACCGCACTCTGTTCAGCTTCAAGCTTCGACAGAGTTGACCAGATCGTGGTCTCGGTTGGACCATATACATTCCACACAGAAGCAGCTCTTTGAAGAAGTTGGTTGGCTAACTTTTCAGATACGGCTTCCCCGCCAATCAGAATCTTGAGTCGCGGATCGCCGGTCCATCCGGCCTCCAGCAGTATTCGCCAGGTCGCCGGAGTGGCTTGCATCACAGTTGCGTTTGAACCTTTTAGCTTTTCCAGCAATTGGTGACCATCCGTGGACACCTCGCGACTGACAATCTCAAGACATGCACCCCGCGTTAACGGCAGATAGATCTCGAGCCCCGCGATATCAAATGAGAGTGTAGTAACAGCCAGCAGCCGGTCACTGGCCGTCATTCCGGGCCGCTCGGCCATCGTCGTGAGGAAATTAACAACCGCGCGATGCGGTATTTCAACTCCCTTGGGTTTGCCCGTCGACCCAGAAGTATAGATCACATAGGCACGGTTCTCGGGATCAAGGATCAACGCGGGACGCTCTTGCCTCTGCTTCGCGATTTCTTCCCAGTCCGAGTCGATGAGGACGGTTCTGCAGTCTGTGCTGGGTAAGCTTTCTCTTAGCTGTGCTTGCGTGATCAGCAAAGGTATTTCGGCGTTTTCAAGCATGTACGCGATGCGATCACGTGGGTAGGCTGGATCGAGAGGAACGTAAGCAGCGCCAGCCTTGAGAATTCCCAACAGGCCTACCACCATTTCCAAACTGCGTTCCAGACAGATACCGACCAGGCTGTCAGGTGTTGCCCCGAGCCTGATCAAATGGTTTGCCAGATGGTTTGCTCGTCGTTCGAGTTCGCCGTAAGTCAGGCTGTCGTTTCCAAAAACTACTGCCGTCGCGTTCGGAGTTCGACCCGCCTGCTCCTCGAAAAGGTGATGAACGCACCGATCCCTGGGGTAGTCCATTCGGGTATTGTTCCATTCGACTACCAGGCGGGTTCGTTCCGCATCGGTGAGGAGAGGAAGCTTCCCCACAGTCTCATCTGGATTTTCGACGATGCCCTCAAGCAGCTTCCGGAAGTGTCCGGCCATCCGGCAGATCCTTTCGGCGTCGAAGAGGTCGGCATTGTAGTCAATCCGGCCAACCATACCTTCCGGCCGGTCTTCGATTTCGATACGCAACTCGTACTCTGTTTTGTGTGCAACAGTAGCTTCCTCGGCCTCGCAAGCCGGTTCCGACCTTGTTCGGTCCAGCGTCAACATCCGTGCGCCGGACCAAGGTGCTGGCGCCTGCTGGAAAGAAAAGATTACCCCGGGTGGGCTGATGGACTGCCGCTCCTTCGTCAAGAAATCCGGGAGCACATCGGCATGGGCGTTCGCTTCCGATGCCCCCACCTGCACTCGCTTGCAAAGCTCTCGAAAGCTAGGGTCACCCGACAGGTCCGTTCGCAGCGGCACGCCTGTGTTCGACAGATTGGCGGAGGTGATGCTGTCGGTCTGGGCGTGGTTTATGTCGACATTGCATACGAGGACGTCAATCTCTCCTGTGTAGCGGTGAAGCAAGGTTTTGACTGCTGCCAAAAGGATCACATGAATGGAGATCCCCTCCCGGACGCTAAGCGCCTTCGCCGCTTCACTCAAGTTCTTTGGGATGACTAGGGGCTGCGTCGCGCTCCGGAACCTTTGAATTGCGCCTCCCGGGTTATCGGGGGACAGATGAAATTCGGACAGACCGGCAAGCTGTTTCCTCCAATATTCGAATCCATGCAAAACCCGGCTCTGCCCGGCAGAGATCCGCGTCCCCTGCTCTGTTACACCGCTGACGTGCTCCAAAGGCATTTCCGTTCGCGGAGGCGGGTTCGTCAACAATCCACGATGCTCACTCATACCCGGTTTCCTTGGTCCAGCTATGAGCACGGACTTCACTCCCGCCGCATTCTTCTTGATTTGAATGGCTAGGTCGAATTGATTCCTGCTCTGCTCGTAACGAGCGCAGCAACTGACCATTTGTGGTATAGGTGACGCCCTCACGCTTCGCAACATAGTCCAGCATTTCACACAATTCCGGCCAAGCCCCCAGTTCTTCGATCTCCCATGAATGTCCGTACAAATGCCAGATTCCTCCCTGCTGCAGCACCTGCTCAAATAGTTGTTTTCCGAGCTCAATCCAGCTATTGAACCGGCTCAATTCCGTTGCGTATCTCCAAAGACCCTGGATATTGCGGGCCCGTCCAAGATTTTTGAGATAATTCCTCCTCGGATGGGGGTACGCCTGCACAGTCGTAGGCATTTCGAACGGGGGGAAATCCGTGCTCAGTGAGAGCATCTTAGTCGTGCGCGCTCCCTGGTACCCAGCCCGCTGCAATTGCCGAATGACCTCTTGGTTATAGTGGCCGTATGGGTAACAGAACATTGCTATTTCGCTGCCTATCTTCTGTTCCAGCATCTGCTTGCAAACTCCCACCTCTTGGCACAACTCGTCTCGATTCAGACCTGGCAGACTCCTGTGTGAAACAGAGTGGGCACCGATTTCGAAACCTTCAGAAGCGAATGCTCTGAGATCAGCGGCTGAAGGCGTTGTACCGTTCCGGTACGGGGTGGCGGGAACGTAAAACGTACCCAGAAGCCCCCGGGAATGCAGCAACTCGGCGAGCTTAATGTCGTTCTCGTCTCCATCGTCCCAACTGGTGGTCACAATCCTGAGATTGGGCATAGTTGCGCACCCGTCGCCCAAGCTGGGCGTTGTTTCGGAAATCTGCGCAAAGCGTGGCAAACGGTTAGTCCCTTCACTCATGGAAGCGGCAAGTCATCTGCACTGGGGGAGGGAGACTGCCAGACAGGGCGCGTCTCGCATGACGGGAAAGAAACGGTCTTTAAGCTCCGACCACCCAGCGGCGGGTCAGCGACGGTTTGCTTCGCCTGGAAATACCGGGTCCACCGCAGCCAGTGAAACAAACGGTAACGGACGATTCGATACTGAGGGGGGAAACCTTGGTGTTCAAGCTCCGTCCGGAGTGTGACTTGATCCGCACGGTAACGGATTACCAGATCAAGTTTCCTGCTGGCGGCTTCAAGCCTGAGAACCGACAGAAATTGCCGGTATAACGCACCGTCGCCCAAACCCGGCTCGTGCCAGGAGTCGTACGTGACTAATGTCTGCCTATCAGGGCTGATAAGTTGGCGTGTCAAAACATCATTCACATTGCCGGTCGAGGTCCAGACAAGAAGCACCACATGACCCGACTTCCGACCAATGTAAAATCGGTCGCCTTTTTTCAGACGCCGTCGAAATCCTGAAAGTTCGGATGCGACGACAGCGTCCGGGCGTTCCGTGGCAAGGTCAACCAAGTCGCCAAACCGTCCCGAGGTAACTTCTACTTCGTCATTGCCATTGCTGGGAGAGCAGGCAAACGGGCCTCCGTCAGGTCCCACAAATCTTTCCCAGGGAAAAATGTTTAGTTCCTCTTTACCCCAAACGATTTTCCGAAAGACCTGCGCGGTCCAGTCAAGCCCATGCTGCGGCAGCACACCCTCTTTCTTAGCCTTCCGAATCTGGCTCAGGACCCCACCTATCGCTATTCGGATCGACCGAAGCAGCCGAAAGGTGCTGCGATGTGCTTTCGCTCTTTGCCTAATGTCACGGGTCAGAGGATGGGAGTACCCTTGACCGGCGCGCAACAATCCACGAAGCCGACCCCGAAGATCCGGGGGTTCAACATATAAGGAAAATGTTTCTCGAGTGTGAGTTGCAAACCTGCACTTGTAGGCTTCGTCACCAGACCCGAAATCGAATTCTCGTACCGCGTGATCCTTGGCGTGCTCCAGCAGATTCCGCAGGAGCAACTCTCCCACAGAGTAATCCCACGCGTCTAGATCAAATGTATGCTGGTAAAGCAAGAACTTACCGTTTACTTGGAAACCCAAATGCCATGCCAAGGGCCGGCTGTCGAGTTCCAGGATGCCGAATCGAACCCTCTCTGCGGGTCCCAGTTCCTTGATGAGCGCCCTAACAAATTGGCGGTATTCCGGCCTGGCACATGAGCTCTCCCTGCCGATTACGGCATGCCGGCGGACATGATGACGGAAAAAATCGTTAAGATACGCTTCTAGCTCTTGCTCCGTTTCCAAGTGGCGGAATCGGACCTGGCCAGCTTTTTGCAGTTTATTTTGACGGCGTCTGGTATGCTGCTTTCCCAACAAGGATTGGAATACAGTGTCGCTTTGATCGCCAACAATGATGGTCTGACAACCCCCCGTCGCTATGCAATGCAAACTGCCGCGCAACTCTCGAGACAGACCAGGGTAATGGCGCAGCACGCGAGAGTCCTCGGAAAGGTGTTGCCAAACGCACTCGCTCCATCCGGTGACGGACTCTCGCAAAGTTTTCAGGACAACGGCGAGCACCTCCGCCGCCCACTCCTCTTCGCAAATGATGTCGGCATAGTCCGCTTCCGGAGTTCCGAGAAACTCGATGACACCGTTACGCATCGACAAGGGAGCAATGCCGACGACCTCGTCCCCAGCAAAGACAACCATGGAACAGAGAATGCTGCCTTGACCGAATGAGTGCCACCAGGCAATAGCCCATTCGGGAGTCTGGAATATCTCTGCCTGGGAATCGCTTTTCCACAGACGCGTCCATTCGGAGGAAAGCTCCTCCAAACGATGAAAGTCGCTAACCACTTCACAGCGCAGCGGAAGCCGGTGGACCAGCTTAGAGCCTATGATAGGACATCTCCCTCGGGAAAGTCGGGGGAGAGGAAATAATCACGGATCGCGATTCGGCCGCGTTTCTACACGTGGTCAACTGAATCATTGTGTCTGGGACGCCTCGCAGAATTATACGGCTCCTGAACCCTTCAGAAGGGCTGGAATCGTTTTGGCCAGGATCTTGAGATCGAGCCAAAGCGACCATTTATCGATATATTGCATGTCAAGTTCCATCCATTCATCGAAAGCGATGGAACTCCTGCCATTCACTTGCCAAAGACAGGTAATCCCCGGGCGCACACTGAATCGTCGCCGATGGCAGTCCTCGCTGAACCCTTCGTAGTCGCGGACGGGAAGCGGACGGGGTCCGACCAGACTCATGTCGCCTTTCAAGACATTGAACAACTGCGGCAGTTCGTCGATGCTCGTCTTTCGCAGCAATCTCCCAATCGGTGTAACCCGTGGATCGTGCTTGATTTTGAACACCGGTCCACTGACCTCATTCAGGTGTTGCAGCCGATCCATTTGCTTTTCCGCATCGACGACCATGGTCCGGAACTTATACATCATGAACTTTCTCTTGTTGTGGCCAACCCTCTTCTGCGCAAAAAGAATGGGCCCCGCAGACGTAATCTTGATCAGTAGCGCTGCCAGAAGCATGACCGGGAAGATGGCGATGATGGCCACAAGCGCGACGGAGAAATCCACTATTCGCTTCACAACCAACGGCCAGCCTTCGCTGAGTCCAGTGGAATGTGTAATCCACGAATCCCCTTCCAGCTCTTCGGCGCGCGCATGAGCCAGCTTCAGGTTGAAGATGTTGGTCAGAAGCCGGGAAAGAATGCCTTGCTCCTCGCACAGAGCGGCGATTCGAGAGGCGTCGTCGTGGAATGACCGTATCGGCAGTGCAATCACGACTTCGTCCACCACAGTCTTTCGAAGAAAGTCGGGAAGACTGTCCAGGTTGCAAGCCAGAGAGTAGCCTCGTTCGCTGACTTGACTGATTCCATCCCATGGCTGGTCGGCGAATCCGATAACCCGGTAGCCGAGTTCGGGCCGGGCCTGGATTTTATCGGCAAACTGAACTGCCCGCGCATTGCTTCCCACGATCAGCATGTGGCGGAGATTTCGTCCGTGCAACCGGGTCTGCACCAGCACAGCCCGCAACATCAGTCTGCTGCAAATCAGCAACAGCGTGCTCACGCCCCAGAAAACCGCCACAAAAGCCGGCGACGCCATGCGGATGTGAAAGAGCAGCGACACACCTGCCAAACAGAGTGTGCCCAGCAAGGTTGCCTTCACAATGTCGGCGACTTCAGCGAGGCGACCGGAGAGACGGTGCGAGGCATACAAGCCACACATGGAAAACAAGGCGTGCCACAGAATGATCAGGCCAAGAAAAATGAGAAAGTTCCCCACCTTCACCCGCATGGAGAAAAAATCGGCCACCGAGATGGTGTGGCCTACGCCCGAGGTCGGCACTGTGGCCAGTCCGAAGGCGAGGACCACCACCACCAAGTCGAACAACTTGAGTGCATTTAGGAGAACCTCACGTCTACGGCTAATCATGGTAACTCCTCACAGCAGGGCCCAATCGGTTTGACAAACAGAATTGTGGAGAAGGATTTGCAGAGAAATTCGCGATGTTGGGTATCTGGTCGAAACAAGGGGAGAAGCGGCGGTTTAGCGTTTTACAGACTGTTGTAGATGTTGTCCGGGATAGGAAATGTGCGCTGGTTCAGCACAGCTCCGAGAACCGGTACGTTGGCGGCCTTAAGCTCCTGCAGGGCTTTCCGGGCAACGTCCCGGCGCGTAGAGTTCGCCTTCAGAACCAGCACGATGCCGTCCGACGAACTGCCCAGAATGAGGCCGTCGTTACAAGTGTTCGTCGAGGCCACATCCATGAGTACGTAGTCGAACTGGGACCGCAACTCAGCCAGGCGGAGGCGGAGACTTCCGGAGCCCACTTTTTCCTCCCAGTTTTCCATGCTCGACCCGCAGCTCAAAAGCCACAGATTCTTCCGCGACAGCTGGCGGACATACTGGGGCAAAGGGTCCGAGTGAAGCAGAGCGTCCGACAACCCGAAATGATTGTGCACCGCAAATTGCTGATGCAAACCCGGAGAGCGCAAATTGCAGTCCACCACGCAGACCGAGCCGCGGACCTGGGACGCCAGGACTTCAGCGACGCGGGCACACATCCAGCTGGATCCGGCGCCCGCTTCCGCACCCGCAAAAATGACCTGCCGCCGGCCCTGCGCCGCCGGCAGCAGAAACAAGTTGAGCACCAGCTTGGCGATTTCGTCCCGTACTTTTCCGGCGACATCCAGCGCAGGAGTGGACGGCACCGTTTCTACCGGAGGCATAGCGACGGGCTCCTTAGCCTCCTGCGGTGATACTGGCAACTCGAGAATGCCGCCGACTTGCTGTAACAGCTCGAAATTTCTGCTCAACCCCGGCCTCCTGGATCTCTTAAAGCTGGATCTGCTAAAGCTGGATCTGCTAAGGCTCGATCTCTCAAAGCTTTCCCTGCCTGGCGTAGTTGTTGGACTCATCTTCTGCGGCTTCAGACTGGGCAGTTCTCTCACCATGAGAGCCCACCTCGCCTCCCCCGTTGCCGTTGCCGTTTCCACTCCAGCTGTCCGGGAAGTTCTGTTTCAGCGAAATCGCCCCCAACACTGGAACGTTCAGCCCGCTGGCCACCTCCGCCGGCGTTCGGAAAGATGTATCCATGTAATCCAAACCAAATGCCGTACCCAGGCTGACCATGACCGCAAGCATGACGCCCACAATCAGGGTCGTCCATGGAGAATTCGAGGGGAGCGTAGGCGGAACGGGCTGTTCCGCTATCGCCACGTTGAGGATGCGGGTCTGATCCAACGCATTTGTCATACGAGCTTCCTCGCGCTTGCGCTGGTACATCAGATAATTCTCCTCGTCAGTTTTCATCGTGCGCACCAGGTCCTGCTGGACGATTCCTTTCTGGTCCAGTTCCTCCGCCTTCGCTTCATAGTTGGCTACAATCGCTTGCGTCGCTGCCGCGCGAGCCTGCAAACCGCTGTAATCAGCTTTGGCCTTGGCCAGTTCCTCGTTGATCCAGCTGTAGGTCGGGTTACGGTCCGTCGTTTCCGCACGGATGGGCTTGCTCTCCTCATTCGCAATCGAGGCCCTCGCGTCGGCAATTTCCTTATCCACCTCCTGCACTAGAGCATAAGTTGGCTGGTACTTGGTTAACAGCTCGGTGCGCTTCATTTCCAGAGTCATCAAAGTATTCTTGAGGCCTTGCAAAACCGCGGCGTCGTCGGTCTGGCTGGCCGACGTGGTCAAACGTTGCGGGGTCGTACCCGCTTGTTTTTCGAGAGCCCGAATCCTCTCTTCGGTGCCGGCGATGTCAGCTCGCGTCTGCTGCAAGCTGGCGCGGAATTCGCTCAGCTTTTGCAGTGTAATGTCCCTGTCGATCTGGGGCGCCACGCCGCCCTCCTCTGTGGAGAACGTCTTAAGCTTTGCCTCGGCATCCGCCAGATTCTTCCGGTAGGCTTCCGTCTCCTGGTCGAAGAATTCGAATTGCCCCGGCGGACGGTGCACCGCAACGTTCTTTTTCAGATACGCATCCCCAAGGGCGCTCAGTACCCGGGCCGCCAACTGCGCATCGTCAGCCGCATAACTGACTGAAATGATGTTGCTCTTGCGAACAACCTCAATCTTCAAATCATTCTGCAGCCGCTTGGCGGCTCTCGCGATTCGCGTCGACTCGTCTGCCCCACCGAGCACGGATGTCAGAAACGACTTGCCCCGCTGCAATCCGCAGGAAACCACCACCTGGCGAAGCACGTCCGCGCTCTTGATTAGTTCGACCTCGGAATTCAACTCTTCCTCGGTAACCTCGCCGCGATTTTCCGAAGGAGTGCTCTGTCCAGGACTAATGACCGGATCCAGCCGTTCGCGCTCGATCAAGAACTTGGTGGAGGCTCGATACTCCAGGGGACTCAGCACCGCTGCCAGAACCGCGCCCGTCAGAATCCCAAGAAAAGAGAGAACCACAATACGCTTATGACGAAATAGGATCGTCAGCAGGTCCCGCGGACTGAAACTGAAGCTGGCCTGGCTGTTGACGGAATCTAGGTCGTTGCTATTCATCCTGTCCTCGCTTCTAAACTTCTTAACTTCCCAGCTGCTTAACAAGGGTTCAAGAATTAAAGAGGGCTGATATAACTCCCCATCGATGCAGTCGGCAAGAAAGGTTTTATCTTGGATAAACGGTTCTTGGGCACGAACAACATGTCGCCGGGATGCAGGTAGGGATCCTCGTGCAGGTCGCCTTTCTTTTCCATTTCCTTCACATTGATAATCTTGGCGGAAACCCAGTCGCTATCCACGCGCCGGAACAGCAATACCTGGGAGTGTTTGGCACTGTCCTGAAAGCCGCCGGCCATGGCGATCGCCTGGGTCAAAGTGGTCTCCCCTCGCAATTCGTACTTTCCGGGTTTGCCAACCTGTCCGTCGGCAATGAAATAAGGCTTTTCAAAGTCCTTCAGAACGACCGAGATCACAGGATCCTTCAGGATCTTGCCGTATGCCTGCCGCAGCGTTTCTGTCAATTGGGGCACGGTCTGGCCTACCACGTGGACATCCCCCGCCCCTCGCAGCGTAATGTAGCCATCCGGCTGGACGGTTACAGTCTGGTTGAACTCCGGGCTCAGTTCGAAGGAAACGTCGAACTGGTCGCCGAACTCTAGCTTGTAGCGCGAGTAACGCTGCTGCAAGGTAGGTCCGACCGAAGCGTTACCGGCGTTCTCGGACATGACCGCCTTCGTCTCCGCCTTATCGGCAGTAGCGGCTGGCTGGCTCGAAATGCTCGATCCCTGCTGTGCCAGGCACATCGCGGTCGCAGTGCCCACCATCCATAACAGTCCTACGCATCTCTTCTTCATCGCTCTAGTGTTCATCGCTCTAGTGTCCATCGCTGTAATGTTCATTGCTGTAATCTCCTCAACTAACGCCGACGAAGGCCGCTTTCAATTTTATTCCAGCGGCGTGTAGAATGGCTGTCCCCAAGGCCTGCGTTTGTCGGGAACCTCTCATGAAAGTGCTGGTAATCGGTGGCGCCGGCTACATCGGTAGTCATACTGCGCGTGAGCTGAAACGCCTGGGCCACACTCCCCTGATCTACGACAATCTCTCGACCGGCCATGAATTTCTGGCGACCGGTTTCGAATTCGTCAAGGGCGACATCCTCGATCCATCAAAACTGCTGCCGCTCCTCGCCCGCGTGGATGCCATCATGCATTTCGCGGCCCACGCTTACGTTGGCGAATCGGTTACCAACCCGCGAAAATACTTTCGCAACAATGTGGAAGGCGGGCTTGCCTTGTTGAATGCCGCAGTCGATGCGGGAGTGAAGAAGATAATCTTTTCCTCCACCTGTGCGGTCTATGGGGAACCTTCCCGCATTCCTATCTCCGAGAACACGCCCCGGCAACCGGTGAATCCTTACGGCGTTTCCAAGCTTTTTTTCGAGCAGGCCCTGGAAGCTTACGACCCTGCCTATGGGCTTCGTTTCGCCAGTCTGCGCTACTTCAATGCGGCCGGAGCGGACGAAAGCGGAGAAATCGGCGAACTGCACCAGCCTGAGAGCCACCTCATCCCGCTCGCTCTCCGCGTCGCGGCCGGCGCCGGACCGGAACTGCAGGTCTTCGGCTCCGACTATCCCACGCCCGACGGCACCTGCATTCGAGACTATGTTCATGTCACCGATCTCGCTCAGGCCCATGTAAAAGCTCTCGAGCACCTGCAGGCCGGCAAAGAATCCTTCGCTGCCAACCTGGGTACGGGCCAGGGCCGTTCGGTACGCGAGGTCATCACTGCGGTGGAAGAAGTGACGGGCAATCCGGTGCCGGTACGCCTGAGCCCTCGCCGTCCCGGCGATCCGCCTGCTTTGGTCGCCGATCCCAGCCGGGCCGAAACTCTCTTACATTGGAAAGCCCGGCGCTCGTTACGAGACTCGGTCTCCACCGCCTGGAACTGGATGCAACGGCGCCGCGCCACCACAGGCATCCTGTAGACTTTCATTGCTGTCAATGATGGGAGCGTGAATCGTTCCTGATTCAGCAGAGGCAAAGTTATGGACTCCGAACTCCGCAAGAAGCGGGTCGCCGTGCTGGGCGCCGGCAAGATGGGTGGAATCATTCTGCAGGCTCTGCTCAAAAACAACCTGCTTTCACCAGAGCTTACCTGCGCTACTGTGCAACATGAAGAGCGCGCGAAGTCGCTCGCCGCAAAACTGAACGTCAGGGTCGGAACCGATAACGCGGCCGCAGTCCAAGGAGCCGACATCGTTCTGATGGCGGTAAAGCCGCAAGTGGTGCAGGAAGTCATACGCGAAATCCGCGGGCAAATCACTTCCGCCCAGTGGATCATCTCAGTTGCCGCGTCGGTGCCCACATCGATGATTGAGACCGCCCTTTCCGAAAACATTCCAGTCATACGAGCCATGCCAAACACGCCTTGTTCAATCGGCAGCGGAATGACGGCGGTGTGCAAAGGCAAATACGCAGATGCGAAACACGTTGCCATGACTTGTCGGATGTTCGACGTGGTCGGGCGCACCGTGGTAGTCGACGAAAAGCACATGGACGCGGTCACAGGTCTGTCAGCAAGCGGTCCGGCCTACATTTACATCATTCTCGAATCACTGGCCGAAGCCGGAGTAAAAGTCGGCCTTCCCCGCGATGTTGCCACTCTTCTGGCTGCACAAACCACGCTGGGCGCCGCCAGAGTCGTGCTAGAAACCGGCGACCATCCGGCTCTGCTCAAGGATGCCGTAACCACTCCTGCGGGCTGCACCATTGACGGCATCATGGAGCTGGAAGAAGGCAAATTGCGCGTGACTCTCATCAAGGCAGTAGTGCGGGCGGCGCAGAGAGCGAAGGAACTGGCATTCTCCTAGGCCGTCAGCGTCGTCCATTCGCTAATCGACTTCGCGCTTCCAATTTCTCAATTGCCCCGCCAGTTGCTGCATGTACGCCTTGGCTTCCGCGGAAGTAAGCGGGTCGGCGCCGTCGGCTTCGCCAGAGTACGAAATGCCGCGCATCGGAGGCCGCTTCCCGTTACCGGCCGCCTCAAGGAACTTCGCATCCGACGCCGCACGGGGAAGCTCGGTGACGTGTTTGGTAATGTCGAGATCCGAGATCACTTCTTCTACCATGGCAGCGCTGATCATGCGCTCGCGCAGAGCGCAACCCAGGGAAAGCGCATTAAAACAGAAGTTATTGATGCTGCGCGGAATCCCTTCGGTGAATTGTGCGATGGCCTGCATCGCTTCCGGCGTAAACAGCGGAGCGCCGGAATATCCGGCGATGCGCAAACGATGTTCGATGTAGTTGCTGCTCTCCGCCACCGAAAGCGGTGACAGACCGCTCAGCAGGGAGATCCTCTGCCGGAGCTGCGACAGCTTGCGGCCGGCCAGCTTGTCGGCCAGTTCCGGCTGCCCCGCGAGAATGATCTGCAGCAGCTTTGCCTTGGGCGTTTCGAAATCCGAAAGCAATCGAATCGTCTCCAGAACCGAGGGATGCAGGTTCTGCGCCTCGTCGACGACAATAATCATCCGCCTTCCGGCGCGAGCTTCCTGCAACAGGAGCTTGTTAAATTCATCATGCATGCGGACAAAATCCTGCTCGTGGGCGTCAGAACCCAGTTCGGCCAGCAGGAAGCGCATGAACTCGCGGGAACTGCACTGCGTCTGAAAAAGAAACGCAGTGTGCGCGGTGCTGCGGAATTTCTCCAGCAACTGAAACAGCAGCGTCGTCTTTCCCATGCCGGGCTTGGCGATTAACGCCATGAATCCCCGTCCCGACTCGACCCCGTAGTAAAGGCAAGCCAACGCTTCGCGATGCGCCGGACTCAGATACAAAAAACGAGGATCGGGCGTGACCCCGAAAGGCTGTTCCCGTAAGCCATAGAATTCTAGAAACATCTTTTCTCGTCCTTATCTGCCTCTATCCGAAGGAAACGAATCAAGGGGATTGCGACCCGCTCCGCTCGTGCTTGCAACTACCACGCGGTCGTAGCGTCGGCAAGGGAGCCCTGCGGAAGGCTTCGATGCCCCTGGTCCTCGCCTACAACCGGCTCAGCCGGCCAAAGCAGCAGGCGAAATGTTGTGCTGGCGAATCTTGTACAAGAGAGAACGGTAGCTGATGCTCAACAGCTTGGCCGCTCGCTTGCGGTTCCCGCCCGTTTGCCGCAGGGCACTGCTGATGGCTTGCACTTCGGCTTCGTGACGGTGGCTGCGAAGCGACAGGTTGGCGGTCGGCTCCAGGTCCGCGGGCGCTGCAGCCTCGACAATATTCGGCTGCCAGGCATCGGAGCGTGCGGCACTCCCGTTTCCCCTGTTCTCGTTTTTGAATTCGGTTTCACTCATAAAATTACCCACAGAACGTGAATTTCGACAACATGGCCCAAACACATCTGTCGCGTCTCCTCTGAAAACGCGCTTGTTGCAATAAATATGGAATTCGCGGATTTAAATCGGCTCGAAGCGGTATCCATCGATGCAGACGGACAACGAACGATGGATCGGCTCAACCGAGATGACTAAATTGCGCTCGTCCTGAGCCGCAAGGATGCCCTCAATTCCATCCAGGGCTCCCCCCCTGATGCGTACCCGCTGGCCGATTTGAAGAAAAGGGCGGTCCGCCATCGGGATCTTGTTCGCCAGCAGAGTTCTCAGACTCTCGATCTGTCTCTCGGGAACTGGAATCCCCACTCCCCGCACCCCAACGAACCCTGCAACTCCATGAGTCCGCAGGACGCGCAGACGGTCTGGCGAATAAAGCGCCAGGCGCGCGAAGCTGTAACCGGAAAACAGCGGCAGTTCCACTTCCTTTTTCCGGTCGCTCCACTTGCGGGTTCTTTTCACCAAAGGAAGAAAGCTCTCGATGCTTTGCTTCTCCAATTGTTCGGCGACCATTTTTTCGTGGCGGGACCGCGTGCGGATCGCGTACCACTGGGGAACGTCGAGAACCGGAACGTCGCTCACAACTCCCGAATCCATCTGTTGCGCCTGACCGGTACTCATAGCTTCGCCCTTTCAGTCACATTCCAGCAACTCCCGGAAGGTGACCGCCAGAAAAAACAGAACTACGACTCCGTCGTCTGGCTGCAAGCCAGTCGCCCGGCTACGAACTGTTAGTGTGGGGGGACACCGGTTGAAAACTGCACAATCTGAGGGATTTAAGATCCCGTACTCTTGGAGCGATTCTAGCCACGTGCGCAAAAACGTGCAAGAGGTGGAAAGTAGAGAGAAGAAAGACCCCTCCTGCTTCGCCTGTTCGCTGAAGTAATCATCGGTAAAATTCTGTAAACAATATAGATGAAAGCATGTATCTCTACCGAAATAATAGCCAATTTGCACGGCTTTGTACCTCATATGCCAAGCCTCGGGGTGGTTTTGAGGCCAGTGTCGCCCCTGGGTCGCTCGCCCGGCCAAGGGTCATAACTCACGCTGGCTTTCGAGAATGACGATACAAAACGCATGGATCGGGGTGTTGGACTTGACAAGCCGACTCTCAAAGGTGCAAGAATTTGCAACTTTTGTGGCATCCCTAAGCGACCAAGGCCATGCTCCATTCGAATCTATCGGTTGCCGACCCACACCATCGTGCCATTTACTATGGCTCTTACTTCCTATACGCTCAGGTCAAATCCTGTGGACCGACGCTTTGAGAACCGGCTACCGGGTCTCGCCCAGTTTGCAGTTAAGGTTTCGGTTTGCAGTTTCCCACGGGTGTCACACCAGCGTTATGCCGGTTATCACTTTCTACTTTCTGTCCGCAATAAGGTCGCTGTAGCATCAAGCTTCACCAGCGTATGGCTCATTTGATGGCTCTTCCCAAACAAGACCGGCTTCGCGTCCTGGCTGCGGACAGCACTGCCATGGGTACGCAACTTCTGGTCGAAGCGCTCGCTCGAGATGCGCAGTTTGAGATGATTGAGTCTCCGTCCGAAGCGGCAGCAATCCTCAATTTGGTCGAGCTCGAGAAGCCGCAGGTGGTGGTGATCAGTGCGAAGCTCGGCGAAGATCATACAGGAGGCGTCGATCTGCTTCGCGAGCTGCGGTCGCACTCGCCTTCGCTGCGCGTGATCACGCTGCTCGACACTTCCGAGCGGGAAGCGGTCATTGCGGCTTTCCGGGCCGGTGCCCAGGGCGTTTTTTGCCGCACCGAGCCCTTCCGCTTGCTGGCCAAGTGCATCCAGTGCGTGGACGCTGGCCAGGTTTGGGCGAGCAGCAGCGAACTGCAGTTCGTTCTCGAAGCCCTGACTCAACCTGCGCTCGCCCACCTGAGCAGCAATGGCAAGTCGCTTCTTTCGGCGCGCGAAATTGATGTCGTCCGGTGTTTGGCGGAAGGCCTCACCAACCGCGAAATCGCGCGGCGTCTCAAGCTTACGGAACACACGGTCAAGAATTATCTATTTCGTATTTTCGACAAGTTAGGTGTGTCCAGCCGGGTAGAAGTTGTGCTTTATGCTTTGGGCGGTGGCACGACGCACGCGCCAAAGACCGCGTCCAACAGTAGACGGGCCCGGCCCGCGACCTTCGCTCGCGCGAAGTCTCCAGTGATGTCTGTCGGAATCCAAAAAGACAAGCGCTAACCGCGTCTGGGATTTTCTACTGCGGCAACCGGAAGTCGAGGGTAATTTTCGTCTGCATTTCCGTGCGACGGCCGCCTACCAGGCGAGGCTTGAATCGCCACTGCTTCACGGCATCGGCCGCAGACTGAGCCAGTAGTGGCGGCCCGCTCACCGGAGTGGCCGACTGCACGCTGCCATTCTGGGCGATGCGCACGCTCAACACCACCGCCCCGTGGATCCCTTCGTCCCGGGCTTCTGCCGGATAATTCGGCTCCACGCGATGAAGCACGCTGGCTTCGGCTACGTTCGGCGGCAACTCCAGCACACCTGCTGGCTCAACGGCGGAAGCGCGCTGCACTCCACTTTCGTGTGCCGTGGCGATATCGGAGGGATTCTTGCGCTGCTCTTTCGTCGCCTCACTTTGCTCCGCAGTGGGCTTCATCCGGAAAATTTCTTTTCCGTTCTCATAGACGAGCAGTCCGCCCGGCGGCAATGTATCAGTTGCTCGCGATGCCCCCGCAGCGGGAACCGTGCTCACGGGTGCAGAGCGCGTTGTGTTCGCCCCGGCAGATTGGCTTGCAGAAGCAGGCGACCCAGTTTGTCCAGCTCCAGTACACCCGGCGCTGAGACCGCGGCCGGCACATGCGCACGCGCTGCAGGTCTTCGCCAGCCCAGGCGCTGGGCCACCAGCACGGTCAACAGGACGACATATGCCAGCACGGCCGCGCCTAACGCCAGCGTTATGAAATTCACACCTCGCCGGGAAGAAGCTTCATGCGGCGCTTGCGGCAACGGTTGCGCCAACAGTTGGTCCGGAAAGTCCTGCTTTCCGTCCGACCTTCGGTCGGAGGTTTCGGCGGAAGCTGCAGCAAAAACCGCGGCATCGTCCGCGACCGCCCGCATATTCTCCGAAGCCTCTGCAGCGGGCGTTTTTTCGGAGGACGCTTGTTCGGCGAATGTTCGTTCGACTGACGTTTTCGCGGGAGAGACAGGCCGGGATGCGATCTCCAGATTATTGATCACGCGGCGCGAAAGCGCTTCGAGCGTGCGCTCGTCGCGTTCTCCAAACCCCGACGGCAACGTGGAGAACGCTTCGAACACGCCCACCAGTTCCCCGTTCTGCAGCAAAGGCAGAATCATTGCCGAGCGTATTCCGAGAGTCCGGCAAGCCTCGATATCGGCGCGCGGATCGTTCTCCGCATCGTCGCAGCGCTGCACCGTCCGCGTCTTCACGCACTCACCCGACAGCCCCAACGCAGTGTCCAGCCTCGCTCCCAAATGCGGAGCGCTCCTGCCGGTGCTCGCCCGGCAAACCCATTCCCCACCGCGCTCCAGCACAATCGCCGCGCCGCTGGCCCCGGTCGCCAGGCAGGCTTGTTCCACAATTTCGTTCAGCACAATCTGCAACGCCAGCTCTGCTGAAACTTCCGGCGATACGCGCCCGCCGCCGTGCTCCGCAAACTTCGCTGCCAGTCTCCCCAGATCCCATTGGCCCGGCGCTGGCCGTTCCCGAAACCGCCCCATCCTTTAGACTTCCTTCGGCCGGAGAAGAAGCTGGCTTCGCGGGATCAGACCCAAATATTGGATTGTGCGCCATGTCAGAGGAGGATCGACCGGAAAATTCTGCTTCTGTGCGGAGTTTCACCCCAAATCAGGGGGGTTGTCAATATAGATTCGGGCACCTGACGTCCCCCAGCGGATGTTTTTCCATTCGATTCGTATCTCTAATCGATCCCAAGACTCAGATCGTCCGTCAGAAGCCGCATCCCGTCGCAGAGCCGTTCGCTGAATCGCATTTGTGATCCCGCTTTTCTGTCCCAAAATGACAAAAAATGGCAACCCAACGCTCGTCATGGAGTCCTTTGTTTCCTTTTCCTTCGTGCGAGGCAATGTTAGAATTACTTAATCTTGGGGTAAGTGAAAATGCTTCTCCCAGTCAGTTTCAGTGGATTTCCTCCCCGTGGCTTCTCTTGAAAACACCAGACAACAAGGCCGTTCCAAGACCTTTCATCCAGGGAGTTTGAAACATGCGGATCGCTGTCGTTGGTTCCGGATACGTAGGATTAGTTGCTGGCGCCTGCTTTGCCGACCTCGGTCATGACGTCGTTCTCGTCGACAATGACGAACGTAAGTTGTCCGCCCTCATGAACGGACAAGTCCCCATCCACGAAAACTTTCTTCCCGAACTGTTAAGCCGTCACCGCGGTCACCGTCTTACTTTTTCTGACGATCTGCAGGAAGCCGTACGCGCCAGTTCCGCCATCTTCGTTGCCGTAGGAACACCGCCCACTGAACGCGGCGAAGCTGATCTGTCTTACGTCGAGTCGGTAGCTCGCGAAATCACCGGCGCCATCAACGGATACAAGGTGATCGTCGAGAAGAGTACGGTTCCGGTCTATACCAGCGAGTGGGTTCGCAAAATCATCCTGCGCAACGGCGCTGACCCCGAATCCTTCGACGTCGCTTCCAACCCCGAATTCCTGCGTGAAGGCACCGCCGTCACGGATTTTCTTTTTCCCGACCGCATCGTGATCGGCTGCGATACCGAGCGTGCCGCCGAAGTCCTCCGCCAGGTCTACGAGCCGCTCACCAGCGGCAGCTATTACGAACGCAGCGACGCCATCCCGCAACCCGACCGCGCTTCGATTCCCGCTCCCATCATCGTAACCACCACCAAGAGTGCGGAACTGATCAAACACGCCTCGAACGCATTTCTCGCCATGAAGATTTCCTTCATCAACGCGGTCGCCTCTATTTGCGAATCCGTGGGCGCCAACGTCAACCAGGTTTGTCACGGCATCGGCACCGACTCCCGCATCGGCCCGCGCTTCCTCAATCCCGGAATCGGCTACGGTGGTTCCTGTTTCCCCAAAGATGTCATGGCATTCCGCGCTGTCGCCCGTGAGTGCGGCTATGACTTCCGTCTGCTCGACGAAGTCATGCGCATCAATGAAGACCAGCGCGAGCGTTTCCTGCGCAAAGTGCGCAGCGCCCTCTGGACACTCCGCGGTAAGCGCCTCGGCGTTCTCGGCCTCGCTTTCAAAGGAGGCACCGACGACATTCGCGAATCGCCGGCACTTTTTCTGGTGCAGGCTCTGCTGCAGGAAGGCTGCAAGATCACGGCTTACGATCCCGCGGCGATGGAACGTACGCAGGAGGCGATCAGCTCGAACCTAAAGTACGCCAACTCCGCCTACGAAGCGGCCAGCGGCGCTGACGCTCTGCTGATCCTCACCGAGTGGGAAGAGTTTGCCAACCTCGACCTTCGCCGCCTCAATCAGGAACTCAAGTATCCCATCGTGATCGACGGCCGCAACCTGTATGATCCCGAAGTGATGGCGGCACATGGCTTCACTTATTACAGCGTGGGACGCGCCGCCTCTCATCCCGATGGCGCGCCCGCCGCCGCGCTGAAAAACGGCGCAATGAAGAACGGCGCCAAGAACGCATGAGCCCACAACGCGCCCTGGTCACCGGCGGCGCCGGTTTCCTCGGATCCCATCTCTGCGATGCCCTGCTCGGTGAAGGCTGGAGTGTGGTTGTTGTCGACAACCTCCTCACCGGCCGCCGCGCGAACCTCGACCATCTCAAAAATGACTCCCGTTTCAATTTTGTAGAAAAAGACATCTGCGAACCCTTCGACGTCGGCAGTGTCGACTACGTCTTCCACTTCGCCAGCCCCGCCAGCCCGGTCGATTACACCCTCCACGGAATTCCCACATTGAAAGTGGGATCGCTCGGAACCTTTCACGCCCTCGATGTCGCGCTCAAATACGGCGCGAAGTATCTGGTCTCGTCCACTTCAGAGTGCTACGGCGATCCGCTGGAACATCCGCAGAAAGAAACCTACTGGGGCAACGTGAATTCCATCGGCCCGCGCTCGGTCTACGACGAAGCCAAACGCTTCACTGAAGCCGTCACCATGGCCTATCATCGCTATCACAAAGTCGACACGCGGATCGTGCGCATCTTCAACACCTACGGACCTCGCCTGCAATTGAACGACGGCCGCGTAGTTTCGAACTTCATGAAGCAGGCTCTGCGCGGCGAAAACCTCACGGTTTACGGTGATGGCAGCCAGACTCGCAGCTTCTGCTACGTCAGCGACGAAATCGATGGCTTCATTCGGCTATCGAAATCTTCTGAGCATCTGCCTGTAAACATCGGCAATCCGAACGAGTTCACCATCCTCGAGTGCGCGCAGCATGTCATCAAAGTGACGGGATCGAAAAGCAAGATCACCTACGAACCACTGCCGCACAGACGACCCCAAGCAGCGCCGTCCCGACATCACCAAGGCCAGGCGGTTGCTCGGCTGGGAACCAAAGATTCAGTTAGAAGGCGGACTGCGAATGTCGCTGGATTATTTCCGCAAAGCCGTAGCCGAAGAAGCCACCACCGCCAAGTAACCCTAAACAATCCTTGTTATTCCGAGCCGGTCCAAAGGCCCGCTGCGGAATCTGCTGTTGACTTTCTCGGCCTGGTCACTACTACTCATGATCGTTGAAGTGCGATGTACCCTTTCTTGAAACGTGATAAATTGTCCTTCGCTAACGAAGAAAAGAAAATCCCAGTCTATTTCCACGAACGGAGAGAAACGCTCGATGCGAATGCCCGTGTCAAAGATCGCCCTATCAAAGATCGCCCTGCTCACCATCGCCACGCTCGCTCTACCTCTTACTCTGATTCACGCGCAGGCAAAAGAGGAAACGTCTACTGTCAAGGTCGAAGCCACGAAGACCGACGCAGCGAAGCCCGAAGAGTTCAAACCGGAGCAACAGGCGAGCAAGGGCTCGGTCACGATCGGTGGAAACAGTCATTAACTACGACGCATATGCCGGCACGCTGATCGTGCATCCCAAGGGCTGGGACGACGTCCCGCAGAACGCCGACCCCGATCCCAAGAACAAGGGCCCCGAAGCGAGCATGTTCTACGTCGCCTACTTCAAGACCGACACCAAGGGCGCGCCTCGTCCAGTCACATTTCTCTATAACGGTGGTCCGGGTTCTTCGACCGTGTGGCTTCACATGGGAGCGTTCGGACCAAAGCGCGTCATCACCGCCGACGATACCCACACGCCGGCCGCGCCCTATTCGGTCGTCAACAACGAATACAGCCTTCTCGACGTCAGCGATCTGGTATTTGTGGATGCTCCCGGAACCGGCTTCAGCCGCCTCAGCGGGAAGGACCGCGAGAAAGCCTTCTACGGTGTCGATCAGGATGCGCAGGCCTTCGCCGATTTCATCTCTCAGTTCCTGGCAAAATATGGACGCTGGAATTCGCCGAAGTATTTATTCGGCGAAAGCTACGGCACCACGCGATCCGCGGTTCTCGCTAATTTCCTCGAGACCGATCGCGATTTCGACCTCAACGGTGTCATCCTTTTATCTCAGATCTTGAATTTCTCGCTCGATTCAGACGCCCCTGAAATAAATCCCGGCGTCGATCTAGCGTATCAACTCAATCTCCCCACCTACGCCGCCTCTGCGTGGTATCACCACAAACTGCCGGATCAGCACCCCGACCTTCAATCGCTGCTAACCGAGGTCGAACACTTCGCCATGAACGAGTACGCTCTCGCTCTTGGAGCCGGCTCTTCCCTGCCTGCGGACCAGCGGCACGCCATCGCCGCCAAGCTTCATGAATACACTGGCCTGCCGGTTGCCTACATTGAGAAAGCGGACTTGCGCATCAACGGCGGAGAGTTCGAGAAGAATCTGCAGGACGACAGCAACCTGACCACTGGCCGCCTCGACACGCGCTTTTCTGGTCCGCCGTTTGATCCACTCAGCAAAGAAGCGGATTACGATCCGCAGTCGGCGGCGATCTCTTCAGCCTACGTTTCTGCATTCAACGACTACGTGCGCAAGGAACTCAAGTTCGGCGAGAACCGCGAATACAAGCCGGAAATTGAAGTCTTCAAATGGTGGAGTTTTGCGCACCAGGCTCCCGGAGTTCCCTTTGCGTTTCCCGGAGCAACTAACGTGATGCTCGACCTCGCCATCGCGATGAAATATAACCCGACCCTCAAAGTCTTTTTGAACGCCGGATATTTTGATCTGGCAACCCCGTTCTATGAGGGCGTCTATGAAATGCAACACTTGCCGATCCCGCTCGACTTGCAAAAAAATATCGAATTCAAGTTCTACGAATCCGGCCACATGGTCTATGCCCACGAGGCTTCGCTGAAAGCGATCCACGACAACGTCGCAGCTTTCATCCAAAAAAGCTATAACGCCAAAACAAAGTGAGGCCGAAAAATCTGCGACGAAGGGAGAAGAACTGAGAACTGAGAACTGAGAACTGCTCTTAGGACTTCTCGGTCAGAGTCGCCGCGAAGTCGATCAACTGCTGCACTCCGTGGCGTTCGTCTCTGGTGGTCAACTTGAACGAAACGCCCATCCCATAGCCGGGATGCGAGGCTTTTACTACACCACTCAGGCGCAATTTCATATCCTGGGTGCGCACCGTGATCTCCACCGGCGTGCCCGCTGGAAAGGCCAACGGCATTTCGAGGTAGCATCCACCCGGGCTCAGATCGCTCAGATGGCAATAGTTCCGCACTGAGCTTCCCCTCTGGTAAACTTCCGCTCCCAGGCGACATGAATATCGAGTCTGCCCGCGGCGGTTATCCGGCTCGCCGCGCAACCGGGCTCCGGCTTCGCCGTCGCGACCGTTCGTTTCCTGCCGCTCAACCTGCTGCTCCGTCGCCACTGAATCTTCATTCGGCCGGATGGAAGGCTCAACCGCCTCTGCCTCCACAACCTCTTCCCGCTTCGGCGCTTCGGCCGCGTTCACCTTCAACCACTCTTCCAGCACCCGCCGCGATGCTTGCGGCACGTCCACAAACTGGATTCCCGCGCGCCCGTTCCAATCCTGCCACACCACCTGGCCCGAGAGCCGCACATTCTTCATCTGGCCCG
Source organism: uncultured Acidobacteriaceae bacterium (assembly GCA_963791445.1). Classification (GTDB taxonomy): domain Bacteria; phylum Acidobacteriota; class Terriglobia; order Terriglobales; family Acidobacteriaceae; genus Sulfotelmatobacter. The sequence goes on from CAWBSN010000012.1 coordinate 136,077, forward strand.
GCAGCTGAAACTGAAAATAAACTTTGCAGGTCGGCGGCAGCTTCTTGCCGAAGTTCACTCCCATGCCATCTTCTGCCAGGTTCACCAGCGTAGCTTTGGCTCGCTCTTCTCCGGCGTAGTCGATGGTGGCATGGGTATGCACGGCCGCGCGCGTCTTGCGGCGTTTGTCGCGGTGCAGTACGGTTTGCGCCGCCCGCAGCGTGCTCAACGCCCGCTCGTGCGATACCGGCTTGTAGAGAACGAAGTTGACTCCCAGGGAAAACATTTCGCGAATGCTCTCCTGCCCCGCCACTACCACCACCGTCAGGGTCGAATCGTTCAGCCGCGAAGACCGGCTCTCGTGCAACAACGCCAACACGCCTGCCTGCGTTTCGCAGTCAAGAATGATCAGGTCATAGCGTTCCTGCGCCAGCCTCACCGCCGCGCGCACGTTGTCCGTGCACAACTCCACCTGAATGCCGAGTTCTTCCAGCACGTGCCGCAGCACTTCCACTGATGCTTTATCCGCGCAGACTAAGAGCGATGAGAGAGTCATACCTACATGCATCGTAGGATCACCCCAGTTCTTCCGACAAGTTACCGCGGTCATCCCCACTGCCCCCGTTTCCCAGGGGCGGTCACCTAACTCCACTGCCCTCAACCCGGTGACCTCGGTCACCACCTCGATTACAAAAGACCAATAGTCCTGCGTTGCACCGTGGTGCTTTGACGCCATCACCCCACCTTCCTAGGATGAAGACTGCCCCACCGTAGGCAGTGCCGGTTGGCCTGCTCCCCGACGGTCGCAGGTTATCTCTGTCCGGTTGGGCTCTTGGAAATCCTGCTCTTGGAAATCTGGGCTCAGAAATCTTGAGGACGAGGTTGGATTGATTGCGGTCAACAGACGATACGAGGTTCACGACTGGTAAGGAACTTATGCCATCGCGCAAAAATAACGGGTTCTCGCTCCTCGAACTGATGATCACCGTCAGCCTCGGCCTGGTGATGGCAGGGGTCACGTTCATCTACCTGACGCCCTCAATGAATAGTAGCCACATGAACTCGGCGTATGAGACCACTTTGATGGCCCTGCGCAACACTCGCAACCTGGCTATCACTCAGGGTCACCAGTACCAGGTCAATTTCAATCCGGCCGGCTTTCCTGCCGGCACCATTCAGGTGCAGTATCAGCCGCCGACTGTGCCTCCCGCGGTGGCCGCGCCTCCGATTCAGCAAGTCAACACCTACACCATTCCAAAGGATGTCACTTTTGCCTTGCCAGCAAGCCCCCCCGCCAATGCGCCGGACTCACCTCCTCCTCTGGTCACTGGAGGCACGGCCATCGATTTCGAATCCACATTAACGCCCGGCGTCCCCCTGGCCTGTCAATGCGTGGTCTTCATGCCCGACGGCTCCGCGCAGGCAGGCGTTGTGGGAAGTAGCGGTTCCTACGTCTCTGGCATCGTCTATCTGACGCGGGTTGGTGACACTGTCTACAATTCGCGAGCCGTGACGGTGTGGGGCGCAACCGGCAGAATCCGCGGATGGACGATTGGTCTGGTAGGTGGCGTGAAGGAATGGGTGCAACAATGATCGAAACTAAGAAATCCATCAGGAAGCTCCGAACCCAGCGCGGTTTTACGCTGATCGAAGTCATGATTGCGATCGCGATCATGAGTATCAGCATGCTCGCGCTGATCGCCACCTTCGGCACCGCCATCGCCGCCACCGAATCAGCGCAGGAAGATCTCATCGCCCGCCACAAGGCGCTCGATGCCATGGAAAGCATCTACACTGCCCGCAACAGCCAGCAGTTGCCTTTTTCAGCCATCAACAATACTGCGGCCGGCGGCATCTTCCTGCCCGGGGCTCTTCCTCTGAAGTGCGCCGGACCCGATGGTCTGGTGGGCACGGGCGATGACGTTGCCTGCACCGCTCCCGACACCGGCGCCGCGTGCCCGGGCGGAGTCGAATGCCTGGTTCTTCCCGGCCCCGATGGCGTTCTCGGCACCGCCGACGATGTCACCCAGAGCCTCAGCAACTTCACCCGCAGCATCACCTTCAGTCCGGTGACGCTGCCCAGTGGGGCTCGCCAACACCAATCTCATCGCCGTCACCATTACCGTTGCCTACACCAAACCAGGCTGGCCGGCCCGCTCCTACTCCGTGGATGGGCTGATCTCCAGCTACCACTGAGGCCGGAATAAAACCATGAAGATGCCTATCTCAAAATCGCAACGCGGCTTCAGCCTCTTGGAAATGCTCGTCGCTTCCTCCATCGGCCTAATCGCCATTATGGCGATGACCCAGCTTTTCAACATGGGCATGAACGCCACCCTTACGGTGACCCAGCGCGCCGACACTCAGGAGAATATGCGGGCCGGCATCGAGTTGATGACCAAGGACATCAGCATGGCCGGCGCTGGCCTGCCTTCCGGTGGTTTGCAGTTGGCCACCGCCGACGGCGCCAGCAAGGTCGCCTGCAATCAGGCTGGCACCTGTTACGTCACGGGCGACGCTTACCCGCTCAGCGGCAGCGGGGTTGCAAACTATATGTACGGCATCTTGCCGGGCTGCGGGTAACGGAGTGCAGAGCGCCGCGGTCATCACCGCCGCCCCTGCCGCGGTGAACGACAGCATTACCTCGATCTACTGCGACTACAATTTTCCCCTGGTCAACTTCGCATTTAGTTTTCCCAGCGCAACCCAGGTCACGGTGGGCCCGGCGACGACTATCACTGCGGGCGACCCCACGAACATCCTTGCCCCTGGCGGCCTCAACGTAGGTGACCTGTTGCTATTCACGGTTAACACCCCGGGCAATGGCAAACGGCAATCAGGGTACGAGCTACGTGCAGACGGCCGCGGCGGTCGGCGAAATTACCGGCATCCCCAACAACACTACGATCAATTTCGCCTCCAGCGACGCACTCAATTTCAACCAGACCGGCGCCAACAGTCTCGCCTCGGTTGCTACCGCTTATGCCGCCGCCGGCTGTCCTCCGGGCATCACCTGCATCACGGTCTGCCGTCTCTACGCCGTCACTTATTTCCTGCAGGTTCCTCCCGCGGGTGGAACCCTGCAAACTCCGCGGCTGATGCGTCAGGTCAACGGACTCACTGCCGTCCCCGTAGCCGATGGCATCATCAACCTGCAGTTCAGCTACGACGTGATCAATAACTCGCTCGGCACCATCAGCGCGAATCAGTCCAATCCGATCGGCGCCGGGCTTTCGCCTGCCCTGATTCAGAAGGTCAATATTTGGGTGATGGGAGAGAGCATTACTCAGGCCGGAAAGAAATCCCAGAGCATGTATCTGGCGAGTTCCGTCAGCACTCGAAATATGAGTTTTTGCAATTCTTATAGTGACCAAACTACCGCTTGCCAATAAACGGCGGTCTGAGGTTCTGGCTGTTGCGCTTGGAGGGAGAGAGATATATGGGGAAGAGTAAACGAGATTCGCGAGGCTTCACGCTCATCGCGGCGCTATTGTTGACCGTTCTGCTGTCGGGTATCGCCGTGGGACTTTTGTACATGGTCAGCAATGAAGAACGCATGGGCGGCAACGACCTGGAAGGCAGTCTCGCCTTCTACGGCGCGGAGTCTGGCATCGAAAACTTGACTGCCCAACTCTCCCAGCTGTACCAGACAGTCGCAGACCCCAAATTACCTGGCCATTTGCGGCACTCACCGCAGCTGCCGATTTCCCCACCCAGGTTAACGGTTCGAACATCACCAGCATGAATTACGTCGAGGGCATTAGCTGGCCGACAAACCAAGTCTGTCAAAACGGGGTCTCTGTTAGTGCTACCAGCAACCCGACCGGCAACTGGGATATCGTGGGTTCCGGTTCCGACCAGGGCATGGTGGCAACTCTCATTCCCTATACCTTGACCGTAACTGCGACCCGTGCGTCCACCGCCGGTGAGGCCACCAACAACGCGGCTCTTACCAATATCACGGGCGCATCGGTCAACTTGTCGCGCACCGTGGAAGTGGCTCTGCTCCCCGCCTTCGAGTTCGGAGTCTTCTGCGATGGCGACTGCGATTACTTTGCCGGCCCAAATTTCAATTTCGGCGGCCGGGTTCACACCAACGGAAATCTCTTCCTCGCCTCGGGCGACAACCTGACCTTTACCGATAAGATCGCGGCCGTGGGCCAGGTCATCACCACCCAGCTTGAGAATGGATGGCCGACCTCCACCGACTACGGCGGAACCGTGTACGTGCCCAATGCCGCAGGTGGTTGTCCAGGTGCTCCGGGCACCGGACCAGCCGCGAATTGCATTGCGCTTGCCGCCGGCAGTTGGACCGGCGGATTCCCAGCTCCTCCGGCCCCCGCTACCTGTACTGCTGACTGCGGAGGCGCAGCCAACGCGGGCTGGAAGGGGATTTCTACCACCACCTTCAACAGCTTCATCACCAACGGACTGACTGGTGCGACTAAGCTGCAGTTGCCTTTCGTCTCATCGGGCAAGGTGGGCGCCATCGACATCATTCGCCGACCGCAGGCCAGTGATACTCCACTTTTGAGCGGTTCCCGTCTCTATAATGAGGCTTCGATCCGCATCCTGCTGGCCGATACTCAAGCGGATCTTCACCCCGAACGCGGCGCGCTCGGCGATGGACAGGACATACAGCTCGGCGTCACAACGGTCGGTGCCAGCGCTACGACCGCGGCGGTCGTGCTCAGCGGTTACACCGGCGTGCCGGCGGATTACATGTACTACGGCGTGGCCACAGCCGGGACGAACGGATGGGTTGCGCCCACCAACCCCGCTGCGCCGACCACGGCCTATGGCTGGACGTAATTGGCCGCTTCTCAGCCAGATCACCAGCAGCCCAACCAGCGCTGGCGGCGCCGCACCGAACGCCGCCCACGTATGGCTGCGCGTCGAGTACTGTCCGGAAACCAGCGCAATGCCTGCGGTACAGTGCCCTGGGTTGGAATCACCACTCAATGGCTGGGATACGGCTTCGGCCGCGGTTATAACACGCCCCCCACCGCTCCTTACATTGTGGGCGGCGCGAACCCGGCTTGCACCTTGTACCCCGCTTTTCCAGCCGGCCAGTGTTACAACCCCATCAGCCCGGCGATCTTGATTCTGCAGCAGCTCAACCAGGGTGTCGCAACCGCCAGTGCCGTCGAAGCAGACGCTGGCGACACCGGTGGAACTGCCGGCAACTGGATTCCACTCAACTTCTACGACTCGCGCGAAGGCGAGCCCCGCGACGTTAACACGCGGCCCACCAACACGACTGCCACCAAGGGCACAACGGTCTACACTCCGTGCAGCCCAATCGGAGTCATGAACGTCGTCGAGCTGGATGCGGGCAACTTGTGGCTCTGGCTGCAAGGCGCTGCGCCATATGCCGGCGGCAGCGGCAAATTGGTGAACAACACCAATTTTAACGGCTACATCCTGTATTTCTCGGATCGCCGTGGCATGTTGCCTGATCCCAATCCTACCGGCACGACCGTTTACAACAGCATCACAGGGGCATCCGGGCTGGAAGACACCATCAATGGCTCTTCCTCCACCGGCGTAACGGATGGCAAGCTGGAACCAGCAACCTACTACTGCTTACTCGCCGGAAGACGTTGACGAAGACGGCTACTTCGACAACTACGGCGAAAAGAATCTGGCTGCGGGATTCGGATTGCTGGGCGCCTACGACAGCACACCCTATTTCCCCATTCCCGCCAATGCTGCGACTGTGAGCGCGAACCAGGTGAACTGCAACTCTTACACCTTGACCGCGGGCGGGGCGATCGAGACGTATCCGACCGCCACTGGAACGGCAGGCGCGACCGCGTACGCCGGAAACCCGCAGAACAATGTGGTTTACGGCCCGCGTCACGGACTCCGCCTCGTCGATGGCGGCATGAGCGCTGCCGGTGTCAGTTACTTGCCCCAGCCCACGGGCGGGGCGACCAGCGGAAACGGCTTCACCGTTGCCTCGGAAGAACCGGTCTATGTGTGGGGAGATTACAACACCGGCGCAGCCGATCCTATGTGGCCCGCCGGAGCCACCACTACGGCCCCACATTCGGCAGCCTCGATCATCGCTGATTCGGTCACTTTACTCTCCAACCCTCCGTCGACGGCTAACACGCCGACTACGAAAACTGGCTGGACCGATGTCGAAAGCTTCCTCCAGCCAGGAGTCGCGACCAACCGGCCGGGAAACAACAGTTATTACCGGATGGCGATTGCCGCGGGTAAGAGCATCCCGTTTTTTGAGCCGGCCTGGGCCTCGACCGCTGGCTTGAAGGATTTCGGCACCGACGGCGGCATGCACAACTTCCTGCGCTATATCGAGGACCGAAGCGACGGCCTCAACGGAGGCGGCGGAACCGTGAACTATGCGGGCTCGCTGATCAGCATGTATTACTCCCAGTACCTCACGGGCGTGTTCAAGTGCTGTAACACCGTGTACGGCGCTCCAACACGAAACTATTTCTTCGACACGCAGTTCTTGAACCCGACTCAGCTGCCTCCCGGAACTCCCATGTTCCAGGACGTGGTCAGTCTCAGCTATCACCAAAACTTCACTCCACAATAATTCACAAACCGTCAACCAGCACCCGGTCCAGTTCCACGGACCGGGTTGCTTTTTTTGTACTATTCCGCTGCCCGCACTCCTTCTCGTATCATCCGGAGATTAAAATTGTTCCAGTCCCAACTCGATCAATCGATGAACACATCTTCACTATCCGAGCACGAGTTCCGCGGCCAGCTTGCTGATCAAAGCAATCGCCGCACCTCTCGCTGGATCTGGATTCTGTTCTTCCTCTGCGCCTTGGCCACCATCGGCCTGTTCTTCGTTCCAGCCTTCATCATTCGTCCCTTCCGTTACCAGGCGCCGCGCGCACTCTTCGTTGCCATGGCTCTGCGCCAGTACGCTCCTCTGGTCACGCTGATCGCAGGCGTCGCCTGTTTCGTTCTCGCCTTCGCGCTGTGGAAAACCTCGGCCCCTGGCGCCGGGCCCTGCTCGTGCTCACTCTTCTTCCTGTCACCTTCTCCGCAGTGATGGCGCGTCAAAACTATTTCGAGTGGATGTTCCACCCCATCGCCGGCCCGGAATTCCTGGTGCAATCCGAAAGCAAGCTCGACGCCAAGGAAATGATTATGGCCGTCCGCTTCGCCAGCGACGCGCGTGCCTATCCCATCAGCCAGATGGCGTACCATCACGTCCTCAACGACATCGTCGGAGGCGTCCCCATCGTCGCCACCTATTGAACGCTCTGTCACACCGGTCTGGTGTGGACGCGAACGGTGAACGGAAGAGTGCTGCACTTTTATCTGGCCGGCATCAACAACCAGAACTTCCTGATGCGCGATAAAGAAACCGGAACCTGGTGGCAGCAGATCACCGGCAAGGCCATCTACGGCCCGCTCCAGGGCGCAACGCTCGAACTCGTCCTCAGCGACGAACTCACTTTCGGCGAATGGAGAACCGAATTTCCCAACGGCCAGGTGCTGGCGCCCGTGGCCAAATACACGAAAGAGTACGAGCCCAACTGGGAACCGGAAGTAGCCAAGCTGCCCGTGGTCATCAGCTTCCCCGGCACCGAACTCAAATCGCGCGATGTAGTCGTCGGACTCACCATCAACGGCGTCGCCCGCGCCTATCCCTGGGAAACTTTCGCCAAACAGTCTCCGGTCGTGGATCACGTCAACGGCACTCCGCTGTCCCTGGTGCTCGGCCCGGACGGCAAATCCTTCCGAGTCTTCGTCAGCCGCATCGACGGCCACGACGCAGAATTCTTTCTCCAAGGCGATGACACAGCCGACACCTCAGCCGGGAAGAAAGCTTGGACGCTGGTCGACGCCACCACCGCGAGCCAGTGGAACTTTCAAGGCTGCGCCACCTCCGGCCCAGCACAGGGAAAATGTCTCGATCGCATCCCGGCGCTGAAAGACTACTGGTTTGACTGGCGCAACTACCATCCCGATACCACCATCTACAAACGCTAAGCCAAGTCCTGCCCGCTAACCCCTTTGTTTCACCGTCATTACGGCTAAGTCATTAAAAAACCAAGCCTTAGCCCGCCTACAATTTCTCGCCACCCCACGCCGAAACGCTCGAGACCCTCTTTCTAAGCCTGGAGCTATCGTGCCGACATTTCGGCACCCGCGCAACCCACAGCAGCTTAAGCCATTAGCCATGACAATTGCTCAGAGTAATTCAAAATGATCCCCTTCGAATGTTCCAGTTGGAACATTACGCACTATGTTCCGACTGGAACATTCAAGCAATTCAGATTCAGCCTGGCCCAACGGCCAACAGGCGAATGACCGTCGCCCTTGCCTTTGTCATTCCGAGCCGCTCGCAGCCGCGCAACGCGCGGAGAGAGCGAGCGAGGAATCTGCTTCTTAGCCCAGCACGGAAATTGATCTACACTCTTTGAACGGGAGGAGATTTCATCCGTGTCGGAAATTCATGCCATCTTCTGGGATGTTGGAGGAGTGCTGCTCACGAACGCCTGGGACCACACCGAACGCGCAGCGGCTCTCGAACGCTTCCATCTCGACGAAAAAGAGTTTGCCCCGCGGCACGAGATGGAAGTCTCGTCGTTTGAGCGCGGCCAGATCACGCTCGACGAATACCTGGATCGGACCGTGTTTTATCGCGATCGTCCCTTCACCCGAAAGGAGTTTCGCGATTACATGTTCTCCCTCTCGCAGCCCATGCCTGAAGTTCTCGCCTTTGCGCGCGCTCTCGCCGGTTCCGGCAAATATTTCATGGGCACGATTAACAACGAATCCCGCGAGTTGAACCTGCATCGCATCGAGAAGTTCGGCTTGCGCGAAATCTTCCGGCTGTTCGTCAGCTCCTGCTTCGTCGGATTGCGCAAGCCGGAGAGCGCCATCTATCGCCTGGCGATTGAGATCACTCAGTTCAATCCGGAAGAGTGCTGCTTCATCGACGACCGCGCGGCGAACCTGGAATGCCCCGCGAAGCTTGGTATGCACACGATTCAGATGCATACGTCGGAACAGTTGCGCGGCGAATTGCAGAAGTTGGGAGTGGAAGCAGTGGTCAGTGGCCAGTGATTAGTGATTAGTGATCAGCGATAAGTGGCCAGGTTTGACTTTACTGACCCCTGGCCACTGATCACTGACTACTAGCTCTTCCGCGGCTGCGGCTTCGCGGACGGAACCACAGCTTTCGGAATATCAGACTCCGCGCCGGAAAGCGTGAGGTCGCTCGACCAGCATTCCGAGACCAGCTTCCAGTCTCCGCTCGCCTGCTTGGCGAAGACCCAGAGATACTTGCCGCGTTCTTCGCGGCGCTTGCCGACCGTTCCCGGAACCAGCGCACTGTAGCGTCCCACTTCGTGGGCCAGATCGCCCAGAACCTCGACCCGCATGGGATCGAGGGCCACTTCTCCCAGACCGGCTTCGAGCGAGGCGAAGAAGAACTCGCGCACCGCCACGGCGCCGCGGATCGCTGGAAGATTCGAACGCAGAACCAGCGCGTCCGGTGCGTAGAGTTCCATCAGCTCTTCGAGTTGCCGCGTATTGCAGGCTAAAACCCATTCCTGCGTGAGCCGGCGGACCGCAGCCTCACTGCGGCTCATGGGTTCGCCTTTGGCGGCAGCGGCAACTCTGATCCGGTCGGCTTCTCGCGCGCTCTCGGAGGCGTTGGAACGCGGAACACTTTCGGCGCCAGCGCTGCCCTGAAAATAGTGATGATGATAGTGGTGATGGTAGTGATGCGTGCCCGCGGGAGTCCCGGGCTGCGGATGAACTTCATCACCAGCATCCCGCGCGGGTCGTGGAGACTGCGGCAGGTCCTCGTGGTCGAAAGCGGGTAAGGCGTGAACGGAAGATGTGGGATCTGGCGACCGCGATGCCGCGGTTCCCAAGGGAAGGCCGCACATGCCGCAGAACTTGGTGCCCGCGCGATTGCGATGTCCGCATCCATGGCAGGCGTTGAGAGAACTCGAAGTAGAGTCGAGCGTGGCGCCCACGGCGACGGCTTCGGAATCGGATTCCATGGTGAGGCGCTGCATGGCTTGCAGAGCCGCGGCAATGGCTTCCTGATTGGGTTTTGGTCGCCGCATTTCCGGATAGAGACGCTGGTAAATCTCGCCCAGAGCGGGATTGTGCGGGCCGATACTGGGCATCGCATCTTCGGAATCCTGCGCGGGCGCGGAACTGGTTGGCCGGGCTAGTTTCTTATCTCTGTCCACGATTCAGACCGCCGTGCTTGGGGTCATTTTAGCTCAAGGGGATCAGCTCAAGCGGGGGAATCTCAACGGCGGGAAAATTCGATTTTCCCTTCCGCCTCCGTGGGCACGCCGTTGCAGGTTGCGGGACGATACCGCCAGGCGCGGACAGTTCGCAGCACGTTGCGGTCGCCCGCGGGGCCGCCGCTCTGCAGAATCAGAGGACTATGCACACGGCCATCGGCACCGATGATGAAGCTTACTTTGACTTTGAGTCCCGCTTCGATTGGAACCAGCAGCGGATCGGGCGTGGTCAACGCTTCGGGCGGCTGGGTATCTTCGCAGCGCGAGCGCGCGCTCGAATGCGGAACGTTGCTGAACTCGGTAGCGCGGGCGGGAGTCTCGAAACCTGATGTTCGCGCTCGCTTAAGGCAGTCTGACTCAGACGCGAAGGTGGAACCTGCACCAAAGCCGCGCTGGAAGCGGCAACTACGAGAAAAAAAAAGAATGGCCAGATGCGATGCATACGTGAAACCTTCCCCGAACAGAAGTACTTCTCGTATCTCATCGGCACGTCTGCTGCCAGATCGAGAGAGGTCTAACTATATTGCTATCAATCCGTTCCGGGAGGTTCGACGCGTTCGTGTGAAGGCGATTGCATACTTCATAGGGAATGTGTTGCCCAAGCCGGCACACCCTCGTCCTAGGAGTCCGGTCTGCTGTGAGTGTCAGTAGAAAAATCGATAGTGGTACCAAACAAATTCGCAACCTAGGTTGGGGGCGTAGTAACATCTGCGCCCATAAATGTAGGAAGTGCTCTTGGAAGTTGTTAGGACCGTGCTGGAGAGGGCGAGCGTGCGAGCTGCGGTAACCTGCATTTGCGTACTTGGTGCCTGCTGTGTGCTGTCTGCCTGTGGCGGTTCATCCGGCTCAACACGAACCGGACCGACTGGGCCTCAGCCCGATTTCTCCTTATCTACACAACCCGCGACAGTCGTGATTGCGCCCGGAGGCACGCAATCAGCAATCATTTCTATAAACGGCGAAAATGGGTTTTCGGGCAGTGCGCAGATCACAACCACTCCGCCGTCTGGTGTGAGCGTATCTCCTCCAAGTTTCTCTTTGTCGGTGGGCACTCCGCAGCAGCTCACGATATCTGCATCGTCAAGCGTTTCGCCGGGCACTCTGAGTGCATCGTTCACTGGCGCATCTGGAGCTCTTACACATTCCGCGCAATTGCAGATCGACGTTGATCTGCCGATGACTGGCTCTCATCCTCCCTTTCGCACTCGCTATTTGAGAACGGACCTTCAGTACGATCCGAATCTGCTTGAGTTTTTCCCTCCCCATTTCACCGCTTACGATAGCGCCAACGGGTATTTTTTCGTCAGCAACCCAACATTGAATCGCATCGACGTTTTTGACGGCGCAACAGAGTCTCAGGTCGGGTCCATTATTGTTCCCTACGTATGGGGCATCGATATTACGCCGGACGGCAGCACCATGTACGCAGCCACGGCATTCGGCGATGTTTATCTCATCGACCCTTTGGGTATGTCGGTCGTTCAGCGATTTCCGTCGGCAAGCCTGGGCTCACAGGGCTACATGCCTTCGCAGCTCTTCATTCTGGCCAGTGGTAAATTGGTGTTATTCGGCGGGGCAGCACTGCTCAATGTGGATGGCTCCCAGACGTTTGCGATCTGGGACCCCACAACCAATAATCTGCAGGTAATCAATGCCGACGTGTTTGGGCAGGCGGCCTTCGTCAACATAGGCGCGATCACGTTAACGGCAGACCGGACGAAAGTTGTGGTAGGTAGCGCTGACAGCGACGACGACCTGGGTCTTTACGATCCGAGCACCGGCGTTACCGTAAGCGGCCGAGCCTCTCTTGGAATCGTCACTCAGATTCTGCCTACCCCCGACGGATCGCGCCTCTTTATGGAGGAAGACGGTCAGTTTGAGGTCTTCAACGCCCAAACTCTTGCGCAACTTGGCACGTTTACCAGTTCTGGATTCGGTGGCTCTACCAACGCACTTCTCAGCTACGATGGCTCAACTCTATTCTCAACGGACGAGCTTGGCGATGTTACTGTCTACGATACCAACAGCTTCTCCCAAACTGGATGGATTCCGAACTTTGACGTATCCGATCTTCAAGCCTACATCGTTCCTTTGGTCAGCGATGAAACCGGTTTGGTCGTCGGACCGATAGGACACGGCGTAGCATTCCTCGATACAACTCAACTTGAACCAGGGTTGGCACAAACTGTCTTCAATATAGGTTTTCTCTCGCCCGGAACAGGCTCAGTCGACGGCGGAACATCCGTACAAGCCGAAGTGTCTGAACAAAATGCGACATCCCCTGAAAACATCGATTCCGGGACCATCTACATTGGCAACGCTGCAGCCAACAACATAGTCTTGTCCAATAAAACGGCAACGGCGTTGACGCCGCCCGCATCTGCGGGCGGAGCGGCTGACTTTACCGTGGTCTTGCCAGGCGGCAGCATTCAACTTAATCCTGAGAACTTCAGCTACGGTCCCACGATAGTTGAACTCTCGACCAACGCCGCGAGCGCAGATGGAGGGGGACAAGGTGTTATCTTCGGCTATGGACTTGGCCAGCAGCCGTCTGGTGCGACGGTCAGTGTTGGCGGACAGCCTGCTCAGGTAACACAAGTCATTACCTCGTTCGCTTACATTGTCCCGATTTACCCTTTTCCAATCGAGGCGGTCCTATTCACCATCCCTCCGGGTACAGCCGGGACCACTGCTACAGTGACTGTCTCTACTGCCGCCGGTACAGCAACGTCTGCGATTCCGCTGACCTACGTTCCATCGGTGCAACAGTATTCGCTGCCCAGCGCAACGCTGATGCAGGGCGTGTACGACCCAACCCGAAGTGTTATCTATTTCACCGATCAGTCGCAGATCGACGTTTTTTCAACTTCTGGGGACAATTGGCTTTCTCCTATCACAATCTCTTACACCAATGCCAGTTCACGTCTGACGGGCGTAGCTCTTTCACAAGACAGCAATACGCTGGCCGTTTCCGATTCAGGAAACGCCAGTATCTACGTGTTGAACCCATCCGCTCCAAGCGCGGTCAAGTCTTTCAGCGTGCAGTCAACCCTCGCACCGGGTTATGAACCGTACGCGTTGACCGTCAACAACTCTGGCGTCGTTTACTACAAAACTTACGGCGGCGACAGCCAGTCTATTTTTCATATGTTGAACACAAATACAAGCGCAATAACTGACTTCGAATTCGGAGGAGGGTCTTCCTCTTCCTCCTACGACCGTCTTTTAATTAGTCCAACCGGGCAATACGTTTACGGCAGTGGTCCCTTCATTTTCAACACAGCTACCAACGCATACGCAGTAGGATATCAAGCCGAAACCGTTGGCGACGATTACGGTAACGGTTACAACCTCGACATGGCTCTTTCACAGGATGGTTCGACGCTCGTAACGGACAATGTGTTGACCGATGCCAACCTAAATATGGACTCAGACATCGCTTATGTTGATCGGGACACCTGGCTCCCTGTAGCGGTTTACGGACAGAAGCTAAACACTGACGGCAGTTTGATTTTTCAGCCACTCACTAACGGAATTGATGAGTTAAACGCAGTGACCGGATTGCTTGCATATAGAATCGCATTGCCGATACAAATAGCAAACGCCTACGATGCACTGGTGATCGACAACAACGACAATCTTCTCTTTGCTATAACCCCGACCGGGATCGCCACAATCAATCTCAGTTCCCTACCGACTCCAGCTTCGGCACATCGCGCACCCATACGCGCTGCGGCTTCAATTGTTGGACGCAAACCGCTGCTGGCATCTGCTCCTCGAGCACGAACAAGGCAGGCACCGCGTTTTGTTCGGCCCCATCTGCGATACGAGTCGGGTTTACAAGGAAAGAAAGCGAAATAGTGCCTTTCTACTACGTACAGGTACAGGGGCAGGGTTACACAGGTAAACGTATATGCAAAGAAGAAAACAAACAGAAAAGCGTACCAAAATAGCGCCGCCGAGTTAAGGTTTCGCCGAAGGCCGGAGGGTCAGCAGGGTGATTTCGGGAGGGCAGTTCAGGCGCATAGGAACTCCGATCGTGCCCAGGCCGGCGCTGGTATGGAGCGCGAGCGGACCTATGTGGTAGTTGCCCCAAATATATTTCTTCGCCAGGTCCGGCAGGTAAAGCGGAGGAAGGAACGGAAGTCTGATCTGGCCACCGTGAGAGTGACCTGAAAGCTGCAAGTCGATGGGGAATTTTGCCGCTTCATCGGCGAAGTCCGGTTCATGCGCGAGCAGAATTACAGCTTCGCTGGCGGGCACGTTATGCATGGTCTTCGACAGGTCCGCGGTTCCGCTGATCACATCATTCACTCCAGCCAGCCAGAAACGTGCGCCGTCCTGCTCGAAGGGTTGCGACTGGTTGGCCAGGACCTGGATGTTCTGGGCCTGGAGAGCGCGGGTTACATATTCGGGATCGGTGCCGTCGTCGTGGTTTCCCATGACAGCCCAGAGGCCATGCGGCGCGGTCATCTGGCGCAGGAGGCTGGCGCACGGCTCGGCGGCGAGCGCCCCTTTCGCCTCATCGCCGATCGAGGGCACGGTAACGAAGTCTCCCGTCAGCGCGATCAGGTCGGGATGAAGATCGTTGACGATGGCAATCGCGGCACGCAGGGGATGGATCGAGAAATAAGGATCGTAGTGGAAATCGCTGAGCAGTGCGACAGTGAAGCCATTCAGCCGTTCGGGCCAGCGCTGCAGGCGAAACTCCTGGCGCACAATGTGAGGAAAGTTCGGAGCCAGAAGGATGCCGTCTCCGACCACGGCGAGTGCGCCGACGGCGGCAGCTCGTTGAAGAAACTGGCGTCTTGTGGTGGGGATCAACGGCAAACGAAAATCACTCGGTGGAGGTCGACGGCATGCATGTGCGTACCTCCAGAATAACCGAATGGAGGGATCAGAAGTTAAAAGTAGCGAAGAAGTCGATGCGGCGAACTGCCGCACCGGTGGAAAACGGACCGCCCTGAAGGCTATTCGGCGTATCGAAGAAACGCGAGCCCAGAACGCCAGCGGGATTCGCCAGATTTACATTATTAAATGCGTTGCGGGCAGAGGCGCCGAAGGTCAGCGTGTAACGACGGTCGGAGCCGGCGCCGCCGCCCATCTGCGGTCCGGTGCCGAATAACGGGCCCCGCGGACCACCGCGGCCGCCGCCACCACCGCCGCCGCCCGGACCACCTTGTCCCTGGTTCTGGTTGCCGCCGGCACCCTTCAGTTTGGGTCCGAATCCGATGGACTTGGTAAGCCGCAGATTCAATACAAAATGCGTCGGGCCGGTACCGTAATTGATAGGAACCGCGTTCTGACCAGCTGTGGGCAGCGCGTTGTTGAAAGTGCCGAGCGGAGTGCAGTAGGTAGTGCCGGTTACCGTGCCAAGACCGGGACAAGTTGTGCTGGAAAGAAACACGGGACGATCGTTGAAGATGGTGTCACCGTTCAGATCATTGGGCGAAACAATGTTAAAGGGCGTGCCGGAACTGGCGATCATGAACGGGCTCAGACGAATGAGGTAAGGCAGAGCGAAACTCCCGCCGAAAAATAGCCGATGCCGGGTATCGAAGGAGGCGCGGCCGTAGTCCTCGCTGATGTCGTTGGAATTCGAAGCAAAGCTGGAAACGCCGCCGGTATCGCTATTGGCGTAGTTCAAGGTGTAGAAGCCAAAGAGCTGAATCTTCGAGCCGGCTCGCACATTGGTATTCACGATGAGTTGGTTCTGGCGGAAGTTTGCCTCTGAGGCGTACTGGTAGACGCGAGGTCCGCCGGGAGTTGCCGGGGTGAGGCTCAGCGAGAGCAACTGGTCGAAGCCGCGGGAATTCAGATAGGTGACGGCTACCGTGGCAGCTTTCGATATCTGCCGCTCCACGCTGATCGCTGACTGCAGGGTGTAGGGAGCGTAGAGCGAAGGGCTGGTCTGGTAGATAGAGGTTGACGCAGTGCTGGCAGTCCCGCAACTGGAGACCGGAACGGTGAGAGGCTGGTCCAGACCTGGGAAGCATGTGGGATTCGTGATGATGAACTGTTGCTGCGTGATGCCGTTGAGACGCTCGGCCTGAAGAATCTGCTCTTCCTGATAGCGGTCATAGAAAACGCCGACTCCGCCGCGGATTACGACTTTGGGCGGAGAATTCCTGCCACCCACGCCCCAGGCGAGGCCCAGACGCGGCGCCAGGTCGACGTGATCGTGAATATGGTTCTGCCCCTCGTAACGCAAGCCATAACTGAACGTGATGTTGCTACGGACACGCCAATCGTCCTGGATGTAGAGTCCAGCATCGAAAGCTCCGACCTCAGCGGAGGGCGAACCTTGGGTAATGATGAGCTGGCTGGGCAGGCCAGCGGTATAGTCCTCGGTCGTGGGAAAGGTGAAGGTGCCGTTAAAGCCCGCCGTGGAAACGTTGGTGTCACGCAGGTCGCGCAGGCGCGCTCCGAACTTGATGGTGTGGTTGCCGCGATTTATGGAAGTGTAATTCTGGAATTCGTAGTGGTTCTGGTGATCAGCACTGATGCCCTGGTTGTTGCCGCCGCCGATGAAAGCGCCCGGAACCTCGACGGCGGGATTAGAGCTCAGCGCGGTCTGGGTGTCGTTTTCGCGCAAGTACTGAAACCGTGTTTCGTTGACGACTTTGGAACCGAAGACTTGCGTATCGCTGATCTGCACCGTGTCTTCGATGGATTGGGTGTTGTATGCCTGCGTGGCCAGGTTGAACTGACTCTGCAAATTGTTGGACTCGGTGTCGCGGTAATACTGGTAACGAACCGTCAGCGTGTTGTTCTTGGTGATGGCGTAATCGAGACGAGGGGCGATATTGGTGCGCTCCTCAGGATTGGGCAGTGTGTCGTTAAATGAGAGTAAGGTGGTGGGGTCGATGGCATTGATGGCCGATAGGTTGTTGATGTTCCGGTATTGGCCGCTCACAAAGAACGAAGACTTCTTGTTGATGGCCCCTCCCACGCTCCCGTTGAACAGGATGGAGTCATAACCAGGGACTGAACTGATGAAGGGATCGTTCGTATTGAAGGAAGAATCGTTTCCGTCCAAGAGGAGCTGGCCGTGGAGTTTGTCGGTGCCGGGCTTGGTGAAGACCTCGATGCGGCCGTAGCCGAGTTTGTCGTACTCCGAGGAAAACGGATTCTGATTGATGCGGATCTCACGGATGGACGATTTGGGGGGAAGCTCACCAGCGGTGAAACCATCGATGTAGAGCTGTCCGCCGTTCGGTCCAGCAGAGGGACCTGCCAGGGCCTGCAAGTCCGTGAGCAGTTCGTCAGGATCGTCGGGCAGGGCCTCCAGTTCTTTGCCGGAGATGGTGATGGCGCCGGCGTTGCCCTCGGGATTGACATCGACGGTCGGAGCAGTATCGGAGACTTGAATCTTCTGCTGCTCAACTTCAATGGCCATGGTCACGTTGAGGCGCAGGGGCTGATCGGTGGTGATGACCACGTTGTCGTTTTCATAAACGGAGAATCCCTGAGCGACGACGGTCAGCGAATACTGACCTGCGGCCAGTCCTTTGAATTCATAGAGGCCCTGTCCGTTGGCTTGCGCAGTGATGGGCGAGGAGGAAATTGCCGCGGGCGTCAGGACGACGTTGGCATTGGCGATGGCCGCGCCCGAAGGATCGGTTACCTGGCCGCGCAAAGTGCCGGTGGCGGGCGGCGTCGCGGCGGCTTGCGGCGGCGCCGCTGCCGCTTGGGCTGCGGCAGCCGTCACGCATAGCTGCAATGACAAAAAGATAAGTGCTAAGCAGAAACACGTCCGAAACTTCATTCCATCATTCCATTCCACTAAGAGTCTTCGATATGAATCTTTGATGCCGCGTCAGGCGGCGACGAGGCCAACGCTATGGACCGCCAGCGTCGCCGGAGGGCGCGCTCATGCTCCATGGTGTAAGCATGGCGGCGCTGCTGGCGCCGGGAGCAGCCTGGAGAATCGGTTCCACGCCGCTGACCAGAGTGATGACCGTGCCTATGCCCGCAGTGCCCTCGGTCGAGAGAATGATCACAGCATCGCCCTTATGAAGATCGGCTAGTGTGGTCGCGGGCGCGTGGCTGAGCAAGCGCTGAGTATCCGGTGCGCCGCCCGGACGACCGTTTGCGCCCGCTCCACCCGGAGTCGTCGCACCGGGCGCGGAGCCGGGATGCGCAGTTTGACCGTTCGTAGCGGAACCAGATGCGGCGCCGGGCGCCGCTCCCGCGGCCCCGCCTCTTAAGCGCGCAGCAATCATCTGCGCCATCTCCGGAGTCAGATGGCGAAGCTGGGAGTCTGGTGTGATCTTTACAACTACCGTTTTATTCGCCAATAGGTCGTGAACGCTGAGAGTCGACGAACTTGCATCGGCGGAGATGACGGTGCCCGCGATCCCGGGGAAGACTCCGGAAACAATTTCGTCGGCGGCGAGTTCACCGCCATCGGCGCTGCGATCACCGCGCGCCCGGACCTGGTCGCCGGGATGAATTTGCTGCAGTGTGCCCGGCTTGGCGTCATCGAATTTCACGGAGTCCGGAGCGTAGCGGCGAATCACGGTGGCGCTGGTGGTGTGAATGACGACGTCCTTGCTTCGCACCGAGATGGTGACGGTGCCGGCCGCCGGGTCGACAGCCTTGGCGAGCCCGTCCACTCCGCGCTTCTGCCAGTCCTGCAGATCCTGCTGATGGCGGGCTTCGAGGTCGGAATGGGTCACGACGACCACGGTGGAGGCCGCGAGCGACAGGTTATCGTCGGAAGCCTTGCCGGCCACCAGAATGCGGTCGCCGACCTGGAGATCCTGCAACTGGATGGGCGTGGCGTTCTTCAAATCCTTTTCGCCGGGAGCGATGCGCAGGATGCGGGTTGTGGCCTGCACCGTGATGTTGGTGTCGGGACCAGAATCAGGCGTCAGCGTGACCACTGCGCCATTGATGGCTTTGATGGCCCCGATGCGCCGGGTAGCAGCGCTCGTGCCCGCCGCTTGCTGACCTTGCGGGTCGGCAGACATGGCCGAGGACATGGCCGGAGACATGGCTTGGCACAAAGGCAATAGAGGAATGCTCACTGTGCTTGCGGCACAGAGTGCGATCGGCAGAAACCGGATTGTGTTTGCGCGCATACGCCTCTTACTAATTTACATTGCGCGCCCCACAAAACCCCAGGATTTACAAAGTTTTACTTCAAGATGAACAACGTGTTACACGCATGCAGTGCAGGATTGGGACGCAACTATTCCGCAACCAGCAGGTTCTCCGCGAAAGGCCATTGCTCGTCAATCCATTGCGCTTCGCAGCGGAAACCGGCGGTGCGGGCCATGGGAAATACTTCCTGGGGCGAATACTTGTGGCTGCTTTCGGTCCAGATGGTTTCGCCCTCACGAAGATCGACGGTGAGCTCGGCTGCGGGAACATTCACGGTCTGGCAGCACATGGACCGCAGATGCATCTCGACACTGCGATCCTGATGATTGAGTTTAGCCATGTGCTCGAACTGGGCGAGATTGAAGTCGGCGTCGAGTTCGCGATTGATGCGGGCCAGCAGGTTCAGGTTGAAGGCAGCGGTCACTCCCAGTTCGTCGTCGTAGGCGTGAAGCAGTTGAATGTTGGATTTTTCGAGATCGGTGCCGAGCAGGAGTGAATCCCCGGGCTGAAGAATGCGGCGGACTTCGGTCAGAAATGCAATGCCGGCGGAGCGGTCGAAGTTCCCGATGGTGCTTCCCAGGAACAATACGAGGAGATGCTGGCCGGGCGAGCGGTGGGCGGCTACTTCGAGCAGTCCATCAAGGTACTCACGCTCGAATCCCAGGATGCTGATGGACTCGATGTCGCGGAGCTCGCGCTCGCACATGGCGAGAGCGGAAGGGGAAATCTCGATGGGATAGTAGGCTGTGCGCTGGCGGCGGCAAAGAGCTTCGAGGATGTGGCGAGTCTTTCGTCCGCTGCCGCTGCCGAGTTCAGCCACGGAGACCGGGGTAGGAAGGCGCTCGACGATGTCATGACCGTGCCGCCGCAGCAGGCGCTCATCGGCGCGTGTAAGGCCGTACTCGGGCAGATTGCTGATCACTTCGAACAGTGCGGAGCCTACATCGTCGTACAAATACTTCGACAGCAATTCCTTCTGACCCGGCTTGGTGAGGCCGGCGCGCACGTCGGCTGCGAATTCATAGCTTGTATTCGGAGTGATAGCTTGAACCAGCATGTTGGCAACTCCTTTGATGACGAATCGTCAATCCAATTTCAGTGGCTTACGCAACGAAATCCGGTGTAAACGAATTGGTAGTGCGCCTGGAACCAGTTGCGGAACGTGCGGCGCAACATGCAGGCAGCGGTGCGCGCCGATCCGCCTTTCATGACGAAGTGTTTGCCGTCGAAGAAGTCGGCGGAGTAGCCGCGATAGAACGGGAACGGCTCGAATCCGGGGAACGGAGCGAACTGGGTGGAAGTCCACTCCCAACCGTTGCCCAGCATGCCTTGAACGTCCGAAAGCGCTCCGGCCTTCAGGAAAAGCGTTTACCGGCACGGGGTCCCAGCGCGCGAAATCGAAGTTGCCGAAGCGGTCGGCGGGGGCTTCGTTCCCCCACGGGTAGGCTCGTTCCTCGCCATTCGGCGTGCCGTATGCGGCGCGCTGCCACTCGGCTTCGGTGGGTAGGGACTTCCCTGCCCACCTGGCATACGCTTCCGCTTCCGCCTGACTCACATAGACCGGCCAATCGAGCGGCAGAGGGACGTCGTCGAACATGGTGCGATAGAGCCACTGATGGCCTTGGCGCTTCCAGAAGGCCGGATGTGAAATTCCATGAGCAGACTTCCACGCCCAGGCGTCGTTATCGTCATTGGCGTTATCAGCATCACTCCAGAACGCGCGCGTTTCGTAGCCGCCAGCGGCGATGAAGTCCAAATATTGCCGGTTTGTCACTTTGTATTGATCGATGGCAAACGGCGGGAAGTTGACGGTGTGGGCTTCATACTCGTTGTCCCAGCCAAATGACTCGCGGCCGCGTTCCAAGCCGAGCGTGACGATGCCAGCGGGAATTTCGATGCTGCGCTGAGTCACAGGCGCACTGATACCGCTCAGCGATTCTTCTTGCCGCACTTCTTGCCGAACTTTGCGATCAAGCGGCAGCTGATGCAGCATGTAGGCGAGCGTTTCGGCGTGCATGAGGCGGTGCTCTATGGCTACGTTGAGCAGAGTGGTGAGGGAAAATCCGTCGCTTGTGGAGAGGCTAGGATCGAGAAGCGCCTCGGATAGTTTGTCATCCAGCGCAGCGCGGATTTTTCTGACATAGTCCTGCACGGCGGCGATCGAAGGCCAATCGGCGGGCTGATCGGTCGGAAGCCCGCCGCCGACTGGATCGATGCCGAAGGCGAACAGCCGGTCAAATTCAGGATGAAAGCTCTTCAGTCCAAGAATACGTTCGTGGAGCAGATTCCAATCGAAAGCCTCCAGATGCCCGATATAGAAGACGATGCGGTGACGCTCGGCAATTGGGCGTTCATAAAGAGAATCAGGCTTGACCACTGCGAACAGGCCGTCGGAGCGCCGGCGGGCGTCTTCGAGTTGCTCGAGCAGATCGTGACGGATGGTGGAGTCGCTCTGCGTGGCAAGCATTTCGGACCTCCCAAATCTCTTGGTACGTAGAACAACGGTACGCTGAACAAACAACCTATGGGCGACTGGCGCGGGCGGATCAGTGGGTCGCATTCTATGCTCGCGAACGCCCCGAGCGCCATAGGGCAATGCCCCTACCGGTATTT
Source organism: uncultured Acidobacteriaceae bacterium (assembly GCA_963791445.1). Classification (GTDB taxonomy): domain Bacteria; phylum Acidobacteriota; class Terriglobia; order Terriglobales; family Acidobacteriaceae; genus Sulfotelmatobacter. The sequence continues at coordinate 158,042 of CAWBSN010000012.1, forward strand.
CATGGCGACGCCTGCACAGCTAGACGATTCTCGGATGTCCCCTCGCAATGTGCTTAGATGACAACTTGCGGCAGGCGGTCGCAACTGAAAAACCGCTGCCCGAACGGCTTGCTGCGCTCGGCTGGACCCTTCGGCTTTGCTCGGGGCCAGGCTCACGGGGCGGCCGCCCCAACAGGAGAATTGACTGCACCTTACTGGATCAATCCCTTACTGCGGAGGAATTCGTGTGCCACGTCTTTCACGTCGCGGTGCTGACCGTCGAGAGCGTAGTTCAATTGCTGCATCTCCTGATCGGAAATCTTGCCGCCTAATTTGGCGATTGCTTGGGCCATTTCTGGATGCTGCTGCTCGGTTTGTTGACGGACGACTGCGACTGCCTCGTAAGGCGGGAAATAGTGGCGGTCATCATCGAGCACGAATAGATCGAAGACTGGAATCAGGCCGTCGGTGGCGTTGCCGGCAGCGATATCAATCTGATGATTTTTTAATGCTGGGGCGAGCAAGCCGAGATCCATGATGCGGGGCGGGGCGGCAAAGTGCAGGCCGTAGGCGGCAGTCAGCCCGGCGTATCCATCGGGACGCTCCATGAATTCATAGCCGAACCCTGCCCGCCAGTGCGGAGCGTATGCGGCCGCCTGCGACAAAGTTTTGAGATTCAGGCGGCGCGCGTCTTCCCCACGAATCTCCATCGCAAAGGTATTGTTGAAACCGAACGGCGGACCGAGCGTTAGTCCGAGGCGCGCTTCATATTGACCCTTGACCTGCTGGTAGACTTCCACTTTATCGCCGCCAACCTTCTGCTTAAGGATGGCAGTCAACGCGGTTCCGGTGTATTCGGGATAGACGTCGATGCGCCCGGCCAGCAGAGCTTGCTGGCAGATATAAGTTCCTGCGAGATAGAAACGGCGCTCGACTTTCAGGTGAGTATGCGCCTCGATCTGTTGAGCGAGAAGTTCGCCGAGGATCAGCGATTCGGTAAAGTTCTTGGAACCGATCACGATGCGATCGGAGTGCGGGGCCGCACACGACGACAACAGCCACAGTGCGGCGAGAAGCGAGCAGAGTGAAATCCCACACTGCTCCGGCAAACCACGTAGCCGTCGATGTCCATGGCGATTGGGTTTCATTGTGGTCGCAAACGTTTTTCCAACCATCCCAAACCAAAATCCGCCGACAGCGCCAGAACCGCGGCGGGAATGGCTCCCGCGAGAATGAGCTGATTATTCACCATGGCGAGACCGCGAAAGATGAACTCGCCCAGGCCACCGGCGCCGATCGCAGCCGCAATGGTAGCCAGTCCCACTGAGACGACCACCGCGACTCTCACGCCGGAAAGAATCACGCTCAGCGCCAAAGGCAGCTCGACCTGGAACAAGAGCTGGCTGTCGGTAAGTCCCATGCCGCGGCCAGCCTCAACCACGGCAGGGTCGACGCCGCGGATGCCGGTATAGGTGTTGCGAATCACGGGCAGCAGGGCGTAGAGAGTCAGCGCCAGAATCGCCAGGCGATCGGCGCGATCACCCAGCCAGGGCACCGGCAGCAGAAAGCCAAAGAGGGCGAGGCTGGGAATCGTCTGAATGATGTTCGCCGTGCCGAGCACCGGGCGGTTCCACACCGGCCAGTGTGCGCTTAGTATGCCCAACGGTATGCCGACCACTACCGCGAGCAGCGTGGAGATGCCGACCAGGTAGAGATGCTCCAGCGTGAGTTCGACAATCTGGTCGTGGTTTTGCAAGAAAAAGTGAAAGAGGTTCATGAAGCGCCTCGATTTGCTGAATCCAGTCCATCCGTGAAGGCGTGCACATAAGCCTCGGCCAGCGGATCGCGCGATCGCAGGAATTCCTCCGGAGAAAGAACCGTGACCAGGCGGCCAGCTTCCATGAGCGCGATGCGTGACCCGAGCCGCAACGCTTCGCGCAGGTCGTGCGTTACGAAGACCACAGTCTTGTTCAGCCGCTGCTGCAGGGAAAGGAACTCGCGCTGCAGTTGGTCGCGAGTGAGGGCGTCAAGCGCGCCGAAGGGTTCATCCATCAAGAGAATCGCGGGGTCAGCGGCTAATGCCCGGGCGACTCCCACGCGCTGCCTTTGACCGCCGGAGAGCTGGTGCGGATAACGCGAAGCCATTGGCGGATCGAGCCCGACCAGCTGCAACAGTTCTTCGACGCGGAGACGAATCCGCTCGGCGGTCCAGCCCTCGATACGCGGGACGAGGCCAACGTTTCGTTCCACGGTGAAATGCGGGAATAAACCGACTTCCTGGATGACATAACCGATGCTGCGACGTAAACGAATGACGTCGCTTTCAGCAGTGGGCGTGCCATTTACGCGCACCTCTCCGCCCGTGGGGGTTAGCAGCCGATTGATCAGCTTCAGCGTCGTCGTTTTCCCCGAACCACTGCGGCCCAGCAATACCAGGGTCTCGCCGCGTTGCACTTGCAGATTCAGCCCTGCAAGCAACGGCTGGCCGCTGGGCAGCGCGTAGTGGACGTTGCGGAATTCGATTACGGGATCGTTGGCGGTTGTTCGTTCCATGTTTCCTGTCAAACGACCGTTCTGTTTGACGTTCGCCAAGCATACCGGAGTTTCTCAGCGGAGCGCAGCTAAAGCGGGTCGGACCGGTCCAACTACCCCGGTGGGACGGGCATCCAGAGAGCTAATAGACGGTCAATCACTGTGCCGCTACGATTCTTATGAGATGTGTGGAAATTGTCTTTAGCCATGGGTGTGTCTGCTTTACGCAAATTTGTCACTTGGATGCTCGTGATCCTGTGGCCGCTTTCGCTCACGGCGGCGGACGCGGGCTCAGCCGTATTGCATAGTGAAGGAGGGGTTTGGGTCAACGGTTTCGAGATTTCAGGATCGACCGTGGTGTTTCCCGGAGATCTACTGGAGACCAAGCCCGGGTTCGTCGCCAACCTCGACGCCGAGGGCTCGGCCGTAGTAATTCAGCCGGAATCGGTCGTGAAGTTCCAAGGCGCTTTCCTGAGCCTGGAGCACGGAAACGTGTCGGTGGGAACCTCGACTTCGATGAGCGTGCATGTGAGTTGCATCAAGGTGGAACCGGTTTCAAGTGAGCGCACGCAATACGATGTGGCCGACGTCAGCGGCACCATGCAGGTGGCCGCAAAAAAGGGCGACGTGAACATCACAGAAGGCGGCGTCCTCCAAAAACCACAGGCACAGGGCGCCGCCTCACCTATTTCTTCAATCGTGCATGAGGGACAGCAGGCAAGCCGCGTCGTATCGACTGCCTGTGGCGCCGCACCGCGGCCCGGCAGTGTCGGCAACGGTCTGAATACAAAGTGGCTCGAGATCGGCGGCGGTATAGCGGGCGGGGTTATTGTGCTTTGCATCCTCCTCTGCAAGAGTCATAGTCCCAGCAGTGTCAGCCCTTCTGATCCATAACTCTTAAAATTCTTATCCCGGCGCTAAGACTGGAATGAATCCAGACCTTCGGTGCTGTCTCGGTCCGCAAAACCTGAGCAATAACTACGGATGCAGCGTATACTGAAGACCTTGACCTCGAAGACACCTTGACCAGCACGTTGCGCCTTCGCGATTGAGAAATTCCCGGAAAGGCGAGTGACGGGTCGAACCTGAGAAGCTCTGGAAGTATTCTTTCAACCCCAAAACATCGGCTTCAAAAGAGACGGCGAAGCGGTGTGGCCGATTCGACGATCGCCGGTAACGGGAACCTGCATAAGACGCATTTAATCAGCCCACAGGGCAGGAGATAAGCATGTCCGGAATCAACGGCGATAAGGCCAGATTCAACCGGCGGCGCCGGCAAAAAATCAGCCGCCGCCAGAGCAACGAAAAGATGTTGAAGGCCCTGGCTGAGAAAAACCTGGTAGCCCCGGCGAAAGCAGCCAATCTCAAGGAGAAAATGGCATGACCACGCCCGTTGTCGCATTGCCGCTGTCAATTCCCGAAGGCCTTCCAAAGAAGAAGCGCGTACTCCTGCTGGACACTTCGCAGACGAAGCGCGACTTGCGGGCCGAAGTGATGAGGCAGCTTGGTATTGAGGTGGACTGCGCGGCCGATGTGCTTGAGGCGCGGTGCTGGTGGCGAGCCGATTTATACAATCTGGTGCTGATCAGCGTGGCCGGAGAGATCGACAGCCGCGATCAGTTCTGCACTGATATTCGCGGCGCGAACCCTCCGCAGAGAATTGCCTTTTTCGTAGGCGGACCTGAGTATCTCGCGGCAGCGCCGCATTCTGACGAAGCTCCGGCCGAGCCGGACGATGCGCTGCACAAAGAAATGGTCGCTGCGCTGCTGGCCCAGGGCGCGGGCAATTCATCCCAGCGCTGGGGAATTCTGGAAGCTTGCCGGAAGATTTCGAGCGTGCGCTCGGCCAGCGAAGCCCGTTCGCGCGCGATACGGGAAACGCCCAGACCCTCGCGGTGGGCGGAAGCCATCGAGCAGCATTCGGCGCGCGAAATCGCTCCTCCCCAGCCGTTATTTGCAACCGCAGCAGTAGCAGCAACAGCAATAGAAAGAGAAGAACTCCTATGAAGAATCTTTATGTCGGCAACTTACCTCACAGCACAACGGAACCGGAACTTCGCGGCTTGTTCGAAGCGCATGGCGCGGTGGAACGTGTCAGTATTGTCACCGACCGCGAAACCGGCCGCGCCCGCGGCTTCGCTTTTGTCGAAATGACGAACCCCGCGGAGGCCGATAAGGCGGTCGCGGCTCTGAACGGAACCGAACTGGGCGGCCGCGCGCTGAAGATCAACGAGGCAAAACCAAAAACCGCTTCGCCGCGGGGTGGTGGCGGACAGCGCTTTGGCGGTGGGGGCGGCGGCGGCCGCGACGACTATCAGGGCCACGCGCGCCAGCCTCGCGAACCCCGCTGGTAGCTGCACGCCATCCCTGCGGATGAGTTGCTGATGTCTTGACCAAAGCGCAAAGCGCCAGCCGCTATTGCCAAAATTGACGATTGGAGATTGGGTATGCCAGGACGAGGTCGATCGAGCTTTACCAAACGCCAGAAAGAACACACACGCCAGCAGAAACAACGCGACAAGGCTGAACGCCGCATCCAGCGTAAGGATGAACCTTCAGGCACGCCGGGCGTTTCCAGCGAACTCGATTTGGACGAGTTGCAAAAGCACGCGGCCGAGCAAGCCGCCTTGTTTCAGATGGGAGACGACGACCGCGACATTTCGAGCCTGCCGCGCGAGCGTAGTCCCGAGAAAACCGAACCGTAGGCGGTCGGATACAAACAGACAGCAAAACAGATCCACAAAAAAGGCGCGTCTTTGGGACGCGCCCTTTCAATTGGTACGCTTCTTTGATTTCCGGTTAGGCGAACACTTCGCCGGGCAACCTGGTCAGCGTGCGGCTGGCCAAAGTGTTTTGGACGACATGCTCTGACTTCCCGGCGTTCGCCCAGTCCACCTGCTTGCGTTCGATTTTCAGTTTCAAGGCGCGCTCGATGTGCCGCAGCTCGATGACCTCGCCACCCGCAACCAAACTCGTCGCCAGGCCTTCCGATCCGGCACGGCCGGTCCTTCCCACGCGATGGATGAAATCCTCGGCCATCTTGGGCAGGTCATAGTTGACCACATGCGCCACGTCGTCGATGTGCAGGCCGCGTGCGGCCACGTCGGTTGCGACCAGCACCTGAAAGCGTCCTTGCTGAAATCCGGCGAGGGCTGCGTTGCGCTGTGATTGCGAGCGGTCGCCGTGAATCATGGCCGCGGAGAAACCTTCGCGCACCAGTTCCTTGGCCAGTCGCTCGGTGCCGCGCTTGGTGCGGGCAAAAATGAGCGTCTGTCCTTTTTCGGCATAGAGCAACTGCCGCAGCACGTCGGGCTTTTCCGCGGGACGCACTTCGTAGGCTTGCAGCCGAACGCTTTCGACCGGCTTGAGCACGGAACCAATCGCGACGCGTACCGGATCGCGCATGGCATCGTTGACCAGGCTGGCGACCGATTGCTCAAGCGTGGCTGAGAAACAAAGCGTTTGCCGGCGTTGCGGCAGGATCGCAAGAATGCGCCGGATGGCGGGCAAAAATCCCATGTCCAGCATTCGGTCGGCCTCGTCGAGCACGAGGATTTTTACTTCGCGCAGGTCGACCAGTTTGCGAGTGATGAAATCCTGCAAGCGGCCCGGAGTTGCGACCACCAGGCTGGCGCCGGAGCGCACCGCCTGAATTTGCGTCTTCTCGGAGACGCCGCCGATGACCAGCGCAGCTTTCGATAGTTGCTTGCCGCGCAGTTTTTCGTATTCTTCGTTGACTTGGATTGCCAGTTCACGCGTGGGCAGCAACACCAGCACGCGCACTTTCTGCGACGGCTCGCGCTGCAACATTTCGTGCTGCAACATTTCAATGATCGGAATCAGAAACGCCAGAGTCTTGCCAGTACCGGTCTGCGCCGTTGCCAGCACGTCTTTGCCTTCAAGGGCGCAAGGAATAGCCTGCGCCTGAATGGGCGTTGGGGTAATAAATTGAGCATTCGCCAGCCTCTGCTGCAAAGCAGAAGATAGCGTTAATTCTGTAAAGCTTGTCATTCGTAATTGTTCTTTCTGGAGGGGCCTGATGTTACACACGTAGCGTGGGTTCCCATGCCGCTCTTAGGTTTTGATTTACGCTGAATAAACGGCGGGCAGGAAAAGCGGAGATGAATCTTGATCCAACAGGATCACCGCGTCACGAGCAAACCGTGGCAGTAGCGTTGAAGTTATTATAGCACAGGATTCGGTGCAGGGGCCTGGGGATGAGAACCGGCAGGAGCAATCGATGGTAACGGTGGAAGTGATTGAAAGCATGGGGGCCCCGGGCGGAGTCGAACCGCCGACCAACGGTTTAGGAAACCGCTGCTCTATCCAACTGAGCTACGGGGCCGGTGCAACCTGACGCGATTATCTCACGCCAGTTTAGCGAAACAGACACCGCGCGGGTCCGCGATTTGGGATCCCGCGTTGCGAACATCTGCGGCAAACGCGTGTGAACGCTTTGCACAGACAGAAAAAATAGCCAGTGCGGGAATCCGCACTGGCTAAACGTCCTTACGAACTGGCCGGTTCAGTGTCCTTCGGGTTTGCCCTCGGGCTTGGGTGGGGGGGTTGCCTTTTGCGGCTTCGGCGCCGGAGCGCTATGGCTCGGCTTGGCGGCGCTTTCCTTCGGAGCACTCTCCTTGGGAGCTGCCGGTTTGCTCTCGGCCTTGGATGCAGCACTGTGACTCGGCTTGGCGGCGCTCTCTTTCGGAGCACTCTCCTTAGGAGCTGCCGGCTTGCTCTCGGCCTTGGGTGCCGCGCTGTGGCTCGGCTTTGGAGCGCTTTCTTTCGGGGCAGCGTTCTTCGCCGTGAGACTCGATTTGCTCTCAGCGCGGGGCTCACCGGCCGCCTCAGTTTTCGGTTCGCGCGGTGGGTTTGAGGCATGCGAACTCGGAGTGGAAGCCTTAGCCGGATGACTCTCATTCGGACGGGCCGACTTCTCCTTACTCGCGGTCTCCGAGCGGCTGCTGTTGGAAGCCTTGCCTTTGCTGGGCGAAGTGGAGGTCCGGTTGGCAGTCTTTGCTTCCTTCGGGGCTTCCTTCGAGGACGTCGAATGCCTGGCGGCGGGCGCAGATGCGCGCGCCTCCTTCGGCGACATTGCAGGCGCATGATACGGCGCTCCGGCAGACTTAGCCCTTACGACGCCGGCCCCGCTAAATACTCCCGGCTTCTCCGTGGCAGCCACGGCGGGTGCGCCGTGATTGTTCGACGCGAACAAGGCTTTGTTCTGACTGGCAGCATGTTGCTGCCGAACCTGCGCCGCGACCGGAGGCGTATGCTTTTCGCGGGAATAGGCTTCTTCTTGCGCCGTCGGTCGAGCCGCGACGCCGCCTTCGCCGCCGTTGAAGGCAACGTGGGATTCGTTGTTAACGATAACCGTCCGGTTAACGTACACGTTGGTAATCTGGGTTGTGTTCACATTCATCACGGCGGTGTTGTAGAAGAATGCGCCGCCGCGCCATTCGCCGCCGACGAAGCCGACACCGCCGTAGCCAAAGCCGTAGTTAATGCCGCCGTAGAAACCAATCTGCGGTCCCCAATAGCCGGCATTCCAGGCGTAGACACCGTCGTTCCATCCCCAGTAGCCGGGGGTCCAAAGCAGACCGACGGTGGGAGGCTGGACCCACGTTCCAGGCACCCAGTAGTAGCCGGCATCATCGCTCCAGGCCCAGTAGCCCGGCGTCCACAGATAGCCGGAAGCGGGACAGATAGGTTGCTCGTAAACCGGCAGCGCGGGCGGACCGATGCGGACAGAAACGCCGATTGCGATCTGCGCGGAAGACGGAGAAGAAAGAGCTGCCGGGATGACCAGCAGCAGAAGACTGAATGCCAGAAAACGAACTGCAGGGTGAGTTTTCATCGTGTTTTCCTCTGGCCCGGCGCGCTTGCCTGAAAAGCTTGCAGCGCCACGCTCGGGCGGAACAGTACATCGAATGATCGGCTCGAAGATCCCGTTGCGGAAAGCTTCCGTTCCGACAACCAGGTCTGAACGTTCCCATTCGGCCCCGGGGTCCGGCTCGATTCCGTTCGTCCGAAGTAACCACGATTCCTTAGTAGCCTATTCGTAGTGAGAAGTTGTTTGGAATCTGGAGAGGAGAGTGGGAGGGCTCTAGATACTTTGGCAAGAGATCCCGCGACTGGTTTGCCCCCGGCGCGGCAAATGATTTACTCTCGCCGCAGTCGACATGAGTCCAAACAACGCCAGTTCCAACGCCGCGACTGACAGGTTTCCCCATGCGATGCTCCGGGAAATCTATCAACAGCCTCAAGCCATCGCGAAAACCATCGACCTGCATCTGAAAGACGACATTCTTTTCCCCGGCGAACTGCATGCGATCGAGAGTGCACTGCTGACCTTCGAAAAGCTGATCATCGCCGCCAGCGGATCGAGCCGCCATGCCGGCCTGGCGGGCGAAATCATGATCGAGGACCTTTCCGGAGTTGCCGTGGACGTTGAATACGCCAGCGAATACTGTTACCGCTCGACGCACGCCGCGGTGGATCCGATCGTGATGGTAGTCACGCAATCGGGGGAAACTGCCGACACGATTGCCGCGCAGCGCGAGGCGCTGACCCGGGGGGTGAAGACCATCGCGGTTTCGAACGTCGCTGATGCCACGATTCCTCGCGAGGCCAGTGCGGCGTTGATTACGGGAGCGGGTCCGGAGCTTGCCGTGCCCGCGACCAAGAGTTTCACGACTCAACTCACGGTTCTCTATTTAATGGCGTTGTTCCTGGCGCGCAAGCGAGGGCGGATGACGACGGAGGTCACGCGTTCCTACCTGCAGCGTCTGCAGCGCCTGCCGGACGAGATCGAGAAAAACCTGAGCGAATGGGACGACCTGGCAGAACGGTTTGGGCAAAAGCATTTTCAGGCAGAAAAGTTTCTATACCTTGGTCGGGGCGTACATTACGCCATCGCGCGTGAAGGAGCGCTCAAGCTCAAGGAAACTTCTTATGCGCACGCGGAAGGCTACCCGGCCGGAGAGCTGAAGCATGGGCCGAACGCGCTGGTCGACGAGCATCTTCCGGTTGTGGTGCTGGCAACCTACGATAAACATGATCCGGATTCAGTGCTGCGCTACCAGCGGACTCTCGACGTGATGAAGGAAGTGAAATCACGGCGGGGGCGGCTAGTGGCGGTCGCGACCGAGGGCGATCCGGAGGTCGGTGAAGTGGCAGACGATGTATTTTTTGTTCCGCCCGCACCTGAATTGTTGCTGCCCATCATCGAGGTGATTCCCCTGCAGCTGTTCGCCTATTATGTGGCGACGAAAAAGGGATACAACGTGGACCATCCGCGAAACCTGGTCAAGGCGGTGGTCACGGAGTAGTCCCGTGCCGCGAATTCTTCACCACGGAGACACAGAGACACAGAGAAGAGCTATAGTCGGTCATTGTTCTGCCGTTCGTTTTCTCTGTGTCTCTGTGCCTCTGTGGTGAAACGTTCTTATTGATTCTCATTAATCCTGACGAAGACTTCATGCCTAATAACAGCTCTTCTCATATCGACTTGCAGGCAATTGCGAAACAGGTCGTGCTGCAACACGGCTTTAAGCCCGATTTCCCCCCGGAAGTGCAACAACAGCTGGCAGATTTGCGGGCTCATCCTCCGGCGATCGCTCCGGGAGGAAGCGTGCGCGATCTGCGGGGTCAACTCTGGTCGTCGATTGACAACGACACGTCGCGCGACCTGGACCAGATCGAGGTTGCGGAGCGGTTGACCGAACGGTGATGTAAAGGTTCTGGTTGGCGTGGCTGATCTGGATGTGTTTATCCCTAAGCTGAGCGCAATCGATCAGCATGCCGCTCGGGAAACGACGACGGTGTATGCCGGAGTCCGAAATTTCCCTATGTTGCCGGAGGAGCTTTCCACGGGCAAGACTTCCCTGCTGGAAAATCAGGACCGGTTGAGCGTGGTCGTCGAGTTTGTGGTGGGCGGCGACGGCCGCGTGAAATCCAGCGACGTCTATCGCGCCGTGGTTCGCAACCAGGCGCAACTGCAATACAACTCGGTGGGAGCGTGGCTGGAAAACAAGGCAGCGGCCCCGCCGAAAGTGGCGGCTTCCGCTGATCTGCAGGCGCAGCTGCGGTTGCAGGACGAAGTGGCGCAGAAGTTGCGCACTCGGCGCTATGAAAATGGAGCGCTCGATCTCCAGACCGACGAACTGCATCCCCTGATCCTGGATACGGAAGTGATCGACGTCGTGAACGAGCAAAGAAACCACGCCACCGAACTGATCGAAGACTTCATGATCGCGGCCAACGGAGTGGTGGCGCGAATGCTGGAGAAAGTTTCGTCGCTGCGCCGAATCGTAAAGACGCCGGAGCGCTGGGATCGCATCGTGCAACTCGCGGCAGGCTACTCCGTGAAACTTCCAGCCGATCCCGATTCCAAAGCGCTCAACGAGTTTCTGGTCAAGCGCAAGGAGGCGGATCCCGATCATTTTGCCGATCTTTCGCTGGCCGTGATCAAGTTGATTGGGCCGGGAGAATATGTTCTGGAGCGGCCGGGCGAGACTGCGGCGGGGCATTTCGGCCTGGCAGTGCAGGATTACACGCACTCGACCGCTCCCAATCGCCGTTTCCCTGACATCGTTACGCAGAGACTTATCAAGGCGGTGCTTGCCGGGCAGCCGAATCCGTACTCGGATAACGAACTTACCGCCATCGCCGCCAACTGCACTGAAAAGGGAGACGCGGAGCGAAAAGTCGAGCGGGAAATGGCCAAGCGGCTGGCGGCGGTCGCGTTGCAGCATCGCATCGGCGCCATCTTCGATGCTGTCGTCACCGGCGTAACTCCCAAAGGAACTTTTGTCCGCGTGCTGCAACCACGCGTCGATGGATTGCTGGCGCAAGGCCAGCAAGGCGTCGACGTGGGAGACAGATTCCCGGTCAAACTGATTCGCACCGACGTGCAGCGCGGGTTCATCGATTTCGCGCGCGTGGCAGACGTTCCTCCAGGTCTTAAGCCTCCTCCTTCCAGCCAATCTTCCCCGCATCAGCCAAGGCAATAGCAGCCAACCATCCCGCAAGTTATTCTGAGGAAAGCAGTTAGTGCGGAAAGGTTGGACCCCGCTTGGGGCAATGGCGCAATCTCGTTTGCGGCGTGATGGTGGTGGTGTTGCCGACGTCGCTGATAGCCCAGGACTCAGCTCGGGCGATCCTCCACAACGACGGAGGAGCCTGGGTGAACGGAAATCCCGCGCCCGAATCCTCAACGATTTTCACGAACGACCTGGTACGGACACAGAAGGAAAATGGGGCGAGAATTGACGCCGAGGGATCCACGGTGACGGTTGAACGCGAAACCATTGTGCAATTTGAAGGAGACGAACTCGTCCTCGAACATGGCAGCGTGCAAGTGAACACGTTCCGAGGAATGAGGGTGCGGGTAAATTGCGTGACCGTGAGTCCCCCGGCGCAAGAGTGGGCTCGCTACGATGTGACCGATGTTGACGGAAGGGTGTTAGTGCTGGCCCATCAGAATGACGTCAAAATCCACTACAGCGGTCCTGCCACCTGGCGGTCAAAGCACATTGAATTAACCGACGTGACGGTACATCAGGGTGAACAGGCGACTCACGAGGATCAATGCGCGGAAGCGCCCAAGACGCCCCCCGACGCCAACCGACCTTTCTTGGATAGCCCTTGGGCCATCGGAGCGGGGAGTGCCGTGATCATTGGAGTCACTTGCTGGGCCTTATGCCGCAAGAATCCTACCCTTAGCCCTGACAAACCCTAGCGCCAGGAAGGCCGGGAGCTTTCGCTAGTTTCCCCCGTGCAGTCGAGCGGCGTCGGCGTTGGTGTAGATGTGGTTGGCGTGCCGGATTCGCACCTTGGCCTCCGCAGCCGCTTCCGCCACGGTAAGTCCATAACCACGCTCGCGTAGGGCTTGAGCGGTAGTCATCTGCCCGACTCCACTGTCAGAGATGCTGGGTGGAATTTCAGCCGGCGGCGAAGATGGTTCCACGGGGTAAGAAAAACTGATCTGGCCGTTCTCGCCGACCGGGGGTGCGCCGTAGAAGATGGGAAATAAATCTATCTTCGGCAGGGCGTCGGGACTGGGTGGCAGAACATTCTGAACGCTGGCGCCGGCGTTGAGTACGCCCGTGGCATTGCTGGCGCCAACCTCAATGGGCGGCCCCGCGAGTGACAATGATGGCGTAGAGATGGAACGTGCGAGCAGCGGAGATCCGTAATTCATCAGATACTGCGGACCCGTGGCGAAGTTCGTATCCTGGCTAAAGGCGATTCCCTCGCTCGAAAGTGCGAGCAGCGTCGAAACAAGTACAAAATGGAAAGAGATGCGCATGCGGCCTCCGCGGCGTAACAGCAGTGCGTAATTATGAAGCAAATAGGGCGACCGCGGCCAGAGTCGTTAGACCCTACTTCCCGCTCTGGTCAAGGCTTTCCGGCGGAGTCGATTGGCACGCTTGGCGGCGCTTGCGTTCCGACTGCAGCAAGAAAAGCATGTACAGGACGATTCCCACGTTGGCCACAAACACTGTCGAACGGAGCGCCGTAATGCCCCGCATGAGCCCGCGGATCTCGAGCGGAAGAAATAGAGTTCCGGAAACAAAGGCAAGCCACTCAGCCCAGGTGCGCTGCTTCCATAGGCCGTAGGCCTCAGCAAAGCGCAAGATCGAATAAGCAAACGCGAATTGCGCTGCCGCCCACAAACGGGCTTCGGTGAGCCGGTCGGCAAAATCGAGGAAGTCCTGCGCCCATCGCCGGTCGGTGTTGACGTGCAACAGCGCTAGCAGCTGCTCAGCGATTACCCAGGCGTCTCTATGCACGAGCAGGACGGCGGTCAGCCCGATCAACAGGACGAACAGTCCTTTGGCAAATTCGAAGGAAGCCACTACGCGCAGCAGATTTCTCTGTGCGCGGTGCAAGTCGATTTTCGTTCCCGACGATAGCATGCGGCGCGCGCAACTTCAGAGTACCACGACTACCGGCGCCGTTCTTTTCAGCGCGGCCCGCTTTCAGCTTCTTCGGCTGCGAACGGCGGCGCGAAGCTCGTTCACGATCTCCTGGGAAGCCTTGATCGCGGCAGCGTGCTGGTTCGGGTTGAAGGAGATCGCGCCCACGCGAGCGTGGCCGCCTCCTCCGTAGCGCTCGCAGATCTTGGCCAGATTGACAACCGGTTCTTCGGGAGCCCAGGGGTTCGATCCGACAGAAACTTTCACGCGGAAGCTGCTTTTGCTGAGTCCTACGCTATAGATCGATTCGGGATGCAGATAGTAGGGAACGAACTTGTTGTAGCCCTCGAGATCATGGTCGGTGACGTCGAAGAAAATGGTCCCGTCAATGCATTCGGTGCGCTGCTTCATGATCTCGATCGAGATCTCGTGCCGGCGGAGCAGCGGGGGCAGGAGCGGAGCTACGAACGGTTCCTCCAGAATGGCGGCGAGGGACTTGGTCGCGAGAAGCGGAATCAGGTTCGGGACAAACCCATCGGGCGCGGACTCGATGACCATGGTCAGCTTCATGGCAGGGGCTTGCATCTCAACCGCCGTCTTGGCGTCGGGATAAAGAGCGCCGTCGATGATGTCGGCCCAGTGGACGAGATCGGCTACGGGAGCAGGGTCGAATCCAAAGCGTTGCTGCGCGATCATGGCAATAAAGCTGGTGCAGGATTTGAAATCGGGATCGTAGAACTTGCGATTGCTCTCGTCGCGCTCAAAGTGGGCAGCGTCAGCCGGAGAGAGAAACGCGCTTTCGTGGTGGTCGAACCACCAGGTAATCTTCGGCGAACTGGAGTACTTGAAATCGACAATGGCATTTTCGTCGCCGTTGAAATCGGATTCGTTAAAGAGCGCTCCGGCGCGATGCAGCAGGCCGGAGAAGACGAAGTTAGCGTCTTCGCGAATGCGCTCGCGATAAAAGCGGGAGAAGAGCGCGGCGGAGCAGGCTCCGTCGAAACACTTGTCGTGGTAGAAGACTCTAACTTTCAATCTATAGCCCCAGTTGTACAAGAATTCCCGCCGCCCGCAGAGGCCGCATCCCGAGCATTTGGGCGGCAGGGTAAAAGCTAATAGGAATGACAGCTTAAGGGGAGAAAGTCAAGGGCACGAGCCCCGGGGTGGGCGTCTAAACTGAATGCTTGCTTAGTCGTGGTGGAAGTAGAAGAGGTTCCCGTCCAGATCCTTTACTGTGAATTGCCGTAATCCCCAGGGCTTTCTTTCCAGGGGATCCACGATATTCGCACCTGACGATTTCAGTTCCTCGTACGACGCGTCGATATCTTCGGCGAACACCCAGTGAACGGCAGGCTCGAACGGCGGCCTTCTCTTGCGGAAGAAGATCACGACTTTACCGCGAGACGCCGCGCCAATTTCTTTGCCTGGGTAAAGCCATCCAATATTAAAGCCGAGTGCGTCTTTGTAATGCTGTTGTGCGCGTTCGACATCAACGACCGGCAACTCTGGGACAGGCTGGCCAAGTGAGCTCATCTTCGCGTTTTGCCTCAGGCTTCTTTATGCAACAAAACCAGGCACGCGTCAAATTACGACATTACCACCCCCGCGACCAGATTCTCAGCCCGCAGGAGTTTGCTGTTCTGCATACTCGCCCACCAGCGGAAGTTTGAACATCTCGCCTTGCAGCGCTTTCACAATCAGCACGACCCAGATCATGAAAAATGCGAGCGCGACCACCATGGAGACCAGCCAGACGAGAAAGTGGCCAATTACGGGGACGAAGTACAGCAGGAATCCCAGAACCCTGAGCGTCGCCACAACTACCACGCCGACCAGAAAAAATCCCAGACACTGAAAAGAATGGAAGCGCACGAAGCGGTTCTTGTTGTAAGGCTCGACGAGAAGGAACGCAATCGCCGGCAGAAAGAAAGTAAGCAAGGGCGCCAGCCAGTGTTTCGGGAAGTATACCCACCATCCCATGCGCGCGCTCGACAGGCTGCATGGCGCGGCCGCAGCCTGGGCAGTAAGCGGCAGTATCGGGCATCTCAGCGGCACAATCGGGACAGGGGATAGACATGAAATTCCTTCAGACCAAATTTCTTGAGACCAGTCTCGTCAGACCTATTTCGTCAGATCGGGCGCGCCGTCTTCTTGCGGCAGGCCTCGCAAACACCGTAAATCTGGAAGGTGTGACGGGTTGTGGCGTAGCGGTGTCTGCGCCCGATTTCCTGATCCAGTTGATCCACCTCGTGCGAGAAGAACTCCACAGAACTGCCGCACTCAGTGCAAACCATGTGGTGATGGCTGCGCCGGTTATATTGGTGCTCGTAACGGGCAATGCCGTCGTGGAACGCGACTTCGCTGGCTAATCCGCACTCAGCCAGCAGCTTCAGCGTGCGATAGACGGTGGTGTAGCCAATGCCAGCGTCCTTTTTCTGCACCAGGCGGTGCAACTCGTCGGTGGAGAGGTGGTCGCGAGTTTCCAGAAACGTACGCAGGATCGTGTCGCGCTGGCCGGTCTGCTTCAGGCCGACTCGCTTGAGATGGCGGTGAAGCATGTCCTGGGCCTCGCGCACCATCTCGCGCGAGATGGAGGGCTGGTCATCGATGCGCTTCTGCAACATGATCGCTCAGGATAGCATTGGGGCATCTTGAAAATGAAATTCATTTTCAGTTGATTCCGGCAGGCTCGACGGTGAGTTCGGAACCCACGCCCTTTCGAAACGGCTGCTAGAATCAACTTTGCTCATGAGCACTCTTACTGTAACCACCGTTCCTGCTTCCCGGCGTTCCCCGGAGTGCGCATTTTCCTGTGGTTGCTGCTGGTGCTCGCCCTGCTGGTTGCGGCCTCGGTCGCTTTCGCTTACTTCGTCGCCCGCTCTGCCCTGCCGCAGCTTGACGGGAACCTCACAGTGAAAGGTCTATTCGGCGCCCGTGAAGGTAACGCGGGATAGCCACGGCGTGCCAGCCATCGAGGCCGCAACTCTGGAAGATCTGTTCCTGGCGCAAGGCTACGTCACAGCGCAAGACCGGCTCTGGCAGATGGACATCATGCGGCGCTTCGCGGCCGGGGAATTATCCGAGATTCTCGGCGAGGACACGATGAAGGTCGACCGCGAGCAGCGCATCCTGGGATTGCGGGCGGCGGCAAGGAAATCCCTGCAGACGGCGAGTGCCCGGGACCGCGTTTATTTTGACGCGTACGCCCACGGCGTGAATGCTTTCATCGAGAGCCACGGCAGCAGTCTTCCCATTGAGTTCCGCATTCTGAAGTATCGGCCAAAGTCCTGGCAGCCGGAGGATTCCATCGTCATCGCAAACCAGATGGTGAAGGATCTCAACTACTACAGCTTTGGGGACACGCTCGCCCGCGAGAAAATTCTGGCCAAGCTGGGACCGGAGTTAACTGCCGATCTATACGTGAACCGCTCCTGGCACGATCGCCCGCCCACCGTGATGCGAGCGGACCTTAACGATGAAGATCAGGAGAATCAGGGCGATTCGGATGACGATGATGACGATGACGCCGGGCCTGATACATCCGTGACGCAGCAGCGAGGTGCGGGAGCCGAAATCTGGGCGCAACACGCTCCCGAAGCGGTGAATGGATCGAATGACTGGGTCGTATCTGGAGCGCACACGGTCACGGGCAAGCCGCTGCTATCGAACGATATGCATCTCGGGCATCAGATGCCGAACCTGTGGTACGAAGCGCATCTCAAATGCGTCAACCAATCGGGCAGCCTCGATGTGGCGGGAGTGACATTGCCCGGAATGCCCTACGTGATTGTGGGACACAATCAACGCATCGCCTGGGGATTCACCAATGTGGGTCCGACGGTGGCCGATGCCTTCATCGAGAACTTCAACGCGCAGGGTGCCTACCAGACGCCGCAGGGCTGGCAGCAGCCCGAGCACCGCGCCGAGGTGATTCGAGTCAAGGATAAACCGGATGTAACGGTCGACGTGATGCTCACGCGGCATGGGCCGATCGTCACTGATATTCTTCCCGGCGAGACGCGGCAGATTGCGCTGCGCTGGACGCTGTATGACGGCCTGCGCATGCCATTCTTCGATGTCGATACCGCACAGAACTGGGAGGACTTCCGCAAAGCGTTTTCGCAACTGGATGCGCCAGGGCAGAACGTGGTTTACGCCGACGTCGACGGCAACATCGGTTACCAGACCACGGGGCGCGTTCCGATTCGCGCTGCGGGCGACGGCAGCCTGCCTGTCAGCGGAGCTGACAACGCCCATGAGTGGACGGGCTACATTCCTTTCGACAAACTTCCCAGCATCTACAACCCATCTTCAGGGGTGATTGCGACTGCGAACGGGCGCATCACGCCGGATACTTACCCCAATTCGATCAGCGCTGAGTGGGAAGCGCCGTGGCGCACGGAACGCATTTATCACGTTCTGGAATCGGGGAGGAAGTTTGCCGCCGCGGACATGCTTGCGCTGGAAAACGACATCCACTCGGAGAATGACCTGTTCGCGGCCGAACGCTTTGTCTACGCCATCGACCACGCCGCGAAGCCCTCGGCCCGGGCGAAGCAGGCTGCCGACCTCATGCGCAACTGGGATGGCCGGATGCTGGGCTCCTCGGCCGCACCGACGATTGCCGTGCGCTCGGCTCGCGAACTGACGCGGCTGCTGCTCGAGCCGCGCCTGGGATCCGCCCCGGAAGATCCGAAGCAGCAGGAAGAATCGTTGAGCTGGAAGACCTACCAATGGGAGATGCGAACGGTGTGGCTGCAGAACGTTCTGCTGCACCAGCCCAAGCGCTGGCTGCCGGAAAAATATCCCAACTACGATGAGCTGTTGACGGCCGCCGTAGAAGCCGCCGTCAACGCACCGTCAGCTCCTGCGGATATGGCTTCGTGGCATTGGGGCAGTGTGAATGCTGTGGAGATTGATCACCCGGTGCTGGGCAAAATCCCTTTGATCGGGCGCTGGACGGCGCCGGGAATCAAGGAGCAGTCCGGCAGCAGCTACACCGTAAAAGCCGTGACGGCCCATCACGGGCCTTCGGAACGCTTCACCGCCAATCTCGCGGACCTCGACCAATCTACCTTAAACACCGTGACCGGACAGGGCGGGAACTTCCTGAGCCCTTACTACATGGATCAGTGGAAGGCCTGGTATGAAGGGTCGACCTTCACATTGCCTTTCACGTCTCAAGCGGTGGAAGCGACCGGAGCGCATCGTCTGGTGCTCGAACCGGGACGCTGAAATCGTTCTGATAGGTGGATCAACTACGGCTGCCGGACAGTCCCGGGGCCGCTGACGATGAGCAGAAGCGGCGGAGTTCGCACCAGGAGAAAAATCAGAGCACCCAGCACGGCAAGAGCCACGGGCGCGCGCTGCAGCACCCACGTCTCCGTTCTTCTGCTTGCTTCGCCCGGTGGGAGAACGTCGACCACCTCGATTCGGGATTGCCCTTTGAGATTGGGAAACAGGTAAACCGGAATCACCGTGCCCGGCGGAACTACATCATTGACTTCGGCCTGATTCTGCGGAAGACGATCGCGCGGATCACGTCTGAGGTAAGGCACCAGATTCATCCATTCTTTCTCGCCCTCTACCATCCCGCTGGCATAAATCGCAATGTCGGGCCCATGCATGCCAGCGCTTCTCTGGTAATAGGGACGAGTCACCTGAAAGGTGGTGGCGTGATAGGGCTGTCCCTGCACGCGTTTGATGGCATATGCGCGTTGAGGAAAGCAACAGAACCGAACAGTAGGCAGCACAGGAAGGCAAAGCCCAAGACTGCGATGGCGAGACTCAAGAGTATGACGCTGATCGGCTGGGAAGACAGCGGCCGCGCCAATGGTTTGCCGGTTGGAGACGCGCTCCGAACGGCGTCGGAGGCGAAGAACAGTGCTAAAGAACGTGACCAATCCGAAGAACAGGATCGCCGGCCGCGGGAAGTGAAAGGCGAACATTGTGCCAGTCACGAGGGCAACCTGTGCCAGCCCCGCCAGCCAGGGCCAAAAGAAGTCCGCCCGGAGGAATTTCCTGCCGCACTGAGGGCAAGAGAGATCGGGAAAGCTATCGCCTTCAAATCCGCAGGCTGGGCATTGGTACGCGGCGGCCATGGGCCGATTACATCATGGTGAATGTGGCCGCACAACTAACTGGGGTAACGAGATCAATCCGGACAGGTACGCGCTGAACGGAACGTCAGTCGCGACGCTTTAGTCCTGCGCATATGGAACCGAAAGCTGACGCGGGTAGGCTCAGAAGAAGTCGATGGCCTTCACGTCGATGATGTAGCCGGTGATGACGATGGTCCCGGTTTCAGGAAGATTCGGGTTGTTGGTGTTATCCAGCAGCAAACTGTCGATCAGCGTGTCGTACACGCGCAGGTTGCCGCCTTCGGCAACGTACTCCACATCGCGAGTGGTGAAGCTCTGAAATCCCGTGACGTCGCCGTTGTCTGGGGGAATCACGACAGCCCCGTTGGTGGTGTTGTAGATCGAAAGACAACCCCGCACTTCTCCTCCCTGCGCGTTGTTAACATTGCCCTCGTTCGTGCAGGTATAGGAGCCGATAAAGAGCTGGCCGTTGATACTCATATCGATGCGGTCGTGATAGCCGTCGGTGATCACGGCGCTGCTGGTAACGGTCATCGAACCCACGTTAATGAGGTCGAGACGTCCGCAAACCGTAGCCGCAGTGGTCTCGCCGGTGCACGCATTGTTGGGCGCCGGATTGCTAACCGATGCCGTTGGAGTGCCGGCTACGTACAGGGTTGAACCGCTCAGCCAGCCGATGGTCGCGCCATCGACGGGAACCGGAGCTCCAACCGTTAAGGTTGCTATGTCCAGAGTTTGCACGCTGGCGCTGGCGCTGCCGCTACCGCACTCCGGGCCACAATTCAAAATGTAGGCCGTGCTGCCGTCCGCGCTGAAAACCGCATTCACTGGGCGATCAAAGCCAGGCACCGTCGCGGTGGTCGGAGTACTTAAGTTGACCAGAAGTGGATAGATCACGGTCACAACATCAGAATCGTTACTGAAAGCCAGCAGATGGGAGCCATCCGGACTTGACACCACGGTCTGAGCAGCCGGGACGCTGAGGGTTGCGGTGATTCCTCCGGATGAAATATTCAGGACCTCAATCGCGCCCGGCGCGGGACCATTGTTCATTGGAGCCGTGGGCACTGCCGCATAGGCACTGCCACTCGACAAGGCGACCATGCTGTAGGTCGGTCCAGGCAGTGGTATGTTGCCCTCCTGACTCCCCCGCGGAGAGTTGATGACTTCGACATTGTTGCTCGAAGAATCAAAGGCCAGCACGATGGTCCGATCGGGAGTCAGCGCCATGAGGCCGGGCGCGTTGCCCGCGCTGATCGTACCTCTCACCAGCTGGTCGTCGTACCCGTTGATGAGAACCAGACCGGGGGACGCCGTCTGGCTGGATACGCTCTGCGAAGCAAGAACGCGGTTCGTCAGCGCACTCGGAGACGATCCGCAGGACACAAAGCTAAAGCTCGCCACCACGAGCATAACTGGCAAAAGAGCGGATTTCTTCAAACGTGAGGCTCCTAACTACAGGAAAGACATAGATTTAAGTGCGAAATATCGGATTATAGCAGAGCCCGGAACTCTACCCGCGCCAAGGTGCCGCCCGTTGAGGAAACCCCTCGTCCCTGCTGCCTCAGGCATGCAAGAACCGGCGTTCATCCTGTATTCTGACTAAGTATATGGCGTCTGACCTTCTTACCCGGATCAAGCAGTTCCCCGTTCTGTGTGACGGAGCTATGGGAACGCTGCTCTACGCGCACGGCGTTTTTATCAACCGCTGTTACGACGAGTTGAATCTTTCCCAGCCCGACCTGATTCGCGGCATTCACCACGACTATCTCCAGGCTGGGGCGGAAATCATTGAAACCAACACTTTCGGGGCGAACGCTTTCCGTCTGGCGCGGCACAGTATCGCCGACAAAGTGCGCTGACATCAACCGTGCCGGAGCGAAGCTTGCCCGCGAAGCCGCCAAGAGCTTCGATGTCTGGGTAGCAGGATCGGTTGGCCCGCTGGGAACCAGAATCGAGCCTCTCGGGAAAACCTCCTTCGAGGAAGCCCGGCAGGCATTTCGCGAACAGATTGCGGCGCTGGCCGAGGGCGGCGTCGATCTGCTCATGCTGGAAACCTTCGGATACCTGGAGGAACTCCATCAGGCCATGCTGGCGGCCAAAGACGTCGGTGCAAAATTGCCCCTGGTCGTGCAGGTTACGATCGACGAAGACGGAAATTGCCTGGATGGTTCCGATCCGGAGACCTTTGCGCCTCGACTCGAAGATTGGGGCGCGGATGTAATCGGCTGCAACTGCAGCGTGGGTCCGGTGGCGATGCTCGGCGCCATCGAGCGGGTGCGGGCCGCCACTTCCCTGCCGCTATCGGCGCAGCCGAATGCAGGCATTCCCCGTTCGGTGGAAGGCAGAAACATCTATCTGTGTTCCCCGGAATACATGGCGAGCTACGCGCGCAAGTTCGTCGCCGCCGGCGCTCGCATCGTCGGCGGGTGCTGCGGAACCACTCCCGACCACATTCGCGTGATGAAATCCGCTTTGCGCGCCGGCGAAGCACGGGGTAAGGCGGCCTCGGCGCAGGTTGTTGGCGCGGCCGCACCAATCGCGGCGCCCGCCCAGCCCTTGGAAGAACGATCCCTTCTAGGCTCAAAGCTGGCCCGCGGCGAATTCGTCACCATGGTCGAGGTTGTGCCTCCCAAGGGAACCGACATCAGTAAGGAGTTGGAGGGTTCAAGATTCCTGAAGTCGGTAGGAGTGGATGCGGTCAACATTCCCGACAGCCCACGGGCTTCGGCGCGCATGAGCAATCAGGCGCTTTCTCTTCTGATGCAGCGGGAGGCGGGAATCGAAGCGATCCTGCACTACACCTGCCGCGACCGCAACGTGCTGTGCATCCAGAGTGACCTGCTGGGCGCGGCTGCTGTGGGCATCAGGAACCTGATCTGCATCACCGGCGACCCTCCAAAGATGGGCAACTATCCCGACGCGACGGCGGTCTTTGATGTGGACGCAATCGGCCTGGTCAATATCGTCCACAACTTGAACCGGGGACTCGATCTCGGCGCGAATCCGATCGGTGCGGGCACCGGCTTTGTGATCGGGGTCGGAGCGAATCCGGGGCTCACTGATCTAGATGAGGAAATTCGGCGGTTCGAGTTCAAAGTGCAGGCCGGAGCCGAATATGCGGTGACGCAACCGGTTTTCGACATCCGTCTGCTGGAGAACTTTCTGCGGAGGATCGAACACTGCCGCATCCCCGTGGTAGCCGGAATCTGGCCGCTGGTCAGCGTGCGCAACGCCGAGTTCATGAAGAACGAGCTTCGGGTTTCGGTGCCGGATTCGATTCTGGAACGGATGGCGCGTGCGCAGACGCCGGAAGCGGCGAGGGCCGAAGGTGTCGCCATTGCGCGGGAGATGCTGCTCGCGGTTCGGCACACGGTGCAGGGCGCACAAATCAGCGCGCCGCAGGGGCGTTACAGTTCGGCGGTCGATGTCCTCGAAGCGCTGGGAACTAACAGTCCCGCTCCGGCATAAAATTCCCTTTGTGGAGAGATGCAAATCGATTTCAACAGCCTTTTACAAAAAAACACTGGACACTCTTTGCAATTAGGAGCATCAATAGGGACAGGAGCGAAACCCGTTGCCTAAGTTTGAGGAATGCCTTCAGCGACTGGAAAAGATTGTCCAGGAACTGGAAAAGGGAGATGTGCCTCTGGAGAAGTCTCTCACTCTGTTTGAAGAAGGCATGCATCTCTCCTCCACTTGCCGGAAGGAATTGGAACAGGCCGAAGGCAAGGTTGAGATCCTCCTTAAGAAGAACGGAAAGCTTCAGGCTGAGCCGTTTGAGCCGTTGTCGGAGAAGGCGCCTGCCGCAGGTAGGCAGCCACGCCCGTAACTGTGCTCTAAGGTAGTAATGTCTGTGGAGTGGTGGTTTCGAACCCTTCCCCGCAGCCCTAGTCCGCCGTTGCTGACGGGTTTACGTGACGGATTTACGTCAGGAGGGTCTATGGGCTTTACTGTGGTCGTTCTGGAAAGCGATCCCCGGCTCGCGCAGTCTCTGGCCGGCGGCCTGTCTTCTCACTTCAATTCCGTACAGCTGACTCGCTCCCAGGATGAACTTCGCGAGCGAATTGCCAGGAATCGTCCAGAGGTTGTAATCCTCGACATGGAATCTTCTCGTCTCACGGATGTGCGTAATTTGCACCGCGATTTCCCAACTCTACCGATCGTCTGCACCCATCGCCTGCCGGATGAGGAATTGTGGATCGCCGCGCTCGAAGCGGGCGCTAGCGATGTGTGCCCCGCCGATGACGTGCCCAACGTCTTGAGCTCCGTCTTGCGGAATGTGGCCATGGCGCAACACGTTGCCGCCTGAGAAATTCGACTTTTCCACCGGCGAGGACGCTTCACGGCATCCTCGCTTTTTCATCTTCAGCGGACACCTTGTTATACTCACGAGGTTATACTCACTCCTCAATGCTGCAAGAAACCCTCGAGCAGGGGCAGGCGCTGACTGACGCCGCCCTGGACCGGCTGATCCCGCTGGAAACCCAGCCTCCGCAGTCCATTCACAAAGCCATGCGGCACAGCGTGTTCGCCGGCGGCAAGCGCCTGCGGCCAGTGCTCTGCATCGAGGCCGGCCGCATGATCGCCGGCACTTTGCCCCGGAAAATCGAAGAACTGGGTGCGGCGCTTGAGATGCTGCATACCTACTCGCTGATCCACGACGACCTTCCGGCGCTGGATAACGACGACTTGCGCCGCGGGCGTCCTACGTGTCACAAGGTGTTTGGGGAAGCTCTCGCGATTCTGGCCGGAGATGCGCTGCAGACGCAGGCCTATGAGGTTCTCGCGCGGCTGGAGTGCCCGGCTGAAGCGCGCGTGCGGATCATCGAAGAGATTGCACGCGGCACCGGCACTCTGGATGGCATGATCGGCGGACAGGTCGTAGATCTCGAAGCCGAGCACACTAACCCAACGGTCGAGATGCTGGAATATATCCACCGCGCCAAGACCGCGGCGCTGATCACGGCAAGCCTGGTGAGTGGCGGGCTTTATGCCGGAGCGAAAGACGGTGAAGTCAAGAAGCTGCGCGCATTCGGGCAATCGATCGGCCTGGCGTTTCAGATTGTGGACGATGTGCTCGATGTGACGCAGACCTCCGAGCAACTGGGCAAGACGGCCGGCAAGGATACGGCCGCACAGAAGGTCACTTATCCGGCGCTGTTCGGAATTGAAGAGTCCGAGCGCAAAGCAGATTCGCTGGTGAGTTCAGCATTTTCGGAGTTGAAAGGTTTCGGCGAACGAGCGGAACGGCTGAAGGAATTGGCTCGATATTTGGTAGAGCGGAAGAAGTAGGCAGAGCCCAATCTTGAAAGGACAATTCGGAGTGAGATGTCCCCAAGTCCCCTGAACCTCGACGTTCTAGCCATCGCGGCCCACCGCGACGATGTAGAGCAGACCTGCGGCGGCACGCTGGTAAAGATGGCGCAGCGCGGGCAACGCACCGCCATCCTCGACCTGACGCAGGGGGAGATGGGAACGCGCGGCACCGCCGAAGATCGCGCACGCGAAGCGGCAGACGCGGCAAGAATTCTCGGTGTCACCTGGCGACGTGCGCTCGATCTCCCCGACGGCCGCGTCGAGAACACCTGGGAGAATCGCCTCAAAGTAGCGAGCGTGATCCGCGAAACTCGCCCGCGCGTCGTGATTCTGCCTTACTGGAAGGGACGGCATCCCGATCACTACACCTCTTCCGTGCTGGGATACGAAGCGTGCTTTCTGGCGGGACTCGCGAAGCTAGATCCGCACTCCGCGCCCCATCGTCCGTTCAAAATCATCTACGCCACGCTTTACTACGATGTGCGCCCCACCTTTGTGGTCGACATCAGCCAGCAGTTCGAGCAGAAGTTCGCCTCCATCCTCGCCTACAAGTCGCAGTTCAGCGACCAGGAAGCCGGCAAGGATCTCTTCCCTGCCCACAACGAAATTCGCGCGCGCGTCGACGCGATGGCCCGCTATTACGGAATGCTCGGCGGTGTGACCCATGCCGAGCCATTCCTGCAGAAGGAAGTTGGGCTGGTGGAAGATCTGCTGGCAATTCCCGTGAAGTCGATCTAGTGTCTTGCGTCACTTCTTCAAAGCTACCGCCAGCCCATCACGAATCGGCAAAATGGTCGTATAGAAATCCTCTGAGCTATAAAGCAGGCGATTGAACTCGAGGATAGCCTTGGTGGTCGCATCCTTGGGGCTCTTGTCCGCGACCCGTCCACTCCAAAGAACATTGTCCGTGATAAACAGGCCGCCCTTGCGCAGACGTGGCGATACCAGGCGCAGCACGCGCGGATAATCCTCTTTATCGACATCGTTGAAGATAACGTCGTATTGCTGCTTCTGCTCAGATAAGAATTCGAGTGCATCGCCCGTATAGAGCGTGATGCGGTTGGAGACGCCGGCGCGATCGAAATACTGGCGAGCGCGCTCGGCATTTTTCGGATCGCCATCCGTATAGATGACGCGGCCTTTTTCCCCGACCGCCCGCGCCCACCAGATAGTCGAGTATCCAATCGCCGAGCCCAGCTCGAATACTGTGCTGGCATTGATGGTCAGGGCGAGTTGCTGCAGCACGCGCGCCACAGCGGGCCCAACGATAGGAATACTGTGCACGGCGGCGTAGCCTTCCATCTCCGCCAGCACTTCATCCCGCTTGGGCAGCAGCGAGTACAGATAGTCATCGACCGGACCGGCAGTGACGAAGTTATGGTGTCGCCAACTCGGCTTGTTTTCTTTCTTCGGCTTATTCTCGGCCACTTGTTTCCCTCGGAATCTCGTTTGGTTAGTGGTTCAATCGCAGTTTTCAATTACCGACCGTCACACCCGGCTTCATGGTGACGATTTCGACTCCGGGCACCAGCTTCTGCAACTCGCCCGGAGTTCCAGTCAACACCGGGAAAGTTCCGAAATGCATTGGAATAACGGTTTTCGGCTTCAGCAGATTGCACGCGTAAGCCGCCTCGCGCGGCCCCATGGTGAAGTGGTCGCCGATGGGCAGCATGACGATTTCCGGCGCGTAGAGCTCGCGGATGATGGCCATGTCTCCGAACACATTCGTGTCGCCGGCATGGTAAATCTTGACTCCGTTTTCGAACTCGACCACATAACCACAGGCTTCGCCGCCATAAATAATCTGGTCGCCGTCCTGAATGCCGCAAGAGTGATCGGCATGCACCATCGTGACTTTGATATCGCCAACCTTCTGCGTCCCACCCTTATTCATCATGGCGATTTTCTTGGCGCCTTTTTTCTCCAGCCATCCGCATAATTCAGGAATGCCGACAACCTGCGGGTTATGCTCCTTGATCACTTCGACGGCGTCTCCAATGTGATCGAAGTGGCCGTGAGTGCAGAGAAGAATATCAACCTTCTTCACCTTCTTCTCAGACGCTGGACACATCGGATTATTCATAATCCAGGGATCGATAATTACGGTCTGGCCGCCGGGAGTCACGATGCGAAAGGTCGCATGGCCCAGCCAGGTAAGTTGAATGCCTTTGAGATTCATAAATGAGAACTCCGTCCGCTTTTGCTTCGCAATGGGACTCCTCCCACCACGAGCAGCGGCTTTAGTTTAATATGAAACGCCATGACCGGACTCAAGGTGCTGATTTCCCACGAAGCGATTGCGAAACGAGTCGCCGAGATGGGCGCCGAGATCACGCGCGACTTCGTGGGTCAACCGGTGATCCTGGTCGGCGTATTAAAGGGCTCGGCGATCTTTCTCGCAGACCTGGCACGGCAGATAAAGCTGGACGCAACCTTCGACTTCATCGGAGTCTCCAGTTACGGAAATCGCCCCAGCCCCACGCAGGAACTCAAAAGCGGATGGGATTCCACCGGCGAAGTGAAGCTGACTAAGGACGTCGATCAGTCCATGAAAGATAAGAACGTGATTGTGGTGGAAGACATTCTGGATACGGGGTTGACGCTGACGGTTCTGAAGAAGCTATTGCTGGCGCATCAGCCACGATCGCTGAAGATTGCCGCGCTTCTCGACAAGCCCTCGCGGCGTAAGTTGCCTCTGCAGGGCGACTATGTCGGCTTCACGATTCCTGACGAGTTCGTTGTCGGCTACGGCCTCGACTATGCCGAACGCTACCGCAACCTGGCCGACGTTTGCATTGTGCCGCGGGAGTTAAAAGTCGGTACCCAGTACCCAGAGTGCGTGAGCATTTGGATTCGCGGCGTCTCGCTCTGGTACTAGGTGCTAAAAGCACGGCTGCTATCATGGAAAGACAATGGGTTCTGTTCTAAGCAAGCACGAAAAGCATGTGCCGGTGGATCCTCTGTTGCTCGAGGTATCCGACGTCATGGCGACGTCGCTCGACCTGGATACCACTCTGCGCCGGGTTGCCGAGGTCGTGCGCAAAGTCATCGATTATGAAATCTTCGCCATCCTTCTTCTGAACGAGAAAACTCAGGAACTGCGCTTTCGCTTTCAGGTGGGATACCCTCCGGAGTTCGCCGAGCGCGCGCGAATCAAAGTCGGCGTAGGCGTCACCGGACTGGCGGCCCAACTGCGGCAGACGATTCTGATCAATGATGTGACGCAGGATCCCAGATACGTCTCTGCCGTGCCCAACGTGCGCTCGGAATTGGCCGTTCCTCTCACCATCAAGAACCGAGTGATTGGAGTGATCGACCTGGAGGCGCGGGATCCCGGCTATTTCACCGAAGAGCACAGCCGCCTGTTGAGTCTGATCGCGTCTCGCATGGCGGCTGGCATCGAAAACGCGCAACTCTACACGCGCACCACCAAGCAGGCGCGAATTCTCGTGCTGCTGAACGAGATCGCGCGCGAGCTGACCTCGATTCTGAACCTCGACGAACTACTGGGCCGGATCGCCGAGCTCTTGCGGCGCTTGATCGATTTTCAGATGTTCAGCATCCTGCTGCTCGATTCTTCCGGTGAGAACCTGCAGCATCGTTTCTCGTTGCGCTTCAACGAGAATGTCCACGTGAAGCACGGTGATTCCGCTGGGCCGCGGCTTGGTCGGGCAGGCGGCGCAGACGAAGCAGGCGATCGTAGTGCCCGACGTGAGCAAAGATCCCCGCTACATCGAGAGCAATCCGGAAACGCGGTCGGAATTGGTCGTGCCCCTGGTTTACAAAGACAAGGTAATCGGCGTGCTCGATCTGGAGCACACGCGGCGCGGATTTTTTACCGACGACCACCGCCGCACCATGATGACGCTGGCCGCGCAGGTGGCGATTGCCATCGAGAACGCCCGCCTCTATGAGGAGATCGCCCGCCAGGAACGCCGACTGGAGCGGGATTTGGCTCTGGCGCGGGAATTGCAAATGCGCCTGCTTCCCCAGACTTTGCCGAAGCTGGCTCACCTGGAACTAGCGGCGAAATTTATTCCGGCACGAGCCATCGGCGGAGATCTTTACGACTTCATTCCCTACTCGCTTTCACGGCTGGGAATCGCGATTGGCGACGTCAGCGGCAAAGGAGCGCCTGCCGCTATTTACGCAGCACTGGTGAGCGGAATCGTGCGTTCCCATGCCCCGATTGAGCCCGGGCCCGCCGAGATGCTCTCGGCGGTGAATTTGTCTCTGGCAGAGCGGCGCATCGAAGCCCAATTTGTGTCGTTGATCTACGCGGTTTGGGACGACGAGCATCGCACGCTTCTGGTGGCCAACTCCGGCTTGCCTCGTCCGGTTTACGTGCACGATGGAAAGAACAATGTGATCGAGGCGACCGGTTTGCCGCTGGGCCTCTTCGACGAAGCGGAATATGACGAGTTCCGATTCAAAATGAAGCCTGGAGATATGTTCGTGTTCTTCAGTGACGGCATTCTGGACGCGCGCGATCGCAGCGGAGAAATGTTTGGCCGGGGACGGGTGGAGAAAATCATCGCGGAATGCGGCGGCAAATCGGCGGACTGCGTGGTAGACCGTCTCTTCAAGGCTGCGGCCGAACATTCTGCCGGGGTCGAGACCTTCGATGACCAGACTGTTGTCGCAATCAAGGTCAAGGACGGCGCCGCACCGGGTTCTTCCAAGCGAAAATGATCCGGCGCAGCGAAGTCACGAGACCCCTCCACGATTATTTTGAGCGGCCGCCGGGATTTGTTTTTCACGAGCGCCGGAAACGGTTGTTGCGCGACGGAGGGAACTTTGAATTGTTCTGCGACGAGCGTTCCGTTGACCAAACTGGCGGAGCGCTACGGAACGCCGCTCTACGTTTATTCGGCAACCACCATCCGCGAGCGGCTTGGCGGCTTTTGAAAATGCGTTTCGCGACGTTCCCCACACCATCTGCTATTCCGTCAAAGCAAATTCCAATCTCAGCATTCTGCGCCTGCTGGCGCGCCAGGGATGCGCCTTTGACGTGGTTTCCGGGGGAGAACTGGAGCGAGTGCTGGTCGCCGACCGCCGCGCGGCGAAAAAGGTCGTGTTCTCCGGCGTGGGAAAATCTCGCGACGAGATGACGGCGGCATTGAAAGCCGGGATTCTGCTCTTCAATGTAGAGAGCGAATCTGAACTCATGGCGTCTGGCAGAGTGCGCTGCGCGGCTTGCGCAAGACTGCGCGCGGATCGCGCTTCGCGTGAATCCGGACGTGGCGGCCGACACCCATCCCTACATCTCTACCGGCTTGCATAAGCACAAGTTCGGAGTGCCAATCGCCAGTGCGCGCGCTCTTTACGCCAAGGCCGCCGCGGCACCATATCTGAAAGTTGCGGGAGTCAGCGTTCATATCGGCTCCCAGATCACTGATGTTGCGCCCTTCGCGGAAGCCGTGGCGCGAGTGGCCGACCTGGTTCGCGAGTTACGCGCCGACGGGCATAGCATGGATTACGTCGACACCGGCGGTGGGCTGGGGATCGCCTATCAGGAACCGGATTCAGAATTTCGCCGATCGTTATGTTGCGCGAGTATGCGCGCGCCGTGACCAAGCCCTTGCGCGGTCTGAATGTGCATCTTGCTGCTTGAACCGGGACGGTCGATTGTGGGGCCGGCCGGCGTGCTGCTCACCTCCGTTCTCTACAGAAAAGAAAACGATGGCAAGCGCTTTCTGGTGGTGGATGCGGCCATGAACGATCTGATCCGGCCTGCGCTTTACGGCGCTTACCACGAGATCGTTCCTGTCGTTGCAGATCCCAGGAGCTGTCGGCCAAGAAAGAGATTGTCGATGTGGTGGGTCCGGTGTGCGAGTCCGGCGACTTCTTCGCGCGCGATCGGGAGTTGTCTCGCGTGGAAGAGGGCGACTTGCTTGCGATTCTTGAGCTGGGGCCTACGGGATGGTGCTGGCTTCGAACTACAACACGCGTCCGCGGCCCGCGGAAGTGCTGGTGAGCGGAAAGTCAGTCAAGGTCATCCGGCGGCGGGAAAAAGTTCGAGAACTGTATTCCGCGGAGCTGTAAGCAGAGCATCCGTTCCAGCGAACGACTATCTTTATCTATCTCTCCCCACTTCAGTTTCGTGCGCAGCACATGGAAGAAATCCGCATCGGTGCGAAACAGGCTGACTTTGTGATCCGATCGGCGGCAGCGGACCCGGTCTCCATCCCGCAGATCGAGCCCGGGCTGGCCGTCCAGGCTGAGATAGGCAACTTCCTCGTCGCTGCGCAGCAGAATTTCCACCACGGCCGAATCGGGCACCACCAGCGGGCGGTGCGTCAGCGAATGCGGCGCCACAGGAGTAATCACAAAAGCATTGACGGTCGGCATCACCACGGGACCGCCCGCCGAAAGAGAGTAAGCAGTCGAACCCGTGGGCGTGGCCACGATCATTCCATCGGCCCGGTAACTGGAGACGAACGCTTTATCCACAAAAAGGTCGTAGTGATTCAGGCGAGCCAGCGCCGTCTTGTTGACCACGACGTCATTGAAAGCCATATAGCTTCCGCAGGATCTCTTCGCCCCGAAGCAAATCGCACTGTATCAGCGAACGCTGCTCCACGGCGGCGCGTCCCTGCGCGATCGAATCGAGCATGGAGAAGAGAGCCGAAAGCGGAACATCGGTGAGAAAGCCAAGCGAACCCAGGTTCACTCCGAGCAGCGGAGCATCGCTTGCAGCCGTGGCTCGAACCGCGGAGAGCAGAGTGCCGTCGCCGCCGAGCACCACCACCAGATCCAAAGACCGCGACGACATTTGCGAACGCGGCACCTCCTCGTGCCCGTTGGAATATTTGGCAGGTTTCCGGATCGACGATGACGTGGTAGCCGTGAGCCTGAAGCCAGGTCAGCAGCTCAGGGAACAGTGCGCGCAACCTCCGGCCGCGCCGGACGCGAGATGATAGCCGCAACTTTCTTTCCTGAAGATGAGGACGAACTTGCCATGTTGGATACGAGTGAAAGAAAGATTGTACAGAATTCGAGGCGAAAACCTTAACCACCAGCGCCGCTGGGGTAATGCCGCTGCTAGAAAACAGCCCGCAGAAGGAATTCACGGTTCCCTTCCGCGCCCAGGATTGGCGACTCGATTACGTCGGTGCTCAGCGCAACCCAGGTCCAGCAAGGTTCTCCGCACCTTCTCGACCGACGCCAACTGAGCGGCCTCATCGCGCACAATGCCTCCCTTGCCCACGAATTCCCTTCCCGCCTCGAATTGAGGTTTAACCAGGACGATCACCTGCCGGCCGCGGCGCTCGTCGGCAGACTGCGGAAAGGCGGCGTTCACCACAGCAGGCAGAACCAGGGTCGCGGAAATAAACGCCACATCGATCGCAATGAGGTCCACCTTCTCGCCGATAACGTCCTCGGTCAGATAACGGGCATTGGTTTTTTCCAGAAGCCGCACCCGCGGATCCTGGCGTAGTTTGAAATCCATTTGCCCGTAGCCAGTATCCACGGCGATCACACGGCCTGCGCCATGCTGCAGCAGGCAATCGGTGAATCCGCCGGTGGAAGCGCCGACATCCAGGCACACTTTGCCCGTGACATCGATTTGCCAGTGTTCGAGCGCGCGCTCAAGTTTGAGTCCGCCGCGGCTGACGTACTTCAAATCTTCGCCGAGCAGCCGCACAGCGGCGTCCGCCAAGACTTGCGCGCCAGCTTTGTCGAGCTTCTGATCGTTGACCAACACTTTTCCCGCGAGAATCAGCGCCTGAGCGCGTTCGCGTGAGGCAGCCAGCCCGCGGTCGACCAGAAGTTTGTCGAGTCTGAGTTTCAAAGTCGGCACGGGATCGAGGATCAGCGAAGCAACGTGAGTTGGTCTGCGATGCGCGCCGTTTTCAGCACCACGAAAGTGCCAGCACTCGCTCCAGTGCAAAATGCTGAACCATCTCTCCGCTGAGTCACTTACAGAGATACCGTCGTGCTTTTCCACAGAATTTTCCACGCTTGTGTTGAAAACTTTTCGGCTCGAACTCCTCTCGCAACAAGAAAAGCCGCCCACAAAAGGGCGGCTCTCAGACAAATCCTCGAACGCGCACTCAGCCAGCCACTTCTTCCAGCAACTTCTGGTCAATATCGAAGTTGGAGTGCACGTTCTGCACGTCGTCCTGATCTTCAAGCGCTTCCATCAGCCGGATCATGGTGTTCGCAGCCTGACCTTCCAGCTTGATGTAGTTCTGAGGAATCATCGCGACGCTCGACGACGCCGGCTCGATTCCAGCCTTCTTCACGGCTTCGAGCACGGTCTCGAACGCGGAAGGCTCGGTCAGGATTTCCCAATTCTCGCCATCGTCGTTCAGATCCTCGCCACCGGCTTCGAGAACGATGTTCATCAGGTCGTCCTCTTTCGCGGCGCTCTTGGGAATAATGATGTCGCCCTTCTTGTGGAACATCCACGAAACCGCGCCGGCTTCCGCCATGTTGCCGCCGTTCTTGCCGAAGCAGTGGCGGATTTCGCTGACGGTACGGTTGCGGTTGTCGGTATTGATGTCGAGCAGAATCGCCACGCCGCCCGGGCCGTAGCCTTCGAGAGAAAACTCCTCGTAGGTAGCTCCGGGCAATTCTCCCGTGCCCCGTTGAATGGCCCGCTTGATGTTATCGGCAGGCATGTTCTCCGCTTTGGCGGCAACAATGGCGCCGCGCAGCCGCGGGTTGGAATCAGGATCACCGCCGCCGTTCTTCGCGGCAATACTGATTTCCTTGATGAGGCGGGTAAAAATCTTGCCGCGCTTGGCGTCCAGCGCGCCCTTCTTGTGCTTGATTGTGGCCCACTTTGAATGGCCGGACATGGCTAGACCTCGTATCTAATGATGTCGTTTGAACGCGGGATTCGCCCGTAGAAAGATCACAGGCTGCCTCGAAAGTATGCAGGCGAAACGGAATTATAGCACGACGCGATTCCAGCAGCCGTGGCTTTCCGTTGCAAACGGGAGGCCGAGTGATTCCCCATTGGGCAGGTACAGTGGCCTGATCGGGTGATTGACGGCAAGGGACATGCACCCCTAACATGC
Organism: uncultured Acidobacteriaceae bacterium; assembly: GCA_963791445.1. GTDB lineage: Bacteria > Acidobacteriota > Terriglobia > Terriglobales > Acidobacteriaceae > Sulfotelmatobacter. Next base: position 191,924 of record CAWBSN010000012.1, read on the forward strand.
CAGCAAGGCTGCCCCAGCACATGACTGGCCAGGTCATAGGTCACTACCGAGTCCTCGAGAAAATTGGCTCCGGAGCCATGGGCGAGGTTTTTCGCGCGCGCGACGAAAGGCTGGGGCGCGATGTCGCTCTGAAGTTGATCCGCCCCGCCTCCAGCGACAATCCTGATCATCTCCGCCGTTTCGAACTGGAAGCCCGCGCCGCAGCGGCGTTGAATCATCCCAACATCGTCGCCATTTATGACGTTGGCTTCAACGATGGCACTCCTTACATCGTTTGCGAATTGCTCGAAGGCAACACCCTGCGCAAACGGCTGGCGGATGGAGCATTGCCCGTCCCCCTCGCCCTCGACTACGCTCTGCAAATCGTGCAGGGGCTGATCGCGGCGCACGATCGCCGCATCGTTCATCGCGACCTGAAGCCAGAAAACCTGTTCGTGACCACCGATGGCCGGGTGAAGATTCTCGACTTCGGAGTGGCAAAGCTGCAATCTTCGCCAGAAGATTCCGGGCGCTCCGTCGAGGAATTGACCACCGTAACCAGAAGCGGCGCTGTAATCGGCACGGTCGCCTACATGTCGCCCGAGCAACTGCGGGGCAAGCCAGTCGACCACCGCAGCGACATTTTCAGCGTTGGCGCCATCCTTTACGAAATGTTGGCCGGTCGCCGGGCTTTCCGCGGTGAGACCGAGGTCGACACCATAACTGCGGTGCTCCTGCGAAAACCCTCCCGAGATCGATCTGGAACAAGCGCGCGTCCCCGAATCGGTCCTGCAAATCGTGCGCCATTGTCTGGAGAAAGAACCGGAGAACCGTTTTCAATCGGCGCGCGACTTGGCGTTCGCTCTGGAGACTCTCTCAAGCTGCTTCCGGCGGACGGAGAACGCGGCTCAAAGGTTCGCGGAGGCAAGCGAGCGTCGTCCCATGGGCGGTCGCGGGAGTGCTTCTGGCTGCCACGCTGCTGCTGCTGGCAAATCAGTGGCGCGGCCAACCGCTCCTCCAACTTACCAGCGTCTGACTTTCGAACAGGGCACGGTATACTCGGCGCGCTTCGCCCCCGACTTTCGGGCGGTTGTTTACGGCGCGGCATGGAACGACAAACCCTTGCAGATTTTCTCCACCGTCGGGGATTCGCTCTTGAGCCAACCGCTCAACCTGACGGACGCAAACTTGCTCGCGATCTCTCGCAGCGGCGAACTGGCCGTGGCACTCCATGGAGCTCACATGGCACACCTGCAGACGGTCGGAGGCACGCTGGCCCGTGCGCCCCTAGCGGGCGGTTCTCCCCGAGAGGTCCTCGAAGACGTTCCGTGGGCAGATTGGGATGCGAACGGCGAACTGGCTGTCGTCCACCATGCGCAAGGACCGCGATCAAATCGAGTATCCGATCGGCCACGTTCTATACGAAAGCAAGGGATGGATCAGCCACCTTCGTTTTTCTCCCCAAGGCGACAAGATCGCGTTTATGGATCATCCTACGCTTTGGGATGACCGGGGTCCGTCATGCTCATCGACCTCAGCGGCCATTTGAGCGTGCTCACACCCGAATGGGAATCGGAGGATGGCCTGGCCTGGAGCCCCGATGGGAAAGAGGTCTGGTTTACGGCCGTTGAAAAAGGCCTAAACCGCGACCTGCATGCGGTGAGTATGTCAGGACGCATCCGGAAAATCCTGGACCTTCCCGAGGGCATGACCTTGCAGGACATGGCGCCGGACGGCCGAGTCCTGGTGAGCCTGGACCATGAACGTCTTCGCGATGGCAACTTCCGCACGAAACGGCAAGCTGCCGATCTTTCCTGGCACGATTGGAACATTGCCAAAGACATTTCGAGCGATGGGCAATCGATTTTGTTCGAGGATGCCAGTGAGGCTGCAGGGCCGCACTATTCACTTGCCATTCGCAAAATCGACGGCACACCGCCCGTTCAACTGGGTGAAGGAAGCGCAGGCGGACTCTCGCCAGATGGCAAATGGGCGATTTCCATTCTCCCCGGCAGCCCCGGGCAGGTGAAGCTTGTTCCTGTCGGTCCCGGCCAGCCTCGCATGATTGCGACACCGGGCTGGAGCACATTCAAAACGGCTCTGCTCATTTCCTGGCAGACGGAAAACACATCACCCTCAACGCCAGCGAACCCGGCCACGGCGTGCGCAGTTACCTGTAGATCTGGACGGGAGGAAAGCCAACGCCAATCACGCCGGAAGGGATCACCGGCGGGCTGATTTCACCGGACGGCCAGTACATTTTTCGGGCCAACGATGCCGGACGGAGTCGCGGTGTATCCTACCGCTGGGGGCGCGCCCCATCCCATCCCCGATCTCGAACCGGGCTTCATTCCAATCCAGTGGTCGCAGGACAGCTCCTCGGTTTATGTGTATCTTCGCGGGCAGGTTCCAGCCAAGGTGTTCAAAGTCAACTTAGTGACTGGCAAGAAAACGTTCATCCAGGAATTGCAGCCCGCCACAAATACCGGTGTGGCGAATATAGCTCCCGTGGTTGTGACCCGCGATGGCTCGCGCTTCGCTTACAGCTACTACCAGGTCTCCTCCGTGCTTTATCTGATTTCGGGTTTGCGGTAGCCGAATCTGTGCGCCACGCAGGCGCGTCTATTCGAGCGACCCCGAAAAATCTGCCGGTACGTAATGGAAGAAAATGGAAGTCGACGTATGGCCCTCGGCCAAAACATCGCGGTAGTGAGGCACCTTCGTTCCCCGGTACACCAACCCGTCGCCCAGCGCCTGATAAACCGCGACCGTGCCTTCAGGAGTATCCAGGCGTATGGGCCACGAGGTTGCCAGCTCAGGTTCGGGAGAAAAATCCAGGCATAGCGTAACGCTGAACTCGCACTGCTGCCGGTCAATGTGCTTCTTCAAGTCGGCGCCGCTCAAATAAGACGCGAGATAAACATAAGAAGGCTTGATGGCTTCGCCGACGACAGCACTCACGGCGTTCGCAATCTGGTGATGGAAGAAGCGCGCCACACTTTCGTTGTGAGCCGCATAGCGTCGCGCGCTCTGCACGTCGCCGAGTGGTATAGCTCCGCGCCGGATCGCATGCCGGTAGTAGCGGCGCAACGCCGCAAGATTGAAGGGGTGAATCAGATTGCCCAGAGGAACGTATCCTCTTTCTCGAAACTGTTGCGCGCCTTTCCTTACGACTTCAGCCCACTCCGCAAGACGGCGCTCAGCGTGGTCTTCCGTCGTAAGAATGCCGGCGCCAGCCAACAAGAAGAGAACGTCTCTGGGAACGGTGTCAGGAACCGGCATTCCTGCTCGAAGACTCGCAACTACCGCCTCCAGCCGCGGACCCAGCCAGAACGGCTGCAAAGAATCTGTAGCCGGGTCGCGCACCCAAGCCACCGTTCCCTGCAGGTAGAAATCCTTCAGCAAATGCCGATGCGGTTCCAGTTCTGCCGGCACCTGCCCAGCGGGCAACACCGAACATTCTGGGTTAAGAAATAGATGGCAGCTTCCGCCAGAGTTGTGACTCGAGCTGGCGCTGCGGAATCAAGTGCAGCGGCAATTCGTCGAGCAGACAATGGAATTGCCCGGGGGGCAGTGTCGCGCTATGTGTTTGCCGCGACCCCACCCCCATCAGGCCAGCAATCCATTCCAGCCACGCCGTGTCTTTTACTTGTGAAGCCATCCGTTTAGTGTGAAGCGGCTGTCCGCGAACGCTCTCGAGCGGCATTCTACGGGAGTGATTTCGTGCAACAGCGAGCAGGGGAAAAACACGATCTGGTTCTGCTGCGGCACGACGGTCTGATAGCTGCCGGAACTGACTTGCAGCCCGCCTTCGCCGTGCGAATCATGCAGGCGCAATTCCCCACCCTCAAACGGCCGCGGTTCGCTATGGAAAAAGTAAACGAACGTGATCCGCCGAGACGCAATGATTTCTTCCGAGTCATCGCTGTGCGCCCGGAAAAAATCCCCGTCATTGCTGGCTGTAATCTGAGCTTCAACCTGCGTGACCGGGAACTGCTCGATCCCAAGCTGATCCAGCACTCTCGGCAACACGCCGCGGATTCGGTCGAGAATGATTTCCTCATGCTTCCCCAAATCCATCAGCACCCGCGAACGGCGATGGTCGTAGTCGATCATTCCCGGCTCTCCGCTGGGCGAGACCAGCTTCGCTGCTCTGGAACTCCGCCTCGCGCTGCAAGGTATAGGAAACAAGTTCCTCGAGCTCTTGCGGAGCCAGGAACTCATCCAGGACGACGCACTGCGCCCGAACCATCTCCGGCGAATCCAAAACACCAACGCTGCCGCTCGAATTAACCTGGCTCTGCTCTCCAACCGCCTGCACAGGCACACTCAAAGGCCGCGGATCGTGTTGAGGGTGAAGTGCGTTCGGAGGTTGCGGTGCCTTCAGCGGCGATGCCGGGTTCGGCGGCTGCGGTGCTGTATTCGGCGGCTGCGGCGCCTTCGGTCCCGGCGAAGGGTGCGGCGGGGGTTGGGCGGCTGCGGCGCCTTTGCGGGATTCGGAGGCTGCGGCGCCGTGTTTGGCGGCTGTGGCGCCTTCACGGGGTTTGGCGGCTGCGGTGCCTTTGCTTCTACCGTGGCGGCAAACATTGTCTCCTCGGTTCCCGCGGGCATTCCCGAGCGCGCCAGGATTTGCTCCACGATGCTGCTGCCCAACAGCGTAAAGGCGCGCTGCGCTACCGTTTCGCCCACCGAGCGCGCAATGGCCGCGGTTACCGCCGATTGAGTCTGTGGGTCACTGCCGGAAACTGCCCTGGAGTTATGCAGGAGGCTCATCAGCAACTCCCGCTCTTGCGGGCTGAGAATGCGTTCATCCCGCATCAACGTTTCAGAAAAGGAATCCAGAATCTGCTTCGCCGTCATCAGACACTCCTCCCACTGTTTGGTTGAACGTGTTTAGTTCCAGTTAGGCGAAATGGGGAAGCAGCCTTCGCCGAGACACTACCACCGAGGCAGGCAATTATTCAACAACAAGTTATCCACAGGATTCCAACCGAGCCGAATGGCAAACATGGTTGTCGCAAAAGCGTTCTCGCAAAAACTTTATCTGCTCGCCATCGCACCGACCATGGAGTGGAAAATCTTCATTCCATCAGTACCGCCGAGTTCAGGTTCGGCAGAGCGCTCGGGATGAGGCATCATGCCGACCACGTTGCCGCCCGCGCTGCAGATGCCGGCAATATTGTCGAGAGAACCATTGGGATTGGCTGAGGCCGAAACCTCACCCGACGGAGTCACATAACGAAACACGATCCGGTCGCCGCGACGCAACTCGTCGAGCGTAGCCTCGTCGCAGAAATAGTTGCCCTCCATGTGGCCGATCGGGATGGTCAACACTTCCCCGCGCGAACAGGCGTTGGTGAAAGGAGTCGCAGCATTCTCCACCCGCACCTGCACCGGCTTGCAGACGTACTTCAGCCCCGTGTTACGCATGAGAGCTCCAGGCAAAAGTCCCGACTCGCACAGGATCTGAAAACCATTGCAGATTCCCAGCACCAGACCTCCGCCATCGGCAAAGCGGCGCACCGACTCCATCACGGGAGAGAATTTTGCGATCGCCCCAGTGCGCAGGTAGTCGCCATAAGCAAACCCTCCCGGGACAATGATGGCATCGCAACCCTCCAGATCATGCGACTCATGCCAGAGAAAAGTCACGGGCTGTTTGGCGACGTGCTGGATGGTCCAGTAAGCATCGTGGTCACAGTTCGAGCCGGGAAAGATGATGACTCCGAATTTCATCGCCTGTCGCCTGTCCTTGATGTGGGATTTGAGGTCAGTTTAGCACGAGGGGTTTCGGGTGGCGCAGCGCTTCAGCGGTGCGATCAAACCACAAAATAAATCCAACCGGAGGCGTCATCCGAAGGACGGTTTGCGCTAGCCTTGCCCCAAAAACCCGCTCCGTACCCAGACTTTTTGGGCAGGAGCGGAGTTCCTGGGCAAGAGACTAGGGAATAGTAACCGTGACGCTACCTGTCCTCGGCAAGACAATCTCGATTGGCCTCACCTTGAATTCCGGGTGATCGGAGAGGACAATTGGCGTACTGCTGCCGTTAATTTGAGTATAGGCGTCCCGAACGTACCAAATACCCTTGGCATCAGGCGGAACTTGGGTCATGTTGCTCAGTATTTTCGAGTCACCGTTCTTGGGAAAGACACCGACGACAAAAGGTGACGGATTGCCTGCTAACTCTTTCGGAGCAATTGTCACGTTGATTCTAGCGTTGCCTATAGACGGGGGCCGATCCACCATCACAGTAACCGTAATATCCTTGCCCGCCTCTACTTCTGGAGGCGTTACGTTAGCCTTAGCGTCTTGCCCTAGAGCCGACACTGCGCTCAGAACGGTTGACAACAAAACCAGCCAAGTATTCATGAGGGTTTGTCCTTTTTCTCCGTTTCAGGGCGCCCGGGGCACCCCGTTGGTAATGCTTCTATAGAAATTGTAACCACAAGGGATTGTGCTCTGCAATAAGATTTACCCCATATGATGGGATCGAATCAAAGCAAAGGTTTTAATCCCTTCCTAGATTGTAGTATCTGATATCATAAGTGGCAGCGGGAGGGTCTTCGCCGTTTGTTCTATGCACCTTGACTTCAACATCAAGAAAGCCATTGCGTCAGCAGCCGCCATCCTTGAAAGGCAAGGCGGCAAGGACAGCATGTTTTTCTTGGTCAAGAAGCTGTATTATGCAGACCGCACGGCCTTGATGAATTGGGGCAACTCAATCACCGGCGACGAACTCGTCTCGATGAAAAGAGGGCCAGCCGTTAGCATCATCTACGACCTTCTTAAGAATAAAGGAACGAAGGAAAATCTTGCTCTCTGGAACGAAGCGTTTCAACGCAGCGGAAACACCGTCTCATTGAAGAACCACCCAAACACGGGTGTGCTTTCTTTGAGGGAAAAGGAAGCGTTAGAGAAAGCCAGAAGAACAATTGATGGTATCCACAATATTCCTATCTATCTCTGGCTACATGATAACTGTCCGGAATGGCAAGACCCCGGCGACAGCTCCTACCCAATTTACCCTGAAACAATTCTGAAATTGGCCCACAAGTCTGATGAGGAAATTCAAAGTCTTGAACGCGCCAATGAAGAAATTCGATCCCTTAATCGCCTAATGGATACGCGGTAGACGTGCCATCGCTACGACGCGGTGACACATTCTATTGGAGCGAAGGCGGCCATCTTTGGGTAATCATTTCAGAGCCAAACAGCAGCGGTATATTTGTAGCGGTGAACATAACGAAGGATTGGTTCAGGGCCGGGAAAGAATGCGAATTGTCGCCCGGTGAACATCCATGGGTTAAGTACACGTCTTACATCAGTTTTGGTGACGCCTTACGGATCGGTCCCGCCGAACATGCAAACCTCGCGAAGAGTATTGAAGAAGGCGAGATAAAAATGCACGCCGCCGTAACAGAGCAATTGCTTCAAAAAATTATAGACGCCGGCAAGAAGTCAAAAGCCCTAGCGGAGGATTTGATCGCTCTACTCTAGCTGTTCCAAGTCTCCTCTTTTTTCCACAGCCTTCCACACCCCTACTGTGACATGTGACCTTGCCCCCACCCCCTAAACTAGTAGTAGTATGCTCCTCCGCCAAATCATCCTCGAGAAACTCCTGGACACCCCAGCCAACACCGAATTCGACATCCGTAACACCTTATTTTTCAAGATTTTGCGCGCAAACCCTTTGCTCACAGGATTTTACGCCGACCTCTTCCGCCTCCACGGCGCTAACCCAAGCCTCACCAGGGATTTAGAAGGCAGCTCTCAAAAAAATTTCGCGCAAGAATCTACAAACAACCCAAACCCCAGACCATCGAAAGGCTCAAACTCCATGGCAGCCAAGTCAAACCCTAGCACCTGCACTCACATCAAGGTCAACGGAATCCGCTGCGACTCGCCCGCACTTCGCAACGAAGTCTTCTGTTATTTCCATCAGCGCATGATCCGCGGCGTCCGCACTCCGCCCAAGTCGCGCCTCCATCCCATCGCCATGCTCGAGAGCCAGGAATCGATCCAGGCCGCGCTAATGGAAATCGTCAACGCCCTCGTCCGCAATCAGATCGACGTCGCGCGTGCCCGCCTCATCCTGCGCGCGCTCAGCATAGCGGCCCGGCACGCCGCCAAGACTCGTTTCGATTGCTTGCAAAGCGACATGGTCAAGGAGGTTCCCGAATATCCCGCAGCCCCTCCAGTCGCCGGGCCATTCGCAATAGCTACGGCTCAGGCCGCAACCCCGAGCCTTACTAAAACGACCATCAGCACGCCGGAAGAAGAACAAGAAGCAACGCGTCTCAGCAGCACCTTTCAGCCCGCGCCGGAGAACATCCGCCGCAAACCACCGGCAAGTGTGAAGATTGCGCCCCGAACCCGCACTGCAAGAAGCAGCCGCAGCGGATGACAAGGAGAGCGAGCGCAGAAGCGGGAGGTTACCCTGGGAACTTTAGTAACCCGAAACGAGCAGAGAAGAAAAGCTGGGCGCGCGCTGACGAAATGGAGGCGCAACGGGCGCGCGCGCCCAAACTTTAGCCCCAAGCCTTCTTAAAAACAGCCTTCTTGTTTAAAGAAGGCCCGAAGACCGTAACCGTGAGACTGGATCAGCCACTGGCTCCCGCCGGAATACCCAACGGGCCACCGCAAAGCCCAGAGCTGCGTAACACAGATGCATGAACCTCATAGCTACCCCCAAAAATCCTGTTCGGCCATTACCTCAGGGGAGGATCAGCATCACTATCGGCAAAGTAGCAGTGGACCGGAGGCGGGACAAGGCCCGTCCGTGCCATCTGAGTGGCACGGAAGTAATAGGACATGAAACCGCAAGGTACATTACGCGGGAGCGGTGCAGTTTGATAAGAAGCGAGCCAGACGCGCGATTATTGAGTCGCGGCGTTACTCAGTAAAAGCGGCGCGACGCTTCGCGCGGCTCGCCCGGATCCCCTCGGCAAGCTCGGGGCAGGCTCTTCGCTGCGCAAAAAGCGCTTGCTCAGGATGACAAACGCGTCTTCTTTACTGGTTAATGAGCGTCGGTATTTTCCGCTTCTCCGCTTTGACCCGGCGGCGGAACTACGACGGTGGAGAGATTGCTTTCCGCGGTCAGCTTTCGGAAGGCGGCGAGATCGTGCTGCTGCAAGTCATCCCAGCGCCCGAGCAGCTCTCCGCTCTGCCGCTTCAGCTTCTCGAACTCGAGCTGCTCGGCTTCGGTGGGAGCCGAATCGGCGGTGCCAACATCCATGGCAAGAAACGCAAACTTGCCATCAATTTGCGGCGGGTAAGCGAGGGAATCTTCGTCGGCGCTGATGGTGAGGTTGATAAGTTGATCGCGCACCGCAACCAGTTTCTTCTCGAGATCGTCGGCGGAAGAGACGATTGGTTTCGTGCTGGCGTTCTCCGGCAATCGCCGCTTCAAGCCGTTCACTTGCGAGCGCACATCCTGAATCTGGTTGACGGTGTCGTAAACGCGGTTCAGTTCCTGCTGAATCTGCACCTGCAGGGCGAATTGCTGCGCCAGATCAGCCGGGCTGACCTTCACACGCGGATCGAGCTTCAATTCGAGTGGAGCAACCTGGCTCTCGCCGCCCACCGTCAGCCGCACCTGATACTGGCCGGGCACAGCCACGGGTCCGAGCGCGCCGGAGTCATAGGCCCAGAGGTAGTACTCGGGAACGTGATGCGCTTCCTCATAGCGCAGGTCCCACACGAAGCGATTCAAGCCAGCCTCCGGCTTGATCTCCTTTTCAGGCTTCTTGTCGTCGGGGCCGAGGGGTTCATCGAGCCGTTCGAGTTCGGCGCTGGAGTATTTGCGGATCACTTTGCCCGAGGCATCCAGGATTTCGAGCTTGGTTTCCGCGCCCGGCTTCGGCGCGTCCTTCAGGTAGTAATAGATCACGGCTCCTGCTGGCGGATTCTGCGCCGTTCCTTTCAGGGAATCGTGTTCGGCAGGCTTGCCAGCCTGAATACGATAGGCGGGTGCGGGAGTGTAGAGATGGACATCCTGCTTCGCGACGTCGTCACTGAATTGGCGCAACGGACTGATGTCGTCGAGAATCCAGAACGCGCGACCGTGGGTGGCGACCACGAGATCGTTGTCTTTGATCACCAGATCGTGCACTGGCGTGGTCGGAAGATTCAGCTTGAGCGGGCGCCAATCGGCTCCGTCGTTGAAGGAGACGTAAACACCATTCTCGGTTCCCGCATAGAGCAGTCCGCGCTTCTTAGGATCTTCGCGAACGGCACGGACGAAGCTGCCTTCGGGAATTCCATTGGTCAGCTTGGTCCAGCTCTGGCCGTAGTCAGTGGTTTTGTAGATGTAGGGACGAAGATCGTCGTTCTGATGGCGATCGACGGCGACGTAGGCCGTGCCGGCGTCGAAGGGCGAAGCTTCGATCTGGCTGATGCGGCTCCATTCGGGCAGATCTTTGGGGGTGATGTTGGTCCAGTTCTTGCCTTCGTCGCGCGTGATCTGGACGAGGCCGTCATCGGTGCCAACCCAGAGCAAGCCCTTCGTGAGCGGAGATTCAGCCAAGGCGAAGATGGTGTCGTAATACTCTGTGCCGGAATCGTCGAGAGTGATGTCGCCGCCGGAAACGTGCTGCTTACTTTTGTCGTTGCGGGTGAGATCAGGACTGATCGCCTCCCAGTGAACGCCGCCGTCGGTGGTTTTGAACAGACGCTCGCCGCCGTGATAGAGCGTGTTGGGATCGTGCGCGGAAATCAGTACGGGCGCGGTCCATTGGAAGCGGTGCTCCAGGTTCACGGCACCATAGGCATCAGAAAGCTCAGGCTGTTCGGTGATCGACTTCACCTGCCCGATGTGTTTGTCGAAGCGGGTGATGTTTCCCTGGTAATCTGCCGCGTAGACGATGTTCGGGTCGGGCGGATAGGGCGCGATGTAGCCAGCCTCGCCTCCGCCGACGTCATACCAGTCGGTGCGATCGATAGCGCCGTCGTCGCTGCGGCTGGCGATGGCTACGGTGCCGCTGTCCTGTTGCGCGCCGTAGACACGATAGGGTACGGCCGAGTCGGTGATGACGTGGTAGAACTGCGCGGTGGGCTGATTGTCTTCGCGGGTCCAGTTCTTGCCGCCATCGAGAGTCACAGTGACTCCGCCATCGTTCGATGCGATCATGCGGCGGGTGTCGCGGGGATCGATCCATAGTCCGTGGTTGTCGCCGTGCGGAACTTTGATCTTGTTGAAGAGGTGACCGCCGTCGGTGGATTTGTAGGCGTCCACATCCATGATGTAGAGCGTGTTCTCGTCTCTAGGGTCGGCGATGATGTGCATGTAATACCAGGGCCGCTGCCAGAGACTGTGACTGGGATTGACGATGTTCCAGGTTTCGCCGCCGTCGTCGGAGCGGTAGAGACCACCATCCGGGTTGTGCGCTTCGATGAGGGCGTAGACGCGCTCGGAGTTGGCTCCGACGGCGATGCCGATGCGTCCGTAGGGGCCTTTCGGCAGACCGTGCTCTTCGAGGCGCTTCCAGGTTGTGCCTCCGTCGTTCGAGCGGTAGAGTCCGCTGCCCGGGCCACCGTCGGCAAGACTCCATGAAGTACGGCGCGCCTGCCAGAGCGCGGCGAACAAGATGTTGGGATTGTGAGGATCGAAGGCTACGTCGATGCCTCCGGTGTTCTCGTCTTTGTAGAGAACTTTGTCCCAGGTCTTGCCGCCGTCCGTCGTGCGGAAAATGCCGCGCTCGGTGTTCGGTCCATAGGGATGGCCGAGGGCGGCCACGAAAACGATATCTGGATTATTGGGATTGATGATGACTTTGCCGATGGCGCGGCTGTCGTGGAGGCCGACGTTCTTCCAGGTCTTGCCGGCGTCGAGAGACTTGTAGACTCCGTCGCCCTGGGCGATGTTGCCGCGGATGCAGGCTTCGCCGGTGCCGACATAAATGGTATTGTGATCGGAATTGGCGACTGCCAAGCTGCCGATTGAACTGCTTCCCTCTTTATCGAAAACCGAAGACCAGGTCATGGCGCCGTCGGTCGACTTCCAGACGCCGCCGCCGGTTGCGCCGAAATAATAGGTGGTGGGATCGCCGGGTATTCCGGCTGCGGTTAGAGAGCGTCCGCCGCGGAAGGGACCGATCATGCGATATTTCATGCCTTTGAAGAGCTTGTCCTCGGGCTTGCCTGATTCCTCGTCGGCGGAATTCTGGTCAGAGGACGCGGCAGGCGAGGCTTGGGCTTTGACGGGCTTCGATTTACTGTCCGCCTTGGTCTGGGCAAACGCTGTGCTCTGAGAGGCTAGCGCGATTACAGCGAGTGCGAATGCAGCGAGAAAGGACGGCAGGTGCCAAGATAGTGAAGACTCACCAGATTTGTTGCGAAGAAGCGCGCTTCGACCTGCCATGTTCCATGCCCCCAATTGAAAGAAATGAAAATGAAAAGAAATGGTTCTGCCATGGTAATGCGATGTGAGCTAAATGGGAAGCATCGCCGCACAAGCCTGCCGTTTGTGCTATTTCTTCACGAGGGTTTGACGAGCTGCCTGGAGTTCTTTGCGTTTCGCGGCATCCACTTTCGGATAGGCGAGGCCGAGTTCTTCCAGGGTTTCGACGATGGCCGCCGAGACTGCCAGGTGGGTGAACCATTTATTGTCTGCTGGTATGACGTACCAGGGGGCGTGCTTCGTCGCAGTATTGCGGATCATGTTTTCGTAGGCGTTCTGATAGTCGTCCCAATATTTGCGCTCGTGAATGTCTGCGGCGGAGAACTTCCAGTTCTTCTCTGGTTCGTCGAGCCGCGCCAGGAACCGGCGCTTCTGTTCTTTTTTCGATAGGTGGAGGAAGAACTTGCGGATCACCGTGCCGTTGCGCGCCATGTGGCGTTCGAAGCTGCGAATGTCTTCGAAGCGTTCCTCCCAAATGTTCTTCGTCACGAGCGAAGGCGGAAGCATTTCGGCATCGAGCGCCTTGGGATGCACTCGCACGACCAGCACCTCTTCGTAATAAGAGCGGTTGAAGATGCCGATGTGGCCACGCTCGGGAAGATGTTGTGTGGTACGCCAGAGGAAATCGTGCTGGAGTTCGGTTTCCGACGGGACTTTGAACGAGTAAACTTGGCAGCCTTCGGGGTTCACTCCGGACATGACGTGCTTGATGGTGCCGTCTTTACCGGCCGCGTCCATGGCCTGGAAGATCAGCAGAACAGCCCAACGATCCTGGGCGTAGAGCTTGGACTGCAGGTCCTCGAGGCGCGCAGTGTCTTTCTGCAATTGTTCCTCGGCTTGATCAGTCGAATGCAAATGGGATGTGTCTGCGGGATCGAAGTCTTTCAGACGGAAATTCTTGCCATCGTCGATGCGGTAGGATCTGGCTAGTTTGGCAGTTTTCATGGGAGGTCGCTGGCAAGGCTTCGTTTGTAAGTCTACGAAGGTTTGGCCCTCTTCGGCAATGTCGATTCAGCCTGAAGCGCCGTCAGTGAGTGTAGTCTTACATGCGGCGCCGCGGAGGTTGCATGGCAGACTCGATAGCCTGGGCCTTGCGCGCGACCAGCTCGAAGTCCCGCGACCGCATAGACATCTTTCACCGCTTAACCAGGGCCGAGATGGAAAGCCGAGAATCACTACTGGCTCTCGTTCCACACATACAAGAAGTTGGCGTCGCTGGCGGTAGCGACGTTGCGATTACTTTTATGAATGGCACGGTTTAGCGCCGACCGCACATTTTCCTTGCTTTCCTCTAATTCGGCCAAGGGTACTTTGAGCGCAACTCCCGCGGGCAGTTGGTCGAGATCGGAGAGAATCTCGGTGACGATCTGCTTGTGCTTTCCGTTGCGCCCCTGGGGCACATCTGCCTGCGACATTGTCCTGAAGTTCATTGGAACTTTTTGGGCCATGGGAGGATCTCCTGTTTTGGAATGCATCGTTAAACTAACGTGATACAATCGTAATATAACGATACGGCATCGTGCAAGTAAAAACTTCGACCCGCTAAATATCGGGCCGCCAACGCGATTGCGGCGTCCCCTGCCCAAAAGTCGCCGTGATTTGAGCGTGTTGCACACGCTAACGGGAGTGCCAAGATTGCCCAAAAGATATAACCCGTACTGCTTCGGGACTGCTACGGTTGGGGATGACAGGCGGGGGTTAATCAAATGCGAGCGGCCAAAACACATTTCGAGCAGATTCCGGTCGAGACGGTTAAGAAGATCGCTAAAGAATTCCGTGAGACCAGCGCAGTTCAGGTACTAGATCAGATCACGCCCCCTCAGGAACGCTGGCGGCTGGTGGCGGAGCAGGTGCAACAGGAGCAGGACCCAAAGAGATTGACTGAACTGGTCGAGCAACTCCTCGAAGAGTTCGATGGGAAGGACCTCCGCAAAGGCTCCGGTTCGGTCGGGACGAAGACGTTTCTAGCGTAGTCTGGTCTAGCGTAGTCCGGACGCGGTTGTCATCCAGTCTTGCCCGCGTCGGTGGATTTCAGCCTGCGGTCGGGGTAGCTGGCAAGACCTATTTTCCGTGCGCGCTCGACGTGCTTGCGCAGGGCGGACCTCAACTCCTCCATTATCGTGTGAAGTTCCGGTCCATCGGTAACGATAAGCGCTTTGTTCACTAGCTTCTTGATTTGGTCTTCAGTTGACACTCGGCTCGACACTCGCCACACCTGCAGATAACGTTATTTTCAGATAACGTTATTTTAGCTTTATCACAAATGTATCCGCGATAGGGTGCAGGCTGTAGCTTTCCTAAATAGAACGCTGTAGAGGTCGATCCCGAAGGTTGAGCGAGCTGCAGACTTACGCCTCGACTGGCTTCTCTTTCGCCACAGGCAGGTTCGCTTGCTGCCAGGCGTCGAAGCCTCCCACCAGGTTGAATACGTTGTTGAAACCGGCGCGCTGTAGCAAGCTGCAGGCGATCATGCTGCGATAGCCGCCTTTGCAGTGCACAGCGACGGGAAGGTGGCGATCAATCTCGGGCGGTGCGACTTTGAAGTTATCGAGCGGCCACCAGGTGGCGCCCGCGATGTGACCGGCTTCCCACTCCGGTTCGCGGCGCACGTCGAGCACCTGCAGGGCGGAGCCTGGCAACCGATCGTTGAGGGATTCGACGGTAATCTGCGAGAGCGTGGCCAATGCGAGTCCGGCTTTGCCCCATGCTTCGATGCCTCCCTTAAGATAGCCCTGAGCATCCTCAAGGCCGATGCGCGCCAATCGCATTCGTGCTTCTGAGACTGCCTCCTGCGATTCTGCGATTAATACAGGATGCGCCGCCAAACCCAGCACGGCTCCCGCCCAGGAAGCAAACTGCCCTGACAAAGCAATATTCACGGACCCGGGTACGTGCGCAGCGGCGAACTGCTCGCCGGGACGAACATCCAAAGCGATTCCGCCTTCTGCAAGCAGAGCTTTCAGTTCGGCGGGCTCGATTGGAGACAGGGCGGGCAAGTCAGAAAGCGGCGAGGCTCCGGTGCGATTAATTTCCGCGTCCTGCTGAAAGTATTCCGGACGAGCCGGCAGATTGCTGGTTAATTGCTTAACAAACTCTTCCCTGCTCTTGATCTGCAACGCGTAATTGGTCAGCCGCTCGGTGCCGATGGTGGAAACGCGCTCGGCCCGCATGTTGCGGCCACAGAGCGAACCGGCTCCGTGCGCCGGGTAGACGAGGACATTGTCGGACAGCTTGAGGATCTTTTGGTGCAGGCTGTCATAAAGCATTCCTGCGAGCTGAGCGGCGGTAAAACGTTTGGAGAGATCGGGACGGCCCACGTCTCCCAGAAACAGCGTATCGCCGGTGAGAACTGCCCAGGCTGCGGGAGACTTCTCTTCGTCGGCGATCACCAGGCATACGCTCTCAGGCGTGTGCCCCGGCGTTTCAAGCGCCGTGATGCGCATTTGTCCGACTTGTAGCTGGAAGCCGTCCGTTACCGCTAAGTGAGGGAAGGTTGCCTCGGCTTGCGCGCCGATACAAATGCGCGCGCCGGTTCTCGAGGCCAGCTCTCTGTGCCCGGAAACGAAATCGGCATGCAGGTGAGTTTCGAAGATGTGGCGAATGGAAACCTGATTCGCCTCGGCGGCTGTCAGGTAAATCTCCACGTCGCGCTGCGGATCGACTACAACGGCGTCGCCCCCGGACGCCAGCATGTAGGAAGCGTGCGCTAGACAGCCCAGATAAAACTGCTCGAAGTACATTCGCTCTCCCCTGCCACAGATTGCTGAAGCAATTCTTATCTCTCAAGCTGGAACGATTGAACGAGAGCGTCGGAATTTCATTGTGGATTCTCTCGAAACGGCGCCCTTCGCCCAAGGCGGGCTGGTTACGACCTTCATGGGCTTGACGATGACCGGGCGGTGCAGGACGGTTTCGAGCAGGTGGCGCTCGGCGGCAATGGTTTGGGCGGAAGCGCTGAGGGGAGAATAGCCTTCGGCGGCGATGATCACGGCTTCGTTGCCGTTAGCTCGGATCTGAACGTTTTCAACATGAATCCGGCGGATGTGGCCGTCGTGGGCGGCGTCCAAGGCGTTGGCTAGACGTAAGAGGGCGGCTAGCTGGATGGTTGTTTTTTGTTCGTCGGGGAGGAGATCGCGCAAGTCTTTGTGCTTTCTGGTGGGGAGGGCGCCGCGGTGAAAGCGGGCGACGAGGGCGGCGCGTTGCAGGTCGGCGGGCTTCCAACCTAGTGGATTGCCATGGGCGCGAATCATGTCGAAGGAAGTTTTGTGATGCCCCTTGTCGCCCTTGGATTTGCCAACATCGTGAAGAAGAGCGGCGGCTAGAAGGCTGGAGCGGGCTGAGACGGCGTCGGCGGATGGCTGCCATCCTGAGGCTAGAAGGCCGTCGTAGAGTTGAAGAGCCAGGCTGGCTACGCGCTCGGAATGGGCAAAGTCAGGATCGAGGCCGTGCGCCCAGAGCTTCATACGGCGAGTGGCTAGCGCTTGTATCTGTTTGCCTTGTGGCAGAGCGGCGCGCCAGACCTGCCAGAGCGAAGCGGGACCTATCATCTTTTTGCGATAGACCTCAATGCGCTTCGCTCGCTCGAAGAGAATTCGCTGGTGCCATCGCTGGCGGGAATCTTGATCAGGGAAAACATGGCAGGAGGTCGCTGTGGCCCAGAGCACGTCGAGATCATGGACTTCGCCCAGTACATCCTGCATTTCCTTGAGGTCGTTGCTCCAGGCTTTGTGCTCGGCGGGCAGGAAGTTCTCGACGATGTAGCGAAAGCGCTTGATGCCGATGCGGAGGCTGTGAAATGCCGCCTGGGAGCGGTTGCGCACGGCGCGGTTGTGGAGGTCGCGGGCTTCGGTCCAGCGCTCCAGAGCCGAGATGCTTGAAGAGGGCGCTGCCCAGGCGGACGCGGGCGGCACGGGCCGGGAAGGGAACGCGTCCACTGACGCCATTGTTTTCGGTCGAACTCTTCTAGTGCGGCGTGGGCTTCGAGCTTTTGTTCTTGTTCGCGGGCGGCTAGGATTTTGAGCAGGGCTTGGGCTGCGCGCTCGGCTGAGCTTGGGATGAACTCCGTATTCGGTTGAGATGGACGCATAGCGGGCAGGAGTGCCCACTCCACACTCGCTTGTTCCACACTTAGTACTTCGGGATGTAGCTTTTCGATCCATTCCATCATGATCTGGATGTCGCGCAAGGCTCCGAGGCGTTGAAACAGGCGCTTGCCTGCTTTCCTCATGGCCTTCCAGTTGGGATCGGGATCGAGTGCGTATAATCCGTCAGCCAAAGAACGGCAGCGGCGCAGGGAGACGCGCAGGTCGTGAACGGGATCTGCAGCGAAATCTGCGGCGGCGTGGTCGCACTCTTCTAACACGCGCAGCATCCAGTAGCGCAGGCCGGTGGTTTTCTTGGCGCGCGCGATGTGAGTAGTTGAGGAAAGCACTAAGGTTCCGGGAAGCAATGGGTGCGGATCATTTCGAGCTCTTGCCAATTCTGACCGTTACCTCCGTAACGTGCAACCCCTTACCTGTTGGATTAGCCTTTTATTGCCTACTAGTTGCCTAAAGCCAGAACTGCGGGTTGAGGGGTGTTTTATTAGCGACGCAACCACATTCCACGCAAATCGTGCGGCATCAGCGCGCGCTTTCGTTCACAGCCTGAACATTCTGATTAAGTACGCGCGTATGTACGGCCCTGACCACAAGCGCACGGAAGCCCAGTTCGAAACCGCGTGGAATGAATTGCAGCATGGCCTACCCGCGGCGGGAGAAGGTGGCTTCCTGCTGGGAGTTTCTGACGGCAAGTTGCTGCTGGACGGAGTTCCGCTGGAAGCGGGACAAACCGAACGCAGCTTTGGACAACTCTTGAGCACGGCCGGTCTGGCCAGCCTGCACTTCTCCAAAGATGTAACCATCGAGGACTTTGCCCGGCTGGTGCGCGCCTTCACCCTGGCAGGCTCCAAGGCTCAGGACGTGGCCAAGCAGATCAAAGAAGCTCTCAGCAGTGCAGGCAAGCAGAGCACGATCAAGATTAATGAGGTGAAATTCGTTGCGGCTGACCCGCTGACTGGCGACATCAGCGTGGCGGCGCAGATCGCGGCCCAGACTCTGGGGCCGGAATTCAAGCAATGGCTGAATGATCCGCAGAAGCTGCTGCAATTGATTGCAGCGGCGGAGGGCGCCAATTCAGGAGGCACGGGCCAGCCCGGTGGCGTTGTGGTTCCGTTCGGGAGCGTTCCGAATGTTCCCGCCGGTGCCAGCAAAGCTGGAGGGGGAGCTGGAACGGGGACGGCGCCGGCTTGGGAAGGTGGAGTCGTTCCGCTGCAGGAAGCAGAAGTGATTCAAGCGATCCGACTGCTGACGCGGTTCGGTGAGGTGCAGGGCGATCCGACCGCTAATCCGGAAGATTCTGCATAAAGAGCTGACCGAAGTCGATCCCAACACACGGCTGAACCTGCAACAGTTGCTGGGAACCCTGGCGGCGAAAGCAACTACTGCTCAGGAAGAGGACACGCCGCTGTTGATGAAGGCCGCCGAGCATATGGCGATCCGCTTCGCGCTCGAGCGCTATTCCAAAGGCGAAGTCAAGGTCAACGCCGTGCATCAGATGATGGAGCACATGAGCCGGCAGATGGACTCGCTGCGCCAGATTCTGAAGCTGCAAGAAGAGAAGATGAACAAGGCGGGCATCCTGGTGGAGTCGCACGCCGACATTCTGGACCGGATGTTCTGGGCGGAAGTGCCGGAGTCGGGGAAGAAGACGGTGCTGCTCTCGAATGAAGCTCCGTGCGTGCCGCCGCGCAACCTGCGCCAGTTCGTGGAAGTGCTGCTCGATCGCGACGACAAGCAAACGGCAGCCGAGATTCTGAATAACTATTCCAGTTGCCTGACAAGCAAGGAGCAGGATCCGCGGCGGCAAGACTGCGATTGGATTGAGCCAGCTGGCCGACCTCTATGCCCGGTTGGGTGGCGAATCCATGGGCAAGGCCATCCACAAGGTTAGCGAGCAGCTGTGCGTGGAGAAAGATCCCGAGCTGCAAAGCCTGCTGAGCGCGGCGTTCGTGCGCCTGAGCCAGGAGGCCAGCGAAGCCAAGAATTACCAGGCGGTGAACGAAGTGTGCGCCGGGATGGAGATGCTGCTGCAGCAGCGTCCGGTGATGGTGAATGACTTGCGCCCGCGGGTAGGCGTGGAAAACCGGATTCCTGAGTTCATCGAGGAAGCATTGCACTACGAGCCGGTGCCCCCGGACTTGCTGCTGGTGCTGCGGCGGACGTGCCAATCGGGCGCTGAACATTTGGCTGACCGGTTTTTCCGATGCATGCGCCGGGATGAATGCGACCGCATGGTCGAACTGGTCAAGGAGATGGGAAGTCCGGCGCTGACGCAATTGCGGGAGATTCTGCGCACCGGACAGCCGCGACAAGCTTCGGCGGTGGTGGGACTTTTGAGCCGTCTGGATGTGGGGACATTGCTCGAGTTGTTGCCGATCGCGCTTGCCGGAGTGGAACCGCTTCTACCACGATATTGTGGTTCGCCAGATCGCGTATGGAGCTGCTCCGGACCGCGGACGCACTCTGCTGGAATTGGCGGAAGTGCTGGATTCCGTGGTGCTGCCGGAAACCATCGACGAAATCGGAATGAGCGGAGATCTCACAGCTGCGCCGCCGCTGGTGGCGATGGCGAAGCCGGGCGAGGCGGCTTCGCGTTCGCCGTTTGTGCAACTGAAGGCAATCGAGTCGCTGGGACGGCTGCGGGATCCGGAGTCGGTGCCACTGCTTCGTGAGATTGTGGAGACGAAGAAGACTTTTGGATGGGTTCATCACCGCGAGCTGCGGATTGCGGCGGCGCAGTCGCTCTCGAAAACCGATCCGCGCTACAGCGCGCAAATTCTGTCTGATAGCGGAATCGAGGCGGCGGAACTGGCAATCGCGCCTTTGGATACGGCTCCGGCATGCCCTTGGGTGCGGCAGCGGCGTTACGAGCGCATGGTGCTGGCTCGCACCGTTAGCGCCACGATCGGGAGTTCGTGGGGAAAGTCAAAGATTCTGATCCGCGAACTGAGCCTGGGCGGCGGCATGGGCACGAAAGAAGATAATCTGCGGATCGGCAGCGAGGCGGATCTGGAGATTTCGTTGGGCATGCGGTCGAAGATCCGGGCGCATGTGCTGTTGCGGCGGGCGCGCGTGAATGAAGTGGGATTCGAGATCGTGAATACTGATCTGGAGAGCCGCTACCGTCTGCGCCGGGTGCTGGTGGACGCGATGAGCCGGGCGGCGCAGAACAAGGATCAGCAGTGGAGCGGGGAGCGGAAGGTCTAGGGCAAGGTTTCAAAGTTTCGGGGTTTCAAGGTTTCAAAGTCAAACCATCGAGTCTTAGGTCGAAACAAAAGCCTCTGCATCTGCAGAGGCTTTTGTCTTTGAAACCTCGAAACCCTGAAACTTTGAAACCTGTCTTACTTCACTTTGACGAAGATGATCACCAGCGTGTAAAGCGCGAGCGATTCGATCAGAGCCAGGCCCAGAATCAGAGCCAGCTGAATTCCGGGACGAGCGGCTGGATTGCGAGCCAGACTCTCAGCGGCGGAAGCGGTCGCTTTGCCCTGCGCCAAAGCGCAAATGCCGGAGGCAAAGGCCATGGAAAATCCGGCAGCGATAGCGACCCAGTTGACCTCCACTTGCGGCTTCGCCCTGCGCAAAGGCCGGGACGGCGAACGACAGCACGGACAGTACCATGAACAACTTACTTAACTTACCCATTGTGTTTCTCCTCGTATGAAATACCGCCAGTGGGTGGTTGACGTCATTCCTTGCAGACGCCCTCACGCTTGCGGCTTAAAACCAGTGGCCAGTGGTCAGTTGCCAGTTAAAACCTTTATTCCTCGGGCTATTCGACTAACTTGTTCAAGCCGGCTCTTGCTGGCCACTGACCACTGATCACTGGCCACTGCCTTTCAGTGCTCTTCCGAGACTGCGCCCTGCAGATAGACTGTGGTCAGCAAAATGAAAATGTAGGTCTGCAGCAGCGACACGCCGATGTGCAATCCCATGAATATGATGGGCACGCCGATGGGAACAAGCGAAATGAAAACCAAGGTGACCAGATCGCCAGCCAGCATATTGGCGGTAAGGCGGATGGTCAGCGAGAGCACGCGCGCCAGATGGCTGACCATTTCGATCGGACATCATGCCAGCGGGCGGACGAAAGCGGCATGCCGGCTCGGCGGCCCAGAAAATGCTTCAGATAGCCTGGTCCAGCGTGCTTGAAACCCTGCGCGTTGTAGTACACGAAGGCGCAAAGAGCGCAGCCGAGGGGAACGACGGCTACCGCTGTGGGTGATTCGAAACCGGGAATCACGCCGATGAGGTTGCAGAAAAGAATGAAGAGGGCCAGCGACTGCCAGGAAGGCTGTGTAGCCTTCGCTGTGGTGGCCGATGATCTCGTTGCTCTGGCCTTGAATGAATCCCTCGACTCCTTCGAACGTGTGCTGCAGGGCTCCGGGACGATCGACCGAAAGCCGCGAACGGACCAGAACGAACAGGATCAGCAGAAATGCAAAGACCAGAATCTCCATCGCGAGTGAATTCGGGATGGGGGCTGTTAGGGATTTAGGTTTTATGCCCAACGCCAGCAGGAGCGACGTGACCGGGCCCGCGAACAGATGATTCAGGATGGCGGTGAACCAGAGTTGTTCAGGCATAAGAAAATTTCTACTCTACTAGCTTCCTTCGTGCGGCCTCGTGCTAAAACCCGCGAACCAAGGCCGCATACAGTTCGTAGACTGCCTCGCAACCGATGGCGGCGACGGGCAAAAATAAGCCCGCAAGAAGCCCGTTCAGGCTTGCGGGTGAAACAGCCAATATAACATAGGCGCCGAGAGCCATCAAAAAGTAACGCAGCAGGAAGCGAAACACGATCCCCTGGCCCGATTGCGATGTGGCGGCTCCGGTGGCGCGATCGACGAAGCCGGCTATTACGCGTTTGAGCCAGTGGAAATTAAGGTAGGCGATGACACAGCCGAAGGCGAAACCAGCGGCAGTGGCCATGCCAAACTTCCACCGCGCGGCGGCTACCAACAACGGTGCGAGCAAGATCATGGCGCGGCCGATGCGGTGGAGAGCGCCGGAGTAAAAGTGCTCCGAGGCAGCGGCCTGAGCCGGGTTGGGTTCGGTTTGTAGTTGATTGGTCATTGGAACTGATGGAGAGTCGACATAGTCACTTCGTGTCGCGTAGCACCGTGCGTATGAGTTCGAAGAATCCGGCTCCGATGCCTAACAAGATGCCAGCCAAGTAAAGCCAAGAGGTGTGCAACCAGCGGTCGAGGCCCGCGCCGATCAGCCATCCCACGACGAGGGCGGCGGGGAGGATGAATGCTAGTTGGCTGTAGCGGGCGGCTTGAACCCAGAAGTTCTCTTTCTCTTTGCGGCCGGAGTCTTGACGGTCTTCATCTTCGTGGTCGGGAGTTGGGTCGGCTAGGGTCATCGGGCTTGCACGGTGGATTCTACGCTTATCGGCGGCAATGGTGGGTTCCGGCCGAGCTTCGCTCAGGCCGGGACTTCGCTCAGGCCGGGACGGGCGAAGGCGCCCGTCTCCACACGAGTCGTGGTAGATTCCGCCCGAGCTTCGCTCAGGCCCGGTCAGCCGAGGCGGCTGTCTCTACATGGGCGTTGCGTGCTTACGTACATTTCTATCGGATCAGCTTTGCCACTGTGGGGTTCTGCGCCATACCGATTGACCAGTTCACCAGGTGGATGAAACGTTCGGGCATGATTCCGATGTAGAGCGTCGCGAATGCGGTTACGGCTAGCGCGGCACGCATGGTCCAACTGACGGGCAGCAGGCCTCGTTCTTCGGGCTGGCCCATGAACATGGCGTTGGCCATCTTGAGGTAGTAATACAGGCCGAAGACGGAATAGAGCACGCCTAGAGATGCCAGCGCGTAGTGTCCGGTTTCGATCAGGCTGAGGAAGATGAAGTATTTTCCATAGAAGCCGGCCAGAGGCGGGATGCCGGCTAGCGAGAGCAGGAAGATCAGCATGAGAACGGCTTCCACCGGTGCGCGCGAGTAGAGGCCGTTGAGATCGTCGAGTTCGTCGCCAATCACGTTGCGCTGGCGCAGCGAGGTGATTACGCCGAAAGCACCTAGGTTCATGAAGGTATAGACGAGCAGGTAGATCAGGATGCCTTTGACGCCGTCGGCATTGAGTTGGGTGGGAGTTCCCGCGATCAAGCCGAGCAGCATGTAGCCGACGTGCGCGATGGAAGAGTAGGCGAGCAGGCGCTTGGTGTTGGTCTGGGTGAGGGCGGCGAAGTTCGCGCCGGTCATTGTGGCTATGGAAACGAAGACCAGAACCGGAACCCAGGTGGGGCGCATGGCGATCAGTCCGCCAAGCTGGAACGGGCTGCCGATCAGGATGCGCAGCAGCATCGCCCATCCTGCGGCCTTGACGGCTACGGACATGAATCCAGTGATGCAGGTAGGCGCTCCTTCATAAGCGTCGGGCGCCCACTGGTGGAATGGGATGGCAGCAATCTTGAACAACAGGCCGGTCATCGTGGTCAGCAAGGCAATGATCGCGATCGGATTGTGAGGTTCTCTGGCTAGGAGCTGCGCGAGGCGGCGGCCGATCTCGAACACGTTCGTGCTGCCGGTGAGTCCGTACAGCAGCGATAGTCCGTAGGCAAAAATTCCGGAGGAGAATGCTCCCAGCAACAGGTATTTCAGCGCTGCTTCGTTGGAGCGGCGGTTGCGGCGCAGAAAACCCACCAGAACGTAGGTGGAAATCGCCATCAGCTCCAGGCCGATGAAAATCAGAACGATGTCGAATCCGGCGGCCATGCACATCATGCCGACGACCGAAAGCAGCATTAGCGTGTAATATTCGCCGTGATTTTCATGTTCGGTCTTCAGGTAGCGCATGGACATGAGGATCGAGATAGCCGTGCCCGCGAGAAACAGATAGAAGAAATAGATGGAGAAGCGGTCGACCAGCACGGTGCCCATGAAACCGGAAACGCGAGGAACGCCTGTGCTCTGCATCCAGGCCTGGACGTTGTACACCGCCTTGGCGGCAAAGAGCACGCCGACCAAAGCGGTCGCCCCATTGACCCACTTCTCCTCCGGCGGCAGCATGAGATCGATCAACAGGATACCGAGAGAAAACAGGGTGAGCAGAGTAATGGGGAGGGCCAGAAGATAGTCGTTCAAAGCGAATTGTGGAGCGACGCCCACTAGTTCTTCCCCTTGATCGATTGCGCCGCAGCACGAGCAGTGGTGGTTGTAAAGGCTGGGGTCGCGACGGAATCCGCCCCAACCGGTTCGAAAGCCGGCTGAACTTCTGGCTGAGCTTCCGGGTCAACGACAGCATTTGCGGGGCCGCCAGCCTGCGGACTGCGCACGTTTTCGACGATCTGATTCACGGGCTGCTCAAGAATCTGGAAAAAGGGCTTGGGATACAGGCCGATCCAGAAAGCCATGATGAGGAGCGGAACGAAGGTCAGCACTTCGCGCGGAGTGAGGTCGTGCAGCTTTTCGTTTTTCGGATTCGTCACCGTGCCGAAGAAGACACGCTGGTAGAGCCACAGCAGATACGCGGCGGCAAGAACTACTCCTGGGACGGCCCATGCGCCCCATCGCCAGTTTTCCATGAACGTGCCTTGCAGGATGGTGAATTCGCCGACGAAACCATTCAGCAGCGGCAGTCCCATCGACGAGAGGAACATGATCATAGTGATGGTGGCGTACACCGGCATGACGTTCGAGATGCCGCCGTATTCGGAAATTTCACGGGTGTGGCGGCGCTCATAGAGAATGCCGACGATCAAGAACAATGCGCCGGTGGAGATGCCGTGATTGATCTGCTGCAAGACGGATCCGCTTATACCCGCGGAGTTCAGCGCGAAGATTCCCAGCGTACAGAAACCGAGATGGCTTACTGATGAATAGGCGACCAGTTTCTTCATGTCCTTCTGCATGAGCGAAACGAGAGCGCCGTAGATGATGGCAATGATGGAGAGCGTGATCATCCAGCCGCGGACTGTCAGGTGCAGGAACGTGGCAGGATTCCACATCACGTTCGGGAAAAACGGCAGCGAGAAGCGGATAAAGCCGTACGTCCCCATCTTCAGCAGGACGCCCGCCAGTATGACGGAGCCGGCGGTCGGCGCCTCCACGTGGGCGTCGGGCAGCCAGGTGTGGAAGGGGAACATTGGGACCTTGATGGCGAAAGCGAAAAAGAAAGCGAAGAACAGCAGCGTTGCAATGGTGGGACCGTAGGCTGGGTCGGAGTAAATTTTTGGCGCGGTTTCGTAGAGGGCCGTGATGCTGAACGTATAAATGCCCGTTAAGTGCTGATGATGGAAATAGAGAAACAGAATGCCGAGCAGCATCAGCACCGAGCCAGCCAGGGTGTAGAGGAAGAACTTGATGGCAGCGTAAAGCTTGCGCGGACCGCCCCAGATGCCGATCAGCAGATACATCGGGACCAGCATGGCTTCCCAGAAAACGAAGAAGAGGAAGAAATCGAGCGCCATGAAAACGCCGAGCATGCCGGTCTGCAAAATCAGAAACCAGACGTAGTATTCCTTGACCCGGTTTTCGATGGCGGTCCATGAAGAGAGGATTGAGATCCAGCCCAGCAGCGTGGTGAGCATGATGAGCAGGAAAGAAATGCCGTCGATGCCGATCACGTAGCCCGCGCCGATGGAGGGAATCCAGTTGTTGGCCGCGCCCTCGATGAACTTGAAGTGTTGCGTGGCGTCGAAGCGCTGCGCCCAGAACATCGGGATCAGCGGCAGCGAGATCAGGAAACCGCCGAGGGCGAAAAAGTTCGCGATCCAGCGGATGGCTTCCTTATTCTCCTTCGGGACGAACAGGAGAACGAGTGCGCCGACTAGCGGCGTGAAGAGGATGACCGAGAGTATGTGGTTTTGCATGAAGTTCTCAGTTGTAGCGCCGGCGCTACCAAAACCTTAGTGGTACACGTAATAGAACACGAAACCTACCAACCCTGCGGTCATCACCAGCGCGTACCACTGGACCAGACCCCATTCGAATAGCCGCGCTGGATATGAAAGCATGCGCGCGAGAATTGCCGGGCCATTCACGCCGATGCCGTCGATGATCCACTTGTCCCACCAACCGGAAATGGTCGCTGTCAGACGCGTGAGCCAGCCTACGTCGTTGACGGCTGCATCAATCACATGCGTATCGAACCACGCGGACGCTTCGCCCAATCCCAGCACGCCGAGGCGGACGTCTCCCAGCTTGCGGCGGCCGGTGAAGACGTAGTCGTAACCTTCATCCACGTAATACTTGTGGAGCAGTAGGTCGTACATGGGCGGCGCGGCGACGGCGATGGGCTCGGTGAAACCTTTGTCGGCATGGTTGTAAGCACGGCGAGCCATGCCCCAGCCTACTGCTGCTGCTCCGACGGAAAGAAACATCAGGACATATTCGTAGGGACTGGTGTGCCCGGCTTCTTTCTCTGCGGCAGCCAGCTGCACGGCTTTGCCTTCTTCCTGGAAAACCTGGGCTTCCTTGGCGAAGACTGGTTCGAGAAATTTTTCGAATCTGGCGGAGCCGCCCAGACTTGGCGGCCAGCTTAGCCATCCGGCGGAGAGCGAGAACAAAGCGAGAACCAGCAGCGGCACGGCCATCGAATGCGGGCACTCGTGAATATGGTGTTCGGCCTCGTGACTCATGCGGGGTTTGCCGAAGAAAGTCAGATAGATCAGGCGAAACATGTAGAACGCCGTCATCAGCGCAGTGGCGTAGCCGATGAACCACAGGATGTGATATGCCTCGCTGTCCTTGGTCCACGTCTGCCAGAGAATTTCATCTTTAGAAAAGAATCCGGCGAACGGCGGAATGCCGGCGATCGCTAGCGTGGCGACCAGCATGGTGCGATACGTGATGGGAATGCGATGGGCCAGGTCGCCCATGTTGCGCATGTCCTGCTCGCCGCTCATCGAGTGGATCACGGCTCCTGCGCCGAGGAACAAGAGCGCTTTGAAGAACGCGTGGGTGAAGACGTGGAAGACGCCGGCGGCAAAGGCTCCGACGCCGAGCGCGAGGAACATGTAGCCGAGCTGCGAGACGGTCGAATAGGCAAGCACGCGCTTGATGTCGGTTTGCACGAGGGCGATGGACGCGGCGAAGATCGCGGTCAGCGCGCCGACGATGGCGACCGTCTTCATCGAGGTGGGTGCGAGCACGAACAGTGCGTTCGAACGCGCAACCATGTAAACGCCCGCGGTGACCATGGTCGCGGCATGGATGAGCGCGGAAACCGGCGTGGGGCCTTCCATGGCGTCGGGCAGCCAGACGTAGAGTGGCAGCTGCGCCGACTTGCCGCAGGCTCCGACGAAGAGCAGTAATGTGGCCGCGGTGATGATGGGATCGCCTATGGCGAAGCGTCCGCTGTGCGCAATGTGCGTGACTTCTGTGAAGCGGAGGGATCCGAAGTACCAGGCGATGAAAAACATTCCTAGCAGGAATCCGGCGTCGCCGATGCGGTTCACGATGAAGGCTTTGTTTCCGGCATCGGTGGCCGATTTGCGATGGAAGTAGAACCCGATCAGGAGGTACGAACACAAACCCACGCCCTCCCAGCCGACAAACATCAGCACATAATTGTTGGCGAGGATGAGCGTGAGCATGGAGAACATGAAGAGGTTGAGGTATCCGAAGAAGCGGTAATAGCCTCCTTCATGCGCCATGTATCCGGTGGAGTAAATGTGGATCAGCATGCCGACGCCGGTGACGAACAGGAGCCAGATGCTGGAAAGCGGATCGAGCAAGAAGCCGGCGTCGGCTTGGAATGGAGCTTGCGACCCATCGTGGGTCACATAATTCATGTGGCCGGTGTCGGTGCCGAGCCAGGTATAGAGGACGGTCTGGTAAGGCTGGTGGAAATGCTCCGGTGCGGACGACCACGCGGAGTATTGCCAGACCGCGCCGCAGGACATAAGAAACGCGAGAACAATGGTGCCTACGCAAACCGCGCTCACCGTGGCCTTCTGCAGCTTGCGGCCAAAAAAGAACATGATCACTGCGCCGAAGGCCGGTAGCAGCGGGATCCACCAGATGTGGTCGAGGAAAAACATAAATTCAGGTTCTAGCTCCCTACCACTTCAGCAAATTCACTTCATCTATGTTCACCGTCTCCTTGTTGCGGAAGAAGGCGATAAGAATGCCGAGGCCTACCGCGGCTTCCGCGGCGGCGTCGGTGATTACAAAGATGGCGAAGACCTGGCCATGCACTCCTCCCCAGATACGGGAGAACGCGACCAGATTCAGGTTCACGGCGTTCAGGATCAGTTCGATCGACATCAGAACGATGACGACGTTGCGGCGGGTTAGTACGCCGATTACGCCCAGCAGGAACAAGGCCGCGCCGAGAACCAGGTAATGCAGCGTCGTGATGTGCAGTATTGATTCCATAGTCAGCTACCGGTCCCGAGTTGCGAGCCGCGAGTTTCGCTCCCTCTTCCAGCGCCGAATGGCTCGCAGCGCGGGACTCGCGACTCGCAGACTAGATTCTTTTCTTCGCCATCACTACTGCTCCGATGATCGCCACCAGCAACAGCAGCGAGGCGATCTCGAAGGCGAACATGTATTGTCCGTACAGCAGAGTGGCGACTTTTTGCGTGTTATCGTTTTCCACTACTGGCAGGACGTGATCGGGAAAGATATTCTTCCCTTTCCAATAGACGGCGATAAATAATCCGCCTAACGCCGTGGCCGCGACGATTCCGACCACCCATTGACTATTGAACTGCCGTTCTTTCATAGAGCGCTCAATGCTCACCAGCATGATGACGAACAGGAACAGCACCATGATGCCGCCGGCATAAAGAATGATCTGCACGCCAGCGACGAACGGGGCATAAAGCATCAGATAAATCGACGCCTGCGCCAGCAAGCGAACGATCAGCGCCAACGCCGAATGCACCGCGTTCTTCCGCGTGATTACCAGGATGCCGCCGATCAGCATGATCGCGGCAAACAGATAAAAGAAAAATGGTGTGGCTACGGGTGCCATATCTTTTGTTGCAGCAGCGCTACACTCGCCGTCAGAATCAGAACGCCCAAGCCCATGGGCAGCAGGACTTTCCATCCCATCTGCATGAGCTGGTCAAAGCGATATCGCGGGAACGTGCCACGATACCAGATATAGAGGTACATGAAGCCGGCAACTTTCGCCGAGAACCAGAAAATATCCTGAATGCGCATGCTTACTGCGGGAACGAACAAAACCAGGCCAATCAGGGCAAGGACTGCGCCGAATCCGGCGAGGCCAATGGTTTGAATGCGGAACAGAGGATGCTTCGGCATGCGGACCGTGTTGTAAAAACATATCGCGGCAAAGAAAAGAAACGTGACGCCGGGGAACAAGAGAGAAAATCTGATCCCAGGGAGTGCCGCTCAGCAGATTCGGAAACGGCCGCAGCCATCCGCCGAGCCAGAGCGTCACCGCGATCGAAGACACCGCGATCATGGCAGAGTATTCGGCGAGGAAAAACAATGACCAGCGGAAGCCGCTGTATTCGGTGTGGAAGCCGGCAGTCAACTCGGATTCGGCTTCGGCCAAGATCGAAGGGTGCGCGGTTGGTTTCGGCAACCATGGCAACGGCAAAAATGAAGAAGGCGACAAGTCCCAGCGGAAAGAATTTGAAGATGAACCACTCATGCTGCGCCAGTTGCGCCTGCACAATGCCGATCATGCTAAGGGTTCCGGTGCCCTCGGCGTTCAGGCTGGTCATCAGAATCGCCGAGACCACAGCCAATCCCATCGCGACTTCATACGACACCATCTGCGCGCTCGAGCGCAGCGCGCCGATCAGCGGATAGTGCGAGTTCGACGCCCAGCCCGCCATCACAATCCCCAGCACGCTCAGCGACGACACTCCGAGCATGAAGAGGATTCCGATGTTCATGTCGGTGATGGCATGCGTTGGACCAAACGGGACCACGACAAAAACTGTGAACGCCGCCAGCACCACGATGAGCGGCGCCATCCAGAAAACAAGGCCGTCAGCCTCGGCGGGCATGATGTCTTCTTTGAGCAGCAGCTTGATCGCGTCGGCGATGGGCTGCAGCAAGCCATGCGGGCCGACGCGCATGGGGCCGAGACGTACCTGCATGTGAGCGAGGATTTTGCGCTCGAGCCAGTTCATCGCGATCACGGCGACCGAAAGTCCGCCGAAAACCAGCATGATGTAGACCAGCGCCCAGAACATGTTGCCGGCGGCGCCGGGCGTCTGGTCGCTTGGTACTGAGGTATGACTCGATGTATTCGACGATCAGCAGGACCCATCAGCGATCCACCTCGCCGAGAACGATGTCGAGCGTGCCGATCACGGCGATCACGTCGGCCACGAGCTGGCCGCGGCACATCACATCGAGCGCCTGCAGATTCACGAACGACGGCGGACGGACGCGCAGGCGGTAGGGCTGCGTCGATCCGTCGCTGACGATAAAGTATCCCAGCTCGCCTTTCGGCGCTTCGATCGAGTGATAGACCTCGCCCGCCGCCGGCTTCATCACCTTCGGAACCTTCGCCATGATCGGGCCTTCGGGCAGCGCATCGACGGCCTGCTGGATGATGCGCACCGATTGCCGCATCTCGGCCATGCGCACCAGATACCGGTCGTAGGTGTCGCCGTTTTGTCCGATCGGAATTTCGAAATCGAAATTCTTGTAGTTGGCGTAGGGCTGCGCCTTGCGCAGGTCCCACTTCACGCCGCTGGCGCGCAGCACGGGGCCGGTCACGCCGAGCGCGATGCAATCTTCGGCGGAGATGGTTCCCACATTCTTGGTGCGCTCGACCCAGATGCGATTCGTAGTGAGCAGTTCCTCGTACTCGTCGATCTTGGGGCGAAAGAAATTGAGGAAGTTCGTCACTTCCTTCTCGAAGCCGGTGTAGGTTTCGTACTGCAAGCCGCCGATGCGGAAAGCGTGAGTAGTAAGGCGCGCGCCGCAATATTTCTCGTAGATCTTGAGAATCTCTTCGCGGTCGCGGAAGGTGTAGAACAGCGGCGTGATGGCGCCGATATCGAGAGCATGCGTGCCCAGCCAGAGCTGGTGGCTGGCGATGCGGTTCAGTTCGGTGAGGATGACGCGGACATGTTGGGCGCGCGGCGGCGCTTCCACATTGAGAAGTTTCTCGACCGTCTCGCAGTAGCCCAGCCCGTTCGAGACCGCGGCCACGTAATCCATGCGGTCGACGTACGGATTGAACATCGTATAAGTGCGATGTTCGCCGATTTTCTCGACGCCGCGGTGCAGATAGCCGATCACGCACTCGAGCCCCAGAACTTTTTCGCCATCGAGCCGCAGAATGACGCGCAGCACGCCGTGCGTCGCGGGATGCTGCGGGCCCATATTGATGACGAGCTCGTTGGCGTCAAGATAAGTCTTGTCGTGGGTTTCGAGATCCAGCGGCGAGAGCGTGGTGTTGGGGTCGGTCATTCTAATTCAACTGCCTGATCTAACTCGCGATTCCAGATGGTCTTTCATTGGCCGCTCTCGATTCCCAGGTTGATCTGTACCCACTCGTTATCCTGCTGCAGGATGCCGTAATCCTTGCGCAGCGGATGTCCCTTCCAGCCGTCGGGCAGCAGAATGCGCTTCATGTCAGGATGCCCGTCAAACTTGATGCCGAACATGTCGAAGACTTCGCGCTCCAGCCAATTGGCGCCCGGCCAGATGGGAACAGAACTTGGCAGAGCTTGCGCCGTCGAGGATTTGCGTTTTCACGCGGATGCGCTCGTTGCGCGGGAAAGAATAAAGCACCCAGACCACGTCGAATTGCTTTTCGCGCGCCGGGTAATGGACTGCCGTGATGTCGACGCAGTAGTCGAACTGCTCTTCGTTGCGCAGCACTTGAAGAATCTCAGGAATCAGCGAGCGGTCGACCACCATGTAGTTCTGTCCGGCATAGGTGAGCGGCTCGATGCCGGAACCATAGGAGGCTTTTAGCTTCGCGATCATGGGCGAATCCCACGGAATAGGCGTGGGAGCGGCCGGTTTGCGGGGCGGCCGGCTTCGCGGCAGGCGTGCGGCGCGAGCTGCGGGCTTGGAGGAACTGGCGCCGAGAGGCTTTTCGCGGAGTTTGTATCGACTGACCGAGCCGGAGCAGTGCCTTCACGCCGCCGGGACGCGTTATCCGCCGTCGGCTTCGGCTCGCCTTCCGGCGGCGGTGAAGAGGGCGATTTGGTTTCGTCCGGCATAGCTCGGAACGCGCAAACCTCCGGCTCGAAGGCTTACGGAGAGAACGTTAACTTTTATCAGCTTGAGGATACGGTGTCAACGAGACTGGGCGAGGAAAAATCAGAACCTTCCGCCTTCGAATGGCGCGACCCAACGGCTATGCGCGCGCGCTTGCGCCTGATAGCGCTCGATCAGGTCGCGGATGCGTTGGGCGTCGTCTTTGCGATGGCCGTGGCTGGTGATGGGGTCGGTGCCGCCGGTGGATTCGATCGAATCTCCGCCCACAGCACGCCGGTCGAAATGTGCACCGAGGCGACTTTCGACATGGCAATGCTCTCTTCGTTGCTGCCAAACAGGCGCGACTTCACGCGGCTGACGCGCAGCGGGCTGACCACGAGGCGAGTCGGGAACAGGAAATTGCCCTGAGTCCAGCGGCTGGCGGTAAAGGTTTCGGCCGAGGGCTCGACCGACGAGGGTGGACGGGGTTACACCCATTCCAGCGCGCCCTTTTCCCAAACCCAGATATAGCCGGCGATCAGGATGACGCAGAAAGATCAGCATCTCGAGAAAGCCGAAAAGGCCGAGGGCCTTGAACTTGACCGCCCAGGGAAACAGAAAAATAGTTTCCACGTCGAACACCACAAACAGGATCGCGACAATGTAGTAGCGGACGGTGTAGCGTCCGCGCGCGCTATCGATGGGATCGATGCCGCATTCGTAGGGCATCAGTTTGGTTTTGCTGGGATTATCCGGGCGCACCAGCTTTGCCGCCAGCAGCGTGACCGGAAGCAGCACGCCAATCACTGCCATGAAGATGAAGATGGGAACGTAGTTTTGCGGCATAGGGTGTCTCGGTGTTACCGAGCAAGCCGCAACCATAGTATCGCCGTCTGGACGTGGCTTCAAGACTCTTGTGATTAGAGCGAAATAGACGATGCCCTCAATCCCTCGTTTGCTGCTTCTCTTACTTCTTTTCTTACTGCTTTTCCCAGTGCGTCGAGTTGAACTGGCTGGGATCGAATACGGCCGGGTCGAGTTTCACGTTCGCTCGGATGTCCGAGTACTCTTCGCTGAAAACCATCTTGTTGTCGGCGTGGACCTCGACCCGCGCAGCGACCCATCCGCCGCCCAGTTTGCGGTAGTCGGTGAAGCGAATATCATCCACTGTCTTGGGATCGCTCCGGGAAGGTTCCATTTCGCGAACGAACAGCAACGTATCTTTTTCCACCCAGAATTGCCGGGACTGCAAGTCGCCTTTGTCTGCGCCGACCACGTAGACGGGGTGGCCCTCCCATGTATCCTCGCGCAACTTCGTCAGGTCGTAGCCCTGCCCCTTCACTACATCGATCGTGGTCTGCGGTTCTTGACGATAAACGTCAAACCGAGGACTAGCAGCATATTCACCCGCGGCCGCGTTCCAGTTACCTTGCCATCCTTGATGATCGTCACAGGTGCCATCGACCATCACATAACCATTTCCATCGTTGGGCGGGCCAATGTCGATGCGCAACTTGCCGGGCAACAGGGCTGCCTCGTACCAGGTCTCAACTTTCGTGGTGCCGTCGGGGTTGTAGGTTGTGCTTTTCTGAGTGAAGGTCAGCGTGTCGTACCAGGAAGTCTTGTAGCGATCATGCATCGCGCGCAAGACCGCGTCGCCGTTCTTGCATCTCTTGCGCATGCGCCAGGGTCAAGGTGAGAAGGAATGGGATCAGGAGCCGTTTCATAATTTCCTTTGTGATCCGACGACGCGTCTTTCCGCGTTCGGCCGCGCGAGGAATCGTACGCTATCGAGCGCGATTGAGTCGACTTCCGGGATGGGCCGGGCAGGCAGACGCTTACTCGCACCTATCGGGAAACAAGAACACGGCGCGGGCGAGTTCAGATTTCAACGTTGCTTCCTTATAGTAGCGGCCGAGGATGCCACCTTTCCAGATCAGCAGATCGGGATTACGGCGTGCGAATTCTTCCCAATCTGCGCCCTCGCAACGCGCCATGCGTTCGCGGATCAGGAAGAAGTATGCGCAGGTGATGGTTTCGTTGTAGAGCTGCGTCTTGCCGCGGGCGGCGGCGAACCGCTTCAGTGCGTTGGCAAACTTCTCCAGCGCCTGCAGAACCGGATATTCGCACAAATAGGCAAATGCCAGGTGGACGTGATCGGCGTGATGGAAAGAGTCTTCGGGAACGGCATCGCTCTCGAAGCAGCGAATGAGTTCCTGGTTGCTCATGGAATCAGGCTCACGGAGCCGGCTGCATCCCCTTGCCGATCGCGACCGCCGAGGCCGCGGCTGTGTAAATGGCCAGATTCCCCACGTTGAACATCCCGTGCAGCAGGTGGACGATTATGGCCAACACAAAAATCCCCGCCAAGAGCCAGCCTCCGCGGACCATGGTTCGCGGAATCAGCAGCAGGACAGCACCGACGATCTCGCCCCAACCCAGGAATTGCCGGACGATGTCCGGCATGTGAGTTCGGGCGAAGTCGTGACGGCGCCCGGCATCACAAACAGGATTGCTTCAATCAGAATCACGAGTCCCAAGGTCCATTGCAGGCCGGTGAGGGCGGTTTTCATGCGTTGTCTGTCATAGGCTGAGTCTCTATTTCTCGGCACTACGTCTGCGGCTGGCCGCGCCTTGATTTCCTTCAGCCGGTGGCTGGCGCTGGAATCGAGATCAAAATCGTAAAACCGCTTCAACTCCTGAATGCGTTCGAGCGAAGCTGCACTGAATGGTATCTTGCCATCAAAGGCATGGAGAACGATGCCCTCCAGCAGATCGCCGAGGGTCATGTCGTGGTACTCGGCAAAGGCCTTCAGGACTTTGAGCAGGCGCTTTTCCATGCGCACGCCGGTCTGGACGCGTTCGACCAGCAGCTTTGAATCGTCGATCATGTGTACCAATGTACCACAGTACTGAGGTACATTCAAACTGGGCTAATTGCGGAGCCCATGGTTGGTCGAGATGGGCGCGCCTGACAGCTGCGCCGCTGTTTATAATCGCGGTTCACGTTTCATTAGTTTAACGCGCCGCTGAGGCGCAATTCTCTGTCTAAAGGATTCTCTTGGCATTCGACGAAAATGTTTACGAACTGCGGCGCCAGAAGCTGAAGCAAATCGAGGCGCTCGGCCAGACCGCGTACCGCAGCAAGTACGATTTCACTCACACGATTCCGCAGATTCTGGCGGACTACTCGGAGAAGACTGCCGAGCAACTGGAGACGCCTCGCGTCAACGTGCGCGTGGCGGGACGCATCATGGCGATCCGCCTGATGGGCAAGGCCGGCTTCTGCCATCTGCAGCAGGATGGAAAGCGGCTGCAGATTTATGTGAAGAAAGATGCGGTCGGGGACAAAGGCTTCGAGTTGTACAAGCTGCTCGACCTGGGCGACCACATTGGGGTCAGCGGTTACCTGTTTCGCACGCGCACTGGCGAGCTTACCGTTCATGTGGAGGAGATCACCTTCCTCAGCAAGGACCTGCTTCCGCTGCCCGAGAAGTTTCACGGGCTTACTGACGTGGAACTGCGCTACCGGCAGCGCTATGTCGATCTGGTAATGAATCCTGAGGTGCGGGAAGTTTTTCTGAAGCGCAGCAAGCTGGTGCAGTCGCTGCGGCACACGATGGAGGCGCACGGGTTCGTCGAAGTCGAGACGCCGATGATGCAGCCCATTGCCGGCGGAGCTGTGGCGCGGCCGT
Source organism: uncultured Acidobacteriaceae bacterium (assembly GCA_963791445.1). Classification (GTDB taxonomy): domain Bacteria; phylum Acidobacteriota; class Terriglobia; order Terriglobales; family Acidobacteriaceae; genus Sulfotelmatobacter. Next base: position 228,193 of record CAWBSN010000012.1, read on the forward strand.
TTGTTACGCACCACAACACGCTCGACATGGATTTGTACCTGCGCATTGCTCCCGAACTTTATTTGAAGCGGCTGGTGGTGGGCGGATTCGATCGCGTCTATCGAAATCAATCGCAATTTCCGCAACGAGGGACTGGGCTGGCGCTGGAATCCTGAATTCACCATGCTGGAGGCCTATCAAGCCTATACGGACTACCAGGGGATCATGGATCTCACGCAGGAGTTGATCACGCAGGCGGCGAAGGATGTGACCGGCGGAACGAAAACGAAGTGGGGCGAGCAGGAGATTGACTGGGCGAACTGGCAGCGCCTGACTATGCGCGAGGCCATTATCAAATTACTGGCCGGAGGCGGCCGGTGCGAAGCCTGGGATGAGCGACTTCGCTTCTCACGATGGAGTGAAGAAGCTGGTCGAGCGCTTCAATCAGGTGCACGCGCACATGGCTTACGATCCGAAGGAACCTTTGGGCAAGACGATTGCGAGCCTGTTTGAGGCCACGTCGGAAGAGCATCTCACGCAGCCTACGATCATCTATGAGTTCCCTACCGCAGTGTCGCCGCTATCGAAGCAGAAGCCGGATGAGCCGGAATGGACGGAGCGGTTTGAAATCTTTGCGGGACAGATGGAGATTTCGAACGGATTCAGCGAACTGAATGATCCGGAAGATCAGCGGCGGCGTTTTGAGGCGCAGTTGATGGAGCGCGAGCGCGGCGATCTTGAGGCGCACCAGATGGATGAAGACTACATCCGGGCGCTGTCGTATGGCATGCCGCCGGCTGGCGGCGTCGGCGTGGGCGTGGACCGGCTGGCGATGCTGCTGACGGATTCGCACACCATACGCGACGTGATTCTGTTTCCGCTCTTGCGGCCGGAGAAGAGCTCAAACACGGAAGCATAGAGGAGAAACCTTAGTGGCCTTGGAGTGTCTTGTTTACCAGTACCTTACTATGCACTAGAAGTAGTGCACTCACGTTTCTATACTTTTCTCATTCAGTTTGGGCTTAGTAGTAGCGGCGCTGCCGTAATGTCCGCAAACCTCTGGACATTGGGTCGGTGGCGCTTTGCTTTTTTCCTCGCAGAATGCGATCGCAGGGGCTGAAGCCCGCGTTCTCGGTTGACGATTGACGCGGCGCTGAAGCGCAGCTCTTCCACGGTGCTACTCGCATTTCATGGGTTTTTCCCGAAGCTGCCAAGCATCTCTATTTCGACGCGTTTGCGGAGTTGCTTTTTGCTGCTGAGGTGCGCGGGGGCTCGTAGGCGGGTTTATCTGGACTGAAGTTCGTGCTCAGGTAATCGATTAGAGCATCGCGATCGGCCGGATCGACGACTGCTCCCCATTTCGTCATCTTGTCTACTTCTTTCGTCCAGGCGGCCTTGCTGAGGCGCTGCTGGAGGATGATGCGCGCTTCGTGGCATTCCAGACAGGCCGTGGTGGCTTTCGCCTGCATTGGTCCGGCGGGGAGATCGGCAGTGACGCTGGCTGGCGCGGTTTTTTGGGCTTGGGCTGAGAACGACAAGGCGCCTGCCAGAGCGACGGCGGCGAGCGTCTTGGATGAAAAGTGCGAACTCGACGGCTAAAGAGTGTTAGCAAGAACTGGTGTCGTCCCTTCGGGACTCGCTTTTTGTCCCACCGGTACTGCGGACTTACGTCCGGGGCTAATGAATGCCGCCCCTGAGGGGGCTGAGTCCGCTCGGTGGCGCTTCAGGAAACACTTTAGGAAACATGGACCTTCACCTGGTCTATGGCGTTGTAGAGATAACCGCTGGGATTCCAGACTGGCGCGGAGGGTTGGGTGCGTCCCTGGCTGTCGGTGGCGCGCGACAGGAGGGTGTAGTCGCCGCTCTTGCCCGGTTTCCAATCGTAGGCCCAAAGGCGCCAGGCGTAGTGAGCCTGATCGCGGCCTAGCTTTGCCGGAATCCAGGTGGTGCCGCCGTCGGTCGAAATCTCGACCTTTTCTATATCGGCTTCTCCGGCCCAGGCTGCGCCGTGCACGCGGATGTTGCCAGCTTTTAGATTGGCGCCGTCAGTTGGCCCGGCGATCACCGACTTGACGTTCAGTGCAGTGAGCGGATGCGTATCTTCGGGTTTAACGGCTTCGCCGGGCTTCACTGGCTGGTTAGGTATGCGGTACCCCCCGCTCATGAAGTTGCCGACGAATTCGGCTTCGAGCAGTTTGATTTCGGTCAGCCATTTACAGGACGCTGCGCCGATCCAGCCTGGGACCAGGACTCGTGCGGGAAAGCCGTGGTGTTTGGGGAGCGGCGATCCGTTCATGTGGGTCGCGATGATGGTTTCGGCGTCGAGCGCCTTTTCGATCGGGATGCTGCGGATGAAGGGAGGGACTTTGCCGGGGACTTCATCGAGTCCGCGGAACATGACGTGCTTGCCGGTGGGCTTCACTCCGGCACGCTGCAAGACGTCGCGCAGGCGCGGACCGGAAAAGCGGGCCGTGCCCACCGCGCCCTTGCCCCACTGGATGCCGGGGACCTGGGGGCGATGCAGGCTGCGTCCGTTGCCGGCGCATTCAAGGGTGTTGACGACCGAGTGAGTCTCGATTTTAGAAAGCTCGACGAGGTTCAGGGTGATGGGCTTCTCGACTTCTCCACCAATCGAGAGAAGCCAGTCGTGAGGATCGAGTTCGGTTGGTTCGAACATGTGATTGCGTACGAAGAAGTGAGGCACTGGCGTGAGCCAGGTGTTGAAATATTCGACCGGAGATTCGAGATCGATGAAGCGGAAGGAACGAAGAACCATGCCGTCTTCGCTGGGAAAATCGACGGATTGTCCTTGGAGAAGAGACCAACTGAAGATGGAGGGAACGGCCGTAGCCATCGCCGCTCCTGAAACGTGTTTGAGGAAATCGCGTCGGGAACTCATAGTTTCTCAGAAGCTGAAGCCCATGTCTTTCGAGGCTCTTCGGCAGGGCTAAAGCCGTGCCCTTCCCCATTCGTCTAACGATAAATCAGGCAGCTTGTGGTGCGAGACCTAGTATAGATAAAGTTAACACCACCGGCCCGGAAAAGGAGAGTAAGCCAAAACCGGACCGGCGGCGTTTCCGAAGGGAAGGCGCCCCTCAGAAAGTTGAGTATCCGTTGAAACTTGTACGTTAAGACCTGCCTCGTTAAAACCATGTGGTCCCGCGCCAGAGGCTGACGCGGGACCATTTGAGGTTTTACGGCAAGTAGTAGCGGAACGAGGTGAAGACCATGTTGTCCAGTCCTGAGGGCGACCCTGAAGTTCCCGGCCCAGCTTCGCCAGACCAGGTGTGACGGGTCACATAGGAGTACTGGGTGCCAAACTGGAACCGGCCTTTGGGCCCGTTGTAGAAGCGGTACCAGAAGCCGAGCGTGCCCTCCATAACCACCCGCGTGTCAGCGGTGCAATGGGCGAGCGCGCCGGGATTGAATCCCGCGCTGGAAGTGCTTCCCGTGCCTGGCGCGGTTTCGTTGTAGCAACCAGCATTGCTGAATTCCGGCGCTCCGTAGCCGACATAGCCTACCGGGCCCGTCCCTGCTGCGTTCGGGTTAGCATCGAAGTCATACGCGCGGCCGGCATATTCCAGTCCTGCGTAGGAGTAGACATCGAGTTTCTTGCCGTGATACTCGAGCGTGGCAAGACCTTGGTAGTCCCGGATCAGGTTAAGGGTTCCGTTGGCGTGAATGGAAATATCGGAAAGTCCGGCTGCGCCGTAACGGCCGATTCCGGTGCCTCCGAATTCATGCAAGCCGAAAACGAGATGCTTGTCGAGGACGGTCCAGCGGGCGTTGAAGCCAAAACCTCCGCCTTCTTTCGAGGCGTTGTAGGCGCCGGTCGCAGTGGTCCCCGTGCAAATCGGGTTGGTGCCCGGTTCTACGCAGGGAAAGATGCGATCGGCGAAGCGATCAGCCAGGCCGAAGATCTCGTAGTGCCCGGGCCCTTGATCAAAGGCGATCTTGGCGATGAGATCAGGAGCGGGATTGGCCGTGTAAGTACCATTGAAGGCGTTCATTTCATTGGTGGCACCAACCTCGCCGAGCAGGTAATTGTCGGTGTTATTGTGTGAGGTGAGTGTGCCTTGCGCGTTCTCGACGGCGAACGCAACTGAGATGTGAGGATTAATATCTTTCGTCAGACGAATTCCGTATTGACGCGCGAAGCTGAAGCCGACCGAATACTGGCCGTCGATCGTCGCGGGCCGTACGTCGTTCACTTTGCCGGTGTCATCGCTGGGAGAGATTCCGGTTTTATTCTCGGTCACGAGACTCCAAGCCTGGCCGCCGAGAAACTTCCAGCCATTGTTAAACTTGGCTTGGCCCCACGCCTGGCGCAGACGAAGCGTGTAGCTGTTGGTCTGGTTGTTGTTGGAGGTGACGCCGGAAGATAGAAAGTCCGCCGACAGGTAGCTCTCAAGCTCCACATCTTTCATCTTGCCCCCGACAAAGACCGTAGGCCGGGACTGGCGGGCCGTGCCGAAGAATTCCGGCAAATTGCTCTGGGAAGCGCCGGGCATAGTGAGGTTGTTGAAAGGAGTGATAACGTCCGCTCCGAGTTCTCGAGAACGCCGCACAAATTCGGCGGCGGCGAAGCCGCCGGGTGTGATGGTGACGCCCTTGAAATGGATCGACATAGGAGACTCCCACTCCGGGCTGACTCCCTTGGTCTCTTGCGGATTCGGCTCGGAGACTGGCGCGGTTTCCGGCTGAACAGCAACGCTGGTATTAATTGCCGCCAGTTGCTGCGGAGCGGCTTGCGCTGGAGCTGCGTCGGTCTTGGCCGCAGGTGCCGCGGTAGACTGCTGCAACTGCCAGGCCTGCTGGCGCTGCAGTTGCTCGGTCAGCCGCTGGATCTGTAACTGTTGCGCAGCCAGAGCATCTTTCAATGCCTGGACATCGGCAGCCGTAACTACCGTGGGAGCGGGCGCTGGGGCGGCCGCGCTGGCAGCTGCCGGAGCACCTGAGCCAGAGTTTTCAGCCCAAGCGCTGGCGGTAAGAGCCGCAAGCGCGAGGGTGACGATAAACAGGGTTCTAGTTGATTTCATGGAATTCAATCCTCTCCTTTTTGAGTTTTAGTGGAACCGTATTTTCAGGGGAAAAACTGAGACTTCTTGGAGGTCGCAAGTTCGCGACTTCACCGACCTTCGAACTTCATAGCTGTTTTGCGAAATATCCTTGACCCGTCCGGCCGCTTCGATCATCACAATCAACTTAGTGGTGATTCCGGAGAAACGAAGTTACTCTTTGTTTGTTAAGAGAGTGTTAAATTGCGGATAAAACTGAAGCGATTTCCTAAGTGAGGGTCTATTTGACGGCGTAAGAGCCGAAGAATTTTCTGTGAACGCGATGCAGGAAGACAACTGCAGGTGAGAGAATGCAGCGTCCTGGTTAAGCGGAGCCGGTTTCGTTGAGTGTCAGCGCAGCCGGCCCGGAAAAGGAGAGTAAGCCAAAACCGGGCCGGCGGCGTTTCCGAGGGAAGGCCCCCTCAGAAAGTTGAATATCCGTGGAACCTTGTTCGTTAGGACCAGGTGGTCCCGCGCCGACGCTGACGCGGGACCGTTTGAGGTTTTACGGCAAGTAGTAGCGGAACGAGGTGAAAACCATATTGTCGAGTCCTGAAGGCGACGCGGAAGTTCCCGGCCCTGCGACCCCAGACCAGGTCTCACGCGTCACATAGGAATACTGGGTGCCGAACTGGAACTTGCCTTTGGGACCGCTGTAGAAGGCGTACCAGAAGCCGAGCGTACCTTCCAGCACTGCGCGCGTTTGAGCGGTGCAGTGAGCGAGTGCGCCGGGAGCGAAGCCGGTGTTCCCGCCGGGAGCTACTTCAGTGTAGCAACCGGCGTTGCTGAACTCCGGCGCCCCATAGCCGACGTAGCCTACCGGACCCGTCCCTGCCGCGTTCGGGTTGGGATCGAAATCGTACGCCCGGCCGGCATATTCGATTCCAGCGTAGGAGTAGAGGCTGAGTTTCTTGCCGCGATACTCCAGCGTGCCCAGACCCTGGTAGTCCCTGATCAGGTTGAGGGTTCCGTTGGCGTGAATCGAAATATCGGAAAGCTGGGCTGCGCCGTAGCGGCCTACTCCGGTGCCTCCAAATTCATGCAAACCAAAGACGAGGTGCTTGTCGAGGACGGTCCAGCGGAGGTTGAAACCGAAACCTCCTCCCTCCTTCGAGGCGTTATAGGCGCCGGTGGCGGCGGTGCCTGTGCAGATGGGGTTGGTGCCTGGTTCCACGCAAGGGAAGACCCGGTCGGTAAAACGGTCGGCCAGGCCGAAGATTTCGTAGTGCCCGGGGCCCTGATCAAAAGCGACCTTGGCGATGATATCGGGCGACGGATTGGCCGTGTAGTTCGAAGTGGTGTTGTAGCTATTGCTGGCGCCCGCCTCACCGAGCAGAAAATTGGCCGCGTTGTTGGTCGTAGTGAGCGTGCCCTGCGGGTTTTCAACGGCGATGGCCGCTGAGATGTGCTGGTTGAAGTCTTTCGTCAGGCGAAGTCCGTACTGCCGAGCAAAAGTGAACCCAGCGTTGTAACCCGGGTCGATCACCTTGGGGCGGGCGTCGTTGGTCCTCCCGAGGTCGTCGTCTGGAGAAATTCCCACGCCGTCCTCGGTCACCAGGCTCCACGCCTGCCCGCCGAGGAATTTCCAGCCATTGTCAAACTTAACCTGGCCCCACGCCTGGCGGAGACGGAGAGTGTAGCTGTTGGTTTGAGTGGCGGTTGAGGTGACGCCGGCGGAGAGGAAGTCGGCGGAGACATAGCTCGAAAGACCTACGTTACCCACACGGCCATCGATAAAGGTGGTGATTTTGGACTGGCGAGCTGAACCGAAGAACTCCGGCAGAGTGCTCTGCGAAGCTCCAGGCATCGTGAGGCTGTTGAAAGGCGTGGGAAGATCAGCGCCCAGTTCGCGGGACCGCCGCACGAATGCGGCTTCCACGTATCCGCCGGGGGTAATGTTAATGCCCCTGAAATGGATCGTCAGCGGACCCTCCATCTGCTTGTCAAATGTCTGCGGTGTGTCCGAAGCGGACGTCTGTGGCGATTCCTGAAGTGACAATACTGCATTTTTCAAAGTTGGATTGTCTGCAGACGTCTCGTTCACTGACCTGAGGTCGGCGACGTCGTTCTTGAGCTGGCTGACCGCTTTCATTTGCTGGCTGGCCTGGGCCTGAGCCGCGTCCGCTTTGGCGGCGGCGTCAGCCGCAACGGATTGGGCCTGCTGCGCGACCTGATCTTTGCGATGCAGTTCGTCGCGCAGCGACTCAATCTCAGATTGCTGCGCTGCCATCTGCTTTTGCTGCGCTGCCAGCGCGTCTTTCAGCGACTGGACATCGGCAGCGGTTATTGCGGCGGACGGCGTGGTGGACTGCGAGGTCTGAGCCCAGGCGCCGGCAGAAAGAACCGCCAGCGCGAGGACTACGGAAAATGCGTTCCTGGGTCGTTTCATAAAAATTTAAATCCTCTCCTTTTTGAGTTTTTTGTTCGACAACACCTTCGCGGCAGAAAACTTTTCGAATTCGGAATCGGTTTGTCTTGAATCGCCCTTTCGGTCCCACGTTTCCGAAGAGGCGATCGTGTATGCCCCGCTCATATGGTCCACTGTTCCCATTAATACGATCGACTTACTATTGATTATGAACAAACCTGTTCCAATTCAATGGAAGCAGGTTAACTTGCGGAAAAACCGGAAGACTCTTGCTTCCGAGTCAACTCCAGAGCACAACCGAACGGGCGAGGACCAGACGGCGGAGCACCACCTATTCGATCTTCTGGCCTCCAACCACCATGGGCAGGACGCTGCCCTTTTCTTTCCCCTTCTTTTTGGCCGTACTCCTGCCTTTCGTGGAACGGGGGGCGGTACCGGAAATGAGGTCGGCCAGTGTGGTGTTTTCGAGAATCTTCGCCGCCGCATCGCGAACGTCGAGAAACACCTGATAGAGCGCACGGTGCGGCAGATCACGATCGATGAGCACGCGCAGTTGCTCGGCATCGGCAAAGGGAGCGAGCGGGCCGTCGATCAGGCGCATAATTTCGCTCAGACGGATCTCGGCGGGATCGCGGCGCAACTGATAACCGCCTTTGGCTCCGCGAACGCTCTCGACCATGCGCGCGTTCTTGAGTTCGAGAAGGATCAGTTCCAGAAACTTTTCCGGAAGATCCTCTTCATAGGCAATTTCGCGAATCTTGATGGCGCCCTGGTGGTGATGGCGGGCGAGCATCATCATGGCTTGGAGTGCGTAGAGTCCCTTTTGAGAAATTTTCATGGTCGATAATTATGCCACAAAGTCCATTGCATTAGTAGACTTTAAGGGCATAGCAATTGCGGTGCCGTTTCCACGGGGGATCAAAGCACCATCAATGCCAAGTTGTTCAGCACTTTAGGGGATTTCCGTCCGGGCAAACAGGAAGACGGTGTGCATTGGATTGCAGTTTCTTGTAGGAATTCTGCACCCCGGGAAGATTTCTCAGGCGTTAAGGTTATGACTCGGATCCAACACGTAACACTTGCAGGGTGATGTTGTCGGGCGCACCCCGTTGCCGGGCCAGCTTCACCAGCGCCGCGCAGCATTCCCCCGGCGGATTCCCGCTGACGGTAGTCTCCAATTCTTCCTCGGTCACCACGCTCCAAAGACCGTCGGTGCAAAGCAGGAGATGGTCTCCTGCCTGCAAGGCCACGGTCTGGTCGGCGCCATCGACCGCCAGTTCCCTTCCGGCTCCCAAGGCGGCGGTCAGAATGTGGCGTTGGGGATGCTTCTCGGCATCTTCGGCGCGGACAATGCCGCTCTCCACCAGCCGGCCAACGTAGGAGTGATCGCGAGTCAGCCGCAAGATGCGCTCACCGCGGACCAGGTACAAGCGGCTGTCTCCGACGTGCGCGAAATAAAGCTGCCGGCCGCGCAAAACCAAAGCCGTGCAGGTGGTCCCCATTCCCTGGAATGCTGGGTAGCGCTCGGCGTAGTTTTGAATCCGCGTGTGGGCTGCGGTAAGGGAGTCGACCAGGGCGGCTTGGGGATCGTCGCCCGGCGCCTGATCATAGACTTCGCGAACCGTCTCAACCGCCAGGCGGCTGGCCTCCTGGCCGCCCTCGTGTCCGCCCATGCCGTCAGCAATGGCCGCTAGCCGTCCTTTGCGCTGGAATTCCTCATCGTCGGTTGGTTCCCAATAGAGGTAGGAGTCCTCGTTGTTTTCGCGCTGGCAGCCCACATCGGTGAGGCTGGCAACTTCAACTCCGGGTCTCACATTCATGCAATCAACGGACATTTCTTCGCAACCTCAGCCGGCGGCAGGAAGGCCATCCGAGATGACCAGCACGAACCGACTTCCTGCCGCTTGGACCGAAGCCGCATTGTGCCCCGGTCATTATAGACATTAGGCAGCGCAAAAACGCAAACTTCGATAGAGAATTCGCGAAATGTCACAGCCGCAAACCAGCGGCGCGTCTAATGTGATCAGAACGATGTAGCTTAAACGTACTGCTTTCTCGATCCGATCGCAAAACTGGCAGGCGTATAATCTTGCCCGGCTGGAGGGGTCATCATGAAACTTACGGACACGATCGCATTGGTGCTGAAGAGCAAGGGCAACAGCCGCATTCTATCCGTGGCGCCCGACCAGTCCGTGTATGAAGCGGTTGAGAAAATGGCGGTGGAGAGCGTTGGTGCGTTGCTGGTTATGTCTGACGGCAAACTGGTGGGTATTCTTTCGGAGCGCGATTACGCCCGCAAAGTGACTCTCAAGGGCCACTCTTCCAAAGAGACTCTCGTCCGCGACATCATGACTTCGCCCGTCGTTTTCGTAACTCCGCGACAAGCCGTGGACGAATGCATGTCGATCATGACCAGGCACCGATTCCGTCATCTTCCGGTGATGGGAGAAAATGGCGACGTGATGGGGGTGGTCTCGCTGGGCGATCTGGTGAAGTGGATCATCACGGACCAGGCCCAGACCATTCAGGAGCTGGAAGGCTACATCACAGGGCGGTATCCCGGATAAGCGTTTTAAGAGCGACCTTCGTGATTCCTACGTATCGCAAGAAACAGCCACGGAAGAGACTTGAGTACATCGGTAATCTGTCACCTCCCAATCCTTAAGTAGACAATATCCGCAACTCGAGGCCCGTTTTCAGCGGGCGTTGGGAGAGTTGTGCACGAAGGGTTGTGAGCGCACGCCGCGTCGCTAACGCACCCATTATGAAACACAGGTCCCTACGATTTGGTCGCTACGAGATCCTGGCTGAACTGGGCCGGGGAGCGATGGGTATCGTCTATAAAGCGCGCGATCCCAAGATCAATCGTGTGGTCGCGGTAAAGACTATTTCCCTGGCTGGTCAGCCTCCAGAGGAGGAACTCGAGTATCGCGAGCGTTTCTTCCGGGAGGCGGAGGCTGCAGGCCGCCTGTCGCATCCTGGAATTGTAACTATCTTCGATGTCGGCGAGGAACCAGAAACGCACGCGCCTTACATCGTCATGGAGTTTGTTGCGGGGCAGTCCCTCGACAAAGTCCTCCTCGCGATGTGACGACAATAAGTTATCGCCGGAGGCAGCTCTTCAGGTGACGCTCGAACTCGCGGAAGCTCTGGATTGTGCGCACGGTCAGGGCGTGGTTCACCGCGATTTAAAGCCGGCGAACATTCTGGTCACCGAAGACGGCCATGTGAAAATCGCCGACTTCGGAGTGGCTAAACTGAACCTTGCGAACCAGACTTCCGGGGGTCGTGTATTCGGCACGCCCGCTTACATGTCGCCGGAGCAGTTGGGCGGCCAAGCGGTGGACGGGCGTTCGGACTTATTTGCTCTAGGCGTGGTTTTATATACGGTGCTGACGGGTTACAGGCCGTTCCAAGGAAACAGCGCGCTAACGGTCGCATTCAAGGTAGTGAACCGCGATCCTGTGCCGGCGACGGTGCTCGATAACGAATTGCCGCCGGGACTCGACTACATCATCACGCGAGCGATCGCGAAGGATCCGAGCCAGCGCTACCAGCGCGGTATGGAAATGGTGCTGGATATTCAGTATCTGCAGCAAGGACGCGAGCCGTGGAGCAAAGCAAAGCAGCCAGATTCCGCTGGAGGTGCGCTTCCGTCTCCGAGTGATACCGGCCGACTCTCGTCCCCAGGTCCTCTGGCTGCTGCCGCCAGTCACCGCGCTTCGAAGCTACCGCGCGGTGCGGCGGAGAACCTGCTGGCGGCGATGCGAAACCCATCTCTCGCCATCGTCTTACTTGCGGCCGGACTTCTCGTAATTGGACTTCGCGTCGGGCCTCTCGCCTGGCACCCGGAGGCGTTACCTGCCGATGCAATCCAAACAACTCCGCCAGGCATCGCGGATCCTTCTCACTTACAGCCGAAATCCGATCCAGTTGCAGGCGGAAGCCGTGTACCTTCTCGAACCTCTGCCGCACTTCTGGAAATCGAGGTAGACCACAAATTCGTCGACGCACGTTTGTCAATCTGGGTCGATGATTCGCTCACCTATACGCATCCGTTGGAAGGAATAGAAAAGAGACATTTGATCATGTTCCACCAAGTCGAGGGTCACGAATTCCATGCCGTGCAAATCCCCCCCGGAAAACATCTTCTGAAAGTGCGGATAACTTCCAGCGGCGGCCTTTCTGATCAGACGGCCACTATCCGCGGAAAGTTCGCTAGCGGCAAGGAAACCAAGTTGCGCGTCAACTTCGATAACGCCGGCAAGATGAACCTAAGCTTGCAATAGCGAGCCCGCAATAGCGAGAGGGTTGGTCGCGGTGAAGCGGGAGAACTCAGCCCATCACAAAGAATATGCGATGTGCGGAGCCGGTTCGAGCGTGTATCCGGAATGGGCGGCGTCGTCGTGGAACATCCGCACGGTTTCCAATGAGTAGTCGTGCAGATCCTTGCCAATCAGGCTGACCTTCTTGAGAACGTCAGACGTAACCGTAATGATGTGGCAGCCGATTTCGTCGGCCTGAAAGATGTTCAGGAGTTCGCGCGGGCTGGCCCAGACCAGTTGCGAGTTAGGCTCCGGCACCATTAACTCGATCGCGGATTTCATCAGAGGAACGGGATCGCGCCCGGTGTCGGCCACTCGTCCGGCGAAAACAGAGATGTAGGAGGGCGCACCGCCCCGCAGCGCTCGCGCGAGGTGGTCCACCTGGTCGAGTGCCAGCACTGCCGTCGCGTTCACCTGGATACCTTCCGCGCTCAGGCGCCGGACCAATTCGTACATAGGCTCACGGCGGGTGTTCGTGACGGGAATCTTTACGTAGACGTTCGCGGCCCAGCGGGCGATCTTGCGGGCTTGCCGCTCCATTTCAGCTTCATCATCGGCAAACACTTCGAAGGAGATGGGACGGTCGGGAATCTGTTGAAGGATTTCGCGGGCGAAACGTTCATAGTCGGTCACGCCCGCTTTCCGCATCAGGGTTGGATTCGTGGTGAACCCCTTGATGTAGGGCTGCCGGTAGAGCTCGAGAATGCTGGCCCTGTCGGCTCCGTCGGCGAAAATCTGAACCCGCAATTCAGATACGGACTTCATCTTTGTTAGTTGACTCCTTCAAATTCGAGCACAGTATCCAGTCAGCGGCCTCGCGCAAAGATCGAACCGTAGCCTCCGGAGGCTGCGCCGGTTTCTGTTCGCGGTAATCGTAATCAATCAAAACCGTTTTGCAACCAGCAGCGTGGCCGGCATCGATGTCGCGCCAGCGATCGCCGATCACGAAACTGCGTGAGAGATCGATATTGTGCTTGCGCTGTGCTTCGAACAACATACCAGGATTCGGCTTGCGGCAAGCGCAATGATCCGCATCGTCATGATAGCAGACGAAGATATCGTCGATGGGGAGCGAGGATGCGAGCGCCTGATGGATGGCCTCGACGGCGTCGCGTGTCTGGGTGCCGCGTGAGACATCGGGTTGATTGGTGATCACAAAGAGCGCGAAGCCGTGCGCTTTCAAATCGTGCAACGATGAGGCAACCTCGGGCAGCAGTTCGAGTTCGCTCACTCCGGAGGGTGGAAACGGTTTGCCATCACGCACCACGGCGCGGTTGATGACGCCATCGCGGTCAAGGAAAACCGCCGGGCGGAGTTGGCCGCCGGTCAGCGTGGTCGACTCCCACTTGGTTTGCTGCTGCTTCACTGCAGGGTGCGAAACCAACAAATGCCAGACGATTGCCTGAAACGCCTCAGTGTGCGGAGTAATGTGGGCGGGGTTGACCGTGGGAATAAGGATGCAGACATCGGCTACTTTGGCAGTGTGGCCGCCATCGCGGCCGACGACGCCCACGATTTTTGCGCCCATGGTCTTCGCATATTGAAGCGCGGCGACCAGATTGGGGCTGACATTCTTTTCGAGATCGCCGCCGCCTACCGAGAAGACCAGCACGAGATCGTTCGCCCGCAAGCGGCTTACACGCAGCCAGGCCTCGAAGACTGTCGCCCAACCTTCGTCGTTTACGCGCGCCGTCAGCTCTGACACATTGTCGGTTGGCGCGTAGGCCTCGATGCCTGCAATCTTGCGGAAGTCGTTTACGGCGTGGGAGGCGTTCGCTGCACTGCCTCCTACACCGAGGATGAACAATCGTCCACCGGATGAGCGGGTCAGAGCCAGCAGAGAGGCGGCTTTCTCGATGCTGGCGGCGTCCAGGCGGTCGATTACGTCTTTGGCTTCCGTAAGAAACTGCTGGGCGAATGTATTCTTCGTGGTCATCACTCAATCAGTCTTAACTATTTAGCCAGCCCTCATTCCCCGCGCTGCCAGGAATTCAGATGTCTCCTGCAGCCCCGCCGGTGATCCGATCTCGTAGAACCGCTCATGCACTTCAAAAGCTGCCAATTGCTTGCGCTGCAGCAGATCTGCATATAGCTCCGCGAGGTCGCAAGGCTTTCCGACGGGCAACCCCTGGAATGCTTCCGCGCGAAAAACTCCGAGTCCGTAGTCGATGTAACGCATGCGCGGACTGCGGTCCGTCTTGCTGTACGCCAGAATCCTTCCGCCTTCGACCCCGCCGGCATCGAACTCGACGTTGCTGGTATCCCATTTTCCTTCGTTGCGAAAAACCGTCATCATTCCCAGCACACTTGCAGCCTGAAACTGGCGGGCAATCGCAGCGTAGTCGCAAGGAAGATAGGAGTCACCGTACATCACGAAAAAAGAATCCCCTAGCGTCGGCAGGGCATTTCTGACGGCCCCGGCCGTGCCCAATAATGCAGGCCCGTCGAACGAGTAGTCTACCTGAAGGCCTACGCTGGAGCCGTTGCCGATAGTTTGCTGCATCAACTCACCAAGATGTCCCACGCAGAACACGACGTGGCGGATGCCTTTCGACTGTAGCAAACGAAGTTGATGCACGGCGAAGGGTTCGCCGTTGACTTCGAGCAGTGACTTCGGCACGGTCTCGGTCAGAGGCCGCAAGCGGGTAGCGAGGCCGCCGGCGAGAATCGCGACCGTCGGCAATGGATTCAAGGCCGAATTCAACAAGGGATTCTCCTACGAATGGGCCACTACCGTGGTTCCGGCAAAATCGAACTGCATGCGGACTTCGCGGAGTCCGGCGCGTCGCATGACCGCCCTGAGTCGAGTCTTCTCTTCGGTGTAGAACATGAGAAACCCGCCTCCACCGGCGCCAATGAGTTTGCCGCCGAGCGCGCCGTTGGCGACTGCGAGCTCATACAGCCGATCGATCTCGCCGCCGCTCATGCCCGGAGATCGTTTCTTCTTGTTCTCCCAGTGAATATTCATCACCTGCGCGAACTTTCTCAAGTCACCGGCCAGCAGAGCGTCCCGGCTGTCGATGCCCAATTGCTTGGTGAAGTGAAGATTCTCGATCATCTCAGAATTGTTCTGTTTGGTTCTGGAATCCTGATCGCGGAGAATGTCAGACGCGTTGCGCGAGCTTCCGGTGAAGAACAAGAGCAGGTTGTCTTCGAGATTGGCGAGAGTTTCCGCGGGGATTTTCAGCGGTTCGACGAGCACGCGATCATCCGGCAGAAACTGGAACGACGTGATGCCGCCAAAAGCGGCGATGTACTGGTCCTGCTTGCCGATGGGCTCATTGAGCAGCTTGAGTTCGATGTGACAAGCTTGCTCCGCGAGATCGCGCGGCGGCACGAAGTCCCGCTTCAACGTGTGCAGAGCGCATAACAGGGCGGTGGTGAAGCTGCCGGAGGAGCCCATCCCGGTGCCGGCCGGGATGTCGGAAAGGCTGACAATTTCAAGGTATGGTCCGGTTACCCCGGTCAACTTCAGAGCCTCGCGGATGATGGGGTGCTGAATCTCATCGACGCGTTCTACATCTTCGAACTTGGAGTATTTGACAATAATCCGCGGACGAAACGCTTCGTTGATGGTGATATAGACGTACCGGCTGATGGCCGCGGAGATCACGAAGCCGGTGTGCTGGCGATAATAGGACGGGAGATCGGTGCCGCCGCCGCCGAGGCAAATCCTCAGCGGACTCCGGGTGATGATCATCGAGCGGGCCCGAGCGGCGGGCAATATGCGTTCGCAGAAATCATCTTCAAATCATATGCGAAGCGACTCTTGCAGGTCGAGCGCAACAGCCCGGCGCCAGCCCGTCATTCTACGTCGAAATCAACCAAGCGCGTTTTGCTGGAGTTACCTGCCGAATCCACGGCCCGTAACTTCAAAAGATAGGAACCGGGGCCAAGGGTCGCAACCGGGAGCTTCAGTCCCAGCGAAATCAGCGCGTTCCCTGCTTTTGTTTGCGGAATCTGGCTGCCGAAATGTATTTTCTCCTGTCCACTCGCGCGTTCGAGAATAATGAGCTCGAAACCAACCTTGGGAGGATTCGGATTTTTCAGGAGCGGTGCGTAGACCTCGGTATAGATTGCCGCAATGTCGGTTTTCTTGAAATGGTTGGACGCGGACGGTGAAATTTGAAAACCGTCCGCCAGCAATGGAGTCCTGTCTTCCAGCAGTTCGCTGTCCAGATCGCTAGCGATGTCGGCGGCGCGTCGCAGGTGGTTGCTGAGCGCCACACCGCTTATGCTGAATTCCTTACCGAGGTATGGGTCGATCGAGAGCGGCGCTTCGAGTTTGCCAAAGCTCTCGTTACCGGAACTGAAAACGACTTTCAGCTTGTACTCGCCAGAGGCGATGCCAAACTGGTTTTCGTAACGAAACGGCACTTTCTGAAATTCTTCCACTTCCTTCTTGTCATCGAAGTCGACATTCACGGTATCGCTGAACCGCGCCGCGATTGATGCGTCCGGCTTGTAGGCGATCCCTAAGATATTGACCGCGGCATGTTGCTTCCCTTTGACCTTTTCAAACTTGAGCGCTGTTGAAGGAATCTCGACGGCAAGGTGAACTTGAGCCGTGTTGGGAGAAGTGTAGAAGAAAGGCGCCTGCATCATAGCGGTAACATTGCCTTGCATCTCGCCACTGGCGCGGGTTTCCAGATCCTTCTCAATCGGGTTCCCGGCCAGGAGATCTGCCGGCCTCACATTGCAATAGCCGCTGCGGGCGCGGACGTTGGTTCCCCCGCGCTCCACTTTGACTTTCAGCGTGTGGCAACTCCCTTCGACTGAAACAGCGGGCTTATAACCGAGAAGGTAGTACTGGTTTTGATCTTTGGCGATCCTTTGCAGACCACCCAGCAGATCGTTTGTATTGAGGATCACAAATCCGCCGGTACCGTCGGCGAGTTGATAGAGAACCTGCTGATTATCAGAAGCGCTGGCAGGAAATGACGGAACGATCTGCCTGGGCTGGTTGTAGGGATTGTACAGATTGTTATTCGACGTGGTTCCCCCAGCTCCGGTCCTGCCACCAGTGGTTCCGCCGCCAGTGGTGCCACCGCCACCGGTTTTGCCGCCGCCACCGGTCCCACCCCCACCGGTTCCGCCCCCACCGGTGCCCCCGCCGCCGGTTCCACCACCGCCGGTTCCACCATGACCGCCTCCGCCGCCACCTCCGCCGCCTCCACCACCTCCACCATGTTGGGCGGGATATTCGGCCGGCTCGGCAAATGCAGCCAACTGGAGCATGGGCTGATGAGTGCCGCTTCCCGAATCGCGAAATGTAGCCGGAACATACGATCCTGAAACTGAATGGGGCGAGGGCCGGGTCAGACGGCTATGCGGTGTCATGTCCGGAGTCACCAAGCCACGCACGTCGATGGGATAAACCGCAACGTTCGATCGATTACAGGTATCGATGACCGCAGTCAGTTCCGACTCATATTCTGGGTTCATTTTGAAGCCGGAGGTCAGCATTACCAGCGACTTTCTGCCGGGCACAGTGGAAAGGCTTTTGGCCAGGCTTCGCAGAGCAAGCAGCACGGTCTGGATGCCAAAGTCGGCTTCCGCATTGCTCAGAGACGGCCCTATGGATGGAGTGCCCATCGAAGCCACCAGGACGGGTGGCTTCGCGTTCGGCGAAACTGACGATCCTTGTAACCCCGCCACCACTTGCTTCAAGCGCTCTGCGTCTGCGGTGAAATTTTGTGAAATGTGCACCGTGCCGCCGAAATCCACGATGGCTATCAAATGGTCGGGACCCGCATTTGCATCAATAAACTTTGCTGCTGCATCCCGCGCTCTCGCCTGATCGCCCATGTCCATGGTGGAGTTGTCGAAAAATAAGACCAGGTAGTGCGGCTGTGGGTTAGTGGAGTTCGTGCTCTCCTCAAAAGAGAAGCTGGTGATGGCTTGCTCCTTGCCATCTTCCCAGACCTTGAAGTCTTTCTGGGTCAGATCGCGAACGTACTCGCCCTTCTTGTCGGTGACAACGCTATCCACCAGAACCAGACGGGTCTCAGCGCGGATCACCCCGGCGTCGTCCGCGCCCGGTGCGCTTGGTTGTTGGGCATACACCTCGGGGATGCTTGAGCCTGACTCGCGAAGTATCCAGAAACTGGCCAGACAAATCAGGCCAGTGAAAAGAACCAGCCGGCGATGGCGCATACTTCACCTCCAAGATTGCTGTTTAACGAATCTCAACCGTCCCGTTCTCTGCGGACATCATTTGCCCTTCCGCGTCCCTTACCACAAGCCTTACCACATAGCTCCCCGGCTTTACGTCGAAGCTGGTCTTGAGCGTGATTCCTGGGCCGAGTTTGTGCTCCAAAGTCTCATCTTTCAAGTTCATGGTCACTGTCTTCTCTATACCCTCGACGAAGTTGCCATTGCGATTGAACAAAGCCGACACACAGGTTAAAACGTTGTTATTTCGGCCTTCGACTTTTCGAAAGTGCAGACGCTTTACGTCTACGTGAGCGAGGACGACGAGCGTGGCATCCTGATCGCTGGCTTTGAAAAACTGCGTGTGCAGGTTGACGGGAAGATTATGCAACTCCTCCTGGGAATACATTGCATCAACAATTTCCTGCTTGGCTTGCTCCTCCGGGCTGGTGAAGTTCTTGGGCGCGTAATAGCCACGGCGGGCTTGCAACGTCAGTTTTTGCGGATTCTTTAGAGTGACCTTCAAGTTGTGAAAGCTGCCGTCGAGCTTGAGGTTTTGCGGAACGAAGGCCAGCACATAGGAATACTCCGGAGTGTCGGCGACGCGGCGGAAACCTTCGTCGAGATCGTTATTATTGTGGAAGAAAACACCGCCAGTGCCTTCGGCTAAGACGGCGAGGAGGTCATCCTGCGCGGATGCCGCTGCAGTCTCGATCAACATCTTACCGCCGGAGGACGGGCGTATTTGGGTCGGGTCTGCGAACGGGGGCGGGACATACAACCCGCGAGCGTCGAGTGTGTTGACGGCAACTTGCGAGCGCAAGGCACGATCGATGATCTGCGTATAGTCATACTCGAGTTGCGGAGTGATAAATCCTGGAGAAATCAGAACGACGCTTCGCTGGCCGGGCTTCCTAGAGACGTTGCGGACCACATCACTCAGTAAACCGAGAGAGATACGGCTTTCGTGATCACCAGAACTCAATACGCTTGCGCTGCTACCTTGCACTAACGCTGAGGCCATCTGTAGGGCCGCCGTTGCGGAATTGTTGGGTGGTGGTGGGCTGCACGCAATCGCATCTTGGATGGCCACCTGCGTCGCCTGAGGGTCGCGCTTGTTGACGATCTGATCGGCCTGGTAATAACTAATATCCGGGCAGTCTTGCCCAAAGCCGCGGGCGATGGGGCGGGGCTGAAGACGAAGCAAGGTCGCGTGGAGCTGGGCGCGATCGTCGGTAAAATCCAGCGTCGTCTGGCCTGATGTGCTGAAGATGGCGGCACGGTCCGTGGGCCGCAGCGCTGCGAAGTGGCGTTCCGCGGCTTCTCGCACCCGGGCGAGATCACCGAACTCAAGGTGCACATCGTCGAAGAGGTAAGCTACAAAACGTTCGGGCACGGCAGGGACATTCCCGGTGTTAGAAGAAGTATCGGCGGAAGGAATCTCGCCGGAGTTCTCCATCGACTCCCGTGCCTTTGCCGCCAGAGCTCCTGGCTGTTCGACTTCGAATTGAGTGATGACTTGCGGCTTGCCCTTGTCGAAGACCTGAAAATCGTCCTGGCGAAGATTTCCAATGGCGCGACCCTGCGAGTCGCGGACCACTGCGCGCACCACGACCAGCTTTACGTTTACCTTGAATGTGGCAGGCTCGTCGTGAGAAGCGAGTTCGGCAGAGTTTTGCTTAGTCTCGGGCTGCGCAGCGGAGTTGGTCGCGGGGGTCTGCTTAACATCGATCTGCTGAACACCGACCTGCTGAGCACCGGCCTGAGCGGAGACAGGAACTGGGCAAATCGAAAGCCAGGCAGCGCACAGCAGAAAACAGAGGAGCAGGCCGCGGGCGACAAACAAGCCTTTGGCCGTACCGCTGAGGGTCACCTTCCGCCTCGCTTCCGGAGAACTCCGCATGAAAACTCCAACCGCCGGGGAAAGGCAGGGCATTCCTTAGTCGACTAGCCCCACTAGCGGGGTTCCGTCGAATGCTGCCAGACAGTGTACACCCCTTTCGGCGACTTCATGAGATACGTCCCAACCTCTTCATCCATGCTAGCTTTAGCAGGAACCGGAGATGATGAAGTTCGACTGGACAGAAGGAGCTCTCGCGGAAGGCTTACGGCTCTACGATGCAGGTGAGTTTTTCACCGCACATGAGGCCTGGGAGAGCGTGTGGCTAAAGCTACCGGAGCCGGAGAAAACCTTTCTGCAGGGACTAATTCAGGTGACGGCGGCATTTCACCACTTGCAGTGCGACAATCGCCTGGGAACTACTCTCTTGTTGCAAGCTGCTCTGAGGCGACTCGACCGCTATCCAGAATTCTTCGGAGGCATTTCCGTTGCGTTGCTGCGCAGCGACATACGCGAGCGATTGCGAATGCTCGAAGCCGGTGAACCGGCATTCCAACTGATTTCGCCCCGTATACGACCAGCTTAGGGGACAGCCGTTCACAGGAGACCATTCAACGGAGACCATTGATTCGGCCTACTCAGCCCCCGAGCTTACTTGGCGCGCCCACTGCATGGCTTGCCAGTAAGCGGCCGAAACGTCAGCTTCGCTGAGATGAAGCTGAGTTGTGAGGTCCTTGACCGCCGTCCACTCCCCGGATTCCTGCGCCAGCATGAGCTGATAGAAGGGCCGCAGACGGCTGGTCGCGCCCAGCAGCACTGCTTTGCATTCCTGATCGATGGGGACGTTATCGAGCACCTGGCGCATGGGAATCTCAAGAATCGTATCCATGAGCGAAAGCAGGCCCAGGAGGAACAAGTCAGAGTCTCCGTGCTGAATTTTGGGCGAGAGCAGCTCACAAAAACGGGCGCGCACCAGGGCGGCGAGCACCAGGTCACTCGACTTATCCTGGCCCGCCCCCAGGCTCGCGACCAGGCGGATCCAGCGGCGAACTTCGCGCTCTCCTAGGATGGAAAGCGCGTGCCGCACGGAATGAATTTCGGACGCGAAGCCGAAAGCAGCGGAGTTCAGATAGCGCAGCAGCCGATAGCACAGCGATGCCTCGCCCTTGACCAGATTTTCTATGTGACGCACGTCCAACTCGGGTTGCGAAACCGCCGTCAGCATGCGCAGATAATTGAGCCGGTTGGCGGGAATCTCACGCGCGGTGAGTATTTCCGGGCGGCGGAAGAAGTATCCCTGGAAGTACAGAAAGCCGGCTTTCTTGCTGGCGATGAACTCTTCGCGTGTTTCCACTTTTTCTGCCAGCAACCGGCAGCGCCAGGGACCGTAGCGTTGCACCATTGCGGCCGCGTCATCGGGCGAGGTAGCCCGGAGGTCCACTTTGATGATGTCGGCAAGATCGGTCAGCCGTTCACGGGGATCGTCCGGCGCGAAATCGTCCAACGCAATCATGTACCCGGCTTCCTTGAGTCGACGGCAGGCTGCCACCACCAGGTCGTCGGCGGGAACGGTCTCGAGAATCTCGACCACGGTCTGGCCCGCCGGCAGCAGCGTGACGTAGTCCTTAAGCAGGATGTCGCGGGTACAGTTCACAAAGGCACGGCGCCCGTCGCAAAGTACATCGAGGCCCAGCAACATGGAACTGTTCAATGTGCTGCGCGAGGCTGCGTCGGAATCCGGGCTCCGGAAAAAGTCTTCGATGCCATCGCGAAACAAGAGTTCGTAACCAAAGACCTTTTCATCCGTCGTGAGAATCGGCTGGCGGGCGACAAAATGGGTTCCGGATGGAGGCACCGGTTTGCCTTCACCAGGGCTAAGCGCAGGGGAACGAGGACTCACTCTTTGTCTATCGGCAGAGCGTCACCGAACGTTAGCCGACATTTGCTTCAACGGAACAGGAGTGAAAACGTGTAAGATTCGGCTTCTTGCAGGAGGGCTCTCCACGCGGGAGCCATGCGGTTGCTGAGTGTCACTGATCGGGAGGTTTTATGAAATTCACGTTCAAGCTCTTATGCGGGTTAGCGGTGTTGCTTCTCTTGGCAGCTTCGACATCGCGGGCGGCATCAGCGCAGACCGTGCCCATTGTTTCGCGCACGGCTCAGGTAGACGGCCTCGGGCTGCACTACTTGACGGCGGGCCATGGCCCCGTGGTGATCCTGCTGCATGGCTATACGCAGACATCACGCATGTGGAGGCCGATCATTCCATTGCTTGCCCAAAAATTTACGGTGATCGCTCCTGACCTACCCGGAATTGGCGACTCCGATATCCCGAAGGATGGTTTGGACATGAAGACTGCTGCCGTCCGCATCCACGGGCTCGCCAAGTCGCTGGGAATCGAGAAAGCGAGAGTCGTCGGGCACGACATTGGGCTGATGGTGGCCTATGCATACGCTGCACAGTTTCCTGCGGAGACGGAAAAGCTTGTGGTGATGGATGCGTTTCTGCCGGGCGTAGCGGGATGGGAGGACGTATATAACAATCCGAGCATTTGGCATTTTCGCTTTAACGGGCTGACACCGGAAGCGCTGGTGCGCGGTCGCGAGCGAACGTACTTCGATTATTTCTGGAACGATTTCGCGGCCGATAAGACGCACTCGATTCCAGAAGCCGATCGCGCGGCCTACACCGCGGCCTATGCGCGTCCCGGACGGATGCGAGCCGGATGGGCATATTTCGTTTCCTTCCAGCAGGCAGCCGCGGATTTCGCTAAGCTCTCCCAGAACAAGCTCACAATGCCGGTGCTGGCAATCGGCGGCGGGAAGGCAAATGGAAAGCTGCTCGGTGAGCAGATGAAGCTGGTGGCGACCGGCGCCACGATGGTGGTATTGAAAGACTGCGGCCACTGGGTTATGGAGGAAAAACCCAAAGAAACGACTGATGCCTTGATCAAGTTTCTGTGAGAGTGACGCAGTTCAATTGGATAGTCGACGATCGGTTACCTTGACGCCAGGATTCTGCCACCTGCACTGATGTCCGTAACGCGAATCTCGCCCGTCGCTATTCTTACTAGTCGTTGCCTTCGCTAGTCGTTATCCAGGTATTCGCCGGGCACATCGTCTTCGGGCACTTCACTAGTGTGAACTTCCCTTCCGTCCTCGCCGTCGGCCTCTTCAACTCCCGAAACCACGCCAGCTTCGAACGCGTTTCCCTCTTCGATCAACTCGTCAACGCTTTCCGAATCGGCGCTTTCGACGTCGGACAGGCCTTGAAGATCTCCCGATTCCTCGCCCGAGCGTGGTTCCCGGTACCTCCCCGGGAGAATGACGGCGCGCTCCGCCCTGGGCGTTTTTTTGGAACGGCTCCGTTACGCGCGCTCGCGGTTTTCCCGCTGGCCGCTTTCTTCACACCCTTTTTCTTGCCCGCGGCTTTGGACCGAATGGAGCTCTTCTTCGCCCGTTTCTTAAGAGTTTTCTTGGTCTGCGCTCGCTTCTTCGTCCGCGCGACCTTCCCGCGCGTACTCTTTTTCGGCTTCGTGGACTTCTTCTTAGCCTTCTTTTTGGTAGCCATTTTCGCAGTCTAGCACCGGACGCATGGGTCGGGCAAAACCAAGGCCGGCGCCCGGTTAGATGCCATCTCCGTGGAACGATCACGCCCCTCGCACGGGTTACGCCTTTACGAACTCGACATCGAGCGTGATCGTCACTTCGTGTCCCACCATGATGCCGCCGGCCTCGAGCGTTGCGTTCCAGCTTAAGCCAAAATCTTTGCGGTCGATGCGCGTCGTGGCCGAGATGCCGATCCGAGTGTTGCCCCAAGGATCCTTGACCGGAGCGCTTGGGCCCTTCGACCTCAAATACAACGTTGCGAGTAACGCCATGGATCGTGAGGTTGCCTTCCACTGAAAGCTCGTCGACTTTTACCTTCGAGACGCGAGTCGATTTGAAGGTCAAAACGGGGAACTTCTCAACGTCGAGGAAATCCGCGCTCTTCAGGTGCGCATCGCGCTGCGGTTCCCGGGTGTTGATCGAGCTGGCATCGATCGAGGCTTCGATCTTTGACTTGGTTATGTCGGCGTTGTTTAGTTCCAATTTGCCGGTAACGGCAGTAAACTCGCCCTTCACGTTCGAGATCATCATGTGCTTGACCTTGAACTGGGCGGTGGAGTGAACGGGGTCAATGTTCCAGGTTGTGATAGCGGTTACTTCCGGTGCGGCGACTGTGCTCATGGTTAGCTCCTTCTTCAAACAGATGCTTGTGGTAGTGGCTAAGTATGCAAAATAATTGTCCGGCTTCCTCGAGGCAGTCGAGCTATTCGAGCCGGAGCGTTTTTTATGCGCTCGACGAATCTTTTACCTTAGACTTTCATCTACGTTTTTCTCTGGAGGCTTCTTTGGCCCGTATTCCCAAAATCTCCCCTGCGCTTAAAAAGCGCGCCGCGCGGATCGAACTGCTCCTTATGGACGTGGACGGCACAATGACCGACGGCGGCGTCACTCTGCTCTCGCAGACCGACGGCATCGCCCTCGAAATCAAGACCTTTGACGCCCACGACGGCCAGGGATTAACCCTCGCCCAGACAGCGGGCCTGCGCACGGGCTGCATCACGGGCCGCGAGAGCGCTGCACTGCTTCGCCGCGCCCAAGAAATGAGGATGGAATTTATCTACATGAAACAGCCGGTGAAGATGCCGGCATACGAAGACATCCTGCGAAGAGCAGGCGTCTCCGATTCCGCTGTCGCTTATATTGGCGACGACCTTCCTGATATCCCGCTGATGCGGCGCGCTGGCCTGGCCATCGCCGTCGGCGATGCGGTTCCCGAGGCAAAAGACGCGGCCCACTACACCACGAGAGCTCTTGCCGGCCGCGGCGCAATTCGTGAAGCGGTTGAGCTGGTTCTGAAATCCAAAGGCATTTGGAAAGAAATGATCGACAAAGCCCGAGCGTGACCGATTCTTCCGGGAACTAGCGTCGTGTGCGGTCTCATGCCCCGGCGAACGCACGCTGTGCATGCACTCAAGCACCGGGCATATCATGTCATCCTCCCCGCTTGCGGGAGCGCACAAGTCTTAGCGTCATCGAATAAGGAGGAGACTCCCTTGAGACTCAGTTACGAACGCTGCCGCGTCTTCCTGTTGGCCGGAGTCTTGGTTTGTGGGGCGGCAATATCCCTGGCGCAAACCGAGACAACACCTGGTCCGAGCACTCCCGGCCAACCAATTCCCGGAACAACCGGAGTGAGCCCGTTCGCTGCCAGCGTCCCGGTAAAGCTGGTTCCAGGAGTTCTGTCGCTTTCGTTTCAGGATGCCATCGACCGCGGATTGAAACAGAATCTCGGATTGCTGCTTTCGCATGCGGACGTTCGTTCGGCGCGGGGACAGCGCTGGGAGCAATTGAGCGCTCTGTTGCCACACGTGACCGGGGACCCTTACGTGGCGGAGTCGAAAGTCAACGTCGATGAACTCGGCTTTGCCGGCCTCGCGCAAACTCCTCGGCATCCCGCCGTCGGTGGGCCCTTTTTCTTACTTTGACGCGCGCGCGAGTTTGACCCAGCCCTGTTCGATTGGAAATCAATCAACGCTACCCGCGCAGCCAACCAGAGTCTGAAATCCGCCGGCTATACCTTCAACGACGCTCGCGATCTGGTCGTGCTGGCCGTAGGCTACACCTACCTGCAGGCTATCGCCGACGAAGCCCGCATTGAAACGGCGGAAGCGCAGGTGAAGACGGCGCAGGCGCTCTACGATCAAGCCAACGACCAGGTAAATGCCGGCACTTCGCCGGACATCGACGGCTTGCGTACTAAGGTTGAACTCCAGACGCGGCAACAGCAGTTGATTCAGGCGAAGAACAACTTCGCCATCCAGAAGCTGACCGTGGCGCGCGTTATTGGCTTAGCTCCTGGCCAGGAATTTGAATTCGCTGACAAGTCGCCGTATCAGGCGCTCGAAGTCCTTACCGTGGATGCGGCTCTGGGACGCGCCTATGCTTCGCGTTCCGATTACCAGGCAGCCATCAGCGACGTGCGTGCAGCGGAATTTTCGCGAAAGGCAGCGCTGGCGGGCTATTTCCCATCGTTGTCCCTCAACGCAGATTATGGCCTGGGAGGGTCGCATCCCTCGACGGCAACGCCAGTGGCCGACCTGCGCGGAACGCTCTCGATTCCAATCTTTCAGGGCGGCAGCGTTCACGCCGATGTTCTGCAGGCCGATGCCAGACTCGAGCAGAGCCGCGAACGACTGGAGAGTCTGCGGGCGCAAATCGACTCTGATGTGCGCGCCGCGCTGCTGAACCTGCAGTCCTCGGCCGATCAGGTCAACGTGGCGCGCAGCAACATCGAACTGGCGGAAGAAACGCTGACCCAATCGCGTGATCGTTTCAGCGCCGGGGTCACCGATAGTGTAGAGGTCGTGCAATCACAGGAGGCGGTCGCGAGTGCGCACGAGCAGTACATATCAAGTCTATACAGCTATAATTACGCGAAAATTTCGCTGATTCGCGCTCTGGGAATCGCGGAGCAGGGCGTCAAAGAATATTTCAAAGGACAATAAACATGGCGGACGAAAACCCACCCCATTCAGAATCTTCGGCAGATTCATCGCCTTCGGCGGAGAGAAGCTATACGCCACCGGTGCGCTCGAATCCCAAGCGCCGCAGAAATATTTTGATTATCGCCATCGCCGTCGTGGTGGTTGTCGCCGGCGTATTCCTGTGGCTCTACCTGAGCAGTTACGAATCGACGGACGACGCCCAGGCGGATGTCCACCTTTATCCAGTCAGCGCACGCGTTTCCGGCTACGTGGTGAAAGTCAACGTAGATGACAACCAGTGGGTCGAAAAAGGCACAGTGCTGGTCGAGATCGACCCCAAGGACTATGAGGTTGCGGTCGCGCAGGCGCAAGCCAATCTCGACAATGCGGAGGCAACGGCCCAGTCGCTGAATATCACGGTTCCGATAACGTCGGTAAACACTTCGAGCCAACTCAGGTTCACAGCGTCTGGCATCGAAGACGCTGACGCCGGTGTGGTCGCCGCCGAGCGGCAACTCACCGCGGCTCACGCCCAACTCGAAGCGGCCGAGGCCAACGATGTTAAGGCACAAGACGATCTCCACCGCTACAAGGAGCTTGTCGACAAACGGGAAGTATCACAGCAAATCTACGATCAGGCGTTGGCCACCGCAAAATCGAGCACCGCGACCGTTTCTGCAGCTCGGGCCAGCGAGTCGGCGGCGCAGCAATTCGTTCAACAGGCCCGCAGCCGCCTGGCGCAAGCCAATGCGAATCACCAGTACGCCGAGACCGGGCCGCAACAAGTGTCGTCTACCCGGGCTCGCGTTCGGGCTGCCATCGCCGATGTCGAGCAAAAGCGCGCCCTACTCGAACAGGCCCAACTCAATCTCGGTTACACAAAAATCGTTGCTCCGGTCACTGGTGAGGTGAACAAAACGGTGGTGGTCGGGATGAACGTGCAAAGCGGACAGCAACTATTAACCGTCGTGCCTCTCGATGAAGTTTGGGTCACCGCCAATTTCAAAGAGACCCAGCTTAAGCACATGCGAGTTGGACAGAAGGCGGAGATTGACGTGGATTCGAGCGGCCGTAAGCTAAAAGGCCATGTAGACAGCATCGCTGGAGCGACTGGACCGCTCTTCAGTTTGCTCCCGCCGGAGAATGCCACGGGAAACTACGTGAAAATTGTCCAGAGGATTCCGGTCAAAATCGTTCTCGAACCCGGTGAAAACAAGGATCGCCGGCTGCGCCCGGGCATGAACGTAGTGCCGGACGTTTACCTCAAATGAGTTCTGCGGCTCTCACACTCGATGAGGCAGTTTGGCGGCCTAAGTACAATCCCTGGCTGATTGCTGTCGTCGTGGCGCTGGCCGCCTTCATGGAAGTCCTCGACACCAGCATCGCCAACGTGGCCTTGCCGTATATGGCCGGGAATCTGGGCGCGAGCAACGACCAGAGTACCTGGGTGTTGACTTCGTATTTGGTCTCGAACGCCATCATCCTCCCGATCAGCGGCTGGCTTGCAGGCGCATTGGGACGCAAGCGCTTCTTCATGTCCTGCCTGGCCGTCTTTACCGTGAGTTCCCTGCTCTGCGGCATCGCGCCGAGTCTGGGATTTCTTCTTCTCTTTCGGGTGCTGCAAGGCGCCGGTGGCGGAGGCCTGCAGCCCATGGCGCAAGCCATTCTGGCGGACACGTTTCCGCCGCAGCAGCGAGGCCTGGCTTTTGCGCTGTATGGAATTACGGCCATCATGGCGCCAACGATCGGGCCAACTTTGGGCGGGTGGATCACATTCAACTATTCCTGGCGGTGGATTTTTTTCATCAATCTTCCAGTCGGCATACTCACGTGGCTCCTGGTGAGGCGCTTTGTCGAAGACCCTCCATATTTAGCCAAACTCAAAGCGGCTGGGGTCAAGCTGGATTACATCGGCATCGCCCTCCTGGCGCTCGGCATCGGAGCATTGCAAGTTCTACTCGACAAGGGCCAGGAAGATGATTGGTTTGGTTCACACTTCATTACGACTTTAATTGTGGTCGCAACCGTATGCCTGATCTCGCTCGTGATCTGGGAGTTCTATCAAAAGGCGCCAATCATCGACGTGCGCATGTTCAAACAGTTTAATTTCGCGAGCTCGAGCCTGATGATGTTCACCCTGGGAATCATGTTGTTCAGCAGCCTGGTGCTGATGCCGCAATTCCTGCAGACACTCGTTGGCTACACCTCGGAACTTGCGGGACTTGCTCTCTCGGCGGGAGGTCTCGTTTTGCTTTTTGAGATGCCCATCATGGGGCAGCTGACAACCAAGATCCAGGCGCGCTACCTGATTGCCTTCGGCTGGCTGGCGTTGTCGGTCTCTATGTTCTATTCCACGAAGCGAATCGATTTGCTGATCAGTTTCAGCGCGGCGACCTGGCTGCGCATTGCCCAGGTAATTGGTTTGGGGTTCCTGTTTGTGCCGATTACGCTGGTGGCGTATATCGGAATTGCGCCGGAGAAGAATAACGCGGTCGCAGGAATTATCAATTTCATGCGGAACATGGGAAGCAGCGTGGGAACGTCGCTCGTCACGACGCTGATTGCGCGGCGTTCGCAATTCCATCAGGCTCGGCTGGTGCAAAATGCCAGGGTCGACAACCCCAACTTTGTGAATTCGGCGAATGGTCTGGCTCAACACCTGGCTGCCTCGGGTGTGGGTAAGCATGAGGCGCAACTCACGGCTTATGCCAGGATTTACCAATCGCTGCAAGCGCAGGCCGCGAGCCTGGCATACATTGATACCTTCATGGTTCTTTGCGTGGGATCGGCAATCATGTTCGGCCTCGCTTTTCTCTTGAAGAAAAATGATCCGGGTGGCGGTGGAGTGAGAATAGCGGAGTGAAAAAAGCAGTCTGATGTAACGCAGGAGAGCATAAGGATCCGAGAGAGACATGATAAAAATCGTTACCATTGAACGCGAATACGGATGCGGCGGCGGCGAAATCGCCCAACTCCTTTCCAAGCAGCTGGGCTGGAAGCTTTGGGATGAGTTGCTGACGGAGGAGATTGCGCGCCTTGCGGATTGCCCCAAAACGGTCGTCGAGGGCCGGGAGGAGCGAACCGATCCCCTGTACTATCGGCTTTTCAAATCATTCTTGCGCGGTAGTTATGAAGGCAGCATCAATGCGCACAAGCTCAAGCTGGTCGACAGCGAATGCATTTTGAAGTTTACGGAACAGGTCGTTCAAAACGTGGCAAAGACCGGCAACTCTGTAATCGTGGGAAGAGGATCGCAGCAGTTCCTCAAGAACCGCAAAGATGCGCTGCGCGTTTTTCTTTATGCCCCGAGGGAGAGTAAAGTTCGACGTCTGCTGGCTCGCGGCAAGAGCGAAAAGGAAGCCGAGCAGCTCGTGGACACAGTTGATCGCGAGCGTGTTGATTTCATTCAGAAATATTTTCACGTCGAATGGCCTGATCGCGCCATTTACCACGCCATGATCAATACTGCGATCGGCGATGAGGCTGTCGTTCACATGATTCTGGAGGTCATGAGAACGATTGATGCAACGGTCCCCGCGCTCGCAAAGTAGATGTGCGGTCATCACCCGGCGAGGAAGCTACTTGAATCGGCCATCCCCTGCCCCGGAGAGCCCCCGACCAGTCACTCGCTAACTACGCACCACCTTCTCCCTCGGTATAATTGTGGTCGCTCATGGACTGGGTTCCGTCCGTTCTCCGCTGGCTGTTCGACTCTAGACGCGGCGCGCCTGAGCGCCTGATTTCACGCTGGCTCTTCCTGAGGGTACTCGGCTGTATTTATTTTTCCGCGTTTTTCTCGCTCGTCTTTCAGATCCGAGGCCTCATCGGACCAGACGGAATCCTGCCGGCAGGCCAATATCTGCAAACCGTGGCGCATTCCTTTGGATACGGCCGCGGAATATGGTTTGCTCCTACATTGCTCTGGCTTGTGAGCGGCCCGCACGTGCTGATCGCTTTGTGCTGGGTGGGCATGGGGGCGGCGCTACTCTTGGCTGTGAATGTGTGGCCACGTGGAATGCTGCTGATCTGTTTTGTGTGTTTCCTTTCGTTCGTTAGCGCTGCGCAGGACTTTTCCAGCTATCAATCGGATGGCATGCTGCTCGAAGCGGGATTTATCGCGCTTTTCTTTGCTCCATCCGGATTACGCCCTGGCTTTGGATCGGCATCTCTGGCATCGCGCGCTAGTTTGTTCCTGCTGTTATGGGAATGGTTCCGCATCTACTTCGAGTCGGGCGTTGCGAAGATCATCGGCGGAGATCCCCAGTGGCGTAACTTTACCGCGATGGACGAGTACTACCAGAACGGTCCATTGCCCACCTGGATCGGCTGGTACATGCAGCATCTGCCGCACTGGTTCCATGCTTCGACTGTTTACGCGACGCTGGCGCTCGAACTGGGAGTGGTCTGGATGTTGTTTCTGCCCAGACGCTGGAGAATCGCGTGCTTCTTGATCGTGACTCCCTGGCAACTCGGCATTATTCTCAGCGCCAACTACACGTTTCTAAACTATCTTGTCCTGACGTTGGGATTCCTCATGCTGGACGATCGCTTTCTGCTGCGGTTTCTTCCGCAGCGATGGAAGACATCCTTCGTCGCGAGCGCCGGGGCCGAAGACAATTCCACTACTTCTGAACCGAGTGAGCCTGGCAAGTCTCGGGAGGCGTCGGAGGCGTGGGCGGAACTGGGAGAGTCCGGGCGAGGCCGCCTGCCAAGCTGGAGACTCGCTCTCCGTCGACCGTTCAGGATGCTGAAGCTGTTTTCGGTCGCAACCATGCTGAGCTGGATTTTCTATGCCACGACAGCCGAGTTGCTCTGGATGTTCTCTGCTCTGCCATTGCCGACCCCGCCGGTGGAGGCGCTAGAGCCTTTTCGCATCGCCAATCGATACGGCCTCTTTGGCATCATGACCAGGGGCCGGTACGAAATCGAGTTCCAGGGTTCCGACGATGGAAAAACCTGGGTAGCGTATCCGTTCCGTTACAAGCCTCAAGACGTGAGTGCGCCGCCTGGAATTTACGCACCGTATCAGCCGCGATTCGACTGGAACCTGTGGTTCGCTTCGTTAGGCTCATGGCGGGAATATCCGATTGTGCCCCAAACCGAAGTTCGGCTGCTTTCCAACGACAACGATGTTCTTGCTCTTTTCGCAAAGAATCCCTTTCCGCATGAGCCCCCACGCCAGTTGCGGGCCGTGATTTGGCAATACTGGTTCACAACAACCTCTGAAAAACGGACTCAAGGTTTGTGGTGGCGCCGTCAATTCCTGGGACTCTACGCTCCGACGATCGAGCGTGCGGCAGACGGGAATATTCATGTTGTTGAATGGCCTACGGTTGGTCCGCACGAATGAAGGCTGGTCGAGCACAGTCATCGTGTTGGTTAGTGTCGATCGCCTGACGCATCAGCTAAGGACTGTGAAATTTCGGATTCCGTCGTTAACGATGCGGAACTAACGCGCGGCTTGGAGCACAATATCCCGCAGAATGTAGTCGTGCTCGGATTCGACTCCGAGCCTTTCAAAAGGACGCCAGTACCAGTCTGGGTGCAAGTGCGAGGAGATAGTCGTGGTGCGGGTCAGGCGAGTCATAGGCCCGCTCGCTTGAAGCCTATATTCGGCGTTCTCGAATCCCAGCCAATGGCGACCGGGCATGTGGGTTCGGTCAATCGAAAGCCCCAGGTAGTACGGAGGATTCCATTTGGTAACCGTCTCTTCGATATAGCCGACGTTGAAATAACAAGTGCGCTTCGCGGCGATGCCGTGGCCCTGCATTACGCAACGTTGGGGAATAGGCAAACCAATGTACATGAGCACGGGCTTGCTGGCTTGTATGCTATCGATCGATAGAATGCGATCCCACGTCTGTTGCGGCGTACCGTTGACTTCTACAGTCGTTTGAATTACCTCCGTCCGCGCATGCTGGAAAATCGGACTCTCAATTCGGTCACCAGCAAAAATCAGGCTGGGGCCCGCGAGAAGCAGAATTCCCATGGTTTTAGTCTGACTCTTAGAGCGATCCACGAACAGCGCACGAACCAATATTCCAAATGCAGCGCCGATACCCAGCCCTGCAAGAATGATCGGGAACGCCAGAATCGCACACAGCACTCCTTCTAATCGCAAACTGATCAGCAAAACTAGAGAAAACAGTACCGATAATAAGGCGGCAGCCGCCGCACTGTTGGGCTTACGCGCAACCAGGACGATGGAAAAGCCTGCGGCGACTGGGACCAATAGAAACAAGGTCGCACCCATCCTCGGGTATTGACGCGAGGTGAGGAAGTAGAACGCGATGAGCCCGATCGCAGTGCCTGCTATTGCGCCCACTGCGGTCGCTTTGAGTGAAGCCTTCCAGTTCAACACGGAATTACGCTCCAACGAATTATCGACGTTAGACTACCATCCATGACAGAGCGTTTCGGCGCCTGCGCTTTGCTTCACGGCGTGATGGCAATCACTCGCAAAGGACTGCCGGAGCCGCCGACGATTTTCAGTGGCGCGGCGATCACGATGGCGCCGGTGGGCGGAAGCTGATCAAGGTTCGACAGACTGGCCAGCCCAAACTTGCCGCTGCCGTGCATCAGATAGTGGTTCGGGAATGGTGGATCAAAAGTGGCGGCCTGACCGGCATCAGTCCCGACCGTTTCCACGCCAACGCCCAGCACATCGCGCTTCTCGGCAAGCAGGGCTGAACTTTCCTTGGCCAGCCCCGGAGTGTGCGGTCCATTCTCCTTTAGGTTGATGTAGTCCTTGGGATCGGTCCGCTTCGACCAGTCCGTACGTAAAAGAACCCATGCGCCCGCTGGAATTACGCCGTGCTTATCTTCCCACTGGCCGATGCGCTCCGGCGTCAACAGATAGTTTGGATTTCTCGTCACCTCCGCGCTGATGTCGATCACGCAGGCAGGTCCCACAAACTTCCTCGGCGGGATGCGATCCACGGTGTTGTCCGGAAGGTCTTTCCCCGAAACCCAGTGGACCGGAGCATCGAAATGGGTGCCCGTGTGCTCGCCGGTCTCAAACCCGTTCCAGTACCAGGCGGGGCCGCGTTTATCGTAGTGCGACAGCTCCCAGATCTTGAAGGCTGGCGTGTTGTTGAACTGGGGTGGCAGCGGCAGCAAAGGAGTCTGCGGGGTTAAGGGTTGGGTCAGATCCACGACCCGCAGCCGGCCGGCGGCTAGTTCTTCAAGTAGTTTGGATAATGCTAGAGACATCGGCGCTCCTCACAAATTGTTTGTTCAGTATGCTGACTCGGCCCGACGGGGTCCGAACTTCGTGCATCTCATCGCGGCTTCAGCGACTGAATATGCCGCCGGAATTGAAACCGGTTCTCCAGCAGTGTCAGATCGGTAACGTAGGCGGAGGGACCTTTGGCTTCGACCTTAGCGACAATGGTTGTGAGTTCCCTGACCTGCATGGCGTCGCTGACAGCGGCCTTAAAACTTTCTATACTACGGACCGTGCTCACTCGCGGAATGCCGGAGGCACGGGCGATGCCCTCCAAGTCCGTACCTGTGCCGGTCGCAGTTGGAAAACCTCCCACCGAGAGCAGACTTTCATTGTCGAAAACAATGTGAATCAGCTTTTTGGGGCGATAGCGCGCCATCGTGCTTAGACTGCCCAGGTTCATCAGAAGCGAACCGTCGCCATCGAGCACGATCACGGTTTGTTCCGGCAGGCAGAGAGCGAGGCCCAACCCCGTCGAAGAAGCCAGTCCCATGGCGTGTTGCAAGTAAAAGAAATTAGGACGGTGACCCAAGGATTGCAGCTCAGCCGCAACTGCTCCCATGATGGTGACGACCAGACAGTTCTCCAGTTCTGAATAAACCGACCGAAGGCAATCGAGGCGGAGCATCACTCCTCCCACATCAAGTCGCGTGTCAGGAGAAGGGCGACCGGCTGCAAACTGCTTTCGGCGAGAGTTTGCGCTTGCCGAATACGCTTCCTGACGGTGTCTAATGCGTCGAGAAAAAAGTAAGGGATACGCAACGCTCGCAAAAGTGGCTCCGTAACGTTGCCGCCTTGCGTTTGCCACGGATCGCGCTCTCCTAAAGATCCGCGATAGCTGATGAGCATCAAGAGAGGAATCTTGTACAGATGCGCGAAAGAGACGATACCGTTAATGGATGCCAGGAAGCCGTGGTTCTGCATCAGCATGGCCGACTTGACGCCGGCAAAGTGCGCCCCTGCGGAGATGCCAACCCCTTCTTCCTCCTTCGCCAGCCGCACTAAAATCATTTCTGGATCCTCGTCGGCCGATCGAATGAGATGCACCAGCCAGGTTTCTGGCAGAGCCGACACCAGGCGGATGTCGCACTCCTTCAAGGCGTCATAGATCAGCTTTGAATTGGTCGCGGATACGGGCATAGGTTGCTTTCAGTTGACGAGTTGTTGCAGCGGAGTATAGGTTTGGCGCTGGTCGTTTTGCAAGACGACAGAGACTTTTCAGACGTAGCTATTAATTTCTAGAAGTAGCCAGGAGCAGGATTTGAAGTCCG
Source organism: uncultured Acidobacteriaceae bacterium (assembly GCA_963791445.1). Lineage (GTDB taxonomy): Bacteria > Acidobacteriota > Terriglobia > Terriglobales > Acidobacteriaceae > Sulfotelmatobacter. The sequence goes on from CAWBSN010000012.1 coordinate 262,944, forward strand.
GATCCCAAAGTGTTCTCAACCCTGAAGTTCCCTCCGCATCGAGCGCGCGTTTCCCATTGAAACCGTTCGTGCTGCGTTTCCGGCGCTGACTCGGCCTCCGGGCTTCATCTTCTTTGATAATGCAGCGGGTGCGCAGGTTCCACAGGTCGTGCTGGACGCGGTGAATCATCATCTCCTCGAGTGCAATGTGCAGCGAGGGGGACGCTACGCGAAAAGCCGTGAAGTGGACGAGATGGTTTTGCGTGCCCGGCACAGCGTCGCTGATCTTGTGAACGCTCGTGACGCAAGCGAAATCGCATTTGGCATGAACGCCACATCCTTTATTCGTCTGGTGAGTCTCGCGATCGGACAAACGCTCGGCAAGCGCAACGAGATTGTCGTAACCGATATAGACCACGAGGCTAACATCGCCACCTGGCTGGCGTTGGAACGGAGCGGAGCGAAGTTCTCCTGGTGGAAGGTGAGGGACGATGGGAATCTGCATGTGGACGATCTCCTCCCGCTGGTGTCTTCGACGACGCGGCTGGTGGCATGCACGCTGACTTCGAATGCTCTTGGCTCGATTGTGGATGTCGCGGCGGCAGCAAGAGTGGCCCATGCCTCCGGCGCGGAGATATTCCTCGATGCCGTGCATTACGGCCCTCATGGCTTGATCGATGTGCAAGCCTTCGATTGCGATTACCTGGTTTGTTCGGGCTACAAGATCTTTGGTCCCCATATGGGCTTTCTTTGGGGACGGCGCGAACTGCTGGAAAGGCTCCCAACCTTCCGTGAGGAGTTCATTCCTGACGAACCACCCGGCAAAATCGAGGCCGGCACCTTTGTTTACGAAAATGTAGCCGGGATGGATGCAGCGGTGCGTTACCTGGAAACGCTCGGCCGAAGCATAGCCGGGAATGATGCAACGGCGAAATCAGAATCGAGGCGGTCCGCTCTGCGCCGAGCGTTCGAGGCGATCCGGGTCTACGAAGAATCGCTTTCGCTCGAAATGCTTCGGGTGCTCAGCGATTCCGGCGCCGTTGTCTACGGTGTGACGGAGACAGAGCGCATCGGCCAACGAGTGCCAACGCTTTGCTTCAATGTAAGGAACCCGTCCCCCGCAAGAGTCACCGAAGAACTCGCAAAACAAAATATCGGCGTGCGCGACGGCCACATGTACACCCCGCGGCTGATGAAGCGACTTGGGCTCCCCATAGAGACTGGGGCAGTCCGAGCATCATTGGTTCACTACAATACCGTCGAAGAGGTGCTGAGATTCGGGAGAGCTCTCGCTGAGATGACGAAGTCATGCTGACCGACTCGCAGATCACCCACAGGCAGATCCACTTTATGGTCCTCGATCCTGCCCCTGTCGGCAGATATGACTGATCGACCCTCTTCATCGGTCGGGAACACGCTCGCCAGTGAGGCGCGTCCGATACCGGAAGTGGAAGGCCTGCAGCGCCGGTTGAACCAAAGGCAGCTCACCATGATGGCTATCGGCGGAGCCATCGGTGTCGGTCTGTTCCTGGGAAGCAGCGTCACCATTCGCCTCGCCGGTCCGGCCGTAATTCTTTCCTATCTTCTGGGGGCTGGCATCGCTCTGATCATGTCCTATGCGCTGGCGGAGATGGCAGTCGTCCATCCTGTGGCCGGGGCCTTCGGAGTTTACGCGGAGAAGTATCTCAATCCATGGGCCGGTTTTTCAGTGCGAGCTACCTACGGAGCCGCGCAGATCATCGCCATCGGTGCTGAGGTCACCGCCGCGGGCATCTATATTTCTTTTTGGTTTCCAAATGTTCCGCAATGGATATGGGTAGTGTTGGTCTCAGCAGCGCTGGTGGGGCTGAATTCCATGCGGGTCAACCGCCTGGGTGAGTTTGAATATTGGTTCGCGATGATCAAAGTGGCGGCCATCGTCGCCTTCATAACTGTCGGGATATCTTTGATTCTTGGCATTGACTCGCGAGGCGCAATTGGATTGGCGAATTTGACCAAGCACGGAGGATTCCTGCCTGCGGGATGGAAAGGAGTCTGGCTTTCGCTCACGATCACTGTCACCAGTTACATGGGAGTGGAGATTATCGCGGTCACGGCCGGAGAGGCCGAACATCCGGAAGTTACCATTCCCCGCGCCATGAGGAGCATTGTATGGCGGCTCATTTTGTTTTACGTGCTGGCGATTGCGATTATGGTGATGATGGTTCCATGGAACCAGACCCGTGCCTCTTCCACGATTTCAGCCAGCCCTTTTGTCACTGCATTCGCCGCTGCGCATATACCTTTCGCCGCTGCGATTATGAACTTCGTTGTGCTGACGGCGGCACTGTCGAGCGTGAATACTAACCTCTACCTCTCTACTCGAATGCTGTTTTCTCTCGGACAGGGAGGTTATGCACCAGAATGGATCGGAAAAGTGAGCCACAACGGGGTGCCGCATCGGGCACTGCTGGCCTCAACCGCGGGGATTGTCGCAGCCATTTTGCTGGCCGTCTTCGCTCCGAGGAATGCTTTCCTCATGCTCTACGGGACGGCAGTCGCTGGAATGCTTTTTGTATGGCTCGTGATTCTTAACACGCACCTCCGTTTTCGCAAAGCCATCACGCGCGAGCGCCTGGTAAGTTTGCCCATGCGCCTGTGGGCTCACCCGGTGTTTACCGTGGTTGGCATTCTGTTACTACTTGCGATCTCAGTCACAACTTTCTTCGTGGACGGTTTGCAGTGGTCGGTTCCAGCATTTTCTGTTTTCTTAGGCCTTGTCTCACTCTTGTACCTGCGCAGCCGGCGGCAAAAAAGCATTTAGGACAGAGCTACCGCGTGGTTTGGAACGGCATTCTGTAAGGAAAGCGCGTGATGGTCGAAGCCAGCCGAGAGGTCCACTCGTCACTACACCGGCGATTCAAAGGTGATCTACTGCGTCCCGGTGATAGCGGCTACGACGATGCGTGCGTGATTTGGAATGGAATGGCTGCTCGTAAACCGGGCCTGATCGCGCGCTGTGCAGACGTGAGTGACGTGCAAAGCGCCGTCCGAGCCGCTTCTGAGATCGGGATTCTTACTGCGATCCGCTGCGGAGGGCATAGCCTAGCCGGTTTCAGCACTTGCGATGACGGTCTCGTGATTGACCTGTCAAGAATGCGCCAGGTCACGGTTGATCCCGAGGCACGCCGGGCCAGGATCGCCGGGGGTTGCTTGTTGGGATCGATTGACAGCGCAACGCAGAAAGTGGGGCTCGTCTTTCCTTCCGGCGTCGTCTCTCACACCGGCGCCTCGGGACTGATCCTGGGCGGAGGCACGGGATGGCTCACGCGGCGATTTGGATTGTCGTGCGATAACGTCGAGGGGTTCACTCTGGTGACAGCCGATAGTTCCGTCGTGCGGGCTAACTCTAAAGAGAATCCAGACTTATTCTGGGCCTTGCGCGGAGGCGGCGGGAACTTTGGAGTGGTGACAGAATTTGAACTGAAACTTCATCCCTTGACCTCAGTGGTCCTCGCCGAAGGGCTGACTCCAGAGCCGGAAATTCGCGGGCTTCTCGAATGCTGGAGAGATTTTATGGCCGAAGCGCCAATCGACTTGAAGTGGAATATCGATCTACGCCTTGCGACCCATGCGAATAAGGTGCCCGTTTCGCTCCGCGGGCGTCCGGTGGCAAGCAGTTCCTTGATTTGGACGGGCGATCCTGAAGATGGGCCTCTTTACCTGCAGCGCGCGCTTTCCCTGTGCAGCCCGGATTCTGTGAGCAACAAGATTGTGTTGTTTACGAACCTGCAAACCATGGCGGATTCCGATTTCCCGCATGGCCGTCGCTACTACACAAAATCGGGTTATTTCAGTGATCTCGACGACGCCAGCATTGATCGCCTGATCGAGGCAGTGGCCGCGATCCCGTCATCGGAAACACAGATTGAACTGGCTTATCTTGGCGGCGCCGCCGCGCGGATCGGAGCTGACGAGACCGCGTTCGGGGATCGCAGTTCTCCGTTCATACTGAATCTGCTGGCAAATTGGTCAGAGCCTTCCGCTGACGCCGCCAACGTTGCTTGGATTCGCGGCATCTTCAACAAGCTTCGGCCTGCAATGAAACCTGGTGTTTACACAAACTTCATGAGCGGCGATGAACAGGATCGCGTGCCTGAGGCTTATCACGAACGATGGGACCGCATCGTAGCAGTGAAGTCGCACTATGATCCCAATAATTTCTTTCGACTGAATCAGAACGTTCGACCGCGCAAGGAGCTGGTGGCTGAACCACAGCCCAGGCCCGGCTAGCAAAAAGCGAAGTAACTGAGACGCCTCAGAAGTCCCGCTATGCCACGGCTTTTCGGGACGGCAATTCTGCCGAACGAACGTGCACGACGGGTTTTTCCTGCAGCAAGAGCTCCGTGGCCTGCACACGGCGATCGGCATGGAACCATCGCTGCACGACGTTGTCGCACAATAGGTTGGCCATGGAGAGCAAGCTCATTCCCTGATGGTGCGCCATCCAACAGCGCACGATTTCGCAGCGCGGCGAGCGGAACCGGCCGCCCCCGATTGAATAGTCGGCGGATTCGTAAAATCCGCGGCAGCCGAACCATCCCAGCGCGTCCATGCGGCGCAGATTGCGCAACGACCCCCGCCGATCAACACTCAAGGCCAGAAAAGTCGAATAAGGTGAAATCACCAACGGATTCGACTCTCGTCTCATCAGCGAAAGCTGGGGCAAGCCGAAAGCCTGGTATTGATAATTCCCGTGCCCGTCGAGTTTGGAATACGCCGACTCCGAGATACCCCATGGAACTCCCTTGCGGGCCGCGTAAGCCTGCTGCGAACGCACTGCCGCCACCTGCGATCTGTCGAGCAGGGTGTTGGGATAGGAACGCATCCAGAGGGACGGCATCAGATACTCGAACATCGTTCCTGTCCACGAGAGCAGGACGGGGCGACCATGATCAAGAGTATGGCCACGGCCAAGCAGGAACCAGCAATCCTGGGGAATATCATCCTTCGCGATTGCGATAAACACTGCAGTGCGGGATTCTGTGGCCAGCAGGTCATAGCAGGAATTCAGCAACTGCTGCGACTGCGCATCAAAACCGACTGACATCAACTTCCGATGGGGATCGAGCAGAAAGCTGAAATCCATCGCATCGGCCAGTGCTCCGGCCTGGGCGCTTAGCTGGCGCAAGTTCTCGATGAGGGAAACCGCGTTCGACCGCGCCTCGATGAGCAGCGTCCTAAAATGCTCACAAAGAGGCCTGTCCACTTCAGGTATGGAAGACAACAATCGATCGACTCCAGCTTCCAGCTCCCGAATCAAATCTGGCAGTTTCCGTAAGGGAACGCGGCCCATGAATTTCGTGTTTAGTCCCAGTCCTTCTCGCAGTGGCGCGAATTCCGGCAGCCACCACGGCTCGTAGGCCGCGGTCATTTGCCGGATGCTCTGCAGCTGGAGCGGCGCCTGTTGGCAAAACCAGCGAGTGTCTTCCGTAGGAGCGGACCGGTCGGAAATAGAATAACTTTCCAAGTCCTCTTCTCGAAGCTCCAGGATCGAAAGCAGCCAGCTTTTCTCTCTGAACTTCGCCTCATATTGGGCCAGTTGCTTCCGGGGAAATACCTCTGCCTCGGCCAGAACCCGGAGATGGTCTAACAGTCCCTCCGCCAGACGCCGATGGAGGAGTGGCTGACGAATGCGATCCAGGCAGCCTTGTTGCAGCGTCCAAAGAGAAGCCAGCAGATTGCCACTGTCGACAGAGGAAACGACCAGAGGCGCCAGCGGTGCGAGAGTGCGCGTGTCGTACCAGTTCAGCAAGTGTCCACGGTGCTTCACGAGGCGAGAGACCGTGGTCAGAGTTCGGTGCGTCAAGTCCGTCAGATCAGGAACTGTCAGATATCCAAGCTCGACTGCAACCTGCCGCGCATTGAGCAAGAGGCCGAGATTGGTCGGAGAAATCCGCGCTGCAACTGCGAGGGGCTCCTCTTGAATGTTGTCCGGGATCAGCCAGTTGTGTTCCTCGGTACAAAACTCGGCGAAATACCTCCAGGTGTAAAGAGCCGCCCGGCGCAGAAACAGTGTGTCCTGCCGCGATAGAGCGTCCTTAGGTACAACCGGCGACTCATTCAGCCAAAGAGCAACCGGTTTGCTGCCAGCCCAGAGAATAAGAATAGGAATAGCGGCGATCAGGGAATGCGGTCGCACCAGCCAGATCAGAAGGCCGAGACCGGCGGCGATGAAGGGCATCCAGTCGAGATAGCGATCGAGCACGGTCTGGCGAGTGCCCAGTTCGGCCTGCGCAGCCGTCTCCCATTCCAACAGCCGCTCCCGGGTCACCTTTCGCCGCACCAGCGCCCGTGCCACGGCATCGAGCGAGAGCAAAGTCTGATGAGCGAGGAACACCAGGTTCAGCAATACGGAGAAGTTAGCAGCATAGAACGAGGCCACCGCCTCACGCGCAACGGACATTTTGCGCTCGACGGCCGCGCGCACCAGCGCGAATGCAAATTCAAACCATGGCGGAATAATCAAAATCAAAATTGTTGCCAGAGTCCAGCGCAGTGCGTTCTCCCCAGGAATGAGCCAGTCGAACAGCAGGAGCAGAAATGTAGCCGGCTCAACCAGACTGCGCCGCAGGTTGTCGAGGATCTTCCAGCGGGAAACCAATGAAATCGGATTCGGCACGCGGGCACCGGACTCATCGGGAACGCGCGACGTCAGCCATTCCGCGATCTGCCAGTCTCCCCGCAGCCACCGGTGTTTTCGGCGATTCGAAGCGCTGTAATGCGAGGGATAATCCTCGATCACTTCAATGTCGCTGGCCAGGCCCGCGCGGGCGTAGGCGCCTTCGATGAGGTCGTGACTGAGCAGCGCATTTTTCGGGAATCGCCGGTCGAGCACCTGATGCACCGCGTCGACTTCATAGATCCCTTTGCCGGTGTAACTGCCTTCCCCGTAAAGATCCTGATAAGCATCAGAAAGCGCGCGGGTGTAGATATCGAGACCCGTCTCGCCCGCGTAGGCTGCGGCAAGGCGCGAGCGTGCCGTGCTTTGCACGCTGACCGCGACTCGCGGCTGCAGTATGCCGTATCCCGCAACGACGATGTTCTTCTCGGGATCGATGATCGCCTGGTTCAGCGGATGGGTCATGGTCCCGACCATACGGTGAGCCGCTCCGCGCGGAAGCTCTGTATCAGAATCGAGCGTAAGCACGAACCGTACCTTTGGCAGGATGGAGAGGTCTCCAACCTTAACCGGGAAGCTGTCATACTCTCCGCGCAAGAGATTGTTCAAATCCAGCAACTTGCCGCGCTTGCGTTCCCAACCCATCCATCCTTTTTCACGGCGGTTGTAAGCCCGATGGCGATGCAGCAGAAAGAAGGATCCCATCTGCTTTCCGCTGTATCTTTCGTCCAGTTCGCGAATCAAGCCGGCGCACAGATCGATCAGCGGATTGGCTTCCGGAGACGGTTCGTCAGAGTCAGGCAGGTCGGTGATGAGCGCGAAGTGAATATTGCGATCGTGGTTGCCCAGAAAGCGAACCTCAAGATCTTCAACCAGGCCCCGCACTTGCTTCTCGCTCAGCAGAAGAGTCGGAATCGCCACCAGGGTCACACAATCGTCCGGAATCCCCTCGGAATAGTCCAGCTTCGGCAGAATTTCCGCCGGCAGCAGAGCCGCGACCAGGTAATGCATGAGCTGTACGGCAGACTGCGAACAGGGAACCAACAGCATCAGCATGGAAAGCAGGAGCAATTGGGGCGGACTGTCGGGAGGAGTCAGCCACAGCAGGATTCCCGTAATGATGGCGAAGGTGAGGACCGCGATTCCGGTAAGGAAGAATTCGTCAGGATGGCGACGCAGTCGGGCACGCAGGCTCTGTAGAAAGTCGGGCTTGAAGCCTACTTTCTGACAAAGCAGAGGCTGGCCTTCGCCGATGAGGTAGTAGCCGATATGAGATTGCCGCAACTTGGAGCGGGTGTCGCGGTAGGCTCTTTCCTGGGCCTGTTGCGCCAACTCCAGCGCCTGGCGGGCAACGTCCATCTCCGCCAAGTCAGACCGGCGGGCAATTTTCGACAACTTTTCCCGGTACAGGCGCCGACTTTCGAAATCCATCGCCGCATATACGCCCGCGGGGTCGCGCTGAAGGATCGCGTCGAAAAGGATCAGCGGTTCGAGGACTTCGTTCCAGGATGTCTGCGTAATGTCTCGCAGGCTCCGCACGCATATTCCCAGGCCGTTGGACGCCCCCGCCGGGTCGCCGAGCAGGCACCGGCAACGTGCAGCGATTCGTTCTAGCAGAACGAGCTTCATGGCGGAAACTACCGCCGACACTTCGCGTAATTCAAGTACCGTGCTCTTCTGAAATGTCTGGAAGAATGTGGTGAATGCTATCTCGCGGAAATTGTTGCCGCTGAGATCAAGAAACGCTTGCGCGATCGCCAGCACACGGGGAACGACCTCGTCCTTACGCCCGCGCGCGTGGGGCAATTGCTTCAGCGGCTTGAGTTCATCGGCAATGTTTCTCAGTTCCGCATAGATCAACTGGTCATTGTCGCGGAACCAGCGTAGATCCTCGGATTCCGGGTTGCGCCTCCCCGCCGCTTCGACGTTTGCGAACAAGGGTCGAAATGCCCGCTTCAACTTGCGGCAGCGGGAGGAAAACGTTTTCGAAGTGCGGACACCCGGCAGCCAGCCTAGCCGGGAAGCGAACTCGGTTGCGGCGCTGCGCAGTCCCGCAAGATCGCTGGCAGCGTCGGAAGCAGGATCGGAGAGTTCTTCGGCCGGTGGGCGCAGGACTTCCTCTACGGTGATGTCCTCGGCTTGTGGGTTGCGAAGCATCCTGTCCTTAGTCCTTGTCCTTTGCCTAACGATAGCTGGCTGCCTGCAGTTCAAACATCTCCGCATAGCGGCCACCGAGGCGAGTCAACTTTTCGTGATCTCCATCTTCAGCAATGCGGCCATTTTCCAGCACCACGATTCGGTCGGCCATGCGCACCGTAGAGAACCGGTGCGAAATGAACAGCGCCATCTTTCCGGCAGTCAGCTCGGCGAAGCGCTGAAATACCTCGTATTCGCTGCGCGCGTCGAGCGCTGCCGTTGGTTCATCGAGGATCAGTATCTGCGCATCGCGCAGGTAGGCGCGAGCCAGAGCGACCTTCTGCCATTCTCCGCCTGAAAGGTCGACCCCACCGTCGAAGCGACGCCCGAGCATCTGTTCATATCCACGCGGAAGCCTGCCAATCACCTCGTCGGCCATACTCTTCTGAGCGGACTTCCACAGACGCGGAAGATCATCGAGTTGCTCGATACGGCCCACCGCTATATTCTCGCGCGCCGTCATCTCGTACCGCATGAAGTCCTGAAAAATAACGCCGACTTGGGTATAGAGGTCTTCCAGGTCGTACTCGCGAAGATCGACGCCATCGAGCAACACCTGCCCCTCGACCGGATCGTAAAGCCGGGTCAGCAGTTTGACGATGGTTGTTTTCCCCTCGCCATTTTCCCCAATCAGCGCAACCCGCTCGCCCTGCCGGAAATGAAAGTTCAATCCGTCCAGAACCAGGCGCGAACTTCCAGGATAGTGGAATGAAACGTTGCGGAATTCGAATCCGCGAATAATCGGCCGCGGTGCGGGCAACGCATTCGGCTTCGAAGCGATCATCGGCCGCATCTCGAAAAAAGCGATAAGGTCGGTCAGGAACAAAGCTTGATCAGCGATCGAAGAGACGGTAGAAAACATTTGCTGAATATTCGAACTGGCCTGCTGGATCGCGCCTGCGAGGAAGGTAAAAGTGCCGATACTGAGCACTCCAGTCACCGTCCGCCAGATCACGAATACATAGGCCAAATAGTAGCCGGCAGTGCTGATCGTCGACAAAAACGAACCTGCCACAAGCCGCCTTCGCGCCAAGTCGACATCTTCCTCATAGATCTGGTTGGAAAGTCGGGAGAACCGTTCCGTAAGAAAGGGCGCAAGCCCGAAAAGCTTCAGTTCTTTTGCCGCTTCTTTGCTGCCGCCCAGCACGCGTAGATAGTCCAGTTGGCGGCGAACAGGAGTCTGGCGGAAGTTCTTGGCATATCCCAGAAAAGCAAAATGACTCTCTCCCAAAAATGCAGGCACAACGCAGGCGACCAGCATGAGCAGAAGCCACGGCGAAAACAGCATGATCGCGATGGAAAGAGAGACGGTGGTGATAACTTGCTGAATCAGCCGGCCGATCGACTGAATCATTCCCAGCCGGTCCGTGGCCTGGACGCGAGCCCGCTCCAGGCGATCGTAGAAAACCGGGTCTTCATAGGCCGTGAGGTCTAGTTGCGCGGCGTGTTTCATCACCAGCACGCTGACGTGCCGGGTGTACTTGTCGGCGAGCAAAGCGTCGAGAAAGTCGACACCGCGACTTAAAACGCTGCCAAAAACGGCCAGTGAGAATTCTGCCGCAACCAGCCACCACAGCCGGGTGCCGACGGATTGATGGGTCGTGTGAGCATGCACAAGGATGTCGACGATCAGCTTGGTAATCCACAACAGGCCGAGAGGCAGAACAGAAGTGACCAGACGAAAAACAATACCCAACACCACGACCGCGCGGCCTGAATCCCAAACGATTCGCAGGACCGCAGGCACATTCCGCAGAGCGGAAATGCGCTCGCGCCATCCGTTCCAGGAATCCTGTTTTCCGGCCATGGGTGAGTCCTAGGGGGTGTTAGCCCCGGCAACACTAAGTCGAGACCACGCGACGCGACCCTGCGCCAGACCGAGCGACGCCCGTTTCATTGAGTGTAGCCCAATGCCTTCCGGGCAACAAGATCGGAGCAAAGGCCGCCTGGAGCAGGTATTGGATGACCAGAACACATCGCAGGGTTGGTGGGTATTGCTATAACAAGTCGTTAAGGACCACGAGTCCGGCTCGGTAGTATTTGTTCAGCCCGGCCCGTCGCATCCCGCGCTGGGCTTCAGGGGTTTTCATGAAAGTGTTCCAGACGAAACCAGTCCTGAGGTTCTCCGCCATCAACATCGTAATACCGGTATCGATTCCGATCACGTCGGGGTCGTACCAGTTGGTGAGAGGGTTGAATGCGTTCACAAATCCATACTTACTCCACGCTGCAGGGTAGCGGCTCCGAATGTTTTTCAGGACGCGTAAAGTGGCCTGCGGCTGGAACGGCAGTGATCCGCCAGCCGCGCTCGGCACGACGGTGCCGTCGATCGGCCCCGTGGCCGGCGGTCCGCCCCAGATCACGTAGCCGTGGTTCGAGTCCGAAGCTGTGATTCCCCACAAGTCGTTGCTGTAATCGGGATACTGTTTCCCCAGCTCCAAACAAAACCGCCGGTGCACATCGGTTGCAATCACCGAATTCTGAAAGTAGTCGGCGAACTTGTCGCGCCTTCCACGAAAATCGAACCACGCCTGGGAATATTGATGCACGAATAGAGGGGCGAAAGAACCGATGTACCGCAAGCCATCGTATTCAAAGACGAGGCGTTTCCACGCCGTCCAGGTTTCATCCTTCAGGGGATGAGTCGATGAACCCAGGCCCAGCAGATACATCATCATCAGTTCGCTGTAGTAGTCCCAACGGGAAGGCAGGAAGCCGACTTCGGGGGTCCAGCCGTGGGGCAGCAGCGAGGTGTCTTCGGAAAGCCAGGTCCAATCGACCCTCCCGAAGATCAAGTCTGCAAGTTCCACGACCTCAGGATGGCGGAAGTGCTCGCGGCACGTAAGGATCCCGCACAGCAAAATGGCGGTATCGACGGAGGAAACTTCGGAATCCCAAACTCTTTCTCCGCTGTTAATATCGGCGAAGTGGTAGAAGAACCCGCGGTGGTTCGGCAGCTTCTTCCACAGGAACCTGAGGGCGACAAAGACGCGTTCGAGGGCATCGCTGCTCGGAATCAGTCCGCGCTGCTCTCCGATGCAGAGAGCCGTCAAACCGAAACCGGTGGCGGCAATACTGGCCACGATCCCTTGATCATTCGTGCCGACGTGGCACCGGTCTTTCACCATCCCTGTCTTGTGGCTGGCCTGCTCCCAGAAATAGCTGAGGTTTGCGATTTCCAGCTCGTTCAGAAACCAATCGTCTTCGGACGACAGAGGCGCGAGGCCGGATAAAGACGCTGGCCCCTGCGTCGATTGCTGGCTTGTCGATTGTTGGCTCGTCGATTGCTGGCTCAAGGGGAGGGCCGGCATGAGTTTTGTCAGGGACAGGCATCCCCCGACGCCCAGCATCTGGCGCATCACGTCCCGGCGGGAAAACAGATTGGACCGCATTCGCGTGCTGCGGTCAATCTTAGACGAAGTCGCCCCTTGCAGGGATTGACAGAAGGATTACGCACGAGGGACGCCAGACTCCCGCGCTGCAGAGCTTCGTCGTAGAATGTTCGAAAGATTGTGGACATAAACCGCACACCTAGAGTGAGTGTCTGGATCGGCTCGACCATCATCCTTACGATTGTTGGCGCACTGCTCCTTCTTCCGTGGTACACCCACGGATCGATATCGCTGCGGGGAGCAGTCACTGTGCAGGACACGGATAGCAGAAAAGAACAGCCCATCGCCGATGTCGAGGTGACCGCTGATTTGGCCGCCAACGCGGCGACATCTGATGCTACCGGCTTGTTCACCCTCCCGCTGCGCCGATTCGTGCGAAGGGGCCATCCACTCGTTCTTCACTTCCGCCAGCCGCACTACCTTCCTCTCGATCTGAGTGATTTTGTCGGGGACAAGCTCTATATCGTCCACATGTCACCTCTCCCCGCGGTCGCGCCTTCCGCCGCTCGACCCGCAGTGAAAGTCGCGAACGTCCGCGTCAGGTACTCTGGCCGCGTGATGACTGAGTACAACGTGGGAAGCGCGGTGAAAACATTTCAGATTGAAAACAAGGGCAACGTACCGTGCAAGGGTCAGCGGCCCTGCTCACCCGATGGCAAGTGGCGCGCCGCGCTGGGCTCCGCGTCCCTCGATGCTGGACCGGGGAATGAGTTCCGAAGCGCCAGAGCATCCTGCATCGCCGGGCCATGTCCGTTCACCAAAATCGATTCAGACCGTGTTGCGCGGGGCGAACAGATTTACACAGTCTCCGCCCGCGACTGGTCCGACACTGCGACTTTCTTGCTGGAAGCGGAAGTAGTCCACCCCATGGTTAGCCAAATTGTTCACGAGTCTTACCCGGTAATCTTTGGAGAAGGTCTGAACTTTACTCTGCCCTCGACCGCCGAAGGTGTCAGCATTGAAGCGGAACTCGATGGACAGATGATCATTTTTCCACTCGGCCCCGAGCTGTTCTTAAGTTGGGCGAGTTGCAACGCCAGAGTAAATCCCGATCAAACCAAGGTGTACCGTTGCGACCTCAAGCCTGGATACAGTTTTCAGTAAGGGCGTCCAAAAATGGCATTCGTGTCTCGCGTAGAACGTCATCCTCGCCAAGGACAATCATGCTAAGAACGATGATCGCTTCCCTGCTCATGGTCATTTTGCCCAGTGGCGCGTTGTCCCAGACCGCGGAGACAATCGTGATTGATGGCTCTGCTCCCGCACACGCTTTTCCTCACTTTTGGGAACAGATGTTCGGCTCCGGCCGCGCCATTTTAAGCCTGCGAGAAGATTATCGTCAGGACTTGCAAACTGTGAAACAGATCACCGGCTTCCAGTATGTTCGCTTCCACGCCATCTTTAATGATGAAGTAGGCGTCTACGACGAAGATAAGCAAGGGCAGCCGGTTTTTAATTTCTCCTACGTCGATCAGATCTACGACGCTCTGTTAGCCAATGGCGTGAGGCCATTCGTCGAGTTGAGTTTCATGCCCAACAAGCTGGCCGACAAACCAATCCTGCAAGCCTTCTGGTACAAGCCGGACGTGGCCCCTCCTAAAGATTGGGCGAAATGGGACAACCTGATTACCCAGTTCACGAAGCATCTGGTAGACCGCTATGGCATCGATGAAGTTAGCCAGTGGTATTTCGAAGTTTGGAACGAACCCAACATCGATTTCTGGGGAGGCGATCCCAAGCAGGCGACCTACTGGGACCTCTATGACCACACCGCGCGCGCCGTCAAGGCGGTGAGCCCTAGCTTGCGAATTGGCGGACCGGCGACGGCCCAGGCAGCCTGGGCAGATGCCTTTATTCAACATTGCGCAGCCAACCACGTTCCAGTTGATTTCGTTTCCACCCACGTCTACGGCAACGACCGGGCAAAAGATGTATTTGGAACGGACGAAGATATTCCACGCGACAAGATGGTGTGCCGCGCCGTAAAAAAAGTTCACGACCAAATCGCCGCCTCCGCCATGCCCACCCTGCCGCTGATCTGGAGTGAGTTCAATGCCAGTTATTTCAATGAACCTGCGGTCACGGACGCCTCATACATGGGCCCCTGGCTGGCGAACACCCTCCGTCAATGTGATGGTTTGGTGGACATGATGAGCTACTGGACTTTCTCCGACGTGTTCGAGGAGCAGGGCGTGGTGAAAACGCCGTTCTACGGCGGCTTTGGTCTGTTGGCTGAAGATGGAATTCCGAAACCGGCCTTCAACGCCTTCAAAATCCTGCACCGGCTAGGAGAAAAGAGAATCGATGTCAACTCAGATTCCGCGCTCCTCACAAGAAAGAAAGATGGCAGCCTCGTGCTCGCCGTGTGGAACTACGCGCCGCCGGAGCACGCTGGCGCTGGCAAGACGGTTACTCTGCACTTCCAGGGCGGACACTATAAGCGCGCAGTCGTCTCGGCGGTCGACCCCGATCACGGAGACGTTCACTCAATTTACGAAAAGATGGGATCGCCGCGTTACCTTTCGCAGGCGCAGATTCAACAACTCAAGCGGGCTGCGGAGGTTCCCCCGGGGGCGGAGCGCAGCCTGAAAGGCGGGGAATTGACTCTGACCTTGCCTTCGTACGGGCTGGCTGTGGTTGAAGTCAGATAGATTCATCTGGGACACGCGCTCCTCATGCGGCTACTTTGGAGTGGCCGGGATCGTTCCGAATCGTCAGCCAGGCTGTTGCCGAGCTTGCCAGAGACAGCCCTGCGCAAGCCAACATGACAATTCGAAATCCAAATACAAATGCTTCGTTGACGGATTCTTTGATCTCGGCACCGATACTGGGGTTTAGACCAGGCGGAACCTGCAAGCCCGCGAGTTTGATCTCGTCGGAATGAATCTCCCGCAAAACAGCGGGCGACAGCGAAAGATGAGCCAGGCTCCGGTTCAGTTCTGAGTCAAAGGCCTTCACCATCACAATCCCGAATACGGCGACCGCAAGGACCCCGGCTACGCGCGCCACGGCGTTGTTGATCCCAGAAGCCGAGCCGACACGGTCCAGATCAACCGAATTCATAACGACGGTGGTGAGAGGAGCCACCGTTACTGACGTCCCAAACCCCAGCACAAGGATCGCCGGGAAGAATGTCTTCCAGTAGCTCTCTCCCACGGACGGCACCGCGAACAGAGCAAACCCAACCGAAACAATGAGTGGACCAGCGATCAGCGGAATTCTGGGCCCGTAGCGGGCAACAAGTCCGCCCGACCATAGGGAGAGAACGAACATCAGCAAGATGAACGGAAGGAGAGCAGCACCGGCGGCTGTGGCAGAATAGTTTTGGACCTGGATGAGGTTCAACGGGAATAAGAAAAAGAAAATTCCAGTCGCGGCATAAAGCAAGAGCGTAAGCAGGTTGGCACCAGTGAAGCTGCGGGATTCGAACAGTGACAACGGGAGCATCGGTGACGTGACGTGACCTTCGACGACCACCAACGCGATAAGACAAGTGGCTCCGAGGATCAAACTTGCACAGACCAGAGGATTTCGCCAACCCAAATTAACAGATTCCATGAACCCGGCGACCAAGCCCCCTAGTCCAACGGTCGCAAGCAACGCTCCTGACCAATCTATACGGCCTGCGCCTGCGATGCGGCTCTCTGGAATGTGCCAAAGCGAAATGGTTATTACCGTCACCGCGAGCGGGAGATTGATGAAGAACACCCACCGCCAGGAAGCATGCTCAACCAGCCAACCACCGAGAACCGGTCCTACGGCGGTAGTGATCGCGGTGAAGCCGGACCAGATGCCGATCGCGCGGCCACGACTCTTCTCGTCAAAAGCTGCGCTGATAATCGCCAGACTGCCGGGCACCAGGAGCGCGGCACCGACGCCTTGAATACTTCTCGCGATGATTAATTGATGAATGTTCACGGCGGCGCCGCAAACCGCCGAAGCCACGGCGAAGATTGCTATCCCGGTTACAAAAATTAGACGGCGCCCGAACAAGTCGCCGAGCGAACCTCCGACAAGAATGAGCGCGCCTAGAAACAGGCCGTAAGACTCGATCACCCATTGCACATCGACGACGCTTGCATGAAAGTTGGCTTGGATCGCTGGCAGAGCGACGTTCACGACCGTGCTATCGATGAAAGCCATGCTGGAGCCAAGAATAGTCGCGACGAGCACCCAGATTCTCGCCTGTTCCGGGCAAGGTACTTCGGCATTGGTTGACCGCATCACGGCTTCATCGCCGGGGTTCCTCATAATGGCTATGGATGCCATACGGGCTGCATTCGGTTCTGGAGATCGGCGGCAGCGGTTTTCTCTGGACCTGGATAAATCTGTCGCACACATCCGATCCAGTCAGATAAACTCACCCACGTGTCGCAGGCAGACCACGCACGAGCAATTAGCCCGGCAGGCTGGCTCGCGTCATCACTTCTATTCGGGATACCCGCCTTGACCTTCGCCTTCCTGTTTCACTGGGCTGGGCCAAGTCTGTTGCGGCATATGAGTTCTTGGTGGCGCATTTTTCATCTGCTGCTGATTCTGCCGCTGGCACTCATGTTGATCGCCGCGCTGGTCGGCGCAGCTATTGACGTCCGCTCCATCTCATGGAAGGCACTGACGCAACGGTTACGACTCTCGGCTCCAAATGCGACAGCCTGGATCTGGGCAGCTGCACTCTCGGGCTTCATGTATGGAGGTAATTGGGAAGACCTGTTTGCGGTTGCGGCATCATGGCTTGCCCTCTGGAGAGAGAACAATCGCCAGGCCTGGGTATTCGCCGCGATTCCGATAGGTACGATCCTCAACCGGACTGCAAGCATCCTTCGGCCAACCCTGCAGTCCATCAGGTTCTTCGATGCCTCTGGGTTCTACCATGAGTTTTTCGATGGTTTCGGTCCGAAGGATTTCATGGGCATTCCTTTGCACGGAGCTTGGTGGATTCTCGTTTACTATGCTGTCGTGATCCTTGTCTGCAATGTCGGCGGGGAAGAACTGTGGTGGCGGGGTTATGTGCTTCCGCGCCAAGAACTCGCGTTTGGAAGAGCGACATGGGTTATCCACGGGATTCTCTGGTCGCTGTTCCACTTATTTATGCAGCCGACTCTCTGGGACACAGTCCGCATGGCAATCACAGGTGTCGCGCTTTCCTTTGTTGCCCAACATACCAAAAGCACATGGCCGGGCATCGTCGGCCACAGCTTCGGAAACATGGCCTTCTTCATAAACCTGGTTAAGGGCGCGGTATCCCCTTGAGGTCCCCTTATCCTCCGGCGGAGATGCTCTAGACTGGGGCCGCCCCTCGTCCGGCGAATTGACAAAAGCCTTACACTGAAAGCGCTCGGTGAAAAGGGCCAACTGTTCTGTGTTCCGCAACATTGACAGATCCGAGATCTATCGGCGACGATCGACGCAAAGCCAATGACTTCTCTGGAGGTACAACTTCCGCAGGCCGTTCCTGCAGACATTGGGACGAACGCGGAGCATGTTGCGAAACCCTCGTCACGCGGGCGTCTTTTGCTGGCTCTGGTTTTGCTTCTGAGCGCGCTGTACATGGCGCTGGAATTAAAGCGCGGCTGGGTTCCCTCGGACGAAGGCACTCTCGCGGAAAGCGCAGAGCACGTGCTGCGCGGAGAACTTCCTCATCGTGATTATCACGACGGTTATACCGGACTATTAGGCTATCTGAACGCGGCGGCGTTTCGCGTGTTTGGAACAAACCTGGCCAGCATGCGTTACATGCTGTTTCCGTTTTTTCTGGCTTGGATTCCTGCGGTTTATTACTCGGCGTCGAGGTTTGTTTCCGCACCTCTTGCCGCTGCACTGACCTTGTTGGCGGTGGCATGGGGGCCACCAAATTACACTGCCGCCCTGCCTTCCTGGTACAACCTGTTCTTCGCAACTTTCGGGCTCGCGGCACTGTTGCGTTACATCGAAACCCAAGCTGGCCGTTGGCTGCTGATTGCCGGGGCTTGTGGCGGCATCTCGATCCTGTTCAAGCTGCCGGGTTTGTTCTTCGTCGCGGGTGCCTTATTCTTTCTTGTGTATCGCGAACAACTTGCGGCTCAGCGCTAAACCGGACGATCGTCTCGAGATTCGGACATACCGGGGCTTCGTGATAACCTCGATACTCTTATACGAAGCTCTGCTCTTTGTACTCCTGCGAAAGCTGGCCAATAGTGCTACCTATTATTACTTCTGGGTGCCGGAGCTTGCGATTGGCGCGGTTTTAGTTTGGAACGAGATCTATGCTTCCGGAAATCGAAGCCAAAGATTTCACTTTCTTCTGCGCGAACTGCTGCTGTTCGCGGCTGGGGTTGCTATCCCTATCGCCGTATTCCTGGTTCCCTACCTTCTCACTGGAAGCGTCGGTCTTCTCGTGCGAGACATTTTCGGCATATCGAGCCGTTTGATCGGGCTCGTAGGGATGAAGCCCCCTGTGCGTTGGTTTCGCAGGGAATCGAAGTGAACGCAGTGCTGATCGCAATCGTGCTCTTGACCCGATCGAAAACCACCCCCAAGCTTTGGAAACAGGTCGCTTTCGCAGTTTCCATGGTCATCCTGATCCCTTCCCTTTTGTTCTTGGCTCGCCGATCCCGCTATTACTATCAACACGTGTGGAGCACGATTTGGGTTTTTGCGCCCGTCGTGGTGGTCGTTGGCGTTGCGACTGCTGGCTCGCTTGTCCTGGCTGAACCGATTGGAATCCATTCCCCGGCAGCGACTGTTCCTCACTCTTTCGGTGACGGCCGCGTGCAGCCTGATTCAATTTCCCTTCAGCAATACCATCTATTTTTGCTACATTGCGCCACTGGTGCTGCTTTCCATCACTGCCGTGGTCAGTCTAGATGGATCCGCCGCCACGGTTAGCCGTGGCCGGAATGATGTGCTTCTGTTTTGTGTACGTCGTGTTCGACTTGACGCCCGGGTTCGTTTACCACCTAGGCACTGAATATGCGCCTGACACCCAGACGGTTCGGCTTTCAATGCCTCGCGCAGGAGGCCTGCGTGTCACCGCTGCGAGCGCGCGCGAGTATGAGGCACTGAACAGTCTTATCCACCAGCATGCCCGCGGCGAATATATCCTGGCCAAACCCGATTCTCCCGAAGTTTATTTTCTTTCTGGCTTTCGCGATCCAACCGGCATTTTTTTTGATTTCTATGAAGACCCGTCGGGGCGAACCCAGCGTGCGCTGGCAGTCATCGACTCGCACAACATCAATCTCGCAGTCCTGAATCATCGTCCGCCTTTCGCAGGTCCAATCGCGGATGATCTTGAGACCGCGCTGGAGCGTGAGTTCCCCAATCGCGCCGATGCCGGAGACTTTGAAGTCAGGTGGAAACCATGACCCCTGCTCGCGCGAGCCGATGGCCCGGCATTTCGGTCGTGGTGCCGGTTTACCGGAGCGAAACCATCTTGCCCGAACTCGTGCAACGGCTTTCGCAAACGCTGCCGCCTGCTCGTCCAGGAGTACGAACTCATTCTGGTAAATGACTGCAGCCCCGACCAAAGTTGGGCCGTCATCTGCCAACTCCAGCGCGAGTTCTCATGGATACGCGGCATCAACCTCATGCGCAATTACGGCCAGCATAACGCGCTCCTGTGTGGGATCCGAGCTGCAAGATATGAAGTGATCATTACCATGGACGACGATTTGCAGCACCCTCCCGAGGAGATTACGAAGTTGCTGAGTGAGCTTTCCCAGGGCTTCGACGTCGTGTATGGCACGCCGCAGCAAGAGCAGCACGGTTTGGGCCGCGATCTGGCCTCTCTCGCAACCAAGATGGCCCTGAGAAATGTGGTCGGAGCGGAAATTGCCAGACAGGTCTCGGCATTCCGCGCATTTCGCCGGCAGGTAGCGGATGCATTCCGCCAGTATGAAGGCTCTTTCGTCTCCGTTGACGTGTTGCTGACTTGGGGAAGCAACCGGTTTGGCGCCGTCAAGGTCCATCACGAGGCCCGGAAGCAGGGCGCGTCCGGTTACACCTTCCGAAAACTTGCGACCCACGCGATGAACATGATGACGGGGTTCAGCACGGTGCCCCTGCAGTTCGCCAGCATCGTAGGGTTCTGTTTCACGCTTCTTGGTATCGGAGTCCTGTTTTATGTGGCGATCCGATACTTTCTCAGTGGAGATGCCGTTCCAGGATTTCCCTTTCTCGCCTCCATCATCGCGATCTTTTCGGGAGCACAGTTGTTCGCTCTGGGGATTATTGGCGAATACCTTGCCCGCATGCATTTCCGCATGATGGACCGGCCGACTTACGCCATCCGCGAAGTCATCGGCCCCCCAGGAAGCGAAGGAACAACCTGATGGACTTTCGCATTCCCTTCAACCGGCCATGCCTGGCGGGCAACGAGTATAAGTACATCGCCGAGGCGATCGCGAACGGCCAGGCCTCCGGGGATGGCCCCTTTACGCGACGCTGCCACGAGCTGCTGGAACGGGAGTTGCAGGCGCCGAAAGTTCTCCTCACGACCTCCTGCACGCATGCGCTGGAGATGGCGGCGATCCTGCTCGATTGCGGGCCAGGCGATGAAATCATCATTCCTTCGTTCACCTTTGTTTCCACGGCAAACGCTTTCGCATTGCGCGGCGCCCGCATCGTGTTTGCCGACATCCGTCCTGACACTTTGAATCTCGACGAAAGCCGTCTGCAATCTCTCATCACGAAGCGGACAAAAGCTATCGTTCCGGTGCACTACGCCGGCGTCGCCTGCGAAATGGACGCGATCTGTAGCCTTGCACGCGAGCACGGCGTTCGAGTCGTTGAGGACAATGCCCATGGTTTGTTTGCTCGCTACAAAGGTAAGCTCACCGGCACCTTCGGCTGCTTGAGCACCCAGAGTTTTCACGAGACCAAGAACATTATTTGCGGCGAAGGCGGAGCCCTGGTGGTGAACGATCCGGAGATGGTCGAACGCGCCATGATCATCCGCGAAAAGGGGACCAACCGCAGCCAGTTCTTCCGCGGTCAAGTGGACAAATATACCTGGGTGGATATCGGTTCCAGTTATCTGCCGTCCGATCTGCTGGCAGCGTTCTTGCTGGCGCAGTTGGAGGGCCGGCAAGAAATCCAAACCAAGCGGCGTCGAGTTTGGGAATACTATTGGCGGCATCTGCAGCGGCCTGGCCCAGGAAAAGAAGGTCCGGCTGCCCGTGATTCCCGCAGAGTGCGAGCAGGCTTATCACATGTTTTATTTGATCCTTCCCTCGCTCGAATGCCGCCAGGCCTTGATCGCGCACTTGAAGGAGCACGGGATACTGAGCGTCTTTCATTACGTTCCCCTGCACTTGTCGGCAATGGGAATGAAATTCGGAGCGCGAGAGTGTCCCGTCACCGAGGACCTCAGTTCCCGGCTGCTCAGACTGCCTTTCTATAATGACCTGACCGAGGACGATCAGGCGCAGGTCGTAGGCTTGATCAAGGACTTCTTCGATGTGCGGGATTGAAGGTCGTCTCCCGCCAAAAAAGGTATTCAATGATTGAAACGTTTCGGCCGATCCTCAACTTGCCGTGGGCGTACCAGATGTGGGGCGGCATCGTAGGCTCGGATGGATATAGGAAGACCCTCGCAAAAGAGCACATCCGCGCCAGGCAAAGCGACAGGATCCTTGACGTCGGTTGCGGGCCTGGAAGCATGGTCCCTTATCTTCCAAGTTCAGAATACGTCGGCTTCGATGCGAACCCTGATTACATCCAGCAGGCACAGCGCCGCTTTCCCGAAGCGCACTTCACATGCGATCGGGTGAATGAGTACAATCTGCCGCAATCCGAATACTTCGATATCGTCATCGCGTTAGGCATTCTGCATCACCTCGACGATCCGGAAGCTGTGCAACTGTTTCGAATGGCTCGTCGCACTTTAAAACCCGAGGGCAGGCTGATCACGTTGGATGGCGTCTGGGTGGCCGGTCAATCGAGATTTGCGAAATTCTTGCTAAGCAGAGACCGTGGACGCTTCGTCAGGCACGCAGAGGAATACGTGGCACTTGCGTCGACTTCTTTTTCGGCCGTTAACTCCACGGTCCGCCATGACATGCTGCGGATTCCATACAGCCATCTCATTCTGGAATGCAGGCGCTAGTCGATGCCATCGTCGATTGAACCCACCTCCGGCGGCTACGATGCCTCACTCTTTGACGATTTGGCACGCGTGGAGGATCGCCATTTCTGGTTTCGCGCGCGGAACGTCTTAATTTACGACTTGGCAAAAAAACTCTGTTCCGGGTTGAAGCCTGGATACCTCGTTCTCGAGGTTGGTTGTGGAACCGGAAATGTACTGAACGCTCTTCGCAGGGCGTGCGACGGCGGCGTGGTGGTTGGCATGGAACGCTTTTTTGACGGCCTCCCGCACGCTCGCCGGCGCTATGCCGGGCCACTCGTGCAGGCAGACGCTCGCAGCCTGCCTTTTGGAAAGCCGTTCGAACTTGTGGGAATGTTTGACGTCCTTGAGCACATACCGGAGGAACGGGAAACACTTCTATCTCTGCGTGAAATGCTCGCACCTGGAGGCAGGCTGATCTTGACGGTCCCGGCACATCAGTTTTTGTGGAGCCATTTTGACGAAGCGGCCCATCATTGCCGTCGCTATTCGATCACGCAGATTCGCAAGACCTTGGCTGAAGCAGGATTTGATATAGAGTTTGCGAGTCACTTTATGGCGGGCATCTTCCCTCTAGTTTGGGCATTCAGAAAAATCGGAGGCCTTCGAAGATCCCGTAGTCCGGAAGAGGCAAGGAAGCTGACGATGCAGGAGTTTCGTGTCATTCCGGTGATCAACGGTCTACTCACATCAGTAATGACCCTTGAAGCGCGCTGGGTGGCTCGCGGTAACCACTTGCCGTTCGGCACTTCTCTGGTTGTCGTTGCGCGAAGGAATCGTTAGGCACACGCAACACTGAAATGCGTGCCTGCGAGCGGAACCGCGTTCATTGTCCTTAGAAACTAAAACCACTTGTGCAGGGTGTAATAGGAGTGGGCGGGTTCAAAACCAACACGGCACCACACTTTCTGTACCGCGACGTTTGTCACCTGCGTGGAGATAAGCATTCGCTTTACCTGCCGCTTTTTGCATAACTCCAGCCCATTCAACATAAGAGAACGGCCAACCCCAATTCCCTGCCCTTCAGGAGCGACCCCGAAAAGCAGGCCCTCCATTTCCTTGGGGCTGTTCAGTCGGAGGGTCAGAAACCCGACAATTTTCTTGCCGATCTCCGCGACTAAAACTTCGGTCGCAACCTGCTTCGACGTGCAAGATCGCACTGCCCAGGAAACGTAGCCTTCGTCACATTTGCTTTGATCCAGTCTGCGATCGGCATGGTAGTGACCGTAGTATCCCTTGAATGCCGCTGCCGCGACCGTCTCCACCTGGGCCGTGTCGTCCCGCGCAAACTTTCGAACGTGCGCTCTCGGAGCATCGTCAGGAATCCTACGCTTCGTCAGGTCGAAGTTGTAATAGACGAGGGTGTCCATCAACAAGAAGCCTCGGCTTTCCATCTCTTGAACGGTGCGAAGTTCTTTGGTCGCGCAACGGGCGATCAGCAGCTTGATCTGTTCTGCGACACAGAAATCGATAATCTGTGAGAGATTCTTCCCTTGCACCTGCGCTCTCGCCACGCGAACCCCAAATCGCTCGCTGTCGATTTCCGAGAACGCAACGGTTTCCTCTTTGCTAACCGCCATACTTCCGTTTCCTCTGATTCGGTCCTGGCGAGTCGGGTATGAAGACGAGTCTAAGTCTCGCCTCAAGACTTCTTCGCTTTCGCGGGAGGAACCAGCGCCACGGAAGCCTCGGTGGTGAGCAGGAGGAAAGTGAACGTCTCCTGCAGATACAAGCGGACGGCGGCGTCGGTATGGCTGAGATAACCGATAGAAACGTCCTGGCCGATGTGCAGATCGAAATCGCCGCCACGAGTGGTCAGCACGAAGGCGCCGGCAATGGCGGGCGCCCAGATGATTTCATCCTTGACGAGCCGTTTGACGTGCTCCAAGACCGGGTATCCGTGGTCGCTCGTCTCGGCGAGCGCAGTGTAGGCGTCGGCCCCGAGTAGCACGGAGTAGGGGCCGTTGACGCCGACGAGACGCAGTTGGCTCAAGGCTTGGGCAATTGCATCCGGGTACTCGCGCACGTCGCCGGGGAGCGTCCTGATTGGATTGCTGGTTCCTTGACGGATGCCCCCGATGCCGGCGGCGGCGTAGCCCTCGAATATCGCGCCGTCCTCGGCAAAGGCGACCTGTCGCGCCGCGTCCTTCGCCGGTTGCCAGTCGGAGTCGTTCGCGCCGCGCTCGACATCGTCAATCTGCTGGCGATCCAGTTCGAACGGAACACGCAGCTCGACCATCGCCTTCACCTCGCGCTGCCTCGCGAGAATGCCTTTCGCCGAGGCGGTGATTGTCCGCAGGTGGCCAGTGCCGACGGCTGAGAGCCCAGTGCCGGCCGGCCCGTTTACGTCCACGACGCGCCGCCCGGCAAGGTAGCGCTTGAACGTGCGCGATGTTTCTTCCTCGATCTGGGCCCAGGCCGAGTCAGAAATGGGAGCAAGTTCGCGATGGAGGTTATTCATGTCGTACGTCTCCTTTCAGAGAACCGATGCCGAGCGAACCCTCGCGCACCGATCGATTGGATGAAGATGGGAGGGATGTAGAGGTTTCGGCTGCGGCCGGTGGCGCAGGCGGTTCCGCCGCAGGCTGGTCTTCATTACTATTAGTTTCGTCTTCGGTCACATTGTCGAGAAATGTTGCCGACGGAACGAAGAACAGGCATCCGGTGACGGCGCGGCTGAAGTCGAGTATCCGGTCGTAGTTGCCGGGCGGCCGGCCGATGAACATGTTCTCGAGCATTTGCTCGATAGTGCGCGGCGAACGGCTGTAGCCGATGAAGTACGTGCCAAATTCACCGTGCGAGGGCTGGCCGAAGGGCATATTGTCGCGCAGGATCTTGATCTCTTTTCCGTTCTCGACGATCGTCGTCAGCGCGTTGTGCGCGGATGTCGGTTTGACGGAATCGTCCAATTCGATGTCGGACAGCTTGGTACGGCCGATGATGCGTTCCTGCGCCTCGGTGGAGAGCGCATTCCAGGCCCCAACATCGTGAAGATATTTTTGCACGATAACGTAGCTGCCCCCGCTGAACGCAGAGTCCTCGTCGCCGATGAGCGCGGCTTCGATCACTGCTGCGCCTCTGGGGTTCTCGGTCCCATCGACGAAGCCGAGGAGATCGCGGTCGTCGAAGTAGCGGAAGCCCTGTACTTCGTCCACCGGCGAAACTGCATTCCCCAAACGCGCCATGATTTGCGTCGCAAGCTCGAAACAAAGATCCATGCGCTTGGCACGGATGTGGAACAGCAAGTCGCCGGGCGTAGAAACCGCATGACGTGTTTCGGCGCGAAATCTCTCGGAACGGATGCAGTTCCGCCGGTCGCGGCGTCCCAAAGACTCGGTCCCACAGGTTGGAACCGAACCCCATGACGCAGGAAAGGCTCCCTTCCAGATCGCGAAACTCCACCGCACGCACTAGTGCGGCGAGGTCTCCGCAGAAGGACCGCAGGGCGGCACGATTCTCAGGGCCCGCGTTGAGATTCGCCACCAGGAAGATCGCGGCGCGAGTAAGCAGCGCGGCTACTGGCTGCGCGACGGCAGGAACACCACCTGCAGCTTCAGAGGCTTTCATCGGACCGGGATCCATCGGAGGTGTCATCCTGGCGGCGTGCGAAAGTTCGGACGACAAGTTTACCATCGCCGGCCGACGAACATGCAACCGTTCGACTTTTCTGAACGAGTTCACGTCCCAGTCAGCACGCGTTTACCTGGATCAGGCGGATCCGATCAGGCTGTAAGCCAAAACCAGGAGCACGATCGACGCTATGACGACATACATGCGGTCGTGCTCCTCCGCGAATCCAAAGATTGAGAAGGCGACCCGTGCAACGGGAGTCGCGATGAGCAGCAACAGTCCTAGCTGGATAATGCCTCTCCCCCTTAACGCAACCGCATCACGCAGGATGCCTCCGACACGGCGAAGATCTGAAGGTTCGCCACGAAACACGCGGTAATCGGTGGGGGAGTGCCCATTCCGCGCTAGATAGAGGACGCCACCAACCATTACAACTAGCGCAGAAATCAGAACACCAGCGCGGAGAAGGTTGCCAATCACGACGTCCATCCGTCTATCGGTCCAACTTCGCTCGCCGGACATATCAAATCCTCCCTGAAAGCCCCTTGTAGAGCATCTCGATTCCCAGAAGTGCGATCACCAGGCTGAAGACGCGGCGCAACCATGTTGTGTCCGCTCTAACGAGAACCCGTGTGCCCAGCAACGATCCGGCAAGAACACCCAGCACTATAGGCATAGCGAGCCCAGGATCAATATATCCACGAGCCAGATAAACCCCGGCGCTGGCCGCGGCTGTGACGCCAATCA
Source organism: uncultured Acidobacteriaceae bacterium (assembly GCA_963791445.1). Taxonomy (GTDB): domain Bacteria; phylum Acidobacteriota; class Terriglobia; order Terriglobales; family Acidobacteriaceae; genus Sulfotelmatobacter. The sequence goes on from CAWBSN010000012.1 coordinate 289,591, forward strand.
TGAAGTTGCTTGTCGTAGTCGACACTTTGAACGGGATTTTCATCGCCTGGTCCATGGCGATAACCTTCATTGCCCCCGAGCCGATGCCCAGCAATCCCGACAAGGTTCCGGCGCCAAACATCAGAGTCCATCCCAGCGGCACACGCTGGACGTTATAGTTTCGAACCCCATCTACATCGGGAAAGCTCCCGTTCAAGCGCAATCTGGTGGCCAGCGGGTCGGGCGGAGTATTTCGCTCATTTTTCGGACGGGGCTTCCGAGACAGGTATGCTGAGCCCATCAGCACTAATCCAAAAACAATGGATATCGCGGAAGTGGAGATGTGTGTGGCCAATGTCGCACCGGCCAGCGCCCCCACGTGGTAGCGACCTCCAGAAACATTCCGATCCTGATATTGGAAAAGCCTTCTTTAACGTAGGTCGCCGCCGCCCCCGAGGAGGTGGCAATCACCGAAACTAGCGACGCCCCAATCGCGTATCGGATGTCCACTCCAAGAAGCAAACTGAGCATGGGAACAAGTACCACTCCACCACCCAGCCCGGTAAGAGCTCCCAAGAAACCGGCCACGAATGAACCCGCACAGACAAGCAGGCTAAACTCCAGGATAGTCATGAACTTTTCTGCGCAGGCCTCAGGCAGAGCCAGCGATGTGTGAACTGTACAGACTACTCCAAGAGGAGCGATCGATGCGGGGCACGCGTCCTCTACCAATTTGTTGCGCATGCTCGGCCAGAAGTGCCGTCTTATAGATCAAAAGGATTTGCCATCGCTATATCCCGCGCAAGATGGGACGAATTGTCCTATTTCTCGCGAGGGAATCCTGCGCCGGGTGACTCAAGCCCGCTCTGTGACCCGTTGTGCAGAACCGGCGTTGCCCGGTTTTATTCCGCAATATTTTTGGAGGGCCCGGGAATAAAACGATCGGCAACTGGTTTACCCTTGTGTGCATGCCGGAAGAGAGCCTGCCGTCGGAGTCGTTCGAGCAGCTGGCCATGCCTCACTTCGAGCGGCTCTATAACTTTGCCTGCTGGCTGACGCACGACCGGCAAGAAGCCGAGGATCTTGTGCAGGAGACTTATGCCAAGGCGCTTAAGGGGTTTTCCTCGTTCCAGCCGGGTACAAATTTTCGCGCCTGGATCTACAAGATCCTGCGGAATGCGTTTCTGACTTCACGTACCGGGCTGAAGGCGACTGCTAAGGTGCCGCTCGATCTTGACGGCAAAGAGGAAGCTCTGCCCACAGACAAGGAAACGCCAGAGAGCATCCTGCTGCAGCGTTCCGATAGCCAACTCGTGCAGCATGCACTGGAGGAACTGCCAGTCGCGTATCGCGAAATCCTGCTGCTGTGTGAAGTCGAGGAGATGTCCTACCAGGAAATCTCTGCCACTCTCGCCATCCCGATGGGTACGGTCATGTCGCGCTTATCTCGCGCCAGAAAAGCCCTGCGCGGCAGCCTGCAGCAACAGTTTGCAAATAGGACGAACTAAAATGGTGACTTATGGTTTGTGAGTCCTGGAAAGCGAAACTCGACACTTACCTTGACGGTGAAGTTCCAGAGGAGGAAATGCGCACCTTCGACGCTCATGTGCGCGGCTGCCCCTCTTGCTCGGCGGATGCCCTTGCGCGCGTGCAGCTGAAGCGCGCGATTCGAGCCGCTGGAAGACGTTACACTCCCAGTTCTGAGTTTCGGAAGCGGATGCAGCAGAAGATTGTTTCAAAACCGCGGCGCAGTTTTGGTCTGGGATGGACGTTCGCTGCTGCGGCAACCGTCATTCTCGTGGCCGGCACGTTGACTTCAGCCTATCTGGGAACTAGATCTGGCAGAGATCAAGTTTTCAGCGAAATCGCAGACTTGCACGTGGCGACTCTGGCCAGCTCATCTCCGGTGGATGTCGTCTCCACTGATCGGCATACGGTGAAGCCCTGGTTCCAGGGAAAAATCCCCTTCGCGTTCAATTTGCCGGAACTCCAGAACTCCGAATTCACTTTGCTGGGCGGCCGGATGACCTATCTTGATCAAACCCCTGGAGCACACCTCATTTACGATTTGCGGAAGCACCATATTTCCGTGTTTGTTTTCCAGGAACGCTCACTCCCGGCCAAGTTGGATGATAAGTCTCTTTCGCCCAAGCAACTGCCGTTCAACCTGGAAACATGGAGTCAAGGCGGGCTTCGCTATTTCGTGATCGGTGACGCGAGTGCCGCGGACATCGATAGTCTGGCGAAATTGTTTAAAGCCGCGTCATAGATTTGACGGCGATAATCCTGACGCTTTGTGCGGTTCTTCAGGATCTGACCCCATCCCGAGAACTCATGAAACGTAGCGTGATCACTTCAGCGTGTCGCTGCGGTACAGTTGCCCTAGTTGCGTGCGGCAACCATATGCCATCCAGCGCCCGTCCGCGGTGATGGCGATCGGTGTGTACATGGGCCTCAAGCCCACTGCATCTTTCGGTGTTATAGTCTGCCACAGTTCGCGCTGACCAGACCCTACATCCATTTTATAAATGTTGAGGCCGGTAGGGATAATGGTCTGCACAAATATATGCTTCGAATCCGCCCACCCAATTGGCTGTTCAGTATCTTGAATGCCAGGGATCGGCTTGGAGCTACCGCCAGAGATGGAATTAACAAGCGTTTGCTTATCCTGATAACTAATGAAGGACTGCCCATCCGGCGCGATCGCTCCCCACAAAATCCTTCCCGGCGACAAGTGCTTTGGCGTCGAACCATTCACATCCGTGACGAAAATTGCGACCGCCTGACCCGACTGGCTAGCATCCATCAGAATATGTTCTCCGTCGGGGAACCACTCCGCCCATAGCGGCTGCATCCCGTCCCAGTGCAACGCGCGAGCCTGCCCGGGTCCTACGGGTACGATCTGTACGCGCTTAGCCGGATCGTCTGGAAGTACCACCAGCGCCCATTTTCCATCGGGACTGATGTCTGACGCATATCCGCCTCCAGCGATGCGAACCGCCGGAGAGCCATCGCTCTTCCGTACATATACGGAGTAATCGTTGCCTGACTGCTCCGATAAATCGGTGAACAACACCTCGCTTGCATCCCTCGACAGCCGTGGACCCCAACTGTACGAGAGCCAGCTCAAATCGCGTTCCTGACTCGACCCATGTTCCACCAGTTCCATCGTGCCCCGCGCTTCTTCCGTAGAAACCAGCGCGCGGCCGGACGGCGCGATGTCGAGAATTCGCGTCGGTGCCGTGCCACAATAAACGGTTCTTTCCTTACCCGATAAGTTCACGGCATGAATGCACCACTGTTCCCCGGACTGCGCAGCCGAGAACCAAATCTCTTTCCCCGATGGAGCCCACGCCAAGCCCTCGAGCGATTCCCATCCAGTCGACAGGGTTTGCAATTTTCCCGACCGGTCTAGCAATACGAGGTCGCCCCGATCGTCCGGATTTGGCGGATGACGAAACACCGCCACTTGTGTCCCGTCCGGCGAAACTCGCATATCGCTCATCCAGCCTTCGCCTTCGAGCAGCACCTTTCCAATCGGATATTGCAATCGCCACTTATCGTTATTGCGGTCAATGACGGCAAGTTCGTTCCCGTCCGGCCCCCAATCGGCATCGACCACATGCTCCAACAGCTCGCGAGGCGCGCTGCCGCCCAGAGGAGAAGTCGCCAGCGTACCGCCCCATACATAGTGGGCAAAATATGTGGGCCGCACCACCAATGCCATCTGACCCTGCCGCGAGATGGCCAGGAGCATTGCCCCGCCCAGTCCCGCCGGCGTTGATGCGGGATAGTCCTCGCGAATACTGTAAGTGTCGGGCGCTCCCGCGCCGAATCTTGCGCTGTAGAAGACAGTTTTCGTATCGGGCGCGAACCGGCCTCGAATGACCTCGCCGCGATGGTATGACACTCGAGTAAAAGTCGGCGGCGAAGGGGGGGCAGGCCGCAGGTACCAGGCAATCGCGGCTCCCAAGCCGAGGCCAACAAATGCGGCGGCGGCCACGAACACTGGCCAGCGAGGGATCCCGGCGCTGCCTGCGATGGCTGCGTTCGCCGCTGTCCTCGATGTCGACCCGCTCAAAGCTTCCAGCGCGAACGCAAGGTCTTTCGCGGATTGGAAGCGTTGCTCCGGCTGCTTCTCGAGGCAACGCCGCACAATGCGCTCCAACCCCGGAGACACCGGATGCTCCATCTCATTCAATTCCGGTGGGTGTTCTTTCAAGATCGCTGTCATGGTCTCGGCCGCGCTATCACGGCTGAAGGCGCGTTGGCCGGAGATCATCTCGTACAGCACGGCGCCGAAAGCGAAAATATCGGTGCGGGAATCCACTCCCGAGCCGCGTACCTGCTCCGGTGCCATGTAGCCGGCCGTGCCCATCACCATGCCGGCTTCCGTCGGCAAGCTGGTCATCGTCAGGCCATCGGATTCACTCTTCCCACCCCGAGCATTTGGCGTAAGCTTGGCCAGCCCGAAGTCGAGAATCTTCACCCGGCCTTCTTTGGTGAGAAAAATGTTCTCCGGCTTCAAATCTCGATGGACGATACCTTTGTCATGGGCCGCCGCCAATCCCTGCGCGATCTGTGCCGCATAATCGGAAGCCTTGCGCGGGGGCAGCGGGCCGTGCTGCAGTTCGGCGCGCAAGCTGATCCCTTCCAAAAGCTCGGAGACGATAAAAGGCGAGCCGTCTTGCTCTCCAATGTCGTGAATGGCAAGAATGTTGGGATGGTTGAGGGCGGCTACAGCGCGCGCCTCTTGCTCGAAGCGCCGCAGCCGGTCGGCGTCGCGCGAGAAAGATTCCGGCAGCACTTTCAACGCGACTTCACGTCCAAGGCGCATATCCCGGGCGCGATACACTTCGCCCATGCCTCCGGCGCCGAGAGGGCCGAGGATTTCGTAAGGGCCGAGTTTGCTGCCGGGGATCAGCGTCATGGTGCGCGCAATTATAGTTCAGCACAGAAAGATTCGCCGATTCCGGACGTCGCTTTCCAGTCTGTTTATTGAAACTATAAGGAGAACAGCGTCACTTCTGTTCACTCGCCAAGGTGAACTTCAACATCGGGGGCAGGACCGAAGACCAGTATTTCCAGGTGTGCCCGCCCGGTGCAGTCGACCATTCATGCGGGATGCCGAGTTGCGTCAGCTTTTCATGCAAGTCCGCATCCTCGAGAAAAGATGATCATCCGATCCGCAGGCGAGGAAAAGTCTGGGAACCGGGCCGGGCACCACGATTGTATGTCTTGCCCCGGCCCTGGGAATCGAGTCGGCCCGGGCGGTGGCGGTTGCGATGGCCAGAAGCTCCACTGCTCATCCACGAGTCCACTGATCACGCTGACGCTGGCGAATCGGCCGGGATAGCGCCGCCCCACATCCAGCGACAAATAACCGCCGAAGGAGAAGCCGCCGATCGCCCAACGCTCGCGTTCGAAAGGGATGGCATAGTGGCGTGAGACCGTTCCCGCCACTTCCTCTGCCACAAGAGTCAGATAGTTATGGTAGGGGATGCGGTCGGAGATATTCGCGGTAAAAGCTGTCGAAGCGAACATCGGGCAGAACCACGATCGCAGGCCGTACCTCGCGCCGTCCCAGCATCTCGTCATAGACCTGGTCCACTTTGAGATGTTTCAGCAGGTCCTCGGGCCGGTCGCGCCAACCGTGATTCAGGATGAATACTTCGGAGGGGGCAACCGAGGTCTTGGGCACCAGGGCACAGGAAAAAGCGGGGCTCGTTCATCTCGTTGGACCAGAAACGAACGCGTTCCACTGAGAGGTTGGTGCGTTCCGAGAGGCGCACGACTTCGATTTGGCCGGGGGCGAGCGGCGCTTTTTCAAACGCCTCTTTGTGCTGCCCGCATGCGGGCAGAAACAACGTTGCCAGCAGTGCCGGTCCCCGTAGTCTCCAACCGTTCCACACCGCGACACCTCATCAAATTTGCTGCCCGCTGCCAGCGGTGTCCAGCTTTCTGGCTGGCCAGTTTCTTCTGGATCAGTTCTTCGATCTGCTCCAGCGTATCCAGGCTATGCACATCGATTTCTCTGGGCACGAATTCGACCTTAAAGCGCGTTTCAAGAAAAGTCACGAGACCGATCATGCCGATCGAGTCGATCAGGCCGCCGGTGACGAGGGGCGTGGTGTCTTCGATCGTGGTCTGATGCATCCCGAGCAGAACATTTTCAGCGATGAACTGCCGGACTGCGCTCTTGATCTCCATGGTCAGATGCGCCATATTCGGTGAAGCTTGTCGAGTGCTCTGCGAGTTTGCTTAAAGCCATGTAATCGATCTTTCCCCGGCTTCCCTTCGGCATGGCGTCGAAAAATACGATGTGGTCGGGCACCATATACAGCGGCAGCGTCCGCGCACAGTGGGCTTTGGCTTCGACCAGGCTGACGGCGCCAACAGAACGGCGCGGACAAAAGCGATGATGGCAGTTCCCAACTTCCCGTCGTCCACAGCCACTGCGGCCGCTTCCAGTATATCCTCGCGGCCCGCGAGTGCAGTCTCGATCTCCCCCAATTCAATGCGGAAACCGCGGCGTTTCACTTGCCGGTCGAGCCGTCCCAGGAAAAGATAGTTGCCGTCAGCCGCGCGCGACACGCGGTCCCCGGTGCGATAATGGCGTTTGCCCTGCCAACGTTAACGAATGCACGCTGCGTATCTTCTTGCGTATTCCTCGGACGGTTCCAGTATCCGCTCATCAGGGAGTTCGCCGCCCGCGAGCAATTCGCCACTGGCCGCATCCACCGTCACTGTGGCGTAGGGGCAGGGCTGGCCGATCGGCAGCGGCTGCGATCCGTCGAAGCCGCGCGGCACACGGCACCAAGTAACCACATTGGTCTCAGTGGGGCCGTAGAGGTTCGCGCAAACAGCCTGCGGTACCGCGGCCTGCCAGCCGCGCCACGTCCGGGCGCATGAAAGACTTCGCCGGCAAAGAGGATGACGCGCAAGCCCGGGATAATCATGCTGCGCCAACCGTCCCTCCTCTAACATTCCCGCCAGGATCGACGGCACCGAATACCAGCAAGTGATGCCCGCCTCGCGCAGAAACTGCACCAAGAAGCGCGGCATCCACACGCTATGCTCGGGGACCAGCACACAGGTGGCGCCGCACAATGCCATATTGAAAATGTCAAAGGTGGAAAGATCGAAACTGAGAGGTGACGGGCAGGCGATGCGATCCGTTGAGCAGATCTGAAACTCATGCGCGGACCATTTCACGAAAGCGCTGACCGCGCGGTGAGAAAGCACCACTCCCTTCGGCCGACCGGTGGATCCCGAGGTAAACAGAATGAGAGCTGGGTCGCCGGCGTCTGCTCGGGGCAGCGAGTCCACGCCGGAAATATCGGAACGAATATCCAGCGCGCCGGTTGCCAGGGGAGGCATTTCGCCGGTCTCGCGATCGGTGATTCGCGGCGGAGAACCTTCGCCCTCAATCACCAGCCGCGCCGCACAGTCCGCCAAAGTTGTTTCGATCCGTTCCTTCGGCCACTGCGGGATGGATCGGAACATAGACAGCGCCGGCAAGCAGGGACGCAAAAACCGACACGATTGCTTCGGTCGACTTCGGCAGAACCAGCGCGATGCGATCCTGCTTCTGGATGCCGTGTTCGACGAACCGCAGCCGCCAGCGACGCAGCCTGCTCGAACAACTCGCGGAAAGAAGTAACCCGATCTGAGGTTTCCCGAGTCTCGATCTTTTGTTCGATGATGGCCGGCGCATCCGGCATGGCCGCTGCCGTGCGCCGCAGCCAGTCCGAGAGCAGGTCGCCTTCTGTTTCGCCGCTTCCAGGCTCAGGGCGTTCAGGCTCGGGCAAGCGTCACCCCCCAGGTAAAGCCGATCCCCGCGGAAGCGAATAGCAACAATTGCCCGGACGAATTCGGCCCTCGCGCCGCAGATGCACATAATTGATGACAAGATCGCTGGCAAAAGTGTGACCATACTCCGCCATGGGAGTTGCCGGCAGACCGCCCTCGGGCAATCCCACCATTCTGCGGAAACCGTCGCGGTCCCGCTGGCTGATGTTGGAATAGATGAAATGATCAATATTGTTCAAGCTCAGGGAAGACGCCGCCAGGACTTTCTGCACCAGCCAGAACAAATTCAGATAGTAGACCGGCATCACTTCGTTTTCCATGCACGCCGCATCCACTTTGATTTCGAGGTGGCCGTTGGTTTTGACTAAGGCAATGGCATCGTGCAGATGGCCAAGCGTCATGGCTTCGACGCCCAGCAGCAAAGGGCCTTCCGCGCCTTCGCGGCGCAGAATCACCGCACTCGCGGCGTCGCCTTGCACCGTAACCGGCAGCAGCGAGCGGCTGCCGTGAGGCGCGGTGTCGCCCGTCACCAGCAGCGCGGTCTGAATGCTTTCATCGGTGCTCATCCAACCCAGCGCCGTCTTGATTGCGAGATGCAGCGCTCCGCAGCCGCCGGATTTGAAACTCAGGTTCAGCGAAGTTTCAGCTCCGAGATCGGCGCTGAGTTTGTGCGCGAAAGGAGAGATACTGCGAATTCTCTCCCGGGAAACGTGCTGTAATCCAGAATGAGATTGATGTCCTGCCCAGTAATCCCAGCTTCCGCCATCGCCGTGGAAGCGGCTTCGAGAACCAAGTCATAAGGTTGCTTGCCGCCGCAAACCCGCACGCGGCTTAGCCCGAGACCTTCTGCGGCCTTTTGTCTCGCTTGCGGGCTCAGCGGAGCGAGCGTTGCCTCCACTCGATCTCGTTCCCGCTCCAGGACCGCCTCAACGGCCTCACCGTCGGACGGAACGGCATACGCCGCGGCTGCAATTCGCACATTCATGTTCAAGGCAACTCCAGCCGAAGCGCCGCAAAACCACCGTCGCCGGATGTTCCTAACAACAGCGCCGGTCCGCCATGCGCGTGCTCAGGCTCGTTGCTCAGAGCCAGGTTGCTCAGGGCTAAGATTAAGTGGAGAAGAGCGCCGGCATCGGCAAGTCCCGCGGCAACGGCCTGAGCGGGGACGATCGCCGCACTCGTGTCCGCCAATCTCGCGCGCCAGGGCGGTCGTAGAACTGGTAGCACAAGGCGCGCCATTACCGGCACAAATGATGAGACTCGGGACAGAACCGCCGAGCATCTGCGCGAATGGTCTCCACCGGCTTCCCTCCCGCCGCCCAGCGGCCCGAGCTGAAATGTGCATAATGCGCACTTGCGTCGCGCTTCCCGGCGGCCCGCCGGTTCCAACACCAATGCGGCTACTCCTTCGCTGGGCACGAAGCCGCCGCCTTCCGGCAGAGGCTCCGCGTTGTAGCAGGCTGGCGACAACAGACCCGCCGCCTCATACCATTCATAGACGGCGCGCGTGAGCGTATCACCCGCCAGCACAATCGCCAAGTCCGCCTGCCCGTGGCGCAGCAGTGAAGCCGCCTGGATCAACGCGCTCTCGCCCGCAAAGCCCTTGCTGCCGACCGTAATATTAGGCCCTCGCAGGCCATGCCACAAAGCCACATGACTGGCCGGAGCGTTGGCGAGCCCTTCCGGAAACGGACTGGGGTCGGTCCCCGACCAGCCATTTACGGCAGCGCTCTGGAAAAAAGCTTCCGTGAGTTCAGCGCATCCGAAGCCAGTGCCGAACACCACGGCAACGCGCGACCGGTCCACCTGGCTCAGATCGATCCCGGCATCCTGAATGGCCAGCGAAGAAGCCACCAGCGCCCACGCCGACAGGCGATCCAGACGCCTGGTCTTCAGGCCCGGCACCACATCTGGCGGGGCGAAATGGCTTCACCAGAAACGCTCGCCGCAATCCGGCAGTCGTCCACGCGGTGATGGGTTCGGGTTCCACCGCGCCCGGTGGGATTAATCCAGCGAGCGGACCATAGGGACTCACCGAACCGATCCCGGTAATCGCTGCCAAATTCGCAGTCATGAGCGGTCGTTCCCGAACCGGCTGTTCCCGAATATGAGCGCCGTGTTGCTGCCACCAAACCCAGCCGAAACCGACATGGCCAGCGGCAGCAGCCTCGCGCCGCACTTCTCCCCGCAGCCAGTTCACACCCGGGCTCTCGATCGGGTCGGTCAGCCGCAGCGTCGGCAGCAGCGCGCCACAACGAATCGCCATGATCGTGATGGCCGCCTCCAACGCTCCAGCCGCGCCCAGGCAGTGTCCGAAATAAGACTTCGTCGAAGAGACGGGAACGGGCCGGCCGCGCCCGCGAAAAGCCGTCTCGTACGCGTGGGTCTCGGCAACATCATTCAGCGGCGTGCCCGTGCCGTGGGCATTCACATAGCCGATCTCATCGCCACCGACCTCCGCCATTTCCATGGCAAAGCCGCATGCAATCCGCCAGGCCGTTTCCCTGAGTCTGGGGCGCGGTCGAATGAAACGCGTCGTTCGTCATCGCCCATCCCCGCAGCACAGCCAGAACGTCGGCATTACGCGCCATCGGCCCCGGCGAGCGTTTCGAGCACCAGCACTGCGGCTCCTTCTCCCAGATTCAATCCCTTGCGATTCTGGTCAAAGGGCCGGCAAGGGTCTGGATCCAACGCCTGCAGCGAACTGAATCCGCTCAGCGTGAACGGACACAAGCGCATCACTTCCCCCCGCCAACATCATGGGCGCCGCTCCGTCGAGCAGCATGTTGGCGGCGAGCGCGATCGCCATCGCGCTCGAAGCGCAAGCCGCGGAAATCGCACAGCGTGGTCCGCGAATTCCCAAGTGCTCACCCACAGCGTCGGCAACGTGCGCCGGCGGATAAGAGGCGGCCCGCGAGAGACCGCTGCCGCGCCGGTACCACGCAGCCGGATCTTCGGCAATTTCGGGATCGATCTCAGCTCAAGCCCGCGACCGTGCTGGCCATAAATACTCCGGCGCTCTCGCGGAAAGCAGAGCTCTCGCAATCGAGATTCGCTACTGCGTCTCGAGCCGCCGCCATCGCCAGTCGATCGCTCCGGGAATATCGAGAATCGGCGCCGTTTGCCGGAAGCGGCAATCCGCAAACCTGGGCAGTGGTTCCTTCAAAGCCCGGATACACATCCTTCGTCGGCGCCAGACAGCACTTGCCCGACAACATGCCCGCCTGCAGGCAGTCCAAGCCCGATGCCGTAAGGGCTGACCACGCCAACACCAGTAACCACGATGGTTTTCCGGGGGTCGTTATTTCGATGATCGTTAATTCAAAGGTCGTTAATTCGAAGGTCGTCAATTCGAAGATCAGTCACGGGAGGCAACCGGCCAGAAATCAAAAAAATTCATCCACTGATCGTAATGGGTCGTCAACGTTTTTTCCAGAAACCGCACAGCCTGGCCCAAAGCCTCGTGCAGCCCGCGTCGCGGTCGTCGATGGACCGGGGATGCGACGCGAGATGTAGCTGCGATGGACCTGGGATGCGACCTGCGATGGAGCCGGCGGATCGGATCGCCCATCAGCGCGCGATAGCGCAGCCAACCCTCGCGAATCACGAAGCCCGGGCAGCACCGGCGCGCCCGAGACCTGCGAAAGCAGAAACGGGCCAAGCGGAAAGCTAGCGGGTTGGGAAAAAAACGGCACTTCGGCACTGTGACGCTGATAGACGCGGTCTCCCTGCATCGCCACAATCTCGTTTCGACGCAGGGCCTGCAAGAGTTCGATGGTGGCCGGCACTCCGCCTCTGAGATCCACAATTTTGAGCCGGTCGCTGGCCATCAGATTCCGCAGCGTGATCTCCGCTGGTTTGTCCTCGACCACCCTCGCCACATTGACCGGCCGGCCGTGCATTTCCAGCAGACGCGAGGCAAATTCCCAATTCCCCACATGCGCCGTCCACACAATCAGCCCGTTGCCCGCCGCCAGGCATTGGTCGATCTTGGCGCCGCCGCGCTCCGGGTCCACCAGCATAGTGAGCAGTTGCGAATGTGTGGCCTGAGGAACAAAGCAATAGGAAACCATCAGATCGCAGAACGAATAGAAGACCCAATAGACTTTCCATTGCAGTGCGAGCCCGCGCTTGCCCGAGACCTGCCGCAGATTGCCGGCTACCGCCCGGCGCTCCTGCTTCAACATGAAGAAAGAAAATCAGCGCCGTGACCACCGCGATCGGCGGATGGAGGAAGCGCGGCAGCCTCGGCATGATGGCAAAGATAGTTCGCAGCGCCGTGACGTTGTGAAATCGGTGCTCGTACCAGCGCGTCACTTTCCGCCCGCCGCTGATGAGGTCGCCCGACTTTCGGGCCGCTACCCGTCATGCGGCGCGCACAAATTGCCCAAAGACATGCTGTGCTATGCACATATGTGGAGGATTGCCGCTGGGGATTGTAGGTGTCAGGTCTTTGCTGCCGCCTCATTTTGGATTCGATGATCGCCGCCAAAATGTTAACACTGTCGAAATGTTTCTGGTCGAAATTGGCCTGCACCAGCTTGATCCCGAAATGCCTCTCAATCTCAAGCACGAGTTGAAGAATGTCGATGGAATCGATTTCCAGCTCGCCACCGAGCAGCGGCTGATCGTCGCGCAGATCCTCCGGGGTCAGGTCGGTGATCCGCAAGCTCTTCAATATAATGGGCTTAAGTTGCTCTTTAACGCTCGCCATATGGTTCATTTGCAGCTCCAGAGCATACCACAATAGCTCCCCTGAATTCGAGAAAGGGCCGAAGGCTTTCTTGTTCTAGTCCTTGGTCGCTTCTGCCGGCAACTGACCCGACTACAGCAGTCCCCCATCGACTGCGATCACCTGCCCGGTGATGTAGCTGGCCTCCTGCGGACCCCAGAAACACCACCAGCGGAGCCACTTCTTCGGGCTTGCCAAAGCGTCCCAGAGGGAATTTCGGAAAGCAGGCGCTTCTCCTCTTTCTCAATGTACTTCGCGGACATGGGGCTGGGAATCACGCCCGGGCAAACGGCGTTGACTCGGATATGGAATGCTCCCACCTCGCGGGACAGCGCCTTGGTGAAAGCGATAATGCCGCCCTTGGAAGCCGAGTAATTGCACTGGCCGGCCTGGCCGCGAATTCCGCTGGGCGACACGACATTGCAGATGGCTCCGCTCCCCCGCCGCATCATGCCCGGCAACGCCAACCGCGAACACAAATACGTGCCGCGGAGATTGGTGTCGATCACTTCATCCCACTGCTCCTCCGACATAAAGGCCAGCAGGACATCGCGGTTGATGCCCGCGTTATTCACCAGATAATCGACTGGACCAAATTGCTGTTCGATGCGCTCGAACATGGGCGCGACACTCTCCTGCTGGGAGAGATCGGCTTCCACGGCCAGCGCCTCTCCGCCCGCGGCGACGATGCGCTCGACCACCCCGTCCGCGGACTCTTTCCCGTGACGATAGTGAACAGCCACGCGGAACCCCGCGCTTCCCAGCGCTTGCGCGATGGCGGCGCCGATCATCCCCGAGCCGCCCGTCACCAGCGCGGTCTTCTCCGGTCGCCTTCCGATCCGTCTCGCGGTCAGTCTTCGGATCATCCAGCCGTATCTCAGCCATATTCTCGAATTTAGTGCAACGGCTTGAAGATCAAGATATAAGCGGCCCAACGGGAGTTGTAGCGCGCGATATTCCCGTCCAGCGCGTAGGAAACTGTGCCTTGCACCAGCGTGCCCAGGGGACCAGGGGTGTTGAAGTTAACCTCCAGGCCGTCGAACTTGCGGAATTGGAGCGACTCTTCTCGTTGCGCGCGCGCGCATAGGCGTACATCCCGTCGATCTTCATGAAGTCCATCACGTTGAAACCGTAGTGCACGTTCGCCATGGCGATGGCGTCAAAAGAATCCGTGCCGGGAGGAATGCCGTGAAGGCGCGGCGACGACAGAAACGAGGGGAAGTAACGGGAGAAGCGGTCCAGTTGGTCTCCGCCCCAGTAGGAGATATCCCATCCGCCCTTGGTGAACTTTCCGATGTAGTAATCCTTGTTCAAATCGGCGTTGTAGAGCGTGAATGCGTTTTGCGGATGCTGCACCAACAAAGTATTTTGCGGCGGCGGATTCGGTGAGAAGAACCACATCCAGCCGGAGGCAGAGCCAGCGAAGTGCATCCGAACGGCCTCCAGTCGATGCGCTCGCCCCGCGTCCCCTGCGCATCGAACACATAACCTTTGCGGTTGTATTTTATTTCAAGCCCCGGAAGCACGTTCAGGCCGTTGCGCGGCAGTTCGTATTGCTCCGCCGCATCGCTGGTCCTGAGGAAGTTGTCATAGGCGAAGTAGGTGGACGCCGTCACGCTGAGATGCGTGGTGGCTTGCCAGGAGGCCCGCAGTCCGGCGGTTTGCTCCCATGTCCATACCTCGCCCTTGCGTCAATTCCGTGTTGTTGCTGTAGATGCGGTTCTCGCCCGGCAGTCCGTTCAGCGACAAATCCAGCGCCAGACGGAACTTCGGCCGGTACTGCTTCGAGAGATCGGAAACCAGGATGGGCCCCGCAAAGAAGGTCGAAAGCTGAGCGCCGGTATGGTGAAAATCGAAATCCGCAATGCTGATGCCGAGAAACGGAATCGGAAAGTTGAACGTGCCTCCGTACATTGCCCCGGCAATCAGAGCCTCGACGCGCTTCACACTCTTTTCTACTAAAACCCGATCGCCGTCTTTCTTTCGCAGCGACCGCAGTCCCTGATCGGTGTCGCGGAACATGGGGTCGTCGGAACTGTGCTCCGCCGCGAGCGTGCCGCTGAACTCCGGCGTATTGATCACGTAGTCGGAGAACTGCACCGTCCTCTGCACCACAAAATCGCGCCCAGCCGCATTCAACAACTGCTGCGCCGAGATGGATCGCAGTAAGTTGAACTGATTGCCCTTGCCGTCGCGGACCAACTCGAAATTCTGCGTCTCGGTGTTCACCAGCACGTTGCTCTTCGCGCCGCGTTGATCAGATACTGTTTCACCTCGCGAAAAGTCGTGCCGTCGATCCAAATTTTGCCGCTGTAAAGCGCCTCGTCCCGCACCCTGGGCTCGACTCCGATCACATAACACATGGCCCCGTTGACTTGCTCCGTGCCCAACAGCTTGTAGTCATAGCGCTCGTTGAGCTTCAATTCGAGAGGCTGGGTCAGCACCTTTTCCGGCTCGATTTGCGGCAGCGGAAACTCATGGTTCTTGCCGAGCTTCACCCCGTTAACGTAAAACTCTTTTTGTGCGATTTCCATCTGGCCATCGCGGCTGAAAAATTGCTTCAGCTGCATCGACACGTCGAACCCCGGCCCCAGATTTGTGCTTTCAAAATGCAGGCTCATGAAACTCGAGGCCATGTAGTTTTCCAGCTTCTGTTTCTGCGCTTCGCGGTTCTGCTGCCAGCGGGCAATGATTTCCTCAATCTTGAGCTCGACTCCGCCTTTCACTTCCACCGTGTTATACAGCGTCTGATCGGCCTCACTTTGCTTGTGGATGGAAATCAGGGCGTACTCGCTGGTGCAGGCACACGTCTGCACGAAGCCCTTGTCGGTGTTCGTCGCTTCGCCTGCCGGCAGCTGGGCGCCAGTCGCGGGGTCGTACCACTTGATCTCGAAGGGTCCCGAGCGACCGCCCTGTAGCCGCACCGTCTTCGGAGAGTCGGGGCTCCCGTTTACACGCGCCACAATGACCACATCCGACTTCCCTCCGCCGGACCAGTGGTGCTCGTCGTTCGCTACACCATCCACCGCAACGCTGAACGGCGAGGACGAGGCGTCCGCCGGAAACATGTTGGCAGTGATGGAATGTGTGATGAAGCTATTCACGGTGCACACCGCGTCTGCGGCCTTGGTGTCTGCTGGCTCTGCCCAGACGATTTCTACCGAAGTTCCCGCTGGCCGCGAGCATCGCGGTCAAAAATGGCGAGGTCCCTGATTCTGACTTGAGGATGAGAGGCTTATTCAGCGCCTGCTCGGCGATCCACGCGGCATCCTGGCGCCAGCCTTCGGAATAGGTCGTTCCCAGCAGATCGGAGTAGGTGGCAAGCCGCTTTACCAGGCCGCCGTGCTGGCCGATAAATCCGGGCTGGAAAACAAACGCCAGACGCAACCCGGCATTGCTCGCCTTGGCGGTTAATGCCAGCTGCACCAGCCCGAACGCGAATCGATCGGGGGCCGTCAGCGGTTCGGAGCTTTCGATTTCAACAATCAGTCCACGCACCGCGGGCGCCAAGAGAAGCATCGGTTTCAGAAACGCATTCACCCGCTCCGTAATCTGTTTCTCGGACTCGTTGCCCGTCAGAGAATCTGTTCTCACCACCACATGCAGCCAGACCTCGGATCCCTCAGGCATGCTCCGGACAGCTTGTGCTTGCTCCTCGAAAAGGCTGGCCGGCTTTTCGCTTCCAGTCAGATCGAAAGCCAGCGGCGGCAACACGATCAGTTTGCCTGGGAAACTCACACTGTTCAGCGGCCTTTAATCCCGCGGCCAGGTTCTGGTCCGTCGGAATCGAGATGGCAGCCCGAGGCAAACCAGCTTCCGCCGTCAGCGGCAAGAACAGAGACGCCTGAAAGCAACAGCAGAGCTGCAATTCGCTGCAACCCTGTGACTCGCGAGAAGTGAGGGGAGAAGAACAGCGTTGCCAAGCGAAGCGACGATTTCATGACAGTCAACTCAAAACCTGGAATCAGAAACTTGATCGATGATCACGGAAAGGAATCTGTTGTGCGCCCGGGGGTATCGTGACGAGGTAGTGTCGAAGCTGGTTTCACGAGACGTGCCGCTTCATTTATTAATTTTTATCGATAAAGGTCTAACGGCTTGAAGTATATACGAATTTTGTAGACCCGACTCGTACCGAACCGAATACCGAGTGAAGCCCCATTCCCGAATCGACCGTCGCTGTCGTCCGTCGCCGTGCGGTCATTTGGGAATCATTCGGCTGGGCGCTGCTCTTCTCTCTTCCCCCAGCAGAATGACAGCGGGAACCAGACACAGGCCGCCGACCAGTGCCAGCGCGACGCCTAGCGAAGTCACGAGCCCCATTTCGGCAAGCGGCGCGAAACTGGAGGCCATCAGCGCGCCGAATCCGACGATCGTAGTCAGGTTCGATTGAATCAGCGCCGCGCCCGAAGCCTTCGCGATCGCCAGAATCCCGATGCGCTCATTCTCCAGGTAACGCCGAACTAGATGGATGCCATTGTCGATCCCAATGCCGATGATCAGAGGAATCGCCGTGATGGACATGAAACTGAAGCGATGCCTCACCAGCAGCAACAGCCCGAACGTTACCACAATGCCGAATACGATCGGGATCAGCACGATCAGCGACACGCGAAGAGTTGCGAAAAGCAGAGGTAGACAATCAACACGATGCCGGCCGCGGTCCAAACCAGCGCCCTGCGGCTGTCGTGAAGGACCTGGCTCTGCACGTCGCGGTTCATCTTATCGAAAGAGAACTCCACGAACGGACCAAACTGATTTCGCCAGGACGCGATGACGCTCTCCGGAACTACATCGATCGCCTCGGGATTCGTGGCATAAAAAGCGATAGCCGCGACAGTAGCTGCCATCCCCGATCTTGCGGATGCTGTTGTCGAGCAGCCCCGGCGGCAGAAACTTGGCGGCGCTTTCCAGAGTAATCGGATCATACTGAATCGGACCGTTGCCTTGTCCGAGCTTTCGCAGCCGGTCAATAAACGGCTGCAGTGGCTCGGTTCGAAAACCATTCTCGCGCAGCGAATCCTCAAGGGCGCGGGCTGAGGCTGCCAGATTGACGCCCTCCAGCGATCTGGCTCGTTCGCTCTGGGTTTGAGCTGACGGAAGCAGCGCTGTCGGGGAGAAAATGGACTTGATGGCGCCCCGTTGCTGATAGCTTTCGAGACCCGTCGTCAATTTTTCCGCCCGGCGCAGTACTTCCTCCTCTCCGCCGGCAATCAACAGCACGTTCGGACTGCCCTCAATGCCGAACCTCGCGGAGAGCTGGTTCTGCGCGGCCACCGCAGGGTTATCCGCGCCCGTGATCTCGAACCGCCCTCCCATCTTGATGGCAGGCAGAAAGAATAAGGAGAGCAGGAATATTCCTGAGCCGAAGCCGACCACGAGGCGCGCGTGCCGGCCCACAAAATCGACGGACTTCCCGGCTATCCAGGGAAGGAACCGAAACGTAATCGTCTCTGGCGCGCGCGGCTTGGAGAACCGCCACCACAACCCCATCAGCGCCGGAACTGTCAGCAGCGTGTGGAACATCATCATGAACATTCCCACTGTCAGGATGAAGCCGAACTCCGCCAATGCCTTGAAACTGGAGCCCGCCAGCGAGGCGGTGGCAGTCGCCGCCGTCACGATGCAGAAGACGACGCTCAGCCCCGTCGTCTCGAAGGTGCGCAGCACCGCATCATTCAGCGTCCCGCCCTTGGCCCATTCCTGCGGCACCCGGTTGAAGAAATGTACGACCTGGTCGTCTCCCAGTCCCGCCAGGATCGCAATAAATGACAGGCTGATTAGATTCACTTCTCCCGGGTAGAAACTTGCTATGCCCGTTGTCCACAGAATACCCAGGCCGGCCGGCAGCAGCGATAAAAGCAGCAGCGGAATCCTCGGGTAAATCATCAGACACAACAGCAGATTGCCCACGATCGAAATCAGGGAAATTCGGCGAATATTGGTTTCGATGAGCTGGTGTTCCTGCTCGGCGTAAACGTAAGCTCCCGCCGCAGTCGCCCGCACTCCGGAGTCCCGGAAATCCGGCTCTGCGCTCATGGCCCGGATGTGCTCGCGTGTCCAGTCGCACGACTTGCTCGGCGAACTTGTAGTCCATCGCCGACTGGCGAGGTTCGGCAATGATGAGCAGCGCCTTGTGGTCTTTGCTGAAAAACCGATTTCCCGATCCCCAGTTGAGATCGAAATTGGCGAACTGCGAAAATCCACGGCTGTCGCGCGACTCCACTTCCATAAGGCCCAGAGGATCGGCGACGAAGTAATTCGTTCCTAAAGACGAGAACGGCGTGACCAGTTCGGTGGCGGCGCGGCGAACGGTTTGATGAATCTGTTGTGGATCCAGCCGCTGCTTCAGATCGGCAATTTGCTCGGGCTGCACGAACGACGGAAAATTCCAGGTAAAGTACCGCACCATGTTGAGCAGTTCTTCTTCCTGCAAGCCGCAACGCGCATGCAAAAACAGCCCGCTGGAGAGCATCTCGGCGGTGAGACGGTCGGCGCTTTCCTCCATCACATCCGTGGCGTCCGGCCCTTTGTCGGGGGCCTCAATCAGCACGAACAGCTGGTTGCCGATAACCCAGCTCTTCACCGATGTGGCTCACGGCTCGCCATTGTGGGTCACGATTCCCAAACAGGTCAGTGAGGTCGGTGCCGGTCCGTAGGTTGCGGATGTTCGCATACAACAACAAGGTTCCGACCAAGCTAAGTGCCACCACCAGCCCCGGATGACCTACGACCAGGCGGCCCACCAGGCGCATGAAACGGACCATCATGCTGCGCCCTCCGCCATCGGCTTTTTCGCGATGAACAGAATATGAGCCAGCGGCAGCCGGTTTCGAAACCGCCGCTCTTCCACCTGCATCCCGGCCTTCTGCAGCGCTCCACGGTATTCGGCAGCCGAAAGCATCACAGGCCGCACGCCGGCGCGCCCCCAGGCGAATATCAGCCGGTCGAAAGCCATGGTGATCGCGGACCACAGCCCGCGCTCGCGATCGTGGACTCGGAAGATCAGTTTCCCCTGTGGCGTGAGCGCCAAACAGCATCGCTTCAGCAAACCAAGTTGCTCATCGGCGGGCAGATACTGCAAGACGTCCAGAATAAGAATCAAACCGGCCGGCGGAAGATCGAAACCACGAACGTCGGCAACCCTTAAGTCCGCGTTCAGCGCGCTGAGGGCCTGGCGGGCGACCGCGATGCGATGCGCATCCAGATCGCAACCCACCAGACCGCCGGCTGCTGTCAGCTGAAAGCGGCGAAGCTCAGAGCCATGCCGTAGCCGCAGCCCAGATCCACGGCCGTTCCTGATCCTAGGTCTTCAGCGGCAAGCAGCCGGAAGATGCGATCCAGCCGCAGCTTCCACCGGACAAACCCGCGATCGCGCGCGGGCGCATTGGGCAAACATCTGATTCACAAAACGAATGCGGTCCTGGAAGTCAGGATTGGCGGGAGACTTCACTTTGACCATAACCGCCGTGATGGCTGCTCCCACCCCGCCGACGAGTATCCCCAGCACCACGCTGCCCATCGCCCAGCGCCAGAAGTTCTTCTTTCATGTGCGAGCCAGCCAGCGCGGAAAGATGAAATGGCCTGAAATGATCCGCCGCGCAGAAAATAGCCGAGCTCCACCGAAGACACCACAATCGCGGGCTGCAGCAGCGGATTGTTGATGAAGGTGCAAGCCACCGTCAGCGGTTTGTTAAGCTTGAACAACAAAGCCAGACTCACTGCCGCCAGCGGTTTGAAACCCGTAGATGGGCACGATCCCGATGAAGATCCCCAGAAACACCGCGGCTGCGGCTCCGGCCCGGCGTAAGATCCTCCTTCAGCAAGGTAGTCGCGAACTGCCGCAGCGCGAGTCTGAAATGTTCGGATCACCAGGAACCCTTTTCCATCGTCTGCCTGATCCATCGCTCTCGTCCGTCGTTCACCCGTTAGGCGACACCACCGACAACTCGCCGCTCGCTACCATCTCCCCGTCCACCCACACGGTGCCGCCGATGTATGCCATCCGGCCAACTTCGGTCAGTTTCCTGGTTTCAATGCGCAGTTCCTGCCCCGGAGTCACCGGCTTGAGGAACTTGAAGTGGTTTACCGCGCCGAGCAGCGCCACTCCTCGTGCCGTGTCGCTGGCTGCCTGCGGGGCGGCCGATCCCAGCATCACTCCCGCCGTCTGGGCCACCGCTTCAATCAGAAGAACTCCCGGCAGAATCGGCTTCGCGGGAAAATGCCCGGCAAAAATCGGATCCGCCGGATCGACGAATTTCACAGGCAACACAACGAACTCCCGGCTCCAGTTCTTCCACCCGATCGATCCACAAGAACGGCGGGCGATGAGGAATCATCGTCTCGATTTCATTTCGCTCCATCACTCTGGTGGCTTGTACACCTCAAATGTTTCTGCCGGAATCTTCGGGTTCAGCGAACTGACGTCGATCGCGAATACGCTGTTCACTCCACTCTTTCCGTCCACCTCCAGCGACCGCAGCAGGAAGTCTTTTTTGTCCA
This sequence comes from uncultured Acidobacteriaceae bacterium, assembly GCA_963791445.1. GTDB lineage: Bacteria > Acidobacteriota > Terriglobia > Terriglobales > Acidobacteriaceae > Sulfotelmatobacter. The sequence goes on from CAWBSN010000012.1 coordinate 310,616, forward strand.
GCTTCACGACCAGGTAATTCAGCCTGCGGCGAAAAGCGTCCGTCCGCGGAACAAGCTTCATTTCGTAATCCTGGCTTTCCTCTTGCACGGTAATGATGAAATTCTTCTTCAGGTTTCCGATCGAATTCTCCCGGCTGAAATAAGATTGCGCGCGGCGAACGCTGCCTCCAACTTCCAGAACTTCGGTCTTGTCGCCGGTCGTAACGTTGAGGTAGTTCTCGTTGTAGCGAATGCGCACTTCGGCCGGTTCGAAGTACTCCAATGCGAATCGAGTGGTGCCCTCGGCGCAAAACTTGCCGTGCAGCACCAGAGGCTTCACCATCAGGCTGGAAGTGCGGGTTTCGGTGATCGGTCCCGCAACTGCTCGTGTATTTCTTCTGCGCTTGCTGAACCCCATCCCAAACCCGCGTTCAGCAGATCGTTGGACTGCTGATCGTCAGATTGCAGGTCATGGGCCTGCGCCGCCAGCACCCCCGGAAGAATCAGAGAAGCAAGCACAACGCCCAGCGGTATGATCCGCGAGCATCATGTCATGCACCCAGAAAACGAAAAGCCAGCGACCACAGACAGACCCACACCGTGTCTCGCACCGGCTTCATCTTGGACCGCGCCTGGCCATCGTGATAGACCGTGCTGCACCGGCGCATGCGCAATGCTGCAACCCGATCGCGCCATCTTGATCAACACTTCCATCTCTAGTTCGTAGTACCGGCTCCGCAGTTTGGTGCCATTGAGTTTATCCAGCCGGAACAGCCGGAACCCGCTCTGGCTGTCGCGGATCTCGCGGCCCACCAGCGACGACGCCAACCGGCTGCCAATCGTGTTGGAATAATAACGGGACGCGTGGCATCGACGCGCGATCGAACGAGCGCGCCCCAATCACCAGAGTCCGCTCCCGTCTCTTCCGCCACGCGCAGCATGCCAGGAATATCTTCCGGCAAGTGCTGCCCGTCGCCATCCAGCGTGATCACGTGAGTAAAATTCTGGGCGCGCGCAAAGTCGATGCCGATGCGCAGCGCCGAGGCCTTGCCGCAATTCCTCGGCGATCGCAGGCAAATGGCTCCCGCAGCCCGCGCGACTTGCCCCGTTCCGTCCCCCGAACCATCGTCAATCACCACGACTTTTTCAACATGTGGTTGCGTGCCCTTCACCACATCGGCGATGTAAGGGACTTCGTTGAAGGCCGGAATGAGCGCGCAGGTTCGCATGCCGTAGAATTCCAGCGCGAGCGGAGATGCGCAGCAAGAACGCTGGAATTGGCTGAGTGTATCACGCGTCCGACTCCGCCAATCAACGGGCACCAAGAGAATCTTGCAATGCTCTCCAAATGAAGTAACCTGTCGCGACAATTGCATTCGCCGCCGATACGCAATGAGCTACATCCATCCGTGGTTGTCGAATTTTCGCGCATTCGCGAGTGGGACACGTCTGCCAGAGAGGTAGCCGGTGCGAATCCTGCTGCTGAGGCCTTACCCGGAAACCGCTCAGTTCGGGTTGTCTCCTTTTTTTCAAACCGAACCATTGGGCCTGATGTACCTGGCGGCGGCGCTGCGCGGAGCGGGCCATTCCGTCCAGTTGGCGGACATGCGTTTCGAGCGGCGCGGCATCCGCTCAAATTCTGCGCGCAGTGGCCAGCCCGATTTAGTCGCCATCTCCTGCCTGCATATCCTCGAGGCCCCCGCCGCGCTCCAGGCTAGCCGACCAGATCAAAGCCCACAACCCGAAGATTTTCGTCGCCCTCGGCGGCCACGCAATCTCTGCCTATCCCGAAAGCCGTTGATCTCAACCGCTCCGTGGACGCAATCTGCATCGGCGAAGGGGAGACGCTGTTGCCGGCGCTATGCGACGCCGTCGCTAATCGCCGCCCGCTGGACGCGCTCCCTTCGCTGCTGCTTCCTAAAGGAGACGGCCACTTTCAGGCGACTGGCGTCAACCCGGCCGATGGCTGGATCTGGCCGCAGATGCCCCTCCCCGACCGGTCCGTCGTTGCCCGCTACCAGAAGCGCTACTGCTGTCTGAATTACATGCCCATGTGGACCATGGAAACGGCCCGCGGCTGCTCCTACCGGTGCAACTTCTGTTCGGTATGGCAACTCTACAAGCGAACCTACCGCTGCCACGCGCCCGATCAAGTGCGCGCCGACTTCGAGGCTACCGGCCGCAACCTTTTTATGGTCGACGATTTGTTCTGGGCCGACCGCCAGCGCAGCGAAGAACTGGGGCACACCCTGCTCCGCTCGAAAGAGCGCAAGAACCTGCTGCTGGTGCAAACCCGCGCCGATCTGGTAACCGAAAATGCGGACCTGTTGAAGCTCTGGCGTCCGCTGGCGAAATCCTTCGATATTTTCTTCGGCCTGGAATCCCACACCAGCCCGGGCCTCAATTCGCTGGTCAAGGACGCCGACATCAACAAGACCGTCGAGGCCGTCCGCATTGCCCGCGAACTCGGATTTGGCGTCACCGGGAAATTTCATTATCGATCCGGATTTCACCGAGGCGGATTTTCAAGGCCTGTGGGATTTCCTCGACGAGCATCAACTGTATCGCGTGGGATTCACCATCCTCACGCCTTTGCCGGGCACTTACTACTTCGAAAAAAGCAAGAAGAAGATCGATGTATTCGACTGGAGCCAATACGATCTGCATCACCTGCTTTGGCAGCCGCGTCTGGGCGTGGAGCGCTTCTTCGAGCTTTATTGCGAATCGTGGCGGCGCAGCGTTCTCAACATCGCGGGAAAAAAGAAGTGGTGGCAGTGGCTCAGGCAGGTCAGGGTGCGCGATATTCCGCGCCTGGCGCAGATTCTTGCGCGCACCCAAACGTTGATGGATCCTCAGGCCTATGTGAAGGAGACAAAAATCCTGCGCCCGAGAGCGTTGCACGCCAGTTTCCGAATCCGCCGCCGACAGCGTCTCTACAGGCGCCCTGCGCGGCGCGTGATCAGGGTCGCGAATCTCGGTAACTAATCTCCGCAGCTTCCCACGGCTTCCCGATCGGCTTTCGCGGGAGGCGTCGCGGCTTCGCATCCCGATCTGGACAATTCCGGCGCACGGTTTTTCCTTTAGTACGAACTCGCGGTAGAGCTTGGCCATGCGTGAGTTCTCTTCGTCCTGTCGAAGCCGCTCCGCTCGCTGCCCGCAGCTTCTCCTCGCGGGCATTTCTTGCGACGCCCAGTTGCTCGAGGTCGTGCTGGGCCTCGTTGGTGACAATCTCGTCCTTCAAGACCAGATGATGCTCCGTACTGCTGAGCTTCACGCTCTTGCCGCCGGCAAAAATCTCATGCCGGCCGTGCTCTTCGTACCACTTGGTCAGCGTGGCGGTCATGTGCATCTTCTCGATGATGTTCCGCCAACCCATCCCCGTGTTGTAAGCGCAGAAGGAGATCTCACCCTCTTGCGTGGCGTACGGGATAATGCACTGCTCGGTCCTCCGGAAATCGTAGTTGAACAGATCCTGGAACCACATGCCCGCCACGAACAGCAGGTTCCAGCGGTCACGCCGGCGGCGCAAGATGTCCTCCATGGTCCGCTTGCCCGAGACGTCGCCGTAGTTGCGTCCCGTGGCGCCCAGCCCCTTGTCGAGCTTCCTCAGCATATCGAGAGCGCGGAAATGCGTGGGCGCGCGAAACGCATCGTAATTCCGCACCAGTGCCAGCGTCATCCCGGCCACTGACATCCACTTGCTGCGAGCCCAATCGTTGACTCTCGCAATGTCCTTGGCGAACTGGTCGGCGTCCAGAAACGCCGTCACTGGAACCGCCTCGCGCGTTTCCTTGTCCACCATAATCGCCATCCCAATCCCACAGCCAGGGTGGCAACCGCAGGCGACCTGGCCCCACGCGGCTTCGGGGCCGTGCACCAGGTCGGCCCAGTCTGAAAAGGTGCTCAGGAACGAGAGCGGGAACCAGTCCCGGACGGGCTCGCCAATATTCAACTGTTGCTTTACATCGTGCGCCAGGTGCGAGAGCGTGTAGCGTTGCGCCCTGCGGCGTTCGTCGGTCACGGCTTCGTCGCGGCCGGTGAAAGAGACGGGCTGGAAAGAAACCATGGCAACCTTGTCCGGGTTGTCGAGCGCGAATTGCACCACGCGCCCCACTTGCTCGTTGTTGATCCCGTTGACCACGGTCGTGACCAGCACGATTTCGACGCCGTTGGAGTGCAGGTTTTCGATGGCCCGCAGCTTCACGTCGAACAGATTCCCCACGTTGCGATGGGAATTGGCCGGGTTGCCGATGCCGTCGAATTGCAGATAGGCATAGCGCAGACCCGCTTCCGCGGCCTGCCGCGCGAACTCCGGACTCTTGGCGAACTCGATGCCGTTGGTAGCCGCCTGCACGCTGTCGTAGCCGAGTTGGCGGGCGTAGCGAATGGCGTCGAGAAAATGGGGGGACATCGTCGGCTCGCCCCCGGAGAACTGCACCGACATCTGACGCCGCGGCTTGATGGAAAATGCGTTGTCGAGCAGCGTCTTGATGTCATCCCAGGCAAGCTCATGGACGAAGCCCACCTGGTTGGCGTCCATGAAGCAGGGGTCGCACATCATGTTGCACCGGTTGGTCAGGTCGATGGTGAGCACCGACCCCCGGCCGTGCTTGATGGTGCTGCTGCCGTGGTTGTGCAGTTTTTCGTCGTTGTGAGCACGGATGTCCCGGCCGGGAAACATCTCCTCCAGATGCCGGAAGAATTCCGGATCAATGGATAGGACATCTTCGAAATGCCCGTGGACAGGACAATCCTTGACCATCAGGATTCTGCCGTCGCGCTCGATGATCTGCGCTTTGATTTCGCCGGGCTTCTCGTTCAATAAGACGCGGTAATCCTGTTTGCCGTCGACGATTTGCTGGCGGATTTCCGGCACACAACGGGGGCACAACGAATCGGTTTCCCGCGGCCAGCCCAGCGGCGGCTTCGACTTTTCACGCGACTTCAGCAGCGGCTTGTCCGACCACCTGGGCGTGAAGGATGGATTCTCGGGAACGAGGTCGTTACTCAAGCAAAATATCTGCCACGCCCCATTCGCAGCAATGGACATCGCTTTTTCAAGATATTTGATGGGCTTATGCATTTGCCTTGACGGTCGGCGCCTTGGCACTCGGCGTTGAGCCGGCCAGAATCTCGTCCACATGCTGGAACGAACGATTCTGAAGAACGCTGTACATATCCACCAGATCGCAATCCGTGTATCCGTTTTCTCTTAGCACCTCGAGCGACCGCAGCAGGTGCTGCTGGTTGCGCATGCCGAACCGCGTATGATACTCGATCAGGTGGTTCATCATCTCGCTCTTCGGGAACGTGGCCGTTCCCCTGGGCATGTCGTGATAGGAAAGCGTGCCATCCGCCAGGAAGGCGCTGGTATCCCAGCCGGCTTCCGCCGCCTGGTCGACGATCTCGCATCCTTCGTATCCTCGCAGGCAAAAATGGTAAGGAAGCAGCGAAGGCATGTGCAGCTGCGCCAGATAGTCGAGCGTCTGCTGGGCTTCGGCGCCGGTCTCCGTCGGAAAACCGTACATCGTGTTGACGTTGACGACCATCCCGCGGTCCTGCGAGTAATTAATGATCTCGGCGGCCTTTTCCAGGCGCATATTTTTCTTAACCAGCTTTTGAATGCGCGGGCTTCCGGATTCGACAGCGTAGGTAACCCAGACCGTTCCCGCATCGGCCATCAGGTCCACCAGTTCGCGCGTCATGATGTCGGCCCGCAACCCGTTCACGAAATAGAGGCGCCAGTTTTTGCGGAGGCGGATAATCATGCGAAACACCGCCTCCGTGCGCTTGCGGTCCATATTAAATATGTCGTCGACCACGTAGAAATCCTCGATGGCGTGGTCGCGCGACATTAGTTCCATCTCAGCGACGACATTCTCCGCGGAACGCAGCCGTGCCGGTCTTACCGGCAAAGGTATTGCAGTACGTGCAAAGGAAGGGACAACCCCGGCTGGTGAGCAGAACGCCTTGCCGCCGGTGGTTATAGGCATAACTCAGGTGCTCTTCGTACCGGCGCAGATCGACCAGGCTGTAGTCCGGGAACGGCAACTCGTCCAGATTGTCGACGATGTCGCCGTCGCCCAGGTCGACGATCTCGTCGCCTTGCCGGAACACCAGCCCGTTGGTCGCGGTCCCCGAGAGTAGACGCGAAAACGGCACTTCACCTTCGCCCACGACCAGCAGATCGATCGCCGGAGATGGCTTTCAGAAGGGGTCCGCGGCGGGCGGTGGCGATGGGGCCACCCGCCACGATGGGGACGTCCAGAAGGCTCCTGGTCAACTCGGCAACTCGCCTCAGTTCATCCTCGAACAGGCTGATGCTGCGAATACCAACGAGATCGGGGCGATACTCAAGCAGCTTCGCCGCCAGTTCTTCGTCCGAGCGCCCGTCCAGTGATGTTTCAAGGATTTCGATGTGTATGTCGGGATTGTGCAGCCGCGCGTAGCTGGCGACGTACATGAGCCCGATCGGAGGGATATGAACTTCGGGCGTAACCAGGCCACCGACCCAGCGCCGCTGATCGTTGGCCTCGATCAACAGAACGCGGCGGCATTTCGACAACTTCGCCAGGAGGTCGGCTTGTGGCCTTTGCTTTGACGAATCGATGGTATACAGCACGCCCATCCCCCTTGGGTTTCGAAGTTCCCAGCCCCACCGAGAGCGACCGCCCAGCCTACCAGTCAGTGGTCGAAGATTATCAGATGGCCTTCCTTTGCGACAACTTACCAGTGACGTTACACTTGCGTTCGCCCCATTTGGAACGCGATGAGACGCCGGTCAGCCTGGAAGATTGAGAATTACACCTACCGCGAGTGCTGTTACCCGGACCGCGAATTTGCTTCTGCGGTTTCCCTGCACAACCACTCATGCCATTCCGTCGAGAAACTGGCGGCCTTGAATCAGGTCGTCAAGCTGGCCTTCATGCGCCCCTTGAGCGGCGTGCTGCAGAGCGCCTTCGGCCTCGGTGGCGTTTCTGATCTGAATTACGCGGAGATCACGTACAACCCGCCCTACACACCCGAAGACGTATATCAGATCGAGTCCGCAGCGGCCGCTCGTTGGGGATTCGACGGGGTTCACCTTACCATCACCGATCACGACGAATTCGCCGGCAGCCTGGCGCTGCTGCGCGGCCGGCCCGATCTTATTGGTCTCACCCATGGCCGCACCAATGGCTGCACGAAAGGCCGCATCGCAATCGGCGAAGAGCTCTCCCTGTGGTACCAGGGACACTTATTTCACCTGGGACTCAGCGGACTGCCCGAGAGCGGGATCGACGAAACGCATAATCGAATTCAAACAGCCGCGCGGGCCGGTCGCTACGACGAATTGTTTGAAAGGCTCGCCTCCAGCGGGTGCCTGGTCGTCTTGAACCATCCTCTCGTTTCCTGGGGGCCAGGGCCGGAGTCCATCCCCATCGCCGACCTGCTCACCCGCTACGGCTGGGCGATTCACGCATTCGAAGTAAACGGCATGCGGCGACGCGAGGAGAATGATCGCGTTCTCGAACTCGCCCGCCAGTGGCGCAAGCCGGTGGTGGGCGGAGGCGACAGCCATCTGCTGGTCGCCAGTTCCATCGTCACTCTGTCGCAGGCCGCATCATTCAAGGACTTCATCGCCGAAGTGAAGAGCGGCCATGCGGTGCCGTTCGTCACGCCCGATTACTTTGCCCCGCTCAACTGGAAGCTTTTCTTGCGGGTGGTGTTTTTCATGTCCCGCTATCGCCAGATTGCCAGCTATAAGGGACAGCCTGTGGCCACCATGCTCGAACACCGCCGAGTTTTGCTCGACCCGGTGGGATCCGCCAGCCGCGCCTTTTTGTCTTTGGTCTCCGCTCTCGGATTAGCTCGCTGACGGAGCAGAGTCAGCGCGCGGTTTCGGATGCGGCAGGTTCCAGCGTGGCGGCGCTGGCATCTTCACGCGGGCCGGCCAGCACGAATTCAAATCCACGCGCCCGTATCTCATCGATGACCCGTGGCAGGATCGACAGCATGACATCTGCTCCTCCCGGCAAATGATCGTGCAGCAGAATGATGTCGCCGCCGGCTACCTGGCTCAGGATGCGCCGGGTGAGAACTTCTGCATTTGGGTTCAGGGAGTCGCGCGTCCAAATGCTCCAGGAAACGAACTCGAATCCCGCGTCCGTGAGATAGGGCCGCAGAAGAGGGTGACGCAGGCCCACCGGCGAGCGAAAAAAGCGCGGACGGTGCCCGCAAATGCGGCGCACGCTTTCGCTGCCACGCTCGATCTCGGCGCGCAGACGAGAAGGCGTGAGAAAACAGAATAGAGAATAGTGCGACCACGTGTGGTTGGCGATCAGGTGTCCTTCGTTCCAGGCGCGGCGCACGATTTCCGGATACTGGTCGGCTCGCTTCCCCACCACAAAGAAGGTCGCCTTCACGCCTTTTTCGCGCAGCAGGTCGAGCAATTTGGGCGTGTCCACGGGGTCGGGGCCGTCGTCGAAAGTCAGGGCCACACTATTCGCGCGATCCACCCGGAAGCGGTTGGCAACCAGCCACTGGTTGCGGGGATGAAACAACAGGTAGAGCATTAGCGCTGTGCCAGCGGAGTAAATCAGAAGCGCGAGCAGGAACCGCGAGAGAGTGAAAGGGTACAGAAGGAACAATGAGGCGTTGGTCGCAAGAAACAACAAGAAAAAGATCGCGGACCTCGCCATATTCGGTTGTACCGGAGGGGATGGATTTGGGCCTATTGCTCGGCCTCGCCTATTTTTTGGTCATATTCATCGGCCTAGTTTTCTCCTGACAGTCGCCGGAGTGTAAGAGCGACCTTCGGTTCGAGTAGGTCCCGATCAAGCTGTTTTCTCCATTAGGACTCAGCGTAGCGCAATAGTTTAGGGCGCGGCTAGAGATGAAAAGCATGAATAGACGCTTGCCACTAACTACTCCGGCGATCTCATAGCCCGCCCCGTTGCCACTCACGTCGCGGCTTCCCTCCGTCTGCACCAGGTGGAAAGTGCCCCATTCCTCCGAGTCCCACGTGCCGTTCACATTGATTGCAGCAGGATCTTTTTGGGCATCGAGCCACGCCTTCCCCTCTACCTCTCCCTTGGTAGCGGGTAGAGAAGTTGGGAAGGAAATGCAGAGCAACAACAGTGCGGCCGCGATCGTAATCCGCCTCATCGGAGAACGCCTTCTTCCTTCCGCCGGACGACCTACTCTACTGCTTGATCATGAGCATGGGCTTAGTTTTCGTCTTCTCACTCATAAAGTCTCTGGAGTAAGACCCCTTGAGGCTGTTGTCATCTTGCGAAGTCAACTCCGCGGAATAGTTGACCTTGCCTTTATGGGAGAAGAGTAAGAAGACTTGCTTCCCGCTAACGACGCCGGTGATATCCCAGCCATCGCCATCCCCGGTCACGTCTCTGCTGCCCTGCGCTTGAATCAGGACGATCTTGCCCCATTCCTTGGCGTGCCAGCTGCCGTTGACATTGACCGCGGCGGCATCGCTGTGGGCACCAAGCCACGCTTTGCCCTTGGTGTCGAGATCCTTTGCGTTCAGACGTACCGCAAGAATTAGAACCAAACCAACCGGCAATAACCAGGAGAAATGTTTTTTCATCTTCGACTCCTTGACCGCAGCAGCATATCTTGGAAATTGTTCCACAAACTGCCGATGAAACTCTAGCAAATCCGCGTCCTTCCACCAAGAGCAAATCGACTCGTTGCGTTCCGGCGCGCGGGCTAAAATTCCGGACGGAATGCGTTCGCCGTCAGATCGCCCAGCAGTTTGTGCCAGGGATGGCTTTCGTTTTGCTCGACCTCCGCCACCATGGCGCGCATCTGCTGCAGCACCGGCGGCGCAGCGTCGTCGTACACGTCGCCCTGCAGCAACTTAAGCACGTCCAGACGATATTTGGAGTCGTTGATGAAGTAGGTGAACAGCACGTTCAGACGGTAGTACACGGTGATGAAGTCGTACCAGTTCTTCGTCCCCACACGGAGCGTGTTCTCGAAGGTGGAGAAACTTTGCCGCGAAAAGTCGTTCTTCTCGAGCGCACCTAGGATGTCTTTGTGCCCGAAGCGTGAACTGTTGAGCGCAATGCTGACGCCCGTGGAAAAGATCGGGTCCACGAAGCGGCCGGCATCGCCGACCATAACGAACCGGTCGCCACAGAGCTGCTTCATGGCGTAGCTGTAGTCCCCCTCGTCCTTGAAGGGGCGGATCCTGTCTGCTTTGCGCAGAGTTTCTTCGAGCATGGGCCGCGAGGCAACGGATTCCCAAAAGAATCTTTCACGATCGCTCTTCGATTTCGCAAAGTTCTTTTTCTGTGTGACTACACCGAGGCTGGTCACGGTGTCAGTGATTGGAATTTGCCAGAACCAGGTGTTGGAGATGGGAAGAAAGTGAATGAAGATATAGTCGCGGTGGTCGTCTTTTCTGGAGAAAACTCTGCGATCGTAATTATCAAACCAGCTATGGATGGCGTACTGGTCGAACACGCTATCCTGCACCTTGAGTTTGAGCTGGTTGCCGAGGAAGGTGTTGCGGCCGCTGGCGTCCACCACCATCTTCGCGTTGACGGTCATCTCTTTCCCGTTCCGCCCCATCGAGAACCGCACCACCGGCTCCTTGGGACCGAAATCGACTGTGCTTACCTTAACCCCTTCGTACACCGCCGCGCCTAACCGGTTAGCATGCTGCAACAGCATCAGGTCGAACTTGCCGCGGTCGACATGGTAGGTGTAGTTCTTGTCGACGCCCACCTGTTCCCGCTCGTCAAAACGAATGTCGGCATGGCAATCCGCAGCCAGGCCCTCCCATCCAAGTTGATAGGGAACTTTTTGCCTGTCGTCCGCAGTCCAGACCGCGCCAAACTTATGGGGAAACTTTGCCTCTTCCATCTGAGGAAGAAAATCGAGGTCTTTGAAAACGCGCGTAGAAGAAGGGACCAGCGACTCGCCGACGTGCGGCCGCGGAAACAGCTCGCGCTCAAAAACTACACAACTGACGCCAGCCCTGGCTAGGTAGGCGCCCATGGACGATCCCGCTGGCCCCCCACCAATGATCGCGACATCGAAATCCGGCTTCGTAATAACCAACGCTTCAGTCCTGGCTTTGTTGAATATGAGCAGTGGATTACTTTCGCGACCGCCGACTGCCCGGAAACATTATAGGGCGCATTTCGGGTCAAGGAGCTTGACCTTCCCTACTGCCCTGCTTGTTCCAGCCGTGGAAAGGCGACAAATCACCCGCGTTCCATGCCTCGCGGAGTTTAGGTCTGCTCAGATCCCAGTCTGGGCGGATTTCACTCGTCACGACGCGCAGATCGTGCCAAAGATCGATCACCGATGGACGCCCCCAGAACCAGTAGCCGTTATAGATGCTGTAAATCACGAGGCCCGGCTTGAGCACGAGCGTATGCGGGATCATGGGATTGTGCTCGGGATCGGTATATTCCTGGATGTCGAGATCCTTCTGAACTGTTCGGCCGGGGTCCGAAAGGAATGGCCACTGGGCTCCGACTGATGCACGGAATTCCTGAAGAGTATGGTGATCGTCGGTGGCGATCGTGGCGATCTGCGTGTAAGCCACGGCGATCTTGGGATAAAACGCGGCTAGTTCCAAATGCTGCTGGTGCTCCTTAGGGCAATAGTGGCCGCGCGCAAGCGTGAGGATTAGCGGATCCTCGCCCTGTAGCTCGCTGAGCTTGCGCAGTGTGCCCGTGTGATCGGGCAGTTCGTAGTTGGGGAAAACGCCTCCGGGCACAATATCAGAACGCATGACTGAACTCCTCCCGTTTCTCTCAAAGATCTTCTCTTAAAGATCCAAAGTGACACCCGTGTTTGGTTGGGAACAGCATACGAGCACGTTTCCGGGAGCGGGCCTCTCCAGCGGTTCAGGATTATAAATAATCGATCCGGCAATCAGACCAGTCATGCAGGTATGACAGACTCCTGTCCGGCACGACCATCTGACCGGAACATCGCACGCCTCCGCGAGTTCAAGCAAGCTGGCGAACTTACGATCCCAAGCGGCCGTAATTCCGCTACGCGCGAATGATACTGTGGGGCCGGACCCGGGCGGTCCCTGTGGCAGGTGAGGAGTGTGAACAACCTGCGCCATACCCGGGGTAATGGGATCGAGTGAACCGAAGATTTCCGTGTGGACATTCCCGGCGAGCACACCCCAGGTTCGCAGCCCATCGCGCATGTTCTGCAAGAATGAAGTGGGGCCACACAGATAGAAGTCACTGCCCTGTGACACGCCAATTCTCTCCAGCAAAGCTGCGTCAATGTGCCCGGGAGCATCGAAGTCTACCCCGACTTGGTCGCTTGCAGCGGGCCTGCTGTACACAATGTATCCCCGTCCGCGAGAGAGCTGTTTTAGTAATGAACGCGATTCTTCTGCAAATGGATGCTCAGCGCTGTTGCGCGCTCCATAGATCCACCAGATCTCTCGTTGCGATTTTTCAGCGGCGAGAGAGTGCAGCATCGACATCACGGGCGTTGCGCCCACTCCAGCGCTCAGCAGAACCACAGGATTCTGGCCGGGACGTAGAGTAAAGCTTCCGCGCGGCGCACTGACATCCAATAGATCGCCTTCTCGCGCACGTTTGCACAGAAATGAACTTCCAATCCCATTCAACTCGCTCTTAACGCTGATGCGAAGATGATCGGCTGCCGGCAGATCAGACAGTGAATAGCTGCGAAGAGCCGCCGGTTTGCCCGGATCGACGAGCAACCGCAAGACGACAAATTGACCCGCCTGGCAGACAGGAAGAGTCTGCCCATCAATCGGCGACAGAATGAAGGAAGTTACGCTATCGCTTTCTTTATGAATATTCGCAACTCGCATCTGTCGAAAGCCGGGCCATGCTGGGGCTTGTTCCTCATCAGCGAGCCCAGGATTCCCCACCGCAGTTGTGGGGCTCAAGTCTTCCTGGAGCATTGCCTGGAACGAACCCTGCCAACCCTTACTAAGTGCGGGAATCCGCAGCACGCGTTGCAGTTGCTCGCTGGAATGCCCCGGCAAGTACAAGAGGGCGTCAGTGTCGGCTACCGTAACGCTTTCTGGACCGTCGGCAATTTTTACAATGTCATCGTCTGCACCAACTTCTCCCTCCTGCAACACGCGAAAATAAAATCCTGGCCGGTGATGGGCTACGAGCAGCGCTGGCATACGAGGCTCGTTCATGCGGATGCCGACGCGGAAGCACGTCACGCGTGGCTGTGTTACCTCAAATACAGCACCACCGATGCGGTATCGGTCGCCGATGCAGACCTCGTCATCAGCAAGTCCGTCGACGGTGAAGTTTTCTCCGAATTGGCCGAAAGTAAAATCACTGCGTCCCAGAAGGCTCTCCCAGTAATGGTAGGAGTCCATCTGGTAGACGAATACGGCGCGCTGCTCTCCGCCGTGACCGGCGAGATCGGCTTGCGCATCACCATCGATATCGAGCTTGCGCACCATTCGCCGTCCCGTGACCGGAGACTTCCACACTGCGGTTCGGACCGTTTTGCCGTTCCATGTCACGTCGCGCGGAAGGCCCACATTTACTGAAAGCAATCGGGGCATGCCCACCTCGTCGATGTCCAGCGTGTCGTTCGAGTCCTTATATTTTCTACCAGCGCCGAGCAGGGGCGGCGCCGTCCACGTGGAGAATCTCTCCGCTCACATGACCTGCCTGTGCCAGGTAAAGAACGGCATCGACAATATCCTTTGCCGTCGCCTTTTGCACAGCCGACTGCAACCCCGGGTCGTTGGGATCATTCTGGTGCATCGGTGTAGCCACTTCGCCGGGGGCAACGGCATTGAAGCGAATGCCATCTTTTGCATACTCGACTGCGAGATTCTGCGTTGCCGAATTCAACCCACCCTTGGTTATCATCGAAACGGAGCCATTGACGCCCTCGATTGGCCGATCGGCAAGTGCTGCACTGATGCTCACAACGCATCCCGATTTCTGCTTCAGCATCTCTTTCACTGCGCGCTGAGTCACGTAGAAGAATCCAAGCAGATTAGTGGAGACAACGGCGTCGAAGTCCTCGGTGGTGAAGTCAGTGAAAGGCTTTTTTAGGAAGATGCCTGCGTTATTCACCAAAACATCGACGGTTCCGAAGTTTTTGATTGCTGCCTCGACGGCATCGGCAGCAGTTTGCAGCTTGCCGATATCGCCCTCAAGGAGAACCAAGTTGCCTGAGGCGGTAAACTTTCGATTGGCGTCGCGAGAGGTTGCGACGACGTTGTAACCCTCTTCCAGAAACCCTTGGACTAAACCCGCGCCAATACCGCCCGATGCTCCGGTTATGATTGCTGTTTTCTTGCTCGGCACAAATGACCTTTCGTTTTAAAGGTTCGAACCCAATACGCACCGATCATCAGAACAGAAGCTTGGGAGATGAACAATTGGACGATGGTATCGTATCGACTCTCCTGCCAAGCTCTCCTGCGAATGAGGGCCTGCCCCAAAGGTTACAGGTTATCCTGCTCAAGGCGAATGAGGAGATCTCTGATAGAATTCCCTACCATTGGGGCGTCATCAGCCACTCGTCGGCATTTAAATATGACTTGAGCCGACGCACGTTGGCAAGAATGGGGTTGACCCTTGTCGGATGTTACGCCCATCGTGTTCGTTGTCGACGATGACGTCTCGGTGCGCGAATCGCTGGAATTGCTGATCCGATGCGAAGGCTGGCATCCCGAGACATTCGCGTCCGCCCAGGAATTCCTCGACCACCCGCGCGTTCTCGTTCCCAACTGCCTCGTACTTGACGTTTCTCTTCCGGGCCTGAACGGGCTGGACCTCCAACAGTCGGTCGCTCGTGATCGGACGGATATGCCCATCATCTTCATCACCGGCCATGGCGATGTGCCCATGACGGTCCAGGCCATGAAGGCTGGGGCAGTCGAATTCTTGACAAAGCCATTCCATGATGACGTCCTGTTGACCGCCATCCGCGCCGCCCTCGAACGTAGCCGGGTTGCTCTCAGTCTCGAGACAGAGATGCGGGTTCTCCGGGACTGTTACGCGTCGCTGTCGCAGCGCGAACGGCAGGTTATGGTGTTGGTGGTCTCCGGCCTGTTGAATAAACAAGTCGCTGGGGAGCTTGGCATCAGCGAGATCACCGTGAAGGCACACCGGGGCAAGGTGATGCAGAAAATGAAGGCCAACTCTCTTGCCGACCTCGTGAAAATGGCCGCGAAGCTCAACCTTGCACCAGCCGCGATTGCGGCGGCGTAACGGACGTCTTCACTGTCGCAATTATTCGTTAAGACGCGGAATCCGGAGACGCTTACGGGCGAGCACTATGAAGGAAAACACCATGAAGAAGGCCGTAGCACCGATTTTCCTGGCCGGCTCCCAGCTCGGCGATGTACGTCATGTCTGCGCGTTTTTCAATAGCGATGACGAAGAGTATCGGGTGCTGCTTCCGTTCATTAGGGACGGGTTCGAGTGTGGTGACAAGGCGGTTCACGTCGTTAACCCGGATCAACGTCGCGACCATCTGCAACGGTTGGCCGCAGTCGGAATCGACCCAGCGGCCGCTGAGCAGAGCGGGCAATTAGAGGTTCGCATCAACACCGAAGCTTATATTCGGGACGGCCGTTTTGATCAGGATCGGATGCTGACAGCATTCAAGCAGATGGCCAGCGGCAACGCCAAGGGAGGATTCCCGTTGAGCCGCATCTGTTGCCGGATGGATTGGGCAATTGAAGATCGATCCTACATTGACGATCTCGTTGAATTCGAATCGCGCGTGAACGATGTTTGGCGTAGTCACGATGACGCGGTGATCTGCACCTACCAACTCGGCAAATTTGGAGGTGACACGGTAATCGACATCATGCGGACGCATCCGATGATCATCATCGGCGGTCTCCTGCACCGGAATCCGTTCTATGTGCCTCCCGAGGAATTCCTGCGCGAGGTCCGCCAACGTCGGGCCATGCGGCCTTCCTCGTCCTCTAGGGCTGCCTGATATGGAAGTCCAATCCGAACTTGCTTCCGGCGAAGTCAAGCACCTTCAACGGTGCATTAACGATCTTATTAGCCTGCTCGCTCTTCCTGCGATCTGGAGTGGCGGCGATCCAATCCAGGTTCTCCATACCTTGCTCGATGCGCTTATGCGCATGCTGCGCTTGGACTTGGTTTCGGTGAGTCTGACGGATGAAGTTGGTGAGGCCCCGGTTGAGATCGTCCGGCTCGCCGAGCTGCGAACACCTATGCCTTCGGCGCACGAGATCTGCGAAGCGCTCAGTCAGTGTTCCAGAAGCGACTCACGGAAATGGCCTCCACCGCTTCGCAACCTTATGGGTGATGGAGACGTTTCGATCGTACCTTTGTCACTGGGTCTACAGGGCGAACTTGGTGTAATCGTGGCGGCGGCTCAGCGAGCGGACTTTCCCCGGCAAACGGAGGCCCTTCTTCTGAGCGTAGCGGCGAATCAGGCCTCCATCGGACTGCAGGAGGCACGGCTCCGGAGGCAACAAAAGCGTCTCGCTGCCGAACTCAATCGGCAAGTAGCGCAACGAACTGCTCAGCTTGCCGCAGCCGAGGAACGGTGGCGCTCCGTTTTCGAGAACTCGGCCATCGGGGTTGCGCTCACCGACCTGAACGGCCGATTTCTTGCCGCAAATCCGGTGTACGAGGAAATGTTGGGTTACACCGAGGAGGAATTGCGAAAGCTCTCTTTCTTCGACGTCACTTATGAAGAGGATCTCGGACTGAACCAGACCCTCATCGGGGAGCTATTGGCGGCAAAGCGCCAGCAGTTTCAGATCGAGAAGCAATATCGGCGGAAGAACGGCAGCCTCATATGGGTTCGCAATAATGTTTCTATGGTGCCGGGAACAGAGCGCGTGCCCAGATTCCTTATGGCCCTGTCGGAAGACATTACAGAACGCAAACAGGCGGAGGAGAACCTGCGGCGAAGTGAGGCATTTCTCGCCGAAGGCCAGCATCTTGCTCGAGTCGGAAGCTTCTCCTGGCGCGTGGAAACTGACGAAATTACCTGGTCGGAGCAGCTCTACCATATCTTCGAGTTTGATGAGGACACGCCTCTGACTGTCGAGCGAATTTTTTCTCGAGTTCACCCCGATGATATTCAGTTATTGCGTGAAATGGCGGAACGGGCGAGGCGCGACGGCAGCGACATGAACTACGAGCACCGCCTGCTGATGCCGAACCGCTCGGTCAAATACGTAACCATGGTCGCTCATGCGACCCGCGGCAGAGATGGGCGGCTGGAGTATATCGGGGCTGTGCAGGATGTGACACAGCGCCGGCTCTCAGCAGATGCGCTGAGCAAGGCTCGATCGGAACTCGCACGCGTAGCGGGGATGACGAGTCTTGGAGTTTTGACGGCGTCGATCGCGCATGAAGTTAACCAGCCCCTGTCGGGAATCATCACCAACGCCGGCACCTGCCTGCGGATGCTGGCCGCCGATCCTCCCAACGTGGATGGCGCTCGCGAGACCGCACGGCGCACGATTCGCGATGGCAACCGTGCTTCTGAGGTAATCACTCGATTGCGCGCACTCTACGGCAAGAAGGATCCCGCAATCGAATCGGTCGACCTGAACGAAGCTACGCGAGAGGTGCTTGCACTGTCCCTGAGCGAGCTTCAGGACCATCGCGTTCTCGTGCAGCAGGAACTCGCCGGCGGCCTGCCTCTTGTCGCGGGCAATCGTGTGCAGTTGCAGCAGGTCATCTTGAACCTGCTCCGGAATGCTTCCGACGCGATGAGTGCGGTTGACGATCGTCCGCGGCAGTTGCTGATCAGAACCGAAAGAGACGAAGGCGATCGTGTGCGTCTGGCAGTGACGGATGCAGGAGTCGGATTTGCCCCTCAGTCTGCGGACCGACTCTTCGAGTCTTTCTACACCACCAAAAATGACGGCATGGGAATCGGGCTCTCCGTCAGTCGCTCCATCATTGAGAGTCATCATGGTCGCCTGTGGGCGATGCCAAACAACGGTCCGGGAGTTACATTTTCGTTTTCTATCCCCTGCAGACCAGAGGGTTTGACGAGCGACAGTACTCGCGCCAGTCGCATACCTTCCGTGTCGGATGCGGCGTGAGATATCCATCGCGGTCACTCACCCACAACTGATCTCAGAGGCAAGACCGATACCAAGGTCCAATGGACGCCCTCCCACACGAGGCGCATTGTTATGTCATGGAATTGCCCCGGGAAAGGCGTCCCAAGGAGCGTCCACTAGTATGTGTCGTTGATGACGACGAGTCTGTCCGCGAATCACTGCCCGACCTCCTTGGCGAATTTGGCCTTGCAGCCTGTGCATTCTCATCCGCGGCAGAGTTCCTTGCGTCCGACTGCGTCGACCGGACCCGTTGCCTCATCCTCGACGTTGCCATGCCGGGAATGACCGGACCGGAGCTTCAGCGCGAACTAAAGCTTCGCCGGCGAGAGATTCCAATTGTCTTCATAACCGGTCAACGAGAAGAGACGGTTCGCCCGCAAGTACTCGAACAGGGAGCGATAGAGTGCCTGTTCAAGCCATTCAGCGACACGGCCCTACTTGAGGCCATTAATTCGGCACTTCACCCGAAGTGAGAGTCCCGCACTGTGTTGATTATTGGAAATAGAATGAATGCAACGTGCAATTTCCCGGTGCCATCGTAGTGGTCAACGCGCTCCCTCTATGTGGAGCTTGCCGTCTTTGGCTGCCTCTTCGGGCGTCTTGCCGTCCTGACGCCCGGCAATGTAGGCGGCGTACCAGTCCCACCAGTTGTGCTTCGGAGCGGTGGGTTCGTACTCGCTGTGATGCTTCTCAGCCTCCTGCAAGAGACCAGCCAGCGTCGCGACGTCCAAAGTACCGAGTCCACGGCCGGGCAGCCGGGTTGTGATTTCCTGAAACAGCCATCCATTGCCGTCGGGATCACGAAACGTAGCGAACGAGTTGTACGTGGCACGCTCGGGTGCTGGGCCGCCGATGCGACCGCTGCCGTCGCTCTGGAACTGAGCGCCCGGTGTGCCAGGGTGGAACACGTCACTCACCTCAATACCGCGAGCGACAAGATCCTTCCGCGCTGCCTCAACATCGGAGACGCTAAGGTAGAGGCCTTGGGCCGATCCTGGCGAAGCGGCCGTAATCTTTGTGCCAAACTGAACCGAGCACCCTGAGCCGGGCGGCGTGAACTGAACAATCCGGAAGCCGTTACTAAACGGAAAGTCGGCGTCGAGCCGCCACCCGAGTTTGGTGTAGAACTCTTTCGAGCGGTCAACGTCCGCGACCGGAATGACGACCACCTCGAACTTCATATCTACTTTCTCGGCGCTGGCGCCGCTGATCGGTTCACTGCTCGGAAACGCACGCAGAGTTGACATATTTTCTCCCCATTCTAGCCTCACCTTTGATTAGGCCAGAATCACGATCGCAAAATCTATTAGACGAACGTATCGATCACCACCAAGGATGGATTGGGCATATGGCCAAAGAGTGCTACGTACTCTATTCTACGGGCCCCGATACCAAGGTATCGCCAATACCATCGTCCAATTGCTTCGACGAAAGCACCTCGGGTGTAATCGCTCCATCGCACCCGCTTCGATCGGATGAGGGTTTTCTTCATCCAGCCGGTTCGTTTATCCTTATCTGTCCACCTTCGGAGGTGAATCATGAAAGCAATCGTTGTCCACCAATATGGCGGTCCGGAAGTACTGAAGTTCGAGGACTATCCTGACCCGGCTCCGGGTCCGGGCGAGGTGCTGGTGCGGGTCGCTGCCGCGAGCGTGAATCCGATCGATTACAAACGTCGCGCTGGATTGACCAAGGATTTTTATCCGCTCAAGTTCCCGGGCCTCATAGGAGTCGATGTAGCGGGGACTGTGGTTAAGATTGGGCCGGGAGTGGGAGACTTTTCCGTCGGCGACCAGGTATTCGCCATGGCGGACAATACTTACGCCGAACTTTGTGTTGTGAAGGCAGATGTGTTGGCGAAAGTCCCCAAGGGGCTCGATTTAGTTCAGGCCGCGGCGCTGCCGCTGGCGACTGTGACCGGCAACCAGCTTATGTCCGCCACGGGAATCAAAACGGGCCAGACGGTTCTGGTTGTAGGTGCTGCAGGAAATGTCGGACGTTCGGCGGTATTCACCGCGAAGCAACGCGGCGCGACTGTGATCGCGGGGGTTTTGAAGAGGCAGATCGATGAGATGAAGACTGTCGGTGCGGATCAGGCGGTCGCAACCGACGACGACACCGCAGTTGCGAATCTTCCGCCGCTTGATGCTGTGGCCGATACGGTGGGCGGAAGAACCGCCGAAAAGCTGATCGCCAAGGTCAAGCTCGGAGGAGTCTATGCATCGGTTGTCGAGGCGCCGCAGAACGCCGCGAAGTATGCGTCTGTAAAGCTAGTTCACGTATTCTCGAAATTCGACAGGAAAACGCTCGAGTTCATGGCCGAAGCGGTGCGAGATGGAAAGCTGGTTATCCCTATTAGCGAGAAATTGCCACTCAGTGAAGCCGCCGAGGCTCAAGCAGAAGCAGAAAAGGGTGGCGTCGGGAAGATCTTGCTGGTGGCGTGACATTATTTCTGAACAGAGGTCGCAAAAGGAGAATCGGAAGTGAAAAAGGCTCTCCGAGGAATCAATCCCGCTTCGAAACCAAGCGGCGACGGATGTGTAGAATGCCTGGCGTCGCCGAAGGGTTGGTGGTTTCATCTCCGTCGGTGTGCGGAGTGTGGGCACATCGGATGCTGTGACAGTTCTCCGAGCCAGCACGCGTCAAAGCATGCGGCGGCGACAGGGCATCCGATCATTGCCAGTTTCGAGCCCGGTGAGGACTGGTTTTACGATTACGACAAGCAGGCGATGATCAAAGGCGTGGAATTGCTTCCGCCGCACGCGCATCCCGCAAGTCAGCCTGCACCTGGACCAGCGGGAAAGGTACCAGCCAACTGGGAATCGCTCCTACACTAGTTAATTTTCGAAGACCAGCCGCACAAAGACACAACCGATACCATCGTCTGATTGTTTAAAGCCCACTCTTCTGCTTTGATAGCGTCATGCTGCCGGTTCGATCAGAATCTGCATCTCGAAGACATCTTTGAAGATAACTTTGTAGCTTTTCGGAGGAAACTTATGTCAAGCAACACAGCAGAAATCGCGAATGAAGCATCGCACCCTAATCCTCTTGATCTCATTCCAGCCGAAATACCATTCGATGTGCCCTATGGACCTCCGATATCGCTTGAGCAAGCCCAGGCCGTAATTCAAGCCGCTGTAGCAGAGGCCAGGAAACGGAATTGGAAAATGAACATAGCGGTAAGCGATTCCGGCGGTAACTTGGTCGCCTTCCAACGAATGGATGGCGCGATGCTTGCCTCCATTCAGATTGCCCAACACAAGGCGCGAGCTTCGGCGACCTTCCGCCGCCCAACGAAGGTCTTCGAGGATGGCATCCAGCTCATGCATCTCAACTACCTGCTCGCGTTCGATGGAATCATTGCCTCTCGCGGCGGTATTCCACTGATCGACCAGGGCGTGATCATCGGCGCAATCGGCTGCTCGGGAGGCACGGATTCCCAGGACGAAGTCGTGAGCAAGGCCGGCGCGACGGTAATTAACAAACTCCCGGCAAGGATCAAATGATGCAGAAGCGTAGGCGCGGGCGCGGCTGAAAACCTCTAGTAGAGGTTTCAAAGTTTCAAAGTTTCGAAAAACCAAAAACTGTGGGGTGGCGAGTGCGTGCTCGCAGGTTCTGAAACCTTGAAACTCTGAAACCTTAACCTCCTGCT
The DNA here is from genome assembly GCA_963791445.1 of uncultured Acidobacteriaceae bacterium. GTDB lineage: Bacteria > Acidobacteriota > Terriglobia > Terriglobales > Acidobacteriaceae > Sulfotelmatobacter. Next base: position 332,320 of record CAWBSN010000012.1, read on the forward strand.
TCGTCGATCAATCACCTCAATAACATTCCGGCGAGCCAGTAATCGACACTGAACTTTCCCGGACCAGAGAAGATCAGCCAGATAAAGAAGAGCACATACAGGACTTCCGGAAGGTAGAGGAAGTCGTCAAGCCAGTTGAGAGGCGAAAGTCCCTTAGGCAGGGTGGAAAGCGAACTGGTCAGGGTGGCGACAGTCATATCGATCAATAAAGCCACGCAGGCCGGGCTCGAAAGAAATCCCGCAGTCACCAGCGATCCGCAAACAAACTCGACGCTGGCCACGAAATAAGCCGTCTGGCGCGGAAACGGGACTTTGGCCTTAACCAGCGTGTCGTAAACAGGTTTCGTGCCACCGGCGACAAACAACTTGTTCGCCCCGGAAATAGTGAAGAACAGCCCGATCGAAACGCGTACCAGCAGGATGGCATATTGTTCCAAATCACCGCTACCTTGCAGCGCGAACTGGACCAACCGTCTCCAATCCATCTCTTGTCCCCTCCCGTGGCGGTATCGTTGGCCGATTCCCGCAGCTCGGGATTACATGTCCATCCGTTCGACCCACTTCGCGCGAAATGCGGGAGCCGCGAATGGGTCCGCAAAGTACTGTGTTTCCCGCGCAACCTTGTCGCCCGTGAACTCCATGATGCTTACGGTGTAGCTCGGCTTGCCGTCATAGGTCAGGATGAGTTCGGTGACCCAAAGGTCACCGCCCCCAATGATTCGTTGTACAGTAAACCGCTTCTTGCTCGGCTGACTGGCGCGTTGGCCTTGTATGTTGCTTCGACCGCGGGTTCGCTCGCCTGACTGCGGGTAATCGAGCACCGCGTCCTCGCGATAGATGAGGTGCTCCGTTACAAAATCGTTGGCATCGGACGCCGCCCAATGCTGATCCAGTGCCGCACGGATCTCCTGATCTCGCACTCCAGAATCGTGCCCCTTCGTTTGTAGATCGTTCATAATCGGCTCTCAATTGAAAAGAAGCTAAATACTTTTGCAAAACCGGAGTGTACCATTGGTTAAGTCGCCCTGTTTGGTTTAATCGGAGCCGTTCCAGACGTACGTTAGATCGGGGTTGGAAAACTTTTTTTGAGGAGAACACTCGATGTCTGAACTTGTGACGAAATCTGGGGCGCAAGAACAACAAGAACAGGAGATGGAAGCACGCACGGGCGTGGGCCGGATCGCCCGCCTTACCATTGTTGCGACGCCCGTGGCAGTGCTCGCCGTTCTCGCTGCCATCGGCCTTTTCGCGCAAGGCCAAAACCAGGATAAGTACTCACTGAAGTCGCCAAGCGGAATCGCGTTCTCTGACTTCAGGGGATACGAGGATTGGGCTGACGTCTCCTCCGCCCGGACCGACGAAATACTCAAAGTGATCGTCGCCAATCCGAAGATGATCAATGCGTTCAAGTCCGGCGTTCCGGGCAACGGCCAGCTTTTCCCGGATGGCTCCATGATCGTGAAGCTCCAGTGGAAGCATAAGAAGAGCACCGAGGCCCCTTTCGTGGTGGAGGTGCCAGACGTCTTTTCCCAGGTCTTTGTCATGGAAAAAGACAGCAAGAGATTTGCGAAAAGCGGCGGGTGGGGATACGCAGTGTTCAACTACGATGCCGCATCGGACAAGTTCGCGGCCGATCCCAAAAGCCTCTCCGACTGCGGATTCGCGTGCCATACGCCTGTGAAAGCGAAGGACTACATCTTCCACCCGTACCAGAAGCGGTGAGCGGTGAGCCGGGCACCAACCCCGAACACGGAACCGTTGGCCAAGTCTCAACGCTTGACTTTGGGCACGCATCGTAACGAACACGCTGAGTCCCATGCGCGTGCCGGACTGTTACTCGTTATGCGCCCTCGAATCAAATTACCGACTTGACTCTAGCCTTTCTGGAATTCGAGCATCACGATCTCAGGATTCGAGCCCAGCCGCAGCGGCGGTCCCCAGGTTCCGGCTCCGCTCGAAGTGAAAACCTGCATTTTCCCGATCCGGCTTAAGCCATACACAAACTGCCGGTAAATCCGCCGCGCCATCCAACTCCAGGGCAAGAACTGGCCAAGGTGCGTATGCCCGGAAAGCTGCAGAGAGACCCCGGCCGCCTCCGCGATCTCCGGATGGTCAGGCGCATGCGTCAATAGAATACTCGCGCGGTCGCGATCCACGCCAATGTTGTGCAGCACCGACGCGAGCTGCCCATTCTGCGTCGCATTCCGGTAAGGAACGCCGATAATCTGCAAACCGTCTACTTCCACCTTCTCATTGCTGAGCACACGCACGCCGGCCGCGGCAATGGCCTTCAGGTATTTGCTGTCGTCCCCGAATTGTTCATGATTTCCCGCGACGAAATAAACCCCGCGTGGCGCGATGAGTTCGTTTAGTGGTTCCGCTGCTCGCCCCGCGTCAATGGCCGTCCCATCGTACAGATCACCCGCAACAAAAATCGCGTCTGGTTTTTCCCTCAAGATCTTCGCCACCAGGCGCCGCAGGAAACTGCCGTTTCGCACATGTCCAAGGTGTACATCGCTGATCAACGCCGCCGTTCGCCCGCGCCACGCCACCGGCAGGTTCGCGAGCCGCACCGTAGTTCGTGTGATTCGTGTCCAGCCAGCGTTGAACACCCCGTAGAGTCCGGCGATTGCCGCAGTGCCGAAGAGCAACTCCACGGTCCGATGAAAGTTCAGGTTCAGCCCCGCCAGCCGCGCAATTCCGAAAATGATCCAGGAAGAAACCGCGGCGAGAAAGAGGAAGCTCACCAGACCCATCCAGACCGCAGCAGCCCTATAAAACGCGCGGAGAGCGGCATTCGTATAGCGAAAGGCAAGCACTGAGGCAGTAACAAAGCTCACTGACAAAAGCCCGAGGACGAGTTTGATCCAGAACGCGCCGGGAGTTTCACTCCCTGTGGGAGAAAAAGTCCACGTCTCATAGAGGAGATAATGGGTCAGGAAAAGAACGGACTGAATGACCGCGATGAAACCGATTAATTCTCTTCGTACGCGCATGGTGCATTAGACTCCTCAACCCACCATTCGGATTCTTGGCATAACCTCGCATAAATTCGCTTTCAGCTTAGCCGCACGAACTTCAATTCACTCTAACTACGCTTCTATCGAATTCGCGTAGATCAGATGACGTACCTTCGGGTCGCCGGCGACGTAGCTGGATAGGCGTCTGCTCCAATTCGCGGTCCGCTTGGGTCTGCCGCTCGTGTTGACGCAGATGTTCTGCCCACGAATTCACCAGAAATATCTCCAGATAGCGATCCGCGACTTCAGTATCACGAAAGATCCCCCACCGATACGCGCCATCGCGACGTCGTATGCGACCATATTGATGGATCGCCTCCACGAACTCCGCCTCGCGTTCTGGAATGACCGCGTATTCGACCGTAACCAACACCGGTCCCCGCTGAAGGTCGGCGGTAGCCTCTTTGACGACCACCGGCATGCGCCAGTGGTTCCATGGACTCAGATCCGCGGTCGAATCAGGAAGTTTTGCGAAGAGCACGAACATCAGACTCCCGATGGTTCCAACTCCGGCACAAACAAGAGCGATTCGGATGCCTGCTCGTTGGGCTACTGCGCCCCAGGCTGCGCTCCCCAGAGCGAAGCTCCCCTGATAGACCAGGATGAAGATCGCAAGCACTCGCGCTCGTACCCAGTCCGGGGCCAGGTTCTGCACCAGAGCGCTGATCAGGGAAATGAAAGTTACCCAGGCCGCACCGCCAACCAGCATCACAGGAGCAAGTGTGATCAATCTGTGCAAGCCACTGATCGCTACGATCACCAACCCCAAAATCAGCACTCGCAGTCGAAACAATGACTTCCGTGGACCATCTGGCGCGGGCTGACTGCATGATCAATGCGCCGCCAATTGCCCCCGCTCCAAAGCATCCGAGCAGAGATCCCGTATCCGATTGCGGTCTGATTCACGCTCCGGGCAACAGTCGGCAGTAAGGCAAAGAGCGCGCTGGAGAAGAACATTACTATGCCGGTCCGAACCACCACGGTGAGGATCGTGGGCGAGTGGCGGACATAGCGAATGGCGGCGACAGTCGCTCCCGTCAACGTTTCCGGTGGCGCGGTCCGCTTGCGAATCGGCCTCTTCCACCTTGCAACCACCAGAATGACGCCGAAAAACGACACGAAGTTCGCGACAAATGCGGTGGCGACGCCTGCAGCGGCTATGACTACGCCCGCGAGTGCAGGCCCAACCGCCCGGGCGAGATTGAATTCGATCCCGTTAAGCGCAGACGCTGCTGCAAGGTCGTCCTTGGGCACCAGTTCAGGCAGAATTGCTCGCCACGTCGGCTGTTTCGAACGCATCTCCGGCGGAGAGCGCAAACGTCAATACCAGCAGCAGCCACGGCGACATGAAACCAGCGATGGTCAAGCACCGCGAGGAGCAGGGCTACGCCCATCATCCACGACTCGGTGGCCAGAACCAGTTTGCGGCGGTCGAAGATATCGCCGGCAGAGCCCGCCGGAAGGGCCAGTAGAAGGTACGGTAGCGAAGCAGCAGTTTGGGTGAGCGCGACGTAAATCGGCCCGGCGCCGAGTGACACCATCAACCATGCAGCCCCAACGTTCTGCATGAAAGTGCCGATATCGGAAACCACATCTGCGACCAACAGATTGCGGAAGGTCGACACACGCAGGGGTCGCCACAAGCTCGATGAGCCCCGCGCCGTCAAGTTCTTTTCAGCGGTATCGGTCAACCGGCCTTGCCCCCTTGTCCTGTCTCGCAGGCGGTACGCCAAGATGCGTGCGCTCCGGCCTCAGCGCCCAATCGTCAGGCGTTATCGATCGAAACTTATTATGGACTAAGGTCCCGTAAGCTACTTTGGATTTCTTGTCGGCTAGACGCCAGAAACGATCTCGGCGCCCCGTTCGCCCAGATCCTCCAGTAACCCGTTGTCGGAGAGATCCATGGGCCGGGAGTTCTTCCAGTCGTAGTGGACGACCTTGTGGACGCGGTCGACAACTTCCTTGTCCCGGACCTCGATGGCGAGTTCCCGCCGGCTGTTGAAGCTGCCGGGCGCCAGGTTGATCGAACCCACGATGGCTCGTGCTCCGTCCGCAAACATCAGCTTGGCGTGGAGCTTCAAGCCGTGTACCTTGTGGACCTTTATCCCAACGTCATCGAGGATGCGCAGTCCGGCAACGCCTTCAGTGAGCTTCTCTTCCTTCAAAGTGTGGGGTGAACGCGCCATGATGTGCACTTTGACCCCGCGGCGACTGGCCCGGACCAGGTGTTCAATGATCATTGGATCCTGGTAGCGCTCGTTCTGCACCCACAGCGAGTGCTTGGCTTCATCGATAAATTGAGAAATCCGCTCCCGCGCATTTCCCACGCACCAGATCATGTGTGAATGTTCTCCAGGATTGAAAGGATGCCGAGCCCAATCCGCTTCAAAACACTCGACGATCTCGCGCACTTCATGCGCGTGCGAGGTGACGACGGCGTAGTCGCGTGTTTCGGTCAGGTTCTTCGTCTCCAGGTTGAGCGACATGATCCAGGCCGATTTTTCGTCGACCACCATCGACTTCTCGTGGGTTATTTCGAAGGCCGGCGTGCTGTCGATCACCTCAATGCCGGCGTCTGAAAGCAGCTTGCGGCATTCCTGGTTCTCTGTCTGGCCGTTGCGCCGGGTCGGATTCAGCATGATGCGCACCTGGACACCGCGGCGGTGTGCCTTGATCACCGACCCCAAAATACGCGAATCGGAAAAGACGAACATTTTGATTCGCAGAGAAGTTGTCGCGTGATCAATCGCGTCGAGAAGTGGACGAATCGAATCATCAGGCAAAACAACCAGATATCGTGACATCTTTTCTCCTTCTTACTACGCGAGAGTTGCCAACGGAACCAGGGTCAACTGCGAACCATCTTTTGCCGCGCCGGTTGCAAACTGCGTGCGGTACAACGTCGCGTAAATGCCATTCCTGTCGACTAACTGTTCGTGGGTACCGTTTTCGGCGACCACGCCTTCTGAAATCACAACGATCTGGTCGGCATTGCGAATCGTCGCCAGTCGATGCGCGATGATAAGGACTGTACGCCCCTTCACGAGCCGCTCCAGTGCATCCATCACCAACTTCTCCGACTCAGCGTCTAGAGCAGCGGTCGGCTCGTCGAGAAGAAGGATCGGATTGTTCCGCACAATCACGCGGGCGATGCCGATGCGCTGTCGCTGGCCTCCAGAGAGGGTCAAGCCGCGTTCCCCGACCACTGTGTCGTATCCGTGGGGCATGCGGGCGATAAATTCGTCAGCATTGGCGAGGCGGGCGGCCTCGACGATCTCGGAGTGGGTGGCGCTGGGCCGGCCGAAGGCGATGTTCTCAAGAATGGTCCCACGAAACAGCACCGTATCCTGCAAGACATAGCCAATGTGATCACGCAGGGGATGAAGTTTGTACTCGCGCACGTCGTGCCCGTCGATGATGACTTTCCCGGCCATCACGTCATAGAACCGCGGAATCAGGCTCACGATTGTAGACTTCCCGCCGCCGGTGGGCCCGACAATTCCCACTCGTTGCCCCGGCTTGACGCTGAACGTGACATCCTTCAGCACGCGAGGGTTGTCGGGATAAGCAAAGGCGACGTTTTGGAAGACGATCTCGCCCTGGATGTTGCGCGGTTCGATCGCATCTTCGTGCTCAGGGATGATGGCGTCGGCCTCAAGAACAGCGCGGATGCGTTCCACCGCGACGGCTGCCTGAGCGACTGCGTTAGTAGTGGTGGCCAGATCCTTTACCGGCTTGAAGAACTTTGTGAGGTACGAGAGATACACCGTCAGCGCGCCAATCGTCATGATCCCCGCCAGAATCAGATACGCCCCCTGCCACATGACAATCGCAGTGCACAGCGCAACCGCGGCGGATGCAATCGGTGTCACCAGAGACTTGACGCGCCGCGCGCCGAGCGCAGCCTTAACTGTGGCGCTGCTTACATTGATCAGTTGCTCTTCCTCGATTTTCTGCCCGTCAAATGCCTTTATCACCGGCATAGATTCCAGTGCTTGCTGGACAACCGTGACGGTGCTTGCCTGCTCGTTTCTGACCGCTTGCGTCGCCTTTTTGATCGCCTTCTTGAAGTGGAACACGAGGTACAGCAGAAGCGGCGTAACCGCCAGCACAATCAGAGTGAACCGCCAATTCATCCAGAACATGAGGGCCAGCATGCCGACGAGCGTCAGCGTATCGACCAGGATGCCAAGGATCGATGACGAGGCGAAATTCTGAATGGTCTGAACATCCGTCGTGATGGTGCTCAGCAGGGCGCCAATCTGGTGCGTATCGTAATAGCCGAGTGACAGGCGCTGAAGATGGTGGAATGTCCGCACGCGAAGGTCATGGGCGACGTACTGGCCTGCGCTTTCGGTGAAGTAACTATCGATGTAACCGGCGATCGCACCGATGGCGGCAATGAGAACTACGGCGATGCCTGCGAACAACGCGATTCGCATCTTGCTCTCGTTGGCGAGTGCGGGTCCTAATGCCTCCCTTAGCCACAAGGGCAGTCGATGGCCACCCGCTACGTTGTCGATGATGACTTTCAGAGGCCAGGGTGCGGCCAGGCTCATCGCGGTCTCCACGATCATGGCAATCAGGATGATCAAAAGTGTTCCACGATATGGCCGGACGAGTTGTCGAATCAGGCTGAACATGCCATGCGCTCACTTCGTGGTTTCCATTGTAGCGGTCGCCAACCGAGTTTCTCTCACATTTACAGGAAACCCTTCCTGGGCAATCTTCTCTCCCGTGGCCGTGTGGACCTTGACAAGATCATCCAGATGAATAAGCGTGGCGGCCGCTGCAAGTCTCACTTCACGTCGAGAGTCGGAGAGCCTGGGCTCGAGTTCCTCCGCGAGAGTGGAGTCTCCACGCTTGGCGATGGCTTGTAACGCGGCAACCCGCAACACCCAGTTCCGGTTCCGGGTGGTAGTCAGCAGCAATCTGCTGGTGCGCGGCTCCGGGTCGGTTGCGAGGGCGGAAATCAGGACGGCCTTTGCCGCCGTTCCGCTCTTCCGATCTTTCATAATCGTCTGCAGGGCTTCCCAGGGAATGCCGGCAAATGGGGCGAATCCGATTCCTTCGTTGAATCCCATCATCGCCAACTGTTGCGGGTTGTGGAAGATTTGCATCTCTTGGGCGATCATGCTCGTGTTGTTCTTTCGCTCGCCGGTGTAAACCTCGTAGTAGACGTCGTAGCAGGCCCCGTCTTTCAGCAAGCCCAACGCGCGTGCGGCCGCCAACACAACCGATAGGTTCTTGTCGTTGAGGGCTTCCTTCAAGCTGGCAATCGATGCAGACCCGTGCATCTGGCCCAACGAGGTTGCCGCCGCCGCCCGGATTGAGCTGTTCTTGTCTTTCAACGCGGTCTCGGCCAGCTCAACGGCGTGAGGATCGTCGGGGATGAGGCCCAAAACGCGCACCGCCGCGAGCCTTTCTCCGGCGCTCTTCTGCGCCAAACCAGCTTCCAAAACAGGCCATCCGGGGTTCGTCACCGTCTGTGCACAACACGCCGCAGTTAGGAGAACAGGTATGAGAATTGCTCTACCAGCCGCTGGAATCGTCAACGTCCTTTTCAAAGTTCTGGACACGTCTCATCTCCTTATGGCCTGCGCACCGCTCGCCATTTCCTAATGCCAAGCGCCGGGCCAAACCTAACTCACTGAAAAAATACAACTTCGGAGATTCACGAGCAAATCCCGACTCGGAAATTCACGAGAATTTCGCGAGTGTCGGTAGTTAGGACGCGTTACGCTGCGAGGAGGAGCGTCTGACCGCTACTGGAGCGGCGGGTCGATCATTCCCTGGAATGAAGTTCCAAGAAACTTTCCTTTCGCGTCGAAATTCCAGGTGAAAATGGCAGCTCCGGCGCGGGCGCAGGCGTGGCATCCATTAATTAACGGATAGGCAACCGTGAACTGCGCTCCACCATCGGGTCCGACTTGCGAGTTGGGCCATGTCTTTCCGTCCCGATCTCCCGGCCAAACATCGACCTTCGGAAACTGCGCTTTAAGATCCTCGGTACTGCGAACTCTGCTTCATGGCTTTGACGTCAAGCAGCTTGAGATCCTCAACGTTGACGATGCGCGGCTGCCCATTCAGCAGCAGAAGACCGTAGTTCGTGTTGGCTCGCAAGGGATATGTGATCCAAGCGAAGGCAACCGGCCCCTCATTCTGAAATCCGGTCATGACGCCAAACTCGCCGTGACTTTGCTCGTAAAGTTCGCGCGTGAACTGCACTGCGTCTGCTGGAGCGCCGGCTTTCGCCATCTGGCCAATCATGCACTCGGCATAGTTGGAACCCGAAGACCGCTCGCAAGCCGCGTGCGCGGTGGTCACGAACTGCGCGGGCAACTGCCAGACGGCCGAGGTCCCGATTTTCGTTGAGGAAGAGGGCCTCGATTGCGCGGTTAAACTCACGCAGACGAAAAGAGAAGCCAGCAACATGTAGGCATAACGCATATTTAATCTCCAGAGCCCGCGGTTGTCGTGCAGTCGTGAGTATCGTAACAGCGTCGAAGCACCCGTCAACCTCGGATCCTGAGGTTGCGGGCGCTCCGATACGCGGGCTGGCGACCAGACGGACTGAGGGACGAAGCGGTCATCGGCTCCGTTGATGTCCTGCGTGGCCAGCAATTGGGAAGTTACGAGCTATGAGAGACCACAGGTGCGAAATCACAGGTGTGAAATTTCGAATTGGTTTGCTAAACCATTGAAAATATGGTGGCCAGGGACGGAGTTGAACCGCCGACGCCAGCCTTTTCAGGGCTTGTGTATGTTGTAGTTTGAACGACTTACGTGATTCTGGGTGGCCGCCTAAGTCCTTGAAAAGTCGTGCGAGGCATTGCAATCGTGGGTTGAAATAATGGGTTCAAGAACAGGCACAGAAAGCCCGCAACCAAGCGGTTCACCTCGACATTGGCGAACAAGCTCCTCATCTTATCGTTGTCATCTATTACCACATTTGCGGTCTCTTCCCCACACTGCTTGACCTTCGCTCCAAAGCGCGCCAGCACTGCTGGCTTATTACTTCACAAACCAGACGGTCCGTCACCACTTGCGGGGCGTATCGACAAGAAACACGCCGGTCTGCTGGCTACCTTTGATCGTCTCCGCCGGAAGCGCAACATCGCCCTTTATAACGACACCGGACTTGTTTCTCATCATGACGCCGAGCAAGCGCTCAAATCCGCCGCCGACTATTTGAATGTGATCCGAAGCTGATATCGCTGCACGACAGCCTTGAATCAAACCAAACTGAACGAGGGTGAGTGTAATCGCGATTGTGCGACAGTTAAGAAAGCCGCACAACGGTTTCGACTCACTTCTCCCATGCAAAAATCTGCTTCCAGTCGCTTTTCATGCTGATCACAGTCCAGCCTTTCGCCTTAGCCTCGTCATACAACGCCTGAGTGAATTTACCGAAATGGGTATCAGGCAACCCCTGGGCTGGCCCGTAGGCATACTCCCGCTGCGCGTCGTCGTGCAGAATCAGCATTTCCAATGAGGCTCCGCCGCCCCCTGAGCGTACTCCAGCATTTGTTGGTCGCCAGTAGAGTTGCCAAATGCGGCGTGCGGGCGCTTGCCAATAAAAAGGTAAATATCCTCGGCCTTACCGGCGTTGTTGTTGTTCAGCAAAATACTCTTTGTCCGCAACAGTACGAGGTTCCCATTCTTGTCGTATTGGTATTGGGTCTTCAGAGCCCGACCCTATGACCTGTTCAGGCGGGACGCCATATACCTGCTGCGAGTATGCGCGGACGAATATCTGACCGCCGCCTGTGACAATGTATGTTCGGTAGCCGTTGGCACGCACATACTGCATTACCTCCAACATCGGTTCGTACACTAACTCCGGATAAAGTTTGTCGAATCGAGGATGCTTCGCCGTCGCCATCCAGTTCCTCGCGAGAGCGTCGAATTCATCCACTGGCATAACGATTTGGGTCGCCTGGTCGATCGCGTCAAACTCATCCCCGCTGTACTTCGACATCGCGTCGGCGTCGCTGATGAGCTTTCCGTGGAAAAGAGGCTTTGTACTCCATTCGGGATGTTGGGACGCAAAAGCAGAGTAACGTTCCGAGGAAAGACCAGCTGCGACTACGTGGGATGCTCAACCCACAGCGTACCGTCTTGGTCAAACGTAGCAATACGGTCCTCTGGCGCCACGAATTGCGTGCTCGCCTTATCGGTCGTAGTCTTGGCAAAGTTGATGATCGCCTGTTTAGCCGGACCATCGTTCCAGGAAGGCAGTGGGTCGGCGCCGACGCTAGAGACTGCTTCGCCCGCGGGAGGGGCGGCGGAGCCGGATGGCGCAGACGGTGCGGACGGTCCAGGAGTTGCGGAGCGACCGAAAATAATCAGTGTTACGAACAGCGATGTGGTGAGACTCGCTACACGGATTTCATTTCCTAACCTTCTGGAATCTTGGGTCCTCGATTCCATTGACAACCCTTGGTCTGAATTCGACCACGAGTGCGATACTCCGCCAACTGTCACTCATGACAAGAGGCGATTACTCGGGTTCCGAGCGCTTAGAATGGCTACTTTTGAGGCTTCGGCGGGCACTGCGCGTCGTAGGTCGTCTGCATCTGCCTCAGTTTGAACACGCCGTAGAACACGGTAAGCGCCATGGCAACAACGAGAAGCGAGGCGAACCCCTTCCATGTTGTACGCGCCCTCGCGATTGGCGACATAGCTGGCGACGATCAAGCCGAAGATGCCGATGTTGATGGCCCAGTTTACGGGCCTCGGCACGATGTAATGCAGGGTGCCGAAGCCGGCGAGCTGGTAGAGCATGAATGGGAAGATCGCCTACCATCGGCGGCAACTCCGAGGCACCCAGAGAGATGTCAACAGAGCCCGGGGCCACCGCGTGCAGCAGCCGGCTGTGCGCCAGTTGATGGAACAGCGAAGGAAGCGCCGCAATAAAGCCGCCACGGCAAGCAACTCGAGCACCAGCGATCCACTCCAGGCGCCAATCTGGGACGAAGGATCGGCGCCCTCCCCGACGATTGCGCACCAATGTACAGTCCACCGACTATGGCCGCCGCACTGGAATGTGCTCCCGTCTGATTTGGAACCTAAATTCCTTCTCGGGATACGGATTTTTGTCCACTGTCATTTCTAACAGTGGTTCCTAGGAACTCCCCGCACTCGTTGTTGACGGCTTGAATCAAACCCACGCACAAGGATATTCTTCTTTGCTCCAGAACAAGGAGTGGAACTAGTTGGCCTGTCGCGCACTAGCGGAGAGTTGTGATGAAGTGCCCGGTGCTCGCCCTAATTCTTCTTGTGAGCGCTGCGATGGCCTTCGCACAAACTGAAAGCGCCCGCATTGCTGGCAGAGTGACCGATCTGTCTGGCGCGGTGATCGTCGGCGCTGAATGCAAGATCACCAACCTGGAGACCAACGTCTCGACTGCCGTTCCTACCAACGAGGACGGGATCTACGTCATCCCCGATCTGCATCCGGCTACCTATCGGCTGACGGTTCAGAAGGAAGGCTTTCGCACCGTCGTCCATCCCAGTTTTCAGCTCTATGTGCAGGATGCCGTCAACGAGAATTTCACGCTCGCGATTGGTCCCGCGTCAGAAATCGTAACGGTGGCCCCTCCCTGCTACAAACCGATTCGGCGTCGGTCAGTACCGTGGTGGACGACCAGTTCGTGCAGAATATGCCGCTCAACGGCCGCAGCTTCCAGCCCTTGATCGCACTGGCGCCAGGGGTGGTCTTCACCTCGCAAAATCTCGGGGACGGGCAGTTTAGCGTGAATGGACAGCGCAGCGACGCGAACTATTTCATGGTGGATGGCGTGAGTGCGAACTTTGGTGTGACAATCAGCGGGCTCGGCGAGACTTTGGCCGGTGCGATCCCCGGATTTACCGCTCAAGGCGGCACCAACGGACTGGTTTCGGTAGATGCCATGCAGGAGTTCCGCATCCAAACCTCGTCGTATGCGCCTGAATTCGGGCGTGTGCCTGGGGCTCAGATCTCGATCGTCACGAAATCCGGGACCAATCATTTTCACGGCACAGCAT